>NZ_JADYVF010000004.1:0-682687 GCF_020193625.1 Bradyrhizobium sp. IC3123 | reverse complement strand
AGCGGGTTCCTGCGGGGGCAGGGTGGGGTAGTGGGTTAAGCTAGATCATGGCGCGTTACATCGACGAGATCCTGCAGCCCGGCGAGCGCGTGCTGTATTCGACCAATGCGCACTGGATCTTCTACTTTCCGGCCATCGTGGCCTGGATCGCGGCGCTGGCCCTGCTCATCCTGTCGCGGCAGGCGACCGTCGACTGGCTCGTTCTGCTTTGCCTCGGGGCCGCGGGTCTCGCGGCTCTGGCGGCCCTGTATTGGACCGTGAAGGGCTGGTTCCATCGTTTCACCACCGAGACCGACGTCACCAACCTCAGGGTCGTGCACAAGACCGGCTTCATCAAGCGCCGAACCTTCGAGATGGCGCTGGACAAGGTCGAGAGCGTCGATGTCGACCAGACCATTCTTGGACGTATTCTCAACTACGGCGACGTGACGATTCGCGGCGTCGGCGAGGGTATCGAGACGATCAAGACCATCGCCTCGCCGCTCGCCTTCCGTAGTTCGATCACCACGCGGTAGGACCGCGCCCAACCATGAGCATGCAGCAAAATACTTCTCTTTCCGCCCAGCTCGGCTCGAGCGTCGACGCCGCCGAGATCGCGAAATTCTCGAAACTCTCGGCGGAATGGTGGGATCCCAAGGGCAAGATGGCGCCGCTGCACCGGATCAACCCGTTGCGGCTCGGCTATATCCGCGACGCCGCCTGCCGCAAGTTCGAGCGCAACGTGCGCAGCCTCAATTGTCTTGGGTCCTTGCGCGTGCTCGACATCGGCTGCGGCGCCGGCCTGCTCTGCGAGCCGCTGTCGCGCCTCGGAGCGCAGGTCATCGGCATCGATCCCTCCGCGAGCAACATCGCGGCGGCGAAGCTGCACGCCGACAAGAGCCATCTGGCGATCGACTATCGCTGCACCACGGTGGAGGAGATCGACCCGCGCGAGCGCTTCGACATCGTGCTGGCGATGGAGGTGGTCGAGCACGTCACCGACGTCGGCATGTTCCTGAAGCGCTGCGCCGCGATGCTGAAGCCGAACGGCCTGATGGTGGTCTCGACGCTGAACCGCAACTGGAAGAGCTTTGCCCTCGCCATCGTCGGTGCCGAATACGTCCTGCGCTGGCTACCGCGCGGCACGCATGAGTGGAACAAGTTCGTCACGCCCGACGAACTGACGAAATACCTGCTCGACAACCGTCTTGTCATCACCGAGCAGACCGGCGTCGTCTACTCGCCCTTCGCCGACAAATGGTCTCTGTCGTCGGATATGGACGTGAACTATATGGTGGTCGCGGAAGCGATGGTGTGAACTGCCCAGGGTGAGTGCGAGCCGTCATTCCAGGAACGCTGTCCTCCTGCGTTCGCAGCGACGACAGCGGAGATTGCCGCACTGACAGAGGTTCTAACCGGCAGCCCCCGCCCTGCGTCCCGGCGCAGGCCCCACATATCTTGCCCTCGGTCTGATCAGCTTGCCGAACTGCAATTGCTCGCTGGCATGCGCGATCCAGCCGACGCTGCGGGCCATCGCGAACAGCGCCAGCTCGCTGCCGGCGGGCAGGCGCAGTGCGTGGACCAGCACGGCGAGCGCGTAGTCGATATTGACGAACTCGCCGGTGGCTTCCGCGATCCGCTCTGGCACTTCCCTGGTGAATTTGCGCGGCGCGCCGGAGCGCGACAGCGCGTTCAGCAGCGACTGCGCGCGGGGGTCGCCGTGCTTGTAGACGCCGTGGCCAAAGCCGGCAAAGCGTTCACCGAGGGCGACACGCTCGCGCACGACAGGCTCGACGTCGCGGTCGACCAGCGTCTTGACGAGCTGTGAGGCCAGGACGCCGGCGCCGCCATGCTTCGGCCCTTTCAACGCGGCGAGCCCGGCGATGACGGAGTCATAAAGGTTGAGGCCGGTCGAGGCAGCGCAGCGCGCGGTGAAGGTCGACGCGTTCAGCTCGTGATCGGCGAGCAGTACCAGCGCGCGGCGGATCAGGTCGGGCGCGTGCTTGTTGTCCGCCGCCCAGGCGCGCGCGACCTGCTGATGCAGCGGCTCGGCCGAGGCGTCCGCATTGAGCATGGTCGCAACCAGCAGGCGGACGATGCGCGCGCCGACCATAGCGCGGCCATCGGGTGCCCGGGTGAAGGCGCGGGGATCGACGCTGGCGGCCAGTGCGAGCACGGCGATGGCGCGGTCGATCGGTGCGGCCCGGCGCGCGGCCTTCGCGATCACGCGCATTTCCTCGGAGAGTTCCGGTTGATTGTCGGGGGCAAACGGATCGACGTCGGCGACATCCCACAGCAGCGTCGCGGCGTGCTCCAGCGTGTCACTGTCGGAAAGATCGACGCAATTGACGCCGCGATAGATGGCGCCCTCCTCGGTGATGGTCGAGATCTCCGTGTCCATCACCGGCAGATCGGCATCGAAGCTGCGCAGGCCGCGTGGCTCCGGCGACGGCACACGGCGCTCCTTCAGCGCCCGAACGTCCTCGGCGCGATAGCGGTTCTTTCGCGAGTCCGGCGTCGGCTCGGAGCGGATCAGGCCGCGGCTGACATAGGCGTAGAGGGTGGCCGGAGAGATCGCGAGCTCGGCGGCGGCTTCCCGAGCGGAGAGGTACAGCCCATCAGAATTTTTCATATTGATTTATGTAATCAAGATTGATCAATGTGTCGAGAGGCCTGACCTTGTTCTCCGTGAACAGGAGATTTGGGTCATGAACATCCACCTCACCAAAAGCCAGATCGGGCTGGACGGCGTTCCCGCGGCCGAGACCGTGCTGAGCCATGTCGACGGCGAGCGCGGCGAGCTCATCATCGCCGGGGAGCACGTCGGGCGGCTCGCCGCCATCTCGAGCTTCGAAGGCGTTACCGCCCGGCTCTGGAATGGCGCCAGCAAGACCACCCTCACCGAAGTCAATGTGCGCTCAAACCTGGGCGTGGCGCGCGAGCGCGCCTTCGCGCGGCTGCCGGACCTGCTGCCGGCGACGCGCGGCATGGGCATCATCGACGGGTTTCGTGCCGCCGTCGCCGGACTTCGCGCCGAGCACGGGCTGGAGCACGAGGCGACGATCGTCGGCGCGTTTCCGGTGATCGCGGGCGCGCTGGTCAGGCGCGCCAAGGGGCTCGAGCCGGTCGCGCCCGATCCTACCGTGAGCCATGCCGCCGACACGCTGCGCATGTTGCACGGCCGTTCGCCTGCAACGCGCGAGGTCACGGCGCTCGACGCCTATCTCGTCACCGCCAGCGACCACGGCATGAACGCATCGACCTTCGCCGCGCGCGTGGTGGCCTCGACGCAGGCCGACCTGTTCGCGGCCGTCACCGCCGGCTATTGCGCGCTGACCGGTCCGCTGCATGGCGGCGCGCCGGAGCCGGTGCTGGAAATGCTGGACGCGATCGGCTCGCGCGAGCGCATTCAGTCCTGGGTCGACGCGGCGCTGGCGCGCGGCGAGCGCATGATGGGTTTCGGTCACCGCGTCTATCGCGTCCGCGATCCGCGCGCCGACGTGCTCAAGACCGCGGTCGAGGCGCTTGCGTCCAATGGCACCGATTTGCCGTTTGCCGGCGAGGTCGAGGCTTATATCCGCAGCGCCTTGCGCAAGAAGAATCCGGAGCGGCCGCTGGAGACGAACGTCGAGTTCTTCACCGCGATCCTGCTCGATGCGCTGGCGATTCCGCGGCAGGCGTTCACGCCGATCTTCGCGATCGCGCGCAGCGCGGGCTGGACCGCGCATGCCCGCGAGCAGCAGCGGACGGGGCGGTTGATCAGGCCGAGCTCGTCATATGTCGGGGCGATGCCGCAGGCGTAGGGAATGCGTAGCCCGGATGGAGCGAAGCGTAATCCGGGGAAAGTCGTCATTGTGAGAGAAAGGTCCCGGATTACGCTTGCGCTCCATCCGGGCTACGAAAGCGGGGGAGGCCCCTACGCCTCGCGCACGACCGTCTTCAGATAATTATACGCCTTGATGATCTCGATCAGGCGGTCCTCGGTCGAGCGGTCGCCGCCATTGGCGTCGGGGTGGTGCTGCTTCACCAGCGCCTTGTACTTGGTCTTGACGTCGGCAAGCGTCGCGCTGGGGCCGAGGCCCATGACCTGAAGCGCCTTGCGCTCGGCGTTCATCACTTTGCGCGTCTCGGCCTTGGGCTCCGCTTCGGGGCCCTTGCGCCAGCTGGCGCGGCCGTTGATCTCGCTGAACATGCTGAAAGGATCGGCCGCCATGTCGATCTCTTCCGCGCCCTTCTTGCCGCCATTGGCGCCCATCTTCCAGGTCGGACGGTGACCGGTCAGCGCATCCTTCTGATAGCGCGCGACGGCTTCGGCATTCATGCCGGAAAAGAAATTGTAGTTCTGGTTGTACTCGCGCACGTGGTCGAGGCAGAAGTGCCAGTACTCGCGCTGGTTCTCGCGGCCCTTCGGCGCCCGGTGCGAGCCCTTGTTGGCGCAGCCCGCCCATTCGCAATTGACCGCGGTGTCGCGCGGCTTCACTTCCGGCTGCTTGCCCCGCGGCTTCACGCGGATGGAGTCGAAGAATTTTGATGAATCGATCGGCATGGCTGACTTTGACTACGCAATGCAAAAACCTTCAAGTCTTGACATTGCAATTCGCTGAGCACCCGGTCGCGACGAGCTTGGACGTCCGGGTATTGACGGGATGCGAGCGCGCACCTTAATGGCACACATGGCTATGAAAGACACTATCAGCAACAAGTTGCAGGAAGCTTTCACGCCGGAAAGCCTGCAAGTCGTCGACGAGTCACATTTGCATGAGGGCCACGCCGGCCACCGAGCAGGCGGCGAGACGCACTTCCGTGTGTATATCGTGTCTGCCGCCTTCAAAGGGAAGAGCCGGATCGACCGTCATCGCATGATAAATTCAGCGCTCGCCGCGGAACTCGCCGGCAGCGTGCACGCGCTGGCGATCAATGCGCAGGCGCCGGGGGAAGGTTGAATTCTCTGACCCTGCCCTGGAGGGGGAGGGTCGATCGCGCGCAGCGCGAGCGGGGTGGGGTGATCTCTCCACTCGGGTACTGTTGGATGTGGGAAGACCGTCACCCCACCCCGCTACGCATTGCGCTGCTCTTCATGCGTAGCGACCCACGGGCGAGCTACGCTCGTCCCGGACCCCTCCAGGGGAGGGTAAGGGAAAAATTAGAACGACGTCCCGGCCCGTCTCGGCTTTGCCTCTTCGAGCTCGGCCTCGCGCGTCACCGGTGAAATACGGAGCGCGGTGATGCGGTTGCGCTCGCGGCGGAGGACGCGGAAGCGGAAACCGTGGAAGGTGAAGCTCTGGCCGCGGTCGGGGATCGAGCGCGCCTCGTGAATGACGAGACCGGCGACCGTGGTTGCCTCTTCATCGGGCAGATGCCAGTCCATGGCGCGGTTGAGGTCGCGGATCGGCACCGACCCGTCGACCACGACGGAGCCGTCCGGCTGACGGCGCACGCCGGCGACCACCACGTCATGCTCGTCGGAGATGTCGCCGACGATCTCCTCCAGAATGTCTTCCAGCGTCACGAGGCCTTCGACCTCACCATACTCGTCGACGACGAGTGCGAAATGGGTCTTGCGGCGGCGGAACGCCTTGAGCTGCTGGGATATCGGCCGCATCTCCGGCACGAACCAGGGCGGCAGCATGATGGTGGTGACGTCGATGCGCGACGTGTCGCCCTCCGATGCGCGGATCGCGCGCAACAGATCCTTGGCGTGCAGAATGCCGATGATGTTCTCCGACTTGTCCCGCCACAGCGGAATGCGGGTGTATTCGGTGGCCAGCACCTCCCGCACCAGCTCCTCCGGCGGCAGGTCGGCGTTGATCATCACCATGGCCGTGCGGTGGACCATCACGTCAGACACCGTCAGCTCGCCGAGACGGAAGACGTTGTGAATGTACTCGGCCTCGCCGCTCTCGATCTTGCCGTGCACGGCCGATTCCTCGACCAGGCCCTCGATCTCCGAATCCGTCAGGATTTCGTGTTGCGAGAACTCCTGCACCCCCATCAGACGGAGGATCGCGCTCGACGCCGTGTTGAGGCACCAGCTCAGCGGGTAGAACAGGAGGTAGGAAAAATGCAGCGGATAGGCAATCCACTGCGACACTGGCATCGGCTCCCTGATCGCAAGCGTCTTCGGCACCTGCTCGCCGATGACGATGTGCAGCGAAGAGAAGACCAGAAAACCCGCCACGAACGAGGTGAAGTGCAGCGTGGCCTCCGACATTCCGAGCGGGCTGAGGACGGGGCTCAGCAGCGCAGACACCGTCGGCTCACCGATCCAGCCGAGACCGAGCGAGGCCATGGTGATGCCGAGCTGGCAGCAGGCGAGATAGGATTCGATGTTTCCCATCATCGTCTGCAGCAGGCGCGCACCGAAGCGGTTCTGCTCGACCATGGCCTTGACGCGGAAGCCGCGGCTCTTCACCAGCGCAAATTCCGCCGCCACGTAAAACGCGTTGGCGGCGAGCAGGAGGGCCGCAAGCAGCAGATTGATCGAGATCGAACTCATGTTTGCCTCGCGACCGCCCCGGCATTCCCCGCCGTTTCGCGGGCGGCCGATCTGAACGGTCCCGTTATCACTGCGCGAGCTTCTCTTTCAGGAAGTCGCGCACCGGCGCCGGCTCGACGTCCTTTGCGATCACCGCGCGGCCCACGGCCTCCAGTAGGATGAAGGTGAGCTTGCCGCGCTTGACCTTCTTGTCCTGCGCCATCAGCGCCATCAGCGCGTCGGCATCGGCGAGCCCTTCCTGCGCAAAGCCGGCGATGTCCTGCAGGCGCGTCGGCAGGCCTGCCTCGATCAGGTGGCGCTCGATGCGCGCCGCCTCACGCTCGCCGATCATGCCGAGCTTCGCGGAGAACTGCGCTGCCAGCGTCATGCCGATGGCGACGCCCTCGCCGTGGAACAGGCGGTCGGAGAAGCCGGTCACAGCCTCCAGCGCGTGGCCGAAGGTGTGGCCGAGATTGAGCAGCGCGCGCTCGCCGGTCTCGCGCTCGTCGCGCGCGACGATTGCGGCCTTGGCCCGGCAGGAGGTCGCGATCGCATGCTCGCGGGCCGATCCGCCCCTCGAGATGTCGGCATGGTTCTTCTCCAGCCAGCTGAAGAAGGCCTCGTCGCCCAGCACGCCGTATTTGGCGACCTCGGCATAGCCGGCCCGGAACTGGCGCGGCGACAGCGTGTCGAGCACGGCGGTGTCGGCGATGACGAGCACCGGCTGGTGGAAGGCCCCGAGCAGATTCTTGCCCTGCGGCGAGTTGATGCCGGTCTTGCCGCCGACGCTGGAATCGACCTGCGCGAGAAGCGAGGTCGGCACCTGCACGAAATCGACGCCGCGGCGCAGGATCGCCGCGGCAAAGCCGGCGAGATCGCCGACCACGCCGCCGCCGAGCGCGATGACGAGATCGTTGCGCTCGATCTTCGCTGCGATCAGGGCCTCGCTGACCTTTTCGAGCCCGGCATAGGTTTTCGAGATCTCGCCTTCCTCGACGACGATGCGCGAGGTCGGAATACCGCTGGCTGCGAGCGACGCCTCAGTGGGCTCGAGCCAGTATTTCGCGACGGTGCGGTCGGTCACGATGGCCGTGCGCACGCCGGGACGCAGAGCGGCGACACGCTCGCCGAGCGAGGCCAGCACGCCGCGGCCGATGACGATGTCATAGGCGCGGTCACCGAGTGCGACGTCGACCTTGATGGGATCGGAATGTTTCAACGGCGCAGTCATCTTGACGCACTCGCAATGTCGGCAGGCGGTTGGGCTGGCTCTCCGCCGCAGAGACGGGCGTGCAGCGCCTCGATGCATTCCTCGACGATTCTGTCGTGCGGCACGTCGCGCGAGGCGATGGTGAGGTCGGCATTGGCATAGATCGGCTCGCGCTGGGCGAGAAGGCGCGTCACGGTTCCTTCGGGATCGGCGGTCTGAAGCAGCGGACGGTCGGCACGGCGCCGCACGCGGCGCATGATGACGTCATGGTCCGCCCTCAGCCAGATCGAGATGGCCTTCGCCGCGATGCGTGCGCGCGTCTCCTCGCGCATGAAAGCGCCGCCACCGGTCGCCAGCACGATCGGCCCGCCCTCGAGCAGCCGTGCGATCACACGGGCCTCGCCGTCGCGGAAATAGGGCTCGCCATGGGCCGCAAAGATCTCCGGGATGGTCATGCCGGCATGGGCCACCTCGATTTCGGTGTCGGCATCGATGAAGGGCAGCCTGAGCCGGGCCGCGAGGCGGCGGCCGATGGTGGATTTGCCCACCCCCATCATGCCGACGAGCACGATCGAGCGCGCCCCGAGCGCCGACAGGATGTCGGCCTCGGGCGAAGCAGGAAGCGGCAACGCGGCGTCGGACATCGTCTCGCTCGACTGGATCTCGCTCGAACTGCCGCCAGATGCGGCATGGCTTTGGCCACCTATACGACCCCATGGGGGCCCTCGCCAGAGGACTCTTGCCACGAAACGGCGAACATGTTGGATGATTTCATTGGTTAATTTGGCTGCCGCGCCCCGACCCGAGACCCCAGAACGATGCCGAGCCTGTTCCGCTTCCTGACGGTCGTCGCCGTGATCGGCGGCATCGTCTATGGCGCGCTCTTCGCGCTGGCGAACTTCGTCGACCCGAAGCCGCGCGAGATGACGGTGACGATCCCGCCGGACAAGTTTCTCAAGAAATAGGAGCTAGCCTCCCGGGCATGCCCGCCAAACCCTCAGACACCAGGCTCATCGGCCTGTTCCTCGACATGCTCGCCGCGGAACAGGGCGCCGGCCCCAACACGCTCGATGCCTACCGCCGCGACCTCAGCGATTTCTCGGAATTTCTGGGCCGCGTCGGCCATACATTCGTGGATGCCGAGACCCAGACGCTGCGCGACTATCTCGTCGATCTCGACACCCGCGGCTTCAAATCCACCAGTGTGGCCCGCCGGCTGTCCGCGATGCGGCACCTCTACCGTTTCCTGCTGAACGAGCGCATCCGCGGTGACGATCCCGCCGCGATCCTGTCAGGTCCGAAGCGCGGCCGCGGCCTGCCGAAAGTGTTGTCGATCGCCGACGTCGACCGCATGCTCCGCCGCGCCAGGGAATTGAGCGAGGCGGAAGATGCCTCGCCGTCGAAACGGCTGCGTGCCTTGCGGCTCTATTGCCTGCTCGAGGTGCTCTACGCCACGGGCCTGCGCGTCTCCGAGCTGGTGGCGCTGCCGCGCTCGGCGGCCAAGCGCGACGCCCGCATGATCGTGGTGCGCGGCAAGGGCAACAAGGAACGGCTGGTACCGCTCAACGACGCCTCGCGGCAGGCGATGGCGGACTATCTCGCCGCCACGGAAGCGGCAAAGGCCGACAGGAAGAACAGCGTGGCCGCGTCGAAATGGCTGTTCCCCTCGTTCGGCGAGAGCGGACATCTGACGCGCCAGCATTTTGCCCGCGACCTCAAGGAGCTCGCGGTTGCGTCCGGCTTGCAGGCCCGCCTGGTCTCCCCGCACGTGCTGCGCCACGCCTTTGCCAGCCATCTGCTGCACAACGGCGCGGACCTGCGCATCGTGCAGACCCTGCTCGGTCACACCGACATCTCGACCACCCAGATCTATACCCATGTGGTCGAGGAGCGGCTGAAGAGCTTGGTGCGCGACCTGCACCCGCTGGCGGAGAAGTAGTTGCTGCTGGTAGCCCGGATGGAGCGACGCGTAATCCGGGGCCGCCTCCTCGCGGCCAGACCTTCCCGGATTGCGCTGCGCTCCATCCGGGCTACGGGTAAAGGGTGAAACCGCCTTGACTTCGGCCACATCTCCGCGGAAAGAGCCGGGGCCTCACGGCTGATTTGGCCGACTGCACCAGCACACAAGCCAAACCATTGAAGACGCTACACTTCTTTCCGCCGCCCCAACTTGCTTCGCTTCTCGCGCCCCGTCCCCCTATATTGAGTTGATGCTAGACCAGATGCGCAGCTATCTCGACTTCGAAAAGCCCGTCGCCGAGCTCGACTCCAAGGTCGACGAATTGCGCGCGCTCGCCGCCACCGGCACCGACATCAGCGACGAGGTCGGGCGGATCGAGGACAAGGCGGCGCAGGCGCTGGCCGACCTCTATGCGAACCTGACGCCGTGGCAGAAGACGCTTGTGGCGCGGCATCCGCAGCGGCCGCATTTCAACGACTTCATCAAGGGCCTGATCACCGAATTCACCCCGCTCGCCGGCGACCGCAAGTTCGGCGAGGACGAGGCGCTGGTCGCCGGCTTCGGCCGCTTCCGCGGTGAGCCGATCTGCGTGATGGGCCAGGAAAAGGGCGATTCCACCGAGAGCCGCATCCGGCACAATTTCGGCATGGCGCGGCCGGAAGGGTATCGCAAATGCGTGCGGCTGATGGAGATGGCCGAGCGGTTCGGCCTGCCGGTGCTGTCGCTCGCCGATTCGGCCGGCGCCTATCCCGGCATCGGCGCCGAGGAGCGCGGCCAGGCGGAAGCCATCGCGCGCTCGACCGATGCGTGCCTGGCGCTGACCGTGCCCAACGTCGCGATCATCACCGGCGAGGGCATGTCGGGCGGCGCCATCGCCATCACCACCGCCAACAAGGTCCTGATGCTCGAGCACGCGATCTACAGCGTGATCTCGCCGGAGGCGGCGTCCTCGATCCTCTGGCGCGACGGCACCAAGGCGCAGGAAGCCGCCAACAACATGAAGATCACCGCCCAGGATATGCTCCGCTTCGGCGTGATCGACGCCATCCTGAAGGAGCCGGTCGGCGGCGCCCACCGCGACCCCGCCGCCATGATCGCCACCACGGGCGAGGCCATCGCCAAGGCGTTCGACGAGCTCCGGAACTTTGATGGGGATGCCATCCGCAAGCAGCGGCGGCAGAAATTCCTCGATATCGGCCGCAAACTGGGCTGATTCGCCTCGATTCCGCTCTCGTAGGGTGGGCAAAGCGAAGCGTGCCCACCAATCCCGGCTGTACGAACGGCTCGTGGGCACGGCGCTTCGCGCCTTTGCCCACCCTACCAGGCCTTTCGAGCAGCCCCCGGTAACCCCGCCTTAACCCTTTTTTTGCCCAAATCGGCGATCTGAGTCCCCTCGGCCCGAAAGCCCAAGTTCCGTCCCAAGTCGCGTCCATTTAGTCTTCGTTGACCATGCCACTGGGCCAACGCCCTCGTGATCCCCGCTCGGGTTGCGACCACATGACCCAGAGGTTAGAATTTTAATCAATGGCTTCAGGGCATAAGCGCTGGAGCGGGGTCTGACCGGGCCCGTCTCGGCGGGTCGGTTTACCGGTCGGATTGCGCTTCGGAATAATTGGGGTTCGCGCTTCAATGCCCGGCACGGTGTGGGGTCCATCTTGATTTCTCGTTCGCTTGCTCGCGCGCTCTTGGTTTCGGTTGCGCTGATGACGGCCGGCGGTCTGCTCGCCGGCTGCAACACCGATCAGGTCTCGCTTGCGACCAACGCCAAGGCCAATCAGCCGGTGCCGCCGAAGCTGATCGCCGCGATGGCTGAGAAGGACATGGACCTGCAATCGCCGATCCTGGTCCGCCTGTTCAAGCAGGAGGCCGAGCTCGAGGTCTGGAAGCAGACCCGCTCGGGCCAGTTCGCGCTGCTCAAGACCTATCCGATCTGCCGCTGGTCGGGCGATCTCGGCCCCAAGGTGCGCGAAGGCGACCGCCAGGCGCCGGAGGGATTCTACTCGATCAATCCGAGCCAGATGAATCCGCAATCGTCCTATTACCTCTCGTTCAACACCGGCTACCCGAACGCGTTCGACAAGGCGCTGGGCCGCACCGGCTCGCAGCTGATGGTGCATGGCGATTGTTCGTCGCGCGGCTGCTACGCGATGACGGACGAGCAGATCGCGGAGATTTATTCGCTCGGCCGCGAGTCCTTCTTCGGCGGCCAGAAGGCGTTCCAGCTGCAGGCCTATCCGTTCAAGATGACGCCGGTGAACATGGCCAGGCACCGGAACAATCCGAACATGCCGTTCTGGAAGATGATCAAAGAAGGCTATGATCATTTCGAGGTGACGCGGCAGGAGCCGAAGGTCGATTTCTGCGAGAAGAGATACGTGTTCGACGCCGCCAAGCCGGCGGACGCCAAGCGCGATCTGGTGTTCGACGCCTCTGCCAAATGTCCGGCCTATGTGATCCCCGAAGAGATCGCCAGCGCGGTCCGCGAGAAGCAGGCCAAGGACGAAACCGAATACGCAAGGCTCGTCGCCAAGGGCACGCCGGTGGCGCGGATGAACACCGGCATTGACGGCGGCATGCACAAGGTGTTCGCCGCCAAGATTCCAGAAGGCTCGACCGGCCTGTCCGAGAGCGCCGAAGGCACCACGCTGCAGATGCTGGCCATGGCGAAGGCGCCGGGCACGATCCCCGGCCACGTCAACCCGCCCAAGCCGAACCTCGATGCGGTGGCAAGTGCGCCGGCGCCGCGGGAAGAGCCGGTGGTCGCCGTCAGCGCGCCTGCCGCGAGCACCCGCGTTGCCGCGGCGTCGCCCGCTGCGAAGTCTGAAAGCGGCGGCTTCTTCTCCAATCTCGGCCGCAAGATGGGGCTCGGCACCGCCGACACCACCGCGACCGCGACGCCTGCGCCGCAAGCCACCGCGTCCGTGGCCCCGGCCGCCCAGACGTCCACGACGCCGGCCACGGCCGCCTCGCGACTCAAGGCCGCCGTGACCCGCTTCGTGCCGGGACATGACAAGTCCAAGGATTCAGTCAAGGAGGCGGCGAAGGATACGCCGAAGCCGGCCGTAGCAGCCGCCAAGCCGGCCGAGCCGCCGAAGCCCGACACCCGCCTCGCCGCGACGCGTCCGGCGCTGAAGCCATCAGTGAGCGAAGGCGCGGGCGACAGCACCCCGATGATATCAGGCGCCGCGCCGGTGGTGCAGTCGAACTCGTTCGACAGCCGCTTCTCGGCGGTGAAGTAGGCTAGCGCCCGAGCGCGCAATTATCGCTCTTTCCTCCGCACCGCACGGTAGGGACTGTGAATCGTGAACGCGTCGGGCACTATGCCGCTTTCGATCCGCTTCCATGTCACCTGTGCAGCAATGGGAAAGTTCTCGCGTGCCCGCGGCGAGAAGGTGCCGATCGCGGTGGTACCGCGGCCGTTGCGCAAATAGTCGAGAAAAATGCGGCCGCTGCGCCTGGCCTGGGCGGAGAGGACGTAGCGGTCCGGCCGACGCAATGCGAAATCGGCCATGAGGTTGCGGGCCGCCCGGTGCGCCTGATCGTGCAGCATTGGGCGGTCAAGCGGTGCCGTCAGATGAATGCCCTTGCCACCGGTCAGCTTGGGCCAGGTCGCAAACCCCTCACGGCTCATCAGCGCGCGAAGCTCCAGAGCGGTCTCGATCACAGCATGCCATTCGACGCCCTCGCCGGGATCAAGGTCGATCACGATGCGATCGGCGTGCTCGAAATCCTCAACAGTCGAATTCCAGGGATGCAATTCGACTGCGCCGATCTCGACGAGTCCCAGGAAACCGTCAAGGCTGTCCACCCAAAGCCGCGTGCCTTCGCCGCCTTCGCGCTTTCGGATGCGTAGCTGGTGCACCGCTTGCGGAATGTCCTTCGGCAGCGGCCCCTTGTGATAGAACGTCGTGCCGTGCACGTGCCGCACCAGCTTGAGCGGGCGATGTCCTAGATGCAGCAGCGCCTTCTTCCAGACACGCGCCCAGTAATGCGCGAGCTCTTGCTTGGAGGGCACGATCGCATCGGGCAGCAGCTGCAGGATATTCTCTTTGGGAACGCCGAGCTTCGGCCGTCTGACCGATGAAGGCACCAACCGGGGCGCCCTGACCTTCCGCGGCGCAAGATCGTCGCGCAGGCCCTTGAATACGGCTTCACGCAGCAGGCCATCGTCGGTCAGGGCGCCATATTCCACCTCGGCATTCACCACGGGCTCAACCCATGTAGCCTTGGGCTTCTTTACCGGCAGATCGAGCGGAGAATCGCGCCGGATCAGTGGGTCAAGCCGTTCACGCAATTCACGCGCGGTCGCCTCGGTGTATCCGGTGCGGACCTTGCCGGCATAAAGCAGGCGCCCATCCTCGTGATGCCCGACGTAAAGCGAAGCCACCTTGCGCGGGTACGCGCCCAGCTTTTCGACGAATGCGACGATCGGAAACGTCTCGCTCTTCTTACATTTCAGCTTGAGCCAGGCTTCCTGCCGTCCGGAGCGATAAGGTGCGTCCGCGCGCTTGGCGAGCAGCCCTTCGAGGCCAAGCCTGCAAGCATGGCGAAGGATTTGCTCGCCGTCGGCTTCGACGTGCTCGACGTAGATGAAAGTCTCGGGCGCTTCTTTCAGGAGCCGCTGCAGCAGCTGCTTGCGCTCGACAAAGCCGACGCCGCGCAAATCGTATCCGTCAAGATACAATAGATCGAACGCGTGATAGCGAATGCGGCGGCTCTGCTTGGCGCCGAGCTCGCGCCGCAGCTGCTGGAAGTCCGGCCGGCCATTACTGCCGTAGACAACGGCCTCGCCATCAATGATCGCACTCCCGGCTCTGAGCATTCGCGCGCCGGCTGCAATTGACGAGAACTGCTCGGTCCAATCGTATCCGGCGCGCGAATAGACCGTCGCCGCGCCCGCCTGCAGGTGAAGTTGCGCGCGATAGCCGTCGGCTTTTATCTCGAACACCCAGCCGCTGCCTTGCGGCGGGTTCTCGCGTAGCGTGGGATCGCATGGCACGATGTATGATGGAATCGGAATCTTCCGCGCGCCGGCTAGGCGCGATAGTCCCGACTGACGCAACGCAACGGCACACATGCGGGATTCAACGCGGCCCGACAGATTCGTTCCGATCTGAAATAAAATCGATGGGATGCCGCGAAGCTCTTGAACAACCCGAATATTTCGCAGTGCGAGGGGCGCCGCGCGCTAAGGCGCCAGATACCGCATCAGCTCCGGACTGCCTTTCACCTCGCCGGCGTCGCCCTGCAGCGCGACGCGGCCGCGGTCGAGCACATAGGCGTAGTCGGCGACTCGCAAAGCGAGGTCGAGGTGCTGCTCGACGATGATGACGGCGATGCTCTTGGCAAGCTCGATCAGGCGCTCGGTGATCTCCTCGATGACGCCGATCCAGACGCCCTCGGTGGGCTCATCCAGCAGCAGCAGTTTTGGATCCCCGAGCATGGCGCGGCCGATCGCGAGCATCTTGCGCTCGCCGCCGGAAAGCGTGCCGGCGGGCTGGTCGAGGCGCTGGCCGAGCTTTGGGAAGATCGCCAGCACGCGGTCGATGGCGGAGGAATCCTTCTTAGCCAGCGAGCCGACGGCGAGATTGTCGCGCACCGACAGGCGCGCGAACACCGAATGCTCCTGCGGCACGTAGCCGATGCCGGCGCGGACGCGCTCCTGGGTGGCGCGGCGACTGATGTCGCGGCCGTCGAAGGCGACCTCGCCCTTCCATGCCGGCAGCTCGCCGACGATGGTCTTCATCAGCGTGGTCTTGCCGGCGCCGTTGCGGCCGAGCACGGCAACACCGCCGCGCCAGGGAATGCCGAGGCTGACGTCGAACAGGACTTGGCTGCGGCCGTAGCCGGCATCGAGATGCTTGATGTCCAAAAATTCAGGCACGGCGCAGATAGATCTCCTGGACGGATGTGTTGGTCTGGATCTCGGACACCGTGCCTGTTGCCAGCACCTTGCCCTGGTCGAGCACGGTGAGGCGATCGCAGATGTCGCGAATGAAATCGAGGTCGTGCTCGACGATGACCAGCGAGCAATGTTTTTTGATCGGCTGCAGCAGCTCGCCGGTGACGCGGCGCTCTTCCAGGCTCATGCCGCCGGTGGGCTCGTCGAGCAATAGGAGCTTCGGCTTGCCGGCGAGCGCCATCGCGATCTCCAGCCATTGCTGCTGGCCGTGCGACAGCGCAGCGGCCGCATCGAAGGCGCGGTCGGCGAGACGGAACTGCGTCAGCATGGACATGACCTGGTCGTGCAACGCACCGCGCGTGCGCGAGAACACGAGGTCGAACAGCGAGGACTGCGCCTGCAGCGCGAGCAGGATGTTGTCGTAGAGCGTGAGCGACGGCAGCACGGATGTGATCTGGAATTTCAGGCTCATGCCGGCGCGCGCACGTTCGGTCGGCGTGAACGCGGTGATGTCGGTGTTGACGAAGGAGACCTTGCCTTGGGTCGGCACTTCGGCGCCGGCGATGCACTTCATCAGCGTGCTCTTGCCCGAGCCGTTCGGGCCGATCAGGCCGTGAAACTCATTCTCGCCGACCGTGAGGGCTGCGCCGTCGAGCGCGGTGAGCTTGCCGAAGACCTTCTTGATGCCGGCCGCTTCAAGGAGCATTGCGCCTCTCCTTTTGCTTGGCACCAAAGCTGCCGACGCGTTCGCGCTCGCCGAGCACAAAACTGATCAGGCCGAGCGGCCGGAACAGGATCACGAGCAGGAGCAGCAGGCCGAGGATGATCGGCCAGATCTCGCGGTAATTGTCCGAAAGCCAGAAGCTGACGCCCTCGACGATGACAGCGCCGACGACGGCACCGATCAGCGTGCCGGAGCCGCCGAACAGCACATAGAGCACGACCTGGGTCGAAACCACGACGCCCACCATGTTGGGCCAGACGAAGCCTTCGTGGAAGGCATAGAGGCTGCCGGCGAGGCCTGCGACGGCGCCGCCGATGGTGAAGATGATGGCTTTGAGATGCTGCGCCTTGTAGCCGAAGAAGGCGATGCGCTGCTCGTTCTCGCGCAGGCCTGCGAGCGCAAGGCCGAATTGCGAGCGCACCAGGAAGCGGCAGAGCAGATAGACCACGACGAGGATGCCGAGCACGAGATAATAGAACGCTGGGCCTTCCGTGAAGTCGTATGACCCAAGCGACATCGGCGCGATCGAGGGGATGCCGTTCTGGCCGCCGAGATAGTACCAGCCGCGCGCGAGCCGATCGGCGGCGTAGGAGCCGGTCAGCGTGCCGAGCGAGACGAAGATCACGCTGGAGGGATGCCGTCCCAGCAGCAGGAAGCCGCCGAGCAGCAGCGCGAAGGTGAGGCCGATCAGCGTGCCTGCCGGCAACACCAGGAAGATGTTGGTGACGTTCAGGTCACGCGCGAGCAGCGCGACGCCGTAGCCGGCGGAGCCGAAGAACAGGGCCTGGCCAAAGCTCATGATGCCGGCATAGCCCCAGACCAGGTCGAACGACAGTGCAAACAGCGCCAGGATGATGACGCGCGTCGCGAACACCGTGAGATAGTCCTGCAGCACCAGCGGCGCGAGCAGCGCCGCGAGGAGCACGAGGCCCTCGACGATCGGCAGGATTTTTCGTCTTGCCTTGACCTCGTCATTGGCCCGTTTCGCCGCTGCGCCCTCAGCCATCGCACCGTCCATTTCGTCGTCCACGTCGGCGACGATGGCCTCTCTTACCACACTCATCGGCTTCAGCATTCCGAGTTCAACATCGTCAGAGGCAGCCGTGTCAATCACGGCGGGATTCACCTCTCCCCGAGAGGGGAGAGGCGAAAATCAGCATTCCTTGGGATCGACGAGGCCGTTGCTGCGCCCGACGATCTCGTAATTTCCGCTCTTGGCGACGGCGGTGTACATCTTCATCTTGCAGTGCCGCTTGCCCGGCACCATCTCGGCGGGTCCGCCCGGACCTTCGGCGATCTTGGCATGGTCGAGCGCGGCGGCCACGGACTCGCGGTCGATCTTGCCGGCTTCCTTGACCGCGGCTTCCCACAGCTTGAGGCCGCGATAGGTGCCGGTGGCAGCGCTGCCGGCGGCGAACAGGAAGTTGCCCGGGAAATCCTTCTCATAGGCCGCCTGAATCTTGGCGTCGAACGGGTTCTCCTTGGTCAGCACCTTGAAATAGTCGAGGCAGCTCGCAAGGCCCTCGATCTCCGCGGCTTGGTTGATGTTGAGCGTGTTCTCGTCGTAGTAGACGCAGGCCAGGCGCCCGCCGTTCTTGAGGAAGCCTGCTTCATAGAGCTGCTTGAAGAACGGGCCGACGCCGGGCGGGATGACGGTGTTGAAGACGACGTCGACCTTGTTGGAGATGATGCGGTTGACGGTCGCGGAGAAGTCGACCTGGTCGAGCGGGTAATATTCCTCGAACACGACCTCGCCGCCATTGGATTCGATCACCTTGCGGGCGTAGACGTTGAGCGTGTGCGGCCAGACATAATTGGCGCTGGGCAGCGCGAACTTCTTGCCGCCGTTCTTGATCAGCCAGGGGATGAACTCGTCGCATTGCTGCGCCGGCGTCGGGCCGGTGCAGAACAAATGGGGCGTGCACTCCTTGCCCTCGTAGAGCTGCGGATAGATGTAGAGGGTCTTGCCGCGCGCGACGATCGGGTCCTTGATCGCGTTGCGCATCGAGGAGGTGATGCCGCCGAGCACCATATCGACCTTGTCGCGCTGGATCAGCTTGCGCACGTTGCCGACGGCGACGGATTCGTTGGAGGCGGTGTCTTCGATGTAGAGCTCGAGCGGACGGCCGAGCAGGCCGCCGGCCGCGTTGATCTCCTTGATCACCATTTTCGCGACGTTGGCGTCGGCGTTGCCGGCATAGGCGATCGGGCCGGTGAGGTCGGTGGCGATGCCGACCTTGATCGGCGCCTCGGCCGCATTGGCCCAGGGCGCCGGAATCACCCAGCTGCCGACGCCGGTTGCGACCGCGCCGGATGCAAAGGCGAAATTGGACAGGAAACGACGTCGCGTGAGCTGAGTACGATCGAGCATGTGATTAAACCCCTTTTCCAGCGATGAGACCTTGCGGACGGAATTTGATGAAGACGATGGCGAGCACGAAGACGAGCACGTCGGCGACGACGGGTGCCATTACCCAGGGCAGCGCCGCGCTCAGCGTGCCGATGACGCCGGCGCCCGCGACCGGGCCGATGAAGGAGCCGACCCCGCCGACCATGACCGCGACAAAACCCTGGATCAGGAAGCGCAGGCCGAGATCGGCAAACAGGCTGAACACCGGCACGATCAGCGCGCCAGCAAGGCCCGCGAGCGCCGCACCGAAGGCGAACGTCGCGCCGTAGATCAGCGGCGTCGAAATGCCCGACGCACGCGCCAGCGACGGGTTCTCCAGCGTCGCCCGCACGCGCAGGCCGAAACTCGTCCGCGACAACAGCAGATAGCAGAGGCCCATCACCAGCAGCGTGATGATGATGATGGTGAAGCGCCACGCCGAGATGTGCATGGCGCCGATATCGATGGAGCCGCCGATCGGCTCCGGCACGGTGAGGTAGAAGCCGCCGATCAGCCCGCGAACGGCCTCGCGGATGATCAGGCCGAGCGCATAGGTGCCGAGCATGGCAACGATCGGCGCGGCGTAGAATCGTCGGATGATCAGCGCCTCCAGCACGAAGCCGAGCGCACCGACCACGAAAGGCGCCGCAACCATGCCGGCCCAGATCGGCAGGCCCTTGGCATAAGCGAGATAGGTGATGTAGGCGCCGAGCAGGACGAATTCGCCCTGCGCGAAGTTGAAGATGCCCATCATGCTGGCGATGATCCCGAGCCCCAGCACGATCAGGACGATGATCGCGCCGAAGCTCAGGATCTCGAACGCCGCGACGAACGCGTTAGCCATGCGTTGCGTTTCCGCCGAGTTGAAGCGAAGGTTTCCTCACATCTTCTTCCAGTCGCCGATCTGCTCGAAGGCATGGGCGGCGCGGTAGATCGTGGATTCCTCGAACATGCGGCCGACCAGCATCAGCCCGACCGGCAGGCCGTCGACCATGCCGCAGGGCAGCGACATCGCGGGATGGTGCGTGATGTCGAACGGCGCGGTGTTGGAGATCATCTCGAGCGCGCGGGCGACATAGTCCTCGCGGCTGGCATTGAGCTCCGGCAGCTTGGTCGCCTTCATCGGCGTCGTCGGCATCAGGAGCAGGTCGTAATCCGCAAAGGCCTTGTCGTAGGCCGCGGTCAGCCGGCGCGAGATGTTGAGCGCCTTGCCGTAGAAGCGCGGGCCGAAATTGTTGTTGATGTAGGTGCCGAGCATCATGAACAGCTTCGTGGTCTCGGACAGCGAGTCGGCCTGCCGACGCCAGCCGCGATGGAAATCCATCAGCGAGGTCGAATAGAGATCGCCGCGGCTGAGGCCGTAGCCGTCGCCGAACATCATGGTCTGGGTCAGGCCTTCCGTGCCGATCGGCGTCCAGATCGCCCCGCCCATCAGGTGCATCGGGATCGAGACGGTCTCGACCGTGGCGCCGAGATCCCTAAAGCGCTTTGCGGCTTCGCGCACGCTTTCGTTCACGGCGGACTCGGCGGTCGGCTGCTCGAAGCCTTCCTTGACGATGCCGATCTTCATGCCCTTGACGCCCTGGCCTAGCGCCTTGGTGTATTCCTCGACCTTCGGAGCCTTGATGCGCGGATCGTAGCCGTCGTCCCCGGCGAGCACCTCGAGCAGCAGCGCATTGTCTTCGACCGTTGCCGTCATCGGACCGGTGTGATCGACATAGATCTCGATCGGCATGATGCCGGTGTAGGGGACGAGGCCCCAGGTCGGCTTCATGCCGTAGATGCCGCAGAACGACGACGGCATGCGGATCGAGCCGCCCTGGTCGCCGCCAATGGCCATGTCGACCTCGCCGAGCGCGACCACGACGCCCGATCCCGACGACGAGCCGCCGGCCGAGTAGCCCATCTTGTGCGGATTATGCACCGGCCCGTAGGAGCCGGTGTGGCTGCCGCCGGACAGGCAGAAATGCTCGCAATGCACCTTGCCCTTGATCTCGGCGCCGGCATCCAGCATGCGCGTGACGATGGTGGCGTCGAAATCGGGCACATAGCCTTCCAAGGTCGACGAGCCGTTGGTCATGGGCACGCCGGCCAGCATGATGTTGTCCTTCAGCGCGATGGTCTTGCCCTTGAGCTTGCCGCTAGCGGCGCCCTTCACTGTCGACTTGCGATACCAGGCATTGCGCGGGTTCTCCTCCGCCGAGGGCCGATAGCCCGGCGTGCGCGGATATTTCACTTCGGGCAATTCGTCCGGCATCGCGGCAACGAGATTGTAGGCTTCGATCGAGCCCTGCATGAGACCGCGGAACGAGGCGACGTCGTCATCGGTGAGCGAAAGACCGCATTGCTCGGCGACACTGCGAAGTTGGGCTGGCGTGGGAAGGGCAACTGTCACGGCGCTCTCCTTGAAGTTCTTTGCAACGTTGGGCGTGGCCGCCCCGGCGCGACGCACGCACCCGCGGCCTCGCCGAAACATTCAAAACGGAAATATTTTCCTTTTCAAGTATTATTTTGCAAATGCGCCGGCCGGTCAAGCCGCGAGGCGGTCAGAGCGGCTTGATCAGCTTGAAATCGAGACCGTCGGCCTCGGCGAGATGCATCGGCATCCGCACGTGCCCGTTGCAGACGGTAACCCGACCGCGGGCGCCGCTGTAGACGATGTTGCGGCCGGCCGCGAGCAGCGGCCGCATCGCCAGCGAACCAGCCTTGTTCGCAACGGCTTCGAGGAAGCGCAGGCCTTCGTAACTCGATTGCCCCACCGAGCCGATCGGCGGCGCATTCGGCCCGAACATCGCGTGATAACGGCTCTGGAAGTCGTCATTGGCGCGCGCGCCGGTGCCGGTGAAGTAGCCGGAAGCGCAGAACATGTTCTCGCTGTTGTCGGCGCCGATGCCGAGTAGCACGGTATCGTCCATCGCGCCCGCGAGCCGCAGCGTCGTGGCGCCTAGCCCACATTCGCCGAAGGCCCGGTTGAAGGTGATGCTGTCGGTACCGATCAGCGAGATCAACACGACATCGGGCTTGGCGGCGCGGATCCGCGCCAGATGCGGCCCGTGATTGTCTTCGCCGAGCGGGACGAACTCTTCGCCGACGACGCGGCCGCCGGTTTCCTTGATGTAGTTCTTCACCGCGCGATGCGATTGCCAGGGCCAAACGTAGTCGCTGCCGATCAGGTACCAGCGTTTGGCCTTCTTGACGTCCGCGAGCCAATGGATGGCGGGGCGGCTCTGCCAGCGCGGCGTCTCGCCGATCGCCATCACGCCGGGCGTGCGCTCGCCGCCCTCGTAGACCGGCGTGTAGATATAGGGAATGCGGTGGCGTGTGGTGACGTCGCGGAGGCCCACGCGAACCGCGCTGGTGTGCAATCCGACGATCAGATCGACCTCGTCGAATGCGATTGCCTGCTCGGCGCGGTCCAGAACCTCATCCAGCGGCCCGCCGGCATCGTAGATCGACAGCTCGAGCTCGCGGCCGAGAATGCCGCCGCGCTTGTTGATCTCGGCGACGGCAAGCTGCGCGCTGTTCGTGGCACACGGGCCCCACACGCCAGGCGAGCCGGTGCAGCAGATGAAGCCGCCGACGCGCAGCTTGTTGACGCCGCGGCGCTTGAACAAGGCGTCACCGTGCGGCGACAAGGCACCGCCAGCTGCCGAAGACGACAGATTCCTGAACAGCAAGGACGGCGGTAACGCCGAGCCGCCGTGAGCCGGGAAGTTCACCGTCGCGCGCACGCCAACTCCTGTCTGAGGCCAGACCTGAAAGCACATTGAGCAGGCGGCCGCGGCTTCCGCCCTTTTGTTGGGCAATGATCTTATTTTGAAAATATTGAATATTCAAGAATTGAAGTGCATATAGATGCAGCATCGATTGCAAGACATTCACTCATTTGGGTCAAGGCGAAGTCTCAGCCGTGGCAAAACCGCCGAAACAAAATTCCCCAATCACCGAACACCTCGCTTACCTGCTCGCGCAAGCCAACCGGGAAATCAACCGGCAGCTCGAACTGAGGTTGAGCAAGGAGGGCGTGCCGGTCGAGCAATGGCGCATCCTGAAAGTGCTGTCGGACGGCGAGGGCCATTCGATGGGCGAGCTCGCGGACGCCGTGCTGCTCAACCATCCGACGCTCACGAAGATGATCGACCGCATGGTCTCCGACACGCTGGTCTACCGCGTGCAGGACCCGAACGACCGCCGCAAGGTGCTGATGTTCATCTCCGACCGCGGCAAGGTGCTGTGCAAGAAGCTCAACTCGCTCGCGGTCGACCAGGAGGAGCACATCCTGGAGAGCTACGGCGACAAGTCGACGAGCGAGCTCAAGCGGCTGCTGGAGAGCTTGATCGACAGCTCGAATTAGACCTCGTGAAGTGGAGCGTGGCGCCTTGCGAAGCGCACACACACATCTGCCGTTTCAATGCATAGCCAGAGGAAAGCACTCGCGCATCATCGCCAGCACGAGAGGCGATAGCGTTGGCCATTCCATGTCGTCCAGCCCACGGCCTTGTTGCTGACCGGCTTGGCTAGATACCATCTGTTGCCGTCGGCATGGTTGAAGTACACGCCGCCCTGGGTTCCGCTGCGTGGATTTGTCAACTTCACCCATCGCGAGCCATTATCTGAGAAGCGGCCTGACCAGCGTGCTCCCGAAGTGCTGGTGCAAGTGTTGCCGTTGCAGGTTGTCTGACTGTCATCGACGGCGGCCCATTTCATCCGGGCCGGGCGGCCGTCGATGTTGCACGACCATGTTCCGCCCCACCATCCGCCCACTTGGCTCGCAGGGGCGGAACCGCAGGCGTAAAGACTCAGGGCAAGGACACAAAAGGCGGTTGGCAGCGCGCGTTTGGGCATTGTCTGGCTCCAATTTTCAGGCCGCGTCTCGTGAATCAATCAAACCACGGATTGAGCTCTGTAGCGGTGATCCAGATCACAATGAGCAGTGGTAAAAAGTTGGATGGTCTACCCGAGGGCGTTCGCCGAGACACGATGCCGCGGTTTGACCATTGGCTCTCCCGGCGAAGAGTTCTTCAGCGACGCAGCCGCGCGAGCGAGTGGCCGCCGGCCATCTGCAGAAGCAGCAGCACTCCGGAGTGATCACAGGAACAGGCGCTGAGGCGGGTTGCCAGATGACTGAAGCGTGCTCAGCCGCGCGTGACGGATAAAGGACCGTCTGACAATTGTGCGCCAGCCATCCTCAATGGCGTGCGCCTACCATTCGTTATGCAACGGAAGACCAGCAGGCATCATATGGATCGAAAGCATTCGACGCCTGGCGAACTCGTGGGCCAAGACAACACCGCGAGTTCGCTGGGTTTTGAGGTCATCGATCAAGCATACCGCCCGTGGCAGTGCTTGTACTTCTTGCCACTACCGCACGGGCAGTCCTCGTTGCGGCCGACCTTGCCCCAGCTGGTCGGGTTCTTCGGGTCGCGCATCGACGCATCCGTGGCCTGGGCGCCCAGGGTGACGCTGGCGAGAGCCATCTCGTCCTCGCCGGTGTTCGGATCGAACTTGTGCGCCTCCATCGGCGGCAGGACGGGGGCCTCCTGCTCCGGCGGGACGATCTCGACGCGCATCAGCTGCGCCGTGACGGCCTCGCGCAAGTGAGCGCTCATCTCCTGGAAGAGATTGAAGGCTTCGGTCTTGTACTCCTGCAACGGATCGCGCTGGCCGTAGCCGCGCAGGCCGATGACCTGGCGCAGATGGTCGAGCATGATCAGGTGCTCGCGCCAGAGATGGTCGAGCGTCTGCAAGAGGATGGTCTTCTCGACGTAACGCATCACGTCGGGACCCCATTGCGCGACCTTCGCCGCCATGTGCTCGTCGGCCTTGGTCTCGATGCGAGTCAGCAGCTCCTCGTCGGCGATGCCCTCTTCCTTGGCCCATTCGTCGACCGGCAGGTCGAGATCGAGCACGCGCTTCAATTCGTCCTTGAGCCCGGCGACGTCCCACTGCTCGGCATAGGCATGCTCGGGCACGTGCTTGGCGACGAGGTCGTCGATGAAGGCGTGGCGCATGTCGGCGACGGTCTCGGCGACGCTCTCGTCCTTCATCAGCTCGACGCGCTGGTCGAAGATCACCTTGCGCTGGTCGTTCTGGACGTTGTCGAACTTGAGCAGGTTCTTGCGGATGTCGAAGTTGCGCGCCTCGACCTTCTGCTGCGCCTTCTCCAGCGCCTTGTTGATCCAGGGATGGATGATGGCCTCGCCCTCTTGCAGGCCGAGACGCTGCAGCATGCTGTCGAGACGGTCCGAGCCGAAGATGCGCATCAGGTCGTCTTCCAGCGACAGGAAGAACTTCGAGCGGCCGGGATCGCCCTGACGGCCGGAACGGCCGCGCAGCTGGTTGTCGATGCGGCGGGACTCGTGGCGCTCGGAGCCGATGATGTAGAGGCCGCCGGGCTTCTTCACGGTCTTGGCAGGCTTGCTTCCCTTGGCCGGCTCGACCTCGACGGTCTCCTCGGCCTTCAGCACGATGTCGCGGAAGTGCTCGATATCGGCCTTGATCTGCTCGATCTTCTTGGCCTTCTCGGCCTCGTCGGCGATATCAGCAGTCTCCTGCTGGATGCGCATCTCCAGCGAGCCGCCGAGCTTGATGTCGGTGCCGCGGCCGGCCATGTTAGTGGCGATCGTGATCGCGCCCGGCACGCCGGCTTCGGCGACGATGTAGGCTTCCTGCTCGTGGAAGCGCGCGTTCAGCACCGCGAACAGTTTCGCCGGCTTGCCGGCGCGGGCGGCGGCATAGAGCTTGTCGAGCGCGCCCTCCTTGCCGAAATCGATCTGCTTGTAGCCGTTCTTCTTGAGGAATTCGGCGAGCACCTCCGACTTCTCGATCGAGGCGGTACCGACCAGCACCGGCTGCAGGCGCGCATTGGCGCGCTCGATCTCGGCGAGGATGGCCTGATATTTTTCCTTCTGGGTCCGATAGACCTCGTCGTCCTCGTCGAGGCGCGCGATCGACAGATTGGTCGGGATCTCCACGACCTCGAGCTTGTAGATGTCGAACAATTCGTCCGCTTCGGTCGCGGCGGTGCCGGTCATGCCCGCCAGCTTCTCGTACATGCGGAAGTAGTTCTGGAAGGTGATCGAGGCCAGCGTCTGGTTCTCGGGCTGGACCTGGACGTGCTCCTTGGCCTCCAGCGCCTGATGCAGGCCTTCTGAATAGCGGCGGCCCGGCATCATGCGGCCGGTGAACTCGTCGATGATGACGACTTCGCCGTCGCGGACGATGTAGTCCTTGTCGCGCGTGAACAGCGTGTGAGCGCGCAGGGCCTGGTTGATGTGGTGCACGACGGAGACGTTCTCGACGTCGTAGAGCGACTCGCCCTTGAGCTGGCCGGCATCGCGCAGCAGCGTCTCGATCTTCTCCATGCCGCCTTCGGTCAGCGTCACCGTGCGCTGCTTCTCGTCGACCTCGTAGTCGGTCTTGTCGAGCCTCGGCAGGAAGCCGTCGATGGTGTTGTAGAAGTCGGAGCGGTCGTCGAGCGGGCCGGAGATGATCAGCGGCGTGCGCGCTTCGTCGATCAGAATGGAGTCGACCTCGTCGACGATGGCGAAGAAGTGCGGCCGCTGGACCATGTCCTCGAGCCGGTACTTCATGTTGTCGCGGAGATAGTCGAAGCCGTATTCGTTGTTGGTGCCGTAGGTGATGTCGCAGGCATAGGCCGCCTTGCGCTCGGCATCGTCGAGACCGTGCACGATCACGCCGGTGGTCATGCCGAGGAAGCCGTAGATCTGGCCCATCCAGCCGGAGTCGCGGCGGGCGAGGTAGTCGTTGACCGTGACGACGTGGACGCCTTTGCCGGCGAGCGCGTTCAGATACACCGCAAGCGTCGCGACCAGCGTCTTGCCTTCGCCGGTCTTCATCTCGGCGATGTCGCCCTCGTGCAGCACCATGCCGCCGATCAGCTGGACGTCGAAATGGCGCTGGCCGAGCGTGCGCTTGGCGGCCTCGCGCACGGTGGCGAAGGCCGGGACGAGGAGATCGTCCAGCGTCTTGCCGTTCGCGAGCTGCTGCTTGAATTCCGCGGTGCGGGCCTTGAGCGCCTCGTCGGAGAGCTTCGAGACCTCGGGCTCCAGCGCATTGATCGCGTTGACGCGGGACTGATATCCCTTCACCCGCCGGTCGTTGGCGGAGCCGAAAAACTTGCGGGCGAGCGCGCCGATCATGCCAGGTTCCTGTGTTCGCGATTCAACCGCGTTGGGCCTAAGAAGTTGTCACCCGCCCGCCTATCAACTCACCGTGACGCTTCGCGGCGTCAGAGCCCGGACTGCGGGGGACATCCGCCATATGGGTGGGAATTGGGCAAGTCTGGGTTCAACGGCCAAAAACGCAGCAAAATAAACGCCATCGCCATGGTCGCGACCGCGCAGAGATATGGCCCGGTCGGGGCCTTGTCAACGGCGGGCGCAGTGCGGCTAATTCATCATTTTGACAGACTTTTCGCGTTGCCAAGCCCCCCTGATTGGGCGAGTGTCCGCCCCGCTCGAGCAGCCCCCTGCTTCAACATAAGGATTTTCCATGACCACCTCGTTCCCGGCAACCCAGCGCTTCCGCTCCGCGTCCGCCCTGGCTGGCAGCCTCGCTCTGGCGCTGTCCCTGGCGTTTGCGGGCCCGCTCCGGGCCGCCGATGATCCGGTGCTGGCGAAGGTCAATGGCGCGGAAATCAAGAAGAGCGACGTCACCATGGCCGAGGAGGAACTCGGGCCGAGCCTCGCCCAGATGGACCCAGCGACCAAGGACGAGAACGTCCTGTCGTTCCTGATCGACATGAAGATCGTCAGCAAGGCTGCCGAAGACAGGAAAATCGCCGACGGCGAGGAGTTCAAGAAGCGCCTGGCCTTCGCCCGCAACCGGCTTCTGATGGACAGCCTGCTCGCCAGCGAGGGCAAGGCCGCCACCACGCCGGACGCCATGAAGAAGGTCTATGAGGAGGCCGCCAAGCAGATCACCGGCGAGCAGGAGGTGCGCGCCCGCCACATCCTGGTCGAAACCGAGGACGAGGCCAAGGCGGTGAAGGCCGAGCTCGGGAAGGGGGCCGATTTCGCCGAGCTCGCCAAGAAGAAGTCCAAGGACCCCGGCTCCGCCGATGGCGGCGACCTCGGCTTCTTCACCAAGGAGCAGATGGTGCCGGAATTCTCGGCCGTGGCCTTCTCGCTGGAGCCCGGCAAGATCTCCGACCCCGTGAAGTCGCAGTTCGGCTGGCACATCATCAAGGTCGAGGAAAAGCGCAACCGCAAGGCGCCCGATTTCGAGCAGGTCAAGGCCCAGATCGAGCAGTACGTGACCCGCAAGGCCCAGGCCGAGTATGTCGCCAAGCTGCGTACCGAAGCCAAGGTCGAGCGGCTGGACCAGCCGGCGCCGGATGCGTCGAAGGACGCCAAGCCGGAGGCGAAGCCGTCCGACAGCAAGATGGCGCCGCCGGCGAAGAAGTAAGAATTCGCTGTCACTTCGCGGACGCCAAGTATATCTAACGTCGCAATGGCCGGGGCTCCCCCGGCCATCTGCATGTCCAGACCCTACCAAGGCGCCCGCGATGTCCTCCTCCGTCTCTCCGCTCGCCCCCAAAACCGTCCCTGATATGCCCGTGATCGCGGGCATCCGTCTGGCGACGGCTGAAGCCGGCATCCGCTACAAGAACCGTACCGACGTGCTGCTCGCGGTGATGGACAAGGGCACTGCCGTCGCCGGCGTCTTCACCAGGTCGAAGTGTCCCTCGGCCCCGGTGGAATGGTGCCGCGCCAAGCTGAAGGGCGGCAAGGCGCGCGCGCTGGTGGTCAATTCCGGCAATGCCAACGCCTTCACCGGCAAGACCGGCCGCGCCTCCACCGCGCTGACGGCGAAGATCGCGGCCAAGGCGGTCGGCTGCAGCGAGAGCGAGATCTTCCTGGCCTCGACCGGGGTGATCGGCGAGCCGCTGGATGCCACCAAGTTCGACGGCGTGCTCGGCCGCCTCGCCGAAGCCGCCGAGCCCGGCGATTACCTCGCCGCGGCCAAGGCGATCATGACCACCGACACCTTCCCGAAAGTGGCGACCGCGACAGTCAAGCTCGGTAAGGCCAAGGTCACCATCAACGGCATGGCCAAGGGCGCCGGCATGATCGCGCCCGACATGGCGACGATGCTGTCCTTCATCTTCACTGACGCGCCGATCGCGCCCGCCGCGCTGCAGGCGCTGCTCAAGAGCGGCGTCGAGGACACGTTCAACGCCGTGACCATCGACGGCGACACCTCGACCTCCGACACGCTGCTGGCGTTTGCGACCGGCGCCGCCGCCGAGCACGGCGCGCCGAAGATCAGCCGCGCCAGCGACCCGCGCCTGAAGGCCTTCGTCAAGGCGTTCAACCAGGTGCTCGCCAATCTCGCCGAGCAGGTCGCCCGCGACGGCGAAGGCGCGCGCAAGCTGGTCGAGATCACCGTCGAGGGCGCCAAGACCAAGGCCTCCGCCCGCAAGATCGCGATGTCGATCGCGAACTCACCGCTGGTGAAGACCGCGATCGCGGGCGAAGACGCAAATTGGGGCCGCGTGGTGATGGCAGTCGGCAAGGCCGGCGAGCCGGCCGATCGCGACAAGCTGTCGATCTCGTTCAACGGCATCCGCGTCGCCAAGCGCGGCGCGCGCGATCCCGATTATGACGAAGCGCAGGTGTCGGAAGCGATGAAGGCGCCGGAGATCGCGATTCTGGTCTCGCTCGGCCTCGGCAAAGGCCGCGACCGCGTCATGACCTGCGACCTCACCAAGGAATATGTGGCGATCAACGGGGACTACAGGTCGTAGGCCTTCTCCCTCTCTCCGTTCTTACGGGGAGAGGTGAGCGCCCTCATCCGGAGATCCGCGCGTCCGCGACCGCCTTCTTGAACAGCGCGTTCATGGCGTCCGCGATGCCTTGCGTCGGGCTGACCTCGAAATACAGGCCCGGCGAAGCGCAGCTCTGCATGTTCTGTGCGATCTGGCTGTTCGGCGACGGGCCATAGGGGCCGGCATTGAATGGATCGATCCACTTCATGTACCAGGGGTTGGTCGGCAGCGCGAGATACGTCGTGTACAACACCGCGACCTTGACGCCGCGATCCTTCATCGTCTTGCAAAGCGCAGGGTTGAGCGGCGACTGGCACCGCGTGCTGCCCGAGAGCGGTTTCAGGCATCCGGTGTTGCTCTCATCGGCCACGCCGTCGGACACGAAGAACAGATACTTGAGCGGACTGGCCGACGTGCCGCTTCCGGGGGAGCTGATCTCGCCGTTGATCGCGGGAAAGACCGCGGTGAATGGGGTATCTTGATCGTGATTCTCGTTCTGGCCGTTCACCGACATCAAGTCGATCTTGCCGGCCGCCGCCTTGGCGCTGGAGAGAGAGGCCGACAACGAAAACAGACTGCGCAGGCCGAGCGAACTTGCAGAGCCGCCGAAATCATAGATCGCCATTCTGAACTGGTTTGAATAGGTCTCGGTGGCGTTTGCCGTATCCATCAAGGACTCGGTGGCGCTCCGAAGCACGTCGATCCGGGTGGTCACGCCAAGCTTCTTGGCAAGGTCGTAATAGTTGTTCTTGTCCTTGAGATCGTGGCAGGCGAAAGCGCACTTGTCCGACGTGTTGTTGACCATCTTCTGCACGTCGGCCGGGGTCGCACCGACGCCCATCGACGGCGAATTGTCCAGCAGCAGGTAGAAATCGATATAGAGCGGCATGCTGGCCGTCGCCTTCGACGTGCCGCTCAACGTCAGCACCGACTTGCCGATCACGCCGAGGAACATGGTGTTCAAAGTTGCGGTGAACGAAACCGTCGCGGTGACGGTCGAGCCGGACTTGACCACGGTCGGCGTGAGGCCGGTCAGCGTGTAGCCGGACTGACTGGCGCGATTGGCATTAAAAATGTTCGTGGCGTCCGTGATGCCGACCGAAATCGAGCCGTCCGCAGTCATGTTGCCGGCGGCCTTGAAGGCGGGCGAAGCCTTGGCGATCGAACCGACACTGGCGGCATCCGCCGCGGCCTGAAGCTTGGACCGGATCATCGTCGCGCGCGAATAGTCAATGGCGCAGCCGACCGCACTGATCAGGGGAACGCAGGCGAGCGCGAAAATCACCGCGATATTGCCGCTCCGGTCGTGGACGAACCGGCGGACGAGAACCGAAGGCGCAGCGCGCATGAGGTGGCCTGGAGTGGTTTAAAGAGTTCCCACTCTAGGAACTGCGGATTAAATATGACTTATGGTGACCTTGGAAACGTAGACTGCAACGAGGTTAACAAACCGTTGCAAACGATCTCAGCGAGCGACAGACGCGCATGGCCGATCTCAAACTGACACTGGTGGTGGCCTGCGCGCTCGTCGACGCCGACAAACGCGTCCTGATCGCGCAGCGCCCGGAAGGAAAGGCCCTGGCCGGCCTGTGGGAATTCCCCGGCGGCAAGCTCGAGCCGGGCGAGCGGCCGGAGCAGAGCCTGATCCGGGAGCTTCATGAGGAGCTCGGCATCAACGTCGCCGAGCCGTGCCTCGCGCCGCTGACCTTCGCCAGCTACGGTTACGAGACCTTCCATCTGCTGATGCCGCTCTATATCTGCCGGCGCTGGGAGGGGTTGGTCACCGCACGCGAGGGCCAGAACCTTGCCTGGGTCCGCGCCAACAAGCTGCGCGATTACCCGATGCCGCCCGCGGACATTCCGCTGATCCCGCATCTGATCGATTTGTTGATGTGAGGTCGAAGGGTGCCGCTCTCTGGCGTCATGCCCGGGCTTGTCCCGGGCATCCACGGCCTTCGTGCCAGCCTGAAAGACGTGGATGGCCGGGACAAGCCCGGCCATGACGGAAGAGAAAGATCACTCCTTCCCCGCCTTCTTCACCGCCTCCGCCAGGCTCGCTTTCGCCGACCCCGGCTTCAGCGGCTGCTGCTGGCTCGCATGCGGAGCCCAGCCCGAGAGCCAGACGATGTCGAAGGTCGCGCGGATGCGGCCGTCGGCATCGGCAAAACGCTCGGCGTAGATCTCGGCCATGCGCAGCAGCGTCGCGCGGCGCGTCGGTGTCCGCCGCCGCTCGATCAGCACGTTGGCCGCACCCATGCGGCGGAGATCCTGCATCAAGGCGAACGCATTGGCATAGCGCACCACGACACGGTCGACGTCGGTCACCGGCAGCGCAAAGCCCGCCCGCTGCAATAGCGCACCGATGTCGCGAAGGTCAGCGAACGGCGCCACGCGCGGCGACACACCGCCCTCGCATTCGGCTTCCGCCGCGGCAAAGGCCTGCCGCAGCTCGGTGAGGCTGTCGCCGCCGATCATGGCAGCAAGCAGCAGCCCGTCCGGCTTGAGTGCCCGGCGGATTTGCGCGAGCACACCCGGCAGGTCGTTGACGTATTGCAGCGCCAGCGCCGAGACGACGAGATCGAGGCTCTCAGGCGCGAGGGGCAACTTCTCCGCGCCGGCCGCGTCGAGCGCGATGTGTTCGATGGAGGGAAGCCGCGTGCGCAACGCCGCCAGTCCCGCGCCGGGCGTCCAGAGGTCGGCGGGAGCTTGAAACTCCCGCATCACCGCTGCCAAGCGGTCGGACATGTCCTCGGCGACCCGCTCGAGCAGGAATGTGACCGCGCCTTGGGCCTGGGCGCGCTGCTGCCGCCTCTGCAGCAAGGCACGATCAAACAAGGCGGGCGGGATTTGAGCGGTCCGGACCATGCCGCTGGTTACGCCGATCTCCACAGTTCTGGCAATCCGCTGCGTGCAGCGTTAGCCTCCCCACATGGAAGCCGACGCTCCCCCCATCCGTTCCATCGCCGCACCGCTGCGGAGCGCGTGGACGGCCGGCCGCCACGTGCTGGCGCGGGCGGCGCGGCTCGCGCTCGACATCGCCCTGCCGACACAGTGCGTATCGTGCCGGGAGCCGGTCGATGGCGAGGGCGTTTGCGCTTCCTGCTGGGCGCGGCTGTCGTTCATCGAGCGGCCCTATTGCCCGCGGCTCGGCATTCCCTTCGTTTACGACCCCGGCCCCGAGATGCTGTCGATGGAGGCGATCGCGAGCCCGCCGACCTACCAGCGCGCCCGCGCGGCGGTACGCTACGACGACGTCGCGCGCACGCTGGTGCATGCGCTGAAATATCAGGACCGTACCGATCTGGCACCGGCCATGGGCCGTTGGATGGCGCGCGCGGGCCGCGAGTTGCTGACCGGCGCCGACATGCTGGTGCCCGTGCCCCTGCATTGGCGGCGGGCCTGGCGGCGCCGTTACAACCAGTCGGGCGCGCTCGCGCGTGTCATCGAGCGGCAGAGCGGGATCAAGGTGCGGGGCGACGTGCTGCGGCGGGTGCGCGCCACCGAGCAGCAGATCGGCCTGTCGCGGGCCCAGCGCGCCACCAATGTGCAGGGCGCATTTCAGGTATCTCCCGACCGTCAGGCCGAGATCCAGGGCCGCCGCGTTGTCCTGATCGACGATGTCCTGACGTCAGGGGCTACGCTCGACACCTGCGCGCGGGCCCTGCTCCGCGCCAAGGCGGCCCAGGTCGACGTGCTGGTCTTTGCCCGGGTTGTCGAGAGCGGGCCCCGTCCCATATAATTCAATGAATTCATGACATGAGAGCGCCAGACGAATGACTGCTGCTGTCGAGATCTACACCCGGCCGGGCTGCGGCTATTGTTCCGCCGCCAAGTCACTGCTGACCCGCAAGAAGGCGACCTTCACCGAATTCGACGTCGCCAAGAACCCGTCCTGGCGCCAGGAAATGTACGGCCGCGCCGGCCAGGGCTCGACCTTCCCGCAGATCTGGATCGGCGGCACCCATGTCGGCGGCTGTGACGACCTCTATGCGCTCGATCGCGAAGGCAAGCTCGATGGCATGCTCGAAAGCGTGAAGGCGGTATCATGAGCGAGAACCGCACGTTCACGGCCGCCATGGTGCAGATGCGCACCGGCCTGATGCCCGGGCCGAGCCTCGAGCAGGCTACGAAGCTGATCCGGCAGGCTGCGGCCGATGGCGCCGATTACGTGCAGACACCCGAAGTCAGCAACATGATGCAGCTGAACCGCAAGGCGCTGTTCGAGCACCTCCAGAGCGAAGAGGACGACGCCTCGCTGAAGGCCTACCGGGCGCTCGCGGCGGAGCTGAAGATCCACCTCCATGTCGGCTCGCTGGCGCTGCGCTTCTCGCCGGAGAAGGCGGTCAACCGCTCCTTCCTGATCGGGCCCGAGGGCAATGTGCTCGCGAGCTACGACAAGATCCACATGTTCGACATCGAGCTGCCGGACGGCGAGAGCTATCGCGAATCCGCCAATTACCAGCCGGGCGAGACCGCCGTGATCTCGGATCTGCCCTGGGGCCGCATCGGCTTGACGATCTGCTACGATCTGCGCTTCCCGGCGCTGTACCGTGCGCTCGCAGAAAGCGGCGCCTATTTCATCACCGTGCCGTCCGCCTTCACCCGCAAGACCGGTGAAGCGCATTGGCACGTGCTGCTGCGAGCCCGTGCGATCGAGACCGGCTGCTTCGTCTTCGCCGCGGCGCAGGCCGGCACCCACGAGAACAAGCGCGAGACCTACGGGCATTCGCTGATCGTCGATCCTTGGGGCGAGATCCTCGCCGAAGGCGATGTCGAGCCGGGCATCATCATGGCCAGGATCGACCCGGCCAAGGTCGAGACCGCGCGCCGGGCGATTCCCTCGCTCCAGCACGGCCGCCGCTTCGGCGTCTCCGATCCCAAGGCCGGGCCGGACCATTTGCACCTCGTGCGGGGCTCGGCATGATCCGCTACGCGCTCCACTGCGACCGCAATCACGCCTTCGAAAGTTGGTTCCAGAGCTCGTCGGCCTATGATTCGCAGGTGAAGCGCAAGCTCGTGACCTGCCCGATCTGCGGCTCAGCCAAGGTCGACAAGGCGATCATGGCGCCGCGCATCGTCGGCAAGAAGGGGCGCGGCCGCGCCACGCCGCCGCCGGAGCCCGTGGCCGCGACCACACCCGAGGCTGCGCCGTCAGGGCCGACCTCGCTGCTGATGGCGCAGGAGCGCGAGCTGCGCGCCAAGCTGAAAGAGCTGCGCGACCACATCGTCAAGAACGCCGACAATGTCGGTGAGCGCTTCGCCAACGAAGCCCGCGCCATGCATTACGGCGACAAGGAGCACCGCCCAATCTATGGCGAAGCCTCGCCCGAAGAGGCGAAGTCGCTGATCGACGAAGGCATCGAGGTCTCACCGCTGCCGACGCTGCCGGAAGACCGGAATTAAGCTCCCACCAGCACAGCGACGCCCAGGACAATCAGCGCAATGCCTGCAAGCTCGCGCGGCGCGATCGGCTGCTTGAACGAGTAATACGCCACGGCTTGCGCGAACAGCACCTCGATCAGCGCGAGTGTGCGGACGTTGGCGGCCGCCGTCAGTGCAAAGGCGAGGAACCAGAATTGCGAAGCGAAGGCGCCGATGAAGCCGGCGAGCATCGACGGTCGCCATAACCTGAGGATTCCTCGGAGCACGTCCGGCGCGCGCCAGAGCAGGTACATCGTCAGCACCAGCGTCTGCACGAACAGGCCGAGCGCCAGCGTAATTGACGCCGCGGTCACGAAGGACACGTCGGGCACATTGATGATGGCGCCGCGAAAGCCGACCGCTGACAGCGCGAAGGCCGCCGCGGCAACGAGGCCGGTGATGGTCGGCTTCAGCTCGGCAAAGCTCTTGTCGCCGCCGGGGCGGAGCGCGGTGATGACGACGCCGACGGTGGCGATCATGATCGCGAGCACCTTCAGCCAGGTCAGGTGATCGCCGAGGAAGACGAAGCCGAATATCGCGGTCTGGATCGCCTCGGTCTTCAGGTAGGCCGTCGTCACGACAAACGAGCGGTCGTTCATCGCGAGCAGCATCAGCCCGGTGGCGACGATCTGGCTGAGCGCGCCCAACAGCAGCCATGGCCAGAACACGGCTGGCGGCGGGCTCAGATGATCGCCGGTCGCGAGCAGCACCAGCCCCAGGAACAGCAGCGAGAACGGAAAGCCGAACAGGAAGCGGATATTGGTCGCGCCCCAGGTCCCCAGCGGCTTCGTCAACGACCGCTGCATCGCATTGCGCGCGACCTGCCCGAGCGCGGCAACGATGGTGAAGGGAATCCAGAGGCTGGCGATGGTGAACATGGGGTGGCGGGCGCGAGGATCCGGGCCAACGTGCCGCTAGCGGTGGAGCAGGTCAATCACACGGATGTCATGGGTGCGATGCTCTCGCACAAACTCGGTGCCTGCGAACGCAGGGACGACGGTTGTGATGTAGCGTCTGCCTAAACCTGCGGCTTGGCCGTCGCGCCGCCATACCGTCGGCGATAGATCCACATCCCCACGCCCAGCACGATCGCAACCCCTGCAACGGTCAGCATCCAGATGTGCTTGCCGACATGCGCATGATGATGCAGCCCGGCATATTCATGCAGGGCCGACACGGCCAAGACGCCCGGCAGCACATGGGCGGGCGCCCAGGCCAGGATCGCCGGGATGTTCACGGCATAGAATTTCGTGGGCGCCATGCCCAGCGCGCCGGCGGTCACGGGCACGAAGGCGCGGATCGGCGGCACGAAGCGGGCGAAGAACACGGCCCAGGTGCCGAAGCGGTTGAAGAAGTTTTCGCTCTCCGCGACCACGCGTGGATAATTGGTCAGCGGCCAGGTGTTGAGGATCTCGCGCTGCCGCCTGTGCCCGATCCAATAGGCCGCCCCGTCGCCGAGTACGGCACCAGTTGCGGCCGCCAAGAGCACCCATGGCAGCTGCAATTCGCCGCCGGGGATCAGGGCGCTCAGCGCCAGGATGATGGTCGAGCCGGGGATCACCGATCCCACCACCGGAACGGCTTCGAGCAGCGCCGCCAGGAACAGGGTCAGATAGGCCAGCCACGCATGGGCGGAAACGAAGGCGATGAGGGGATCGAGGAAGGACGTCACGTCGTCTCTTGAAGGGCTGGAGCATGAGGACTTCGGACCCTACATAAGTAACTGCATACGGCCAAAGTACCATTCGCACGGATTGGGGCCGACCCGCCCGAATTTCGGCGTGATTCGCAAGGCAGCCCTCCAAAAACTGCGTTCCTTGCCTATCTAAATGAAAAGACAACGGAACTTTGATTGGTGGGCGGGCTTCTGCCGGCTCGTTGTCTCTGATAGGTTGATTTTCAGCACCCAGCCGCAGCCAACGTGCGAATAACCGGTTTCGGGACCGCCCGGGACCTCGGAGGATTGATGACGACCGCCGCCCTGTCCAAAGTTGAGGAAGTTTCCGGCCTGCCCGACATGAAGGTGTCGGTGCGCCAGGTGTTCGGGATCGACAGTGATCTCGAAGTCCCGGCCTATTCCGAAGTCGATCCTCATGTGCCCGAAGTGGATTCCGATTACCGCTTCGACCGCGCCACCACGCTGGCCATTCTCGCGGGCTTTGCCAGGAACCGCCGCGTGATGGTGACCGGCTATCACGGCACCGGCAAATCCACCCATATCGAGCAGGTCGCGGCACGTCTGAACTGGCCCTGCGTGCGCGTCAACCTCGACAGCCACATCAGCCGTATCGACCTCGTCGGCAAGGACTCGATCGTGGTCCGCGACGGCAAGCAGGTCACCGAATTCCGCGACGGCATCCTGCCCTGGGCGCTGCAGAACAACGTCGCGCTGGTGTTCGACGAATACGACGCCGGCCGCCCGGACGTCATGTTCGTGATCCAGCGCGTGCTGGAGGTTTCGGGCCGCCTGACGCTCTTGGACCAGAACAAGGTGATCAAGCCGCATCCGGCGTTCCGGCTGTTCGCCACCGCCAACACCGTCGGCCTCGGCGACACCTCGGGCCTCTATCACGGCACCCAGCAGATCAACCAGGGCCAGATGGACCGCTGGTCGATCGTCACCACGCTGAACTATCTCAGCCACGACGAGGAAGTCGAGATCGTGCTGGCCAAGGCCAAGCACTATCGCACCCAGGAGGGCCGCGACATCGTCAACAAAATGGTGCGCCTCGCCGACCTCACCCGCAACGCCTTCGCCAATGGCGATCTGTCGACGGTGATGAGCCCGCGCACGGTGATCACCTGGGCGGAAAACTCCGACATCTTCGGCGATATCGGCTTCGCCTTCCGCGTCACCTTCCTCAACAAATGCGACGAGCTCGAACGGCCCCTGGTCGCCGAGTTCTACCAGCGCTGCTTCAATGCCGAGCTGCCGGAATCGGCAATCAACGTCGCGCTGAGCTGATCTCTCACGGTGTGTCGTCCCGGCGAAGGCCGGGACCCATACCGCGTGATGTCTCGATTGAAGCGACGCTGATAGTTTCCTGACACAAGAGCGGCCGGTGGTTATGGTCCCGGCCTTCGCCGGGACGACAGATAGGGTCAGATGACCACCTCCAACTCCAAATTCCGCAGCAACAAGGAAGCACCGACCGAGCCGTTCAAGCGCTCGGTCGCCTCCTGTCTGAAGGCGATCGCAAAGGCGCCCGAGCTCGACGTCTCCTTCGCGGCCGAGCGCCCGGGACTTGCGCCCGGCAAGGCGCGGCTGCCCGAGCCCGCGCGCAAGATGACGAAGCGTGACGCCGCGATCGTGCGCGGCCATGCCGATTCCATCGCGCTCAAGATCGCCTGTCACGATCCCAAGGTTCACCGCAAGCTGATGCCCGGCAATCCGCAGGCGCGCGGCGTGTTCGAGGCGGTGGAGCAGGCCCGCGTCGAGGCGATCGGCGCGCGCCGCATGGCGGGCGTTGCCAAGAACCTCACCGCGATGCTCGACGACCATTTCCACCGCGGCAAGTTCGACGAGATCACCGACCGCGCCGACGCGCCGCTGGCGGACGCGCTGGCGATGCTGGTGCGCGAGCGCCTCACCGGCATGGCGCCGCCGACGGCGGCCAAGAAGATGGTCGATCTCTGGCGACCGATCCTCGAAGACAAGATCGGCAAGCGGCTCGATCGGCTCGACGGCGTGCTCGAGGATCAGACCAAGTTCGGCGATGCCGTGCATGACCTGCTGTCGGCACTCGAGCTCGGCGACGAGCGCAACGCCGACAGCGAAGACAATGACGAGAACGAGGAGAACCAGGACGGCGACAACGACCAGTCCGGCGCCGAAGGCTCGCCCGATTCCGACGCCGCGCAGGAAATGAGCGCCGACCAGGCGCAGGCAACCAGCGAGGAGATGAGCGAGAGCGCGATGGAAAGCGCGCAGGCCTCCACCTCCGACACCTTCGACGATGGCGAGCTCGGTGATGACGAGACGCCGGGCGAGGCGACGCGCCCGAACCAGCACGGCAGGAACCAGCCGCGTGGGCCGGAATATCACGCCTTCGCGCCCAAGTTCGATGAGGTCATCGCCGCCGAGGATCTCTGCGACCATGACGAGCTGGAGCGGCTGCGCGCCTATCTCGACAAGCAGCTCGCACATCTGCAGGGCATCGTCGCCCGTCTCGCCAACCGGCTGCAGCGCCGCCTGATGGCGCAGCAGAATCGCGCCTGGGAGTTCGATCTCGAGGAGGGCATCCTCGACCCTGCGCGGCTGTCGCGCGTCGTCACCGATCCCTATCACCCGCTGTCCTTCATGCACGAGAAGGAGGCGACGTTCCGCGACACCGTAGTGACGCTGCTGCTCGACAATTCCGGCTCCATGCGCGGCCGCCCGATCACGGTCGCCGCGACCTGTGCCGACATCCTCGCGCGCACGCTGGAGCGTTGCGGCGTCAAGGTCGAGATTCTCGGCTTCACCACGCGGGCCTGGAAGGGCGGGCAATCGCGCGAGGCATGGCTTGCCGCCGGCAAGCCGGCCAATCCCGGCCGCCTCAACGATCTCCGCCACATCATCTACAAGTCCGCGGACGCCCCGTGGCGTCGTGCGCGGAAAAACCTGGGCCTGATGATGCGCGAGGGCCTCTTGAAGGAGAACATCGACGGCGAGGCGCTGGACTGGGCGCACAAGCGCCTGCTCGGCCGGCCCGAGCAGCGCAAGATCCTGATGATGATCTCGGACGGCGCGCCGGTCGACGATTCCACGTTGTCGGTCAATCCGGGCAATTATCTCGAGCGGCATCTGCGCCACATCATCGAGGAGATCGAGACCCGCTCGCCGGTCGAGCTGATCGCGATCGGCATCGGCCATGACGTGACGCGCTATTATCGCCGCGCGGTGACCATCGTGGACGCGGAAGAACTCGGCGGCGCGATCACCGAAAAGCTTGCCGAGCTCTTCAGCGAGACCAACACGGCGCCAACGCAAGCGGCCGGTCGCCCGCGACGCAAATTGCATTCGTGAGCACGCATCCATCCCGCCGCAGCTTCGTCAGCCTCGCGGCGGCGGGATTTTCCACTCTCGCGTTGCCGCGCTTGGCGCAGGCGCAGCTGCAGCCCAAGACCGAGCCGCCGCCGCGCGCCCTCCAGCTCGAGCATGCCGTCACCGCGCCGGTCAGCGTCGAGGTCAACGCGCGTAGCATTGCCAATTTCGAGCCGCGCGACCGCTCGCGCACGCGCTTCGGCTCGCTGGATTTTCGCAGCGGCCTGGTGCTGACCTCGCCCTATCGCGGCTTCGGCGGGCTGTCGGGCCTCCGCTTCCTCGACGGCAAGGGCGAGCGCTTTCTCGCGATCTCCGATCAGGGCGGCTGGTTCACCGGCAGCATCCGCTATTCCGGCCGCGAGATGATTGGGCTCGCCGACGTCGAGGCCGCGCCGGTGCTGGGCGCCGACGGGCGGCCGATCACCGAGAAGCGGCTCTGGTACGATACCGAGTCGCTCGCGCGCGACGGCAACCTCGTCTATGTCGGGCTCGAACGCGTCAACCAGATCCTGCGCTATGATTTCGCCAAGGGTGCTACCGGCGCCCGCGGCGAAGTGATCGCCGTCCCGCCGGCCTTGCGCAAGCTGCCCTACAACAAGGGGCTGGAGGCGATGGTCGTCGTGCCCAAAGCGCAGGGACCGGGCAAGAGCCAGGCCCAGCCGCTCGCGGGCACGCTGATCGCCTTTTCCGAGCGCGGGCTCGATGCCGACGGCAACCTCCTCGCTTTCCTGATCGGCGGCTCGACGCCCGGCCAATTCAGCGTGCGGCGCTCGGAGAATTTCGACATCAGCGACGCGGTGCTGCTGCCCTCGGGCGATCTGCTCATCCTCGAACGTAAATTTTCCTGGTTCACCGGCGTCAACATCCGCATCCGCGCGATCCCGCTGAAGGGAATCGCGCCGGGCGCCGTCGTCGACGGCCTGACGCTGTTCGCCGCCGATCTCGGCCACGAGATCGACAACATGGAAGGCATCGACGCCCACGTCACCGCCGACGGCGAGACGGTGCTGACCCTGATCTCCGACGACAATTTCTCGATGCTGCAGCGAACCCTGCTGCTGCAATTCACGCTGGCGGAGTAGAGATCGCGCCGGAACGGTTCTTGCAGCGATCGCGAGAGTCGACCGGAGATTTCGATGACCAGGTTCCTTCGCGTGTTTTGTCTATATGCGTCCTTCTGGATCGCCGCTGCAACACAAGTCCAGGCACAAGACTGGCCGGCGCGACTGATCAAGGCGACCATTCCGTTCGGTCCGGGCAGCGCGGCGGACGTGGTGCCGCGGCTGGTGTTCGAGCATCTCTCCGCCGAACTCGGTCAGCCGATCGTGATCGAAAACCGCGCCGGCGGCGGCGGTGTGGTCGGTTCGGCGGCGGTGGCGAAGTCCGATCCCGATGGTTACAGCCTGCTCGCCCAGTCGTCGGCGCTGACCATTGCGCCCCTGATGTTCCCGAATGCGAGCTTCGACCCCAGCCGCGATCTCGCCTCGGTGTTCATGATCGGATCCGGTGCCAATGTGATGATCGTGCCGAAGGAGCGCCCTTGGAGAACCATCCAGGACTTCATCGCCGCTGCCAAGGCAAAGCCCGGTTCGATCTCGTTCGGCTCGGTCGGCATCGGCAGCGCCGTGCACATCTCGAGCGAGAAGTTCCGCTACGCCGCCGGCATCGAGGCTATTCATGTGCCGTATCGCGCCGGCCCGGAAGTGATCGCCGACATTCTCGGTGGGCGCATCGATCTGTATTTCTGCCCGCTGGCGACCGCGCTGCCGCTGATCCGCGAGGGCCAAGTGCGCGCGCTGGTGGTCTCGACATCGAAGCGCGTTGCCGAGCTGCCCGATGTGCCGACGCCGGCCGAGATCGGCTTGAAGGACGCCGACAGCGAGATCTGGTTCGGCGTGTTCGTGCCGGCGAAGACCCCGCGCGAGGTCGTCGACAAGCTGCACGCGGCCGCCGAGAAAGTCCTGGCCACGTCGGCGACGCAGGTGAGCCTGACAAAGCTCGGGCTCGAACCGAGGCCGATGAAGCCCGCCGAGATGGACGACCTCGTCAAGCGCGAGCTGGCGGCCAATCAGGAGCTGATCAAGGCCGCCGGCATCAAGCCGTAGGGGCGGGTTACGCCCGCATTCCTCCATCGTCCCGGACAAGCGAAGCGCGGATCCGGGACGACAATAGGGAGACATGTTCGCCGCGGCATCTCCAGCGCAATGCATGCCGCTGCTGGTCGCCATGCTGCCCGTGCGGCTGGCAATTCGCCGCCCACCCACTAAACTTCATGCAATCGCTTCCATTTCTCCAGCCCCGGACCCTCGCATGAGCGCCCTGTTTTCCCCGATCAAGCTGCGCGGCCTGACGTTGAAGAACCGCCTCGTGGTGTCGCCGATGTGCCAATATTCGGCCGATGACGGCGTCGCCACCGACTGGCACTTCACCCACATCAACAATCTCAGCCTGTCGGGCGCGGCGATGTTCTGCATCGAGGCGACGCATGTCGAGGCGATCGGCCGTATCACGCCGGGCTGCCTCGGGCTCTACAGCGACGCCTGCGAGGCCGCGCTGAAGCCGATCCTGCATTCGGTGCGCAAGCATTCCTCCACCGCGATCGCGATGCAACTCGCCCATGCCGGCCGCAAGGCCTCGAGCGCGCGCCCCTGGGACGGCGGCCAATTGATTCCGGAAGGGCAGGGCGGCTGGCAGACGGTCGGGCCGTCGGCGGTGCCGCACAAGGAGGGCGAGGCCGCCCCGCTGGCGCTGGATGCGGCAGGCCTGAAGCGCATCCGCGAGGCCTTCGTCCATTCGACCGAGCGCGCCGCGCGGCTCGGTATCGACGCCATCGAGGTCCATGGCGCGCATGGTTATCTCTTGCATCAATTCCTGTCGCCGATCTCCAACAAGCGCACCGACGAATATGGCGGTAGCCTCGCGAACCGCATGCGCTTTCCGCTGGAGGTGTTCGACGTGGTGCGCGCCGCGTTCCCCGCCGACAAGCCGGTCGGCATGCGGGTGTCGTCGACCGATTGGGTCGAGGGCGGCTGGGATCTGGCACAGACCATCGAATTCGCGAACGCGCTGAAGGCGCGCGGCGTCGACTGGATCGATGCATCGTCCGGCGGCGTCTCGCCGCTGCAGAAGATTCCGCTCGGCCCCGGCTATCAGGTGCAGTTTGCAGAGGCGATCAAGCGCGAAACCGGCCTGCCCACGATTGCCGTCGGCCTGATCACCGAGTCGAAGCACGCGGAGGAGATCGTCGCGTCGGGCAAGGCCGACATGGTCGCGCTCGCCCGCGGCCTGCTCTACGATCCGCGCTGGGGCTGGCACGCCGCCGCCGAGCTCGGCGGCGTGGTCGAGGCGCCGCCGCAATATTGGCGCTCGCAGCCGTCCACGCAAAAGGCGCTGTTCGGCAAGACCACGTTCGGGGCGAGGTGAGAGCGAGTGGGGTGCGCGCGCTGCCACCCCTCACGCATCCGTAAACCTCCTCACCTTCCATGCCCCCCAAAACTGGCCTAACCTCTCCATACTCAACGCCTCGCGGAGGCTGGCCATGCGCTTTCGTTTTCGTAAAACTGCCCATGTGTTCGAGCGCGTTGGCCTTGCCATGGCGGGGGCCGCGTGCGGATTGTTCGTCGGCGCCTATGTCGGCTCGGCGATCCCCACCCTCACCACGCAGGGCTTCCTGCTGCTGATGATGCTGCTCGGCGGCATCGGCTTCTATCTCGGCATCGACACGCCGCAGATGCCTTTCGACGATGCGCACAGCCAAATTGACGCCGCCGAGCTCATGAGCGCCGCCGGCACGCTCTCCGCCACGCTCACCGCCTTCGCCTCGGTCGCCGTGATCGTGCTCCGGCTCGATCCGCACATGGCCTGGACCTGGCTCGTCTTGGTCGGCTGGATGGCCGGCGTCACCATGCAGATCGTCGCCGGCGCCAAGGCCAGGCTGCGTAAGTAGCTCTCTTTGTCAGGATGGGCCCGCCTGAAGCGGGCGTCTCGAAGGACAGCCGCCGGGAAAAGCTCGCAATTCCGAGTGCCCGTCGTTCACGGCAGGGTTCGGCTTGCCGCAACTGCCTTGCCCGGCACCGTCTCTCTCTCTGTCAACCCGTCATCCGGTCAGGGCGCCGTTCGGAGCATTGCGCGCGCATTGGTCTTGAAGAGTTCATCTTTGCAACACATCTTGTGGCGCCCGCAGGTAGAGGCGTACCCTGCATCTTCTGCGGCTTTGATGCGAGGACCTGGGGATGAGCGGACCGGACGGAAGCAGGCAGTTGATCAAAAAGCACGATTTCGTTCAGGTCAGCGCAATTGCCGGGCTTCTCGCCGCCGCGTTCGCCCTGTCCGGCTGCGACAAGCCGGCATCGCAGGCTGCGGCTCCGCCGGCGCCGGCGGTGACGGTCGCCCAGCCGGTCAAGCGCACAGTCACCGATTGGGACGAGTTCACCGGCCGCTTCGAGGCGGTGGAGGAGGTCCAGGTGCGGCCGCGGGTCGGCGGCTTCGTCAACTCGGTCGAATTCCAGGACGGCGCCATCGTGCGTCAGGGTGACCTGCTCTACGTGATCGATCCGCGCCCGTTCGAGGCGGTGGCCACTCAGGCGGAGGGCCAGCTGTCAGACGCACGGGCGCGAGTGGAGCTCGCCAAGCGCGAGCTCGACCGTGGTCTCAGCCTCGTGCAGACCAGCGCGGTCTCCGAACAGGTCGTCGATCAGCGCCGCCAGGCCTTGCAGGCTGCGCACGCCGCCGAGATGCAGGCCGAGGGCGCGCTGAAGGCCGCCAAGCTCAACATCGAGTTCACGCATGTGGCAGCGCCCTTGACCGGCCGCGTCAGCCGCCATCTCGTCAGCCCCGGCAATCTCGTGCAGGGCAGCGACACCGGCACCTCGACGCTGCTGACTTCGATCGTCGCGCTCGATCCGATCTACATCTATTTCGACATGGATGAGGCGACGTTCATCAAATACAGCAAATTGTGGTTCGAAGGACGGCGGCCAAGTTCGCGCGATACCGCGAACCCGGTGCAAGTGACGCTGGCCGGCGAGACCAAGCCCTCGCGCGAGGGCACCGTCAATTTCCTCGACAATCGGCTGGACGTGTCGACCGGCACGCTGCGCAGCCGCGCGGTGGTGAAGAACACGGATCTTTCGATCCTGCCCGGCCAGTTCGGCCGCGTCCGCCTGATCGGCAGCGCGCCTTACGAGGCGCTGCTGATTCCGGACGCTGCGATCGCAACCGACCAGTCCCGCAAGATCGTGTTCGTGGTCAAGCCTGATGATACGGTCGAGGCACGCCCCGTCGTGCTCGGTCCGCTCGACGACGGCCTGCGCGTGATCCGTGAAGGGCTGAAGCCGGACGATCGCGTCATCGTCAACGGCATCCAGCGCGCCCGCGTCGGCGCCAAGGTCGCTCCCCAGACCGCGCAAGCGCCGGCCGGTGGCAAGTCATGAATCTTGGCCGCCTCTCCATCAACCAGCCCATTTTGGCGATGGTGCTGTCGATCGTGCTCCTGATCGTCGGTGCACTCGCCTACACCACGCTGCCGGTCTCCGAATATCCGCAAGTGGTGCCGCCGACCGTCGTCGTCACGACGCAATATCCCGGCGCCTCCGCCCAGACCGTGTCCGACACGGTCGCAGCTCCCATCGAGCAGGAGATCAACGGTGTCGAGGACATGCTGTATCTCTACAGCCAGGCGACCTCGAACGGCCAGCTCACCATCACCGTCACCTTCAAGCTCGGCACCGATCTCGACAAGGCCCAGGTGCTGGTGCAGAATCGCGTCGCCATCGCGCAGCCGCGCCTTCCAGAGGAAGTGCAGCGCAACGGCGTCACCACCCGCAAGAACTCGCCCGACATCCTAATGGTCGTGTTCATGCTGTCGCCGGACGACACGTTCGACCAGCTCTACATCTCCAATTATGCGCTGCTCCAGGTCCGCGACCAGCTCTTGCGCATCGACGGCGTCGGCGACATCCAGATCTTCGGCGCCCGCGACTATTCGATGCGGCTGTGGCTCGATCCTGACAGAATCGCCAATCTCGGCCTGACCTCGGCCGAGGTGCTCGCGGCCATCCGCGCCCAGAACGTGCAGATCGCCGGCGGCCAGATCGCCGAGCCGCCGATCACCGATCGGGCCTTCCAGCCCAATCTCACCTTCACCGGACGTTTGAAGGACCAGAAGCAGTTCGAGGATATCCTGATCAAGGCCGGCCCTGACGGCCGCACGGTGCGGCTGCGCGACGTCGCCCGCATCGAGCTCGGGGCGCTGGCCTACAGCACCAACAGCTTCCTGCTGCGCAAGTCGGCGGTCGCGATGCTGGTGACGCAGCGGCCGGGCTCGAACGCGCTCGCGACCGCAAAGAACATCTCCGACACCATGACGAGGCTCAAGGAGAGCTTTCCCAGGGGGCTCGACTTCAATATCGGCTACAACCCGACCGAGTTCATCGCCCAGTCGGTCCACGAGCTGATCAAGACCATTTACGAGGCCATGCTGCTCGTGGTCGTCGTCGTGCTGGTGTTCCTGCAGGGATGGCGGCCCGCGATCATTCCGATCATCGCGATTCCGGTCTCGCTGGTCGGCACGTTCGCGGTGATGGCGGCGCTCGGCTTCTCCATCAACAATCTCACCCTGTTCGGGCTCGTCCTCGCGGTCGGCATCGTGGTCGACGACGCCATCGTCGTGGTCGAGAATGTCGAACGCCATCTCGAACACGGCCTCAGTCGTCGCGATGCCGCGCTGAAGACGATGGAGGAGGTCGGCGGCGCACTGGTCTCGATCGCCCTGGTGCTATGCGCGGTGTTCGTCCCGACCGCGTTCCTCGGCGGCATCTCCGGGCAGTTCTTCCAGCAATTCGCCGTCACCATCGCCGTTGCGACGGCGATCTCCTGCTTCTGCTCGCTGACGCTCTCGCCCGCGCTAGCCTCGCAGATCCTCACACCACACGAAGAAAAGCGGCCGCCGGCCGCCTGGAACATCATCGCGCGCGGCTGGAATGCGTTCACCGGCGTGTTCAATCGCGTGTTCGACCGGCTGGCGCATGGCTATGCCGGCCTCGCCAATTTCGCGATTCGCCATTCGGTGGTGATGCTGCTGATCTACGTCGTGCTGATCGGCGGCGCCGGCTGGCTGATCGTGACCACGCCGCAGGGCTTCATCCCGGCGCAGGATCGCGGCTACGTCATCATATCCGTGCAATTGCCGGGCGCGGCGTCGCTGGCGCGCACCACCGAGGTCGTGCGCGAGATCGAGCGGATCTCGCTGGATACGCCGGGCATCGTTCGAGTCGCCGCCTTTGCCGGTTTCTCCGGCGCCACCCGCACGCAGGCCGGCAATGCGGCGGCGCTGTTCCCGGTGTTCGACGAGCCCGAGGCGCGGCTGAAGAAGGGCCTGTCCGCGAATGCCATCACGGCCGAGCTGCGCAAGCGCCTGTCCGCGATCCAGGGTGCCTTCATCATCGTGATTCCACCGCCGGCCGTGCCCGGCATCGGCACCGGCGGCGGCTTTGCCATCCGCATCCAGGACCGCCAGGGCCGCGGGCCTGAAATGCTCGCAGCCGCCACCGACGAGCTTGTCGCCGCCGCGCGCAAATCGCCCTCGCTGCTCGCCCCCTCGGTGTTCTCGCCGTTCACGGCCAACACGCCGCAGCTCTTCGTCGACATCGACCGCACCAAGGCGCAGAAGCTGGGCGTGCCCATCTCCAACATCAACGAGACGATCCAGACCTATTTCGGGTCAACCTATGTCAACGACTTCAACCTGTTCGGCCGCACCTACCACGTCACCGCGCAGGCCGACTTCCCGTTCCGGAAAGAACCGAGCGACCTTGCGCGCCTGCGCACGCGCAACGCTTCCGGCGACATGGTGATGCTCGGCAGCGTGGTCGAGTTCAAGGACGTCTCGGGACCCGACCGCGTCGCGCGCTACAATCTCTATGCGGCGTCCGAACTCCAGGGCGAGCCGGCGCCGGGCACGAGCTCGACCACCGCGCTCAACGCCATCAAGCAGCTCGCGAACGATACTTTACCGAGCGGCTTCACCTTCGAATGGACCGACCTGTCCTATCAGCAGGTCACCGGCGGCAATGCCGGTCTCTACGTATTTCCGATCTGCGTGCTGTTCGTCTATCTCGTCCTCGCCGCGCAATATGGCAGCTGGACGCTGCCGTTCGCGGTGATTCTGATCGTGCCGATGTGCCTGCTCGCCGCCACCATCGGCGTTCGCGTCATGGGCCAGGACGTCAACATTCTGACCCAGATCGGCTTCGTCGTGCTGGTGGGACTGGCGGCGAAGAACGCGATCCTGATCGTCGAATTCGCGCGCGATATCGAGAACGAAGGCAAGCCGCGGCTGGAGGCCGTCATCGATGCCTGCCGCCTGCGCTTGCGGCCGATCCTGATGACCTCGTTCGCGTTCATCCTCGGCGTCTTGCCGCTGGTGATCTCGACCGGCTCTGGCTCGGAGATGCGCCAGGCCGTCGGCGTCGCCGTGTTCTTCGGCATGATCGGCGTCACCCTGTTCGGCCTTCTGTTCACACCGATCTTCTACGTCGTGGTGCGGAACCTGGCGGAAGGGCGGCGCGACAAGAAGCCGGAGGCGATGGCCTGACGTCTCTCTCGATGGCCAAAGACTCCGCCACATCCTCCGCTGTCATCCTCGCGAACGCGGGAATCCATAACCACAGGGAGGGGTTTAGCGCGACAGCGGCGAGTCTTCGCCAAACACCATCCTGTGGTTATGGGTCCCGGGCTCGCGCTGCGCACGCCCCGGGACGACGGTGGAGAATGTGGCACGCAGAATCCCATACTAACGACCAACATGAAATGGATGGGCGCGCGCGGGGTTCTTCACTACTATCCGCGCGATTTCACAGAAGAATGCCGGGAGTTAACATATGAAATCAGCACTTTGGGCCGCAGCGGCCTCGGCCCTCTTGATTGCGGTTCCCGCCTCCGCGCAAGGCGTCAAGATCGGCATCCTCAACGACCAGTCCGGCGTCTATGCCGATTACGGCGGCAAATGGTCGGTCGAAGCGGCCAGGATGGCGATCGAGGATTTCGGCGGCGAAGTACTCGGCCAGAAGATCGAGCTCGTCACTGCAGACCACCAGAACAAGCCTGACCTCGCAAGCTCGATCGCGCGGCGCTGGTATGACGTCGAGAACGTCGACATGATCACGGAGCTGACGACCTCCTCGGTCGCGCTCGCGATCCACGAGCTCTCCAAGGAAAAGAAGAAGATCGACATCGTCGTCGGCGCCGCGACATCGCGCCTCACCGGCGATGCCTGCCAGCCCTACGGCTTCCACTGGGCTTACGACACCCGCGCGCTCGGCGTCGGCACCGGCGGCGCGCTGACCAAAGCCGGCGGCGACACCTGGTTCTTCCTCACCGCGGACTACGCCTTCGGCTACGCGCTGGAGAAGGACACCAGCGAGATCGTCACCGCCAATGGCGGCAAGGTGCTCGGCTCGGTGCGCGTTCCGCTCAATTCGTCGGACTTCTCCTCCTTCCTGCTGCAGGCGCAGAGCTCGAAGGCGAAGATCGTCGGCCTCGCCAACGCCGGCCTCGACACCACCAATTCGATCAAGCAGGCGTCCGAGTTCGGCATCGTCGCGAGTGGCCAGAAGCTCGCGGGCCTCCTGATGACGCTTGCCGAGGTGAACGGCCTCGGCTTGCAGGCCGCGCAAGGCCTGGTGCTGACCGAAGGTTATTACTGGGATCTCAACGACAGGACGCGCAATCTCGGCGAGCGCTTCCTCAAGCGCACCGGGCGGATGCCGAGCATGATCCACGCCGGTACCTATTCGGCGACGCTGAGCTATCTCAAGGCCGTCAAGGCTGCCGGCACCAAGGATCCGGATGCCGTCGCCAAGAAGCTGAAGGAGCTGCCGGTCGACGACGACTTCGCGCAAGGCGGCAAGGTGCTCGAGAATGGCCGCATGATCCACGACATGTATCTGTTCGAGGTCAAGAAGCCCTCGGAATCGAAGAAGCCCTGGGATTATTACAAGCTGCTCGCCACCGTCCCCGGCGACAAGGCCTTCTTCACCGCCAAGGAGAGCGGCTGTCCGCTGACGAAGTAGGGAAGTGGCACAGCGAGCGCCACACCCTCGCTGTCGTCCCGGACAAGCGCGCCTCAAGCGCGCGCCGATCATGGACCCATAACCACAGGCACGCGTGGTTACGGGGACTCGGAGTGATCAGCTCGCATCACGACATCTTCCTGCGGTTATGGGTCCCGGATCGGCGCTTACGCTTGTCCGGGACGGCAGCGGAATGTGTGGCGGCGGATTGCCTCACACCAACCGCAGCACCACCGCCCCGAGCGCCCCGACCCACAGCGCCATTGCCGCGAGCGCCTGGATCGCAAAGCCGGTGCCGCGCTTGGCCACGGCTTGCGAATAGCCGATGAAATAGACGATCCGGCCGATGATCCAGATCACGCCAATCGCCGCCGCGATGGCGTCGCTGATATAGATCGCGAACAGCCAAAGGGCTGGCAGGACGATCGGCATCCATTCCAACGTGTTCATCTGGATGCGGAAGGCCCGTTCGAAATCCGGATGCCCCGACATCGCAGGTACCTTGACGCCGGTCTTGGTGCGCGAGCGCGAGACGTTGATGGAGGTGAAGAAATAAAACGCGATCGCCAGCAGCGTGACGAGGGCGGTGAGATGATACATCGTCGGTTCCTTCATAGAAATCGCGCCTCAATAGCCGGTCAGCTCGAGATAGCCAATGCCATCATGTGTGCCGGCAAAGCTGATCGGCCCTTCCCAGTACGAGAAACCGGTCCCCATCCAGGCGTTCGGATTGAGCGGCTTGCAGAGGATCGAGAATGATCGCGCGGGGATCGCGATCTGCCATTGCACCGGCAACTTGCGTCCCGCGACCTCAGCCGTCGCCTTCGGCATCATCTGGATGTCGCTGCCTGCAATCATCTGCGTCTCGCCGGCCGCGCTGATCCAATTGCCGAACGGATAATTTCTGGCGTCCTTCTGCCGCAGCCGGTACAGCATCAGCTTGTCTCCGGATGACAGATGCAGCGACAGCCAGTCCCAGCCGGTCTGGTCGGCGTCGAGTGGCTGGCTGCTCCATTCCCGGTCCATCCAGGCCTGGCCCGAGACCTCGACCGGCTTGTCGTCGATGCTGAGCGTACCGCGCGCGCGGTAGAACGGCTGGCTGTAGTAGTACGAGGCCTGCCCACGCTCCGACTTTCGGCTGAAGCCGCGATCGCCCTGCAGCACGACCGGCCGGTCGGCCTCGAGCGTCAGTGCGTAGCTGAAATCGGCGCCAGCTGCCTTCAGCGACAGCGGCGCCAAAGCGAGGTCATCGGTGCGGTCAAAACTCTTCATCTCCCAATCGTCAATCCAGGCATCGAACGGTTTTGCCGTCACGCCGGCTTGCCCGACGCCACCCCGTGAAAACGTTTCAGAGAAGCGGTGAGTGTCGGCGCGCGTCACCGCGGCATGCGCCATCCACACCTGTTGATTGGCCCAGCCCTCGCCTTGCGGACCTGGCTGCGCCGCCTGGCGGAACAGCGTCCATTGCAGGCCGCACGCCGCGCCGCGCGCGTCGACGAGGTTTGCCGTGAGATACCACCACTCGATACGAAACTGCGGATGCGGTCCGTGATCTTCGGGGAAGGTGAATGTCTTTCCCGGCGTTACCTTTGTAAACCCATCGGCGGTCTCGGCGAGTCCGGCATAGCCCTGCGCGCCGGCGTGGCGCGGGAGGGCGAGGGCGACGATGCCGCCGGCGAAGGCGCGCCGCGTGATTGCTTCAGCGCTCATTGGCAAACACCTTGACGAGGTTCGCCGGTTGCATCCGCGCCAGCCGCACCATCGGGAGCAGCGCCGCAAGCAGCGAGGCGAAGAGCGCCACCGCGACCAGCTCCACCAGATGCAACGGAAAGACGTGGAACGGCAGCCGCCAGCCGAAAGCTTTCACGTTCACGATTGCAATCAGGCACCACGCGACCAGCAGTCCGAGCGGCACGGCCAGCAGTGCCGTGAACAGCGCGACCGAGAGCGTCTTGGTCAGCTCGATTGCGGCAAGGCGTGGCCGGGTCAGGCCGATCGCCCACAGCGGCGCAAGCTGCGGCAGTCGGGAGTTCGCCAGGGTCAGCAGGCTCGTGAGCAATGCGATTCCGGCGACGCCGAGCGTGAAGGCGTTCAGCGCCGACGTCACCGCAAAGGTGCGGTTGAAGATGCGGATCGATTCCGCCTTCACCGTCGCCTGGTCGGCGATTCTGCGGTCGTCGAGCCCGAACTGCTTCTGCAAAGCCGCAATCAGGCCGGGGATATTCTCTCTCGCGACGATCAGGCCGATCCGCGTCTGCGGCGTCTGCGGAAACTGCCGGATCAATGCGGCGACGTTCACAGTGAGCTGCCCCTTGGGGTTGCCGTAATCGGCATAGATGCCGACGATGTCGAGCTCCCAGGTCCCGCCCGGCGCCGGCACCTCGACGACGTCGCCGATCTGCACGTTCAGCCGCCGGCTCAATTGCTCGCTGATGAAGGCGGCATTGCCCGGTACCAGGCGGGTCCAGGCGCGCGGCGCGGTCTCGAGTAGCGGCCAGCGCTCGCGATAGAGCGCGTGATCGGGCAGGCCGAGCAACTCGACCGGCTGGCCCTGAACCTGCGCCTCCGCGCGCCCGCCCGAGAGGATCGCCTGAACATCGCTGCGATCCTTCAGCCAGTTCCGGATCGCGACGCCTTGCGCATTGTCGGACGCGCTGACGTAGACGTCGGCGGCGAGCCGCCCGTTGAGCCAGCCGATGAAGGTGCGGCTGAAGGTCTCCACCATGGTGGAGACCCCGACGTTGACGGCAAGCGCGAGCAAAAGCGCCATTAGCGCCAGCGACAATCCGGAGAGCTGCTGCCGGCTGTCCGCCCAGAACCACAGCACGAGCGGGCCTCGCGCGAAGCGCTGGCCTACGAGCAGGATGATGTCGAGGAAGGCCGGCAGGATCAGTGCCGCACCGAACATCAGCGCGGCCAGCACGCCGAACCCTGCGATCAGTGATTGCCCGTAGTGGAGCAGCAGCAGCGCGACGGCGAACGCGCCGCAGGCCGCACAGCTCTGCAGGATCAGCCAGCGGCGTTGCCGCTGCTGCCAGGCGCCCGGCTGCGCCGTCGCCAGCACCGGCATCCTGATCGCCTTGATCAGGCTGGTCGCCGCCGCCACAAGCGCACCCGCCACGCTGATCCCGATGCCGGCGAGCCACCATTCGGGCCGCAGGCTGAGCTGCCCAGGGATCTGCGCGCCATAGAGTCCGCGCAGCGAGGCCGCGACATCGGGCAGCAGGGCGGCTGCGATGAAATAGCCGCACGCGAGCCCGATCAGGCCTGCGACCAGCGCCAGCGCCACCAGCTCGACCACCAGCACCGTATTGACTAGCCGCGCCGAGGCGCCACAGGCCCGCAAAGTGCGCAGCATTGGCAGCCGCTGCTCGAACGCAAGGCCGACGGCCGAATTGACGATGAACAGGCCGACGAAGAACGACAGCAGGCCGAAGGCGGTGAGGTTGAGATGAAAACTGTCGGTGAGACGCTCGAGCTCCGTCTCCGCATTGGGCTCGACTCGCTCTAGCTGCTCGCCGACCACGCTCGCGAGCGGTGCGGGCTTGCCCCTCGGCTTGCCGATCAGCAGCCGCGAGACCTGGTCGGGCTTGCTCAGCAGCCGCTGTGCCACGCCGATATCGACCACGAGCACATCGGGTGCGAGCTGCGGCTGGACCCGCAGCGGCGGCAGCCTTGCGCCGCTGCTGATCGCCGGGGCCGCGCCTTCTGCTTGCTCCAAGCCCCTCAACGTCTCCCGGGCCACCAATGTCTGGCCGGGCGGAGCAACGAAGCTGCTGAGATCCGTGGCACCCAGGCGTGGCGCGTTGCCGACATCGACCGGCAGCGTGACCGGCTCGATGCCGAGCAGCCGCACCGAATGCCCGTTGATCTGGACGCGCCCCTCCAGCACCGGCGACACCGGCCAGCCGGCGCGGCGGAGCTTTATGAACAGCTCCTGCGGGAAAGTCGCCGCATTGGGAGCGACCAGCATCGCGGTGCGCACGCCGCCGAATGTCGCTGCAGCGCGGTCATAGGCATTGCGGGCCTGCTGATTGATGGCCTGCACCCCGCTCCACAGCGCGGTCGCCGCAATCAGGCCAATCAGCAGCGTCGCGAACTGCATCTTGTGGAGCCGCCAATGGCTGAGCAGCACGGCGAGAACCCAGAGCGCGCGCTTCATGAAATGCGCCCCGCATGCAACGTGAGATGACGGTCGAGCGTGGCGGCGAGATGCAGGCTGTGCGTCACCATCAGGAAGCCGCAGCCGGTGCGCGCGACGAGGTCGCGCGCCAGCGCCAGCACCTCCTCGGCGGTAGCTTCGTCGAGATTGCCGGTCGGCTCGTCCGCCAGCAGCAGCGCGGGCTTTGTCGCCAGCGCCCGGCCGATCGCGACCCGCTGCTGCTGGCCGCCTGATATCTGCTCTGGATACCGTTTGAGCAGGCTGCCGAGTCCGAGGCGCTCGACAAGCTCTTTCGTCCAGGCCGCATCATGCCGGCCGGCGATCCGCGCCTGAAAGGCGAGATTGTCCGCGACCGAGAGGCTCGGGATCAGGTTGAACTGCTGAAAAACCAGGCCGATGCGATTCCGCCGCAAGCTGGCGCGTCCGGCATCCGATAGCGTGGTGACCTCGGCGTCACCCAGCCGGATCGAGCCGCCATCGGCGGCGTCGAGGCCGGCGATCAGGTGCAGCAGCGTGCTCTTGCCGCTGCCGGATTCACCGGTCAGGGCGACGCGCTCGCCAGCCCCGAGGTCGAGGTCGACGCCGCGCAGAACGTGAACGGGATCGCCGGCCGAAGAGAAGGTCTTTGAGAGGTTTCGGATGCTCAGCACGATGATGGCGCCGGACGAATTAACGGAATTGCTGCCTAGCACACCTGATGCGGAAATGCCGGGGTTGCGTTGGCCCTGAAGCCGCTGTTAGCTTCCAAAACGGCCAAATCAAGAAAGTGCCGAAACGACATGTGGGGAGAATGATGAGCGCTCAGGAAACGCCGAATGTGGCGGCCAAGACGACCAAAACGCCAAAGGGCGCCTGGACTATTACATTTCTCCTCTTTCTCTTCATGGTGGTGAACTTCGCGGACAAGATCGTGGTCGGTCTCGCCGGTGTGCCGATCATGACCGAGATGAAGCTCAGCGCCGAGCAGTTCGGTCTGCTCGGGTCCTCGTTCTTCTTCCTGTTCTCGATCTCGGCCATCGTGGTCGGCTTCATCGTCAACAAGGTGCCGACGCGCTGGGTGTTGTTGACGCTGGCGGTGATCTGGGCGGTGTCGCAGTTCCCGATGGTAGGCACAGTCTCCTTCACCACGCTCTTGATCTGCCGCATCGTGCTGGGGGCGGGCGAAGGGCCGGCCTTCTCGGTCGCCGCGCACGCCATCTACAAATGGTTCCCCGACGAGAAGCGCACGCTGCCGACTGCAATCCTGTCACAGGGCTCGGCCTTCGGCGTCATCCTGGCGGTGCCGGCGCTGAACTGGATCATCGTCAACCATTCCTGGCATTACGCCTTCGGCGCGCTCGGGGTCGTCGGCTTGATCTGGGTCGCAGCCTGGCTCGCGCTCGGCAAGGAAGGCCCGCTGGAGGATACCGAGATCCTGGTCGCCACCGAGCCGAAGATTCCGTATGTGCAGCTGCTGACCTCGCGCACCTTCCTCGGCTGCGTGATCGCGACCTTCGGCGCTTATTGGGCGCTGTCGCTCGGCCTCACCTGGTTCACGCCCTTCATCGTCAAGGGGCTCGGCTTCTCGCAGAGCCAGGCCGGCTTCATCTCGATCCTGCCCTGGGTGTTCGGCGCTACCATCGTTCTCCTCACCGGCTGGATCTCGCAGGTGATGATGGCCCGCGGCTACACCACGCGCGTCTCGCGCGGCGTGCTCGGCTCGGTGCCGCTCATCGTCGGCGGCCTGATCCTCACCGCGATGGCGCATGTCGAGGGCGCCGGCCTGCAGATCGCGCTGCTCGTCGTCGGCTCCGGACTCTGCGGTGCGATCTACGTGGTCTGCCCGCCGATGCTCGGCGAGTTCACGCCGGCCTCGCAGCGCGGTGCAGTGCTCGCGATCTACGGCGCGCTCTACACGCTTTCTGGAATCATCGCGCCGAGCGTGATGGGCACCGTGATCCAGCGCGCCGGCAGCATGCTCGACGGCTACCTGACCGGCTTCACCATCAATGCGGTGGTCATGATCGGCTCCGGCGTCATCGGTCTGCTGCTGCTGTGGCCGAACACGGAAAAGGCCAGGCTGACGCGTGGCGCGGCGGCGCAGGGCACGGCGCTGAAGGGCGCAGTGTCGCCGACGTAAGGGCGGCGGCCCGCAGCCTCACGACTGTCGTCGTATCGAGCGTACGCCGATCCGAGATCGGCCGTCGTCAAGCTTTCGCCGGCCGGCGCTCCGTGAACGGCGACAGCACCACCGTCGCCACCATGAAGATCACGGACGCGCCGAACACCCAGTGCGGCGCGCTTTGATCCATGATCCAGCCGAACAGCAGCGGTGAGACGATGCCACCGAGGTTGAAGCCGGTAGAGGCGATGCCGAAAGCGCGCCCCGCGGCACCCGGAGGCGCGGCATTGCGCACCAGCATGTCGCGCGAAGGCGCGATCACGCCGGAGAGGAAACCTGCGGTCGCCATCGTCGCCGTCAAGGCCCAGCCCGGCAGCGTCACCAGCGCGATCAGCAGCACGATGGCCGCATTCGCGGCGAAGCAGGCCGCCGCGACATAGCCGTGGCGCTCGGTGCGGTCGGCGAGGAAGCCGCCGGCGAGTACGCCCGCGGCGCTTGCGGCGAGAAACGCCGTCAGCGCGACATTGGCGATCGAATAGGACGTGCCGTAGCCGCTCATCAGCGCCACCACGCCGAAATTGTTGATGCCGGCAACCGACAGGCTCAGCAGCATGAACAGCGCAGTCAGCGTGATCAGCGCCGGCGTGATGATGGCCTGCTTTGGCGCGCTCTCGCTGCCGGGCTTCTTCTTGTGCGCACCGGCATCGGGTATGTTCATGATGATCAGCAGCAGCGCCACCGCAATGCCGATCGCGCCCGAGGCGATCAGCGCGCCGGTGCTGCCGGACAGCGTTACGAGCGCGGCCACGATCGCCGGTGCGACGGCGCCGCCGAGAAACCCGGCAAAGGTATGGATCGAGAAGGCGCGGCCCATCCGCCCCTCGTCCATGTGCTCCGCAAGAATCGCGTAATCGGCGGGATGATAGACGCTGTTGGCAAGTCCCAGCAGCACTGCGCAGGCGATCAGCGAGGCGTAGCTGAGATGCAGACCGAGCAGGATCAGCGCGGCGCCGCCGAGCGCGAGCCCGGCCAAGAGAATGCGCCGCGCGCCAAAATGGTCGACGAGGTAGCCGGTCGGCGCCTGGGTTAACCCCGATACCACCGCGAACACGGTGAGGGCGAAGCCGAGCTCGACATAGCCGACGCCGAGCTTCTCCTTCAGGAACGGAAACAGCATCGGCAGGACCAGCAGATGGAAATGGCTGACCCAATGCGCGATCGAGATCCCCGTCAGCGTGCGCAGCGCACTGTCCGTCTTGCCTTGTTGCGGTGCGGCGAGAACGTCGACCATTGCAGTTCCGTTTCACTCCCGATGGACCGGCAAACTATCGGGGCTGGCGGTTATTTGTCCATGAACGCAGGCGCATGGCAGGTAGTGCGGGCGGGGCCGTGCGGGTCAGGTGTGCTTCACGCCGTTGTCCCCGGCGAGCGCAGGAACGACAGCGGAGCTGCATCCTCAGAACGGCTCGTCGTCCGGGCCATAGCGGTCGCGCTTCGGCGTTGCGATGTCGCCGTCTTCGTAGTCGTCGTCATCGGTCTCGCGCCGGCGCGGGGCCCTCTTCGCCTTGTCGTCCGCGGGCTTCTTCTCGGTGATCTTGGGCGGCTCGCTCGACTTGCCGGTCTTGGCCATGGCTGGTCCCGGATGGGTGATGCTGCATCCGAATCTACCTGCCAAATATGTGCGGCGCCTGATTTATCTCAAGGGGCGACGAGATCGTCAGTGCACCACCGGCCCGCCTGCCTTCTTCCAGGCATCGAGGCCGCCGGCGATATGTGCGGTGTTGAGAAGCCCCGCCTCCTTTGCAGCCGCAACGGCCATCGCCGAGCGTTCGCCGAAAGCGCAGAAGAACACCACGCGGCGGCCGCTAGCGGCCGCGACCTCGCGCAGCATGCCGCCGGGCTTCAGGCTCTCCTCGACGGAAGGGTAGGGCGTGTGCAGCGCGCCTTCGAGCATGCCGTGCTTCATCCGCTCATTGGTCTCGCGCAAGTCGACCAGCAGGATGTCGGGCCGGCCGAGGCTGCGGATCGCCTCGATCGCGCTGAGCGCGCGGCCTTCCTTCTCCAGCTCTTCCTGATGCAGGCCGACATGCATGTTGGCGGGGATCGCCACGTCCATCATCTTCGGATTGGGCAGCTTCAGATTGGCCATCAGCTCGACATATTCGTCGACCGAGCGCACCTGGAGCCGCGGATTGTAGCGTCTTTCCTCGCCGATGGTGGAGACGGTGTCGCCCTTGTAGTCGTGGGCCGGAAACACCATCGTCTCGTCCGGCAGCTTCAAGAGGCGGTTGAAGATCGAATCGTATTGCGCGCGCGCCGAGCCGTTCTGGAAATCGGTGCGGCCGGTGCCGCGGATCAGCAGCGTGTCACCGGTGAAGACGCGGTCGCCCATCAAATAAGAATAGGAATCGTCGGTGTGGCCCGGCGTGTACATCACGTCGAGCGACAGGCCCTCGATCGTCACCTTGTCGCCGTCGGCCACCCGCATGGCGACGACGTCGGCCTTGGTCTGGTCGCCCATCACGGTCATGCAATGGGTGCGATCGCGCAGCTCGCCGAGGCCGGTGACGTGGTCGGCATGCAGATGCGTGTCCACCGCCTTGACCAGCTTGAGGTCGAGCTCGCGCAGCAATTGGCAGTAGCGGTCGACCTTCTCCAGCACGGGGTCGAGAATCAGCGCCTCGCCGCCGGGGCGGCTGGCGAGGACGTAGCTGTAGGTGCCCGAAACGCTGTCGAAGAGCTGTCGGAAGATCATGGCAGAACCCGGCTTGGAACTGACTTCTAAGATTCTACTACAATACGGGTCGGAAAGAGAAGTAATTCACTGCACGAGCAGAAAAATTTAGAAGATTATTATTATGGCCGCATGATCGCGGACAAAACACATCATCCCAGTCCTGCAATGCCTGGATTGCCTTCGACGCCTTTCAGCGTCACGCCGGAGCCGAGCCGTTCGGGCATCATCCGGCCCGAGCGCAGATATTTGCCGACCACGTCCCACACCGGCGCGCCCTGCTGGCCGTTGACTGAGGCCCAGCCCGCGACCTTGTAGCGGTGGCCGGCGTTGAGCGCCTTGCCGCTGCCGAGCTTCAGCTCCGAGATGCGGCTGCCGATCGCAGCGTCCGGCGTGCAGGTGTAGCTGAGCCCGCCGGCACGGACCATGTCGCCGCCCTGCTGGTAGTAGGGATCGGCGTTGAAGAGGTTGTCGCAGACGTCCTCGAGCAGGTCCTTGATCTCCGCACCCGTCATCTCCTGCACATAGGTCTCGGGATAGGTGATCGCGGTTTCCGCCAGCAGATCCTCCATGGTCATGGCCTGGCCGGACAGCGCGGTGACGCCCCAGCGGAAGCCCGGCGACAGCGCGATTTCGGCATCGAGCTCGGTGCGCAGCGCGGTGCAGATCAGCTCGTCCATGGGGCCGGAGAAATTGCCGCGGCGATAAAGCAGCCGGTCGGGCGTCGCGATCTTTTCCGACCAGTCGGCCACGTGCGGTGCACGGACCCGGCCGATCAGCTCGGCCATCGCCGGATCGGGCTTCAGCAGCTCCGAATAGACCGGCAGCAGACGATATCTGGCATCGCTGACTTTGCCGCTGTCGAGCGCGAGATCGAGCACACCCAGAAATTTCCCGTTGGAGCCGGCATTGGTGACGAGCGTCGTACCACCTGCGTTCTTCACCGGCATGGGCTGCGGCACGGCATCATGGGAGTGGCCGCCGAGAATGACGTCGATGCCGGTGATCCGGCTGGCGAGCTTGAGATCCACGTCCATGCCGTTGTGCGACAGCAGCACGACGGCGTCGACCTTGTCGGTGCCGCGCAAGGCATCGACATGCTTCTGCAGCTCCTCCTCGCGGATGCCAAAGCTCCAGTCCGGTGTAAACCTCCTGGGATGCGCGATCGGAGTGTAGGGAAAGGCCTGGCCGACGATTGCGATGCGATACCCGCCGAGCTCCTTGATGACGGAAGGCTTGAACACGCGCCCAGTGGCCTTGTCGAAGGCGGGCGCGTCGTTGAACGCGGCCTCTTCGGTCAGGAACACGTTCTGCGCCAGGAACTCGCCCTTGAAACGCTCGAGATTGTCGCGCAGCGTCTGCTCGCCATAGGTGAATTCCCAATGGCCCGTCATCGCCTCGATGCCGAGCAGATTGGCCACCTCGACCATGTCGCGGCCCTGCATCAGGTTGGCCAGCCCCGTGCCCTGCCAGAGATCGCCGCCGTCGACGAGCAGCGAACGCCGCTCGCCGACATCGGCGCGCAGGCGATCGACCAGTGTCTTCAGATGGGCAAAGCCACCGAGCTTGCCGAAGCGGCCTGCGGACTTCTCGAACTCGAAGCAGGTGAAGGCATAGGCATCGGCGCTGTCGGAGCGGATGCCGAAGCGCTCGAGAAAGGCCCGGCCGACCAGATGCGGCGGCCGTCCCGCCATCTCGCCGATGCCGATATTGACGCTGGGCTCGCGGAAATAGACCGGATTGAGCTGCGCATGCGTGTCGGTGATGTGCAGGATGCGCGCATTGCCGAACCGTTCGAGGTCGTAGATGCTGGCGGCGTCAGCGCCGCGGGCGAGCCGCGGCAGGCCAATCGTTGCCGCGGCAAGGCCTGCACCTTTCAGGAAATCGCGGCGGCGGATCGCCATTCAAGAATTCTCCGCGCCTCTCGTGGGGACTGCGTTCACCGCGGGGCAGTCTAGCGGATTTCCATCGCCTTCCAGGCTTCTTTTTCGGAAACAGCCTGGAAGATCGACGCCCTCGCCAGCGCTTCGGCTTCCCTGGCCGCGGCCACCGCACGGCCGAAATCGCCGCCATCGGCAGCCCTTTTCGCGGCCGCCAGCGCAGATACGGTCACCGTCCACTGGTTGCGCATGCCCGCCGCCTCCTTGGAGGCGGCTTCGGCGGCCGCATAGGCCGCCTTGTAGTCCGCCTCACTCGCCGCGCGCGCGGATGGCGCAAGGCTCAAGGCGAGCAGCATGGCCAAGCCAAGTGACAGCTTCATGGCCGTGCTCCCGGTCCCGAGATCGGCAGGCCGTTGGCGACGTAGGACAGGAAATATTCGACGTCGCGATATTCATCCGACTGCGGCTCCAGTGGAACCGCGCGGGTCTGGCTGTTGCAGGTAATGAAGCGGCGGCTGGTCGTGCCCATGCCGCTCCATTCGGAGCGGTAGATCGGCATCGCGTTGAGGATGCCGAGCGCTGGGGCGAGGGTCTCGGCGCGGATGCGCTCGCCCGGGCTCTGCACGTGGCAGCTCGCGCAGGAGAAATTCATCTGGCCGCGCCGCGTGTAGAAATAGCGCTTGCCGTTCTCGTACGCCGCCAGCGCGCGGGGATCGTCGGGGATCTTGATGTCCATCAGCTTGCCGCGCGAGGTGTAGGCCATGTAGGCGGTGAGCGAGGCCATCTCGTCCTTGACGTAGGAATAGGGCGCCTCGCCATTGGCCTCGCGGCAGCGGTTGAGCGCGAGCTCCAGCGTGATGACCTTGCCTTCGCCGCTGTCGAAGTACGGATAGTTCTGGCGGATGCCGATGCCGCCGTTCGGAAAGCAGTCGGCATAGGTCTTGCCGTTCTTGAACGGGGTCGAGAACATCTCCTTGCCGGCCTCGAGCGCGAACTCGTAAGGAGGGAATTCCTCCTTCTCCTGCCACTGCCGCTTCATGTCCTCGTTCATGGAATACGGACCGTTGACGAAATCCTCGTGCTTCACGTTCGGAAATTTCTGGAAGAAGAAGTTCTGGAACGCCTTGGCGTCGGCGACGGGATCGACCTTGTCGGCAGCGATCACGCGCGGCGCGGCGAGCGCGAACGCGACGAGCGCAGCGCTGAGTGAGCCCAGCAGGAGGTGGATGCGGGCCTTCATCACGCGATCTTCGCGGTGGTCGTATCCGAGCCGCCCTTGTTGTCGGTCCAGGAGATCTTGAGCTCGTCGCCCTTCTTGGCGCCCTTGAAGCTGAACTTGACGTAGGGGTCCTTGGAGACCGCTGTGCCCCAATCGGCGACGAACACGTCCTTGCCGTTACATTCGAACTTCAGCTGCTGGATGAAATGCGCCGGGATCAACTCGCCCTTGGAGTCCTTGACGAGGCCGGTGTCCATGGGGTGCTGGATCAGCGTCTGCACCTCGGTGATGTCGCCGGTCGATGTTGCGCGCACGCGAACGCTGGATGCCATGTCGAACTGCCTCGCTTAGCCGCCGCAACCGCCGACGGTGACCTTGACCTCCTTGGTCGCGCTGTAGAGCTTGCCGTCGGCCTCTACGATCGCGGTCAATTTGGTGGTCCTGGCCATCTTGAGCCGGTTGGCGACGGCAGGGATCGTGCCATCGGGAATCCTGTAGCTGGCCGCCAGCGCGCTCGGGTTCTCCGCCACGAAGAACGAGATCGAGGTGACCTTGTCCAGCGTCGTCGTCACCGAGATCGGCACGACGCCGCCGTTCTCGGCGATCTCCGGCGCATCCAGCTTGACCTTGTCCGACGGCTCGGCGGCCTTGCCGTAGAGCGCCTTGATCGCATCCGCCTCGCTCTTCTGCCTGAAGGCCTCTTCCGGATATTTGTCGTTCGCCGCGGCGCGCGCGGGCGCGAACGGCAGATTGCCGAGGCCGAGCAGCGCCACGGAGGCAGCGCCCTGAAGGATCAGGCGCCGCGTCGGATGAGGCCTCCAATGAGGCTTGGGGGTCGTGGTCATCTCAAGTCTCCTAGGGGCCGCCGGCGGTTACAGGGTCTGCAGGAAATCAACAATCGCGTTGATCTCCTGCTCGGTCAAAATCCGGTTCCGGCCGAACGGCGGCATCATGGTTTGCGGATTGCGCTTGGTCTCGTCGAAGATGATCGCGGTGAGCTCGTTGCGATCGGGGTATTTGGCCTTGATGTCCTTCAGCTCCGGTCCGATCGTCCCCGGCAGGTCGCCGCCTTTGATGACGTGGCAGGTGAGGCAATTGCCCTTGCCGCGGTCGAAGGCGAGCTTCTGGCCCTCCGTCACGGTGGATTGCGCCCCCGCCGGGGCCATTGCCGCGCCGGCGAGGAGGGCCAGCGCAGCAAGCAGAGCGGGCTTGCGAGGAAAGGCGGTCAAGGCATCGTCCCGGCGTTATCTCGATGATCTCGTTTGCGGAATTGTTCAAAAGCACAAAGGCCATCGCCTGACAATCAAGACTATGCACGCGGTGAAATGGAGTTAATATCCTGCGCATTGCAACTGACGAGATAGTTCGTTCATTCGGATGGGCGTGAACTAGTAGATTATTCTCGGACGTTTGGCCGCCTTTTCTGGTTCGCATTTTTTGGGGACGTCACTTGGCTGAATATGTGGTCGAATTTGGCAGGGATGGCGGACGGGTCGAGCCGGATGGCCGGCTCGATGCGCCTGCCTTCCATCGCAATCACGAACCGATCTGGGCAGCGCTGGAAAAGCATCTCGCGGATGCGACCGGCAACGTCGTGGAACTCGGCAGTGGAACCGGGCAGCACGTGGTGCATTTCGCCCGCCACACGCCGGGCCTGATCTGGTGGCCGAGCGATCTCAACCAGCGCCACCTCAAGAGCATCGAAGCCTGGCGCGTGCATGCCGGCCTGCCGAACATCCGTTCACCCCTGCGCATCGACCTCACCGATCCCGACTGGTGCCCGGAAATGAAAAGCGGGCAGGGGCCGACCAGCCTCGCGGCCGTGTTCTGCGCCAATGTCATTCACATCGCGCCCTGGGCCGTGGCCGAAGGCCTGTTCGCCGGCGCGGGCCGTTATCTGCGCCGCGACGGCAAGCTGTTCCTCTACGGCCCCTTCAAGCGCGACGGCAAGCATACCGCGCTCAGCAATGCGGTGTTCGACACCTCCTTGCGCGAGGGCAATCCCGAATGGGGCGTGCGCGACGTCGTCGACGTCGAGAAGCTGGCGAAGGCGGCAGGCCTCGGCCTCGTCGACACGATCGAGATGCCCGCGAACAATCTGACGCTGGTGTTTGCAAGAGGCTAGGAGGTCGTCATGCCCGGGCTTGTCCCGGGCATCCACGTTCTTCGGGCGGTAAGGCAAGGCGTGGATGGCGGGGCCAAGCCCGGCCATGACGATGTGGAGACGTCAGCGCACCCAACTCTAGCCTTCATCCCGCCACCCGATCTTCTCCTTCAAGAACCGATAGCCCAGCACCTCGAAACCGGCGCGCTCCTTGTTGTCCTTGCCGTAGCCGTGGCCGCCTGCGGGCGGCTCGTAGAACCAGGCCTCATAGCCCATGGCCTGCAGCTTTGCCGCCATCTTGCGGGCATGGCCGGGATGGACGCGGTCGTCGCGCCGCGTCGTTGCAATCAGGATCGGCGGATAGGACCGGCCGGCTTTCACATTGTGATAGGCCGAGTATGTCTGCAGCCATTCCCATTCCTCCGGCTTGTCGGGATCGCCATATTCCGCGATCCAGCTCGCGCCGGCGAGCAGCTTGGTGTAGCGGCGCATGTCGATCAGCGGGATGGTACAGAACAATGCGCCGAAACGCTCGGGATAGCGCACCAGCATGTTGGTGATGAGGATGCCGCCGTTCGATCCGCCCTGCGCGGCGATGCGTTTTGCGCTCGTCACACCGCGGCGGACGAGATCGGCCGCGACCGCGGCGAAATCGTCGTGTGAAAGCTTCTTGCCGGCAAGCCGTCCGGCATCGTGCCAGCGCGTGCCGAACTCGCCGCCGCCGCGCAGATTCGCCTGCACAATCGTGCCGCCGCGCTCCAGCCACAACTTGCCGAGCGAGGAATTGTAGTACGGCTTCACCGAGTGACCAAAGCCGCCATAGGCGCTCAGATAGACCGGCGCATCGCCGGTCTCGCCGGCAGGGCCCGTCTGCACATAGGGGATACGCTCGCCGTCAACGGAGATCGCCTCGTGCTGCGTCACCACGAGGCCATCGGCGGTGAACGTCTTCGGCGCCTGCTTCAGCACGATCGGGCTTGCGACGCCGCGCTCGATCAGCAGCAGCGCCGGCGGCGTCAGCGGGTCCTGCACATTGGCGAGCAGATCGCCATTGCTCTCCGATGCATGGCGGTCGAGCGGCCAGACATCGACGACGCCGATCTGCGGCAGGCCGCCAAGTGTCTCGCGGCTCCAGCTAGTGGCAGACGGTGTGCAGATCTCGAAGCGAGGTTTGAGCTCGTCGAGAATCGACATCACCAGCTTTCCTTCCGCCCAGAACAACCCTTGCAGCGCGCGCCGCGGTGCGGGCTCGAACAGGACGACAAAACCGCGGCTGCCGGCGAGGAAGGCCGAGAGCGAGATGCCGAGCACGGTGTCGGTGGCATAGGTCCGGCCATCGACCTGCCAGTCCTTGCGTAGCTTCATCGCGAACCAGTCGCCATGCGCCTGCATCCAAATCCCGGTCGGCAGATCGAGCTTCGTCGTCGTGCCGGCCGCATCGCGCAGCCAGATGGCGTGGTTGAAGAAGTCGATCTGGTCGACGATCCAGACCCGGGGCGCCGCTCCGGTGTCGTCGGCCATGCCATAGATCACCATGTGATCGGCGGTGGTCTCGATGACCATCTGTGCCTGATCGACCGGTTGGCCGCGCCGCCACAGGCGGACGGTGCGCGCATAGCCCGAGCTCGTCGCCATGTCCTCGCCATGCGCGCTTGACAGCAGCAGCGTGTCGGCATCGAGCCAGTCGACGCCGCCTTTCGCTTCCGGCAGCGCAAAGCCGTTCGCCACGAAACTTTTCGTGGCGAGGTCGAATTCCCGCAAGGTGACGGCATCGCTGCCGCCGCGCGACAGGCTCAAGATCGCCCGCGAGCTTCCCGGCATCGTGGCGATACCGCTAAGCAACCAGTCCTCGTCTTCGCTTCTCGCGAGCTGGTCGATGTCCAGCATGGTCTCCCATGCCGGATCGGCTTTGCGAAATTCCGCAAGCGAAGTCCGCCGCCACAGGCCGCGCGGGTTGGCGGTGTCTTTCCAGAGATTGTGCAGGTCGTTGCCGCGCCGGCTGACATAGGGAATGTTGTCAGGTCGGTCATAGATCGCCGCGAGGATGTCGCGATCGTGCTCGAAGGCCTTGCCGCCGAACGCGGCGAGCGTCAGGCTGTTCTGCCGCTCTACAAAATCGAGCGCCTGCCGGCCCTCGATCTCCTCCAGCCACAGCCAGGGATCGTCGTCGGGCGCTTGAAGCGTGGGCCTGTCGTCGACGGACATGAAGGTAACTCCCGGAAGATCGCGGCGGATAGGATTTGATCGAGCGCAAGCCGTCAAGGGTGCGCAGCGTTATCATTCCAGCGATTGCGTCAGGGGCATGGCCCGCGCCCGTTTGCGCCGGTTGCCGGCCCTCTCTCACCCCTCCATAGTGCCGCGAATCAACAGAGCCCTTTGGGCGGAAATGCCGATGCTGGACGTGACTGCAGCCCATGAGATCGCCGACGATGCCCGCGCGCGCGCCAACGTGGTGCGCCTCGCCGCCGCGCAGGCGCTGACCGGCGCCAACTCGGCCGTGATCTTCGCCACCGGAGCGATCGTCGGCGCCACGCTCGCGCCCGACATGTCGTTCGCGACCGTGCCGATATCGATGTATGTGGTCGGGCTCGCCGCCGGGACGCTGCCGACCGGCGCGATCTCGCGCCGCTTCGGCCGCCGCGCCGCCTTCGTCATCGGCACGGGTCTCGGCACGCTCACCGGCCTGCTCGGCTCGCTCGCAATTCTGCGCGGCTCGTTCGCGCTGTTCTGCTTTGCTACCTTCCTCGGCGGTCTCTACGGCGCGGTGGCGCAATCCTATCGCTTCGCCGCCGCGGATGGCGCCAGTGCGGCCTACCGGCCGAAGGCCGTGTCCTGGGTGATGGCGGGCGGCGTGTTCGCCGGCGTGCTCGGTCCGCAGCTCGTGCAATGGACCATGGATGTCTGGCAGCCTTATCTGTTCGCCTTCAGCTTCCTGGTGCAGGCCGCCGTCGCGCTGATCGCGATGGGCATCGTCGCCGGCGTCGATATGCCGAAGCCCGCGCCGGCCGATCTGCACGGCGGCCGGCCGCTGCTCACGATCGTGTCCCAGCCGCGCTTCATCGCGGCAGCGCTGTGCGGCGTCATCTCCTATCCCATGATGAACCTGGTCATGACCTCGGCGCCGCTTGCGATGAAGCTGTGCGGCCTGTCCGTGTCCGATTCCAATTTCGGCCTGCAATGGCACATCGTTGCGATGTACGGGCCGAGCTTCTTCACGGGCACGCTGATCGCGCGCTTCGGCGCTCCGAAGATCGTCGCCGCCGGCCTGCTGCTGGAAGCGGGCGCCGCCATCATCGGTCTCTCCGGCCTTACGGCGATGCATTTCTGGGCGACGCTGATCGTGCTCGGCGTAGGCTGGAATTTCTCCTTCATCGGCGCCTCCGCGCTGGTGCTGGAGACGCATCGCCCGCAGGAGCGCAACAAGGTGCAGGCCTTCAACGATTTCCTGGTGTTCGGCATGATGGCGATCGGCTCGTTCTCATCGGGCCAGCTGCTCGCCAATTACGGCTGGTCCGCGGTGAACCTCGTGGTGTTCCCGCCGGTGGTGCTGGGCCTTGCGGTGCTCTCGCTGGTCTCCTGGGCGAAGCGCCGCAAGGCGCGGCTGGAGGCGGCCATGGGCGAATTCCCCGATGCCGTGTGAGTGGCGGGAGGGTGTCAGCAGCGTTGACACTTCGATCCAGGTCGAAGTGATTTTCTGAGGAAGGTTATTTAGATGTCGTCATGGCCGGGCTTGTCCCGGCCATCCACGTCTTTGCGAGGTCGGAAGAAGAACGTGGATGCCCGGAACAAGTCCGGGCATGACGGAGCAGAACAAACGGCAGATGAAATGCTCGACAATCCTCAGACCCCAGCGGCCCACGAATCCTCGCTCCGCTATGAAGGCTGGCGCATCGTCGCGGTCTGCTTCCTGCTCGCCACCTTCGGCTGGGGGCTCGGCTTCTACGGCCAGAGCGTCTATGTCGCCGAGCTGCAGCGCGCACGGGGCTGGCCGGCCTCGCTGATCTCCTCCGGCACCACGTTCTTCTATTTGTTCGGCGCGCTGCTGGTCGTCTTCGTCGGCGAGGCCGTGCGGAAATACGGTCCACGGCTCAGCCTGATCGCCGGGACGCTGGCGATGGCGTCCGCCGCGGTCGCGATCGGCGCGGTGCGCGAGCCCTGGCAGCTCTATCTCGCCAATGCCGTGCTCGCCTTCGGCTGGGCCGGCACCAGTCTCGGCATGATCACCAACACGATCAGCCTGTGGTTCGACCAGAAGCGCGGCATGGCGATCAGTCTCGCGCTCAACGGCGCCAGCTTCGGCGGCATCGCCGGCGTGCCGCTGCTGGTAGCATTGATCGGCCATATCGGCTTCGCCGGTGCGATGTACGCCGCCGCCGGCGCCATGCTGATCCTGCTCGTGCCGGTCATCCTCCTTCTCGTCGGCCGCCCGCCCGATCGCCACGGGTGGCAGGCGGCGGCGAAGGCGAAGCCGCAATCATCGACTGAGATCCGCGCCTGGGCGCTGCGGGACGCCGGCTTCCTCACGGTGACGATCGCCTTCGCCCTGGTGCTGTTCGCCCAGGTCGGCTTCATCGTGCATCTGATCTCGTTCCTCGATCCCGTGATCGGACGCGAGCGCGCCGCCGTGGCCGTCGCGGTGCTCACCGCGATGGCGGTGGTCGGTCGCGTGCTGTTCTCGCTGGTGATCGACCGCATCAATCAGCGCCTCGCGTCCGCGCTGTCGTTCCTCAGCCAGGCCGCCGCGCTTCTCGTCGTCGTCAACCTGCACAACGATTACGTGCTGATCGCGGCCTGCGCCGTGTTCGGCTTTTCGGTCGGCAACCTCATCACGCTGCCCTCGCTCATCGTGCAGCAGGAGTTCGACTCTGCCGCCTTCGGCGTGCTGATCAGCCTCAACACGGCGATCAACCAGGTGACCTACGCGTTCGGTCCCGGCGTGGTCGGTTTCCTGCGCGATCTCTCCGGCGGCTATACGCTGCCCTTCTATCTCTGCATCGTGCTGGAGGTGATGGCGGCGGCGCTGATCATGGTGCGGGGGAGGCCGCGTCTCTCTGGGATGACATCCGCTTAGCGCGGCGTCGGAGCATGGTCCGGAAAAGTGTGTAGCGGTTTTCCGAAAAGATCATGCTCAAAAGAATAACCTAAAGCGCGATGACGATCCCAATCGCATCGCGCTTTAGTCCGCCACGATCTTGACGCGGTCGCGCACCTTCACCTGCGCGGTGCGATCGAGGCCGTTCAGTACGCGGAAGCGCTCGGCGGGATGGTCGACGCCGGCCATGCGGTGGGAGAGCGACTCCACGGTATCGCCGGGCTGCACAGTGATGACCTTGATGCGCAGCGGGCGCGCGGCCTGGATTTCCTCCAGCGTCAGCCGGCGGAACGAGTTGACGGTCTCGCGCGCATTCCGCTCGCTCTCGGTCGATTTCTGCCGTGCCGCGAAGATGAAGCGATAGACGTCGCTGCCGAAGCGCAGCGCATAGACCTTGAACTGCCATTGGTCGCCCTTGGCGGTGGCGGACGCCGCTGGAAAACCGTTGACGGTGAGATCCTCGGTCGAAGCCTTCTCGACGCCTTCCATCCAGCCGGAATTGAGGTAGTCGCCGAGCGACTGTTCGGCCGGCACGCGCACGACGTCGAAGCGCATCGCCTGCGCGCCGCCCTCGCGGACGCCGATCACGGCCTGCGCGGTGTTGTCGAGCGTGAAATTGTCCGGCGCCTGGAAGGTGAAGCCGAGCTTCGGATGCAGGAAGCGCCGGCCGCGGACAAAACCTTCGCTCGGGTCTTCGCCATAGACGAGGTTGTCGATCGCGGCGAGATAGCTTTCGCGATCGCGCTCGGCGCCTTCAGGCGCGGTGTATTGGCGGGCAATGTTCTGCGCGTTCTGGACGCGTTCCGGAGTTGCCGGATGCGACGAGGTGAAGTCCTGCGCGCGCGGATCGAGCGAGCTCTTGCCGGCCTTCAGCTCGGCATTTCGCTCCATCGCGGACAGGAAGCGCGCCGCGCCGTACGGGTCGAAATGCGCCTTGGCGGAGATGCCGACGCCGATGCCGTCGGCCTCGAACTCCTGCTTGCGCGAGAAGCTCGCCATGGTGAGCTTGGTCTTGGCCAGCGCCAGCGCGGTGAGGTCGGGATCGTTGCTCATGTCGGTGACAACGCGGGTGACGATAGCGGCCTGGCGGGCCTGGTCCTCGCGCATCGCCGCGTGCTTGGACAGCACATGCGCCATCTCGTGGCTGAGCACGGAGGACAATTCGGAGGTGTCGCTGGCGAGCGCGAGCAGGCCGCGCGTGACATAGAGCTGGCCGTTGGGCAGCGCGAAGGCGTTCACCGCCCCGGAATTGAGGATGGTGACCTTGTAGCCCTGGTCGGGCCGCTCGGAGGCCGCGACCAGCCGGTCGACGGTCTTGCTGACGAGCGCCTCGAGCTTGGGATCGTCATAGGTCCCGCCATAGGTCGCCAGGATGCGCTCGTGCTCCTTCTCGGTGGCCGGGGTTTGGGCGACGGCGGGCTTCGGCTTCGGCATCGCGACGGCTGCCGGGGTCGCCGCAGTCTGGAACCGGCCCATATCGCCGCAGCCAGCGAGAAGTCCGCCCAGCGCAAGGCAAAGCGCGGCCGGCGCAGCCCGCAGGCGGCGGCAATCGCCCAGTCCGTGCCGTTCTAGCACCCCATTCACGTCGTTTAACCCGTGCCCGGCCTGTCTTAAGGCCTTACCCCTGTCGGCTCGTTTGCGCCCAGCAACTCGATCTGCCCCACGAGGCGTACATCGATGCGTGGCCCCGTATTCCCCTCAACCCAGCCCCGAACGCGAATACGCCGATTCTCCAGGGACTTAAGGGCCATACCAGCGCTTTCGAACGCCGCTAGCGTGCGCTTTGAAATAGTCACGGCAAAGCCGCGTGTCCAGTTTCGTCCGAAGTTGAGGTAGGTCGTTGCCCCAGCTTGCCGGACCGACAGGACTTTGCCTTCGACCACCGTAAAGCGCCCGATCTCCGCCAAAATATCGTCCGGACTTTCCGCGTTTTTTATGGCCGACGGGTCAGCCCAGCTGCCCATTTTTTGGCGCCGCGCCGCAGCTTCGGACGCCATCAGGGCGGCCGCGCAGTCCTTGTCCAGGATCTCGGCGGAGGTGATGGCATCGCCCCGAGCGAGCAGCATGGCCTGCACCGAGATGTCGCCTTCGCCGATGAAGACAAGCGCACTCTGGCGGCCGTAGCGATCAGGCGTGTCGTCAGCGCTCCGCAGCATCACGTCGTGGCCGGCGAGCAGCGAGGTCAGCGCCTGCTTCGTGGTCGCGGTCGGCGCGATGCCGCTGAGGCGGATCTCGCGCCCGTCATCGAGCCGCACGCTGCGCGCATCGACGATGGCAGCGACGCGGCCTTCGCCTTGGGACTCGAACTGGCAGGGGCCCGCGAATGCCGAGCTACTTGCGACGAGAAGACATGCGACGATGAAGCGAAGCCGTTGCGTCACGTGATCCGGAGAGGTTGCATTGCGGCCGGACTTTAACTCATGCGTGGTGAGACGCGAAGGGGCTTTCTCACACCCTTCATTGCGAGGAGCTCTTCGCGACGAAGCAATCCAGACTGTTTCCGCGGACGCATTTCTGGATTGCTTCGCGGAGCCTGTCATCGGGCCGCGCTTCGCGCGGACCCGTTGGCTCGCAATGACAATGCGGGGACAGCTTCCGTCCTCTCGGCATTCCGCTTTGCGGAAAGCGCGCATTGATCATTCATCTGCATCGCACCTGCGCTTGCTGCGCTCTTGCGCATGCGGCATGATTGCGGCAACAGCGAATAGCCAAGAGCAATAACCAAGCCGCCATCAGAGCACGGCGCGATAAGGGAGGTCGTTTTCGATGAAGACTATTTTGTCCGGCATTTTTGCCGCCGCGTTTGCCCTCAATGCGAGCGCCGCACAGGCTCAGGACAAGCCGCCGCTGAAGATCGGCGGCATCCTCGACATGTCGAGCCTTTATGCAGATATCACCGGCTCCGGCAGCGAGACTGCGGCGAAGATGGCGGTCGAGGATTTCGGCGGCGAGGTGCTGGGACGCAAGATCCAGGTGCTGGCGGCCGACCATCTCAACAAGGCCGATCTCTCCGCCAACATTGCCCGCGACATGCTCGACAATCAGGGTGTCGAGATGATCTACGACGTCGCGGCCTCCGCGACCGCGCTTGCCGCCGGCGAGATCGCGAAAGCGCGCAACAAGATCATCATGTTCAACGGGCCGGGCTCGATCCGTCTCAGCAACGAGGCCTGCGGTCCCTACACCATCCACTACGTGTTCGACACCTACGGCCAGGCCAACGTAACCGGTCTCGCGGCGGTGAAGTCTGGTCTCGACAGCTGGTTCTTCCTCACCGCCGACTACGCCTTCGGCCAGGATCTGGAGAAGGACACCAGCGCGGTCGTGACCAAGACCGGCGGCAAGGTGCTTGGCAGCGTCCGCCATCCGCTCAACACGTCGGATTTCTCGTCCTTCCTGCTCCAGGCCCAGGCCACCAAGGCCAAGGTGATCGGGCTCGCGAATGCCGGCGGCGACACCATCAACGCCATCAAGCAGGCGGCAGAGTTCGGCATCACCAAGGGCGGCCAGAAAGTCTCGCCGCTGCTCGCCTTCGTCACCGATATCGACTCGATCGGGCTCGAGACCGCGCAGGGGCTGCTGCTCGCGGAAGCTTTCTACTGGGACCTCAACGACGACACGCGAGCATTCTCGAAGCGCTTCATGGAGCGCACCAAGCGCGTGCCGACCTCGGCACAAGCCGGCGTCTATTCCTCCGTCACCCATTATCTGAAGGCTGTGAAGGCAGCCGGCACGACCGACGCGGCGGCGGTGATCAAGCTGATGAAGGAGACGCCGATCAACGACTTCTTCGCCAAGAACGGCAAGATCCGCGAGGACGGCCGCATGATCCACGACATGTACCTGTTCGAGGTGAAGAAGCCGTCGGAGTCCAAGGGCCGCTGGGACGATTACAAGCTGCTCGCCACCGTCCCCGGCAACGAGGCGTTCCAGTCATTGGAGCTGTCGCGCTGCCCGCTGGTGAAGAAGTGACGGTGTGACGTAAGTCACGCCGTCATCCCGGGGCGCGCCAAACAATAGGTCGTCATCCCGGGGCTCGCGAAAGCGAGAGCCCGGGATCCATTGGGCGGCATTGACGGTTGAGAGATGGATTCCGGGTTCGCGACTTCGTCGCGCCCCGGAATGACAAAGTGAGAGAGTGGCACCACAGAATGAGGCCAACATCCATGAACGACATGGTCCTGCAAAAGCTCGAAGGCGGGCTGCTCACCATCACGATGAACCGGCCGGAGCGGAAGAACGCGCTCAATCCCGAGATGGTCGCCGGGCTGGTCGAGGCGGCACGGCGCGCGGCTGATGATCCCGAGGTGCGGGCGGTGCTGTTCAAGGGCGCCGGCGGCTCGTTCTGCGTCGGCGGCGACGTCAAGTCGATGGCGCAGGGGCGCGCGCCGCTGCCGTTCGAGCAGAAGCTCGCAAATCTGCGCCGCGGCATGGAGGTCTCGCGCATCCTGCATCAGATGCCAAAGCCCGTGGTGGCCCAGCTCGATGGCGCGGCGGCCGGCGCCGGCCTGTCCATGGCGCTGTCCTGCGACCTGCGCATCGCCTCCGAATCCTGCAAGATCACCACTGCTTTTGCCAAGGTCGGATTCTCCGGTGATTACGGCGGCACCTATTTCCTGACTCAGCTGCTCGGCAGCGCGCGGGCGCGCGAGCTCTATCTGATGTCGCCGGTGCTCACCGCGAAGGAGGCACATGCGATCGGCATGGTGACGAAGGTCGTGCCCGACGCCGAGATCGACGCGGCCGCGCACGAGCTCGCGCTGTCGCTGGCGCAAGGGCCGTCGATCGCGCTCGGCTTCATCAAGCGCAACATCAACAACGCCGAGCACCTGGCGCTGGAGGATTGCTTCGACGGTGAGGCGATCCATCACACCCGTTGCGGCGACACCGAGGATCACAAGGAGGCGGCCAAGGCCTTCGTCGAGAAGCGCAAGCCGACCTTTAGGGGCGCATGACCATGGCGCCCTATATCCGGCTGCGTCAGATCTGCCTGGTCGCGCCGCAGCTCGAGCCCGTCATCACGGATATCGGTCGGATCATGGGCCTCGCCGTCTGCTATCGCGACGGCAATGTCGCCAAATACGGCCTCGAGAACGCGCTGCTCCCGGTCGACACGATCCTGCTGGAGGTGGTCGCGCCGTTCAAGGACGGCACCACGGCCGGTCGCTTCATCGAGAAGACCGGCGGCCGCGGCGGTTACATGGCGATCTTCTGCTGCGACGACCCGGACGAGCGCGGCCGCAACGCCAATGCGCTCGGCGTGCGCACCGCCAATGTCATCGACCACGCGCCGTATCACGGCGTCCAGCTCCACCCCCGCGACTGCCGCGCCGCCTTCATCGAGTTCAATCACACCGAAGGCAGCGACGACATCCTCGGGCCGTATCCTCCGGCGGGACCGGACTGGCAGAAATTCATCCGCAAGGATGTGACCGAGGCGCTGACGGCGGTGGAGATGCAGAGCCCGGATCCCGCGGGGCTCGCCGAGCATTGGGGCAAGATCATCGGCGTCCCGCCTGAAGGCACCGAACTGAGGCTGCCCAACGCGACCTTCCGCTTCGTTAAGGGCGCCAGCGAGATCATGAGTGCGCTGGAGTTTCGGGTGGCTGACGTGGCGCAGGTGCTGCATACAGCCAAGGCAAAAGGGCTCGCGGTTGCGGGCAACGAGTTTCTGCTGGGCGGAGTGAAGTTCCGCGTGAGTTGAGCGGGCAAACCCTCTCCCCCTGTGGGAGAGGGTGGCTCGCCGCGAGCGGCGAAACGGGTGAGGGGTCTCTCTCCGCGAGCGAATCACTTGCGTTTGAATGCGCTGAAGCAGCCCCTCATCCGGCGCTTCGCGCCACCTTCTCCCACAAGGGGAGAAGGAAGAAAGAAGCGATCGCTTTGTAATAAACTACCTTCCCTTGAAATTCGCCACCCGCCGCTCTTCCGTGGCCTTCACGCCTTCCTTGAAATCGTCCGTCGCGCGCAGCCGCGTCTGCTCGGCGAGCTCGTGGTTGGTCGCGGCCATCACGCGGTCGGCAAGGCCATTGCGCATCGTGGCGCGGGTGGAGAGCAGGCCGAGCGGGGAGCATTCGGCGATCTCGCCGGCGAGCTTCATCGCGGCCACCTTGACCTGGTCCTGCGGCACCAGCTCGTTGGCGAGGCCCCATTTGTAGGCTTCCTCGCCCGTGACGCGGCGGCTGGTATAGAACATCAGTTCGGCGTTGTTCTTGCCGATCAGCTCCGGCAGCGTCACGGTCAGGCCGAAGCCGGGGTGGAAGCCGAGCTTGGTGAAGTTTGCGGAGAAGCGCGCTTCGGGACAGGTGACGCGGAAATCGGCCGACACGGCAAGCCCGAGTCCGCCACCGATGGCCGCGCCCTGCACGGCGGCAACGATCGGCTTCTTGGCGCGGAAGATGCGCACGGCCTGGATGTAGAGATGATTGATCGGGCCGAGACTGTCGGCCGGATCGCCCTTTTTCTCGGCCTCGCGCGCCTCCTGGGCCTGCCGCGCCGGATCGCCGAAATTGGCGCCGGCGCAGAACGCCTTGCCCTGCGCGGAGAGCACGGAGGCACGGATCTCGATGTCGCGGTCGAACTCGTCGAGCGCGTCCGCGATCTGGTTGATCAGCGAGATATCGAAGAAGTTGAGCGGCGGACGGCGGATCTCGATGGTGCCGACATGCCCGACCTTCTCGACGCCGATATCTTGATAGGTGCTCATGATGATCCTCGATTGACTTAACGCAAACCCAATCCGCGGGCGATGATACCGCGCAGCACCTCGGTGGTGCCGCCCTGGATGGTGAGTTTCGGCGCGGTCTTGATCGCGAAGTCGAGCTGCCGCTCCAAGGTCTCGCGGTTGCTCGCGGTCTCCTCGACGAAGGCGGCGAGATCGCGCACGCGATGCGGCAGCTGCTGCTCCCAGACCGTGCCGATGTCCTTGACGATGGATGCCTCCACCACCGGCTCCTTGCCGGCTTCGAGCATGCCGGCCACCGAGACCGACATCCGCCGCATGGTGTGGAGCTGCGCGACCAGGCGGCCGATGCCCTCGGCGCTGCGCGTATCGGGATTGGGACCGACAGCGCGGACCAGCTCGGTGAGGACGTAATAGGTCTCGAGGAAACGCTCAGGGCCCGAGCGTTCATAGGCGAGCTCGCTCGTCGCCTGTTTCCAGGCGCCGTCGACCTCGCCGAGCACATGGTCATCGGGAATGAAGTGATCGGTGAAGACCACCTCGTTGAATTCATACTGGCCGGTGATCTGGCCGATTGGGTTCACCTTGATGCCCGGCTGTTTCATCTTGACCAGGAACTGGGTCAGGCCGTGGCGGCGGTTCTCCTTGGTCGGCGGCGAGGTCCGGAAGATCGCGATCATGTAGTCGGCGATATGCGCCGACGAGGTCCAGATCTTGGTGCCGTTGATGAGATAGCCGCCGTCGGTCTTGGTCGCGCGCGTCTTCGCCGCGAACAAATCGGAGCCCGAGTTCGGCTCGCTCATGCCGATGGCAAAGCAGATCTCGCCGCGGCAGATCCTCGGCAGGATCTCCATCTTGATGTGCTCGGGCGCGTATTTCAAAAGCACCGGCCCGCTCTGGCGGTCGGCGACGAAGAAGCGCCGCGTCGGCGCATTGGCGACGCGCATCTCCTCGGTCACCACGTAGCGCTCGAGGAAGGAGCGTTCCTGGCCGCCATACTTTTTCGGCCAGGTCATGCCGAGCCAGCCCTTGGCGCCGACCCGGCGGGAAAATTCCGGCGCGTCGGTGTCCTCGCGATTGGGCTTGTGCGGATCGAAAGTGCCGGCGGCGATCTCCTCGGCGAGAAAGGCGCGGACTTCCTTGCGCAATTGCTCGCATTTCTCCGGCAGGCGGATCGGATCGAAACGGAGGGCAGCAGTCATTGTGTCTCTCTCCCGGATCAGCGCGATGCCACGAGCGGCCACAATTCGTCGGCGCCGCGGTTTGCGACGAGCTTGCCGAGCTCGACGGCCCAGTAGCTTTCCGAGCCAAAATCGTCGCGCCAGGCCAGCGCGCGCAGCGAATAGCGGTGCAGGATGTGCTCCATGGTGAAGCCGATCGCGCCATGGACCTGATGCGCGATGCCGCCGCCCTTCTCGGCAGCTTCCGCGCAGCGGATCTTTGCGGAGGCGGCTTCGAGATAGATCTCGTCGTTGAACGATCTTGCATTGGCGATGGCGTCGGCGGCGGACGTCGCCGCCGCAAGCGCCGCGGCGGATTCGCCGGCGAGGCGCGCGAGATTGTGCTGCACGGCCTGGAATTTCGAGATCTTCTTCTCGAAGGCGACACGCTCGTTGGAATAGCGCACGGAGATGTCGAGCATGGATTCCAGCGCGCCGGCGATCTGGAGGCTGCGCGCGACGCCGCCCATCAGCATCAGATGGGTCTGCTCAAAGCCCTTCGGCGCGGGCTTGATGGCGACGGGCTGGACCTTGTCGAGCGTGACGGTATCGCTGTGGTCGTAGCCGACATTGAGCCCGGCCTCGATCCGCGCCTTGGCCGCGTCGATCAGCGCGATGGAAGCACCATCCTTGCCGTGCGCCAGCACGGCAAAATGCTTCGCCGTCTTGGCAAAGGGCACGCCGCGCGCGCGGCCGGAGAGCGCACCGTCGGCATCGAGGGTGATGCGGTCCTTCGGGGACGCCGGCACGACCGTCATCTCGCCATCGGGTGATGTGATCTTGGCCTGTGCCAGCAGCCATCCCGCCAGCATGGTCTCGGCCAGCGGCACCGCGACTGCGAAACGGCCGGCGGCGTTCATCAGCGCAAAGCCGTCGGCGAGGCTCGCACCCGAGCCGCCGAGATCATCCGGCACCCAGGACAGCGGCAGGCCGGCTTCGCTCAACGCCTGCCACAGCGGCGCCTGCCAGGAATTGTTCTTGTCGTTGTTGATGGTTTGCGGATCGGCGAGATCGGCGAAGATCTTCTCCGCGGTCTCGACGACGATATTGTCACTCTCCGCCACAGCGTTCCCCGTATCTTGCCATTGGCGCGTCCGGTCTGATCGGCCAGTGCGCAGTCTCTTCTTGCGCCCGATGATCGGAAAAAGCCATGGCCCTGACAAGCGTTGATCGCAGGTCCATCTGCGGCGTGGGCATGGGGCCAGGCTTCAGGAAATGCTAATTCCGCTTAGCGGAGTTTGCTCGATTTGCAGGGCGCGGCAAACTCGCTAAACAGGACGCCACACCAGAGACAGGGGAAGGAAATCCGGATGGCAAAAGACGGCTTGTGCGCAATCGTGACGGGGTCCGCATCCGGGCTGGGTGCAGCGACTGCGGAGATTCTCGCCCGCAGCGGGGCGCGGCTCGTCATCAACTATTCGTCGAGCCAGAAGGAAGCCGAGGCGACGGCCGAGACCTGCCGCAAGGCCGGCGCCGCGGAGGTTTTGGTCGCACAGGGCGACGTCTCCAAGGATGAGGATTGTCGCAAGATCGTCGCGGCGGCCAGCGGCTGGGGCCGGCTCGACATCCTCGTCAACAATGCCGGCACCACCAAGCATGTGGCTCACGCCGATCTCGACGGTCTGTCGGCGGAAGATTTCCAGCGGGTCTATGGCGTCAACACCATCGGCCCGTTCCAGATGGTGCGCGCGGCGCGCAGCCTGCTCGAAGCCGCCGCCAAGGCTTCGGGGCGGCCATCTGCGGTCGTGAACGTGTCCTCGGTCGCCGGCATCAGCGGCGTCGGCTCGTCGATTGCGTACGCCGCGAGCAAGGGTGCGCTCAACACCATGACGCTGTCGCTGTCGCGCGCGCTGGCGCCGCTGATCCGCGTCAACACGGTCTGCCCTGGCTATATCGACACGCCCTGGTTCACCAAGGGCCGCGGCGAGGCGCAGGCCAAGCAGGTGCGCGACAGCGTCGTGGCGAAAGTGCCGCTGAAGGTCGCATCATCCGCGGAGGACATCGCCCAGCTCGTCTGCTTCCTGGCGACGCCGGCCTCCAGCAACATGACCGGCGAGGTCGTGCGCATGGATGCGGGGATGCATTTGATTACGTGAGACCCGATACGCCCTCTCCGCGTCATGGCCGGGCTTGACCCGGCCATCCACGTGAGGCCGCTCGGGTCGAAGGACGTGGATGCCCGGGTCAAGCCCGGGCATGACGATGAGGAGGTGGCGTGCTCTCGTCGTTACCGCTTCTAAGCGCTATCCCTTGATCACGCCGCTCGCTACCAGCCGATTCCAGATGAACAGCACCACCACCGCGCCGATGGTCGCGGTGATGAAGCCGGCGCCCTGGTCGGGGCTGTAATGGCCGATGGCCTGGCCGATCCAGGTGGCCAGAAACGCACCGGCAATGCCGAGGATGGTGGTGAGGATGAAGCCGCTCGGATTGTTCGGCCCCGGCGACAGCCAGCGCGCGATGAGGCCGGCAATGAAGCCGACCAGGATGATCCAAAACAGGCCGCCCATGCTCATGACTGTGCTCCCCTCTCTTTGAACCGATCAGACCCGATCCGAGAGTTCATTCTCGGTCGGCAGCCGTCCGTCCGGCGTCAAATGGTCGACTACCTGGGGCAGATACTGGCTGAGGCCGGAGAGCAGCTCTTCGCGTGACAGGCCGCTCTGGGCGGACAGGCTCTCGATCTGGTCGGCGCCGAGCGCGCTGGCGAGATCGCCCGGCGCGATTGGCTTGTTCTCGCCCTTGCCGACCCAGGAATTGGCGGCATCACCGTGTCCGCTCTGCTGGAGCTGGTTGAGGAGATCGCCAAGCCCGCCGCTCAGAATGCTGCCGGCCGCACCGCCGGCGAGCAGGCCGCCGAGGCCGCCCTTGAGCATGTCGTTCAGACCGCCGCCCCGACCTACGTTCACCGGCGGAGGCGCGGGTGTCGGCAACGGTTGGGGCGCTGAGCCGGACTGGTTGCCGGTGAAATGCTTGAATGCCTTCCAGGCGAGCAGGCCGAGCAGCGCCATGGTCATCGGCGACATGCCGCCGGAGGATTTCTCGGAGCTCGGTGTGCTCTGGCCGCGCGGGCCGTTCTGCATGCCGTTGAGGACGTCGAGTAGACCCATGGTGCTCTCCTTTGGCGTCTCGTTCGGCGAGCGCTCGCCGCTGACTGCCCCCGGGGCGAGAAGATATGGGGCACTCATGACCGTTACAAGTCGGATGCGCCGCGATTGGTTGTCGGGCTCGGCTCTGCTATCGAAGGCCGGTCATTCAGGGAGTGAGCTCGGTGATTGCGGATCGACCGATCGTTGTGGCCGGCGCCGGCGCCATCGGCTGTTTCGTCGGCGGCATGCTGGCCGCCAGCGGCCGCCGCGTCGCGCTCCTGGTGCGGCCGCGGGTAAAGACCGAGATCGAGCGGTTCGGCTTGCTTCTGACTGATTTCGACGGCTCCGAGAACAAGCTCGGCGCGGGTCAACTGGCGCTGTCGGAGGATCCCTCGATCTTCCACAGCGCCGGCATCGTGCTGGTGACGGTGAAAAGCGCCGATACCGCTGCTGTCGCCGAGCAGATCGCGCAGCATGCGCCTGAGGATGCCGTCATCGTCTCGCTTCAGAACGGCGTCGGCAATGTCGCTGCGCTGCGCGAGCGGCTGGGCGGCCGCCGCGTGCTGGCCGGCATGGTGCCGTTCAACGTGATCGCGATGGGCGAGGGCCGCTTCCACCGCTCGACCTCCGGCGACATTCATGTTGGCGAGGATGCGGAGAACACGGCCGGGAAGCTCTCGGTCGCCGGCCTCACGATGCGCGCGAGCGGCGACATCACGGGCGTGCAATGGGGCAAGCTGATCATCAACCTGAACAACGCGCTCAGCGCGCTGTCGGACATGCCGCTTGCCGCGCAACTGGCCAGCCGCGACTGGCGCAGGCTGTTCGCCGACCAGATGGCCGAAGGGCTGGCCGTGCTGAAGGCCGCCCACATCGTGCCGGTGTCGTCGACGCCGATCCCGATGAGCTGGTCTCCAACCCTGCTGCGGCTGCCGGATGCGATCTTCGGTGCAATCCTGGGCCGGACCATGAAGATCGATCCCGAGGCGCGCTCCTCGATGTGGCAGGATCTGAAGCAGGGCCGCAAGACCGAGATCGACTATCTGCAGGGCGCGGTGATCGCGCTCGCCGAGCGGAACCATGTCGCCGTGCCGCTGATGCGCCGCATTGTTGCGCTGATCAAGGAAGCCGAGGCGGCCGGCAACGGTCCGCTCCGTATGACGCCGCAGCAGATTCGGGGGTAGCGCCCGAAAGGAGGAGCGCGATGAAACGTGGTCTTGTGATCGGGCTCGCGCTGACCGCCTTTTGCGGCACATCGACGCTCGCCTATGCGAGGCCGCCGACGGTGATGAACTCACCTGGATATGACAGGCGATTGCAGGAGAGCCGGTCGCAGTTGGGTGCTTCGCCGATGGTGACGGAGCCGGCGACTGCGCCGTTGGCGAAACCGAAGCAGGGCAAGAAGAAGCGCACGAACTGAGGGTGGGAGCTGATCTGCATCCAACTCGTCATTGCGAGCCACCGGGTCGGCGCAAAGCGTCGCCCGATGACAGGCTCCGCGAAGCAATCCAGAATCCCACCGCGGAAAGACCCTGGATTGCTTCGTCGCAAGGGCTCCTCGCAATGACGGTTATGGGTGCAACTCACCCCTTCTTCGCGGGCTTGCTCGGGGTCGGGTTGAACAGCTTCTTCAGGTCGTTCAAGCTCTCCGACAGCCGCGGCCATTCGCAGGAGAACGAGCCCTTGGCGCAAGGTGCAGCCTTCGGCTTCGCGCCCGCGGCTTGCTGCACCTTCGGCCGCTCGACCGGCACCGGCACGCGCGCGACTTCGGTCCGCAGCGCGACCTGCTGCAGCTGCTGCAACTGCTGCTCCTGCTGTTCGCGCTGCTGCCGGGCGATAGCCTGGGCCGCTTCGTTGCTGCGGCGCTGGTTGGCGAGATAGGCCGTATAGGCTTCGTCGATCTTCTTCTGCTCCTCCGGCGTCGGATTGGGACCGGCGATATCGAAGGTACGATCCTGGAGGAAATCGTAATAGGAATAGCCGCCGCCCGGCTTGCGGCGGCCGGCGAACTTGGCGTTGCAATCGGCAAGGGCGGCCGTCTTCTCCGCTTTGGTTGCGGCCTTCTCGGCGGCGTCGGCGCATTCCTCGAAATCAACCGGAGCGCGCTTCCACCATTGCGCCTCGGCATGCCCGTGCGTCAGCAGGAACAAACCTGCTGTACCTACGGCGAGCAGCGCCGCACGACGCGATGTAACGACCGACGACATTCTACGAGAGCATTCCTTGCGCAACTCAACCCGAACTGAGTCGAGCCGGATTTTTGCCCCTTTCTTGCCGGCTTGTCACCCATGGAACCCAGGAAATTCAGGGCTGCGATGCTGACATTTTGTGCTTGACGTGGCGCGAGAGTCACAGCGCCCTGACGGCAGGCTGGTACACTCGTGCCGCGAGCGCCTCACTCCTGCGGCGACGCCAAGAAGACGAAATGGAAACGCCTGATGTTGCTGCCGCTCTCAGATGTGCCGCGCTGGTACGCGGAACGCAAACCACACGGCACGATTGCGATCCGTCACGGGCAGGACACGCTGACCTGGGACGAGCTCGAGCGCGGCGCCAACCGCCGCGCGCGGGCATTCATGGCCAAGGGCGTCAAGCCCGGGGATTTCGTCGCGATCGGATTGCCGAACGGCAACGCGTTCTTCGAGACCTCCTTTGCGGTGTGGAAATGCGGCGCGACGCCGACCTCGCTGTCGTGGCGGCTGCCGCGCGGCGAAGCCGCCGCCGTGCTCGACATTCTCAAGCCTGCGCTGGTGGTCGGCGGCGAGGCCGACTGGAATGCGCCCAACCGGTTGGCCGCCGACTTCGTGCCGGAAGGATTCTCGGATGGGCCGCTGGCGCCGCCGGTGGCGCGATACTGGAAGGCGATGACCTCAGGCGGCTCGACCGGCCGACCCAAAGTGATCCTCGATCACCAGCCGGCCGTGACCGATACCGCGGCTGCGCCGCCGCTCAATATTCCATTCGGCGTATCGCTGCTCAATCCCGGTCCGCTCTACCACAACGCGCCGTTCATCGTGTCGCATTATGCGCTGTTCGTCGGCGGCAAGCTCACGGGGCTGACCAAGTTCGACGCCGAGGAGACGCTGCGGCAGATCGAACGCGAGCGCGTGCAATGGGTCAATTTCGTGCCGACCATGATGCACCGGATCTGGGCGCTGCCTGCGAGCGTGCGCAACTCTTACGATCTGTCGAGCCTGCAGACGGTCTTCCACATGGCTGCGCCGATGCCGCCGTGGCTAAAGGAGAACTGGATCGGCTGGCTCGGACCCGAGCGGATTTGGGAGCTCTATGGTGGCACCGAGCGGCAGGGCGCCTGCATCATCTCCGGCACTGAATGGCTGACGCACAAGGGCTCGGTTGGCAAGATCGGCGACATGGCGAAGCTTCGCATCGTCGGCGAGGACGGCAAGGACGTTGCGCCCGGCGAGACCGGCGAGATCTATTTCCTCAACAATGACGGCAAGGACGCCACCTACCATTATCTCGGCGCCGAGCCGAAGCGCCGCGCCGACGGCTGGGAATCGCTCGGCGATATCGGCCGGCTGGACGCCGAAGGTTATCTCTATCTCGGCGACCGCCTCGCCGACATGGTGCTGCGCGGCGGCGCCAACATCTATCCGGCCGAGGTCGAGGCCGCGGTGTCCGAGGCTCCCGGTGTGCGCTCCTGCGTCGTGGTGGGCCTGCCCGATCCGGAATTGGGCCAGCGTGTGCATGCCATCATCGAGCCGGAGCCCGATGCGGACGGGCAGGCCATTGCCGACGGCATGGCGGATTTTCTCAAGGACCGGCTCAGCCGCTATAAGCATCCCGAAAGCTTCGAATTCGTCAGCGCCCCGCCGCGCGACGATTCCGGAAAAGTTCGGCGCACCCTGTTGCGCGATGAGCGTGCGACGTGGATGAAGGAGGGGCGCGCGTTCCGGATCTTGTCTTCGAAGGCGCGGGCGCATGCCGAATGAGACAAGCAAGGAAGGACTGACATGACGATCACCATCGCAGCGAACAGCGTGAAGAAGCCGCCGGCCGATATCATCGAGGGGTTCAGGGACGCGCCGACCTCGGTGATCTCGGACAATCTCGCCCGGCTACCCGGTGCAGTGGGGCTGAGGCCCTATCACCGCGGCGGCAAGCTGGTGGGCACGGCCTTCACCGTGCGCACCCGTCCCGGCGACAATCTCGCGATCCACCGCGCGCTGGATCTGGTCGGGCCCGGCGACGTCATCGTGGTCGACGGCGGCGGCGACGAGACGCGCGCGCTGATCGGCGAGATCATGAAGAACATCGCGCAATGGCGCAAAGCCGAAGGCTACGTAATCGACGGCGCGATCCGCGACGTCGCAGCATTCGCGGCCGACGACTTCCCCTGCTACGCCCGCGCAGTGATCCATCGCGGTCCCTACAAGAATGGCCCCGGCGAGATCAACGTGCCGGTGACGATCGGCGGCAGCGTGATTGCGCCCGGCGACATCGTCGTCGGCGACGAGGACGGCGTGGTGTCGTTTCCCGCTGCCGGCGCGGCCGCCCTGTTGGAAGCGGTGCGTGTCCAGGTCGCGCGCGAGGAGGAGACGCTGAAGGCGATCCGCGAGGGCCGCTACCAGGGCGCCTACGGCAAGTCCTGATCAGAGGAGCGTGAAGGGAGAATGGCGTGAGCCAGAAGGAAGAATTTCACAATCTCGATGATGCCAGCGACGGACTCTTCCGCGAGCTTGCCGCCGGCGTGACCACGCGCATCTTCTCAGGCGAGCAGGCGATGCTGTCGGTGGTGACGCTGGCACCGCATGCGCAAGGCACGCTGCATCATCACCCCGAGGAGCAGTGGGGCGTGCTGCTCGACGGCTCCGCCATCCGCGTCCAGGGCGAGGAGGAAATCCCGGTGAAGAAAGGCGATTTCTGGCGCACGCCCGGGAACGTGCCGCACACCATGCGCGCCGGCCCGGACGGCGCCCGCGTGCTGGACATCTTCAGTCCGCCTCGGCCAGAATACAGAAAAGCAGGATCAGGCTTCGGCACGACCTAGCGCTCAAAAGCAAAAAAGCAAAGCGCTACACATAAAGGGAGGGGACCATGACGATCACACGACGGGCGCTGCTGGCCGCGCCGGCTATTCTCGCATTGACGCCGGCGATGGCGCAGGCCGGCAAAATCACGCTGGTGGTGCCGTTCCCGCCGGGCGGATCGACCGACGCCATGGCGCGGCTGCTGCAGACGAACCTGCAGACCAAGCTTGGTCGCATCGTGGTGGTCGAGAACAAGTCGGGCGCGGCCGGTGCGCTCGGCGCTGCGCAGGTCGCCAAGAGTCCGGCCGACGGCTCGACCTTCCTGGTCACCTTCGATTCCCACGCGGTGATCCCGTCGATTCTCGACAAGCCGCCGGTCGATGTCGAGCGCGAGCTGATGCCGGTGCTGCTGATCGGCACCGCGCCTTACGTGATCGCGGCCGGCGCCGGCCGCCCCTACAAGAGCTTCGCCGACGTGGTCGCCGCCTGCAAGGCAAGCCCCGGCGCGGTGAAATACGCCTCGGTCGGCATCGGCACGCTCGGCCATCTCGCCATGACCGTGCTCGGCAGCAAGGCCGGCGTCGAGATCATGCACGTGCCCTATCGCGGCGGCGGGCCGGCCATGAACGACGTGCTCGGCGGCCACGTCGATCTCATCGCGGGATCGGCGGCGCTGGTCGCCGCCCAGCTCGGCACCAATATGCTGCGTCCGATCCTGCAGCTCGGCCGCGAGCGGCTGCCGGCCCTGCCTGATACTCAGACCGCGATCGAGGCCGGCTTCCCGGACTTCGAGACGCTGGCCTGGTGGGGCATCTTCGCGCCCACGGGCACGCCGCCGGACGTCGTCGCGGCCTTCGCGGCGGCGTCCAAGGAGATCCTGAGCGAGCCCGCGACCGCCGCCCAGCTGAAGGAGACGCAACACATGACGCTGCTGCTCCAGGACGGCGCCGCCTTCAAGACCTTCTTCGACAAGCAGGTCGCCACCTGGGGCAAGGTCGTGAAGGACAACAATATCAAGGCGTGAGGCCCCGTCATGCCCGACGAAGGGGACGTGCGAAACTGAGCTCATGGCCATCGGGGTCGGTGAGATGGAAGTAGCGCTCGCCCCATTCGGCGTCGCGCGGCGTGGTTGACGGCTGCCATCCGGCGGCGCGCGCCTGCTCATAGGTTGCGTCGACATCGGCGACATGGAAGATGACGCGGCCCCACCAGGACCAGCGCTTGTCGTCCGGCTGTGCCGTCAGGTTGAGATAACCGGGGCCGACGCGAAAGCTCGTGAATGCGGCGGCTTCGCCACCATACAAGAGCTCGAACCCCAGCGACCGGTAGAAGTGCACGGCGCGCCCCATGTCATGCGTGCCGAGCGTGATGGCGCTGATGCTTTCGATCATGTGAGCTGCTCCGTTGGGAGGGGCCTGGAAGTATAGCCGCCCCGTTCAGGTTGATGAGATCTCGCCCGCTTGACGGCTGGCGAACCGCATTTTGCTCTGCTATGAGGGGGCCGAGCCCGCACCCACGGGTTCCGCGGTCCCGTAGCTCAGCCGGATAGAGCGGCGGTTTCCTAAACCGTAGGTCGGAAGTTCGAGTCTTCCCGGGATCGCCATTTTCCGCGCGTTTGCGCCGCGCCAAGGGCACGCAACGCCGGTATTCCCCCCAAGCGTTATTCCATCGTGACGTGTGCCGACAGCCGGCTAAAATACGGCGGGTGCAGGGGGCCTTGCATGGCGGACTCATGGTACTACGCTGAGGGCGGGCAGCGGCGCGGCCCGTTCTCGATTTCTGAACTCCTTCCGCTCCTCGCTAGTATCGCCGATCCTCGGCGTGTGCTGGTCTGGCGGCACGGCTTCGAGAATTGGAAGCCGGCCGGGGAGGTGCACGAGATCACGCAGCAGCTCCTTCAATCGACGCCGCCAAGCCCAGCATCGCCGCCAGTTGAGGTCATTCGCGAGGCGGCCGCTCCCGCAGAAGACGCCGCTTCATTCAAGGACGTCCAGCCAGAGATGACCGGCATCAGCGGCTGGCTCGGGCTTCTGGCGTTCGGCCAAATGATCGGCATCGTGCGCCTCGTCGTCAATACCGCGCAATATGTGCAGTCGATCTCCAGCGAGACCTGGGTGCAATTCTCAATCGTATTTTGGGGCGAGATTGCGATGAACGTCGCGCTGATCGGTCTCGCAATCTGGACGGCGGTGCTCCTGTTCATGCATTCCCGTAGATTTCCAGCGTTCTTCATTGTGCAGATGATCTGTGCGGTACTGATCCCGTTGATCGATCTGGTTTGGGTTGCATCGATCTTTTCCATCGGCTTGAACCGTCCGTTCGGTGATTTTTTCACTATCGAACCTCTTCAAGTCGCACGAATGGTCGTCGGTGCGATCAGTGCCGCGATTTGGATAACCTATGTCCTTCGCTCCCGTAGAGTCGCGAATACGTTCACGGAGTAAGCCGTCATGCATCTGGCGGCCCGCAAGCCGAGCGGACAGGATGCCCGCTGATTTGCTCGGCTGGTGCAAAAATTGCTAACAGAAGCGGCCGGGCCGGAAGGGGCACCTTCCAGCCCGGTCCATGCCTGTCCGTTGCCATACCCGGAGACCATGATGCCTTTTGACTTGATCCTTCGCGGCGGAAGGGTCATTGACCCCTCGCAGAAGCTCGATGCCGTGACGGATGTCGCATTTTCGAACGGCAAGGTTGCCGCTGTTGGCACAGGGCTCAAGGCGGATCCGGGCACGGAGGTGCGTGACGTCTCCCGGTTCATCGTGACGCCGGGACTCATCGATCTCCACACCCATGTCTACTGGGGCGGCACCTCGCTCGGCATTGATGCCGAGGAGTTCTGCCGCCTCTCCGGCGTCACCACGGCGGTGGATACCGGCAGCGCTGGCCCCGGCAATTTCGCCGGCTTCCGCAAGCATGTGATCGAGCCGAGCCAAGTCCGCATCCTCGCCTATTTGCACGTCTCGCATGCCGGCATCTTCGGCTTCTCGCACCGGATTATGGTCGGCGAGAGCGAGGAGCTGCGCCTGATGAATCCGATCGAGGCGGCCGAAGTGGCCGATGCCAACCGCGATCTCATCGTCGGCATCAAGGTGCGCGTGGGCCTGCATTCCTCGGGCACCTCGGGCGCGGTGCCGCTCGACATCGCGCTCGAGGTCGCGAACGAGGTCGGCATGCCGCTGATGGCGCATATCGATCATCCGCCGCCGAGCTATGAGGACGTGCTGGCGCGGCTGCGTCCCGGCGACGTGCTGACCCACGCGTTCCGCCCCTTCCCGAACACGCCGGCGACGGCGCAAGGCACTGTGAAGAAGGCGGTGCTGGAAGCGCGCGAGCGCGGCGTGCTGTTCGATATCGGCCACGGCAAGGGTTCGTTCGCGTTCAAGACCGCGCGCGCCATGCTGGCCAATGGTTTCCATCCGGACACGATTTCCTCGGACATCCATCAGCTCTGCATCGACGGACCGGCCTATGACCAGGTGACGACCATGTCGAAGTTCCTGTGCATGGGCATGGAGCTGCCGGATGTGATCGCGGCATCGACGGTGAATGCGGCGATGGCGCTGCGGCGTCCTGAGCTCGGCAGCCTCAAGCCGGGCAGCGTCGGCGACGCCACGTTGATCTCGGTGCGGCAGGGCCAGTTCGACTATGAAGACGTCGTCGGCGAGCACCTGATCGGCGATCGCAAGATCGTGTCCGAAGGCGTCGTCATCGGCGGCCGCTGGTGGCATCCGAATTGAGCGGCGCGCGCGGATCGTGACCACGTGCTCGCATGACGCACTGATCAGTCGCGTCCCGCCTCCATGATCGCCTTGGCGAGCCGCGCCGGGTCCGAGAAGCACAGTTCGTGGCTTCCCGGCACCTGCACCAGGCGAAACAGGCCGAGCTTCTCCGACAGGCGCGGATGCCAGCCATGGCTGTGCGGCATCGCGGTATCCTCGGTGCAGTTGATGTAGGATTTGGCCAGCGGCATCTCGGCCGGATTGCTCTTGAGCGCGATCTTGTCGCTGAAGGTCGCCAGCGGATGCGGATTGAGCACGTCATAAGCGCGCTGCGCCGTCTCCAGATCGGCATCGTTGATGAAGGCCTCGCGCCAGATCGGGAAGGGCAGCACCACCGAGCCGTCGCCGCGCTCGGCCGCGATGGCGTCGAATAGTCCGACATAATGCGGCGGCACCATGTCGTTGAGGCATTCGCCGTCATTGGGCACGAAGGCATTCCAGTAGACCAGGCGGCGGATGCGCTCCGGCACGAGGTCGGCAACGCCAGTGATGACCATGCCGCCATAGGAATGGCCGAGCAGGACGACGTCCTTCAGATCGTTCTCGGCGAGGTAGTTGGCGATCGATTGGATCGCTTCCTTCAACCCGGTCGTCTTGGCATCGCCCGGACGGTTGCCCTTGATGGTGGGGGTATGGACCTGATGGCCGGCGGCGCGGATCGGCGCGGCGACCGGCTCGAGCTCGGCGCCTGTATGCCAGGCGCCATGGACGAGAACGTAGGTCGACATATTGTGGCTCCTCCCGAGGGTGTGGTTAGATCGGCGCAGCGTCGCCGCACGGCAAGTGTGGACCGGCGACCGATTTGCCGCTTGGCTGGAAGTGAACCGTATTGGTCTCGGAGTGAACCGATGCAGCAGATCGAGCGCCCCGTCCCGTCGCGCCACTCGGCCTGGAATACGGTGGGTGTACGGCCTCACGAGCAATTCGCCTATTATCGCGAGGCAATCTGCCAGGCTTTCATGAATCTGACGCCGGAGCCGGCGGCGGCAAGCGGCTTTCCCGCCAGCGTCGAGCACGTCCGTCTCGGTAATGCCGCGATCAACCGCGTCAGCTTCCCTGAGCATTTGGTGCGCCGTTCCGCGGCCGATATTGCGGCGTCGGATCGCAGCTGCTTCTACCTCAACCTGAAGCTGGCCGGCCGCTGCCGCATCCAGCAGGACGGTCGCGAGATCAGCCTGTCGCCCGGACAGGTCGGCATCTTCGACAGCGACCGCCAGTTCGCGCTCCTGCACGATCGTGGTCCGCAGCTGCGCGTCGCCTCGTTCTGGGTGCCGGCAGAAGCCTTGCGTGAACGGCTGCCGGCTTCGTTCGACGTCGTTGCGGCACGCCTCTCGGACGATCCCGTCGTCGGCCACCTCATTGTCGAGACCGCGCGCACGCTCAGCGAGGGCGCGCTGCAGATGGGCGAGGACGAAGGTGTGCGGCTGTTCCGGGCGCTGATCGAATTGGTTGCCGTGAGCCTGTCGCGAAGCAGCCGCCTGCACGCAGCTGAAGCCGAGAGTCTCGCCGATGCAACCACGCTGGCGGTGAAACGTGCCATCCACCGGCGGCTCCGCCAGCCGGGACTTGCGGTCGCAGACGTCGCCGCCGCCGTCGGCATCAGCGAGCGCTACGTGCACAAGCTGCTGGCGCGATCGGGCTCCAGCTTCACCGACTACGTCATCGACCATCGTCTCGACGGCGCGGCCAGGGATCTCAGGACTCCCGCGATGGCGGAGCGCGCGATCGGCGCCATCGCGTTCGATTGGGGTTTTTCGGACCTCTCCCACTTCACCCGCCGCTTCAAGCAGCGCTTCGGCTGCCGGCCGCGCGACTGGCGCGCGCGGTGAGAGAAACTGCGCGGCGACTCGCTCGATGAGCCCCCTCTCCCCGTTCTTACGGGGAGAGGGTTGGGGTGAGGGGCTGCTTCCGCGAATACGGTGGGAGACGGACCTGTGGAGAGTCCCCCTCACCCGATCGCTACGCGATCGACCTCTCCCCGCAAGCGGGGCGAGGTGGAGCGCCTCACAGCGACCGCGCGATTAGCAGCTTCATGATCTCGTTGGTGCCGCCATAGATCTTCTGGATGCGGGAATCGATGAAGATGCGCGAGATCGGGTATTCCTGCATGTAGCCGTAGCCGCCGAATAGCTGCAGGCATTCGTCGGCGGTCTCGACCTGCTTCTCCGAGCACCAATATTTCGCCATCGAGGCCGTCACGGTGTCGAGGTCCTTGGCGATCAGGCGCTCGATGCACCAGTCGACGAAGACGCGCGCGATCATCGCCTCGGTCTTGCGCTCGGCCAGCGTAAAGGCGGTGTTCTGGAAATCCATCAGCGGCTTGCCGAACGCCTTGCGCTCCTTGGTGTAGTCGGTGGTGAGCTTGACCGCGCGCTCCATCGAGGCGACGGCGCCGACCGCGAGCGCAAGGCGTTCCTGCGGCAATTGCTGCATCAACTGGACAAAACCCTGGCCCTCCTCCTTGCCGAGCAGGTTTTCCGGCGGCACGGTCACGTTGTCGAAAAACAGCTCCGAGGTGTCGGAGGCGTGCAGGCCGATCTTGTCGAGGTTGCGCCCACGCTTGTAGCCGTCCGCGCCCGCGGTCTCGACCACGATCAGCGAAATGCCTTTGGCACCTAGCTCGCCGGTGCGCGCGACCACGATGACGAGATCGGCGGCCTGGCCGTTGGTGATGAAGGTCTTCTGGCCGTTGATGACGTAGGAATTGCCCTGCTTCTTCGCCGTGGTCTTGACAGCTTGCAAGTCCGAGCCGGTGCCGGGCTCGGTCATGGCGATGGCGCCGACCATCTCGCCGGACGCCATCTTCGGCAGCCAGCGTTTCTTCTGCTCCTCCGAACCGTAATTGAGGATGTAATGCGCGACGATGGCGCTGTGCACGGAGACGCCGGTGGTCAGCTCTGGCACCGTGCTCTCGAGATCGTCGAGCACGGCGGCGTCATAGGCGAAGGTGGCGCCGAGACCGCCATATTCCTCCGGCACGCTCGCCAGCAGCGCTCCCATCTCGCCGAGCCCGCGCCAGGCGAAGCGGTCGACCATTTTCTGCTCGCGCCATTTCTCGGCATGCGGCGCCAGGTCCTTGGCGAGATATTTGCGGAACTGGTCGCGGAACGTGTCCAGCTCTTCGGTCATCCACGACGATCGGTACTGCATCAGCGCCTCGCTCTCAGACAATCAGGCCGCCGCCGGCGACGACCACCTGACCGCTGATATAATTGGATTCCGGACTGCAGAACAGATAGACGGCATCGGCTGCCTCTTCCGGCGTACCGCCGCGGCCGAGCGGGATCATGCGCGACATGGCTTCGAGCATGTGCGGCTGCACGCCGACCTTGATGTCGCGGCCGGCGACGTCGATGGTCTTCTGCTGCGCCTCGATCGGCTGGGTCAGGCGGGTGTTGATGAGGCCGAAGGCGACGCAATTGACGTTGACCTTGTAGCGGCCCCACTCCTTGCACATGGTTCGGGTCAATCCGATCAGCGAAGCCTTGGCCGAGGAATAGCTGGCCTGCCCGGCATTGCCGTAGAGACCTGCGATGGAGGAGATGTTCACGATCTTGCGGAACACCTCCCGTCCCTCTTCGGCCTCCTTCTTGGAGAAGACGCGGATCGGCTCGGCGGCCGCGCGCAGGATCCGGAACGGCGCGACGAGGTGAACGTCGAGCATGGCCTGGAACTGCTCGTCGGTCATCTTCTGGATGGTGGAGTCCCAGGTATAGCCGGCATTGTTGACGATGATGTCGAGCCCGCCGAACTTGTCCAGCGCGGCGCCGACGAAGCGATCGGCGAAGCCCGCCTCGGCGACGCTGCCGTTCACGGCAGTGGCATTGCCGCCGAGTGCCTCGATCTCCGCGACCACGGCGTTGCCGGGCTCGGCATCGAGGTCGTTGACGACCACCCTGGCGCCTTCGCGCGCCAGCTTGAGCGCGATCGCGCGTCCGATGCCCCGGCCTGAGCCGGTGACGAGCGCGACCTTTCCCTGCAGTCTTGTCCTTTGAATGAGTCCTCTTGCTGTCACAGCGCGACGACGGCGCTGCCTTCGAGCTTGACCTCGCCGCGATCGTCCTTGGTGGTGAGCGCGAGCCTTGCGCGACGCTCGCCGTCCTCGACGAAGAGCTCGGTCACGGTGCCTTCGCAAGTGAGCTTGGCGCCGAGCTGAGTGATCGAGACGAACCGGGTCGCAAAGCTGCGGAGCTTCGACGGCGGCACCACATCCGTCAGCGCCTGCCCAAGAGAGGCCATCACCAGCATGCCGTGGGCGAACACATCGGGAAATCCGGCCGCCTTGGCGAAGTCGATGTCGACGTGGATCGGATTATGATCGCCCGATGCACCGCAATAGAGCGCGAGCGTGTGGCGGGTGATCGGCGGAAAGACCTTGTGGACGATGCGCTCGCCGGCCTTTATGTCTTCGGATGCCGTCATGACGCCGCCTCGTTGCGGACGACGATGGTGCGCGCGGTATCGGCGACATGCACGCCGTCCTGGTTGGTCACCTCGCACCGGATGCCGATCAGCGTCATTGCGCCGCCCTTCTTGTCGGTCACGCTGGTCACGCGTGGCCGGAACGTCAGGGTGTCGCCGACCAGAACCGGCGCGTGATAGACGAAGCTCTGCTCGCCATGCAGCACGCGGGCAAGGTCGATGCCGAGCGCGCTGAACATCTCGAATGGGTCGTCGACGTCCATCATCTCCAGGCAGAACAAATAGGTCGGCGGCACCGGCATGCCGGTGAATCCGGCCGCCCGCGCAGCGTCCGCATTGCGGTAGACCGGGTTCTGTTCACCCAGCGTGCTGAGGAAGTAGCGGAGACGGCCGGGCTCCACGCGCGCGGTGACCGGCGTGAAGCTGCGCCCTACGGCGGACTGGTCGACCATGGCCGATATCAGTGCCGCTTGTAGAGCGTGACGACGCAGGCCCCGCCGAGGCCCAGATTGTGCTGGAGCGCGACCTTGGCACCCTCGACTTGCGTCGAGCCTGCGGTGCCGCGCAGCTGCCGCGTCAGCTCGTAGCACTGCGCAAGCCCGGTGGCGCCGAGCGGATGTCCCTTGGACAGCAATCCGCCGGACGGATTGGTCACGATCCGGCCGCCATAGGTATTGTCGCCGTCATTGATGAACTTGCCGGCTTCACCCTCGCCGCAGAGGCCGAGCGCCTCGTAGGTGATGAGCTCGTTATGAGCAAAGCAGTCGTGCAGCTCCACCACATCGAGATCGGCGGGGCCGATGCCGGCGCTTTCATAGACTCGGCCTGCCGCCTCTTTGGCCATGTCGTAGCCGACCAGCTGCATCATGTCGCCGGCCTTGAAGGTCGAGGGCGTATCGGTGGTCATGGCCTGCGCCGCGATGCGTACTTCTTTGCCGATGCCATGCTTGTCCGCAAACCGCTCGGAGACCAGCACGGCGGCGGCGCCGCCGCAGGTCGGCGGGCACGCCATCAGGCGCGTCATGACGCCGGGCCAGATCACCTGGTCGTTCATCACATCGTCCGCCGTGACTTCCTTGCGGAAAAGCGCGAGCGGATTGTTCTTCGCATGCCGGCTCGCCTTGGCGCGCACCTTGGCGAAGGCGTCGAGCGGCGTGCCGTATTTCTTCATGTGGCTGAGCCCGGCGCCGCCGAAATAGCGCAACGCCAGCGGAATGCCGGGAGCGTCGATCAGCTGGTCCGCAGCCGCGTCGAACTCCTCGAACGCGCTCGGGCGATCGGCATAGACGCTGCCGAGCGCGCCGGGCTTCATCTGCTCGAAGCCGACCGCCAGCACGCAATCCAGCGCCCCGCTTGCGATCATTTGCCGCGCCATGAACAGCGCGGTCGATCCGGTCGAGCAATTGTTGTTGACGTTGACGATGGGGATGCCGGTCATCCCGACGGGGTAGAGCGCGCGCTGCCCGCAGGTGGAATCGCCATAGACGTATCCGACATAGGCCTGCTCGATCTTCTCATAGCCGAGGCCGGCATCGGCGAGCGCGAGCTTGACGGCTTCCGTTCCCATCTCGTGATAGGGGGCGCTGGCGCCCGGCTTGGCAAACGGAATCATGCCGACCCCGGCGACGACCACGTCAGACATCGATTCCTCCCAATAAATTACCCATTGGACTTTTTATTACCCATGGGTAACATATCGTCCGATCTCCACCAGAGTCAAGCGACCGACCATGGATTCAGCGCCGCCCGCTCCGCCGTCATCGCCTTCGCCCTGGCTGCCGTTCGAGAGCCGGCGCCGCGCCCGCGACGAGAAGCGCGAGGCGGTGCTGCGCGCCGCCGTGCAGCTGTTCCTGGAGCAGGGCTATCATCGCGCAACGCTGAACGAGGTTGCGGACCGGCTGAACATCACCAAGCCCGCGCTGTACAATTACTTCCGGGGCAAGGACGAGATCCTGTTCGAATGCTGGTCGATGGGCGCCGAACTCGTTGACGGCGTGATCACGGAGATCAACGCCGGCGGCGGTTCGGGTCTCGCCAAGCTGCGCAAGCTGGTTCACGCCTATGCCACGCTGATGGCAACCGATTTCGGCGCGAGCCTGGTGCGTTTCGACTTGCGCGATCTGGCCGAGCGGAACGCCGGTGTCGCACGCGCCGCCAAGAGGCGGATCGACGCCACCTTCCGGCGTTACATTGCCGCGGGCATCGCCGACGGTTCGATCAGGCCTTGCGATCCCAAGCTTGCAGCCTTCGCGATCGCGGGTTCGCTCAATTGGATCGGCCATTGGTATCGACGGGAGGGCAAGCTGTCGCCGACCGCGATCGCCGACGAGTTCACGGTGCGGCTGACGGACGGCCTAGCGGCCGAGGTTCGGCTGCAAATGACAAAGAAGACGCCGAGGGCGCCGCAAGGGCGCAACTCAGGACGCAAAGCAACAGGGAAGAAACGCACGGGAGGAGGAACGGGATGAACATCACGCACGGCCTGCGCAGGGCGCTGCAGATCAATCCGAATGGGCTGGCGACCGTTTATGGCCAGCGGCGGCGCAGCTGGGGCGAGCTCGGCGAGCGCGTTACAAGGCTGGCCGGCGGCCTGCGCACGCGCGGCGTCGGGAACGGCGACCGTGTTGCGGTGCTGTCCTTCAACTCGGACCGCTATCTCGAGCTCTATCTGGCGACCGGCTGGGCGGGAGGCGTGATCGTGCCGCTCAACATCCGCTGGAGCGCGCTGGAAAACGAGGATGCGCTGCGCGACTGCCGCGCGTCCGTTCTGCTGGTCGACAAGGCCTTTGCGCAGGTCGGCGCGCAGCTCGCCGGCGCCATTCCGGGGCTGAAGCTGATCTATGCCGACGATGGCGAGGCGCCGGCGGGGATGGAGAGCTATGAGGCTTTGGTTGCGGGCAGCGCTCGGGTGCCCGACGCCATGCGCAAAAGCGACGATCTCGCCGGCATCTTTTACACCGGCGGCACCACCGGCCGTTCCAAAGGCGTGATGCTCAGTCACCAGAATCTGATGGCCAATGCGCTCAACGCACTCGGCGAAGGCCTGTTTCCGGCAAGCGCGATCTATCTGCATGCGGCTCCGATGTTTCACCTTGCCAACGGGGCGGCGATGTATTCGCTGCTGCTCTCCGGCGGCTCGAACGTGATCGTTCAGGGCTTCACGCCCGAAGGCGTGATGGCTGCGATGCAGAACGAGCGCGTCACAGACGTGCTGCTGGTGCCCACGATGATCCAGATGTTCGTCGATCACCCCGCGATCGGCAAATACGACCTGTCGTCCCTGAAGAACATCATCTACGGGGCCTCGCCGATCAGCGAGGCGGTGCTCGACCGTGCCGCGCGCGCACTGCCGCATGTGCGCTTCACCCAGGCCTATGGCATGACCGAATTGTCGCCGATCGCGACGCTGCTACATGCGAACGAGCATGTCGGGGAGGGGCGCAGAAAGGGACGTCATCGCGGTGCGGGCCGCGCCACGCTCGGCTGCGAGGTGCAGATCGTCGACGAGAACGACCAACCCGTGCCGACGGGCGCTGTCGGCGAGATCGTGGTGCGCGGGGACACAGTGATGATGGGCTATTGGGAGCGGCCGGAGGAGACCGCGCGCGCCGTCGTCGACGGCTGGATGCACACGGGCGATGGCGGCTACATGGACAAAGATGGGTTCATCTATGTCGTCGACCGGGTGAAAGACATGATCATCTCGGGCGGGGAGAATGTGTACTCGGTCGAGGTCGAGAACGCGCTGGCCCAGCATCCGTCGGTGCTGCAATGCGCCGTGATCGGAATTCCCAATGAGCAATGGGGAGAGCAGGTCCATGCCGTCGTGGTCAAACGCAGCGGCGTAGAGGTTTCGACCGGCGAGCTGATCGAGTTCACGAAGACGTTGATTGCCGGCTACAAATGTCCGCGCAGCATCGAGATCACCGAGACGCCGTTGCCGCTGTCCGGCGCCGGCAAGGTGCTGAAGCGCGAGCTGCGCAGGCCGTTCTGGGAGGGGCGGGAGCGGCGGGTCAGCTGACGGATTCCGCGCGTTACGGCCTGCGCGCCGAGGACGCGCGAAGATTGATGTTTTCCAGATCGTGGTCGCGCGGATACGCCCACCGGGATCGCCATGAACTGTGTTTTCAGGCTGCGTCCGATCTAGCCATGAGCCGTCTTGCCTCCGTCGATCACGAACTGGCCGCCGGTCGTGTAGGGATGATCGTCGGAGGCCAGCACCAGCGCAAAAGCCGCGATCTCCTCAGGCGCTGCCACGCGCTGTAACCCCGGGACGTTGGATTTGGCCCATTGCGCGATGCCGATATGCCAGGCCGCATCGGGCAGGCCCTCCATGCCGGCGAGCCGGCGGATCATCGGGGTGTCCGTGGTGCCGGGGATCAAGGTGTTGATGCGGATGCCGTGCTTTGCGTAGTCGAGTGCCGCGGCCTGCACCAGGCCGACCAGTCCGCGCTTGGCCGCCGAATAGGCCGAGCGCTTGGCCGAGGTCGCAATGGCGTTCGACGAGGAGGTGACGACGATCGAGCCGCCCTTCTCCAGCATGTGCGGGATTTGGTATTTCATCGACAGGAACACGCCGCGCAGATCCGTGCCGATCACGTCGTCGAATTCGGCCGCGCTGAATTCATGCAGCGGCTTCTCGATGGAGATGCCGGCATTGTTGAAGGCGACGTCGAGCCGTCCGTAGCGCGCGATGGTCGCGTCGACCAGCGCCTTCACCTCGGATTCATGGCGCAGGTCGGCGCGAATGAAGACGGCCTCGCCGCCGGACTCGCGCACCTCGGTCTCCACTTGCCTGCCACGGTCGGTGTTGCGCCCGCAAAAGGCGACGCGGCCGCCCTCGGCGGCGAACATCAGCGTTGCGGCCCGCCCGATTCCGGAGGTGCCGCCCGTGACGATGACGACCTTGCCCGCGAATCTTTGCTTGCCGCTCGGCTTCTGCTGCGGCAGCGCTGCACCCTGGCCGAGCGCCACGCCGCCGGCAAGGCCGCCGACGGCACCTGCGAGCATGCCGAGGGCCGCGCCCCCAACCAGATGACGCCGCTTTACGGAATTGCTCGCGGTGATATTCTGCATTTCGGTCATTTCGAACTCCGATCCGCTCAATCTGAACAGTGTTAAGATAGATATGCTGCAATCTGAACAGTGTCAAGTTACATGAAGAAACGGGCCCCCGCCGCCAAGCGCAGCACCGCCCCGACCCGGCCAAGGCCGGAGGTCGGATACCATCACGGCGAATTGCAAGAGGCGCTGATCGCCGCGAGCGAAGCCATTCTCGCCGAGCAGGGCGCGGAAGCCTTCACGCTGCGCGAAGCCGCACGCCGCGCCGGCGTTTCGCCGGCCGCGCCATCGCATCATTTCGGCAACGCCCAGGGCCTTCTCACCGAAGTGGCGATCCGCGGCTACGACGCGCTTGCCGGCGCCTTGCGCGAGGCGGCCTCCGGCAAGCAGGGCGTCCGCGACAAGCTCCACGCCCAGGGACTTGCTTATGTCGATTATGCGTTGAGGCATCCCGGCCGTTTCCAGATGATGTTTGCCAACAAGCGGCTGGTTGCCGACGATGCGCGCCTGAAGCAGGCGAGCAGGGCCGCCGGCCATGCGTTCGAGGTCGTCGTCGCCGAGCTGACCGGCGGCACCGCGAAGGAGGCGAAGACGGCGGCTGCGGCAGCCTGGTCCACCGTTCACGGCTTCGCCAAGCTTGCGCTCGAGGAGAAATTCGGCTCTGTGAACAACGAGGCCGGACGCCGCGAGATCATGACGACGCTCGATCAGGTCCTGAACTATCTCTGGCCCGCGAGCGGCACGCGCCGCTAGAGCATGATCCGGAAAAGTGCGAAGCGGTTTTCCGGAAGGATCATGCGCAGACAACAACCCAAAGCGCGATGACGATTCATCCAGATCTCATCGCGCTTTAGATGCAAATCGAGGCTTGCGTAGGTCATGACAGCCAAGACGACAGAGCTCAAGCTCGCCATCGAGCGCATCGGCACGGTCTCGGCGATCCTGACGCAGCCGACCCACGCGCGCGCCTGCTACGTCCTGGCGCACGGCGCCGGCGCAGACATGCGGCATTCCTTCATGGAGAATGTTGCAGCCGGCCTTGCCGAGCGCGGCATTGCGACGTTCCGCTTTAATTTTCCCTACATGGAAGCGAAGAAGGGACGTCCTGACCCGCCCGCAATCGCACACGCGAGCGTGCGCGCAGCGGTCGCGGAGGCGGGGCGACTCTGCCCCGGGCTGAAGCTCGTTGCCGGTGGAAAATCATTCGGCGGCCGCATGACCTCGCAGGCGCAGTCGAGGTCGCCGCTCCCCGATGTCAAAGGGCTGGCCTTCCTCGGCTTTCCCCTCCATGCCGCCAAGAAGCCGTCGAGCGAGCGCGCCGAGCACCTCGCTGCAATCGCGATTCCCATGCTGTTCCTGCAAGGCACACGCGACGAGCTTGCCGATCTTGCCCATCTCGAGCCGGTCATCGAGCGGCTCGGGCGTAAGGCGACGCTGCATGAGGTCGCAGGCGGCGACCATTCCTTTGCGGTGCTCAAGAAATCCGGCCGTAGCAATGACGAGGCGCTCAACGAGGTGCTGGATACGCTCGCGGCCTGGATCGATGCGCTCGCCTGAGGCTCACGCGGAATAAAGCCCCTTGTCGCGCGCCTTCTGGATCGCGAGCGCGGCGATCAGGTCGAGCGTAGGTGTCGACAGGCCGGCGGTGCGCGCGAAGGCCTGGGGCGCCTTCACCAGCACGTCGATCTCCATGGCGCGGCCGAGCTCGTAATCCTGCAGCAGCGACGGCTTGTGGTTGGGGGCGGGGCCGCTGCGGCTGGCGCGCTTGACCTCGGGAATGAAGTATTGGGCGATCTCGTTGGCTTCGTTCAGCATACGCGGAATCACCTCCGTGAAGGCGGGGTCGTCGCGCACGCCGCGCGCGGTCTGGCCGGTGAGCAGGCACAGCACCGACAGCGACATGTTGGTCAGCAGCTTTGACCAGATCGCCTCGCGGATCTCGGCGACCGGCGGCGATTCCAGCCGCGCATCGTTGAAGACGCCGCGCAGTTTCGTGATCCGCTCGCAATTGCGGTCGTCGCATTCGCCGATCAGGAGGCGGTTGCGGTCCGGCGTCAGGTTCTGCACCACGCCGGGCGCGATCACCTCGTTGGAGGAGAAGATCACGCCGCCGATGATCCGCTCCTTCGGGATGCAGGCGCGCAGGCGCCCGCCGGGATCGAGGAATGAAATGTCGGGCGGTGTCGGGTGCCGCGGCGGCAGGCCGATACCGTACCACCAGGGAATGCCGTTCTGCGCGAACACGATCGCGGTGTCGTCCTGGAGCAGCGGCTTGATGCTGGAAACCAGCCCCTGAAGCGCCGTCGCCTTCAAGGTCGAGATCACGACGTCCTGCGGGCCGAGCTGAGCCGGATCGCCTGACGCGTTCACCTTGGCGCCGACCTCGGAATCGCCGACGCGCAGCTTGAGGCCGTTGGCGCGGGCCGCCTCCAGATGCGCCCCCCGCATCACGCAACTGACCTCATGGCCGGCGCGCGCCAGCCGTACCGCAATGTGGCTGCCGACGGCGCCTGCGCCGAAAATGCAGATGCGCATGTTGATATCCCGTGTCCATCCCGTGGTGTCGCCCGGCGCCAGCATGACACAAGCCGCCATGCGATGGACGCGGCCACCCTACGCCGGAAAGATATGGATCAGGGCAGGCGCGCTCAGCCATAGTGTGCGGCAAACAACCGGAGGACCGCCGATGAGTACCAGCCCCGTCCTGTGGAGCCTCGATGAACGCGGGGTTGCGACCGTCACGTTGAACCGGCCGGAGGTCAACAACGCCTATGACGGCGCGCTGATCTCAGGCGTGCTCGCGGCCATGGACGACCTCGGCAGCAAGCCCAATTTGCGCGTCGTCGTGCTCCGGGGTAACGGCAAGCACTTCCAGGCCGGCGCCGACCTCAAATGGATCAACAGTGTGCGTCCGCAATCGGCTGAGGCGAACGAGGCGGCCTCGCGGGCGACGTTCGAAGCCGTGCAGCGGCTCAACACGTTGCCGATCCCCACCGTCGCGCTGGTGCAGGGCGGCTGTTTCGGGGGCGGTACCGGCGTCATCGCGGCTTGCGATGTCGTGATTGCCGCCGACAACGCCCTGTTCTCGATCACCGAGGTGCGCTGGGGCCTGACCGCCGCGATCATCATCCCGCAGCTCTGCGATGCCATTAGTGTACGGCAAGTCCGCCGCTACGCGCTGACCGGCGAGCGCTTTGGCGCCGAAGACGCCCGCCGCATCGGCCTCGTCCACGAGGTGGTGCCGCTCGCCGATCTCGAGGCCGCAGGCGCCAAGGTGGTCGAGCAGCTGCTCGCCAACGGACCGGAGGCCATGGCCGAAACCAAGCGGCTCGCGCTGGAGAGCTCGTTCGGCGGCATGGCCGTGGACGATGGCGCTTACACCCGGCTCGTGGAGCTGCATTCGCTCAAGCGCCAGAGCACGGAGGCGGCGGAGGGACTGGCCTCCTTCGCCGAGAAGCGGGCGGCGAATTGGGGCAGTGGCAAAGGTTAGGCGTCAGCAGCCGCGGCAGATGTTGTTGATGCTGCGATAGACCGCGTCGTCGTCCTGCCGCAACTGGCGCAGCGTGTCGAGCGTCGTGCTCTCAGCCGCCGGCGTGGCCGGCTTGCGCTTAGCCGACAGGTCTTCCTCCTGCCGCTTGTAGCAGGCCTCGCGATCGGGCTTGGCGGGGATGAAGCGGCAGTTTTGCTCCACGGCCGAGGCGGGAACGGCCGAGATCGCGAGGGCGATAGAAGCGGCGAAGCAGTATCTGACGATGATCGAATCCATGCCTGCACTTGTCTCAGGTCCACCGTTAGCGAGCAACCGCGATCTTGCGGGCATGAGGACCGCCGGCTAAGCCGTGATCCAGTTCGAACCAGATTCCGGGAAGGAACGCGCCATGTGGGCCACGACGATCGACGAACCAGCGCGCAAAGTACCGCTCTATGGCGAATATGAAGTCGTCGTGCTCGGCGGCGGGCCGGCCGGCATCGTGGCGGCAGCCGCAGCGGCGCGCGCGGGGCGGAAGACGCTGCTGATCGAACGTTACGGCTTTCTCGGCGGCATGGGCACAGCGGCCGGCGTCACCAATTTCTGCGGCCTGCACGGCAATGTCCATGGCGAGCACCGGCGGCTGGTGCAGGGGCTGGCCTCGGAGCTGCTGGCGCGGATCGATCGCTTGAACGGCCTCAACGCGCCGCATCTGATCCTCGGCAAGGTTTTTGCCCAGGCCTATGACACCGCCGCCTACAAGATCGCGGCCGACCAGCTGCTCGCCAGCCATAAGGTGAATATGCTCTTCCACGCCCTCGGCGCCGGCGTCGTGATGGCCGATGAGCGCCGCATCGACGCGATGCTGATCGAGACCAAGGCTGGCCGGCAGGCGGTGCGCGCGGAGATCTTCGTCGACTGCTCCGGCGACGGCGATCTCGCCGTGTGGGCCGGCGCGCCGTTCGAGATCGGCGACGAGCATGGCCATCCGCTCTACCCCTCGATGATGCTCCGTCTCAACGGCATCGATCCCGCCAAGGCCGGCGAGGCCTGGCGCACCATTCCGCAATTGATGGAAAAGGCCGTCGCGGCCGGCACCCACGCATTCCCGCGCAGAAGCGCGATCGTGCGGCCGCAAAAGTCCGGCATCGAATGGCGGGTGAACTTCACCCAGGTCGCGCGCGAGGACGGCCATGCCATCAACGGCGTCGAGCCCGACGATCTCACCCGCGGCGAGATCGAGGGCCGCAAGCAGGCGCTCGCTGCGTACGAATTCCTGCGCAGCGCGGTGCCCGGATTTGAGAAGTCCTACATTGTCGACCTGCCGCCACAGCTCGGCATCCGCGAGACCCGCCGCATCAAGGGTGGCTACCAGCTCAGCGGCGAGGACGTGCTCGGCTGCGCCTCGTTCGCGGATTCCATCGGCGTCAACGGCTGGCCGATCGAGGCCCATGTGCCCGGCGACGTCGTCTTCACCTTCCCGCCGATCCCGGAATCGCGCGGCTATAATGAGCTGCCTTACCGGATGCTGGTCCCTGAGGGCGTCGACAATCTCCTGGTCGCCGGCCGCTGCGCTTCGATGACCCACGAGGGCCAGTCGGCCGCCCGGGTCTCCGGTGCCTGCTTCGCGATGGGTGAGGCCGCCGGTTCCGCCGCCGCGCTGGCGCTGTCCGGAAACCGGATTCCACGCGAAATCCCCATTGAAAAGTTGCAGGAAACGTTGAAACAACAGGGCGCCTTCATCGGACGGGACCAGGCGGTGCCCGAAGGCCTGTAACGCACTGCAAGACAAAGCGGAGGAAACGGGATGATCGGGATTGCGCGGCTCGCGGTAGGGGGCCTGATGGCGATCATGGCTATGGGCACGGCATGGGCCGAGGATCCGCTGAAAGCCAGGATCGGCGTGCTCCGCCTGTCGTCGTCGGCGCCGGTCTTCATCGCGCAGGACAAGGGTTATTTCCGTGAGGCCGGCTTGGAGGTCGAGCTGAAGTTCTTCGACGCGGCGCAGCCGATTGCGGTCGCCACCACCTCGGGCGACGTCGATTTCGGCGTCACCGCCTTCACCGCCGGGCTCTACAATCTCGGAGGCAAGGGCACGCTGAAGGTGATCGGCGGCATGAGCCGCGAGAAGCCGGGCTATCCCCTGATCGGCTATTTCGCCAGCAACAATGCCTATGCGAGCGGCCTGAAGACGCCGAAGGACCTTGCGGGCAAGCGTGTGGCGATGACGCAGGTCGGATCGAGCTTCCATTATTCGCTCGGCCTGCTCGCCGACAAATACGGCTTCAAGCTCGCGGACGTGAAGATCGTGCCGCTGCAATCGCTGTCGAATGCCGCCGCCGCGCTCAAGGGCGAGACCGTGGATGCCGCCTTGCTGCCGATCTCGACCGCGCGAAAGCTGATGGACGAGGGCGGCGCGAAATTCCTGGGCTGGGTCGGTGACGAGACGCCGTGGCAGCTGGGCGCGGTATTCGCCGCGCCGAAGACGTTGGCCAACAAGGCGCTGGTGACGAAATTCCTCGGGGTGCTCGCGAAAGCCGACCGCGAATATCACGACGTCATCCTTGCCGCGATGAAGGACGGTGTCGCCCCGATCAACGACAAGACCAGGCCGCTGCTGGAGATCATCGCAAAGTACACCAACCTGCCGGTCGAGCAGGTGGTCGGCAACTGCGCCTATATCGATCCCGACGGCAAGCTCGACGTGAAGAACGTCGACAACCAGATCAAATGGCTGCAGGAGCAGGGCTTCGTCGACAAGGGCTTTGATGCGGAAGCGATCATCGCGAAGGAATTCGTGAAGGTGGATTGATGTTTGCTGTCCTTCCGGGGCGATCTATCGTAATTGAGCGTTTTCAGCAACTTAGCACTGTCACGTCCGGAGCAATTGCCTCGCTGAGTATCGCAGGATTTCGCCCGCGAGTGTCACATTTTTTCGTCCTGAATAGCGGCGCCGGAATCGGCTCTATCGCTGACTGAAACGCCCAGCACGGTCGCTTCATAGAACGACCGTGCTGCCATCCGGTTGAAAGGGCTGGCCAGCGCGGCTTGGGCGTCGTTGGCTATTTCGAGAATCCCGCCGATTTGCATCTCGGCGAATCCCTCATCGACGGCGGTCATCATGTCGTCGTCCTGATACAGCGCATTCTGCTTTCGGCGGTCGAGGTGGCCGTCACGGATCAGCGCCAGCAATTGGCCTTCGTTGCTTTCGTTGAACGACTCCGTCAGCGCCTCGGTGTCGAGCGTCTTCCAATCGATGCCTTGAGGAAACGTCCGCGCAAGGAGCGCGGCAACCAGCAGGTTTGCGACCGCCGCCTGCTTCTGCACATGCGCCGTCGGCCGCTCCTTGGGCTTTGGCAACGGCTTCTCAGCTTCCCAGCTCTTGAGCAGCACCTTGCCGATCTCATCGACGCCGAGCAGGGCCAGCGCGAAGGCACTGGCGTAGCGACGATGGCCGACCAGCAGCCGCGCGTCATCGAGTAGGCGCGTCGCATTGCCGAGTATCAGGCTGAGTTGCTTGTTGTCTGCCATGATCCCTCAGCGCGGAGGTAAGGGCGGCTCAATGCCGAACTTCTGAAGTTCGCGACGCGCCTTGAGCCAGTCGAACAGCCGAGGAAGATCCGTCAATGCGTCAGGGCCGTCCGTCTCACGGCGCTCCCTGAGCCAGCTTAGGCGCTCCGGGTCGTCAATCTGCTCGTGCTCAACGATGGCGAGCAGGCGGTCAACCGTCTTCGGGTTTAGCTTCGCCCATTTAAGGAATGCATCGTATTCCGCCTGTTCGCGTTCTCGCTCGCTCTCCAGCGCGGCCAATTCCCGTTGATTCTCTTCCCTCAGTTTGCGGTCGTTGCGCTCCCAACTGACGATGTCCCACCAACCCCCAGCGACGCGGATCAGCGAGAACAGGTACAGCAACAAGAGAATGTTGAGCGCCCAGCTCGTCGCAGTGGGGCCAATGTGGGGCTCGAACTCACCACGAAACCAAAATAACGCAGCGATCAGGGCTCCCTGCCAGACGGCGCCAAGCAGCTCTTTCTTCAGATCGTTTCTGGTGAGGATCATGGATCACTCGTCCGGAAGATCGATGACCTGATGTAGGTTCGTGACGCGGTAACCAGCAGGACGGCCACCGTTGAGCTGGACGTTCACGTCAACTATAAAACCTTTCTTGTAGACGTTTTCGTCGGCCTCGCGGACCTCATGCTTGATCCTCTGCTCGGCCAGCTCCGACGCATAAATCAGCGGCAGATCGCGTGGTGATATATCCTCGATGGCAACGCGCTCACCGGTGCGTTTTCCCATCACAGAATCCTTGACGTTCGATTGCTTGAACGTCATCAGCACGCGCTGGTGATCTGCGCTCGTCGAGGCCTCCAGCAGCAACTTCTGGTCCTCGATCTGCCGCTGCGCCTCTCTTGCCTGCGTCGTGTCGAAGGACAATGCGGCCCTGATTTTCTTCTTGCCGTCCTCGAAAGCTACGGCCTGCAACGTGGCGCGGCCGTTCGGGTCATTCGCGATGGCGACGACAGATCCCATGAAGTCTTTGAGATCAGAGCGGCTGGCTTCCGGCGCCTTGGATCCACCGAGGTATTTGCCGAGCACCGCACCGTAATTGCGCACAAACTTCTCGACGATCTGGATCTGCTCGATCACATTGACGACTGCGCTCAACCCCTGCATGGCCCATGGAATCAGATCCGCCTCGATGGAGCCAGCGCGCACCTCGCGAACGAAGATCTTGGCGTCACCTGCCAGCTCCGGGTAATCGGACCGCACGAATTTTTCGTACTGGCTTGAGATGGACGAGAATGCGGAAACGAAATCGCTGAGTTCAATCGGTTGCTTGGTTTCAATGTTCAAAATGATGTGCGGTAACGCATCGGCTTTGCGTCGCGCCATGAAGTCGATTCCCCCTCCCAAACTTTCCCGGTTGCGTTATACTCGTCACACGCGCAAAAAGCTATAACGAACCAGAGGTCAGCGCGGGTTTGACCAAAACCCGCGCTGACGGGCTGGCGCTGTTTTCGATCTGAGCCTCAGTCCCACTTGCCAACCGCGTTGTGCCCCGTGCGCGGCGCCAGATGCTGACGCTGCACCTTGGCAACGACGCGGCCGATGATGCCGGGGCCGATCACCGTCGCGTGTTCAATGTACAATTTTAAACCGACCGGCTCTTCTACAGGTATAGCATTTGAGCTGTCCGGGTCTCGATGAGGGCATGCAATTGAACCGGGAAAATTCTGACGGTGCGGTCCAGATGTTGGTCTGGGCCATCGAAGAGATTCAGAAGACCGGAAACAAGCAGGCGGAATGCTTCGCGCGTCAGGCGCTGAACTGTCTCCGGCCATCGGATGGCGATCTCGCTGAAGGCGAAGTTAGCTCGCCTCGCGTCGTTCGGTTTCGGCGCGGTCGCAATCCCGCGCCGGATCAGGATGTCAGCGATTGATGCCCGGCGTCGGCGGGCTGGTCGAACCTGCTCAATCTCACTTTGAGATTCAGCACTAGTCCCACTTGCCGACAGCGTTGTGCCCGGTGCGCGGCGCGAGGTGCCGACGCTGAACGTCGCGCACGACGCGGCCGATGATGCCGGGCCGATCACCTCGTGCTTGGCCAGCTCGATGAACACTTCGCGCAGGAAGGCATCGCGTGCGCGGCGGTCTATAGGCGCGGCGGCATCCATCACGGCGGCGAGTTCGAAATCGGATAGCGAGATCATGGCGCCGCTCGCGTGGAGCGCTCGGCCTGCTCTAGCGCGGCCATCGGGTGCCCCTCGTATTTCGACAAGCCCGCAGCGAGCATCCGACGCTGCAGCCGCATTGCATCCACTTCGCCTAAACGGTTTTCGCCTCGCGCCGCAGCGTCTGGATTGACGGCGCACGGCGGCACCAGCCACGGCCCGATGCGCAGATTCCAAACCTGAAGATAGTGCGCGCAATATCGCCCGACCTCGTCGCGGTCCTTGCCCTCGGCGAGCTGACGGTCGATATGCGGCCGCAATGTCGGAAAGGTGGTGCGGTACATCTCGATGGCCCGGCCAAGGGCCACGCGGTCGAGGCCGGTCAGGGTCTCATTGATAGTCATCGCGGTCCTCCGCGTCACGGATCTCGTCATAAGCGGAGAGGAGCGAGGTTTGCGCTGACGGTGTAGGCGCGGCGCGACGACCGGCCGGGTGCAGGTTCAATCGCCGCGACGTTAGGAGCACGATTGCGGCGTGCATCTTGGAAGCGCCGAGCCAGTGCGACAGCTTGCCGTCGATAATAGGCCGCTCCCGGTACAGCTCGAATGCCTCGCGTTCTGCTACGCTGTGACGAACGTGCATGCTCAGCAGGGCGACGTCCTCAGCCTTGAAGCGGCTGGCGGTTGCGCTGTTCACGAGGGTAAGGAATTCGGCCCGCTCGGCCTCGCTGAGATGTGCGGGCGGCCTGACCCGCTCGGGGCTGGGGTTGACGGGGATTGCGAAATCGCTGGCGTCTTGGCGTGGCATGCTAGGACGAACCCTGAACTATCGCTCCGGTTGTGAAACGGTACGGCAGTAGCGAACGCGGTTGAGCGCGGATTTTAGCATAATTTTCTCGCCTAGGGCTTGAGATCCACCGGCCTCGGTTCCGACCCACAACGCCTAGAGGCCCACGTTGGAACTTTCGAGCGCCGCCGCGCTCGGAAATAGTACCTCCGGATTTTCTGCGGGGTCCCCCCCGGCCCCCTTTGATCGCTGGCAGGCCAGCCAGCCTCGCTGGTGCACTTATTCCTGCTCGCTGACCTTCGCATCGTCCCGCAGGGGAATAACGCATCCACGGCGTTCCTAGAGGCTCGACGTCTGGCCAGCCGTAACCCGTTGACCCAATTGGCGTTTTGGCGCCGATGACATCGTTACTTAAGCCACTGATATAATTGAACTTTTGGCTGCGACGACAGGCCCGAAGCCTAGCACAAGAGAGCGGAACCTCGGAGAATAACTTGCTAAAAGCCAGTTTTCCGGGTCCAGCCGGGCGAGCGGCGGCTTTTACCCCGCCTCGCTATCTACAACCAGAACGAGAAGCCGTCGCGCGGCCATGTCTTTGGCTAGAACCTCTTCACGCTCGAGCGGGTCAAGCGGGTCGAGCGCAGGCAGCGGCGCCAAGATCACGCGCGCTGCTTCGGCCAGTTCGTCCGCGTCGGCGTGCAGCCGATGGATCGTCGCCCGCGCCATGATGTCTGATGCGAGAGCTCTGGCCATCTCGCGGTCCCGCTCAGCCACAACGCTGACTCCTTAGCGGCAACGCAGGAAGATCCACGATCTCGCCGCGACCATGGTCACGCTCAGCGGCGTGGGTGGCGATCTCGATGTCGGCGCGGAGCTGGTCGATCTGCTCTTGCATTTCATGGCGCACCTCTTTGAGCCGCTTCCTGCCCTGCGCGATCACCATGCCATGAGCGTCGTCGCGTGCGACGTCATGCTCGACCAGTGCGGCGCTGATCCGCTCGTCGATCTCGCGCGTTTGTTCGGCAATCCTCTGCTCCAGAGCGACGAGCTTGGCCTCGACTTCCTTCAAGTGCTGGGCCTGCAGCTCTCGGACTTGACGCTCCACGCTGCGTTCGCGTTCGGCAAACGCACGGCGGAGGCGGTAATCGAATTCGCGCTCGGTCAACACAAACTCGGGTTCGCTCGCGGCGGCAGCCTCGCGCTCGGCGCGGTCGCGGCGTTTTAGAGCGAGCAGTTCGGCGACATCCATCCCATCACCACGTTGCGTTCTCAATCCACGCGATGCAGCCCGGCGCGACACTCCAAGTCACGCGAGCAATGCAGCGCAAGCTGAAGGCATCGATCTGAAACATGCTCACAGTAGGAGCCGCGACGACATTGGGATCAGGAGCCGTGGCGGGCGTTCCGATCTGCGATGCCGGATTAGCGAGGTGCAGCGTCGATTGACTGCTGGCATCGACCACCGGCTCGCCTTCGCCCGCGACCACAAACCCGTCGGCCGCGAGTGCGACGATGGTGCCATTGGTGAGGGTCTTGGCCTCGATCACCTTACGCTTGAAATTCGGCCACTGTAGCGTTTCGAACGCCGCAAACAGATCCGACGCGACAATGAGGACGACGGACCGCGTACTGACGCCAGCGGCCGAAATCGCGGCGAGCAGCGCCTTGTGATCTTCGGCCGCCGACGCGCCAGCGGCAATCGGGGGAACGCCGAACCGCAAACCGGCGGGAGCCGCTGCAGTCTCGGGATCAGCCGAGAGCAAAACCTTCTCGCCGCCCGTGCTGACCGAGTTTTTCAGCAGCCGCGAGATCAACACGCTGGCGGCTGGGGCTGACAGGTTCTCCAGCTCGTTGGTGACCGGCGCGATCAGCGCCAGCTTCCGAACCGGTCCGATCAACTGGCCTTCGAACACGCCTTGCGCTGTCGGGATCGGAAATCCCTCCTCGATGAACACCGCGTCGCTGAAGCTCCTCAGCGAGGCAATCGAGAATTGGGACACGCCAGTCGGGTCGATCTTGTCGCCAAGATCGAGGATATCGGTGAACGCGCTATCAGGCGCGAGCAGCATGAGCTTGGTGACGGTGCTGCTGCCGGGAAAGCCTGCGACCTTCAGCGGCTCTACGGCACCGCGCAGGATCATCTCGGCCCGGCTGTCCTCGCGCCAGTTGTCGCGGAGAATAGCCTCAGCGCTGGTCTTCTGGATGCGGCCGAGCACGCGGGCAGTGCTGGCGCGAATGAAGCTGCGGAGCCAGTCGCGCGTGATGGCATCGCGATCAGGCCGAAGCGGGATGCCCTGTCGGGCGGGTGCGAGGGCTGTGCTCATGGCGGCAGCATGGCACGGCTTTGGTCTGATCCGTTCCCGGCGCGTCGGAAATTATTTTCGGTCGGCCTCGACCGCGTCCTGCACCATCCGGAAGATCGCATCGCCAATGGCGCGGGGATCGTCGCGGCTTCCTTCCAGCCATTCGTACCTCGCGAGGTAGTTCACCATCTCGCTGGTGTAATCGACCGGAGCGACCCTGCGCCCGTTGATCTCGCGCACATACCGACGCCGATCACGCGCGCGCTTGCGTTCGCGTTTGCGGTCGGCATCGGTTGGTGGGCGACGGAGCATCAGGCGTCGCGGAGCCAGTCGTCGCGCGTGTTATGCAGCTCTTCGAGCGCTTGTTCGCCCTTGGTGCGGAGAAGCTCTTCGTACCTGCTCCAGTTTGTGCATTCACAGCGGCCAACTACCCCGTGGTTGCTAATGAAGCCGAATCCCAAGCAGAAGGGACAATCTAGGTCTGGATTGAAAGGCGCCAGCATCATTTATAGGACTCCCTTGTGTGAGTTGCCGACGTCCGGTCGGCGCGGGTTCAGCGCAGGCACCGCCGCGAACAGCTCGTCAATCGTCAGCGCCCGGTTCTTCATCGGTTCGGACACAGGGTGCGGGATTTGGCGAGCGATCCCATGCAGGACGTATTCGGGGCCGACGATGCGCCGCGCGATCTGCGGCGCCGGTTGCCCGTGAGCATCGACGATGATGTTGATCATGACGCGGCTCTCGGTGCGCTTGCGGCCCCAGACGTGATAGGTCGCCATTGATCGTCTCCCTCGGTTTAAGCCCGCCCCATCGGTCGCGTGCGCCGCACGAACTCGGCGAGCTTCGGATTCCGGCGGGCGCGCTCGATCTGGTCGGCGAGATCATCCTGCAAGCGGGTGACGATGGCCTCGTCGGCACTCTCCGGGGCCATCGCTGTCGTCATGCCGAGCGCGCGCATCAGGGCCCGCGTGGTTTCCGCGACCCGCACCGCCGCGACGTCGTCGCCAATCATCGAGGCCTGCCTAATCGCGGCGCCGATGGCGCTGTAGACTCGCTGCTCGAATGCGGGGTCATAGGTCATGACGTCCTCCCGGTTCGCGGCTTCCGCGCGCGGCTCACGGGCTTGAGCTGGACGCGCGTGATGGTCTGCTCGCGCAGATACGGGCGCAAGAAGATCATGCCCAGCTCCAGCTTCATTAGATCAAGATCGACGCGCTCGACGACGGTCTGCGTCAGCGTCGCCTCGTGCTCGTCGCCGATCATGTCGTCCGGATTTGCCAGCACCTCGGCACGTACGACAGCTTCCTGTTCCTTGAGCGCCTTGAGCTGGCTCCGGAGGTCGGCGAGCAGATCTATGCGGTGACGATTGTTCATGGCGCCCGCTCAGCTAGTTCAGCTTGCGCCAATTCGCTCTCGCATTCGTGGACATGAAGCTGCGCCTGCTCGATCCTCTCCTCGCACTCCCGCAACGTGCTGCATGCATCGCAGTACGCGTCATTTTCATCGGCGAGGTCGCGTCGTGCCTGCTCTAATTTTAGCCGCGCCTGCTCGACATCGCGTGTCTTGGCGGCGGCTCGCTGCTGCGCGGCCTGCAATTGTGCGGCCTCTTCCAATCTCTCGATCCGCGCAATCGCGCGGCGCGACCGTTCAGCAAGCTGCGAGATCGCCCAGAACCGACGCGACCATCGTTCTTGATGTTGAGTGATTGCAGCTACCACCTCGCTGACCGTGGGCAAGAATCGTTGAGTAGCCACGATGTCGTAGCAGGCCGCGTCGAGAGCGGGCAGGCAGAAACTATCCATGCTGCAAACGTGCTCCAGCATCACACGGACATACACATCCGGGTCGGACGGAGCGCCATTCGGAAATGCACCGATCAACATCGCAAGACGAGCCTTGATCACGTTACGTCGCAGCTCGCTGTAATCGCGGTCGTCATCTTCATAGTTGGATTCCGCGTCGAGCAACTCCAGCGCCTCTTTGCAGCTCGCGAGGAGCTGCTTGTCGTATTCGCTCAGCTCTGCCTGTGCCTTATCGGAAGCCGTTTCGAGTTCGTCATAGCGGCGCAGAACCACATCAGCATCATCAGCAAGGCCGCGAAGCTGCCGATAAACACCATTCGAACGGATCGGGACGATGTTGTTCACGTCGCCTACTCCTGATCCATCATCCGCCGGGCTACGGCGACCTTGCCGCTGCCGCCGCGCTCCGTCCTTTTGGGCGGCTCCTTTTTCCATGCGCCGTTACGCAGCCACTTTTCCAGCGGCTGGAGCATTCCCGGATCATGCCGGTAGGCACTCACCCATCTAAGCGCGGAGGCGATGATCTCAGCGGAGACACCTGAAGGATAGATCCCGACGAAGACCTTCCATGCGGCGGCCTGATCTATGCCATGCGGGCGAACGGACCAGATCGTCAACAAGGCGTCGAAAACTTCTGGCGCGCCGCCGTGAGGCGCAGGCGCGCCGGGGATGACCGCGAGCGAGCGCGAGCGCTCTCTCTCCCCTGTGGCTGACACGTTAGTGTCAGCCACTAATGTTCTCTTCGCAGTTCTCGTAGTTCTGTCTGCCACCTGTTGGCAGTGGTCGGCATCGATTTTGGCAGTGGTCGGCGCTGATTTTGGCAGAGGTTCGGGATCGACCTCTGCCATAGAGTTGGCAGGGGTGACCTCTGCCATTGAGTTGGCAGGGGTGCGCAGGAGGAATTGGTTGGCACGGCCGGTCGCGCGCTCGACCACGAGCCAGCCGAGCTGCTCCAACAACTCGACAAGGCGGTAGATCGAACGCTCGGAAATTCCGGTCTCGCGCGCCAGCGTCTTGTGGGACGCATCACATCGTCCGGTTTTCATGTTGAGGTGCAGCGCGATGCGGGTCGCGAGCCGAGCGGCGGCGTGTGGCAGGACCTTGGGGCTGACCGCGAGCATCGCGCACAGCCAGTCGTGAAGCTCTAAGATGGTGCTTGGCTGGCTGTTGGCGTCCGGCATTTGCGCGGTTCTCGGCTTTGCGCTAAACCGTCACCGCCTGCCAAGGCACAGATGACGATCAGCGACAGAGAGTGATGCGCCGCCCCGGTTGCCCCCTTCCGGGGCGGTCGCGTGTCAAGCGTCCGCGTTCTCCCCCCGCAGAATCTTTCCTTTCATCCGGTCCCACTTGCTGCGTGGCACCAGCAGAAATCTGCCGTGCCTCTCCGTTGGGATCTCTCCCCGCTGGGCGGCTCGATACGACCCTGCGCGGCTATGGCCGATCTGCTTCCCGGCCACTGGCACGTTGTAGAACAGCTTTTTCCGCAGTTTTCGGCTCAAGCGCATGGGCCGCCTCGCACGAGACAATTTGAGACTGACGATACGATACGACGAATATGCCGTATCGACAAGGCGGTCTTGCTGTGCTATGTTCGTGCCATTCCATCTCAGTTGATCCCAGAGGAGCTGGCCGAATGGCCCCGCCACGAAAGAAGCGCAGAGCGCCCGGAGAAGGACATCCGGTGGCTTTGCGGTTGCCAGCCGATGTCATGAAACGCATCGATGTAAAGACCAAAGAGACTGGTTGGCCCATCAATCGCGTGGTGATCAATGAGCTGGCCGCGTTTCCTAATTTGGAGGAGCAGGCCAAACTGGGCTCACTGATCCGGGACATGGAAGTAATTCTGGCCCGGTACGGCTCTCGCATCACTCTGGCAGATCTCGGCGAGCCGCTTCTGCGCGCAGTAGATGAATTACTGGCCGCGAAGACCGATGGCGAACTGCAAGCGCGTCTCGACAAGCTGCGAGTTCTTCGGGCCGCGATGGTGAAGACCGCGAAGGAATGATCGTCATGGCGCGCAGCGGCACAGCAAAGAGCGGAGGGATCGTTGGATCATTCCCTCAACTGTGCCCGCGCGGCCTCTCGCGCGATCAGGCATCGGCCTATGTCGGTGTCGGCGTGACCAAGTTCAACGAGATGGTCGAGGATGGCCGCATGCCGCAGCCGAAGCACGTTGACAGCCGCGTCATCTGGGATCGGTACCAGCTCGACCAGTCGTTCGAAGCGCTCGACGCCGACGATACCGACGACACCGCCAAGGCCAAGCAGGCTTGGGAAGACAGGCTTAAGGACCAGTAGGACGATGCGTTACCTGAAGCAGTGGAAGCAGGACGGCAACTGGCGGATTCGATTCCGCAGGCCCGGCTACAAGCCGGCCGAGTTGCCGGTACCGCCCGGCTATCGCGGCGACAAGGCGACGCTCGCCAACAGCAAGGATTTCCTGACCGCGTATCTGGCCGCGATGGCGGAGCCGGTGGCTGTCGTGGCGCCGGGCGAGGCCCGCGCCACCTATGGCACCGTGGGTTGGCTGTGCGGCGAGTATCTCGGCTCGCTCGACTACACCGGCCGCCCCCAATCGATGAAGGACCGGCACAAGCGCTACATTGAAGAGTTTCGCGAAAAGTACGGCGATCTGATCGTCAAGGTGATCGAACAGGAGACCATCGAGAAGATCTTCGCCAAGATGATTGACCAGCCGTCGCGCGCCAACCAGTGGCTCGACGCGATGCGCGACCTGTTCAAGTACGCTATCAAGCGGAAGCTGCTGGTCGTCAACCCGGCGCTCGACATCAAGAAGCGCAAGCCAAAGCTGCACGTTGGTGAGAATGGCGAGTCGGAGGAAGGTCACCTGACATGGCCCGTGACGTTGCTGGAGCAGGCCCGGCAGAAATTCCCGGTCGGCACCAAGATGCGGCTGGCCATCGAGATGATCAACGCGCTGGCGTTCCGGCGCTCCGACGTCATCCGCGTCGGACCGCCGAACACCTATGAAGGCAGACTTGAGGACGGCCGCTCGGCAACCTTCCTCAAATACACCCAGCACAAGAATCGCGAGCGCAAGCCGATCACAGTTGATACGCCCATCCCGGCGGAGCTACTCGACGTGATCAAGAAGACGAAGGCCACCGGCCTCAAGACGTGGCTAGTCGGCGCCCGGAGCGGGTCCTTCGCGACGCAGGGCTTCACCGATTCGTTTGCCGACGAATGGGCCAAGGCTGGCTTGCCACCCGGATACACGCCTCACGGCCTTCGCAAGCGCTGCCTGACCGACCTCGCCAACGATGGCAAGACCATTCACCAGATACAGGCGATCTCGGGTCACCTCACCTCGAAGGAGGTCGAGCGCTACACCAAGATGGCCGACCGGGCGCGCAATGCTCGCGCCGCGATGGCGGGCCGGGTCTAGGACGTAACTGCTGGGGGCCGAGTGATGATAGACGACGAAGAATATCGGAGGCGGACAGAAGAAGCAGAGCGAGCAATCGGCAAATTCATTCTGCAATTCGCGGGCGTCGAACTTGCCCTGCAATATGTTCTTTGTGAGGTGACAGAACTAAGCCTTCATTGGGCGAAGCCCGTGGTCACGCACGACTTTGCGCTGCTCTGTACAGCAATAGAAACGGTGTTTGGGGAGATTTTGGAAGACGATCCGGATGATCGCGCACGGTTGAAAAAGTTCATCAAGCGCGCCCGCGCGTTCAATGATGTGCGCGTTAAAACCGTGCATGGGTTTTGGTACGGCTTCGGCTTCGGCGGCATTGTCGCGCATACTTCTCGCCAAACTCTTCGGCCCAAAGATATGGAAGGCATGGTGAAGATACTGGCCGATCAAACTCAGGCAGGCAGGGAGTTGTTTGCGGAGGCCCTTGAACTCACGGAAAAATGCCAAAAGAGGCTGGGCATAGAATGGGGAGCGGTAAGTCAGGCGTTTTCGGATAGAGCTGAGAGGTTGGGGCTATTTAAGAGCGTAAGGCAGAACAAGAATTTTTGAGCCATGCTAGAACAAAACGGGAGCCAAAAGTGTCACATTCGCATCGATGTGACACTCCAGTTTCGGCAAACCCTCGATTTTCCCGGAGAAAACCCCTAAGTCGGTAACAGTCTTCACATCGGGGCGATGCGAAGCATCGAACCCGGAATCTCGAGGTTCCGGGTCTGGTCGGTCGGGCCATCCCGGAATGACGCAGGGATAGACGAGATCGCATGGACCTGATCGCCAGCCACATCTCCCATCGCTTCGGCGATCTCGCTGTGCTCGACGACGTCTCGTTCACCGTCGGGGCCGGCGAGGTGGTGGCGATCGTCGGGCCCTCCGGCTGCGGCAAGAGCACTCTGCTGTCGATCCTCGGCGGGTTGCTGCAGCCGACCTCCGGCGCGCCCGAGCTGCGCGGCGCGCCGCCGGCGGACAGTCTCAATCCGCTGACCTTCGTGTTCCAGGACTTCGCGCTGCTGCCCTGGGCGACGGTGGAGGAAAACGTCGAATTCCCGCTGCTGCACACCCAGCTCTCGGCCGCGCAGCGCCGCGCGCTGGTCGAGGATGCGCTGCGCCGCACCGGCCTCACCGATTTTCGCCAGACCTATCCAAAGCAGCTCTCCGGCGGCATGCGCCAGCGCGTCGGCATCTCGCGCGCGCTTGCGGTGAGGCCCGCGATCCTCTTGATGGACGAACCGCTCTCGGCGCTGGATTCGCAGACCCGCGAGCTCTTGATGGAGGATTTCATCCGCCTGCTCGCAGATGGCGGCATGGGCGCGGTCTATGTGACCCACAATCTCGAAGAGGCCGTGCGGCTCGCCGACCGCATCGTGGTGCTGTCGCGCCGTCCTGGCCGCATCCGCGAGGTCGTCACCGTGCCGATGGCGCGGGCGACGCGCGGCGAAGCGGCGGCGCGCGAAAAGCTCCTGGTGCTGCAGAACCAGATCTGGTCGCTGATCCGCAACGAGGCGATCGATGCCGAGCGCGAGTTCCAGCATGCTTGATCGCGCGGCAACGGACACGGCCAAGAACGAAGCGACGCGGCCCGTCCGCTTCCGCGGCGCCGGTTTCGTGCCTGCCTCGAGCCGGTACGGCGGCTGGATCGCGCTCGGCCTGCTTATCGCGATCTGGCAGGCCGCCGGCAGCGCCGGCCTCGTCAATGCGCTGTTTCTGCCGACTCCTTCCGCAATTGTTCGCGCGATCTATCAGCTCGCCGTTTCCGGCGCACTCTGGCAGCATGTTTCGGCCTCGCTGCTGCGGATCGGCGTCGGCTGGCTGTTGGGAACGGCGGCTGGCATCGCCGTCGGCTTCGCCATCGGCCTGTCGCGCCTTGCGCGCAGCGTCGGCATCACCTTCATCTCGGCGCTGTTTCCGATTCCGAAGATCGCGCTGCTGCCGCTGCTCATTCTCTGGCTCGGCATCGGCGAAGAGCCGAAGATCGCGACCATTGCGTTAGGGGTGTTCTTCTCGACCGCGATCTCGGTCTATAGCGGCGTCGATGCCGTGCCGCGCAACCTGATCCGCATGGCGCAGAGCTTCAACGTTCCGTTCGCCACCATCGTGCGCAAGGTGATCTGGCCGGGCGCGCTGCCGGCGATCCTTGCCGGCTTCCGCATCACCGCCTCCGTCGCGCTGCTGCTGGTCGTCAGCGCCGAGATGATCGGCGCCCAATACGGCATCGGCGCCTTCGTGCTTCAGGCCGGCAACCTGATGCAGACCGATCAGCTGCTCGCCGGCGTCGTGATCCTGTCGGTGTTCGGCCTCGTCGTGGGGAAGGTGATCGGCTGGCTGGAGATGCGGCTGTTGCACTGGCGCTAGATGCGATCACCGGCGCCGTAGGGTGGGCAAAGCGAAGCGTGCCCACCATTCCTTCATGAGTCGCGAAGACGTGGGCACGGCGCAAGGGCGCCTTTGCCCACCCTACGAGACCGGCGACCGTCACGCGTTCCCGCGATCTTCCCTGAACAGATCCAGCTTCTGCTGCACCGGCCGATCCGAGAAGCTGAACAGCACGGCATCCTCATCCGCCTCGTGCGTCACCCAATGCCAGCTCGGCACCACGAACAGATCGCGCGGCCCCCATTCGAACATTGTATCGCCGACGCGGCTCCGACCCTTACCCTCAATCGGGCAGAACACCGTCGCATCGGTCGAACGATAGCGCGCGGTGTTGAAACCCTTCGGCAGCAGCTGAATGAAGGTGCCGATGGTCGGCATCGCGAAATCGCCGGTCTCGGGGTTGCTGAACTTCAGCTTGAGGCCGTGGCAGGCGTCCCATTCCTGGCTCGTCCTGGCCTTCTCCAGCGCCTCGCGGGTGTAGGCATAGGGATAGCTGAAGATCGGCGAAGTCTTCGAGCTCCGCTTCACATCAACGGGCAAGAGGTTGTGGCCGTAGCGGGCAAAGCTGTCGCCCGCGGGCTTGGTGATCTTCTGCTGGTCTTCCTTCGCGCCTTCGGCAAAGGAGCAGTCGAAGAATTGCACCAGTGGAATGTCGAGGCCGTCGAGCCAGAACATCGGCTGATCGGTCTCGTTGGAATGATCGTGCCAGGTCATCGACGGCGTGATGATGAAGTCCCCGGGCTCCATCGCAGTGCGCTCGCCGTCCACCGCGGTGTGGGCGCCCCTGCCTTCGAGCACGAAGCGCAGCGCCGACTGGCTATGCCGGTGCGCAGGCGCGACGTCGCCGGGCACCACCATCTGCACGCCGGCATAGAGCGAGGTCGTGATCTTGGATTGACCGCGCAGCCCCGGGTTCTCCAGCACCAGCACGCGCCGCTCGGCTTCCTTGGCGGTGATCAGCTTGCCGGCCTCCGTCATGTAGTCTCGGATGACGTCGAACTTCCAGAGGTGCGGCCGGCACGCGCTTTTCGGCTCCGGCGTGATCAGGTCGCTCATCACCGTCCACAGGGCGGTGAGATTCTCGCCGTCGATCTTCCGGTAGAACGCCTCGCGTTCCGGCGTCTTGGTCACGGCTTCCATGGTTGCTGCTCCCGATCGTTTGTTGATTGACAGTATACTGAGGATCTAGGTAGCGTCAACGTGACGGATGACATACAAGGTTGTCATTCCGGGGCGAAGGGCCGCGCAACGCGTGGCCCGGCGAGCCCGGAATCCATAACCACGATCGGGAGTATGGATTCCGGGCTCAACACTGGCGCGTCGCTCCGGAATGACAAAAGCAGGGAGGTCTCAATGAAGCTGCACGGCTATTTCCGCTCCAGCGCCGCCTATCGCGTGCGGATCGCGCTGAACCTCAAGGGGCTCGGCGCCGAGCATCTGCCGCATCATTTGCGGAAGGGCGAGCAATGCGCCCCCAGCTATCTCGCCATCAACCCGCAGGGCCTGGTGCCGGCGCTGGAGGACGATGCGGGCGGAGTGCTGACGCAATCGGTCGCCATCATCGAATGGCTCGACGAGACCCATCCCAATCCGCCGCTGTTGCCGAAGGATCCGCTGCGCCGCGCCAAGGTGCGGGCGTTTGCGCTGGCGATCGCCTGCGACACCCATCCGGTGCAGAACCTGAAAGTGCTGGCGCGGCTGCGTGAGCTCGGCCTGCCCGAGGAGAAGGTCCAGGATTGGGCCGCCTGGGTCAACCGCGAGGGCCTGTCGGCCTGCGAGACGCTGATCAAGGACGAGAAGGGCCCATTCTGCTTCGGCAATGCGCCGACGCTGGCCGATCTCTGCCTCGTGCCGCAGCTCGGCAATGCGCGCCGCTTCGGCGTCGACGTCTCCGCCTATCCGCGCCTGCTCCAGGCCGAGGCCGCCGCCAAGGCACTGCCGGCATTTGCCGATGCCGCGCCGGAGAAGCAGCCCGATGCCGAGTAAGCCGCCCCCTCCGATCACGATCGACGCGGTCTATGCCGCGCCGGGCTATCTGTTCCGGCGCATGCAGCAGATCGCCGTCTCGATCTTCATGGAGGAGTGCAAGGCGTTCGACCTCACGCCGGTGCAATATGCCGCGCTGGTCGCGATCCACACCCATCCCGGCATCGACGCGACGCGGCTGTCGGCGGTGATCGCTTTCGACCGCTCCACGCTCGGCAGCGTGATCGAACGTCTCCAGGCCAAGGCCTATATCGAGCGCAAGCCGGCACCGGAAGACAAGCGGATCAAGCTCCTGTACTTGACGAAGTCCGGCGCCGCGATCCTGCGCGAGATCATCCCCGCCGTCGAGCGCGCCCAGGCCCGGATGCTGGAGCCGCTCAAGCCCGCCGACCGCAAGGCGCTGATGGGCCTGCTGGCGCAGCTGGTCGATCTCAACAACGAAGCCTCCCGCGTGCCGCTGCGCGCGGAGGACGCGCTGGAGCATCTTGGGAAGGCTGGGTGAGGGGCTCCAGTTGTAGAGCGACACTGTCGCCCTCAATCTCGACTGTCATTCCCCGCGCAGGCGGGGAATCCAGTACCCCGCGGCGTCTCGATTCAACCGCTACCGTCTCGGAGTACTGGATCGCCCGGTCAAGCCGGGCGATGACAGCGCGCCTCACATCCGCAGCAACGCCTGCCGATCGATCTTCCCCGTGCCGGTCTTCGGCAGCTCGTCGATGAAGATCACCTCGCGCGGATATTTGTACGGCAGCAGCCTGCCCTTGACATAGTCCTGCAGCCTGCGCGTCGCCTCACTCTGGTCGACCGCACGGTTGTTCATCACCACCACCGCCTTCAGCGTCATGCGACGGTCCGGCAGCTCGGCGGCGAACACCGCGCATTCGCGGATGTCGGGGTGATCGGCGAGGCACAGCTCGACCTCGAGCGGGTAGACCCACTGGCCGGAGATCTTGATGAGATCGTCGGCGCGGCCACGGAAGAAGTGGAAGCCGTCGGCATCCCGCACGAAGCGATCACCGGTGTAGATCCAGCCGCCCTCGCGGATGGTCTCGGCGGATTTGTCCGGCCGGTTCCAGTACAGCGGCGTGTTGGAATCGCCGCGCACCCACAGGATCCCTTCCTCTTTGTCGCCGACCTCGCGCCCGTCCTTGTCGCGCAGCGCGACCTCGTAGCCGGGAACGCGCAGGCCCGCAGCACCGAGCTTCTTCTGCTCGGGCCGGTTGGAGAGATAAATGTGCAGCACCTCGGTCGAGCCGAGGCCTTCGACGATTTCGAGCCCCGTGAGCGTCTTCCAGCCGTTGAAGACCTCGGCCGAAAGCACCTCGGCGGCGGAGAGTGCCATGCGCAGCGACGAGAAGTCCGTCTTGTCCGCGCCCTCGGCCTTGGTTAGCGCGGTGTACAGTGTCGGAAGGCCGAAGAAGATTGTCGGCTTGTACTGCTCGATCGCCGCGAAGATCGCTGCCGGCTTCGGCTGGCCCGGCAGCAGCAGCGTCGCAGCGCCGGCCGAGAATGGGAAGGTGACGGAATTGCCAAAACCATAGGCGAAGAAGATTTTTGGCACCGAGAAGCAGATGTCGTCAGGCGTCAGCTTCAGCACGTTCCGCGCAAAGGCAGCATCGGTGTAGGCCATGTCGTGCTGCAGGTGAACGATGCCTTTGGGCCGTCCGGTCGAGCCGGAGGAGTACATCCAGAACGCCATTTCGTCGCGCTGCGTCGGCGCTTCCGCCAGCTCAGCAGAAAATTGCGCGAGCCAGCTCGCCGCCGCGAGCGCCCGCGGCGCTGCGTGCTCGCCGGGCGCGCCGTTGGCGACGATCAGCGTATGCAGCTTGGTCTCCCTGCAAGCCTCGGCATTGAAGCGCGCTGCGAATTCCGCATCCGCCACCGCGACGGTCGCGCCGGAATCGGCGAGGTAGAATTGCAACAAGTCCGGCGGCGTCAACGTGTTGATCAGCAACGGCACGAAGCCGGCGCGCACGGCGCCGAAGAAGGCGGCGGGGTAGGCCGGCGTGTCGTCGAGAAACAACAGCACGCGATCGCCGCGCGCAAGGCCAAGCGAGGCGAAACCGTTGCCCCAGCGGCAGGCCTCCGCGCAGAGCTCGGAATAAGTGCGCGTGCCTGCCGGCCCCAGGAGAGCGAGCTTGTCGCCGCGGCCCTTGCCGAGATTGTCGAACAGCACGCGGCCGGCATTGTAGATGTCGGGAACGGCAAAGCCGACCTCGCGCGCGCCATCGCTGTCCGCCGGCACCTGGTCACGGATGCCATGGCTCATGCCGCATCTCCGCCCTTGTCTTCGGCGCCGTCTCCGGCGTTCCTGGCCGCCTCGTAGCGGGCCATGAAGGCCGGCGACATCGCACGCAGCCGGGAATCGTCGATGCGGCCGGAGCGGGTGATGTAGCTGTAGGCGAAGTCCATCAGGGGAAGCTTCATGTGCTCGGCGAAATGTTCGTACCAGAACGCACTGGTGCGCGCCGCGTTGACGAGCTTCTGCACGATGGGCTTGCGCGCGGCCTGATAGCGATGCAGCGCGGTCGCAAGATGCGCATCCGACTCCAGCGCCTTGACGAGGGCGATGGCGTCCTCGATCGCGAGCCGTGTGCCCGAGCCGATCGAGAAATGCGCCGAATGCAGGGCGTCGCCGAGCAGCACCATGTTCTTGAACGACCAGTGCTCGTTCCAGATCCAGGGAAAATTGCGCCAGACCGATTTGTTGGAGACGAGGCAATGGCCGCCGAGCGTGTCGGCGAACACCTCCTCGCAGACGCCCTTGGACTGCTCGACGTCCTTGTAGGCGAACCCATAGGCCTGCCAGGTGGCGTAATCGCATTCGACCAGGAAGGTGCTCATGGTCGGCGAATAGCGGTAGTGATGGGCGTTGAAGGCGCCGCGTTCGGTCTTCACGAAAGTCTGCGACAGCGTGTCGAAGCGTTTCGAGGTGCCGTACCAGACGAACTTGTTGGATGAGTAGGACAGCGAGGTGCCGAAATCGCCCTCATAGGCGCGGCGCACCAGCGAGTTCAGCCCGTCGGCGGCAACGATCAGATCGTGGCCGTTGAGCTGGTCGATCGCCTGGATCTGCGTGTCGAAGCGTGGCGTGACGCCGATAGCGAATGCGCGCTGCTGCAGGAATCTGAGCAGCTCCAGCCGGCCGATCGAGGAGAAGCCGACGCCGTCGATGGCGACGCTGTCGCCATGCAGGTGCAGCGTGATGTTCTCCCAGCTCTCCATGTGCGGGGCGATCGCATCGACCGTCTCGGGGTCGTCGGCGCGCAGGAATTCCAGCGCCTGGTCGGAGAACACGACGCCAAAGCCCCAGGTCGCGTCGGCCGGGTTCTGTTCGAACAGGTCGACCTGATCCTCGGGGTGACGCTTCTTCCAGAGATAGGCGAAGTAGAGCCCACCGGGCCCCCCGCCAATCACGGCGATCCGCAACGTCTGCCTCCCTAATTGACAGTATACTTACTATCTAGGGGTAGACTAATGTGCTCCGGTGTCCTGCGCCAGCGGAATTATTGCCAGCGCGCGGCACGCCAAAGCACGTGTCCGGACACGCTCGTGCGCGTCCGAAACTGTCAGGTGCGAATCATAGCCAAACCGGGGCGGATTGGCCACCGGGGGGTCAGACGCAGCGCTTCACATAGACCCCGTTCACCAGAACCCGGGTGCAGCGGACCGCCGGCACCGGCTTGCGGACGACCACGGCCGCGTTCGGGCCGGCGCAGTCGGCGCGAACGACGCCGCGTGCGCACACCACCGCATTGGCGTCGGTGGCATCGAAGGTCATGGTGGCGGCGAAGGCCAGAAGCGCAGAAGCAACGAGCAGCAATGAACGCATGTTGTCCTCCCGGGGCTTGTCGTGGTCGTAGCGGCCTTTCAAACAAGGATCGGTTAGTTTACGCCTCAGCACGCGCAAACCTTCGCGTCACGCACCGCAATTCATGCCGCGGACGAATTAAGCCCGCTCGGTCTCATCGCGCCGCGAAAGGCGCGAGCACCTCCTTGCAGGCCGGCGAGAGCGATGCCGCCCGGTTGGAAATGCATTGGATCATCCGGCCGCCGCCGGGCGCCACGCCGGCGCAGAGGGTGCGGATGTCGGCGCCGCAAGCCGACCGCACGATGAACAGCTCTTCGCGCGGCAGCAATGGCCGCAGCACGATGGCGGCCGGAGCCGCGGCAGGCGCCGCCTCTGCGGCCGGTGCAGCAGCGGAAGCAGGCGCGGCCGCTCCGCCACCGAAAGCCGCATTCACCGCCTTGGCGCAACCGGCCGACACCTTCGCCTTGTTCTTCTCCAGGCATTCGAGCGCGGGCGCGCCGCCGGGCGGCACGCTGGCGCAGACCTTGGGATAATCGCCGCGGCAGGCGCTCTTGATCGCGGAAACCTGCGCGGGGCTCGGCTGCTTTGCTGCTGCTGCCTTCGGCGCCGCCGCCGCTCCCGGCTTGGAAGCTGGCGCGGCAGCCGGCGCCGCTTCCGTTTTTGCCGGTTCAGACTTGGCCGGTTCAGATTTGGCCGGTTCAGATTTGGCGGGCGCTGCTTCGGTCTTCGGCGCGGCGGCCGGTTCGACCGCGCGAACCGCAGCCTGGCAGCCCGACGACAGGCTCGACATGTTCTTGGCGAGGCATTGATACGCCTCCACTCCGCCAGGCGTCACGCTCGAGCAATGCGCCATGAAGTCCGAGCGGCATGCGGACCGGATCGCGCTTTTCTGGGCCTCGGTCTGCGCGAACGCTCCTGTTGCAGTTGCGAAGAGTGCCGTCGCCAGCAACGCTGTGCGCGTCGATGCATGCTTCAACGTTTTGAACATTTGAATGAATTCCTGCCCGATCGGGAACGCCGACCATCCTGAAAAAATATGCAAGCGCAATCGTCGCGAGGGTCAGCTCGCGAGCGGCATCTTTGGCCGCTTCGGCCTCTACCGCAAGTCAATTGTGCCGGCGCAATTGGGGCGCGACTACGTCGTCAGTCTCACCATGCGCTTGCCGCGGTTCTCGCCTGCGAGCAATCCGATCAGCGCTTTCGGCGTGGTCTCAAGTCCATCGAGAATGTCCTCCTGCACCTTGAGCTTGCCGGATTTCACCCAGGCCTGGAGATCGGCGAGCGCGCGCTCGCGGTCCTTCATGTAGTCCATCACGATGAAGCCCTGCATGGTCAGCCGCTTCACCACGATCAGGCCGGGCACGCCGCGCGGGCCATGTGCGGCAGGCGCGCCGTCATATTGCGAGATCGCGCCACAACAGGCGATGCGGCCGTAATTGTTCATCTGCGGCAGGCAGGCTTCGAGGATGTCGCCGCCGGCATTGTCGAAATAGACGTCGATGCCATCAGGCGCCGCTGCGCGCAGCGCCTTGAACACCGCGCCATCCTTGTAGTCCACGGCGGCATCGAAGCCGAGCTCGGAGGTCAGCCAGTTGCACTTGTCGGCGCCGCCGGCGATGCCGACGACGCGGCATCCCCTGATCTTGGCGATCTGTCCGACGATCGAGCCGACCGAGCCTGCGGCTGCGGAGACCACGACCGTCTCGCCCTCCCTGGGCTTGCCGATCTCAAGCAGGCCGAAATAAGCGGTGAGGCCGGCGATGCCGAACACGCTGAGCAGGTGCGTCATCGGCTCGAGCTTCGGCATCTTGGTCAGATGCTTCGCCGGCACGGCGGCAAATTCCTGCCAGCCGGTGTCGCCGAATACGATATCGCCGGGCGCAAGCCCCGCTGCCTTCGAGTTGACGACCTCGGCGATGGCGCCGCCGGCCATGACACTGTTGGCTTCGACGGCGGAACGATAGGTCGCGCCGTGCATCCAGGCGCGGTTGGCCGCGTCGAGCGAGATGTAGCGTACGCGCAGCAAGGCCTCGCCATCCTTCGGCTCCGGCATCGCGCCCTCGACCATCTTGAAATGTTCGGGACCGAGCTTGCCGCTGGGCTTCTCCACCAGCAGGATCTGGCGATTGATGTTGCCGCTCATGGCGTTTCCCTTTTCATTTGCTTGACGATCATTGATGCAGCCGCCGCAAGGAAAGCGTGCAAGCCGCATGCGTCGTGCGCTGCATGAAGGCTAGATCGCCGCTTTCCATTTCACAACGGGAACATCCCGACAACGCGGCCGCACGCAAGGCGTGTTGCGTCGAGCGCGCCTTCCACAAACAAATGGTTCACCGCGCGACTGCCCACAGGCGAGCGCCTGAACGTGCCGATCTCGCTGCAGTTGGAGGAGGCGTTCAAGGCGATGGACGATTCCCCGGGCGCGAAGAATTAGCGCTTACTTCCCTTCTCCCCTTGTGGGAGAAGGTGGCGCGAAGCGCCGGATGAGGGGTTGCATCCGCGAGTCCTGTTGCGAGAGGCTCGCGCGCGGAAAGAGACCCCTCACCCGTCTCACCGCTACGCGGTGAGCCACCCTCTCCCACAAGGGGAGAGGGTGCAGTGTGCTTCGCAGCTAATTGTTATCAAACACCCGGTCGAGCGCCGCGCCATACGCCGCCTGCACCAGCTCCGGATGCAGCTTGCCCAGCGCCTCCATCATCACGCCGGAATTGATCTCGAGCACCTTCCATTCGCCGTTCACGCGAACCACGTCGATCGAAGCAAAGACGATGCTGATGGCGCACGCGGCATCGATCGCGAGCTTTGCGCAGGCCGCGCGGACTTCGCCGTCCTCCAGCAACACCGGCTTTGCGCCGGCATCGAGATTGTGCCGCCAATCTGAGCCGCGCTGCTTGCTGTAGACGACGAGCGGCATGTCATCGAGCAGGACCACGCGGACCTCCTCCTCGATCGCGACAAAGGGCGAGATCACGAGCCCCGTACTCATCGAAAAGACCTCGCTGGCCGCCCGGTCGAGCTCCGCCTCCGTCGTCACCTTGAACACCGATCGCCCTGATGTCCCCTCGTTCGGCTTCACCACCACGCCCTGCGGGTTTTGGGCAAGCTGCGCCAGCATTCCCTCGCGCCAATCGGCGCCGGCGACATGCACGCCCAGCTTCGGGTTGAGGAACAGCCGGTGCGGAACGCAGGGCACCTCCGCCAGCGTCAGCGCCTCGGCGGTGGCCGATTTGTCATTGGCGAGGCGATGGGCGATGGCGTTGTTGAGGCCGATGTCGTAGCCGAAGGCGAAACGGCGCCGCGGCCCACGGCGCATTGCGATCAGCCAGCCGTCGGAGCGGACATCGACCGCGATGCCCCTCTCCGCGCAATACCGCCTGATCGCCTGAACGAAGATCCGCTCGCCGCTTGCCATGGTGTTTCGTCATTCCTGTCGCCAAAAGCCGCAAAAATGCGGGCATCGGCGCCAAACCGGCTGAAAATCAGAGCTATCTTAATGAAATTCTTGCGAGCGCGCCGGAAATTAAGTGCTGCAATGAAGGCCGGGAGGGAAAAGAAATTATCCTCCGCGCGCGCCAGGCAGCAGATTCCTTAATGATGTGACCAGTTCTGCCGCAAATGCCGGTTTGACCGGCATCAATTGCATCCGAAACGAGGTTGATTATTGGTCTCAATGGCGTAGATCACACACGCGAAATCCTCCGCCATGGCAAATGGTGACCGCCCGATTTCAGGGCCGGGCAACGCTTTTGCCCTAAAACCGCAGTTATTCGGAATATCGAAATCATGAGCGCGTTTTACCGAGAGAAGGTTCTTTCCGTCCACCACTGGACCGACACGCTGTTCAGCTTCCGCGCCACCCGCGATACCGGCTTCCGGTTCCAGAACGGCCAGTTCGCCATGATCGGCCTCGAGGTCGATGGCCGGCCGCTGCTGCGGGCCTACAGCATGGCGAGCGCCAACCACGAGGAAGAGCTCGAGTTCTTCTCGATCAAGGTGCAGGACGGTCCGTTGACCTCGCGCCTGCAGAAGATCAAGGAAGGCGACACCATCCTGGTCGGCCGCAAGGCGACCGGCACGTTGATCACCGACAACCTGCTTCCCGGCAAGCGGCTGATGCTGCTCTCGACCGGCACCGGCCTTGCGCCCTTCGCCAGCCTGATCAAGGACCCCGAGGTCTACGACCAGTTCGAGTCCATCGTGCTGGTGCATGGCTGCCGTCAGGTCTCCGAGCTCGCCTATGGCGAGAAGCTGGTCGCGACCCTGCGCGAGGATGAGCTGTTCGGCGAGCTGCTCGCGGATAAGCTCGTCTATTATCCGACCGTGACCCGCGAGCCGTTCCGGAATCGCGGCCGCATCACCGACCTCATCAGCTCCGAGCAGATCTTCAACGACATCGGGCAGGGCCCGCTCGACATCGCAACCGACCGCATCATGATGTGCGGCAGCCCGGCGATGCTGGAAGAGCTGAAGCAGATGTTCGAGAGCCGCGACTTCGTCGAAGGAAGCGGCAACAAGCCCGGCCATTTCGTGATCGAGAAGGCCTTCGTCGAGCGCTAAGCACCACGGTCTCGTGTCCCGGACGCAGCGCCCCTTCGCCGGTGCGCTGCAGAGCCGGGGTCCATCTCGCCGCATCGTATGCTGTTGCATTCTGGGTCCCGGGTCTGAGCTTGCGCTTGTTCGGGACACTGCATGGCTTGCGCCGCCTCCAGCCTGACCCCATCCGACCCCTCTGCTGCACCGCAAAATCCGTCCATCCGGCTGATTGATTTGTCTCGGCCGAATTCGCTAGCCTGAAACAAGGGCGGCGTCATATCCGTATGACAGGCGCGGGCGTATCGTGACGCCTTCTGCTGGCGAGAGGATCGGAATCGTGGCCGACGACAACAAGACGCATGCATCCCCGAAACGCCTGCCGCTGGCGGAGGAGGGGATCATGGAAACCCTGCTGCTGCCCTTCTCGCCGCGCTTCATCGTGCTGACGATCTGCGCGGTGGTCACCGCGCTCCTGATCGGCATCGGCATCTCCGACGGCAAGATCTTCGACATCCTGCTGATTCCGATCCTGATCTTCGGCGCGCTGACCCTGCTCGGCGTCCGCGATCTCCTGCAGAAGAGCCACGCGGTGCTGCGCAACTACCCGATTTCGGCGCATATCCGCTTCCTGCTCGAAGAGATCCGCCCCGAGATGCGGCAATATTTCTTCGAGAGCGAGAAGGACGGCATGCCGTTCTCGCGCGACACCCGCGCGGTGGTCTATCAGCGCGCCAAGATGGAGCTCGACAAGCGTCCTTTCGGCACCCAGGAGGACGTCTATCGCGAGGGCTATGAGTGGATGCATCACTCGGTCTCGCCGAAGGCGCATGCGACGGAGAAATTCCGCGTCGTGATCGGCGGGCCGGACTGCGCAAAGCCCTATTCGGCCTCGGTGTTCAACATCTCGGCGATGAGTTTTGGCGCGCTCAGCCCCAACGCCGTGCGCGCGCTGAATGCCGGCGCCAAAAAGGGTGGTTTCGCCCATGACACCGGCGAGGGCGGCGTCAGCCCCTATCACCGCGAGATGGGCGGCGACATCATCTGGGAGATCGGCTCGGGCTATTTCGGCTGCCGTCATCTCGACGGCAGCTTCGATCCCGAAGCGTTCGCGCGCGTCGCCGGCGACGACCAGATCAAGATGGTCGAGCTCAAGGTCAGCCAGGGTGCCAAGCCCGGCCATGGCGGCGTGCTGCCGGCGGCCAAGGTCTCCGAGGAGATCTCCAAGATCCGCGGCGTCGCCATGGGCGAGGACTGCATCTCGCCGGCCTCGCACCGCGCCTTCTCGACGCCCGTGGGCATGATGCAGTTCATCGCCGAGATGCGCCGCCTTTCGGGCGGCAAGCCGGCCGGCTTCAAGCTCTGCATCGGCCATCCCTGGGAGTTCCTGGCGATCTGCAAGGCGATGCTGCAGACCGGAATCTATCCTGATTTCATCGTCGTCGACGGCAATGAGGGCGGCACCGGTGCCGCGCCGCTTGAGTTCATGGATCATCTGGGGATGCCGATGCGCGAGGGCGTCAATTTCGTCCACAACGCGCTGGTCGGCATCAATGCGCGCGACCGCATCAAGATCGGCGCCTCCGGCAAGATCGCGACCGCCTTCGACATGGCGCGCGCCATGGCGATCGGCGCCGATTGGTGCAATTCGGCGCGCGGCTTCATGTTCTCGCTCGGCTGCATCCAGTCGTTGAGCTGCCACACCGACCGCTGCCCGACCGGCGTGGCGACGCAGGACCCGACGCGGGCGCGCGCGCTCTACGTGCCGCTCAAGATCGACCGCGTGCACAATTATCACCACGCCACGCTGCACTCGCTGACCGAGCTGATCGCCGCGGCCGGGCTCGAACATCCGCAGCAGCTGCGGCCGATCCATTTCAGCCAACGGACGTCGACGACCCAGGTGAAGTCGTTCGCGCAGCTCTATCCGGCGCTGCGTCCGGGCGAGCTGCTCGAAGGCACGGAAGACCCGCGGTTCCGCGACGCCTGGCAGATGGCGCGCGCCGAGACGTTCCAGCCGGCGTTGTAAGATGCGGGCTGCGGCTGCCGTAGGCCAGGGACCTCAAATTGCCGAGAGCGGAGGGTAGGGTTTAACGGCTGGTTCAACTTTGGGTGTAGATTCGCCCCATGGACGAGCGACGCGACAAGGCCCGACATCGCGTGCTGAAGGCCGGAACGATCGAGTTCGGCGGCGGCGCGATCGACTGCACCGTCCGCAATCTCTCCGATACCGGCGCCGCACTCGACGTCGCCAGCCCCGTCGGCATTCCCGATCATTTCACCCTGTTCGTCCAGGCCGACGGCACGCATCGGACCTGCACGGTGGTCTGGCGCAAGGAAAAGCGGATCGGGGTCAGGTTCGGGTGATGATGTTTCCCTCTCCCCTTGTGGGAGAGGGTGGCTCGCCGCGTAGCGGCGAGACGGGTGAGGGGTTCTATCCGCGAATCCAATTTTCGATTGAATGTGCGGAGACAACCCCTCATCCGGCGCTTCGCGCCACCTTCTCCCACAAGGGGAGAAGGAAAAGCGGGTGCGCCGTCACCTGCTACCCCGTCTCGACCTCAGTCAATCGGCTCGCCAATATCTTGTCGATCCTTCGCCCGTCGAGATCGACCACCTCGATGTGCCAGCCGCCGAAATCGAAGGCATCGCCGACATCGGGCAGCATGTTGAATTGTTGCAGCACGAGGCCTGCGACCGTGTTGTAGCGATGCGGCGGCAGCTCGATGCCGAGCAGTTCGCCGAACTCGTCGACCGGCATCCAGCCGGAGACCAGCAGCGAATCGTCGTCGCGCCTGATGAAGGCCGGCTCGGGCGGTCCCTCCTCGGAATGAAAGGCGCCGACGATCGAGTAGAGGATATCGGCGGCGGTCACCATGCCCTCGAAGGCGCCGTATTCGTCGTAGACGAGCCCGACGTGAACTGGGGCCGCTTTCAGGATGGTCAGCACGTCGCGCGCATCTGCCGACACCGGGATGCCGGGCGCCTCGCGCACGAGCGCGCGCAGGTCCGGGCTGCGTTCGTTCATATAGGCGATCAGCAAATCCTTGGCCTGCAGCACGCCGATCGGCTTGTCGCGGTCGCCGTCGGAGACGGGAAAGCGCGAATGCGGGCTCTTGGCGATGATGTCCTGGATGGCGGCGGGATCGTCGTTCAAGTCGATCTCGTCGACCTCGGTGCGCGGCGTCATGACCGCGCCGACCGGCCGGTCGCCTAGCCGCATCACGCCGGCGATCATCTCCTTCTCGCCCGGCTCGAGCACGCCTGCGCTCTCGGCCTCGCTGACGAGGTGATGGATCTCGTCCTCCGAGACCTTCTCCTCGGCCTTGCCGCCGCGGCCGAGCAGTGTGAGGATCAGCTTGCCGGAGACGTCGAGCAGAAACACGAGCGGCAGCGATATTTTCGCGAGCGCGTGCATCGCCGGCGCGACCCGCACCGCGATGCTCTCGGGGTCGCGCAGCGCCACCTGCTTCGGCACCAGCTCGCCGACGATCAGAGTGCCGTAGGTGATGAGCGTGACCACGATGCCGACGCCGACGATGTCGGCAATACCTGGGGACAGGCCGAGCTCGAGCAGCCATTGCGTCAGCCGCTGCCCGAGCGTCGCGCCCGAGAACGCTCCGGAGAGCACACCGACCAGCGTGATGCCGATCTGCACCGTCGAGAGGAACTTGCCGGGATCGGCCGCCAGCGTCAGCGCCCGCTCGGCGCCGCGCACGCCCTTGGCCGCGAGCAGCGACAGCCGCGCTGGGCGCGATGACACCACGGCCAGCTCCGACATGGAGAGCAGGCCGTTGATGACGATCAGGACGACGACGATGGCGAGTTCGAGCGAAAGCATTGACGTTCCGGAGGTAAGCAAGTGTGGCCGGGATGCCGGCAAGCCACTGATATAGGTATTCAGTGCGGAAGTGCTGGCGATTCTGCTTGTTCATGCCGAAAGGGAACCCGCGCGCGACGGCGTTCCCAAGGGCGTCCGCGACGACTTGACACCCCGCGGAACTACGGATCGTTGCTTAACGAGCCCTTAGTGGCCCGCCGGCTAGGTTTTCGACATTGCAGAAGTAAAGTCGGGGAACCTGAGGATGCGGATCGGGAAGCTTTTTGCGCTGTCGATGCTGACGGTGACGGTATTTGCAGTCATTCTCGGCGCCGAGGTGCTGATACCGCAGGCCCGCATCTTCACGAACCGCTCCGACGCGATCAAGACGGTCGATGCCTTTGGCGCGACGCTGATGGCCAGCCAGCACGTCGCCAGCCTTCGCGCTCCCTATATCGGACCGATCTTCCAGGAGGGCGCCGCAACGCAGGCGCAGCTCGAAGCTGCGACGAAGGCCACGAAAACGGCCGAGGCGGGCTTCGAGGCCGCAACGCGCGCCGTCATGGTGCTGGATGACGGCGGCGCGATTGCCGAGAATCTCGACCGTGCAGCGCGGCGGCTGAAAGACATCACCGCCGCGGCCGATCGTGCGATGAGCGTTCCCCTCGCGACGCGCGACAGCGCCGTGACAAAGGGCTTCCTGCCCGGTGTTGCCGAGGTCCTCGCCAATCTCGAGCCTGTCATGAACAAGCTCGAGGCCAAGGTGATCAACGCCGATTCCTCGCTTGCGGCGCTGTTGAACCTGGCGCGGACGGCGCAGGACCTGCGTGTTTCGGCCGGCAGCCGTGCGGCCACGCTGTCCCCAGCGCTCTCCGCGCGCCGTCCGCTCACCGCGGCCGAATTGTCGCTGATGGACCGCATGCAGGGACGCGTGGAGGTCGATCGCGAGCGCATCGAGGCCGGTCTCGAGCAACTCGGAAATCCCGTCCGCATCGCCACCGCGCTGAAGGCTGCGACGGAATCATATTTCGGAAAAGCTGCAGTTGCTGTGGACAAGGAGCTTCCTGCGGCCCGGAGCGACGGCAAATATGCTGCCACCGCCGACGAACTGGCGAAGGTCATCGTGCCGGCCATCCAGATGTTCTACGGCGTGCGCGACGCCGCGCTGGCGGAAGCCGCCGAGCGTGCCTCGGCCGCGCGCGACGGCGCGCTGGCGATGCTCGCACTGGCCGGTGTCGCCGTGCTGGCCCTGCTCGGCACGCTCGGTGGCGTAACCATCATGCTGCGCAGGCGTGTGGTGACGCCGCTCGGCCGGATCGCCGACGTGATCGGAGCGCTCGCCGCCGGGCAGCACGAGGTCGAGATTCCGGCGACGGGCCGCAGCGACGAGATCGGCCAGGTCGCAGGCTCGCTCCAGCATTTCAAGGATTCGCTGCTCGCCAAGAAGTCCGCCGACGAGGCGGCCGCGATCGAAGCGGAAGCGAAGCTGAAGCGCAGCCAGCGCATGGATCAGATCGCGCGCGAGTTCGAAGCCATGATCGGCGACGTCATCAACACCGTCTCATCGGCATCCTCGGAGCTGGAAGCCTCCGCGGGAACGCTGACGAGCACGGCCGAGCAATCGGAAAAGGTCACCGCGACCGTTGCCGCCGCATCCGAGCAGGCCTCCACCAACGTGCAGACCGTTGCCGCCGCGGCCGAGGAGATGGCCTCGTCGGTCGACGAGATCAGCCGTCAGGTTCAGGATTCCGCGCGCATCGCCGGCGAGGCCGTGCAGCAGGCCGGGCGGACCAACGAGCATGTCGGCGAGCTCGCCAGGGCTGCGGGGCGGATCGGCGACGTCGTCGAGCTCATCAGTCAGATCGCCGGCCAGACCAACCTTCTGGCGCTCAACGCCACCATCGAGGCGGCGCGCGCCGGCGAGGCCGGTCGCGGCTTCGCGGTCGTCGCGTCCGAGGTCAAGGCGCTGGCCGAGCAGACCGCCAAGGCGACCGGCGAAATCAGCCAGCAGATCTCCGGCATCCAGGCCGCGACGGAGGACTCCGTCGGCGCCATCAAGTCGATCGGCGACACCATCTCCCGCATGTCCGAGATCGCGTCCGCCATCGCCGCGGCGGTCGAGGAGCAGGGCGCAGCGACGCGCGAGATCTCACGCAATGTGCAGCAGGCCGCGCGCGGCACCCAGCAGGTCTCCGCCAGCATCGTCGACGTGCAGCGCGGTGCCAACCAGACCGGATCGGCCTCCTCCAACGTGCTCGCATCGGCGAGATCGCTGTCCGGCGAGAGCAGCCGGCTCAAGGTCGAGGTCGGAAAATTCCTGGACGCGATCCGCGCGGCGTGACGAGCGTCTCTCGCCGCTTGGTGAGGCAATCGCATTGAAGAGCGACGTGCCCGCGGTCCATCCTTCGAGACGCCCGCCTCTGGCGGGCTCCTCAGGATGAGGACGGACTATGCGGCAGCTATTTCCACGGGCGCCGGTGTTGCTTAGCCTCATCCTGAGGAGACCGCGACGCGGTCGTCTCGAAGGACGCGTCGCGCGCACCGAAGTCGCGTCGAGCTCAGAACTCCCCGTGCAGCCGCCCCGAAAACACCGACACCGGTCCGCGGTCGGCATTGTAGGCGGGGTTGACGATGAGCTGGTAGTCGGCGGTGAGGGTGATGTTCTTGTTCACCGCATAGGCGTAATAGGTTTCAAGGATACGTTCCTTGCGGTAGTTCAGCGCGCCGTCGCCGACCAGCACACCAAGGCCGCCGGCGGCGAGGAAGTCGCGATAATCCTGCGAGATCGCATTGATCGCGCCGCCGACGCCGATCACGTCGTCGGGTCGGCCCCAAGTCGTGCCTTTGATCGAAACGCCGCCGGACAGGCTGCGATGAATGTCGGTGAAGGCCAGCGTTTCTGTCTTGCCGTCGTTCCAGCTCCAGCGGCCGAACAGGCCGACATCGTCGGTGATCGCCTGCTCGAGGTTGAGCACGTAGCCGTACTTCAGGCGGCCGCGCCGGGTCTGCGCGATGTCGAGATTGAGCGCGGGATTGTCCAGCGTCTCGCGGAAGCTGCCCATGTTGGCGCTATCGAGCCAGCCGATGGTCCTGAGCTTGCCCGGCCGGCCGAACAGCGAGAAGCGCGTCTCGAGCTCGAGCAAATATTGACCGCGCTCCCCGACCCTGGTGTCGAAGTGATTGGCGTTGGACTCGGAGACCATCAGGAAATAGCCGCCGCGTAGCGCCCATTGCTTCTGATTGAGCTCGGCGGTGACGCCGTAGGTGAGACCGACCTTGTCGGCGGAATAGTCGAAGGCGCCGGGCGCCCAGATCGACCAGTTCATGAAATCCCGGCGCGTATCCTTGGCGTAGGCATTGCCGTCGAACACGTCGATCACCGGAAACTTGCCGGCCTGAATCGTCAGGCGCGACACGTCGACCTTCTGCCCCAGCTGCAGCTGACCGCTCGCGAGCTCTTCCTGCTCGCCGCCGAAGCCGAAGGTCTGGCGCACGAACAGGCGCGAGGTGTTGTAGTGCGGATAGGGGAAGTTCGACTTCTGCGCTTCGCCGTTCGGGAAGCCGGCCGCACCGACCGTGTCATTCAGCCCAAATCCCTGCAGCAGCTCGGGATTGTAATAGACCTCGCCGCCGTCCCACAGCCGCGCGTTCAGGAACAGGCTGTTGCTCCAGGTCGCTTTGGCCTGCCGCGATGGCGACAGCGAGTTCGGCCCGGTATAGAGCGCGGGAAAGGATGGATAGCCTTGCGGAAGATAAGTGGTCTGGCCGTGAATCTCCCAGCGGTCCGATTCGGTGTCGATCAGTGAGCTCTTCGGATCATAGCTAGGCAGGCCCGGCCAATCGACCTTGCGGTTGAGGCCGAGCCTGACCTGCTGGAAGTCGAGCGACGAGGACGTGTATTGCGCGCCCGTGGAGAAGGCGACGTTGGCGCCGTCGAAGCGGCTGTAGAGATATTCGAGCCGCGCGCTCCAATGCGGCGCGAAGGCGTATTCGAGGCCGGCGCCTGCGACCCAGCCGGGCCGCGTGTTCAGGATCTTCGGGATTTCGGCGCCGGAGGCCGGCGCGTCGAAATAGCGCTCGCCCATCCAGGCGAAGCCGCCGGTGGCATAGATGAGCCAGGGACCGCTGGTGTAGCCGACGCGGCCGCGCACGCTCGCGGCGTAGTCCCATTGCTGGGTGACGGTGTTGGCGGGCGTTGCCAGGAACGAGACGATCGAGTTCGAGGTGATGTAGTTGGGAAACGTAAAATCGCCTTCGACGCCGACCAGCCAGCCGGAGTTGAGGCGGTAATTGTAGCCCGCCTGCACGCCGCCGATCATGCCGCTGAAGACGCCGCTGTCGCCGAGTGCGGTGCCGTCGTTCAGCGCGAAGCGCGACGAGCCGCGGCTGTAGCCGGCATGCGCGCCGATATAGAGACCGGTCCAGTCATAGACCGCTCTCAAGGCCGGCTCCTTCAGCGGCAGATCGGCCGCGCGGCCGGCGGTCGGAAAAGCCAGCACGCCCGTGGCAATCGCCGCGGCCGTTCGCAAGCACCGGTGTCTGTGACCTCTCAACGCCAAACGCACGCCCCCAAACGCGAATGTGTCCCACCCGCCGCGATATCCCTGCCGGGTCGCGGCGATTCTGTCACCAGGCCTCCGCGTTCGAGGCGACCGGCCGAGATGGTCTCGATTCGCCTCGACTTCGTCCCAAGCTCCTGAATCTGCGACAAGCCTTATTGCGAATAATTCGCAAGAGCAACTGACGTGCGTTGTCGTAGAGGAGAGTTCGCACCACTGTGTGACACGGGTGCAACAACGCCTCTTCTCGGCCAGCAACCTGGACAGCTCAAGCAGAGCCCGGCCTCTGCGGGAGGACCTATCCGGGACGGATGGGAGGGGCGACGGGCCGGCCTCCCGGGCCGGCGGAAGCATCTAGCAGCCGCGGCAGATGCCCTTGATCTTCTTGTCGAGCAGCGCGTCTTCCTTGCTGGACGGACTGCTCGCCGCCGGTTTGCTCATCGCCGGACCATTGCTCGCCGGTGTGATCGCGCCCCAGCGCTCCTGCCAGAGTTTCTCGCCGATCGTGCAGAGAACCCGCGGCTCCTTGTCCGTAGAGGGCGCCGGCGATTGTTTCGGCGTGAGGCCCGCCACCTCGAGAGCCAGCTTGGTCCGGATCGCCTCCTCGAAATTTTCACGGTTGGTGATCGGCACAACAAACGAACCTGGGCCGCCAATCACGCAATCCTCATAGTACCAATCGATATGATCGATATGCTGAAAGTCTGTCGGAGCAGCGGGTGTCGCGTTGGTCATGACCGGCAGGCCTGTGATGACGAGGCCTTGCTGCAACGCTGTGTCGCGCGCTGAGGTGACCGGATCGCCATTGCTGTTGGGGCCATCGCCCGAGACGTCGATGATACGGCGCGGACCACTGTAGGGGTTCTGCTCGAATAGCGAGGCGGCGAACTTAATTGCACTTGAAATCGAGGTGCGCGAACCGCGGCGGATCGGTGCATTGGTGATTTCAGTTGCGACCGCCTCAGCCGCTCCCGGCCCGTCGATCTGTCGCCAGGGAACGACAATTTTCTGGTCGCTGGTCGATGACCATTCGAAATAGGTCAGCGCGATCTTGCCGGCAGGACCGGCTCGCACCGCCCGGAGAAACTCCTGCGAGACGATGGCCTTGGCATAGCCTTCGCGTTGGGCTGCAAGGTCATCCGGCTCCATTGAGTAAGAAACGTCGACTGCGATGACGAGCTCGAGGTCTACGGCAGGGCGGCTGTCGCCCTGGGTCGCCGTTAGCGGCTGTGAGGCCGGCTCGGGACATGCCTGTGTCGATGTCAGGATCGCAATCAGGATCGATCCAATTGAGATCTGCCAACTCACGCTCGCCCTCCAGCCACCCATTCGTATCCTGACACGCGGAACGTGCAATCGGAAGGGTTGTCCGACTCATCATGGGCTGTTCTGGCCGCAACACGAATGACCCGCCCGGGGGGACAGCCGGGCGGGGTCGGGGGCACGACACGGGGTGGATGAGGCGCCCGTGTCGGACGCGGGATCCACGTGGAGATCGGCCTCAGATACTCAGATCAGTAGCAGGTGCGAACGCGGCCGACGTACTGGCCGAAGGCGTTGTACTGGGCGACCCAGCCGCAGCGGTGATAGCCGTGGTAATAGGGATCGTTGCTGGCGGCGATCGCGGAGCCGACGACGGCGGCGGTGGCGATGCCGGCACCGACGCCCCAGACCCAGCCGGGCTGCTTGGCTTCGGCCGAGGTGGTGGTGGATGCGATGCTGCCGGCAACAGTGAGAGCAGCGAGAGCTGCGGCGGCAATCTTGGTCTTGATCGACATGTGAAACTCCATCCGGGGTTGAGGCGGTCCGTTGTGGCCCGCGTGCCCAGTTGGACGGAGGCTGCTCGCGTCCGGTTCGAAGACTGCAAATGCGCTCGCGAAGAATAGATCTTTCCTGAATGAATCCAGGAAGATGCCCCCTAGCCGAGGGGACCCTTGGCAAGCCTGTTCACGTCGAAGTTATCGACCTCACCCAGCAGCTCGCAGAACGCCGTCGCGCCCTGATCGAGCAGCTGCTCGCCCTTCTCTGGCTGCGCCAGCGTCGCGTTGCCGACGGCACCGCTGGTGTTGAGATCCTGCGCCTGCCAGGCGAACGGCGCCGGCCGCTGCGTCGACAGCCAGCGATATTGCTGCTCGATCGCGATGCTGCTCGCGGGAAAATCGGCGATCGCATCCTTGCGCACCTGATCCGGATAGCGCGCCAGCATGATCGAGGTCTCGACCGCGCCGCCGTGAATGCCGTGCCGCACTTCATCGGCCGGGAACAATTTGTCCGCGCCCGAGAGCCGCGACCACGACGTCGTCACCACGAACAGCTTGTGATGCGCGCGCAGGTCCTGCGCAACCAGCATCATGGCCGCGCTGTTGCCACCATGGCTGGTGACGATGACGAGCTTCCTAACGCCGCGGCGTGCAACGTCCGCGCCGATCGCTGCCCATTTCCTCAGCGCGATTTCAGTCGGCAGCGTCTGCGTGCCCGGATAGTCGATATGTTCGGTCGAAATCCCGACCCGTTCGACCGGGAGGAAGCTCGCCGGAATGCTGGTGGGTAACAGCTGGCGCACACGTGCCAGATAGGCGTCCGCGATCAGCACGTCCGTCGTCAGCGGCAGATGCGGGCCGTGCTGCTCGGTTGCCGCCAGCGGCAGCACCGCGATCCAGCGCGACGCCTCGTCCGGGCTCGCATCAGCCCAGTCGATGTCGATCCAGTCGCGGGAGGGCGTCATCGAGGTTTCCTTGCCCGAATTTGTCACGTAATTTGCGGTATGAGGGGATGCGGGCCCGGGCGGCTCGCATCCCCTGATGTCATGCGGTTCTATCGCGTTGCCTTCACCCGGACCAGTCGCGATTGGGCCAGCCACGATCGACGGAGTGCCATTATGACCCCCTTTCATCTGCGGCGAGCGTTAGTTGCGGGCTTGTTGGCCGCTCTCGCCTCCTTTGCGCCGGCGCGCGCCCAAACGCTCGACAAGGTCACCTTCGGCACCAACTGGGTCGCCGAGGCCGAGCATGGCGGCTTCTTCCAGGCGGTCGCCGACGGCACCTACAAGAAATACGGCCTCGACGTCACCATCGTCCCCGGCGGCCCGAACGAGAACAACCGGATGCTGCTGATCGCCGGCAAGATCGATTTCTTCATGGCCGCGAACACGCTGATGTCGTTCGATGCCGTCGCCAACAACGTTCCCGTCATCACCATCGCCGCGATTTTCCAGAAGGATCCGCAGGTGATGCTGACGCAGCCTGATGCCAAGGTCGCCAAGCTCGAGGACCTCAAGCCGCTGACGCTGTTCGTCTCCAAGGAAGGCATGACCAGCTACTTCCAGTGGCTGAAATCCGAATACGGCTTCAGCGACAAGAACGTCCGCCCCTATAATTTCAATCCGCAGCCCTTCATCGCCAACCCGAAGAGCGCGATGCAGGGTTACGTCACCTCCGAGCCGTTTGCGGTGGAGAAGGCCGCCGGCTTCAAGCCCAATGTGCTGTTGCTCGCCGATTACGGCTTCAACACCTATTCGACGCTGATCGAAACCCGCCGCGAGATCGTCGAGAAGAAGCCCGACCTCGTGCAGCGCTTCGTCGATGCCTCCATGATCGGCTGGTACAATTACCTCTACCGGGACAATTCCGCCGGCAATGCCCTGATCAAGCAGCTCAACCCGGAGATGACCGACGATCTCCTGGCCTATTCCGTCGTCAAGATGAAGGAGCACGGCATCGTCGATTCCGGCGACAGCTTGAAGAACGGCATCGGCGCGATGAGCGACGAGCGCTACGCCTCCTTCTTCAACAAGATGGTCAAGGCTGGGGTCGTGAAGGCGGATCTCGACTACCGCAAATCCTACACGCTGCGCTTCGTCAACAAGGGCGTCGGCATCGAGCTGCGCCCGAACAAGCCCTAACGCATGGTGAGGTCAGGCGTAGGTGGCTCGGCATTCTACACCTCTCCCGACGGGAGAGGTCGCATCGCATCACAAGATGCGATGCGGGTGAGGGGTTACGCTCTCTCGTGGGACCTGAAGCCCCTCACCCGGCGCTACGCGCCGACCTCTCCCCGTCGGGAAGAGGTGAGGGACGCTGCTCGACCGATGCCCACAGCTGCCGGCCATCGATGATCGACCACAAGGCCTCATCTACCGTCGAGGCCAGCCTGACGGCTCTCGCCGTCAGCCTGCGCGGCGTGACGAAGGTTTACGACAACGGCGTGATGGCGCTCGGCCCGTTCGACCTTGCCGTCCGCAAGGGCGAGTTCATCTCGCTGCTGGGACCCTCCGGCTGCGGCAAGTCGACGGTGTTGCGGCTCGTCGCAAGCCTCAGAGCGCCGTCATCAGGCACGGTGCGGGTGGCGCGTCATGAGGGCGAGGCGCAGCCAGGTCACGGCATCGGCTTCGTGTTTCAGGAGCCGACCCTGATGCCCTGGGCCAACGTCCGCGAGAACGTGCGCCTGCCGCTGAAGCTCGGCGGCGTGCCGAAGGGGGAGGGGCGCGCGCGTGCCGACGCGGCGCTGGCCAGCGTCGGCCTTGCTGATTTCGCCGATGCCTTTCCGCGCGAGCTCTCCGGCGGCATGAAGATGCGGGTGTCGCTGGCGCGTGCGCTTGTCACCGATCCCGATATCCTGCTGATGGACGAGCCGTTCGCCGCGCTCGACGAGATCACGCGCTTCCGCCTCAACAACGATCTGCTGGCGCTGTGGCGAGGCTTACGCAAGACCGTCATCTTCGTCACCCATTCGGTGTTCGAATCCGTCTATCTGTCGCAGCGCGTCGTCGTCATGACGGCGCGCCCCGGCCGCATCCAGGCCGACATCCGCATCGAGACGGTCGAGCCGCGGGGCGAGGAGTTTCGCACCTCGACGGCCTATTCCGATTATTGCCGACGCGTGTCGGCCGCGCTGGCGCCGTCCTATTCGGGGCAGTCGACGCTATGAACGCTCAAGCTCCCGTGCCCGCAAAATCGTCCGGCGCGCAACGCGCGATGCGCTTCGTGCTGCCCGTCATCGTCTTCGCAGCCGGCCTCTTTGCCTGGGAACTCGTGGTCCGCATCAGGGAGATCCCGCCTTACGTGCTGCCGGCGCCCTCCGTCATCGTGCTGACACTGATCAAGGACTGGGCGGTGCTGTCACAATCGCTGGCGACCACGCTTGTCACCACGCTCGAAGGTTTTGTCGCCGCCAGCATCGGCGGCATCGCACTGGCGCTGCTGTTCAACCAGTCGAAATGGGTGGAATATTCGCTGTTCCCCTATGCAATCGTGCTGCAGGTGACGCCTGTCATCGCGATCGCGCCGCTCTTGCTGATCTATCTGGAGCAGCAGACCGCGGTGGTCGTCTGCGCCTTCATCGTCGCCTTCTTCCCGGTGCTGTCGAACACCACGCTCGGGCTGAACTCGGTGGACCGCAACCTCGCCGGCCTGTTCCAGCTCTATGGCGCATCGAAGCCGCAAACCCTGCGCTTCCTCAAGCTGCCGGCGGCGCTGCCCTACATTCTCGGGGGCCTGCGCATCGCCGGCGGCCTGTCGCTGATCGGCGCGGTCGTGGCCGAGATCGCGGCCGGAACGGCCGGCGCCGGCTCCGGGCTCGCCTACAGGATCGCCGAGTCAGGCTATCGCTTGAACATACCCCGCATGTTCGCCGCGCTGCTTCTGTTGTCGCTGGCCGGGATTGTCATCTATGGGGTGCTGGCGCTAGTTTCCCACCTCGTTTTACGGCGCTGGCATGAGAGCGCGCTTGGAAAGGAAAACTGATGGCTGCCGGTTCGATTTCGTCCGAAAAGATCGACCTTCTGATCTATGGGCCGGTGCGGCCGATCCTCGAGAACGGGTTTTCCGATCATTTCGTCGTGCACAAGGCAGAGACGCGCGGCGATCTCGAGCGGCTGACGCCGGCGGTCCGCGACAAGATCCGCGGCGTCGCGGTGACCTACCACACCGTGCGCGCGGACAAGGACTCGCTGTCGCAGCTGCCGAAGCTGGAGATGGTGGCGAGCTTCGGCGTCGGCTACGACCACATCGATGCCAAATATGCGGCCGAGCACGGCATTATCGTGACCAACACGCCCGACGTCTTGACCGAGGAGGTCGCCGACGTCGCGATGGGCCTTCTGATCTCCACCTTGCGCGAGTTCATCAAGGCCGACCGCTATGTCCGCTCCGGGCTCTGGCAGACCCAGAACTATCCGCTCAGCGTCGGCTCGCTGCGCGACCGCAAGGTCGGCATCGTCGGCATGGGCCGGATCGGCCAGGCCATCGCGCGCCGGTTAGATGCCTCGCTGGTGCCGGTGGTCTACCACTCCCGCAATCCCTCCAAGGACGTCTCGTACAAGCACTATCCTGACCTGATCGAGATGGCGAAAGCGGTCGACACGCTTGTTGTGATCGTGCCCGGCGGTGCCAGCACCAACAAGATGATCAATGAAGAGGTGCTCAAGGCGCTCGGCCCGCGCGGCGTGCTGGTCAACGTCGCCCGCGGCTCGGTGATCGACGAGCCGGCGCTGATCCAGGCGCTGAAATCCGGCACCATTCTCGCCGCCGGGCTCGACGTGTTTGCGGCCGAGCCGAACGTGCCCGACGAGCTCAAGACCATGCAGAACGTCGTGCTGCTGCCGCATATCGGCTCGGCCTCGGTGGTGACGCGCAACGCCATGGACCAGCTCGTGGTCGACAATCTCAAGGCCTGGTTCGCTGGCAAGGCGCCGCTGACGCCGGTTGCGGAAACGCCGGTCAAGGGACGCTGATGATCGCTCGTCGCCTTCTCGCATATGTCGTTGCGGCCTGCCTGGCCGCGATCGGCGCCGTCGCGGCCTCCTTGGCCGCGATCGGCATCGCGCATGCGCAGGATGCGGCGAGCCTGAAGAAGCAGATGCCCGGACAATGGGAGCTCTCGACCACCGAGCGCAGCAAGACCTGCGTCGTCACGCTGAAGGCTGACGCCGCAGGCCAGGGTTTCAAGCTGGAGCTGGAGCCGTCCTGCAAGACCGCGCTGCCCTTCACCAAGGACATCGTGGCCTGGAGCGTGAGGGGCCTCGACATCGTGCGCCTGCAGGATGCGACCGGCGAAGCCGTGATCGACTTCACCGAGGTCGAGGCCGGCATCTTCGAGGGCCTGCGCCAGGGCGAGGGCGTCTACATCCTGCAGGATCTCGCCGCCGCGCGCTCGATGGCAAAGTCAATGGACCAGATGATCGGCGATTGGTCGATGGTGCGCCGCAACGGCCAGCCGGTGTGCGGGCTGACGCTGACAAACACCGAGGCTGATGCGGACAATTTCCAGGTCTTCCTCAAGCCGAGATGCGACGCCACGATCGCGCAGTTCAACCCGACGCAATGGCGCCTCGAGCGCGGCCAGATCATCCTGATGTCGAAATCGGGCGAAGCCTGGCAATTCGAGGCCGACGACAACGCGCAGTGGCGCCGCGTCCCCGACACCGCCGATCCCCTGATCATGCTGCGGCAGTAGGGCGTCGGCCGAGACCGCTAAGGCCGCGCGGCGTTTGGTCGTGCCCTGACGGGACGAACTCGGATGGGCCAAAAATCGCCTTGACCCCGGAATATTGCCGGCTCGAACTTTTCTCGCATCTGGAGAGACCAAGACAGGAATCGTTCAAACTCGATCGGGCTTTGACATGAAATTCGTTGCCCTGGCCTTTTCGTGCCTTCTGCTTGTCGCGGCGCCCGCCAGCGCGAATGACAGCCGCACCTTCAATGCGATGGTCGCGTTGGCCAATCGCGGAGATGCGGAGGCGCAATATCATGTCGGCATGATGCACAATAACGGCATCGGCACACAGCAGGATCGCAGCCAGGCATTCGAGTGGTTTCAAAAATCGGCCGCGGCCAACGATCCGCTCGGAGCCTATAAGCTCGGCTGCTATTATGACGGGCAAGGCGTGGGCGTCGTCGCAACGGATCCGGATCAGGCATTGAAGTACAAGCTTGTGTCCGCCAAGGCCGGCTACGCGCGTGCCCAGCACGATGTCGCTCTCATGTATGACCGGCAAGGGAATTCGGAAGAAGCGCTGAAGTGGTGGAAGATGGCCGGCGACCAGGGGCTCCCTAGCGCCCTCTTCAGCCTGTCCCGCGCATATTCCGCAGGAAAGGGCACGCCGAGGGACGTGTCCCTGTCGTATGCCTATTTCAAGCTGTCGAAGGTGGCGCCGGCCAAGAATGTCAACGAGATGGCTTCGATGTTATCGAAGCCTGAGCTCGAGAAGGCCGAGAAACTGGTTGCGGAATGGAAGCCGCAACCGACCGCTCTGACGCTGAAGGCATTCGCCGGCATCACAGCCGCGGAAAACCACTTGAAAGCCGCCAAGAACCAGGCGTTCTGATTGGCCTAGATCAACCGCATTCCGCGCAGGCTCGCATGCCCGTTCTTGCCGACGATGATGTGGTCGTGCACGGCAATCCCGAGCGGTTTTGCGATGTCGATGATCGCCCTGGTCATCTGGATGTCGGCCTGCGAGGGCGAGGGATCGCCGCTGGGGTGGTTGTGCACCAGGATCAGCGCGGTCGCGGACAGCTCGAGCGCGCGCTTGATCACCTCGCGCGGGTAGACCGGGGTGTGGTCGACCGTGCCGGTCTGCTGCACCTCGTCGGAGATCAGCTGGTTGCGCTTGTCGAGGAAGAGCAGGCGGAATTGCTCCTTGTCGGCAAACGCCATGCTTGTGCGGCAATAGGCGATCACCTCGTTCCAGGATGACAGCGCGTTGCGGCTGTTGACCTCGCCCTTGGCAACGCGATGCGCGGCCGCGGCGATCAGCTTGAGCTGGTTGATCGCGGACTCGCCGACCCCCTCGACCTCCCGCAAGCGCGCCACTGGCGCATGCACGACCTCGGCGAACGAGCCGAAGGTCTTGATCAGCGTCTTCGCCAGCGGCTTGGTGTCGCGCCGCGGCAGCGCGGCAAACAGCGCCATCTCGAGCAGCTCGTAATCGCTGAGCGCATCCGCGCCCGCGCTATAGAAGCGCTCGCGCAGCCGCTCGCGATGGCCGAGATAATGCGGCGTCTCGTCAGGCTTGCTTTTGTCGTGGTCAGGCTTCGCGGGCATCGGCCGCCAGCATTGCCGGGGATGGTGGTTTTTGCAACCGTCAATTGCGCGCGCCTTGCATAGGTGCGCTTCCGGCATGAAGCGGATGATGATCAGCCGTTTTTCCCGCCCTTCGTCACAGCTGGCGATCATGGGCCCTGGTGACGCCAGAAGCTATCGTTGGGCACGACGCCTGCGGGATCGGCGGCCAGGTCCGGCCTGATACGATCGAGGAAGTACATCGGGGTGGGCCCCTTGCCCTTCACCTCGATGCTGCCGCGCGGTTCGCAGGTGAAGCGCGCTTTGACCAGGTTCCAGGTCGCCTCGGCAATGTTGATCCGTCCGGGATCGGCGGCCGCCTGCAGACGCGCGGCGACGTTCACCGCGTTGCCCCAGATATCGTAGCTGAACTTGCGCGTTCCGACGACGCCAGCGATGACCGGGCCGGTGTTGATGCCGATTCGCGCCATCCAGAGCGGCAGCCTCAGCCGTTCGCGCTGACGGTTCGCCTTGGCGAGCAGGTCCTGAATCTCGAGCGCCGCCAGCGCGGCATCGACAGCGTGCGTCCGGTTGATCTCGGGCAGGCCGCCGGCACAGAGATAGGCATCGCCGATGGTCTTTATCTTTTCGAGCCGATGGCGCGCAATGATCTCGTCGAACGTGCTGTAGTACTCGTCGAGCTGGTGCACGACCTGCGCCGGCTCGATCGCCTCGACGTGCCGGGTGAAGTCGGCGAAATCGACGAAGAGGATGCTGACCGACTGGTAGAAGCGCGGCCGCACCTTCGCGTTGGCCTTGAGCTCCTCGGCGATCGCAGGGGGGAGGATGTTGAGCAGGAGCGCATCTGATTTGCTCCGCTCCGCCTCCGCCATTGCGCGCGCCTTGTCGAGCTCGGCCAGCATCTCGTCGCGCTCGCGGAGTCTACGTCTGAGCTCGAGCTGAGCCACGGCCTGACGCGAGATCCGCCGCACTGCTTCTTGCTGCTCGAAGCTGAGCTCGCGCGGCTCGAAATCGATGACGCACAGCGTTCCGAGCGCGTATCCCTCCTCGCTGATCAGCGGCATGCCGCAATAGAAGCGCAGCCCGAACTCGCCGGCGACCAACGGCGAATCGCTGAACCTCGGATCCTTCGTGAGGTCAGGCACATACATGAGATCGTCATGGCAGATCGTCGCCTGGCAGATCGAGATCTCCTTGGGCACGTGCGTAAGGTCAGGCGGCAGGCCGCACTTGGCCTTGAGCCATTGTCGCTTGTCGTCGAGGAAGGTCAGCAGCCCGGCGCTGCAGCCGCAGATCTGCGCCGCCAAGTCCGCCAGTTCATCATAGGCGATCTCCGGCGGCGTATCGAGAATGCGATAGGTTTCGAGGGCTTGCTGCCGCGCCTGCTCGTTGTCCGGCAGGTAGATCTTCATGTCGTCCGCCACCGCTCGACAGAACCCGCCATGACCATATCTCCATGCCCAGTCAAGACGCCTGCATTAGAACACCGGAGGCGGATCATGGAAAGGTGCGACTCCCTGCGCAGTCAGCGAAACCGACGTGATTGTGGTCATGCTTTTCCTATCATGCACGTGCTTTCACCTCGACGTCGGCCGCCTGTTGCCCGTCGCGTGCGTCTCAGCGCTGTTGTGCGGGGCCTTCTGGCGAAGGCAAGATCTGGGACGATCAACCGAGACCCGGACTCGGGCCTAGGTCAGTAAGCGCGTCCTCGACGCGTTGGTGCGCAAAGGCAGAATCGCCACCCGCCAAAGGGGGCCGCCGCTAGCAATAGCTGACGCACCGGGCTCACCCGATCTGCTTCTCGCCGTGCCGCGCCGATAGCGTGAAGATCTCGACGCCGGTCGCCGTCACGCCGACCGAGTGCTCGAACTGCGCCGACAGCGAGCGGTCGCGGGTCACCGCGGTCCAGCCGTCGGACAGGATCTTCACGTGCGGCTTGCCGAGATTGATCATCGGCTCGATGGTGAAGAACATGCCGGGCTTGAGCTGCACGCCCTCGCCGGGCCGGCCGATATGGATGATGTTCGGCTCGTCGTGGAACATGCGCCCCAAACCATGGCCGCAGAAATCGCGCACCACGCTCATGCCCTGCGGCTCGACGAAGCTCTGGATGGCATGGCCGATGTCGCCGGTGGTGGCGCCGGGCTTCACCGCGGCGATGCCGCGCATCATGGCTTCATAGGTCACCTCGATCAGCCGCTCCGCCTTGCGGGCGATTGGGCCGATCGCATACATCCGGCTGGAATCGCCATACCAGCCGTCGACGATGAAGGTGACGTCGATGTTGACGATGTCACCCTCCTTCAGCGGACGGTCGCCGGGCATGCCGTGGCAGACAACATGGTTGAGCGAGGTGCAGGTCGAGTAGCGGTAGCCGCGATACATCAGCGTCGCCGGATAGGCACCATGGCTGAAGGCGAAGTCGCGGACGAATTCGTCGATTCTGGAGGTCGGCACGCCCGGCCCGACGATGTCGGTGAGCTCGTCCAGGCACCTGGCCACCAGCGCGCCCGCCTTGCGCATGCCGGCAAAGGCGGCAGGCCCGTGCAGCTTGATCTGTCCGGTCTTGCGCAGGGAGGTCTCGGTGGCGTCGACGTAGCTCATGCGTGTCAGGTCTTCTCGGGCTGATCTCGATGTCGGTGGAAAGGCTTGATTTCAGGCCCCAATCTAATGATTGGCAGGCTTCATGCAAGCCGAAGGGCCTGCTTGGGGGGTGAAAGTGACCTAATTCGGCACTTCCACGGCGGTTTCCACCGGCAGGGCGCCGCCGCGGATACGGATTTCGCGGACGGGATAGGGAACCCGGATGCCCTCGCGCTTGAAGGCGTCCCATAGCTCCAGCATCACGTCGCTCTTGACCTTGTCCATGCCGTCGGGGTCGGCGATCCAGAAGGTCAGCGAGAACTTCATCCCGGCTTCCGCGAACTCGGTCAGGAGACAGGTCGGCGGCTTGCCCTTCTGCGCGCGCGGATGAGCGGCGGCGGTCTCGGCGGCGAGCGTACAAACCAGCTTGGGGTCGGCGTCGTAATTGGTGCCGAAGGCGATCTTCACCAGCGTGTTCTTGTCGGTATAGGTCCAGTTGACGACCTTCTGCGTCACCAGATCCTCGTTCGGGACCAGGAATTCGCGCCCGTCTCCGGCAGCGACGGAAATATAGCGCGTCTTCATCGCGCTGATGCGGCCGGTATTGTCGCCGATGGTGACGAGATCGCCGGGCTTCACCGACTTGTCGGCGAGCAGGATGATGCCCGAGATGAAATTGGCGACGATCTTCTGCAGGCCGATACCGATGCCGACGCCGACCGCGCCCGAGAACACCGCGAGCGCCGACAGGTCGATTCCGACCGCGCCGAGCGCGATCACGATGGCGACCGTGAGCAGCCCGATGCGGATGATCTTGACCAGCAGCACCTGCACCGACGGCGTCAGGTCGGTGGTCGAATTGATCCGGCTCTCGGCGAAATTGCTGGCGATGTTGGTGAGCCAGAGCGCGATCAGCAGCAGCGCGCCGGCCTTCAGCGCCAGGAGGGGGGTCAGCCTGAGGCCGCCGAGCACGATCGCGAAGGAATCCAATAGGTCGACCGTCGCATCGAGCTGGCCGACGATGGAGAGCGCGGCGATGAACCATGCCGTGATCGACACCAGCTTGACGATGAAGGCGTTGCGCAGCACCGAGGTCACGAGCCGGATCACCAGCCAGGCGAAACCCAGCTTGGCTGCGACCATCAGCAGATAGGAGCGGCTCGGCCAGGTCGCGTGATACATCACCACGCGCGAGACGATCACGAGCAGCGTGAACACCGCCGTCGAGGCGCTGGCGACCATGACCCGGACGAAATGCCGGAGCGGCAGCGGCCAGCGCATCGCCAGCGAGGTCAGGTCGACACGGCTGCGAATAGCGGCCTCCGCGGCATAGGCGATGCCGGCGGCGGCCAGGATGAGGCCGAATTGCAGGTAGAACCAGGGTGAGGAGAATTCTGCCCCGACGCTGCGTGCGGTGGTCTGCACGAGCTCCATGAAGTCTTTGAGGTCCATGTCCATCGGGTCTCGTCGGCAAGCGGGGAGGAATTGATTCGAGGGCGCCGGACAATCCCACAAAGGACGCGGCCGGGCCATCGATACACCGTGAAGTGAAGCGCGTTAAGGCCGTAAAACACGGGCAGATTGCCGCGAAGCGCGAAAATGGGTTGGCGCGCGAGTCCACCAACGATAAGGATGAAATTCCAGCGATTTTTTACCCGGAAGGTGGATGGCCTCTCTCGATTCCGTCAGTCTCGCCATATTGCTCGGCGCCGTCCTCGTCATGGCCGGCATCCTCTCCAGCTTGCTGGCGCTGCGCTTCGGCGCGCCCTTGCTGCTCGTCTTCCTCATCATCGGCATGCTCGCCGGCGATTCCGGCCCAGGTCAGCTTCAGTTCGACGACGTCCGCACCACCTATCTGGTCGGCTCCGTCGCGCTCGCCCTGATCCTGTTCGACGGCGGCCTGCGCACGCGCTTTGCCAGCATCCGCACCGTGCTTGCGCCGTCCGTGGTGCTCGCGACAGTCGGCGTGCTGCTGACCGCGCTGGTCACGGCGCCGTTCGCCAAATATGCGCTCGACCTCAACTGGTCGGAGTCGCTGCTGGTCGGGGCGGTGGTGGCCTCGACCGACGCTGCCGCCGTATTCCTGCTGGTGCACACCCAGGGCCTGCGTCTGCGCCCGCGCGTCGGCGCGACGCTGGAGGCCGAATCCGGCACCAACGATCCCTTCGCGATCTTCCTCACCTTGATGCTGGTGGAATACATATCGCTGGGATCGAGCTCGCCCGGCCATGTGCTGATGGAGTTCATCCAGGAGGCGGTGCTGGGTGCCGTCGTCGGCGTGCTCGGCGGCCGCCTCGTCGTCATCGCGCTCAACAAGGTCGCCCTGCCGCAGGGCCTACATGCGCCCTTCGTGACCACGGCCGCGCTCGTGATCTTCGGCGGCTCGCAGATCATGCACGCCTCCGGCTTCCTCGCGGTCTATCTCGCCGGCATCATCATCGGCAACCGGCCGACCCGCGCGCATAATTCGGTGGTGACGTTCCTCGACGCCGCGACCTGGCTGGCGCAGATCGTGATGTTCGTGCTGCTCGGCCTTCTGGTCTCGCCGAGTCGGTTGGGTTCCAGCGTGCTGCCAGCGGTCGCCGTCGCGCTCGTCTTGATGCTGGTGGCGCGCCCGCTCGCGGTGTTCGTGTGCCTGTCGCCGTTCCGCTTCAACTGGCGTGAGAAGATTTTCATCGCCTGGACGGGCCTCCGCGGTGCGGTCGCGATCTTCCTGGCCTCGATCCCGATGCTGGTCGGGTTGCCCAAGGCCTATCTCTATTTCGACGTGGCCTTTGTCGTCGTCATCATCTCGCTTCTGCTGCAAGGCTGGACCCTGGCGCCGGCCGCGCGCAAGCTGCACGTGGCGCTGCCCCGTGCCGACCGCGGCCCCCGCCGCGTCGAGCTCGATCTGCCCGGCCAGCTCGAGCAGCAGCTGGTCGGCTATCCGGTGCGGCCCAAGAGCCTGTATTTCCGCCGCGGCCTGATCCCGTCCTGGTCCAAGCCGACACTGGTGATCCGCAACGAGCACATCCTGACGCCGACGGAGGCCGATCCAATCGCACCGGGCGACTACATCTATCTGCTGGCGCCGCCGGAAAAGGCCGAAGCGCTGGACCGTTTCTTCGTCGACATGCAGCCGAGCACCGCGCCCGATCCGCATCTGCTCGGCGACTTCATGGTCTCCGGCGAGCACACGCTCGCCGAGCTCGCCGCGATCTACGGTGTGAAGGTCGGCGAGGACGACGGCAAGCTGACCCTGGCAGATTATTTCGACGTCCATCTCGACCACGCGCCGAAAGAGGGCGCCGAGCTGCCGCTGGACGAGATCGTGCTGGTCGCACGATCAATCTCCGGCGGCCGCGTCAACGTCGTCGGCCTGCGTCTGCCGGAAGAAGACGAAACGCCGCCGCCGCTGACCCGCGCGCAGGCGGTGAGAAAGAAGCTCGCCGATGTCTGGACTTCGGTCGCCGGAGTTTGACTTGCGAAGAGGAACTGCCACCAAATCGCCGCAACCGCCGAAGTTTTGCGCGGCTTCGTGACATCCGGATCCGGAACGCTCCGCATTGCCTCTCGTTCTAAGCTGTATAGAAGTTTGGACTGACAGGAGTACGCCAATGCGAAAGTTCGCCCTTCCGATCGCGACTGTCCTCGTGCTGGGCGCAGCGGCGCCGGCTATGGCCTACGACACCGGCGATCAGATCTCGATGCAGGTTGCGCTTGACGTCGCGACCGATCTTGGCGTTGCGACGGTGTCGCACACGAACTTCCTCGGCGACGAATGGCAGATTGAGGGCCGCGACCGCGCCGGCCGCTGGATCGAGGTCGATGTGGATGCCCGGACCGGCGAAGTGCGAAACGTCGACCGCGGCTGGTAGCGGGGGTTGGCCCGATCACGTCAGCACCTTCACCCCGCCGAACGACGTCACCCGTCCCTGCTTCAGCATCACGATCTGCGTCGCGAGCTGGCGCAGCTCGGCGACGTCGTGGCTGACATAGACCATCGGCACATTGGCCTCGTCGCGCAGTCGCACCAGGTAGGGCAGGATCTCGAGCTTGCGGCCCTCGTCGAGCGCGCCGAGCGGCTCGTCGAGCAGCAGGAGGCGCGGCTTCGACAGCAGCGCGCGGCCGAGCGCGACGCGCTGGCGCTCGCCGCCGGACAGCTTCCCGGGACGGCGATCCCTGAGCGCGCCGATGTCGAGCAGGTCGATGATGCGCTTGTGCTGCGCCGGATCGGGCGCAAGCCCGTTCATTCGCCGTCCGTAGTCGAGGTTCTGCGCCACGCTCAGATGCGGAAACAGCCGCGCATCTTGGAACACGTAGCCGATGCGGCGGCGGTAAGTGGGCACGTGAATGCCGGCCGCGGTGTCGTCGACGATCTCGCCGTCGATCGCGATGGTGCCGCGATCGGGCCGCAGCAGGCCGGCGATCATGTTGACCAGCGAGCTCTTGCCGGCGCCCGAGGCGCCGAACAGCCCGATGACGCGCCCCTCGCTGCTGAAGGAAGCGGACAGCGAGAATTCACCGAGCTGTTTTTCGACGTCGACGCGCAGCATGGTCAATTCCCGTGCAGCCGCTGCGTGGCGCGGCGGGCGAACCATTCGGCCGCGATCAGCGCACCGATCGCGAGCACGATCGAGACGATCACGAGCCTTCCCGCAGCGGCATCGCCGTCCGGCGTCTGGATCAGCGAATAGATCGCGGACGAAATCGTCTGGGTCTCTCCTGGAATGTTGGAGACGAAGGTGATGGTGGCGCCGAACTCGCCGATCGCCTTGGCAAAGCCCAGCACCATGCCGGCGAGCACGCCCGGCAGCGCCAGCGGCAGCGTCACCGTGAAGAACACTTTCCACGGCGCTGCGCCGAGGGTCTCCGCAGCCTGCTCAAGCCGGCGGTCGATCGCCTCGATCGACAGTCGCATCGGCCGCACCAGCAGCGGAAACGCCATCACGCCGCAGGCGAGCGCAGCACCGGTCCAGCGGAACGCGAAGACGATGCCGAGATGGTCGGCGAGAAAGCTGCCAATGAGGCCTTTGCGACCGAAGCTGAGCAGCAGCAGATAACCGGTGACGACGGGCGGTAGCACCAGGGGCAGATGCACGAGTGCGTCGAGCACCGACTTGCCCCAGAAATCACGCCGCGCGAGCAGCCACGCCAGCGCAATGCCGAACGGCGTCGCGACCAGCGTGGCAATGACGGCGACCCTGAGCGAAAGCAGGATCGCCGTCCATTCGGCGGGAGAGATGTCGAACATCAAGCCGTCATATCAGGTCGCAGAAACAGGTTGCAAAATCAGGTTTGCAGGAATCAGGTCGCAACAATCAGGTTGTGGGGCTGATCAGGAACTTGAAGCCGTATTTTTCCAAGATGGCCTTGGCCGCCGCCGAGCGCAGGAAGGCGAGATAGCCGTTCGCCTCCGGCTTGGCAGTGCTGGTCGCCGCGACCGGATAGATGATCGCAGGATGCGAATCCGCCGGGAAGGTGCCGACGATCTTCACGCCCGGCTCGACCTTGGCGTCGGTGGAATAGACGATGCCGAGCACAGCCTCGCCGCGGGCGACCAGCGTCAGCGCCGCGCGCACGCTCTCGGCCATGGCGAATTTCGGCTCTGCCGCCTGCCAGGCCCCGAGCTTTTCCAGCGCTGCCTTGGCGTATTTGCCTGCCGGTACCGACCTGACGTCACCGGTCGCGATCCTGCCGTCGCCGGCGAGCTTGGCGAGATCGAAACCTGGCGCGATCGTCACGCTGTCGATCTTGGAATCCTTCGGCGCGATCAGCACGATGCTGTTGCCGAGCAGATTCACTCTGGAAGGCTCGTTGATGGTCTTCTTGGCGATCGCGTAGTCCATCCAGTCGGTGTCGGCCGAGACGAACACGTCGGCCGGCGCGCCCTGCTCGATCTGCTTGGCCAGCACCGAGCTAGCGGCATAGCTGACGCTGAACTTGACCCCGGTCCTGGCGGTGTAGGCGGCGTCGATCTCGTCCAGCGCGTTCTTCATCGAGGCGGCGGCGAACACGGTGATGGTCTTGTCCTCGGCCGCGGCGGGCGCGACGGCCGTGCCGGCGAGAATGACGAAGGCGGTGAAAAGTCCTGATAGACGAACCATGGATGCGCTCCGTGCGGGCTCGCGCGCGCAAGGTTGCACGCGCGAAATCTGGCGTTGGCTGGTCAGATGCGACGAGCGGACGCGCTGTTCCACGGTCCCCTAGCGACGGCTTACGGCCGGCGGGGATATCGCAGTGCAAACATAGCAGGCCGTGGCCGCAGGTCAAAGCCGGCCGTTGTCGGCCAGCTTCTATCGGGCCGGCGAGTTCGTCATCCCGGGGCGCGCGTAGCGCGAGCCCGGGATCCATAACCACAGGATTGCGTTGGGCGAAGACTCGGAGTGACCTGCTTCGCGCAAGTATCACTCCCTGTGGTTATGGGTCCCGGGCTCGCCGCGCGCCCCGGGACGACCTCCGTGGCAGCGAACCTTACGGCTTCGCATCCCCTGCATGCAGCACCGCCTTGCAGGTTGCCGGCATTTGCGCGAGCGTCATCGGCGGCTTCGGCTTGGGCGGCTCGGGCGGCGGCTTGGGGTGCAGCACCGCATCGGAGAACCAGTAGGCGAGATCGGCGGGCTTGCAGCCTTCGTCCTCGGCCTGTGACGGCTGGCCCTCGCATTCGCCGGCCCCCGCCGGGCAGTGCATGCGGATGTGGAAGTGGTAGTCGTGGCCCCACCAGGGGCGGATCTTCGACAGCCAGGCGCGGTCGCCCTTGGCCTCGCGGCACAGCGCCTTCTTGATCGCGGCGTTGACGAAGATGCGCTGCACGGCGGGCTCTCGCGCCGCGGCGCGCAGCACCAGGACGTGGCCTGGCGTGAACACCTTGGGATCGATGTCGAGCCGGTCCTGGCGCACCATCATCACCGCCGACATTTCCTCGCGCTCCTCGCGCGAGAGCCGGCGGTCCGGCATCGGCGTCAGCCAGATGTCGGCGTCGAGACCGATCTGGTGGCTGGCATGGCCTGACAGCGCCGGCCCGCCGCGCGGCTGGGCGATGTCGCCGACCAGGATGCCGGGCCAGCCTGCGTCCTTGTGCGCCTTCGCGGCAAGCCGCCTGATCAGCGCGATCATGTCGGGATGACCGTAGCTGCGATTGCGCGACAGCCGCATCACCTGCCAATTGTCGCCGTTGACCGGCATCTGCGCGGCGCCGCCGATGCAGCCCCTGGTGTAGGAGCCGATGATATGGGCCGGCCCCTTCGATGGCAGCAGCTTGCGCGCGAACAATTCCTTGGCGGCGAGATCGGGGTCGTTGGGATTGGCGAGCGACGGCAGCGGCTTCGGGTTGATGCTGCCACGGTCCTGGGCCAGCGCGCCACCGGCGCCCAGGCAGACGAACGAGAGCAGGAGGAGGGTGATGCCGCGGCGACTCATGCTGACGCTCTTATAACCCAATGCTGCACCAGGGTTAAGAACGAGGCGACGAGCCCGCCGCCGGCTCATCGCAGCGCGCCCCGAATCGCGTCTCGACCCGCCGTTTCTTAAGGGTGTAATAACCGTATCCTGCATTGACCAAAATTCGTGCGCAGCGCGCAGAAAATTTTGCGGTTCGCATGCAATCGCGCGCAATTTCGGAACCGATTCAGGCGCGCGCGCAATTTTGCGCCAGATCGCTCATTGATTGCGGCGCCGCACTCAGTCTGATGGCGCCTGCCGCCGCCCGCCACGCCGCGCAAACAGGCAGTAAGCGCGCCGCGCGAGGACCGCGGCTGGCTAAGATTACTTTTTTTTCAGACACTTGCCTCAAAACTTGCGGCCGCTGGACGCGACTGGGACGAGTGAAGTTGAGTTTGGGGTCTCGAAGAACAAGAAAGCGAAAGCAAAGCGTGCTTGCCCGCGCCGGCCAAAAGGCGCGCAAGCCGCGCTTTGCGCGCGCGCACCGTGCCCTTTCCGAACACGACGAAATCCTGCGCAGCCGTGCCGAGGCGGAAGCCGCGATCGCGGAGGCGCGCAAATCCCATGAGCGCCTGCGCCAGGCCATCGACATCCTGCCGCAGGGCATCGTGTTTCTCGACGCCGAAGGCCGCTACGTCCTCTGGAACAAGAAATACGCCGAGATCTACAGCAAGACCGCCGATCTGTTCGAGGAAGGCGCGCGGCTCGAGGACACGCTGCGTATCGGCGTCGCCCGCGGCGACTATCCCGAGGCCATCGGCAATGAAGAAGCCTGGATCGCCGAGCGCCTGCAAAAGCTCTACAAGCCCGGCGCGCGCCACGAGCAGAAGCTGTCGGACGGCCGCGTCATCCTGATCGACGAGCGCTTGACCGATGACGGCGGCGTCGTCGGCCTGCGCGTCGACATCACCGAGCTCAAGCAGCGCGAGGCCTCGTTCCGCCTGCTGTTCGACGGCAATCCCGTGCCCATGATCGTCTGCGCGCTGGACGACGAGCGCATCCTCGGCGTCAACGATGCCGCGGTCGCGCATTATGGCTACAGCCGCACCGAGTTCGAGCGATTGAAGATCCGGTCCTTGCAGGCGTTCGAAAGCGTGCCGCCCTGGACCGTCGATGGGACCGGCGAGGATCAGGCCGGCCGCACCTGGAAGCACGTCAAGGCCGACGGCGCGCTGATCGACCTTGCGATCTATTCCCGCGAATTGACTTATGCCGAGCGGCCCGCGGTGCTGCTCGCGCTGATGGACATCACCGAGCGCAAGCGCGCGGAGGCGCGACTCGCCTTCATGGCCCAGCATGACGGGCTGACCGGTCTGCCCAATCGCAACCTGCTGCGGCAGCAGATGGACGAGATGCTGCTGCACACGCGCCGCGGCTCCGAGAAGGTCGCGCTGCTGATACTAGGGCTCGACAATTTCAAGGCGGTCAACGACACGCTGGGGCATGCGGTCGGCGACAAGCTGCTGCGCGGCGTCGCCAAGCGACTACGCTCCACCTTGCGTGACGAGGATGGGCTGGCCCGCCTCAACTCCGACGAGTTCGCGGTTCTGCAGAGCGGATTGGCTCGGCCGGAAGATGCGGTGGGTCTCGCAAAACGCCTCCTGGCGGCCATTGCCGATCCCTATCTGCTCGACGGTCATTCCGTGGTGATCGGTGCCTCGATCGGCATTGCGATGGCGCCGGGCGACGGCGAGGATTCCGAAAAGCTGCTCAAGAGCGCCGACATGGCGCTGTCGCGCGCCAAGCTGGATGCGCGTGGCAGCTTCGCCTTCTTCGAGGCCGCGCTCGATGCGAAGGCGCAGAGCCGCCGCAAGATCGAGGTCGAGCTGCGCGATGCGATCCAGAATGACGTGCTGCGGCCGTACTACCAGCCGCTGATCGACCTCGCGAGCGGCCGCATCACCGGCTTCGAGGCGCTGGTGCGCTGGCTGCATGCCGAGCGCGGCATGGTGTCGCCGGCCGAGTTCATTCCGGTCGCCGAAGACACCGGCCTGATCAATCCGCTCGGCGGGCTGATGCTGCGCCGGGCCTGCCTCGACGCCGCGGCCTGGCCCGACGACGTCCGCGTCGCGGTCAACCTGTCGCCACTCCAGTTCCGCAGCGGCAATCTGCTCTCGATGGTTACTGACGCGCTGAAACATTCCGGCCTGGCGCCGCGGCGGCTCGAGCTCGAGATCACCGAGACGCTGCTCCTGGAGAAGAGCGCGCAGGTGCTGGCGACACTGCATGCGCTGCGCGCGCTCGGCGTGCGCATCTCCATGGACGATTTCGGCACCGGCTATTCCAGCCTCAGCTACCTACGCAGCTTCCCGTTCGACAAGATCAAGATCGACCAGTCCTTCGTGCGCGATCTCGCGGCCAACCGCGAGGCCCAGGCGATCATCCGCTCGATCGTCAGCCTCGGCAAGGGCCTTGGCGTCACCATCACCGCCGAAGGCGTCGAGACCGAAGCCGAGCTCAGCTGCCTCCGCGCCGAAGGCTGCCATGAGGGCCAGGGCTTCCTGTTCAGCAAGGCCCGGCCGAATGCGGAGATCGTCAGCCTGCTGGCCGCACAGCGCGGCATCGACCGCAACGAGGACGCCGCGCTGGTGGCGTGACCGCTCGCCTCCACGATATCTAAGAACGTACCGCTTCGCCCATCGGCCTCTCCCGCCTTGCCCGGCGCCAGCAGCCTTGATCTGCCTCAACAACGAGGCCAAAGGCCGGGGCGCATGACAGCGCGGCGTCGGTCAATTTCCGTTTGGAGGTTCGGACGGCTAATGGCCCGGGCGCGCCACCCGTAAATTTCCCAAGTGCGGACCGTCAGCTGCCGTCGTTAAGTCGTGCGGTCGTGGGGTCGCACCATGAAGACACCGAAGCCGAAGCAATGGGCCGAGCAGGAGGTTCGACGGCTGGTCACGCTGGCCCGGCAGGGCATTGGGGTATCGAAGATTGCCGCCGAACTGGGCCGCCACGCCGGATCAGTCAGGCGAATGGCGCGAGCGAAAGGAATATTGTTGAAGAAATAGTCGCCGGTAGGGCAGGCGCTGCCTGATCGACGAGGCGCGTGGACGGCGCCCTACAGCCCGAAGCCTCGGCCGATGTCCCGCACAAGGCTGGGCGCAGCCTCAGTATTGCGACCATGGGAGAGCGCTCGATCGAGCCGAGACAAGATGCCTTTTCCGAAGAGCGCTATAGCGATGCTTCTGAGCATGGTTGTGGATCGGGTTTGGACGATGCTGCGAAAGTTCAAAACGGCCCCAGCCGCAGGATGGGGTAACAGCCGGGGCCGGCATTCCCATTCCAATGTGCCGCACCGGCGGTGGGCGGCACTCTTCAGGTTAGGCATACAGAAGCTAACAAATTATTCTGTTTCGCTCTCACCTCGCGTCGGCCGTGGCCGATTGTATCATAGCGTGCTCACGGTGAAGCGGTGAGCGAACCGAGCAATGGTCGACATGCTCGAGCGGCGCATCATTGGCCAAGTGCTCCCAATATTCAGCTTCCGCGAGTAGTTTCCAACCTCGATCCGGATGACGCGCGGCTGTCTGACGGCACAATAATGCCATCGCGCGCAGGCGACCCGCAGTATCCATCTGCTCCTCCCATTATATTCTTGTTGATTGCACCCTATTTTCTTTTTTTGCGTCGGAGTCATTACGATTATGTCGCAAAACTAATTTCCACTTTTCGAAGCGCGACTCGACTTTCGTTGCGGCTACAAATCGCGCATCGAACACAACTGGCGCAATTCAGCTCGTATCGGTAGATCGAGACCGGACCATCAGGCTTCGTGCTTACTAATCAGAACTGGCAAGAACGGCGAGATACTCGCGCCCGTCCGTCGGCGATGGGTTCCGCAAGAGCTCGAACTACCACCACGCGTCGGGCTCTCCGCGGCGATTGCCATGGTGTGGACCAGGTCTAGGTCCGCTCGATGAGCACCCGCTCCATGATGATCGTGCGTTCGTCCCCATAATAGCTGTTGCGCACGGCATTGAACCCCAGTCGCGCATAGAAGGTCTCTGCAGTGACCGATGAACGGACCGTCAAGGACGGAATGTTCCGCTCGCGCGCCGTGCGCTCGATCTCGGCCATCAGCAGCTTGCCGATCCCGCGAGCCTGAACGTCCGGAGCAACGAAGACTGTGCGGACGACGCTTCAGTCGAGGCTTGCCGTTCCGACCAGGCGGCCGCCGATCGTCGCGACGAAAACGGTGCGCTGCCCGATCAGCCGGCGCACGGCATCCGGGCCGAAGCTGGGCTCGATCCGCGCGATGATCTCCGCCGTATAGTCCCTTGCATTAGTTTCGCGCAGCGCACGCAAGATGACCGCGCTGATGGCCGCGGCGTCATCGTCGAGCGCGGGCCGGATGCTGCATTCCATGAACTGCTCCGCCGAAGCTTCGCGAATGACTGGATTTGAGCCCGCCTCACGGCGCGGCAATCGGCGGATTTTCAACGACCCGTCACTCGATCAAGTCGTCCGTCAGCACGAGGATGGTGGGCGGGATCGTCACGCCAAGCGCACGCGCAGTCTTGAGATTGACGGCCAGCTCGAATTTGGTTGGCAGCTGGATTGGCATATTTGCCGGCTTTTGTCCCTTCAGGATCAGATCAACATAGCCCGCCGCGCGACGAAACAGGTCGCCGATGTCGGCACCATAGCTGATCAGAGCGCCGGCATGGGCGAACTCCTTCTGCTGGCCGATGACGGCGATCTTCATGTCGATGCCGATACGGCAAATTGCGTCCTGCATCGCGGCGGTCATGTAGTCGCGAATGACAATCACGGCGTTGCCGCCGGCGCCCGCGAGCACGTTGAATTGCTCGGCAACCGCCGCCGGCGACGCGCTCGTCAGTCCGAGGCGCACCGGTTCCAGCCCGGCGCGTCGTGCTTCCTCGATGGTTTGCGCGCCCCAGGCGCTGAAGGTCGGGTCCGTCGCATTGTTCAAGACGCCGATCCGCTTCAGCGAGGGCAGGATCTCCCGGATCATCTCGATGCGCTTGGCCGACATCTCCTCGCCGAACGCGGCGAAGCCGGTGAGACTGCCGCCCGGCCGCGCGAGGCTCTGAAACAATTCAGGGTCGCTTTGCACCGCAGGCAGCGCCACGGCGACGACGGGAATATTGGTTTTCCTGATGATCGCGCGTGCTGCGGCCGGGCCGGGCGAAAGCAGCACGTCCACCTGTCTGGCCACGAGGTCGTCGATCAATGCAAGGCCCCGCGACACATCGCCGGCCGTCGAGTGGGCCTCGATGACGATGGTGCGGCCCTCCACGTAACCCAGCTCGGCCAGCGCCTTCCGGAACGGAACGAGCACCGCATTGTCGATTTCCGGCGTGGCAAATCCGACGAATCCCACGACCGGAACGCGCTTTTGGGCCAAGGCTTCGCGCGCCGATATCGCCGTCATTCCCAAGAAGCTCAGAAACGTCCGCCGCCTCATTTGGCCTCTCGCGATGCCAGAACGATCTGATCACAAGGGCAATGGTACACGAAGATAATCGGTGCCAGAAGGCAGGAAGTAGGATGACCGAGGGAGGCGAAATCCATCAAACTTACATTTATGCAAAGTCAGATCCGGTATTCGCCACTGTCCGGTGTCACGCCGTCGCGCGGCTAAGATCGAGCGATGGCCTGCGCCGCGTCGGAAAACTCAGCGCCACCGCGACCGCCGCAAGCCCGATCGCGAAGGAGCCGGCGTGCAGCCAGGTGTATTGCTGGAAAGTATCGAACACGATCCCGCCGGCCCAGGGCCCGAGCGCCATGCCGAGGCTGGCGAAGGCCGACACGGCACCGAACACCGTGCCCATAATGCGCGCGCCGAAGAACTCGCGGACCAGCACCGCATAGAGCGGCATCACCCCACCATAGGCGAGGCCGAACACGACCGAGAGCGCGTAGAACTCGCCGAGCTGCGCCACCGCCAGATAGGTCGCAATGCACATCGCCTGCACGAACAGCCCGCCGACAAGGACCGGTTTCGCGCCGATGCGATCGGCCAGCGCGCCCAGCAGCAGGCGTCCGCCGAGGCCTGAGACGCCGGCGACGCTATAGACCGTCACTGCCGTGAGCGGAGCGATGCCGCAGACCATCGCATAGGACACCATGTGGAAGATCGGGCCGGAATGCGCCGCGCAGCAGGCGAAATGCGCCGCTGCGAGCGCGATGAATTGCGGCGTGCGCAGCGCCTGCGCCGCGCCCATCTCGACCTCTGGCGCCGCGTCCGTCGTTGCGGAGCCCGCGGCTGGCGGCGCCGGACGTACCAGGAAGCAGGCGGGGATCAACAGCGCCCACGAAGCGATGCCGATCGTCAGCATCGCGGTGCGCCAATCATACGCCGTGATCAGCCAGCTCGCGGCCGGCGCGACCGTCACCGGGGACACGCCCATGCCGGCCGAGACCAGCGCCACCGCGAGGCTGCGGTTCTTTTCGATCCAGGCGCTCGCGAGCGCCATCATCGGTGCGTAGAAGCTGCCCACGGCGATCCCGATCAGCACGCCGAAGCAAAGCTGGAATTGCCACAGGCTTGCTGCCTGGCTCGCTGTGACGAGACCTAGTCCCAGCAGAACGCTTCCCGAGAGCACCACGATGCGGGTGCCGAACCGGTCCGACAGCGTGCCCCATAGGAATGCGGCGAATCCCATAAAGAGGAAATCCAGCGTCGCGGCAGCCGACACCCCGGCGCGCGACCAGCCCATCGCCTCCGAGATCGGCTGCAGGAACACCGCCAGCGACAGCATCGTGCCGAACCCGATGCAGGTCATCAGCGCCCCCGCGGCGACAACGACCCAGCCATAGTCGAAACGTGACGGCTTGCTCATGCGTTTCCTTGGCGCTTTTGCTCTTGTTGATGGTGCGCGGCAGGGATGGTGACTGATCCGCGGGGCGAGAGCAAGGCGGGTTGCCACCGCAGGCTGACACGGCCCGCCCGCAATGATAGCATGCCGCGCGTCACCAGCCTGCGATGTTGTTCTCGTGAAGCGCACACCCACCAACGTGCGGGGAGGCAAGTGCAATGAACTGGGGAGCGTCGTTTAGGCCGCGCGGGTGCCGCCGGCTTTTCCTGCCCGTCATTTTTGCCTCTGCGCTCTCGGCGCCGCTCGCATGCGCGCAGGACGTCCGAAGCGCGCCCGCCGCGCCGGGGCCGGTCTTTTCGGATAGCGGTCCCGATGCCGAGCTCTACGGCGCGGCTGAAGGCTATCCGGTCGGCACGCGCGGCGCCGCTCCCCCGCTCGACAAGCTCGTCGGCAGCTACAGCCATTTCGGCGAGATCTATCCCTCGCGCCGGGTCGCTCGCGCGACGACGCTCTGGCAATTCAAGCGCGCGCCGGAGCCACAGGTCACCTACAGTCTTGGCACCGAAAAGCTCGGCATTGCGGACTACCTCAAGCGCAACCCGGCGACGGGCCTCCTGATCGCCAGGGACGACACCATCCTGTACGAGCACTATCAATATGCACGGACCGACCACCACCGCTTTGTTTCGATGTCCATGGCCAAGACTCTGGTAGCCATGCTGGTCGGGATCGCGGTCTCGGAGGGACGGATCAAGTCGATCGACGACCTCGTCGCGACCTATGTCGACGGCCTTGCAGGCACGGAATATGGCAACACGTCCATCCGCGCCTTGTTGAACATGTCGTCGGGCGTCGAATTCTCGGAAGTCTATGACGGGAACGACGACATCGCCCGGCTTGGGCGGGCCTTGTTCGCCGGCCCGCCGAAAGATCCCGCCGCCATCGTCGCGCAGTTCAACACGCGGACCGCGCCGCCAGGCACCAAATTCCACTATGCCAGCGTTGAAACGGAGATACTCGGCTTGGTCCTGCGCGCCGCCACGGGCACGCCGGTCGCCGACTATCTCCGCGACCGGATCTGGGACCCCATCGGCACCGAGGCGGACGCCTCCTGGGTGATCGACGGCAGCGGGCAGGAGATCGCCTATTGCTGCTTCAACGCGACCTTGCGCGATTATGCGCGCTTGGCCCGGTTGCTCGCCCATGACGGCGCCTGGGAAGGCCGGCAGCTGATCCCCCGGCAGTGGCTGCTGGATGCCACGACCGTCAGGCCAGAGGAGGGTCATCTCGCTCCGCGCGTGGCCACGCGCTATTTCGGCTACGGCTATCAGGTGTGGCTCCTCCCCGGCGAGCAGCGCCGATTTGCCCTCATCGGCATTCGCGGTCAGCTCATCCTGGTCGATCCCGCCTCCAAGCTCGTCATGGTGCACACGGCCGTTCGCCAGAAGCCGAACGAACCCGGAGCCTTCAGGGAGCCGCTCGCGTTGTGGTCTGCTGTGCTGCAGCAGCTCGGGCAATGATCAATTGCTGATGCCTGCCAATGGCATACAGCCGCGCTGGCGCGGTCGGTCGCGTCGGAAAGCCGCGGTTGCATTGAACCTGTCCGGCTTCCGGGAGCACCAATGGCGCGTAAGTCCCAATAGCCGCGACGAGGGAAGGCGCGATGAGGACCTTGACAGCATCGATTTGCGTCGCAGTCACAGCGCTCGCCTTGAGCCTGTCGTTCGGCGTGCCGTCCCATGCCGAAGAGGACGAGGCGGGCACGCTGGCCCGGCAGATGAAGCAGCTTTATCGGGCCGGGAAGTACATGGAAGCACTGCCTCTGGCCCAGAAGTCGCTGGCCCTTCGCGAGAAGGAGTTCGGCCCCGATGATGCGCACGTCGCGATGCCGCTGAACGACCTCGGCACGATCCATTACAATCTCGGCCAATACGCCGTTGCCGAACCGCTGTACAAGCGCGCGCTGGCCATTGACGAGAAGACACTCGGTCCGAATCATGCCGAAGTCGCGATGGTGCTGAACAATCTCGGCGATCTCTACCGTGCGGAAGAGCGTTACGCCGAAGCGGAGCCGGTGCTCAAGCGGTCGATCGCCATTCACGAGAAAAGCGGTGATCCATCGATCGTGATGGCGTTGAGCAACCTCGGCGCCGTCTACAGCCATCAGGGCCGATACGATCAGGCTATACCGCTGTTCAAGCGAGGCCTCGCGGTGCTGCAGAAGGCGCTCGGTCCCGACGACCCCGAAGCCACGGTGCTGATGAACAATTTGGCCGACGCTTATATCAATCGCAATCGCTATGCCGATGCCGAGCGGCTGCTGAAGCGGTCGATGGCGGTGACCGAGAAGGCGTTCGGCCCGGATCATCCCGACATCGCCCAGGCACAGAACAATCTGGCTGCGCTCTATGGGCGTCAGGGCCGTAACGCGGAGGCCGAGCGGCTGTTCAAGCGGTCGGCGGCCACTTTCGAGAAAACCCTCGGCCCTGACCATCCGGATCTCGCCGGCGTTCTGGAAAACCTCGCCGGTCTCTACAAGTATCAAGGCCGCTATGCCGATGCCCAGCAGGCCCTGAAGCGGTCGATGGCCATCCGAGGGAAGACGAGGCCGATCTGACGAGCAGCGCAGGATGGTAGTGCGACTTGTCCGCCGCAGCCCGAAGAGCGAAGCTGGCGGGCAGGGCTATCGCATTAGAGAGTTTTTCCCTGCGGCCATCCTTCGAGACGCCCGCTTGAGCAGTCTCCTCACAGGGATGAGGGCGGAGTCCGCGGCAGCAGTTTCAACAGGCACCGACGCCCAATGAGCCTCATCCTGAGGAGACGCGTCAGCGTCGTCTCGAAGGCGTGCGCGCAGGCACACTTCGCTTGCCCACACCACAACTTCTCCAACTTTTTTGGCACATTGACGCCGAACCATGTCGGCATGGGCCGGTCTCGATCGTCCTCGGGTCGACACGTCCCGGACGTGCAGGAAATGGACCCGGCACGCTGGCGAGATTCCGTCAACTCGAGCGTCAAAGTCGCAACTGGAGCAATGCCCATGAGGATCACCGTCGAAACCAGCGTAGCCGCCCCGATCGATCAGGTCTGGCGCGCCTATACGACGCCAGCCGACATCGTGAAGTGGAATGCCGCGTCCGACGACTGGCATACGACCAGTGCGACGGTCGACCTGCGGGACGGCGGCGCCTTCTCGTCGCGGATGGAGGCCAAGGACGGCAGCATGGGCTTCGACTTCGCCGGCACCTACACCAAGATCGTCGAGCACAAGCGGATCGAATACGCGTTCGGCGATCGAAAGGCCGAGGTCGAGTTCGTGCCCGGCCCGAAGAGTGTTGTCGTCCGTGTCGTCTTCGACGCCGAAACCACGCACTCGGTCGAACAGCAGCAGGGCGGCTGGCAGGCGATCCTCGACAATTTTGCGCGATACGTCGAGGCAAAGAGGAAATCGTGATCGATTAGCAGCGAACGTGGATGCCTGCATCGCACACGCTGCGATGCAGGTGCCATGCTTCAGCGCGGCCATGAAGCTTCCTGCGGCATGTCGACCTTGCCGAATTGCCGCATCTTCTTCTTGCCTTCGCGTGCCGCTAAGATCGAACTATTTCTTGTTGCCCATGTGATGAGGCGACGACGTGCCGGGGCCGCCCGTGTAGTGATGACCGCCTGATTGAGCGTTGGCAGAGGTGCCGGTCTTTTCTTTCTTGCCCATGTGGTGCGGAACTTCTGTCTTGGGTCCGCCGCTGTAGTGATGGCCGTTCTTTTCCTTGTCGGTGGATTGAGCCGTGGCGGGTACGGCCAGCAGGGAAACAATGCCGATTGTGGCGAGAAGCGTCTTGGTGATCATGTTCGGTCCTCCAGGTTGCGAAGGTCCACGATACGCATCGGCGCAACGTCGGTCTTGACGAATCTCAAGGTACGATCGGTTGCTAATTGTCTCGCGCGCTCAGCTCCCGCGAGCCTTTGATCTGCGTCAAAAGCGATGGCGGCGGTGCTCCTATGCTGCGGGGATCGAGAGGAGCGCGCCCATGCCGGTGCAGGATCATTCCGCTTATCGACAGCGGCATGCCGCGGGCATGTCCATGAGAGCCAAGGCTGGCCTGGTCCTGATCGGATTCCTGGCCATCGCCGGCGTGCTGCTGTTCAGCGAGCACAGGGCTCACGTGCTGGGGCTTCTGGTCTGGCTGCCGCTCCTTGCCTGTCCGCTGATGCATTTCTTCATGCATGGCGACCATGGTCACCGTCACGGTGGCGGCCGGCCAAACGATTCGAGGAGCGCGTGATGCACGACATTCCGCCTGCTTACGGCCTCTGGAGCCTCGTCACCGTCAACTCGGCGGTGTTCATCCTGTTTTCCTACAGCTTCTTCAAGCCGCAGACCTCGCGCGACTGGCGCTCCTTCGGCGCCTTCAGCGCGTTCCTGGTGGCGCTGTTCGCGGAGATGTACGGTTTTCCGCTCACCATCTATTTCCTGTCGGGTTGGCTGCAGTCGCGCTACCCGAACGTCGACTGGTTCTCGCACGACGCCGGTCATCTGCTCGAGATGATGTTCGGCTGGAAGACCAATCCCCACACGGGGCCGTTCCATGTCGTCAGCTTCATCTTCATCGGCGCCGGGTTCATCCTGATCTCCCTCGCCTGGAGGACGCTGTACGAGGCGCAGCAGACCCGGAGCCTCGCCACCACCGGTCCTTACAGCTACGTCCGGCATCCGCAATATGTCGGCTTCGTGCTGGTGATGTTCGGCTTCCTGTTGCAATGGCCGACGATTCTGACCTTGGCGATGTTTCCGGTGTTGACCGTCATGTACGTGAAGCTCGCCAGGGACGAGGAGCGTGAGGCCCGGAGCGAGTTCGGCGAGGCCTATGCCCGGTATGCCGCGCAGGTGCCGGCCTTCATTCCCCATCTCAACCGGCGATCCGGTCATAGCTCTTCTGGCGGCTATCGTCACGGCTGACCTTCGCGAGGAGATGCCTGCAAACGGCGCTAGCTTTAAAGGACGTCAATGAGCGTTCCCGTCTTCACCGCAAAGGCGCTGACTAAGATCTATGTCTCCGGCGAGGTGATGGTGCATGCCCTCAACGAGGTCGACCTCGACATTCCCGAGAAGGAAGTGGTCGTGCTGCTCGGCCCCTCCGGCAGCGGCAAGACGACGTTGCTCAACATCATGGGCGGCCTCGACCGTCCGACCAGCGGCCGGCTGTTCTTCCGCGATCTGGACCTAACGGACCTGGAGGACCGCGAACTCACGAAGTACCGCCGCGATCACGTCGGCTTCGTCTTCCAGTTCTACAATCTGGTGCCCAGCCTCACGGCCTACGAAAACGTCGCGCTGGTCACCGAAGTCGCCAAGAATCCGATGCGGCCGGCCGACGCCCTCGCGCTGGTCGGACTCGAAGCGAGGATGCATCACTTTCCCGCCCAGCTCTCCGGCGGCGAGCAGCAGCGCGTCGCCATCGCCCGCGCGATCGCGAAGCGGCCGGCGGTGCTGCTCTGCGACGAGCCGACCGGGGCGTTGGATTCGAAGACCGGCATCCGCGTCATCGAGGCGCTGCTTGGCGTCAACCGGCAGCTCGGGACCACTACAGTCATCATCACCCACAACGCCAGCATCCAGGAGGTCGCCGACCGAGTGCTGTTCTTCGCCGACGGTCGCATCTCCCGCATCCGGACCAACGAGGCCCGGCGGGAGGCCGCCGAGCTCACCTGGTGACGACATGAAGGTGCTAGACATCAAGCTGCTTCGTGACGTCAGACGGCTCTGGGCGCAGGTGCTCGCGGTCGCGCTGGTCGTCGGCGGCGGGGTTGCGACGCTGGTGCTCGCGGTGGGCTCGCACCGATCGCTGGAGGAGACCCGGATCGCTTATTACGAGCGTTACGGCTTTGCCGATGTGTTCGCGCAGGCGAAGCGGGCACCGAAGGCGCTCACCGACAGGATCGGCGAGATCCCAGGAGTCGCCGCCATCGACACCCGTATCGCCAAGCCGGCGCTACTCGACATTCCCGGTTTCTCCGCGCCGGCCAGCGCGCAGTTCGTTTCGCTGGCCGACACGGGTGAGCAGCATCTCAACCGGCTCTACATGCGCTCCGGGCGGTTCCCGGCGCCGGGACGGACCGAAGAGGTCGTCGTCAACGAGCCGTTCGCTCGGGCGCACGGTTTCGTCGAGGGGGCGCGGTTCTCCGCCATCCTCAACGGCAGGAAGCGCGAGCTCGTCATCGTCGGCATCGCGCTGTCGCCCGAGTTCGTTTACACGGTCGGACCGGGCGACCTGATGCCGGACGATCGCCGCTATGCCATCGTCTGGATGTCGGAGAAGGTGCTTAGCGCTGCCTACGATCTCGACGGCGCCTTCTCGGCGGTCGCGGTCAAGCTGCAGCCCGGCGCCTCCGAGCGCGATGTGGTCCGGCGACTGGACGCCCTGCTCGATCCTTATGGCGGGCAGGCGGCGCATGGCCGCAAGGACCAGACCTCGCACGCCTGGCTCGATCATGAACTCGACATGCTCAACAACATGAGCCGCACGCTGCCGCCGATCTTCCTGCTGGTCGCGGCCTTCCTCGTCAATCTCACCTTGACCCGGCTGGTCGCGCTCGAGCGCGAGCAGATCGGCCTGCTGAAGGCGCTGGGTTATTCAGACGGCAGCATCGTGCTGCACTATTTCAAGTTCGTTGCCTTCATCGTCGTGGTCGGCATCGTGTTGGGCGGCATCGTGGGCACCTGGCTCGGTTTGCACGTCACCGCGCTGTTCGGCGACTTCTTCCACTTTCCGTTCCTGGTGTTCGCGAAGGCACCGGACGTTTATCTCACGGCAGGTGCGCTTAGCGCGGCGGCTGCGGCGATCGGCGCATTCCGTGCGTTGCGCGAGGTGGTGAAGCTGCCCCCGGCCGTCGCCATGCAGGCGCCGGCCCCGCCGGTCTATCGCCGGCTGCTTTCGGCGCGCATCCAGCTCGACCGGATCGTGTCGCAGCCGACGCTGATGATGATCCGCAACATCGCCCGGCATCCGGTACGGGCCTTCTTCACGGCGCTCGGCATGGCGCTGGCCACCGCGATCCTAGTCGTCTCGCTGTTCACGCGGGACAGCATGGAGCATCTGACCGATGTGACCTACTTCCTCGCCGACCGGCAGGACGCAACCATCGGCTTTGCCGAGAAGCGGATCGCAAATGTCGTGGAGCAGGTGAGCCGGCTTCCGGGCGTTCTCGCCGCCGAGCCGTTCCGCGAGGTGCCGGTCCGGATCCGCCACGGCAACGTCGAACGGCGCATTGTCATCAGCGGCCGACCGGCTGCTGCCCACCTCAGGCGCATCATCGACGTCGAGCTTCGGCCGGTCATCCTGCCGGAGACGGGCCTCGCCATCTCCGGCATGCTCGCGCATATCCTCGGCGTCGGACCAGGCGATAGCGTCGAGGTCGATCTGTTGGAGGGCGCCAGGCGATCCGTGACGGTGCCGGTCGTCGCGACCGTCGAGGACTACTTCGGGATTAGGGGCATGATGGAGATCGAGGCGTTGCACAAGCTGATGCGCGAGGCGCCCGTCGTCACTAGCGTCAATCTCAGCCTCGACGAGAACCGGACGGAGGACTTCTACACGGCGGTGAAGTCCATACCGACGGTCGGCGGCGTGGCGCTGCAGCGCGTTTCGCTGGCGAACTTCCGCAAGACCGTCGCGCTGCTCGTCACCACGATGGCGAGTATCTATACGGGCCTTGCCGGCGTGATCGCGTTCGGCGTCGTCTACAACAATGCGCGCATTTCGCTGTCCGAACGGGCGCGCGAACTGGCCAGCCTGCGCGTGCTCGGCTTCACGCGCGGCGAGGTGCTGCGCATCCTGCTGCTTGAGCTCGCCATCCTCACCCTGATCGCCCAACCGCCCGGTTGGCTGATGGGCTACGGCCTCGCCTGGGTAATGAAAACGAACCTTGCCGGCGAGTTGATGCGCGTCCGCCTCGTCGTCGAGCACTCGACTTACGTGATCGCCACGTCCGTCGTGGTGCTGGCCGCCATCGTTTCCGCCGCCGTGATCCGAGAACGCATCGACAGATTGGACCTTGTTGCGGTCCTCAAGACGCGAGATTAGCCATGCCCGCCAACTGGACCAAACGCATCATCGGCGCCGCGCTCGCTGCTGCGATCCTCGCAGGGCTCGCTTGGTTCGCCTGGCCCCGACCGGTTCTGGTCGATCTCGCGGCCGTCGCGAAGGGGCCGATCGAGGTCACGGCGGACGACGACGGCAAGACCCGCGTGCGCCACGTCTACACGGTGTCGGCGCCGATCGCGGGCAAGGTCTTGAGAATCTCGCATCCGCTCGGCGAGCAGGGGCCTTCGCTCCATGTCGGCGACGACGTCGTCGCTAACCAGACCGTCGCCCTGATGCAACCGACGCTGCCCGGCTTCATCGATGCGCGATCGCGCGATCAGCTGCAGGCGGAGGTCCTGGCCGCAGACGCCGCGATCCAGCAGCAGGAAGCTGAAGTGCAGCGGATCGAAGCCGCGCTGGATTTTTCGCGGACCGAGTTCCAGCGGGTGCAGACGCTGTTGCGGACGCAATCCACCTCGGCCCAGGCCTACGACAAGGCGAAATTCGAGGTCGCCACCAACGAGGCCGCCCTGAGAGGTGCCAAGGCCCAGGTCGAGATGCGCCGCGCAGTGCGGACCAGCCTGGCGGCCCGGCTGATGGACCCGGCAAGCGCTATCCCTCCCGCGGAGCCGACCTGCTGCATCCGTGTGCTGGCGCCGACAAGCGGACGGGTATTGAAGATCATCCAGGACAGCGAGACGACGGTTCTGCCCGGGACGCCGCTGGTTGATATCGGCGACCCGTTCGATCTCGAGGTCGTGGCCGACCTGCTCTCGACTGACGCGGTCCAGATCAAGGTCGGCGCGCCGGTCCGGATCGATGGCTGGGGCGGTCAGCCCATCGCGGGAAAGGTGGTCCGGGTCGACCCGGCCGGTTTCCTGAAAGTCTCCGCACTCGGCACCGAGGAGCAGCGGGTCCGCGTGACCATCGATTTCACCGACCCGCCCGAGAAGTGGGGCACGCTCGGGCACGACTATCGTGTTATCGTTCACGTGACGACATGGAGCGCGACCGAGTCGCTGACCGTGCCGGTGAGCGCCTTGTTCCGAAAAGGCGACCAATGGGCGGTTTTCGCCGACGAGAACGGCCGTGCAAGAACTGTCCCGGTCCGCATCGGCCACCGGAATAACCGAGTGGCCGAAGTTCTCTCCGGACTAGCTGCAGGTGATCGCGTCGTGTTGCACCCGAGCGACCGGATCATCGAGGGCATCAGGATCGCGAAGAGGGGCGAGGAATAGATACACGGCTGAGAGGCAAGCGTTCGATGATGCCACCATACCCCTGTTTTGCCCGACGGGTCAAACCGACTTCGTAAAATCGAAAAAGCGCAATGCCGCCAAGCGGGCGGCTACTGTGCATGGGGTTGTTTTCGCACTTTTTTGTTTGCCGTCGGGAGAGCGCCTGTTTGCCGGCCCCGGCGACCCGGCTGGCCCGTCCCGAGCCTAGCCTCAGCTGTCGACCTTCAGCGCGGCAATAAAAGCTTCCTGCGGGATGTCGACCTTGCCGAACTGCCGCATCTTCTTCTTGCCCTCCTTCTGCTTCTCCAGAAGTTTTCGTTTACGCGTGATGTCGCCGCCGTAGCATTTCGCGGTGACGTCCTTGCGCAGCGCGCGCACCGTCTCGCGCGCGATCACCTTGCCGCCGATCGCCGCCTGGATCGGGATCTGGAACATGTGCGGCGGGATCAGCTCCTTCATCTTCTCGACCATGGCGCGGCCGCGCCCCTCCGCGCGGGTGCGGTGGACCAGCATCGAGAGCGCGTCGACCGGCTCGGCATTGACCAGGATCTGCATCTTGACGAGATCGGCCGGCTTGTAGTCGGTGAGATGATAGTCGAACGAGGCGTAGCCCTTGGAGACCGATTTGAGGCGGTCGTAGAAGTCGAACACGACCTCGTTGAGCGGCAGGTCGTACTTCACCATGGCGCGGGAGCCGACGTAAGTGAGCTCCTTCTGCGCGCCGCGGCGGTCCTGGCACAGCTTCAAGACGCTGCCGAGATATTCGTCGGGCGTTAGGATCGTCGCCTCGATCCAGGGCTCGTCGATCTCGGCGATCTTGACCACGTCGGGCATGTCGACGGGATTGTGGATCTCGATCTCCTGGCCGTCGGTGAGCTTCATCTTGTAGATCACGCTCGGCGCGGTCGCGATCAGGTTGAGATCGAATTCGCGCGACAGCCGCTCCTGGATGATCTCGAGGTGCAGCAGCCCGAGGAAGCCGCAGCGGAATCCGAAGCCGAGCGCGGCCGACGTCTCCATCTCGAACGAGAAGCTGGCGTCGTTGAGGCGCAGCTTGCCCATCGCCGCGCGCAGCGTCTCGAAATCGTCGGCGTCGACCGGGAACAGGCCGCAGAACACCACCGGGATCGCCGGCTTGAAGCCCGGCAGCATCTCGGCGACCGGCTTCCTGTCGTCGGTGATGGTGTCGCCGACGCGGGTGTCGGCGACCTCCTTGATCGCGGCGGTGATGAAGCCGATCTCGCCGGGGCCGAGCTCCTCGACCTGCTGCATCTTCGGCGTGAAGAAGCCGACGCGCTCGACGTCATAGGCCGCGCCCGTGCCCATCATGCGCACGCGCTGGCCCTTCTTCATCGTGCCATCGACGATGCGCACCAGCACGACGACGCCGAGATAGACGTCGTACCAGCTGTCGACCAAGAGCGCCTTCAAGGTCGCGTCGCGGTCGCCCTTCGGCGGCGGCAGGCGGGTGACGATGGCTTCCAGCACATCAGGAATGCCGAGGCCGGTCTTGGCCGAGATCATCACCGCGTCCGAGGCGTCGATGCCGATGACGTCCTCGATCTGCTGCTTGACCTTCTCGGGCTCCGCCGCGGGCAGGTCGACCTTGTTCAGGACTGGGACGATCTCGTGATTGTTGTCGAGCGCCTGGTAGACGTTGGCGAGCGTCTGCGCCTCGACGCCCTGGCTGGCGTCGACCACAAGCAGGGAACCCTCGCAGGCCGCCAGCGACCGCGAGACCTCGTAAGCGAAGTCGACATGGCCGGGCGTGTCCATCAGGTTGAAGATGTAGTCCTTGCCGTCCTTGGCGCGGTAGGCGAGGCGCACCGTCTGCGCCTTGATCGTAATGCCGCGCTCGCGCTCGATGTCCATGGAATCGAGCACCTGTTCCTTGCCCGCCATCTCGCGGTCGGAGAGGCCGCCGGTCATCTGGATCAGGCGGTCGGCCAGCGTCGATTTGCCATGGTCGATATGGGCGACGATGGAGAAATTGCGGATGTTGGAAATAGGGACGGTCGTCATGGGCGCGGGATACCACTCACATCCCCGTGCGGCAACCATATTGCTGTATTTTCAGGGCCTTTGTTCACGCCAAGCTGATTCCATGACGGGCCAAAACGCGCTACGCACGGCCATGTCCACGACCTCTCTTCCCACTGCCGGAGCGCGGGCAAAGACCCGCTTGAGTTACAACCGCTTCCGGGCCTTCCTGGTTGCCTGTGCGGTCCGCCCCGAGGCGCGCCTGTGGCTGGTGATCCAATTTGCCATCCTGCATGCGGTGCTCTGGACCTTCATCCTGATCAATCTGAAGGCGGCGCAGGACGTTCATATGGACGTCGCAGAAGCCTGGGGCTGGGGCCAGAAATTCCTCTGGGGCTATGGCAAGCACCCGCCGTTGTCGGGCTGGGTGGCCGGCCTCTGGTTCAAGGCGCTCCCGGCGGCGGACTGGGCGACCTATGCGCTGGCGATGACGACGGTGAGCGTCGGCATGGTGATCTGCTGGCTGATCGCCTTGCGCGTGGTGGATGCGCGCCGCGCGTTCCTGGTCGTGGTGATGATCGCGCTCTACCCGATCTTCAATTTCAAGGGCTTCAAGTACAACCCGGACCTGCTGCAGCTCGTCACGCTGCCGCTCCTGGTGCTCGCTTATCTCAACGCCTTCGAGAAGCGGAGCTGGCAATCCGGAATCCTGCTCGGGCTTGCCGGCGCGCTGGCGCTGATGACCAAATATTGGGTGCTGACCATGATCGGCGCGATCGGCCTCGCCGCGCTGATCCATCCCAACCGGTTGCGCTTCCTGTCGTCGCCCGCGCCGTGGGTCGCGATTGCCACGATGGTCGCGGCGATGATCCCGCACCTCGTCTGGCTGGCGGATGCGCATTTCGTGCCGCTGACCTATGCCGGCGACACCTACAGCCTTCAGGACAAGGCCCAGGTGCATCAGCTCGTCGCGGGCTATGTGCTGCACAACTTCGCGCTGCTGGCATTGCCGGTGGCGCTCGCGGCGCTGGCCATGGCGCTGGTGCCGCCATGGGGCAGATTGCGGCTGGCTGCGCCGTTGCGCATCGTCACGCGCGCCTGGGCGCGTGGCACCAATGCAGGAGTCAATGTCTCGCAGGCGCTGAATGTCTGGATCGTCCAGGTCATCGTCGCAGTCGGCCCGCCGCTCGGCGCGCTCGCCTTCAGCATCTACATGAAGACGGATTGGGGCATCTCGCTGTTCTTCCTGGTGCCGCTCGCTCTGGTCGCCATCCCGACGCTGCGCGTGCAGAGCGCCGCGCTGTTCAACATCGCTGCGATCTGGCTCGTGCTCAGCGCCGCGACGCTCGCCGCTTCGCCCTGGATCGCCGCGCGCGAGATGGCGGCCAATGCCGGCAATGCCCAGATCTATGGCGCGCGCTCGGAGCTCGCGCGCGAATTGACCCAGGCCTGGCACACCCGCTTCGGCTCGCGCTGGGCCGTCGTTGCCGGCACGATGGAGCAGATCCAGCCGCTGGTGTTCTACAGCCCGGATCATCCGTCCGCGCTGCTGCCGCTGGAGGCCTGGGATTCCGGACTGACCTCGCGCGACGACGCCAAGAAGTACGGCTTCATCGGCGTGTTCGATCCGACCGACGGCCGCCTGCCCGCGTTCGAGAAATGGGTGGCGGAGGTTGCGCCCAACGCCGAGCGCATCGTGATGGCCACGCGCCGCTTCACCAACGGCAAGGCCGGACCGTCGATGAGCTGGAACATCTACTTCGCGCCGCCGGGGAAATGATTTCGTCACCTCTCCCGCAAGTACGGGCGAGGGAGCGCACCTGGCCGCGTGGCGAGAGAAGGGCCTAAACCCCTTCCTCGTTGAACTTGCTTTCAACGAGCTCCGTGATCGCCGCGAGCGCGGCTTCGGCGTCGGTCCCTGCCGCCGCCACCGTGATCGTCGTGCCGGGACCCGCGGCGAGCATCATCAAGCCCATGATCGAGGTGCCGCCGACGGTCTCGCCGCCGCGTGTCACCCACACCTGCGCATCGAAGCGCTCGACCGCCTGGACGAATTTCGCCGAGGCGCGGGCGTGCAGGCCGCGCTTGTTGATGATCAGGAGATCCTTGGAGATCGCGCCCGCGGGCACGCCGGTCGCGGCTTGTGGCGCCTCCTCGCTCATTTGCCGGCGAGCACCCGGCTGGCGATGGTGACGTATTTGCGGCCAGCTTCCTGCGCCATCGCGATCGCGTCGGGCAGCGGTCGCTCCTCGCGCACCTTGGCAAGCTTGACCAGCATGGGCAGGTTGATGCCCGCGAGCACTTCGACCTTGGGCCGGCTCATGCAGGATATTGCCAGGTTCGACGGCGTGCCGCCGAACATGTCGGTGAGGATCGCAACGCCGTCGCCGGAATCGACGCGGTTGACCGCCTCGATGATGTCGCTTCGGCAGAGATCGGAATCATCTTCGGCGCCGATCGTGATCGCTTCGATTTGCTTTTGTGGGCCCATGACATGCTCAAGCGCTGCCTTGAATTCGTCGGCAAGGCGCCCGTGGGTCACAAGTACTAGACCAATCATCGGAAAACTCCTCGCGGGCGCTTTTGGTGCACCGCACGAACGCGCCACTTTGACCATCCAGAGCCCCCGCGCAAGAGGGGATGTTGCGTATCTCCCTGAATCTAGACGGATGGATGAGGGGAGCTGCGCCGGTCTATTCGGTCGCGATAGTGGGGTTCATATGGTTACCATTTCCCTTCAAACAATCGCCTGATGGGTTAACGGAAGATGAACTCTTGGTAGTGGTCAAGGCCGCAACAACCAGGGGAAGGGGCGAATAGTCGCGGGCAACAGGGATTCGCGGTATTTCGACACCAAAAATGCTGGTTTTCAGGGCTTCAGCCGGCGGCAGGCGCTCCGCGTCGACTGCGGCCAGATCGACCACGAGACCGACGGTCGCATGCTCCACGAAGTCGCAGCGGCGGATTCCGAGGCCCCGGATCTCGATCAGGCCCGCCAGGCGAGGCGCGGGGCGGACCTCAATTTCGTGGCCGAGTGTCGCCAGATGGACACGGTCGTCACCGACCAGAACGGCCCTTTCCACGATGCCCGAGCGCCCCGCCATGATCAGATCGAAGGCAAGCCGCGACTTGCCGGACCCCGAGGGCCCGCGGATCAGCACGGCGTAAGGCCCGACCTTGACGGCAGAGGCGTGAACGCTGGGCCCGCCTTCGTTCATAGCGCCGGCAGCCTCACCACGAAGCGCGCACCGGCAATTGTCGGAGTGCCGTCGGCGTCCGGCGGGCCAGGGCGGTTCTCTGCCCAGATCCGTCCGCCATGGGCGTCGACGATCTGCTTGGAGATCGACAGGCCGAGGCCGGAGTTCTGGCCAAAGCCCTGATGCGGGCGGTCGGTGTAGAAGCGCTCGAAGATGCGCTCCAGCGCGTCCTCGCGAATGCCGGGGCCGTCGTCGTCGACCACGATCTCGATCTCGGAGCGAACGCGGCGGCAGCTGAGGCGCACCTTGCTGCCGCGTTCGGAGAAGGATTGCGCGTTGGAGAGCAGGTTGGAGACGACCTGTCCGAGCCGGGAATCGTGGCCGCTCACGGCGAAGGTGTCGGTCGGGCTGCGGCCCTCGAAGCGCGTTTCGACCGCGACGTCGTGGCCGAGCTTGGTTTCGTTGGCGACGGACACCAGCGTCGTCAGCAGCCGGCGCAAATCGACCGGGATCGCATCCTGGCGCTGCAGCTCGGCATCGAGGCGGCTGGCGTCGGAGATGTCGGAGATCAGCCGGTCGAGCCGCTTGACGTCGTGCTCGATCACCTCGAGCAGGCGGGCGCGGCTGTTCTCGTTGCGCGCCAGCGGCAGCGTCTCGACCGCCGAGCGCAGCGAGGTCAGCGGGTTCTTCAATTCATGGGCAACGTCGGCAGCGAACATCTCGATCGCCTCGATGCGGCTGTAGAGCGCGCTGGTCATGTCGCGCAGCGCGCCGGAGAGGTGGCCGATCTCGTCGCGGCGGCGGGTGAAATCGGGAATCTCGATGCGGGCCTTGATGCGGCGGCGGACGCGTTCGGCGCTGTCGGCGAGCCGGCGCACCGGACCTGCGATCGTGCTCGCCAGCAGCAGTGACAGCATGATCATGACGGCGGCGGCGACGCCGCCGACCTTCAGGATGGCGAGGCGCTCGGCGGTGACCATCTGGTCGATGTCGTCGCCTTGCGTCGACAGCATCAAGGCGCCGTGGATCGCACGCGAGCGCAGCACGGGGACCGCGACCGAGACGATCACCTCGCCGCGTGCGTTGACCCGCACCATCGAGCGTTTCTGGCCCTGGAGGGCGTCGCCCACTTCGGCATAGCCATTGCCGTTCTCGGGCCCGAGCTCGCGATAGAGCGGCAGGTCGCCGCGGTTCAGCCAGGTCCGCACCGCGACCTTGCCGCGCTCGATGATGCCGGGTTGCTCGGCCGGCGGCGGCAGAGGAAAGCGCAGCACGTTTTCCAGGTTGCGGCTGTCGAGCAGCAGGCTGCCGTTCGGATCGTAGATGCGGGCGCGCGTCTTGGTCGGCGAGATCAAGGTGCGCAGCACCGGCGCGACGCGCTCCGGATTGATCGGGAAGTCCAGCGGCGAATACTCGTCCGAGCCGCCATAGGTCTCGCCCGGCTTGAGATCGAGCAGCCGGTCGGGATCGATGGTGATGGCGTTGGTCTGCACCGTGGCAGAGGCCGCGATCGCGCCGGCGATGATCTCGGCCTGGACCAGCAGGCTCTGGGCGCGCGCATCGATCAGGCCGGCACGGAATTGCGACAGGTACAGGATGCTCGCCACCAGTGCGACGAGGCCGGCGAGGTTGAGCGAGACGATGCGGCGGGTCAGGCTCGAGAAGGACAGCGCGAAGAAGAACTGCCCGGCGCGTTTCAACCAGTTCAGCGGCCGGAAGCCCTGCGGCTTGTTGTCGGCAACGTGCTCCTGAACGCCGTCGGATGCGATATCCCCGGCGCTCTGGTTAGGGTCAGGCTGCGTTCGGTCAAGCAATGCTTACGCCCGCGTTAGGACGGCCCGTGCGAAGGTCCCCGCATCCTAGAGCGATCCTCGTCCCGATGGAACGAGAACCGGAGATGCTCTCGATCGCCGTGGAGGAGGCGCCCTCAGGCTTCCTTGAAACGGTAGCCGACGCCGTAGAGCGTCTCGATCATCTCGAACTCGTTGTCGACCACCTTGAACTTCTTGCGCAGCCGCTTGATGTGGCTGTCGATGGTGCGGTCGTCGACATAGACCTGGTCGTCATAGGCGGCGTCCATCAGCGCGTTGCGGCTCTTCACCACGCCGGGCCGGGTCGCGAGCGCCTGCAGGATGAGGAATTCGGTCACGGTGAGCGTCACCGGCTCGTTCTTCCAGGTGCAGGTATGGCGCTCGGGGTCCATGCGCAGCAGACCGCGGTCGAGCGCCTTGGCGTCGTTCTCCTTCGGCGCGACGGTCGGATCCTTCGGCGCCGAGCGCCGCAGCACCGCCTTGACGCGCTCGACCAGCAAACGCTGCGAGAACGGTTTGCGGATGAAGTCGTCGGCGCCCATCTTGAGGCCGAACAGCTCGTCGATCTCCTCGTCCTTGGAGGTGAGGAAGATCACCGGCAGGTCGGACTTTTGCCTGAGACGGCGCAGCGTCTCCATGCCGTCCATGCGCGGCATCTTGATGTCGAGGATGGCGAGATCGGGCTGGGTGGTGCGGAAACCGTCGAGCGCGGAAGCGCCGTCGGTGTAGGTCATGATACGGTAGCCTTCGGCTTCCAGCGCGATCGAGACGGATGTGAGAATGTTGCGGTCGTCGTCGACCAAAGCGATTGTGGGCATGAGCCTCTCTGCTTTCTGCTTTCCGTTTGGGTCGTGGCTTGAAACGGCGAGCAATCAGTGATGCGCCGCATACATGGGTGCCGAAGTGGCGTTCGAACCTTGTCACCGAGCAATGCAAGCTGGGCTGAAGTGTGACCAAGTTCCACGAAACACGGCAGATTCGCCGCATCTCGACCCATAACCGGGCCCCCGTTTACCCGAAAAAAGGCCCTCCTTGCAACCACCTGAGCCGAGAAAGCCAATGCAACCGACCCCCGATTTCGACCCCGCAAAGCTCGCCAAATCGCTGCTGAGGCGGTCCCGGCAGGGGGCTCTGGCGACGCTGATGGTCGGCAACGGCGATCCCTATTGTTCCCTGGTCAATCTGGCCAGCCATCCCGACGGCTCGCCGATCCTGCTGATCTCGCGCCTCGCCGTGCACACCAAGAACGTCCTCGCGGACTCCAGGGTCTCGCTGATGCTGGACGAGCGCGCGGCCGGGGATCCCCTGGAAGGCGCCCGGATCATGCTGTCCGGCCGGGCCGAGGAGGCCGATTCCAACAAGGATCTGCTCCAGCGACGGTATCTGAGTGCTCATCCCTCGGCAGAAGGCTTTGTTTCTTTTAAGGATTTCTCCTTCTTCCGGATCCGGCCCACGGGAACACATCTGGTCGCCGGCTTTGGCCGGATCGTCGACCTCAAGCCGGAGCAATTCCTGACGGACCTCACCGGCGCCGAGGACCTGCTGGCGGCGGAGGAGGGCGCCGTCGAGCACATGAACGCCGACCATCGCGACGCCCTCAATCTTTATGCCACGAAGCTGCTCGGCGCCACCGAGGGCGACTGGCGCTGTACCGGCTGTGATCCTGAAGGCCTCGACATGCAGGTCGGCCAGGCAACGCTGCGGCTGGACTTCCCGGAGCGGGTGACGGATGGCACGGCGCTTCGCAAGATGCTGGTCCGTCTCGCTGGCGAAGCGCGCACGAAGGTGGACCAGGGCGCAACCGCTTGAACGCGGCTACCGATCGCCGCGACCCATGACCGTGATGGTTTTCGGGCTCGCAGCGAGAGGGGTCATGACGCGTCAACGTTTGGCATGGACGGCGGCTCTCGCGCTCGCCATCACCACCTTGCTCGCCACGCCAGCCCTTGCGCAGAAAGGTCTCGCCGCCGAGAGCGCGCGGCTCACCGCGCTCATCGGTGCCGGAAAATATTCGGAAGCGCTGCCGTTGGCGCAGGCGATGGTCGCCAGCCTGGAGAAGGACAACGACCGCGATCTCTCGGGCGCGTTGAACAATCTCGGCCAGGTCCATGCCGGTCAGGGACGGGACGATCTGGCTGAGCCGCTCTACAAGCGCGCGATCGCACTCATGGAAAAATCGCTCGGCTCCGACAACGCCCTGGTTGCGGCCGAGCTGACCAATCTTGCCGCGCTCTATCAGCGGCAGGGTCGCTTCGCAGAGGCCGAGCCGCTGTTCAAGCGTGCACTTGCCGTGCGCGAGAAGGCGCTGCCGCGCGAGCATCCCGACGTCGGTCAATCCCTCAACAATATCGCCACGCTCTACGCCAAGCAGCAGCGTCCGGCCGATGCCGAGCCACTGTTCCGCCGTGCGCTCGCGATCTATCAGAAGGCTGCCGGTCCCGAGCATCCCGCGGTCGCCACGGTCCTGAACAACATCGGACAAGTCGAGCGCGACCTCAATCGCGACGCCGGTGCCGAAGCGCCGATCAAGCGCTCGCTCGCGATCCGCGAAAAGGTGCTGGGGCCTGAACACCCCGACGTCGCGCGCTCGCTCAATAATCTCGCCGGGCTCTACCAGCACCAGCAGCGTTTTGCCGATGCCGAGCCGCTGTATCGTCGCGCGCTGGCGATCCGCGAACGCGCGCTCGGGCCGGATCACCCTGATGTTGCGACTTCGACGAGCAATCTTGCCGAATTTCTGCAGGCGACGGGGCGGACGGCGGATGCCTTGCCGTTGGCGCAGAAGACGCTCGCGGCCAATCGTGCGCAGCTGCGCGTCGTGCTGCCGATCCTGTTCGCGGCACGGCAGCAATCGCTGCTGGCGAGCGAGAAGGCGCTCGACGATGCGCTCGCTGCGATCCAGCGCGGCACGCAATCCTCTGCCGCTTCTGCCGTGAACAAGCTCGCGGTGCGGCTCGCCGCCGGCAGCGACCGGCTCGCCGAGCTCGTGCGCAAGGATCAGGATCTCGCGGCCGAGTCCGAGGCGCTCGACAAGGCGATCATCGCTGCGGTGTCGAAGCCATCGGCGCAGCGCGACGTCGCGGCCGAGCAGCGCAGCCGCGTGCGGATCGCGGCGATCGCGGGCGCGCGCAATGGATTGCAGAAGACGCTCGCCGTCGAGTTTCCCGACTATTCCTCGCTATCCAACCCGCTGCCGCTGACCGTCAAGGACATCCAGCCGCTGCTGGCGTCCGACGAGGCGATGGTGGTCTATTCCGTCGTCGACAGGCGGAGCTATGTCGTCGCGATCACGCGCGAGAGCGTCGACTGGAAGGAGATTCCGCTCGGAGCGGACGCGGTCGCACAGAAGGTCACGGCCTTCCGCAGGGGGCTCGATGTCGGCAAGGCGCGCGATGCATCCGGCAAATCGGGATTGTTCGACCTCGGTCTTGCCAACGAGCTCTATGTCGCGCTGCTCGGCCCGGTTGAGGCGCTGACCAAGGACAAGCGCAACCTGCTGGTCGTGCCGTCGGCGGCATTGACCGCATTGCCGTTTCATCTGCTGGTCACGGAGAAGCCACAGGTTGCGATCCCGGACCGGCTCGAGGGCTATCGCAGTGCTGCCTGGCTGCTGCGGCGTCAGGCCGTTTCGGTCCTGCCGTCGGTGATCAGCCTGAAATCGCTGCGCGCTTTTGCCCGCAGGGATCAAAGCGTCAAGCCGATGACCGGTTTCGGCGATCCCGTGTTCAACCCTGCAGCCGAAGGGCCTGCCGACCGGCGTGCCGCGAACGGCAAGGTCGCCGCACGCAGCATCGCGACGATCGCCTATGCCGACTTCTGGCGCGGCGCGGGCGTGGATCGTGCGCGGCTGGCCCAGGCGCTGCCGCAGCTGCCCGATACCGCCGACGAATTGAACGCGGTGGCGAGGGACGTCGGCGCTGCCGAGGCTGACATCCATCTCGGCCGCGACGCCAGCGAAACGACGCTCAAGCGTGCAGCGCTTGCCCAATACGGCATCATCTACTTTGCCACCCACGGCCTTGTCGCCGGCGACGTCAAGGGATTGGGGGAGCCCTCGCTGGCGCTCTCCATCCCCGACCAGCCGACGGAGCTCGACGATGGTCTTCTCACCGCGAGCGAAGTGGCCCAGCTCAAGCTCAATGCCGATTGGGTTGTGCTGTCTGCCTGCAACACCATCGCGGGCGACAAGCCCGGTGCCGAGGCGTTGTCGGGATTGGCGCGCTCGTTCTTCTACGCAGGTGCTCGCGCGCTCCTGGTGTCGCATTGGGCCGTGGATTCGGAGGCTGCGACCCGCTTGACCACGTCGACGTTCGAGCTGCTGAAGAACGAGCCAAAGCTCGGCCGCGCCGAAGCCTTGCGCCGCGCGATGTTAACCTATCTCGACGACGCCTCGTCGCCGCGCAACGCTTATCCCGCGATGTGGGGACCGTTCGCGTTGATCGGAGAGGGCGAGGTAAGATAGGGGTGTTGACGCAGTGATTGTGCGTCGCAATAACCGGACATAACGCGCAGATCTGCATTTGGTTGCGCGATCATCCGCACTTTCTCGATGCGGCCTTTCAGAGCTGACATGCGCGGCGTTTGGCGCGGTCCTTGAATAAACCAAATCCTGCGGGATCAGCTTGGCAACGCCGGCGTTCATCATTATTAGGTCGTTCAGCCGAGGCCGAACGGCCCATATTCACGGTGATCGCGACGGCGCCAAACTTGGCCGCGCTTGATGTCGCGGGTTCTAGGAGGGATTTTTCGTGCAAGAGACGGGCGTGCGCAACGGTGCCTTCGGCGCCGACAAATTCGGCTTAAAGAATCTCAAGCAGGTTCACTGGAATCTGGGTGCGCCACAACTCTATCAATACTCGCTGGCAGCGGGTGAGGCGGTGCTCTCCGCCGACGGCGCGCTCTGCGCCGACACCGGCGAGTTCACCGGGCGCAGCCCGAAGGACAAGTTCACGGTGCGCGACGCCACCACCGACAAGAAGATGTGGTGGGCCGGCAACCAGTCGATCACCGCAGAGCAATTCGAGACGCTCTACCAGGACTTCCTCAAGCACGCCGAAGGCAAGCGCCTGTTCGCGCAGGACCTCTATGGCGGCGCCGACCCGGCCTACCGGATCAAGACGCGCGTCTTCACCGAGCTTGCCTGGCACTCGCTGTTCATCCGCACGCTGCTGATCCGCCCCGAGGCGATCGAGCTGCCGACCTTCGTGCCGGAGCTCACCATCATCGACATGCCGAGCTTCCGCGCCGATCCTAAACGCCATGGCTGCCGCTCGGAGAACGTGGTCGCGATCGATTTCGCCCGCAAGATCGTCCTGATCGGCGGGTCTTATTATGCCGGCGAGATGAAGAAGTCGGTCTTCACGACGCTGAATTATTATCTGCCCGAGCGCGGTGTGATGCCGATGCACTGCTCGGCGAATGTCGGCGCCAAGGGCGACACCGCGATCTTCTTCGGCCTGTCGGGCACCGGCAAGACGACGCTGTCGGCCGATCCCAACCGCACGCTGATCGGCGACGACGAGCACGGCTGGGGCCCGAACGGCGTCTTCAATTTCGAAGGCGGCTGCTACGCCAAGTGCATCAAGCTGTCGAAGGAAGCCGAACCGGAGATCTATGCCGCCTCGACCCGCTTCGGCGCGGTGCTCGAGAACTGCGTGCTCGATGAGGACACCCGCGTCGTCGATTTCGACGACGGCTCCAAGACCGAGAACACGCGTTCGGCCTATCCGCTCGACTTCATCCCGAACGCCTCGCGCACCGGCCGCGCGCCGCAGCCGAAGAACGTGGTGATGCTGGCCGCCGACGCCTTCGGCGTGCTGCCGCCGATCGCCAAGCTCTCGCCGGCGCAGGCGATGTATCACTTCCTGTCCGGCTACACCGCCAAGGTCGCCGGCACCGAGCGCGGTCTCGGCAACGAGCCGCAGCCGGAATTCTCGACCTGCTTCGGCTCGCCCTTCCTGCCGCTCGATCCATCCGTCTACGGCAACATGCTGCGCGACCTCATCGCCCAGCACAATGTCGATTGCTGGCTGGTCAACACGGGCTGGACCGGCGGCAAGTATGGTGTCGGCTCGCGCATGCCGATCAAGGTGACGCGCGCGCTGCTCACCGCCGCGCTCGACGGCTCGCTTCGCAACGTCGAATTCCGCACCGACAAGTATTTCGGCTTTGCGGTCCCGACCGCGCTGCCGGGCGTGCCGGCCGAGATCCTCAACCCGGTCAACACCTGGAAGGACAAGGACGAGTTCGACAAGACCGCCCGCGCGCTGGTCGGCATGTTCCAGAAGAATTTTGCCAAGTTCGAAGCACAGGTGGACGCCGAGGTGCGCGCGGCAGCGCCGGACGTGAAGCTCGCGGCGGAGTAAACGCTCTATCTTGACGCAAAAGGGCGGCCGAGAGGCCGCCCTTTTTTTGTTGGCGCCATATCTCTGCACCGTCATTGCGAGCGCAGCGAAGCAATCCAGGAATTCCCTCCGCGGAGACAGTCTGGATTGCTTCGCTGCGCTCGCAATGACGAGTTTGTGGAAGCAGCTACGCCTTGAAATACGCGATCTGCGTCGTGGTCGCGAGCAGCCGGCCGTTCGGCGACCACAGCTCGGCGTTCTGGTCGGCGTAGCTCTTGTGCATGATCTTGGAATCCGCCGTCGCGAGCACGCGCGTGATGTCTTCAGCCGCAAGCTCCTCGGCGTCGGTGTGGAAGTAGGTCGTCAGCGACACCGTGCCGAACGGCACCAGCTCCCGCCGGGCGTGGAAGATGCGGCCGAAGAAGGCGTCCGACATCGACATCAGCGACAGCATGTCGAGCTTGCGCGGCGTGCGGTCGCTGATCCAGATCTTCGAGTAGGTGCTGGCGGGCTCGGCTTGCGGCGGGCCGATCCGCATCTCGCCCTCGACGAAGCGGAATTCGTACTGGTTGGCCCAGGATGCCGAGATTTTTGGGAACGGCAGCGTCTCCTCGAACGGCTTGGCATCCGGATATTGCGCCACCCTGTGCTCCCAGGACGGACGGCGTTCGGCTAGCACGGCGGTGGCGAGCGTTGCGACCTCGCCGCCGCCCTGACTGAGCTCGACGCTCCAGTGCTGGCTGGAGCGGTTGGCCTTGACGAGGCGCACGTCGAGATCGAACGGACCCTTGGCGATCGGCGCGCAATAATTGACGGTGAGGGCGAGCGGATCGCCGGCGGCTTGCGGATGCTCGATCAGCGCCCGCAAAATGGTCGCGGCGGTGGCGCCGCCGAACGGGCCGACAAAGGCCCAGTAATCGTCGCTGGTGTGTCCCTGCCAGCTCGAGTCACCGGCGGTGACGCGCGTGGCCTCGTCGAAGGGATGCGGGAGCTTGGCGTGCATTGTTGGTCCTCGATGCCTCCACAGCCGTCCTTGCGAGCGCAGCGAAGAATCCAGACTGTCTCCGCGGAAAGATTCTGGATTGCTTCGCTGCGCTCGCAATGACGGCGGTTGAAGTTGCGGCGTCGTGTCACAACGCCGCTTAGGGAATGATGACGATCATATCATCGTCCCTCGCGAAGGATGCAATAACCTCGCAAGTAAGGCCGCTTCCACGCCGCGGAAAAATCAGCCTGCGGCGTCGCGCAGGTTCGGCAGCAGCGGCGTGGTCGGATTGACCGGCACGTTCCAGATCTCCTCGGCATATTCGCGGATGGTGCGGTCCGAGGAGAACCAGGCCATGCGCGCGACATTGAGGATCGAGGCGCGGGTCCAGGCCGGCGCCACCTGCCAGCGCGCATCGACCGCGCGCTGCGCCTCGTAGTAGGAATCGAAATCGGCGCTCACCATGTAATGGTCGAGATAACGCAGCGCGTGCGCGATGGATTCGAAACGGCCGGGGTCGCCGGGCGAGAACTCGCCTGCGCCGATCGCGTTGATGGCACGCTGCAGCTTCGGCGACCGGCGGATCACGTCGGAAGCATCCAACCCCTGCTTGCGGCGGATCATCACGTCGCCGGCTTCCATGCCGAAGATCGCGATATTCTCCGCGCCGACATGGTCGCGGATCTCGATATTGGCGCCGTCGAGCGTGCCGATGGTGATGGCCCCGTTCAGCGCCAGCTTCATGTTGCCGGTGCCGGAGGCTTCCATGCCGGCGGTGGATATCTGCTCGGACAGATCGGCGGCGGGAATGATCACCTCCGCGAGGCTGACATTGTAGTCGGGCAGGAACACGACCTTGAGCTTGCCGCCGATCGCGGGATCGTTATTGACGATTTCGGCGACGTCGTTGATCAGCTTGATGATCAGCTTGGCGTAGCGATAGCTCGCGGCCGCCTTGCCGGCGAAGATCTTCACCCGCGGCACCCAATTGCCGTTGGGCTCGTCCTTGATGGCCTGGTACAGCGCGACCGTTTCGATGACATTGAGCAACTGGCGCTTGTATTCGTGGATGCGCTTGATCTGCACGTCGAACAATGCGCCCGGGTCGACCCTGATGCCGAGCCGTTCGCCGATCAGGCGGGCGAGCTGGGCCTTGTTGTGGTGTTTGACGCTGCGGAACTTCTTCTGGAACTCGACGTCGCTGGCGCGCGCCTCGATCAGCGAGAGCTGGGTCGGATCGTCGAGCACGGCATCGCCGCAGCTCTCGCGCAACAAATCCGTCAGCTTCGGGTTCGCCAGCATCAGCCAGCGTCGGAAGGTGATGCCGTTGGTCTTGTTGGTGATCCGTCCGGGATAGAGATGGTTGAGGTCGTGGAACACGGTCTCGCGCATCAGGTCCGAATGCATCGCCGAGACCCCGTTGATGCGATGCGAGCCGACGAAGGCGAGTTGGCCCATGCGCACGCGGCGGCCGCTCTTCTCGTCGATCAGCGACACCGAGGCGCGGAAGTCGATGTCGCCCGGGCAGCGCGCTTCGGCGAGCGCCAGATGCTGCACGTTGATGCGGTAGATGATCTCCAAATGCCGCGGCAGCAGCCGCTCGAACAGCTCGACCGGCCAGGTCTCCAGCGCCTCCGGCAGCAGCGTGTGGTTGGTGTAGGAGAGGGTGGCGACCGTGATCTTCCAGGCCTCGTCCCAGCGGAAATTGTGGAGGTCGACGAGGATGCGCATCAGCTCGGTGACGGCAAGGCTCGGATGGGTGTCGTTGAGCTGCACCGCGACCTTGCCGGCGAGGTTGCGCAGCTGGCCGTCGGAGGCGAGATGCCGCTTCACCAGGTCCTGGAGCGAGGCGGAGACGAAGAAATATTCCTGGCGCAGCCGCAGCTCGCGGCCCGCCGGGCTCTCGTCGTTCGGATAGAGGAACTTGCAGATCGCCTCCGCGCGCGCCTGCTCGGCGCTGGCGCTGACGTAATCGCCTTTGTTGAAGGCATCTAACTTGAGCGGATCGGGCGAGCGCGCCGACCACAGCCGCAGCGCGTTGACGTGCTGGCCGCGCCAGCCGACGATTGGCGTGTCATAGGCGATTGCCTGCACGGTTTCAGCAGGATGCCAGATCGAGCGGTCGCGGCCCTTGTCGTCGACATGCTCGACGCCGCCGCCGAAATTGACGTCGTAGATCACCTCGGGTCGCTGCAATTCCCAGGGGTTGCCGAAGCTCAGCCATTCGTCAGGATATTCCTGCTGCCAGCCCTGATTGATGATCTGACGGAACAGGCCGTAATCGTAGCGGATGCCGTAGCCGATCGCGGGGATCGACAGCGTCGCCATGCTCTCCATGAAGCAGGCGGCGAGCCGGCCGAGGCCGCCATTGCCGAGCGCCGCATCCGGCTCGCATTTGCGCAGCTCCGGCAGCGAGACGCCGAGATCGCCGAGCGCGACCTCGAAGATCTTGAGCAGGCCCATGTTGTTGAGCGCGTCGGTGAAGAGCCGGCCGATCAGGAATTCGAGCGAGAGATAGTAAACCCGCTTGCGGCCGGCGTCGTAGCTGTGCTTCTCGGCCGTGAGCCAGCGATGCACGATGCGGTCGCGCAGCGCGAGCGCCGCGGCCTGGTACCAATCGTGCCTGGTCGCCATGCCAGCGTCCTTGCCGATGGCAAGGCGCAGCTTCGCCAGGATTGCGCCCTTGATCTCGGCCAGCGCGAGTTCGTCGATGGGCTGCCCGGGGGCCGGATAACTGGGCTGGAACGATGAATCCTGCAAAGCCGTTACTTCCTAGGTCGAAACAACTCTTAACTCTACGCGTCCTGCCCTTGCACCGGAACTGTCGCCCGCGAGGTCGTGCACTGCGCTGGCGCAAATTTATGCAAGGAATGGGCCGAATTGGGAACCCGGAGGAGCACGGAGAAACCCAGATTCGGTGCTAGATTACGAAAGATTCAGCCATCAGTGTGGAGAAGCGGACCGTGAGACTGCTGATCGAAATCGCCACTGCGGCCCTGCTCGTCGTCTGCATCAGCGCCACCAGTGCGGCGTTTGCCGCCGGCACGACCGGTCGCAGCGCCGATGGCCTCAGCTGCGGCTTCACAGCGCCGCAGAAGGCGTCGCCCGCAGCCCGCTGCGCTGCGATCAAGCGCCAATGCGGCGGCAAGTTTTACGCAAGCGCGTGTGGCGACAAGCTGATATCCGCAGCGAATTGAGAGCCGTAGGAGGTTTGGTGAGCTCAAGCCGCCTTGCTCTGCACCGTATCGCAAAACTCCGCGAGACGGTCCGCAAGCCGCAGCGTCGCCGGGCTCGCATCCGGCGAAGCCATCAGTGCAACCTCGGTCTTGTTGATCGGCGCAAAGCCGTCCTTCGCCGTCAGCACGCGGTGGTCGGTCTGGATCGCCATCTCCGACAGGATGCTGAGGCCCATGCCGGCGGCGACCGCGGCCTGAATGCCGGCGAGGCTCGATGAGGTGTAGGCGGTGTGCCAAGCGCGGCCGGCCGTTTCCAGCGCGTGGATGGCGCCGGCGCGGTAGATGCAGCCGAGCGGAAAGCCGATCAGCGGCACCGACGGCACGTTGACGTCGACCGGGTGGCTCTTGCTGGTGACCCAGTGCACCCGCTCCGGCCACACCGCGATCGCGTCCTTCGCGCCAGCCTCGCGCTTGTAGAGCGCAAGGTCGAGCTCGCCGCGTTGGAGATCGCGGGCGAGATGCTTGCTCTGGTCGGCGCGCACGTCCAGCCGCAATCCCGGATGCGAGCGCGAGAACGCGCCCAGCAGTTTTGCCAGCCGGTACGCGGCAAAGTCCTCGGGGATGCCGAGCCGGATCGCGCCATCGCTATCAGGCTGGCGCAGCACGTCGCGCGCCTCCTCGGCCAGCGAGAGCAATCGCCGCGCATAGGACAGCAGCCGCTCGCCGGCCTCGGTCGGGCGCACGTCCTTGCCGTCGCGGTGCAGCAGCACCTGACCGACATCCTCCTCCAGCCGCTTGATCTGCTGACTCACGGTCGATTGCGTGCGGTGGACGCGCTCGCCGGCGCGGGTGAAGCCGCCGGCCTCGACCACCGAGACAAAGCTGCGCAGCAGCTCGAGATCGAGCACGGCCGCCTCCATTAAGAAATCCACTGGGCGCGAGTTAATCATTTAATTTCCAAATGGCAAGCGGCCTCCCTAGATCGAGGGCAGAAAAAACATCCGAGAATGCCCCTCATGTCGCTCGCCAGCTCGCTTCCCGCCCCCCGCAGCCGCTTCAACACATTGCCGCTCGCGATCGGCCTGTTCTGCCTGCTCTGGAGCTACGCCTTCATCGCTGGCAAGATCGGCGTCACCCATTGCCCGCCGCTGATCCTGCTCGCCGCGCGCTTCTCGCTCGCGGGTATCTTGATCCTGGGCGCCACGTTGATCCGCGGCGAAGCCTGGTCGTTGTCGTGGCGCGATGCCGCGATCTTCGCGTTGCTCGGCATCGCCAACAATGCGCTCTATCTCGGCCTCGGCTACACCGGCCTGCAATCGGTCTCCGCCGGCCTCGGCGGCCTGATCGTGTCAGCCAATCCGGTGTTCACCGCGGGCCTTGCCGCGCTGCTGCTCGGCGAAGGCATGACCTGGCGCAAGGCGAGCGGCCTCTTGCTCGGCATCATCGGCGTGACCGCAATCGTCTGGCACCGCCTGTCGGTCGGCACCGATTCGCTGCACGGCATCGTTTTCACGCTGGCCTCGCTCGCTTCGATCGTGGCCGGCACCATCCTGTTCAAGCTGCTGGCGCCGAAGGGATCCCTGTGGATCGGCAATGGCGTGCAGAACCTCGCGGCCGGCATCGTACTGACACCGGTCGCGCTCACCTTCGCCGATGTCGACGCGATCGACTATACGCCGAGCCTGATCGGCGCCTTCGCCTTTCTCGTGCTCGGCGGCTCGATCATCGCTTCTTGGCTCTGGTTTCGTCTCTTGAAGACGTGTGGCGCCACCGCCGCCAGCGCCTATCATTTCCTGATGCCGCCGCTCGGCATGCTGTTCGCATTCCTCGTCCTCGGCGAGCACATCGAGGCGCGCGACCTGCTTGGCATCATTCCGGTCGCGCTCGGCATCTATCTGGTGACGCGGCCGGCGAAGGCGGTGGTGTAGGTGGAGGCCCCGCTGTTCACTATCGTCATTGCGAGGAGCTCTTGCGACGAAGCAATCCAGACTGCCGCAGCGGAGGCAGTCTGGATTGCTTCGCTGCGCTCGCAATGACGGGGGGCTAGTCCTTCCTGAACACGATCGAGGCCATCCACCCCGTCATCAGCGCCATCGCAACGGTGGCGAGGCCGTAGATCAGGCCATTCTGGCGGGCAGTGGTGGCGACGAACTGCTCGAAGCCGACCTTGACGATCTCGAACGCGGTCTCGGTCTTGCCGATGAACGCGCCGTTGGCGAACAGCTTGATCTCGATCTCATAGGTGCCGATCGGCACCTCCGCAGGCAGCGGAATGCCGGTGCGGAACAGCGTCGGCGTCAGGAACGTGACCGCGCTTCCGTCTTCGCGGTAGAGCCCGCGCTGGGTGCGCAGGCGAATGAAGGCCGAGCGGAACGCATCGTTGGGCACCACGTCGGCAAAGTCGCCGCTGACCCGCTGCGTCAGCAGCACGTTGTTGAGCCCGATCTGCTGCCGCCGCGCGATCTCGGGCGAGGTGATGGCGTCGAGCGGGCGGTTGGCGAACAGCGCGAGATAGCTCGGCACCTGCAGGAATTGGCGGTAGTCGGTGTTGATCCAGATGCCGAAGGTGCGCTCCTTCCGCCGCGTCACCATGTCGGCGCGCGGGCCCATCACGGTGACGACGAGGTCGTAGGCCGTGCGGTCCGCGGGCGTCGTCGTATCCTTCTCGACCGAGCCGAACAGCACCAGCTCCTCGCCGGAATAGTTCGGCGTCACCGTGACCCGGTGATTCGAGACCGACACAATCAGCCGCTCGGCCCGCGCAGCGCCGCCGAGCAGCAGGACGAGGACGATGGCGAGAAGCATGCGCCTCATCGGCTCACTCCGAGCTCACGGATGGTGAAGAGATCGGAGGGCTGGATCACCAGCTCGATCGCGAAGCGGATTCCGACCGAGAGGATGAGCAAGCCCAGCAGCAGCCGCAGCTGCTCGCCGCGGATCTTCTGGCCGGCACGGGCGCCGAACTGCGCGCCGGTGACGCCGCCGACCATCAGGATCAGCGCCAGCACGGCATCGACGAGGTGATTGGTCGCCGCGTGCAGCATGGTCGCGAACAGCATGGTGACGACGGTGAGAACCATCGAGGTCCCGATCACCGTCGAGGTCGGCACCCTCAAGAGATAGATCATGATCGGCACCAGGATGAAGCCGCCGCCTATACCCATGATGGCGCCGATGAAACCGATCACGATGCCGACGATCACCACGGGGATGACCGAGAGATAGATCTTCGAGCGCTTGAACCGCATCTTCAGCGGCAGGCCGTGGATCCAGTTGTGGGTGCGGCGCGGCGGCAGCGCCCCGCGCCGGGTCCGCATCAAGGCGCGCAATCCTTCCGAGAACATCAGGCTGCCGACCGTGGTGAGCAGCACGACGTAGGAGAGCGCGATCATCAGGTCGAGCTGGCCGAGCGCCCGCAGCTGGGTGAAGGTCCAGACGCCGAGCGTCGTGCCGGTCACGCCGCCGCATAACAACACGCTCGCCAGCGCCGGATCGATCGCGCGCCGCCGCCAATAGGAGAGGGCGCCGGAAAAGGAGGAGGCCGCGATGTGGCTCGCCACGGAGGCCACCGCGACCGCCGGCGTGATGCCGATGAAGATCAAAAGCGGCGTCATCAAGAAGCCGCCGCCGATGCCGAACATGCCGGAGACGAAGCCGACCGCCGCGCCCATGGCGAGCACCAGGAAGACGTTGACCGGAAGATCGGCGATCGGGAGGTAAAGCTGCATTGAACCTGCGCACCGGCGAGACGGATCGACGAACGCGGAATGCTCGCGGAGAGGACGGAACGATTGCCGCGTCCTTCAATAGCGGAATTCGCGGGCGGGCGGGACCGGGAATTTCAGGCGTGGTGAATGGGTATGACGCGCGCGTGATGATCTCTGCGATCGTCCGCACTCCCGCTGCAGGCGGAGAGGCGAAAGGTCAGAACGGACTGACCGAGAAATACCGTAGCCAGAGATCGGTGTAGCGGCCTTTTTCCCAGATCCGGAACATCGCCCAGTTCAGGGCCTGGCGCAGCACGTCGTTGCCCTTGCGCACGGCGATGCCGATGCCCTCGCCGAAAAAGCGGCTCTCGACGAACGGACCGCCGGAGAAGGCGCAGCAATCGGCCGAATCCGTGCCGTTGATCCAGAACGCCAGCGAGATGGCGTCGCCGAAGATGAAGTCGACCTCGCCCCTGCGCAGAGCTGCGCGCATCGCATCGTCATTGGGGTAGGCGTGCAGCTCGGCGTCGGTGAACATCGCCTTGAGATACGCCTCGTGCGCCGAGCCGGCGATGGCGCCGACCTTCTTGCCCTCGAGATATTCGGGGCGGATCTCCGGCATCACCGCATCCTTGCGCGAGACGAAGCGCGCCGGCACGCGGTAATAGGGATCGGTGAAGTCGACGCGGGCGCGCAGCTGCGGGCTCACCGCCATGGAGGCGATGATTGCATCGCCCCGGTTGGAGGTGAGCGCATCGACCAGCGTCTCGAAACGCCGCATCTGCACCGTGCAGGTGACCTTGATCTCCTCGCACAGGGCGCGGGCGAAATCGACGTTGAAGCCGGCCGGATTGCCGTCCGCACCGGTGTAGTTGAACGGCGGATAGTCGGTCTCGGTCAGGAAGCGGATCACGGTCAGGCGGGACAGGTCCGGCCGTTCGGGGCGCCGGCGCGGGTCCCAGAACCCGGGCACCGCCTGCGGGGCGGCCTGGGGCGCCGCCTGAGGGGTGGTCTGTGGCGCAGCCGGAGGCCGCTTGGCGGGAGCTTGCGCGTTCGCCTCGGTGAGGCCGCCGAGCAGGCAAAGGCCAGCAGCCAGCCCTGCCAGCAAGCCACGGACAGATTTGAGCGATTTCGCCTGTTGCGATGGAGCCATCGGCCGAAGGAATGAATTTCGTCGGGATCGGAGGGCCTTATAGACCATCCCGCCGGGAACGCGAGCGCCGATTGTGGCCAGCGTGAAGCTCAGAGATACCGCTTCAAATCAACCGCTGCCTCTTCCGGCGTCCGCTTCAAATTGAACGGCGAGACGAACCTGCCCTCGCGGTCCATCAGGTAGATCAGCGCGGTGTGGTCCATCGTGTAATCGCCGTCCTTGGTGGGGACCTTTTTGGCATAGACCCGGTAGGAGGAGATCACCTTGGCGGTCTCGGCGGGGTCGCCGGACAGGCCTTGGAGGTGCGGATCGAAGCTCGACAGGTAATCCTTCATCGTCGCCGGCGTGTCGCGCTCGGGATCGACCGAAATGAAGATGGCATTGACCTTGTCGGCGTCCTTGCCCAGCGCGCGCAGCACTTCCGAGATCTCGAACAGCGAGGTCGGGCAGACGTCGGGGCAATGGGTGTAGCCGAAGAAGATCAGGGTCGGCTTGCCCTTCAGGCTCTTGTCGGTGACGGCCTTGCCGTTCTGGTCGGTCAGCTGGAACGGGCCGCCGATCGCGGCCGGCTGTGCCACCTTGCCGACCCCGCCCATGGCCCAGAACATGATCAGGAGCCCGACGACGAGGCTTGTAGCGAAGGCGGTCGCGATCACCAGCGGACGGGTGGCGGAGCTCATGGGCGGAAAACTTCCTGTCGCAGGTCAGAAGCAGGCGGCAAAGCCGGTCCTGATCATTTCGAAGAACACCTGGCTGCCATAGTGGAACCAGAGCGCCAGCGCGCCGATCACGGCGAGACCGCCGATTGCAGCGCCCGCCCACAGCAGCACGGATGGCATCCGCCCGGCAGTGGGCGAATTGTCCGATAGCCGATGTGCCGGGTGCAGCGGTTGAGCCATGACAACGATCGGGACGAAGGCCCCGGTTCCCTGGCTTTCAGATAGGCTTTGCGCCGGCTGCGGGCAAGGCGCCGCCAGCAGGCAAGGCTCCGCCCGCAGGCAAGACGCCGCGGCGGCGCCAGAGGACGCCGCCAGCCTGTGGATGTCAGTGGAGGAGCTGGCCCCGGGCGGATTCGAGCGGCTCCGCTTGCGGGAGCGACCGGCGCGACGGCCTGGTCGTCGAGGCCTGCGCGTCCAGGTAGCACGGCTTGTACATGGCCTGGAGCTGCTTGCCCCTCAGGAAGAGCATCCGCGGGGTGAGGCCGCCCCGCTGGCCGATCCAGCGCCTGATCTGCGAGGGATACATCGCATAGAGCATCTGGGTCGCTTCGGGATTGGTGATGGCGCGGCCGTTGGCGCCGAAATCCCAGGCGGCATGGAAGCCCAGCGTCGCATGCGAGGTCACGCAGATCCGGTCGTGCGGGATAGCACCGAGAACGATGGTACAGGCCGAGGCGCAGAGGCCATCGATGATGACCGTCTCGCCCGATTGCCTGAGGTCCTGGTACTTGTCGACGTAGGTTCCGATCCGGCCGCCGCGGTCATCCGCGATCCGAACCACCGCGTGAGAAGCCCCCATGCCTGCGATCAAGAGAACCGCCGCAAGCAACCCCGTCAGAAAATTCATTTTCCCCCGCCCCAGTCGAATTCGAATCTGTGTGTCAGGTGATGATGCACGGCTAGCGTCGGTCGTAACCGAGGCTTTGTCTAGGCAGGCCTGCTGGCTCAAAACAAATTAAATCCAGTGTTGCGTCCGCGCTGCACCCGGCCGGTCTCCATCCCAAAGTGGAACAAGTTAACGAGGTCTTGCGCGCCATACCCTTGATCTCAGTTGCAACCGCTGGCTTCAATCCGGGCAACTACAGGGGGGAACCCTTGAGGAGGAGAAGAACTTGGAGGGGGAAGCGCATGGTTCAAGAAACGGATGTCATCGTCGTCGGCGCGGGACTGTCGGGCCTCGTTGCCGCCACCGAGATTGCCGATGCGGGCAAGCGCGTGATGGTTGTCGACCAGGAAGGCGAGCAGTCGCTGGGGGGCCAGGCGTTCTGGTCGTTCGGCGGATTGTTCCTGGTCGATTCGCCGGAGCAGCGCCGGCTCGGCATCAAGGACTCCTACGAGCTTGCCATGCAGGACTGGCTCGGCACCGCCGGCTTCGACCGCGACGAGGATTTCTGGCCGCGCCAATGGGCCGAAGCCTATGTGGCCTTCGCGGCCGGCGAGAAGCGCGGCTGGCTGCGCGCGATGGGCCATCGCTTCTTTCCCGTGGTCGGCTGGGCCGAGCGCGGCGGATATGATGCGATGGGCCACGGCAATTCGGTGCCGCGCTTCCACGTCACCTGGGGCACCGGCCCGGGCATCGTCGAGCCGTTCGAGCGCCGCGCGCGCGAGGCGATGAAGACCGGCCGATTGATCTTCCGATTCCGCCATCGCGTCGATGCGCTCTCGGTCACCAATGGCACGGTGGATGGCGTCAGCGGCGTCGTTCTTGCGCCTGATGATGCAGAGCGCGGCAAGAGCTCCTCGCGCAACGTGGTCGGTGACTTCGCGTTGAAGGCGCAGGCCGTGATCGTCGCCTCCGGCGGCATCGGCGGCAACCACGAGCTGGTGCGGCAGAACTGGCCGGAGCGGCTCGGTGAGCCCCCGAAGTTCATGATCTCCGGCGTGCCCGAGCATGTCGACGGGCGCATGATAGGCATCACGGAAAAGACCGGCGCACGGCTGATCAATCGCGACCGCATGTGGCACTACGTCGAGGGCATCCAGAACTGGAACCCGATCTGGCCGCGCCACGGCATCCGCATCCTGCCGGGTCCTTCCTCGATGTGGTTCGACGCCACAGGCACGCGGCTGCCGGCGCCGCTATTCCCGGGCTCGGACACGCTCGGCCAGCTCAAATACATCATGTCGACCGGCTACGACTATTCCTGGTTCATCCTGACCCAGAGCATCATCAAGAAAGAGTTTGCGCTGTCGGGCTCGGAGCAGAACCCGGACCTGACCGGCAAGAGCTGGCGCATGACGCTTCGCCGCGCCACCAACAAGGGCGCGCCGGCGCCGGTGGAGGCGTTCAAGAGCCATGGTGTCGACTTCATTGTCCGCGACAAGCTCGATGAGCTCGTTGCGGCCATGAACAAGCTCGCCGGCAGCGATCTCCTCAAGCTCGAGCACATCAGGATGCAGATCGAGGCGCGTGACCGCGAGATCGCCAATCCCTACGTCAAGGATGCGCAGGTCATGAACATCCACAATGCGCGCCGCTATATCGGCGACAAGTTGATCCGCACCGCTTCCCCGCACCGCATCCTCGATCCCGCGCATGGACCGCTGATCGCGGTGAAGCTCAACATCCTCACCCGCAAGACGCTGGGCGGCTTCGAGACCGATCTCGACTCCCGCGTGTTCGGGGAGGAGGGCCGCGTCATTCCCGGCCTTTACGCCGTCGGCGAGGCCGCCGGCTTCGGTGGCGGCGGCGTGCATGGCTATCGCTCGCTGGAAGGCACCTTTCTGGGCGGCTGCCTGTTCTCGGGCCGCAATGCGGGCCGTGCCGCCGCCAAGGCAGTGGGCTAGACCATGCGGCGGCGGATGCGCATCGCCACGCTGATCGCTGCTTTGACGGCAGCTTCGACTGCGTCCGCCGATACGGTCGATGTCAACGGGGTGAAGCGCTCCTACACCGCGCAACTGCCGGCCAAGCGGCCCGCACCGCTCGTCATCGTGCTGCATGGCAAGACCCAGCGCGGCGCCGACATGGTCACGCGGACGGCCTGGCCGCAGGTTGCCAAGCGCGAGGGCCTTGCCGTTGTGTTTCCGGACGGGCTCAACAACGCATGGGCGGACGCGCGCACCAAGGCGGGGCCGGCCCTGCGCGGACCACCGGTCGGCACCGATGACGTCGCCTTCATCGCAAGGCTGGTCGAGAAGCTGGTGGCCGACGGCACGGCCGATGCGAAGCGCGTCTACGTCGCCGGCGTCTCCAATGGCGGTGCCATGGCGATGACCATGGCCTGCGCGCGGGCCGATCTGTTTGCGGCGGCTGCGAGTGTGATCATGAACCTCAACGATGAAGCCGCCGTCACCTGTCATCCGTCGCGGCCGCTGCCGATGCTGCTCATGAACGGTACCGCCGATCCGCTGGTCCCTTATGAGGGCGGGCGCGGATCGAGCTATTTTGCCGCAGAGGGATTCTGGTCGACGGACGAGACGCTGGCGTTTTGGCGCAGGCTCAATGGCTGCGAGACCGACGACGCCGGGATCACCGACATGCCCGACGCGGCGCCGGCGGACCAGTCCACGGTGACGCGGATCAGCTCGCGCTGTCCGGCTGGGCACGACGTCGTGCTTTATCGCATCAACCATGGCGGTCACCGCATGCCAGGCTTCGCTCCGGATGCCCGATTCCCGAAGGTCGCCAGGAACCTGCTCGGATCGCAGAACGGCGACATCGACGGCGCCGAAACGATCTGGACGTTCTTCAGCCGATTTCCGTGAAGGGCGCATGCGTTGCTGGCCAACGCATGCGTGCCGGGCAACGCATGCGTGGCAGGCAACGCACGCGTGCCAAGGGGTGGCACAGTGCAAACCGCTGGGCTAGACAGGGCCGCCATTCCAGCCAGGAGATCCAGATGAGCATTCAGCGTTTTGAAACCGGCCCGCGCATGAGCCAGGTCGTCGTGCACGGCAACACCGTCTATCTCGCCGGTGTCGTCGCCAACAAGGCGGCCGGCGAAAGCGTGACGAAGCAGACCCAGGACATCCTGGCGACCATCGACGGTCACCTCGCCAAGGCCGGCACCGACAAGTCGAAGCTGCTCTCGGCCACGATCTACATCACCGACATGAAGACCTTCGCAGAGATGAACGCTGTGTGGGACGCCTGGGTCTCGCCCGGCAATACGCCTGCGCGCGCCACCGTCGAAGCCAAGCTGGCCGCCCCGCAATACACCGTCGAGATCATGGTGACGGCGGCGAAGTAATTTTTGCGAAAACCTCACGCGCGTTGATGACCTCCGAGGTAATCGATCAACGCGCGTGAACCTTCGATAGTCACGGTCAGCCGGACAACACGGCGCCATCGAAGGAGAGAACCATGACCGACCCCGTCACCATCGCCCGTCGCTACATCGAGCTCTGGAACGAGCGCACCGCCGGCCGCCGCCGCGAGCTGCTGAGCGAAAGCTGGACGACGGATGCGAGCTACGTCGACCCCGTGATGAAGGGCGACGGCCAGGACGGCATCGAGGCGCTGATCGCAGGTGTGCAGCAGCGCTTTCCCGATTTCACATTCAAGCTGATCGGCGAGCCCAACGGCTACGGCGATCACATCCGCTTCTCGTGGGGACTTGGCCCTGACGGCGCCGACAGCCCGATCAAGGGCACCGATTTCGCCGTGCTGAAGGACGGCCGGATCAGAAGCGTGACCGGATTTCTCGATCAGGTCCCGGCCGGGGCGTGAGAGCGCTGGCCCTCGTCGCGCAGGCGAGGAGAGGACCGAAATTTGGACCTCACAAGCGGTCGTCATGCCCGGGCTTGTCCCGGGCATCCACGTTCTTCGTGCCGCGGGTAAGACGTGGATGGCCGGGACAAGCCCGGCCATGACGATGTCGAGGCTATCGTGCCTCAAATGGACAGCGCGTGTGCGATCGCCCTGTCGCAGGCCATAGCCCCCCTCGACGAAGCCATCCCTACGGCTTACCTGTCATGCCGTGCCGCCCCGTATCCTCCAAACATCGACCGAGCCGGCCGCGCTGCTGCCGGATCGCTTCCAGGCCTGGTTCGCAGCCCGCGGCTGGTCGCCGCGCGCGCATCAATTGGCGCTGCTGGAGAAGGCGGGCGAGGACCGGTCGGCGCTGCTGATTGCGCCGACCGGCGCCGGCAAGACGCTGGCCGGATTTCTGCCGACGCTGGTCGAGCTGTGGACGCAGCCGCTGACACGCGACGCGGGCGCGAAGAAGAACTTCGTCTCCACCGGCCGCAGCGTGCAACGCAGCGGCGGCCTGCACACCCTCTACATCTCGCCGCTCAAGGCGCTCGCCGTCGACATCGCGCGCAATCTCGAGCGACCGATCGCCGAGATGGACTTGCCCATCAAGGTCGAGACCCGCACCGGCGATACGCCGGTGTCGCGCCGTCAGCGGCAGCGGCGCTATCCGCCCGACGTGTTGCTGACGACGCCCGAGCAGCTCGCGCTGCTGCTCTCCTCCGACGACGCACCGTTCCTGTTTTCCTCTCTCAAGCGCATCGTGCTCGACGAGCTGCACGCGCTGGTCACGTCCAAGCGGGGCGATCTGCTCTCCCTCGGGCTGGCGCGATTGTGGCGCCTCGCGCCGCAGATGCGCGCGATCGGCTTGTCCGCGACCGTAGCCGAGCCAGAGCAGCTCGCGCGCTTCCTGGTGCCGCAGCCCGACGGCAAGGAGCGGGCAGCCGACATCGTCGTCGCCGGCGGCGCCGCGCCGCCCGTGGTCGAGATGCTCGATACGCGCGAGCGGCTGCCCTGGGCCGGTCACAGCGCGCGTCACGCGCTCCCTGAAATCTACGAGCTGATCAAGGCCAACAAGACCACGCTGGTCTTCGTCAACACCCGCAGCCAGGCCGAGATGCTGTTCCAGAATCTCTGGAGCATGAACGACGATGGCCTTGCCATCGCGCTGCATCACGGCTCGCTCGACGTCGCCCAGCGCCGCAAGGTCGAAGACGCCATGTCGGCGGGCCGGCTGCGCGGCGTGGTCTGCACCTCCTCGCTCGACCTCGGCGTCGACTGGGGTGACGTCGATCTCGTCGTCAATATCGGCGCGCCAAAAGGCTCCTCGCGTCTGATGCAGCGCATCGGCCGCGCCAATCACCGCCTCGACGAGGCTTCCCGCGCGGTGCTGGTGCCCGCCAACCGTTTTGAAGTGCTGGAGTGCCGCGTCGCCATCGACGCCATCGCCGAGAATGCGCAGGATACGCCGCCCTTGCGCACTGGCGCGCTCGACGTGCTGGCTCAGCATGTTCTGGGCTGTGCCTGTGGCGAGCCGTTCTTCAGCGACGAGCTCTATGGCGAGGTTCGCACCGCCGCGCCCTACGCAAGCCTGTCGCGGCAGGATTTCGACGACGTCGTCGATTTCGTCGCCTCCGGCGGCTATGCGCTGAAGACCTATGAGCGCTTTGCTCGCATCAAGCAGGACAAGGAGGGACGCTGGCGCGTCGCCAATCCCAAGGTGCGGCAGAGCTACCGCATGAATGTCGGCACCATCGTCGAGGACGACATGCTGAAGGTGCGGCTGGTGCGTTCGCGCGGCAGCGGTGCAGGATCCACAGGCGTGATCGCACGCGGCGGCCGACTGCTCGGCGAGATCGAGGAAGCCTTCATCGAGGGCCTCTCCCCCGGCGACACATTCGTGTTCTCGGGCGAAGTGGTGCGCTACGAGACCCTGGTCGAGGACCAGGTCTATGTCTCGCGCGCGCATGACAAGGACCCGAAGGTGCCGTCCTACATGGGCGGCAAGTTTCCGCTTTCGACCTATCTCGCCGAGCGCGTGCGCCGCCTGCTCGATGATGGCCGCGCCTGGGGCGGCTTGCCGGAGCAGGTGCGCGACTGGCTGTCGCTGCAGAAGGATGTCAGCAGAGTGCCGGCGGTCCGCGAGCTGCTGGTCGAGAGCTTTCCGCGGGCCAACAAGCATTATCTCGTTTGCTACCCCTTCGAGGGCCGTCTCGCGCATCAGACCTTGGGCATGCTGCTGACGCGCCGGCTGGAGCGCGCTCGCGCGCGTCCGCTCGGCTTCGTCGCCAATGAATATGCCGTGGCGATCTGGGGGCTCGGTGATCTCTCCTTCATGATCCGCGATGGGCGGATCGACCTCAACGCGCTGTTCGATCCTGACATGCTCGGCGATGATCTCGAAGCCTGGCTCGCCGAATCCGCGCTGATGAAGCGAACCTTCCGCAACTGCGCCATCATCTCCGGCCTGATCGCGCGCCGCCACACCGGGGAGGAGAAGAGCCGCCGTCAGGTGCTGTTCTCGACCGATCTCGTCTACGACGTGTTGCGCAAGCACCAGGCCGATCACGTCCTGCTCCGCGCTGCGCGCGCCGATGCCGCCACCGGCCTGCTCGATTTGCGCCGGCTCGGCGACATGCTGATGCGCATCCACGGCCGCATCACGCACCGGGAACTCGACCGCGTCTCCCCGCTCGCCGTACCCGTGATGCTGGAAATCGGCCGCGAGTCAGTTTATGGCGAAGCTGCAGACGAGCTTTTGGCGGAAGCCGCCGACGAGCTCGTCAAAGAGGCGATGGATCGAAGCGGGTAAGACGTGACGGCAGGCGCGCTGATTTCGGGAGATGTCGAGGACATGCGCGTTTCCAGAGTCACGATCAGCGATGTGACCTTTGCGGCCGATCTCTCCGGCGCGCTGTTCTGGGACGAGCAGCGCCTGCTCGTCGTCTCCGACCTGCATCTCGAGAAAGGCTCGAGCTTCGCCACGCGCGGCGTCCTGCTGCCGCCTTACGATACCATTGCGACGCTCGGCCGGCTCGCTGCTGTCATCTCCCGCCATGATCCACGAGTGGTCATCGCGCTCGGCGACAGTTTTCACGACCGCAGCGCGCATGAGCGCCTGTCCGCCGAGGACCGCGACGCCTTGGCCGCACTCCAGACCGGCCGCGACTGGATCTGGATTTCCGGCAATCACGACCCCATGCTGCCGCGCGATCTTGGCGGCACCATCGCGGACGAAGTCGCAATCGGCCCGATCACCTTCCGCCACGAGCCGACCGGCGCCCACGGCGAGATCGCCGGCCATCTGCATCCGAAGGCGCGTGTCTCGGCGCGTGGCCGCTCGATGGAGCGCCGCTGCTTCGCCAGCGACGGGATGCGGGCGGTGATGCCGGCATTCGGTGCTTACGCGGGGGGCCTCAGCGTCCGCGATCCAGCCTTCGCAAAGATCTTTCCGGCGAATGGCTTTGTCGCCCATCTCCTCGGCGACCGCCGCGTCCACGCCATTGCGGCCTCGCGCTGCCATTGAGGCGCCGGCTGCATTAGGACAGCACTACGACCGGTATTTTTCCGGAATCGCGCAAAGCCCGCTGTCGGTATTAACGTCCGCGCTTGCCGGGGCTGGATTTCATCCCGAACAAGATTGCAACCGGCAAAGGGGTCGCCTCGGGCGGCCCCTTTCGATTCCACGCGCGCCCAGAACAAATTAAGAACACTTTAGCAAGTCTTTGATATATCATTGTGATTCGGCGCCTCGCCGATACAATATCTAGCGTCTGTCCGACTTTGCGAGGACTACATGTCCACCATTGCCTTCGACCAGTTTGCCCTCACCCGGATCGCCGATTTCGCGCGCTCGCTGTCACGGCTGCATCAGGCCGCGCGGCGCCAGAGGGTCGATGACGACCAGTTCGACCGCGAGTTCAACGCGGTGTGCCAGTCGATCTGGGGCTACACCATCGACGATGTCAGCGACGATCTGTTCTCGTCCGAGGATCATCTGTTTCTCGACACGCTGGACGAAGCGCATGCGCGCATCTTCGCGGCGGAGCAGGGCTATGACCTCGTCGGCGATCAGGGCATGCTGACCGATTGGTGGGGCTTCTGCTGGATGATCCTGGCCGAGAAGCGCGGCCTCCTGACGCCGGAGAACCGCGCCTCCGCGCGCGCCGCGATCGAGGAGAAATATCTGGCGGCGCCGAATGTGATCGGCGTGATCATCGGGAGGTAGTGCCGCAAATTCCGTCATTGCTTCGCTACGCTCGCAATGACGGTGTGGTTACAGGTGAGGCTTACTCCAACCCCGCCCGCTTCGCCGGCTTCGCGGCGGTCTTCGGCACTGTCACGTCCGGCAGCGGCTCGCGCACGATCTCGTTTGACGCTGGCGCATCTGCCGACACCGTCTCGGCGCGCACCGGCGCCACCTTCATCTCGCCGAGCCGCGCTCGAACCTGCGCGGTGAGGCCGGGATAGGAGGCAACCGGGGTGAAGTCCGCAGCCTGGTCGTTGCCGACGCGGACGCCGGTATAGGCGACGAGGCCGTCGCTGGTGGCGATCACGTCGCCGGCCTTCAGGGAGGAATCCAGCGCAAGGTCGACCGGGGCAAGACCGACGGGTTCACGGCCGTTGCAGGTGCAGTCGGCGCGCAGCGCCTTGCGGTAGGCGAACGCGTTCTCGCTGTCGGCATAGCGCTCGCCGGTCTGTGAATAGGCACCGTCGATCGACGAGCCGAAATAGACCTTGGTCGCGCTGGCAGGACAGAACGCCTGACACATCTGCGCGGGTGAGACGAGACCGCGCATCAGCGGAAAGTATTTCCCGTCGCAACTGCGTACGCAGAAGGCCGGTCCCGAGCCACCGGCCGCGGCCGAGCGGGTCGGCGGCACATATTGCGGCGTGGCGCCATTCTGCTGGCTGCTGAAGGGATCGACGTGGGAGTTCGCCGGCGGCACCTCGCGCTGCGGCCGCTGCTGCATTCCGCCGAAGAGGAAATCGAACAGGCCTTCGGCTGCAACCGAGGTCGGCGCCGCCAGCAGCGGCGCTGCCAGCATGGCGGCCACAAGCGAAGCGCGACGCCGCCGGCGCGCATGGGACATGACTGTACGCAATGCTTACTCCACCCGACGCTACTGAATCGGCTGGGACCGAGCGATCTCAGCACACGATTCACCATAAAGCGGGATGGTAAATGAGCAGTTGAGCGTAGGCGGTTTCAAGACGAGGCGGTGGCCTCTTTAAGGCCGGGCGCAGCTTTGGACGGGTGGTTGCTACCGGGACACATTGAGGCACGACGGCGGAGAAATTTCCGCCACTTCACCCCTTCAAGAATTCCGACGCCTTGTACAGCGAGCGGAACGGCAGGCCAGCCGCACCGAACGTGTCGGTGGCGCCTTCCTCGCGATCGACCATGGTCAGCACCAGCACGACATTGGCCCCGGCCTCGCGCACCGATTCCACCGCCTTCATCGCCGAGCCGCCCGTGGTGGTGACGTCCTCGACGATCACGACGCGCTTGCCCGCCAGCGTCTCGCCCTTGGGCAGGCCCTCGATCGCGAGCTTCGCGCCGTGCTCCTTCGGCTTCTTGCGCACGAAGAAGGCCGCGATCGGATGACCCTTGATCCAGGAGATCTGCGCCAGCGCGCCGGCGAGCGGCACCGCGCCCATCTCGAGACCGCCGATGAAATCGAGCTGGTCGTCCTTGAGCGCCTCGTAAGTCAGCTCGGCGAGCAGCGTTGCGCCCTCGGGGTCGAGCATGGTCGGCTTGAGGTTGAAGTAGAAATCGCTCTTGCGGCCCGACGCGAGCGTCACCTCGCCGCGGCCGAATGAGCGCCGGCGGATGATCTCGAACAGGCGGGCGCGGGAGGCGGATTTCGACACGGCGGTCCCTCAAACAGCGTTTTTGGTGGGGGCGGAATTTATCCGCGACCGACGCGACATTCCAGAGGGGGCGTCTCCCGTCAACAGGGATCGGCCATCCCGGCCCAAAGGTTGTGAGGGTGCAACCTTCTGGAGTAGGTGAGGGGGCAAGCCTTCGGGCAAGCCTCTTGGGGAAGGACACGGAATGACCATCGAGCTCTATACCTGGAACACGCCGAACGGCCGCAAGATCTCGGTCGCGCTGGAGGAGATGGGGCTGCCCTATAAGGTGATCCCGGTGAACATCACCAAGGGCGAGCAGATGGCGCCCGAGTTCCTCAAGCTCTCGCCCAACAACAAGATCCCCGCGATCGTCGACCCCGAGGGGCCTGAGGGCAAGCCCGTCAGCATCTTCGAATCCGGCGCGATCCTGCTCTATCTCGGCGAAAAGACCGGCAAATTCCTGCCGAAATCGCTTATCCAACGCATTCCGGTCTACGAATGGCTGATGTGGCAGATGGGCGGCTTCGGCCCGATGCCCGGCCAGGTACACCATTTCATCGCACTGGAGAACGAGCAGGACCGGGCCTACGGCTTGAAGCGCTTCATGGCCGAGACGCGCCGGCTCTATGGTGTGCTCGACCGCCGCCTCGTGGGGCACGACTTCGTCGCCGGCGAGCTCTCGGTTGCCGATTTTGCCATCCTGGGCTGGGCTTGGCGCCATCCTCGCCACAAGGTTGATCTGGCCGACTTCCCCAACGTCAAGCGCTGGTACGACGCCCTGATGGCGCGCCCGGCCGTGAAGCGGGGGATGGAGGCGAAGCTGGATTGAGCTTCTTCACACCCTCTTTGCTTCTACCGCCATCCGCACCGCGAGCCCGGCCAGCACGGTGCCCATCAGCCAGCGTTGCACCAGCATCCAGCTCGGCCGTTTCGCCAGGAACAGCGCGATCGATCCGGCGGCGAGCGCGATCATCGCGTTGACGCTGACGCTGATCGCGATCTGGATCGCGCCCAGCACCACAGACTGCGTCAGCACGCTGCCCGCTGTGGGATCGATGAACTGCGGCAGCAGCGCCAGATACAGCATCGCGATCTTCGGGTTGAGCAGGTTGGTGATGAAGCCCATCACGAACAATTTGCGCGGGCTGTCGACCGCGAGCTTCCTCACCTGGAACGGCGAGCGTCCGCCCGGCTTTACCGCCTGCCAGGCGAGCCACAGCAAATAGCCGGCACCGGCAAAGCGCAGCGCGTCATAGGCGAAAGGAATGGCGAGCAACAGCGCCGTGATACCGAACGCCGCGCACAGCATGTAGAACACGAAGCCGAGCGCCACGCCGCCGAGCGAGACGATGCCGGCCGCGCCGCCTTGCGTGATCGAGCGCGAGATCAGGTAGATCATGTTCGGTCCCGGCGTGAGCACGAGGCCGAGGCTGACGAGGGCGAAGCCGAGCAAGGCGGAGGTGTGGGGCATGGTTGAACCGGTGCGGGAGATGCAAAGGTTCTAATACGCGCGGGATCGCGCGGCCATCGCGCAATTGCTCGGAGGACAATCGAGGTCTTGCGCCGGTGTGCTCCCTCGCCCCGGTTCTTACGGGGCCGGGACGAGCTTCGCTCGCCCTGAGAGGGTTGGGGTGAGGGGCTTTCTCCACACGGGCGGTCGTCGATAGACCTGCACCCCCTCACCCGGATCGGAAGGGCGATCCGACCTCTCCCCGCAAGCGGGGAGAGGTAAGGAAGTGCGCTAATGCGCCTCGTCCCAATTGTTCGCGGCGCGGGCGTCGACATGCAGCGGCACCGAGAGCAGCACGGCCGGGAACGGCGCGTCCTGCATCACCTTCTGCACGACGGGGAGCGTTGCCTCGACCTCGTCGTCCGGCACCTCGAAGATCAATTCGTCGTGCACCTGGAGCAGCATCTGCGCCGACAGCTTCCTCGCGGCCAGCGCATCCTCCACGCGGGTCATGGCGCGGCGGATGATGTCGGCGGCGGTGCCCTGAAGCCGCGCGTTGATCGCGGCGCGCTCGTTGAAGGCGCGCACCGAGGCATTCGAAGCCTTGATGTCGGGGTAGTGGCACTTGCGGCCGAACAGCGTGGTGACGTAGCCGTGGTTGCGGCAGAAATCGCGCGTCTCGTCCATATAGGCGCGGATGCCGGGGAACCGCTCGAAATACTTCTTGATGTAGGCGGAGGCTTCCTCGCGCGCGATGCCGAGCTGGTTGGCGAGGCCGAAGGCGGAGATGCCGTAGATGATGCCGAAATTGATCGCTTTCGCGCGGCGGCGGATCTCGCTCGGCATGCCCTTGATCGGCACACCGAACATTTCCGACGCGGTCATGGCGTGAATGTCGAGCCCATCGCGGAACGCCTGCTTCAGCACGGGAATATCGGCGATCTCGGCCAGCAGCCGCAGCTCGATCTGTGAATAATCGGCCGAGACCAGCTTGTGCCCGGGCGTGGCGATGAAGGCGCGGCGGATCTTGCGGCCGTCCTCGGTACGCACCGGAATGTTCTGCAGGTTCGGCTCGTTCGACGACAAGCGCCCCGTCGTGGTCGCAGCCAGCGCGTAGGTGGTGTGCACGCGGTGGGTCTGCGGGTTGACGTAGGTCGGCAGCGCGTCGGTGTAGGTCGATTTCAGCTTGGAGACCTGGCGCCACTCCAGAATCTTCTTCGGGAAGTCGTGGCCCTGCTCGGCGAGCTCGTCGAGCACCTGTGCGGTGGTCGACCACGCGCCGGTCTTGGTCTTGGTGCCGCCAGGCAATCCCATCTTACCGAACAGGATGTCGCCGATCTGCTTGGGGCTGCCGACATTGACCGGCTCGCCCGCGATCTCCTGGATCTCGGCCTCGACGCGCGCTGCGGTCTGGGCGAAGTCGCCGGACAGACGCGACAGCACCTGGCGATCGATCGAGATGCCGCGCCGCTCCATACGCGCAAGCACGGAGACCAGCGGCCGCTCCAGCGTCTCGTAGACCGCACTCATGTGCTCGGAAACCAGGCGCGGCTTCAGCACGCGCCACACCCGCAACGCGATGTCGACGCCTTCGGCTGACAGCGGTGCGGCCTTGTCGATCGGCACCTGGTCGAAGGTGATCTTGCCCTTGCCGCTGCCGAGCAGCTCGCTGTCCTTCAGCATGGCATGGCCGAACCAGCGCTCCGACAACGATTCGAGCGCATGCGAGCCGCGGCCGGCATCGAGCACGTAGGAGATCAGCAGCGCATCGTCGATGTTGCGCAGGGTGATGCCGTGCTGCGCCAGCATCACGGCCGTGAACTTGACGTCGAAGCCGATCTTGAGGATGCCCGCCGATTCCAGCACCGGCCGCAGCGCCTGCAGCGCGTCGTCATGCTTGACCTGATCCGGCGCAAGGCCGGCATCGAACAGGCCGGCGCCGCCGCCGGATTGCTTGTGCGCCAGCGGCACGTAGCAGGCCTCGTTCGGCGCCAGTGCCAGCGCGATGCCGCAGAGATCGGCCTGCATCGGATCGATCGAGCTCGCTCTTGTCTCGATCGCGACATGGCCGGCGTCATGGATGCGCGCAATGAAGGCGTCGAGCTCCTTCAGCGTCTTGATGGTCTGGTATTTGCCGCGATCGACAGGAAGCTTGCGCAGCGCCTCTTCGCGCGCGACGGCGAGCGAGATCGGCGCACCCTTCGGGCTCGCAGCCTTGTCCTCCTTGCCTGCCGATTTGTTGGGCTGGTTCGGCCGGGCTGGCGCCGGAGTTCCCGTGCCTGGTGTGGGCACGACGTCCGAAGGCGGCAGCGTCGTGAACACGCTGGCGCCGCTGGCGTAGCCGGGATCGGCATCGACATTGGCAGGATCGATCTGCGCATATTCGGCGACGCGCCGCGTCAGCGTCGTGAATTCCATCGCCTTGAGGAAGGCGATCAGCTTGCGCGCGTCGGGCTCGTGGACGGCGAGGTCGTCCAGCGGCACCTCCAACTCGACCTTGTCGTCGAGCAGCACGAGTTGCCGCGAGATGCGCGCCTTCTCCGCATTCTCGAGCAGCGCCTCGCGCCGCTTGGGCTGCTTGATCTCGCCGGCGCGGAACAGCAATTGGTCGAGATCGCCATATTCGGTGATCAGCTGCGCCGCGGTCTTGATGCCGATGCCGGGTACGCCCGGCACGTTGTCGGTGGAATCGCCCGCGAGCGCCTGCACCTCGACCACCTTGTTCGGCGGCACGCCGAACTTCTCGATCACCTCTGATATGCCGATGCGGCGGTCCTTCATGGTGTCGTACATCGTGACGCAATCGGTGACGAGCTGCATCAGGTCCTTATCGGACGACACGATGGTGGCGCTGGCGCCGCGCTCGCAGGCTTGGCGCACATAGGTCGCGATGAGATCGTCGGCCTCGAAGCCGATCTGTTCCAGGCAGGGCAGGTCGAAGGCGCGCACGGCTTCGCGGATCAGCGCGAATTGCGGAATGAGATCGTCGGGGGCCGGCGGCCGATGCGCCTTGTAGTCCGGATAGATCTTGTTGCGGAAGGTGATCTCCGATTTATCGAAGATGATGGCCAGATGCGTCGGCCGGTTGTCCTCGGGCATCTCGCGGAGCAGCTTCCATAGCATGTTGCAGAAGCCGAGCACGGCGTTGACCTGGAGCCCGTCGGATTTGCGGTTCAGCGGCGGCAGCGCGTGATAGGCGCGGAAGATGTAGGAGGAACCATCGACCAGGAAGACGTGGTCGCCCTTTCCGGCCGCCTTTGCCGCGACCGGTTTGGCAGCAGCCTTGGCAACAGCGGGCTTGGTCTCTGCGGCAGCTTTCGGCGCGGCCTTGGTGTCAGCTTTGGCGGTGGTCTTCGGAGATGTCTTGGGCATGGCCGCAATGTATGAATTTTTGCGGACTTTGACAGCCTTGGGAGGCGGATTTTTGGGCCGGTAGCGCGACTATCCCCCGCTGTCATTCCCCGCGAAAGCGGGGAATCCAGTACGCTGCGGCTTCTCGGTTCAATCGCTGGCGCCTCCGCGTACTGGGTCGCCCGGTCAAGCCGGGCGACGACACCGAGAGGGCAGCTACTCCGCTGCCTGTAACCGCACGCCCGCCTTCCTCGGCGCGATCCAGAACGCATCGGGCCGCTCGAACAGGAAGCGCGCATTGAGGCGGAGCGCGACCTGCCAGATCGCCAGCGCACCGAGCACGCCGACGACGGTGACGAGCAGCGACACCGTGCCGGTATCAGGAATGATGCCGGTGCGCAGCAGCAGCGTGCGGGTCGCCGCCATCGGCAGGAAGAAGGCGAGATAGATCACGATCGAATGCTCGCCGCAGAAGCGGAGGAAGTTGAGGCAGTGCGCCCGCGCGAGCAGCGTGCCCGCGACGATGATGGCGCAGGCGCCGGCGAAGCCGAGCGCGAGCGAGACGATCGCCCACTCGCTGGCGCCCGCTGCGACGAGGCCGGCATTGATCAGCGCCCAGGCAGCGAGCGCTGCAAGCGCCAGCGCCGGATGCTTCCGCGCCCGGTCCGACAGGGCGAACACGTAGGGCGCGAACAAATAGCCCGAATAGAAATAGACGAAGCGTGCGCAGAACTCGTCGATGGCGGTCCAGCCGGTCGTGATGTGCGCGGTCTCCAGCGCGGCGGCGACGAGCCAGACCGCGAGCGATGGGACCTTGCGTGTCAGTTTCGTGACGACGAAGAAGACCGGCAACAGATAGATGAACCACAGCGTGCCGAACGGCTCGATGAAAGATTCGAGATACAGCAGGCCAACATGCTGCCAGCTGGTCTCGGCCGCAAAGGCCGGGGCCTTGAAGCCAAATTGGATTGTCACCCAGACGACATAAAAATAGGCGAAATGCACCACCTTGCGGTCGAGATAGGTTCGCCAGTCCCGATCGATCACCAGAGACAGGAACAAGCCCGAAATCAGGAAGAAATCCGGCATCCGGAACGGCTTTGCGAAGGCTACGAGCACGTGCATGAACCCGGTCTGCCCGGCGGCAAGCTCCACCCCCAGCACCGAATGCATCATCACCACCATGACGATGCAGATGCCCTTGGCGTAGTCGACCCAGTCGATACGCGCGCCCGAAGCGGCCGTGGAAGGGCTGGCCGCCGCGATTGTGCCTGATCGTGCCATGGTGTCCCTTTTCGAGGCGCGTTCCGCCCGTGCCTGTGCGGGCCTGGGGCAGTTTGGAGCGCAGTAGTTTCCGACTTCTTTACCGGTTCAAATCGCGGGCCGGTTTTTGCATGCGGACTGTTCCATGGCCTCGGGAAAATGCTAAACCGCCCCGGATTGGGCTGAGTTGGACGTCCGTTAACCAAGCTGGAACAGGATTTTTCATGCGAATTGCGATGATCGGCACGGGCTATGTGGGATTGGTGTCCGGCGCCTGCTTTGCGGATTTCGGCCACGACGTCACCTGCGTCGACAAGGACGAGAGGAAGATCGCGGCACTCCATCGCGGCGAGATCCCGATCTACGAGCCTGGCCTCGACGAGCTGGTCGCGAACAATGTGAAAGCCAAGCGGCTCGACTTCACCACCGACCTGAAGCAGCCGGTCGCCGATGCCGATGCCGTGTTCATCGCGGTCGGCACGCCCTCGCGCCGCGGCGACGGACACGCCGACCTGTCTTACGTCTACGCCGCCGCGAAAGAGATCGCGCAGTCGCTGCAGGGCTTCACCGTGGTGGTGACGAAATCGACCGTGCCGGTCGGCACCGGCGACGAGGTCGAGCGCATCATCCGCGAAGCCAATCCGTCGGCCGATGTGGTTGTCGCCTCGAACCCCGAGTTCCTGCGCGAGGGTGCGGCGATCCGCGATTTCAAATTCCCGGATCGCATCGTGGTCGGCACCTCCGACGAGCGCGGCCGCAAGGTGATGGGCGACATCTACCGTCCGCTGTCGCTGAACCAGGCGCCGCTGATGTTCACCGCGCGCCGCACCGCCGAGATGATCAAATACGCCGCCAACGCGTTCCTGGCGACCAAGATCACCTTCATCAACGAGATCGCCGATCTGTCCGAGAAGGCCGGCGCCAACGTTCAGGAGGTCGCGCGCGGCATCGGGCTCGACAACCGCATCGGCACGAAATTCCTGCATGCCGGTCCCGGCTTCGGCGGCTCGTGCTTCCCGAAGGACACGAAGGCTCTGATCAAGATCGCGCAGGACTACGACGTCTCCTTGCGCATCGTCGAATCGGTGCTGGCGGTCAACGAGAACCGCAAGCGCGCGATGGCGCGCAAGGTGAGCCAGGCGCTCGGCGGCAATCTGCGCGGCAAGACCGTTGCGGTGCTCGGCCTCACCTTCAAGCCCGACACCGACGACATGCGCGATGCGCCGTCGATCCCGCTGGTAACAGGCCTGATCGACATGGGCGCGAAGGTGAAGGCGTTCGATCCCGTCGGCATGGAGCAGGCCAAGGGCGAATTGCCCGATATCACCTATTGCGAGGACGCCTATGCCTGCGCGCAAGGCGCCGACGCGCTCGTCATCGTCACCGAATGGGTCCAGTTCCGCGCGCTCGATCTCGACCGGTTGAAGGCGACCATGGCGCAGCCGGTCGTCGTCGACCTCCGCAACATCTACCGCCCCGAAGACATGGAAGCCGCCGGCTTCGTCTACGAGAGCGTCGGTCGTCCGCCAGTGCAGGGCTGATCGTTCCCAGCTCCACATAAATTCGTCATGGCCGGGCTTGTCCCGGCCATCCACGTCTGTTTTCTGGTCGAGGACGTGGATGCCCCGGACAAGCCCGGGCATGACGAGTGGATGGATCTTGCCCCGCAGCTTCGACACGCCCCTCCCGATCGATGCCGTGCTCGACGATTTGTCGCGTACGCTGGAGGCCAGCAACGCCGCAGTGCTGGTGGCCCCTCCCGGCGCCGGCAAGACCACGCGCGTGCCGCTGGCCTTGCTCGATGCGCCCTGGGCCAAGGACAAGAAGATCATCGTGCTGGAGCCGCGCCGCATCGCTGCGCGTGCCAGCGCCGACCGCATGGCCAAATCGCTCGGCGAGCGCGCCGGCGAAACCGTCGGCTATCGTGTCCGCTTCGGCTCGAAGATCTCGCGCGCGACGCGCATCGAGGTGGTGACCGAGGGCATCTTCACCCGCCAGATCCTCGACGATCCCGAACTAACAGGCGTTGCCGCGATCCTGTTCGACGAATTCCATGAACGCTCGCTCGACGCCGACATGGGCCTCGCGCTGGCGCGTGATGCGCAAACCGGCTTGCGCGAGGATTTGCGCATCCTGGTGATGTCGGCGACGCTCGACGGTGCGCGGGTGGCAAGGCTGCTCGGCGATGCCCCCGTCGTCGAGAGCGAGGGCCGTGCGTTTCCGGTCGAGACACGCTATCTCGGCCGCAAGGCGGATGCACCGATCGAGCGGCAGATGGCGGATGCGATCGCATCTGCGCTGCGCGCCGATAGCGGCTCGGTGCTGGCCTTCCTGCCAGGCGCCGCCGAGATCCGCCGCACGCAGAATTTCCTCTCCGAGCGCGTGCAGGACGCCTCCGTCGAGATCGTGCCGCTGTTCGGCGCGCTCGATGCCGCCGTGCAGGATCGCGCCATCGCGCCGGCACCCAAGGGCACGCGCAAGGTGGTGCTGGCAACCTCGATCGCGGAGACCTCGCTCACCATCGAGGGCGTGCGTATCGTCGTCGATAGCGGTCTTGCCCGCGTGCCGCGCTATGAGCCCGATATCGGCCTGACCCGGCTCGAGACCGTGCGCGCCTCGCGCGCGGCGGTGGACCAGCGCCGCGGCCGTGCCGGCCGCACCGAGCCCGGCGTCTGCTACCGGCTCTGGGACGAGCCGCAGACCGCATCGCTCGCGCCGTACACCCAGCCGGAAATCCTCAGCGCCGACCTGTCCTCGCTGGTGCTCGATCTGGCGCAATGGGGCGTCAGCGATCCCGCGGCTCTATCGTTCCTCGATCCGCCGCCGCAGCCGGCCTGGAAGGAAGCCAAGAGCCTGCTGAGCGAGCTCAACGCGCTCGACGGCGACGGTCGCATCACCGCCGAAGGCAAGAGCCTGCGTGCGCTGGCGCTGCCGCCGCGGCTGGCGCGCATGATCGTGGATTCGCATCGCGCCGGCGAGGGCCAGGCCGCCGCCGAGATCGCGGCCATCATCACCGAGCGCGGCCTTGGCGGCGACAGCGTCGATCTCGAGCACCGCCGCGACCAGTTCCGCCGCGACCGCTCACCACGCGCGGCAAGCGCGCGCGATCTCGCGCACCGCTGGGCTTCGCAGGTCGCGGCGTCGGAGAAGGTGGCGCAGCAGGAGGATCTGTCGACAGGCCTGATGCTCGCCTATGCGTTCCCGGACCGCGTCGCGCGCAATCGCGGCAATGGCAGCTTCGTGCTGGCCAACGGTCGCGGCGCCTCTGTCGAGCAGACCTCCTCGCTCGCCCGTGCGCCCTACATCGCGATCGGTGAGATGACCGGGACGGCGGCGAGCGGACGCATCCTGCTCGCCGCGCAAATCACCGAGGACGAGATCGAGCAACATTTCGCCGAGCATATCGAGACCGCCGACGAGATCTCCTTTGATCGCGGCGCGATGGCGCTGCGGGCGCGCCGCAAGCGCGTGCTGCACGCGATCACGCTGTCCGAGGCGACGCTTGCAGTATCGCCCTCGGAGGACACCGCGCGCATCTTCGCAGATGGCCTGATCGCCGCGGGCCTCGACCGGCTGCCCTGGTCGAAAGCCGCCAAGCAATGGCGCGACCGCGTGATGTTCCTGCGCAAGGCCGAGGGCGACAGCTGGCCCGATTTGTCGGACGACGGTCTGATCGCGCGGCGCGATGATTGGCTGGTGCCGGCGCTCTACGACAAGATCGCGCTCAAGGACATCTCCGCGGGCGATCTCTCCGATGCCCTGATGGCGCTGTTACCGTGGGAGATGCGCGCACGGCTCGATCGCGAGGCGCCGACGCATTTCGAGGCGCCGACCGGCACTATGCTCGCGATCGACTACGAGGCCGAGCAGGGACCGACCATCGCGGTGCGGCTGCAGGAATTGTTCGGCCTCAACACCCATCCCTCGATCGCCGCCGGCAAGGTGCCGCTGGTGCTGGAATTGCTGTCGCCGGCCCAGCGTCCGGTGCAGGTGACGCGCGATCTGCCCGGCTTCTGGCGCGGCAGCTACGCCGCCGTCCGCTCCGACCTGCGCGGCCGCTACCCGCGTCACCCCTGGCCCGACGATCCCGCGAGCGCCGTGCCGACAAGGCGGGCGAAGCCGCGCGGGACGTGAGAACTCGCAACCGGCATTAACCCTCCGCTCATCCTTTTGGTCAAAATGACAGGAGCCCCGGCGTGCCTTCGCTCGCCGCCGGCCTCGTCGCGTGATGAAATCGAGCTTTCGGCTCGGAAGTGGTGTGATGCGTAACATTATGATCATCGCGGCCGTCATGATCGGCCTCGGCACCTTCATGGCGCAGATGGCGGACAAGATGAGCTCGGCTTCCGCCACGTCAGTGCCGCGCACGACGGTCGCAGTCGCGGCCACAGCGCCGGCCGGCGGCCGCAGCCTGGCCATTGCCCGTGACGCCCGCGGTCATTTCCAGACCGAGGGCCGGATTGACGGCCAGCGCATCGGCTTCATGATCGATACCGGCGCGTCCGTGGTTGCGCTGAACGAGACCTCGGCCGCCCGGTTTGGTCTCCGTCCCTCGCGCGGCGACTACAACGCCACGGTCTCCACCGCCAACGGCACCATCAAGGCCGCGCGCACCCGCATCGCCATGCTCGACGTCGGCGGTCTCATCGTGCGCGATGTCGATGCCATGGTCCTGCCGGACGAGGCGCTGTCGGAAAACCTGCTCGGCCTCTCCTTCCTGTCCCGCCTGAAGCGTTTTGAGTACGCCAACGGGCAGATGGTGTTGGAGCAGTAGAGGCGAGCCGCGCGACCGCGCGGTCGTCAATTTCAAGAAGATATTCTTGCTCCGGCCGCCCTTCCGGTAACGTTTCTTCGTTACCAAACTGCCGCAATTATCGGCCATAAGCCTTTATTCCCGCCTTTCGCTGCGGTTTGGCATTCGCTAAGCCTGCAGCAACTCCCGCCCCCCTTTCACGAGACCGACTCAATGTTCCCGAAGCCGAAATCCGTATTGTTGCCCAACACCTACGCCTTCGAATCCGAGCCGATGGTGAAGCCGACAGGCTTTCGCGAATACGACGCGCGCTGGTTGTTCCAGAAGGAAATCAACCTGATGGGTGTGCAGGCGCTCGGCATGGGGCTCGGCGCGCTGATTGCCGAGCTCGGCGTCAAACAGGAGATCATCACCGGCCACGATTTCCGCGGCTACTCGGCCTCGATCAAATACGCGCTGATCTCCGGCCTGATGGCGGCGGGCTGCAAGGTGCACGATATCGGTCTTGCGGTGACGCCGATGGCCTATTTCGCGCAGTTCGATCTCGACGTGCCCGCCGTTGCGATGGTTACGGCCTCGCACAACGACAATGGCTGGACCGGCGTGAAGATGGGCGCCAACCGCCCGCTGACCTTCGGCCCTGACGAGATGACGCGGCTGAAGGAGATCGTCCTGAACGCGGAATTCAAGAACAAGGCCGGGGGCTCCTACCAGTTCCACGAGAACTATCCGGCGCGCTACATCGCCGACCTCACCTCTCGTCCGAAGCTCAAGCGCAAGCTCAAGGTGGTCGCGGCCTGCGGCAACGGCACCGCCGGCGCGTTCGCGCCGCAGGTGCTGGAAGCGATCGGCTGCGAGGTGATCCCGCTCGACACCGAGCTCGACCACACCTTCCCGAAATACAACCCGAATCCGGAAGACATGGCGATGCTCCACGCGATCCGCGACGCAGTGCTGCAGCACAAGGCCGATGTCGGCCTCGGTTTCGACGGTGACGGCGACCGCTGCGGCGTGGTCGACAACACCGGTGAGGAGATCTTTGCCGACAAGGTCGGCGTGATGCTGGCGCGAGACATGTCGGCGATCCACAAGGACGCGCAGTTCATCGTCGACGTGAAGTCCACCGGCCTGTTCATCACCGATCCCGTGCTGCAGAAGCAGGGCGCAAAGACCGCCTATTGGAAGACCGGTCATTCCTACATGAAGCGCCGCACCAACGAGACCGGCGCGCTCGCGGGCTTCGAGAAGTCCGGCCACTTCTTCTTCAACAAGCCCTATGGCCGCGGCTATGACGACGGCCTGGTCTCGGCGCTCGCGATCTGCGACATGCTCGACCGCGCGCCCGGCAAGTCGATGGCCGATCTGAAGAACGCGCTGCCGAAGACCTGGTCGTCGCCGACCATGTCGCCGCATTGCGCCGACGAGACCAAATACGGCGTCATCGACAAGGTGGTGAAGCACTTCGAAGGCCTGCAAGCAAAGGGTGCGAAGATCGGGGGGCAGGCCATCCGCGATCTCGTCACCGTCAACGGCGTGCGCGTCACGGTCGAGGACGGCAGCTGGGGCCTGGTGCGCGCCTCGTCCAACAAGCCCGAGCTCGTCGTCGTGGTCGAAAGCCCGGTCTCGGAGCAGCGCATGCACGACATGTTCGAGATGGTGAACAGCGTGCTGCGCACGCATCCCGAAGTCGGCGAGTACAATCAGAAGATTTGAGGAGCACCTGAGAGAGGCGATCCGTCCCTCTCGCTCCGCTGTCATGCCCCGGCTTGACCGGGGCATCCAGTACCTCGCGGCTTCTCGATTCTATCACCGGCGTCTCTGGAATACTGGATCGCCCGATTAAATCGGGCGATGACACTTTCCGTGTGGCGTAAATTAAGCCGCCACCACCGCCGGGATCGGTAGCGCCGTCACCGACTTGATCTTCTCCATCGCGAAGCGCGAGGTGACGTTCTTCAGCGGCACGGCGCTGATCAGCTTCTTGTAGAACACGTCATAGGCCTGCATGTCCGCGACCACGACGCGCAGCATGTAATCGACGTCGCCGGCCATGCGATAGAACTCCATCACCTCCGGCATCGCGCTGACGGCCTCGGCGAATCGCTTCAGCCAGGCATCCGAATGGTCGGAGCTCTCGACCGACACGAACACGGAGATGCCGAGCCCGATCTTGTTCTGGTCGACGAGGGCGACGCGCTTGATGATCACGCCGTCGGCCTCCAGGCGCTGGATGCGCTTCCAGCAGGGGGTCGAGGACAGGCCGACTCGGTCGCCGATCTCGGCGACGGAGAGGGAGGCGTCTTCCTGGAGCACCATCAGGATCTTGCGGTCGATGGCGTCGAGGCGGCGGCTGGTCTCGGGAATTTGGACGGCGACATCAGTCATTTGAAGAACTTTGTTTCATTTCAGGGGCAGATTTCCCTGATATAGAGAAAATCTTTCCACGGCAAGCCCATAATCTCGGCGCTTCCATGGAATCGCTCTGCGGGCGATCGTGCAAAAACCTTTCAACTTCAGCGCGTTGCGGGGCAGCCAGGCCGCCGCCATGGCGGGTGCATTTCAGCGCTGCGGCAGCCGCGGCGAATCGCATCGCTTCCCGCAACCCCTTACCCTCAGCGAGGCCGAGCGCGAACGCGCCATGGAAGACGTCGCCGGCGCCGAGCGTATCGAGCGCCTGGACCGGGAAGGCTGGTGTTTCCTCCAGCGCGCCCGCCTGGTTCAGCCAGATCGTGCCGCGCGGGCCCCTTGTGGCCGCGAGGAAGGCGGGCGTCAGCTCCGCCAGGCGCTTCAAGGCCGCACCGTCGTCAGCGATGCCGGCCGTCTCCTGCAGCTGGGCGCTGGCGAACAGCAGATGCGAGGCGGCCGTGAGCAGGCCGTCCTGCAGCGCCATCGCGCGGTCGACGCCGACGATGACGGGAATGCCGCGCCGGCGTGCCTCGGCGCAAAGCGAGGTCGCGAACGCCGCGCAGCGGCTTTCGACGAGCACCGCCTGACAATCGGCCAGCAAGGCGTCGGCCTCGGGCAGCTTCACGGTCCACAAGGCGGGATCGCGATAGATGGTGAGCGTCCGCTCGCCCGAGGGCTCGATCATGATCGCCGAGACCGGTGTGGTCAGACCCGGCATGCGCACGATGTGTGTGCTATCGACGCCCTCCTGCGCCATCTGCGCGAGGATGAAAGCGCTCGACGTCTCCCGCGCATCGCCCATGGGACCTGCGAACGCGACGCGGCCGCCGAGCCGCGCAACGGCGATAGCGGCATTGAGCGCGTTGCCACCGCAAACCTCGGCGAGATGGCCGGCGTTCGCCTTGCTGCCACGTTCGGGCAAGGCCTCGACGCGCAGGATGAGGTCGCGCACCGGCATGCCGATGCAGAGGATGCGCGGCGCGATCCCGGCCATCGTCGGCTCGGCTCAGGCGCTGCTCTTGTCGTGCACCCAACGGCCGAGCAGATGATGGGCGATCGCGAACGGATGCGGGCCGGCCAACCCGTCCGGATGCGTCCGCGTCAGCATCTTCGCCGCCTCCTCGCGCGTGAACCAGCGCGCGTCTTCCAGCTCCATCCGATCGACGACGATGTCCTCGTTCAGCGCCTGCGCGCTGCAGCCGATCATCAGGGACGACGGATAGGGCCAGGGCTGGGTCATGTAATATTGCACGTCGGTGCAGCGGATCCCGGACTCTTCGAAGATTTCTCGGCGCACCGCGTCCTCGATGGTCTCGGCCGCTTCGACGAAGCCGGCGAGGCACGAATACATCCCTGCCGGAAACTGCTTCTGGCGTCCGAGCAGGCACTTGTCGCCGGACGCCACCAGCATGATCACGACCGGATCGGTGCGCGGAAAATGCTCGGCCTTGCAACTCGGGCAGTCGCGCTTCCAGCCGCCTTCCTTCATGCTGGTGCGTACGCCGCAATTGGCGCAATAGCCGTGGCGCTGATGCCATCCCACCATCGACTTTGCCATCGCGACGGCCGAGAGCTCCTCGGGCGGGATCGCGCCCTGCATCGCCATGCCGCGCAGCTCGGTCACGGTATAATCCTCGCGGCCGACCAGCTTCTCGGCGGCGGCCTGCGACAGGCCCATGCCGAACACGGCCGCACCGTCGCGAAGCCCGAGGAACACCGTGCCGGGATTGGCGCCGCATTTCAGCGCCTCGTCGATTCCGAGCAGCGCCCGCACCTTGTCGCCCTCGCGCTTCACCAGCAGCGAGTCGCGATAGACCACGTAGGCGCGCGAGGACGGCTTCTGCTCCAGCGCGAACAGCTTTTCGTCGTCGCGGCGCAGATGCGCGGCGCGGTCGAGGACGTTGGTGACGAAGGCCGGCTGCCCGAGCGGAAACGCGTTGAATGCTGACATTATCGTTCTTTCAACCCAACCAGATCTTGCGGCGAAGCGCGCTGATGAAATTCTGAACCTCCGCGGCGTCATGCGCCAGCGGCGGCATCACGCCCCACACCGGCCGCGGCCAGGCCGCGTCACTGGTGCGGCGCGCGATGATGTGGACGTGCAGCTGCGGCACGAGGTTGCCGAGCGCGGCGATGTTGAGCTTGTCGCATCCGGTGATCTCCTTCAGAGCGCGCGAGACGCGGGAGATCTCGGTCATCAACTGCGCCTGCTGCACCTCGTCAAGATCGATGATCTCGACCGTGTCGGCGCGCCGCGGCACCAGCAGCAGCCAGGGATAATGCGCGTCCTTGATGACCAGCACCTTCGACAGCGGCAGGTCGCCGATATCGATGGTGTCCTCTTTCAGGCGGGAGTGCAGCGACCAGGCGGGTTCGGGCATCAAGGCTTCTCTGAATTGATTCTTACCGTCGCAGAGACCACGCCCCCACACAACATGCGTATGCGCCATGGTCCTTATGCGCCGGACCCGATGCAGGCCGAATGAGGGCGAATTCGGCGCTGGAAGTCCCCAAGCGCCGTCGGAACAGCCCCAGACCCCGCTTGCTTTCCGCTCCCTTTGGCCCCAAATAGGGACCGGGAGATTGGCGGTGGACGAGCCACTCGCCAACCGGGTCAGGTCCGGAAGGAAGCAGCCCTAACGAGGTCCGGATCGGGTCGCTCGTCAGTCTCCTACCTGTTTTTCGAGCGAACCAGCGCCGGCGGCACCAGCCGCCAGCGCGCTCCTTTCCGCAAAAGCCGGCCAAGAGACATTTCATTGCGGATCGACCGATGACCGACGCTGGCGCCCCTCCCGATCCCGATAGCGCCGGCCAGGCCGGCAATGCGCCCTACCGGGTGCTGGCGCGCAAATACCGCCCATCCTCGTTCGACGACCTGATCGGCCAGGAGGCCGTGGTCCGTACCGTCTCCAATGCGTTCGAGACCGGCCGCATTCCGCAGGCCTGGATTCTCACCGGCGTCCGCGGGGTCGGTAAGACCACCACCGCGCGCATTCTCGCCCGCGCACTCAACTACGAGATGCCGGATGGATCGGTGAAGGGGCCGACCATCCACATGCCGACGTTGGGAGTTCATTGCCAGGCGATCATGGAAAGCCGGCACATGGACGTGCTGGAGATGGACGCGGCCTCGCATACCGGCGTCGACGACGTCCGCCAGATCAATGACAGCGTGCGCTATGCCCCGGCCAGCGCCCGCTACAAGGTCTACATCATCGACGAAGTCCACATGCTGTCGACGGCGGCGTTCAACGCCTTCCTGAAGACGCTGGAGGAACCGCCCGAGCACGCCAAGTTCGTGTTCGCGACGACCGAGATCCGCAAGGTTCCGGTCACCGTGCTGTCGCGTTGCCAGCGCTTCGACCTGCGCCGCGTCGAGGCCGACGTGCTGATGAAGCACCTCGCCAGCATTGCGGCGAAGGAAAACGTCGAGATCGAGCCGGAAGCGCTCGGCATCATTGCGCGCGCCGCGGAGGGCTCGGTGCGCGATTCGCTGTCGCTGCTCGACCAGGCGATCGCGCATGCGGCGGGGCAGGTGAAGGCCGATGCCGTCAGGCAGATGCTGGGCCTTGCCGACCGCACCCGGGTCATCGATCTGTTCGAGTCGCTGGCGCGCGGCGACATCGCGTCCGCCTTCAAGGAGTTCCGCGACCAATACGATGTCGGCGCCGATCCCATCGTCGTGCTCTCGGACCTCGCCGAGTTCGTCAATTTCGTCACCCGTGTGAAGGTCATCCCGGCGACCGCCGACAACGTCGCCTATGGCGAGACCGAGCGGGTGCGCGCCAAGGAGTTCGCCTCCAAGATCTCGATGCGCGTGCTGTCGCGGATGTGGCAGATGCTGCTTAAGGGCATCGCCGAGGTGCAGGCCGCAACGCGTCCCGCAGCCGCGGCCGAAATGGTTCTGGTGCGCATCGCCTATGTCGCCGACCTGCCGACACCCGACGAAGCGATCAGAATGCTCGAGCAGAACGGCGGCGGCTCGCCGGTCGTGAACGGCGGAAGTAGCGCGCGCAACGGCGCGCCGGCCGCGCCGGTTGCCTCCGCAGCGCCGATGTCAGCTGCGCCCGTGCGCATGCCGACAGCCTCGGCTCCAGCGTTTGGCGGTGGCGCCCGGCCGCAGATGGCGGCCCCCGCGCCGGATACGCAAGGGGCGGCGCCCCAGCTGCGCATCGCGAGCTTCACCCAGCTGGTTGCGCTCGCAGGGCAGAAGCGCGACATCATGACCAAGAGCGCGCTCGAAGGCGACATGCGCCTCGTCCGTTTCGAGGAGGGGCGGCTGGAAGTCGCGCTCGAGCCCAACGCTTCCAAGACCATGATCTCGGAACTTGCGAAGAAGTTCGAGCTGTGGACCGGCCGCCGCTGGACCGTGATCGTCTCCAACGAGCAGGGCCAGCCGACTTTGCGCTCGGTGAACCAGGCGGCCAAGCAGGAGCATGCCCGTACCGCGGAAGCCGATCCGCGCGTGCAGGAGGTGCTGTCGCGTTTCCCCGGCGCCAAGGTCGTCGAGGTCCGCAGGCTTGCTCCCGAGACGCCGGAAACCGATATTAACGCCGACTATGGCAGCGACGATCCGCCCGACGGTTCCGACGGCGACGATCTCTGAACCATTCTTTCCAAGGACACGCACCCATGGCTGATTTTCTCGGCATGATGAAACAGGCGGCGCAGCTGCAATCCAAGATGCAGGAGATGCAGGACCAGCTCGCCAACGTCGAGGTCGAAGGCATTTCCGGCGGCGGTCTCGTCGCCGTGCGCATGACCGCGAAGATGGACGTCAAGGGCATCAAGATCGATCCTTCGCTGATGAAGGCCGAGGAGCGCGAGGTGCTGGAAGACCTGCTCGTCACCGCCCTCGCTGATGCGCGCCGCAAGGCCGAGACCGCCATGCAGGAGAAGATGCAGGCCCTCACCGGCGGGCTCGGCCTGCCGCCGGGGCTGTTCGGCCAATAAGATGGGCGCTGTTGCAGGTCCCGAGATCGAGCGGCTGGTCCAGCTGCTCGCGCGGCTGCCGGGCCTCGGTCCGCGCTCGGCGCGGCGCGCGGCGCTGCATCTGATCAAGAAGCGCGAAGCGCTGATGATCCCGTTGTCGAGCGCCTTGCAGGTGGCGCTGGACAAGGTCCAGGTCTGCAAGACCTGCGGCAACATCGACACGCAAAACCCCTGCACCGTCTGCACCGATCCGAAGCGCGATCCTGCCATCATCGTCGTCGTCGCCGATGTCGCCGACCTCTGGGCGCTGGAGCGGGCCAATGCGACCCAGGGTCGCTATCATGTACTCGGCGCGACATTGTCGCCGCTCGACGGCGTCGGCCCGCAGGACCTCACCATCGACGCGCTGGTGGCGCGCGCGCATGATTCGCAAGTGCATGAAATCATCCTAGCGCTGAATGCGACGGTGGACGGCCAGACCACGGCGCATTACATCACCGACCTGCTTCAGGACGCCAATGTGAAGGTGACGCGGCTCGCCCACGGGGTTCCCGTCGGCGGCGAGCTTGATTATCTCGATGAAGGTACGCTATCGGCTGCGATGCGGCAGCGCACCCTGTTCTAGAGCGTTTTCGAGCGAAGTGGATACCGGTTCGCGTGAAGAAAACGCGTCAAAACAGGAATCTCCATCCAGACTTTACGGAACGGACGACATGACGAAACTTTTCGCCACGCGATGGGCTTTGGTCGCGACGATGCTGATGCTGGTGACCCCGGCCATCTCCGCGCAGCAGGGCGACGCGGCGCTGCCGCCGTCCAAGCCCGGGAAGCCGATCAACACTGGCGATGTGCTCTCCGGCGAGCTCAACGCGATGAAGGTGCGCGACGTCAAGAACGGCAAGCGCGTCGCGACCTACCAGATCACGTCGGAACCGCGCCGCCTGCCGCCGCCGAACGGGCTGTGCAATCTCGAAACCGGCCCTGAGACGTTCCAGCTCGTCACCTCCAGCGAGGCGCAGGCCGCCCAGCTGAAATCCTTCGTCGGCAAGGAGATCTCCGTGAAGGTGGACGAGGTCGCCTGCGCCAGCGATCCCGGCCAGATGAGCGAGGCCGTGATCACGAAGTGGAGCCTGATCAAGAAGCAGTAGGGGTGGAGTCGTCTCCCCGATTCCGGTGTCATCGCCCGCGAAGGCGGCGATCCAGTACGCCGCAGCTTCTCGGTCGATCACGACTGTCTCGGAGTACTGGATGCCCCGCCTTCGCGGGGCATGACAGGGGTGCCTACACCCGCACCGGCCCCAGCGCCTCGAAATGCCCGCGCTTCTGCAAGTACGCAAGCAGCATCAGGCTCGGGATGGCGACGAGGACGGAGATCGCGAAGAACATCGGCCAGCCCGTCGCTTTCGCCAGATAGCCTGCGCCCGACGACAAATAGGTCCGTCCCACCGCGGCGAGCGCCGTCAACAGTGCATATTGGGTCGCCGTGTGCAGCGGGTTCTGGCACAGCGCCGAGAGATAGGCGACGAAGATCACGGTGCCGATGGCGTTGCAGAAATTGTCGGAGGTGATCGCGAGGGTCAGCGCCCATTCGTTGACGCCGACCAGCGCTAGCCACGAGAACGACAAATTGGACATCGCCTGCACGATGCCGCCGATCCACAGGCTGGTCGCGAGCGAATAGCGCCGGGCCACGAAGCCGCCGGCAAAGCCGCCGGCGAGGGTCGCGACGATGCCGACGCCCTTGACGATCACGGCATAATCGTTCCGCGTGAAGCCGATGTCGATGACGAACGGCACGGTCATGTTGCCGGAGAACGCGTCGGTGAACTTGAACAGCACGACGAAGGCGAGCACGACCCATGCTTCCTTGCGTCGCAGGAATTCCGAGAACGCGCCCAGCGCCGCATGGAACACCCGCGTGAGCGCGCCCTCGTCCTGCGTGGCGGCCTCGGCGCGCGCGGATTGTGCGGGCTCGGTGGCGGCGAGCGCAGTCGCCGTGCCGATCAGCACCAGAGCCGCCATCACCACATAGCCCCACATCCAGGCGGCGCCACGCGGGACGATCGCCTCGAAGCCGGTGACGATGAACAGGGCGCCTGCAGTCGAGACCAACATGCCGATGCGATAGGCCGCGACATAGGCGGCCATGCCGGCGGCCTGCTCGCTTTCGGGCAGGCTCTCGACGCGGAACGCGTCGACCACGATGTCCTGCGTCGAGGACATCGTCGCGACCAGCAGCGCGCCGAGCGCGACAAGCAGTGGCGAACGTGCCGGATCGGTCAGCGCCAACAGCAGGATCGCGCCGATCAGCAGCAGCTGCGCAAACACCAGCCACCCACGGCGACGTCCGAAGGCATGCGTGAAGAACGGCACATGCAGCGCATCGACCAGCGGCGCCCACAGGAATTTGAGCGTGTATGGCGTTCCAACCAGCGCAAACAGCCCGATCGTTCCAAGATCGACCCCGGCTTCGGCCATCCACACCAGCAGCGTCGATCCCGACAGTGCCAGCGGCAGCCCCGAGGAGAAGCCGAGAAACAGCACGATCAGCACCCGCGGCTGCAGGTAAACAGCAAGGCTGTCGCGCCAGGAGGGCGAGGCGGTGGAAGTCGCGGCGGGGGAGGTCGCGTCGGGTGCGGTCATGGGGGGCGTGTTAGCAGATTCTGGGAGAAAAGACTCTCGCGGTAGCTGGTGAGACGGGAGAGCTTCCAACACGCTCGGTGTCATCGTCCGCGAAGGCGGACGATCCAGTACTCCGCGGCGTCTCGGTTCAACCACTCGGGCTGCGGAATACTGGATGCCCCGCCTTCGCGGGGCACGACATCGAGCATGACGCCATCATGATGGTCCGGCTATTCCAGGATAGAGGTCATCCCAGTTTGGGTTATGCTGCTCGATCAAGCGGACCTTCCAGGCCCTATTCCACTTCTTCAACCGCTTCTCCCGCTTGATCGCATTCTCGGGATGGTCGAACTGCTCGAAGTAGACAAGTCGGGCAACGTCGTACTTCTCCGTGAAGCTTTCGATGACCTTCAACCTGTGCTGCGCCACCGGCGGATGAGATCGTTCGCCACGCCGATATAGAGCGTGCCGCCAATTCGGCTGGCGAGAATGTACACGTCGTACTGGCGTGGATCCATCTTCGCCTTCCATTCCGCCGTCATCGTCCGCGAAGGCGGGCGATCCAGTAAACGCCGGCACGTCGGCTTAACAACGATCGTCACGGCGTACTGGATGCCCCGCCTTCGCGGGGCACGACAGTGTGCCCTAGTCTCACTCCCCCGCCTGGAGCTTCCGCGGAAACAGCTCCGCCGTCGCCACCAGGCGCGGCGCCTCCGGCGCATCGCTCTTGCTGAAATCGAGCTCCTCGATTCGCCCTGCGCGCTTTTCGATCTTGTCGGCGGAGATCAGCACCTGGCGGACGTCCTCGTTCACGTCGGCAAAATGCTTTTGCAGCTTGAGCACGCGGTCGCGCAGGCGCCCCAAATCGTCGCCGAGCTTGATCACCTCGGTGCGGATCTGGTCGGCGGCGTCGCGCATGCGCGCGTCTTTCATGATCTGCTGCATCACCTGGATCGCGAGCATCAGCAGCGACGGCGACACCAGCACGACGCGGGCGCGATAGGCCTTCTGGATCACGTCGTCGAAGCCGTCATGGATCTCGGCATAGACCGATTCCGACGGCACGAACATCAGCGCCATCTCCTGGGTCTCGCCGGTGACGAGGTATTTTTCCGCGATGTCGCTGACATGCTTCATCACGTCGCCGCGCAGCCGCTGCGTGGCAACGCGCCGCTCCTCGTCGGTGCGGGCGTCGTGCAGCGCCGTCATCGCCTCCAGCGGAAACTTCGCGTCGATGCAGAGCGGGCGCTGGTCGGGCAGGAACACGACGCAGTCCGGTCGTTTTCCGGTCGAGAGCGTGAACTGGAACTCGTAGGAGCCTTTGGGCAGACCGTCCTGGACGATCGCCTCCATCCGCGCCTGGCCGAACGCGCCGCGCGACTGCTTGTTGGCGAGTACGTCGCGCAGAGTGGTCACCTGCGTGGTGAGGTCGGTGAGGTTCTTGTGCGCGTTGTCGATGATGCCGAGCCGTTCATGCAGCGCGCGCAGGCTCTCCATGGTGTTGCGGGTCGAATGTTCCATGGACTGGCCGACCCGATGCGTCACCGAATCAAGCCGCTCGTTGACCGCACGCGCCATCTCGGCCTGGCGGCCGGCGAGCGCCTGGGTCATGGCGTCGACCCGCCCCGAGGCCTCGCTCTGGGCGTGCAGCACCTGGGCGAGCCGCTCCTCGAGCTCGTCGGCACGGATTGCGTTCGCCATGGCGAGTTCCGCGCCACGCCGCCCCGAGCGCGCGATCACAACCGCAATCACAACCAGCAGGATGAGGACGAGCGCACCGAAGCCGATCAGCGCATCGACGATGCGCACCGGCCAGTCGCCCAGCATGACAATGATCTCGTTCATGCCGCCTTGTAGCCGATTCGCTGCGCTCTCGCGAACGAAGAGGGAACATTCTGGGTTAACCGCCCCCTAATTTTCATGGTTAATGAAAGGTGAAGTTTTATGGTTAGCGAGGGGTTAACGGGTTCCGGGCCGCATTGACCGCATCCGGCGCGCGGCTTAAATCGCGGCCATGGCCCTCAGAGAAATCATCATCCTGCCCGACAAGCAGCTGCGCCTGGTCTCCAAGCCGATCGAGAAGGTCACGGCGGAGATCCGCAAGCTTGCCGACGACATGTTCGAGACCATGTACGACGCGCCCGGCATCGGGCTGGCGGCGATCCAGGTCGCGCAACCCTTGCGTCTCATCACCATGGATCTCGCCAAGCGTGACGAGAGCGGCGAGACCAAGCACGTGCCGCGCGTCTTCATCAATCCTGAAATCATCGCCTCGTCCGAGGAACTGTCGGTCTACGAGGAAGGCTGCCTGTCGATCCCGGAATATTACGAGGAGGTCGAGCGTCCCGCGAAGGTGCGCGTGCGCTTCACCGATCTCGACGGCAAGGTGCACGAGGAGGATGCCGAAGGCCTCTACGCCACCTGCATCCAGCACGAGATCGACCATCTCAACGGCGTGCTGTTCGTCGACTATCTGTCCAAGCTCAAGCGCGACCGCGTCATGAAGAAGTTCGAGAAAGCCGCCAAGCGCGCGGCGGAGTGATAATTCCTCCGCCGTCATGCCCGGGCTTGTCCCGGGCATCCACGTTCTTTGCCGCCGCGAGCAGGACGAACGTGGATGGCCGGGACAAGCCCGGCCATGACGAGTACCTTGCTCGTTTCAAGGATTGTCTCGTCACATGCCCCTCCGCCTCATCTTCATGGGCACGCCCGATTTCTCCGTGCCGACGCTGCTCGAGCTGGTCGCGCATGGCCACGAGATCGCGGCCGCCTACACCCGCGCGCCGAAGCCGGGCGGCCGGCGCGGCCTGCAATTGCAGCCGACCCCGGTCGAGGAGGCCGCGCGAAAGCTGGGCATTCCCGTGCTGACGCCGAAGACGCTGAAGACCGAGCAGGCGCTGGCGGAGTTCCGCGCCTTCGATGCGGACGCGGCCGTCGTCGTCGCCTATGGCATGATCCTGCCACAGGCGATCCTCGATGCGCCAAAACTCGGCTGCTACAATCTGCATGCCTCGCTGTTGCCGCGCTGGCGCGGCGCCGCGCCGATCAACCGCGCCATCATGGCCGGCGATGCCGAGAGCGGCGTGATGGTGATGAAGATGGATGTCGGCTTAGATACCGGCGACGTCGCCATGGCCGAGCGCATCACGATCACCGACAACATGACCGCGCTCGACCTGCACGATCGTCTGTCCCGCCTTGGCGCCGACCTGATGGTGCGCGCGATGGCCGCGCTCGAACGCGGCGGGCTCCAGCTCAAGGCGCAGAGCGAGGACGGCGCCACCTATGCCGCCAAGATCGAGAAGGCGGAGGCGCGGATCGACTGGACAAAGCCGGCGCGCGCAGTGCTGCGCCACGTCCATGGCCTCTCGCCGTTCCCCGGCGCCTGGAGCGAGCTTGACGATGCCCGCGTCAAAATCCTGCGTTGCGAGTTGGCGCAAGGCGCCGGCGCGCCTGGCGAAATGCTCGACGATCAGCTTACCGTCGCCTGCGGCGACGGCGCCATCCGCATCATCGAGCTGCAGCGCGAGGGCAAGGCCCGCATGCAGGCCGCGGACTTCCTGCGCGGCGTGCCGTTAAAGGCGGGATCCAAATTCACCTGACACTGTCATACCCCGCGAAGGCGGGGTATCCAGTACGCCGAGGCTTCTCGGTCAATCGGATAAGCTGCGGAGTACTGGTTGCCCGCCCCAGTGCGCAACAGCGCACAAGGCGGGCAATGACGACGAAACTGGACACGATGCCCCGCTACAAGCTCACCATCGAATATGACGGCGCGCCGTTCTTCGGCTGGCAGGTGCAGGACACGCTGCCATCGGTGCAGGGCGCGCTGCAAGCCGCGGTGAAGGCAATGACTGGTTCGGATCTGCGCGTGCACGGTGCCGGCCGCACCGATGCCGGCGTGCATGCACGCGGCCAGGTCGCCCATGTCGACGTCGACAAGCAGTTTCCGCCGGGCCGTTTTCGCGACGGGCTCAACGCGCATCTGCGCCCGCATCCGATCGCGGTGCTCGAGGCCGAGATCGTGCCCGACGATTTCGAGGCGCGCTTCTCGGCGGTCAAGCGCCACTACCGCTATCGCATCGTCAACACTCGCGCCAATCTCGCGCTCGATGTCGGCCACGCCTGGCGCGTGCCGCGCAAGCTCGATGCCGACGCAATGCACGCGGCGGCGCAGCGCCTGCTCGGCAAGCACGATTTCACCACCTTTCGCGACACCGAGTGCCAGGCCAAATCGCCGGAGAAGACACTCGACCAGCTGGACGTGATCCGCGATGGCCGCGAGATCAACGTCATCACCTCGGCGCGCTCGTTCCTGCACAGCCAGGTGCGCTCGATGGTGGGATCCCTGGTCTGGGTCGGCGAGGGCCGCTGGACCGCCGACGATCTCTCCGCCGCACTCAAAGCCCGCAACCGCACCGCCTGCGGCATCGTCGCCCCGCCTGAGGGGCTGTATTTGATGAAGGTGGATTATTAGGCGAGCGGCGCAGAGAGCGGGCACGCTCTCGCCAAACCTCGGTGTCATGCCCCGGCTTGACAGGGGCATCCAGTACGCCGCGGCCTCTCGGCTCAATCACTGCCGTCTCTGGAATACTGGATCGCCCGGTCAAGCCGGGCGATGACGGTCGTGTTTATGGAGGCAACACTGCCTCAAGCAAAATACCGCGCCAAAATCCCGCGATACACTTTCGTCAGCCTCTCCAGATCCGCCACCGGCACGCGCTCGTCGATCTGGTGCATGGTCTGCCCGACCAGGCCGAACTCGATCACGGGGCAATAGAAGGAGATGAATCGCGCATCCGACGTGCCGCCTGAGGTCGAGAGCTCGGGCTTGCGCCCCGTCACCTCCTCGATCGCGGAGACCGCGAGATCGGTGAACGGACCCGGCTTGGTCACGAACACGTTCGAGTTCGAGGGCTCCCAGACGATGCGGGCCTTGATGCGGTTGCCGCAGGCTTTGGCGAGACGCGTCTCCACCAATTCACGCAAGCTCGCCTGGGTGTGGTTGTCGTTGTAGCGGATGTTGAATCTTGCGCGGGCCTCGCCGGGGATGACGTTGAAGGCCTTGTTGCCGACGTCGACCGAGACGAATTCGAGATTGGACGCCTGGAATTGCGCGCTGCCATGGTCGAGCGGCTCGTCGGAGATCGCGACGATCAGCCGCGAGATATCAGGCACCGGATTGGAGGCGCGGTGCGGATAGGCGACGTGGCCCTGCACGCCGTCGACGACGAGCGTGCCGGATTGCGAGCCGCGCCGGCCGATCTTGATGGTGTCGCCGAGCGTCTCGACGTTGGAGGGCTCGCCGAGCACGCAATGGTCGAATTTCTCGCCGCGCTCGGCGACCCATTTCAGCAGCTTGATGGTGCCGTTGATCGAGACGTCTTCCTCGTCGCCGGTGATCAGGAACGAGATCGAGCCCTTTCCGTCGCTGCGCGGCTTGCCGCCGTTGGCGGCGAGATGCTCCAGCACCGCGGCGACCGAGCAGGCGATGCCGCCTTTCATGTCGACCGCGCCGCGGCCATGCAGCACGCCGTCCTTCACCTCTCCGGAGAACGCGCCGACGCTCCAGGCGCTCTCGTCGCCGGGCGGCACCACATCGGTGTGGCCTGCGAAGGTGATGTGCGGACCGTCGGTGCCGATCCGAGCGTAGAGATTGTCGACGTCGGCGGTGCCTTCCTCGCTGAAGGTCACGCGGTGACAGGTGAAACCGGCAGCGCCCAGGATTTTTTCGAGCACCCCGAGCGCGCCGGCATCGGCCGGAGTGACTGAGGGGCAACGGATGAGGTCGCGGGCGATCGAGAGGGCATCGGTCATGCGCCCCGCTTAACATGCATGCCGCCGGGTGGGCTAGCGCTGGGCGGAACAATTTCGATCTCGCGGCCCTGGTCCCAGCTCTTCGCAGGCGGCGAGGCGGGCGTGGACTCATACGCGATCCCGGCCAGCGGATCAGGCCCGAACCGGTTATCGCCGACAGTGCCGGGCACGCAGAGCATCTCGACGAGACCCCACAGCCACAGCATCGAAGCGGCGAGGTTGAAAAGAAGCATCACGCTGGTGTCGGGGAGCAGGTCCGAGAACTGGTTGAACAGGCCGGGCACGAGGAAAAACGGAACGAGCCACCAGCCGCTCCTGTCACGGTCGTGCAGCCGCTTGATCGCCGTTGCCAGATAGACCCACAGGAACAGCGACATGCCGAATGCCCTCAGGATCAGGGGCGCGCGGTCGGTAGACGCGAGTGAAGGGTGTTCCCGGGGATCGGCCAGCTTGAACAGATCGCCAAGGCCGAAATCGAGCTTGAGCGAGAGCTTCAACGATCCGTCGGCATTGGGCAGATGAATGATCTGACCGATCACCTCCAGCAAGCCTGCCAGCAGCGCAACGATCAGCAGCGCCTGCCACAGCAGGGCGCGATTGATGCGGCCGTCGAAGCGGAATAGGTACCAGATCCAGTCCATGCGAGTGGCTCCGGGCGGAATGGCCGCCCGGAAATTGGTCGCGATGGAGGGAGGGTGGGTTCGATCCTAGCAGCGAATGGTGAATGGTGAATGGCAAGTAGGATTGGCGCCCTATTCGCCACTGGCCATTCGCTACTCGCCTTGCATCAATCCCGCAGCAGCTCGTTGATGCTGGTCTTCGACCGCGTGCGCTCGTCGACGCGCTTGACGATCACGGCGCAAGCGGTGCTCGGGCCGATCTGGCCGTTCTTCATCGGCTTGCCGGGCAGCGCGCCGGGCACCACGACGGAATATTCCGGCACTTCGCCCATGAAGACCTCGCCGGTCTCGCGGTCGACGATCTTGGTCGAGGCGCCCAGGAACACGCCCATCGCCAGCACCGCGCCCTTGCGCACGATCACGCCTTCGGCGACTTCCGAGCGCGCGCCGATGAAGCAATCGTCCTCGATGATGACCGGCTCGGCCTGCAGCGGCTCGAGCACGCCGCCGATGCCGGCGCCGCCCGAGATGTGCACGCGCTTGCCGATCTGCGCGCAGGAGCCGACGGTGGCCCAGGTGTCGACCATCGTGCTCTCATCGACATAGGCGCCGAGATTGACGAAGGACGGCATCAAGACGACGTTCTTGGCGATGAAGGCCGAGCGGCGGACGATCGCGCCGGGCACCGCGCGAAAACCGGCATCGCGGAAGCGGTTCGGGCCCCAGCCTTCGAACTTCGAGGGCACCTTGTCCCACCAGCTTGCCTTGCCGGGGCCGCCGCCAATGACGTCCATGTCGTTGAGGCGGAACGACAGCAGCACGGCCTTCTTCAGCCATTGATTGACCTTCCACTTGCCGTCGCTGCCGCGCTCGGCAACGCGCGCCTCGCCCTTGTCCAGGATCTCCAGCGACTGGTCGACGGCCTCGCGCACCTCGCCCTTGGTCGTGGTCGAGATGCCGTCACGCGCCTCGAAGGCGCTGTTGATGGTGGATTCGAGGGCTGCAAGGGACATCGTGATTTCCTCTGGGAAGCGCGTGGTTTCGCGAGAATTGGAGCGCTTTTTCGGGATTTGGCGGAGCGGAGTCAAGGCTGCGTTCTGGATCACCACCCGGGAAGACCCGTAGCCCGGATGGAGCGAAGCGCAATCCGGGACAGTCTCTCCGCAGCTACGCCAGCCCCGGATTACGCTGCGCTCCATCCAGGCTACGAAATCACCCCGACAACTTTGCCAAAAACCCCGCCAGATCATCCGTGACGTGGTCGACATGGGCGGCGTCGCGGCCTTCCAGCTCCCAGTCCTCGCGCACCACCTCCTTGGTGCCGTCGGGCACCACCAACACGGTGGTCATGCCGAGCCGGTAGGGGACGGTGAGGTTGCGGGCGAGGTCCTCGAACATGGCGGCGCGGGTCGGATCGACCGCATGCTGGCCGAGGAACTTGCGGTAGGTCTGCTCCGCCGGCTTCGGTTCGAACTCGGCGGCGATGATGTCGAACACGCCGTCGAAATGGCCGGCGAAGCCGAGCCGCGCCAGCACGGCATCGACATGGTCGACCGAGCCGTTGGTGAGGATCAGCTTGCGGCCCGGCAGCTTTGCGATGGCCGCGCCAAGCGCCGGATTCGGCTCCAGCGGAGAGTGGTCGATCTTGTGGACATAGGCGAGGTAGTCGTCGGCGGAGACGCCGTGCAGGGTCATCATGCCGCGCATCGTGGTGCCGAAGCGGCGATAATAGTCTTTCTGGATCGCCCGCGCTTCCTCCGGGCCGACATTCAGCCAGTTGCAGACGAACTCCCCGATCCGCGCATCGACCTGCTGCCACAGATTGACGTGATGCGGATAGAGCGTGTTGTCGAGGTCGAACACCCAGGTGTCGACATGGTTGAAGCTGCGGGGGAAGGTCATATCGGCATTCTCAACTTGTCGTCCCGGGGCGCGCGAAGCGCGAGCCCGGGACCCATAACCCCAGGGAGGAGTTTTGCGAAGACTCGGGGTGACCAGCTTCCCTCCGCAACCACTCCCTGGGGTTATGGGTCCCCGCCTTCGCGGGGACGACGGCGGAGCTTGTGGATGCTTGCGTGCTGATCATTGCGCCAATCTCACGGCACGGCAAAGCGCAGCGTCTTGCCGCCGCTCGACATGTCTACCGCGCCGAAGCCCGTTGGCGCAAAGCCGCGCGCGCCGCAATCGGTCTGCTCGCTGGTCTCGAACTTGGTCTCGCGTGTGCAGAGCTGCCTGTCGCCGCCCCAATTCAGCGGCTTGTCCTTCAGCTTGACGATTCGGTTGTCGGCGTCGACCGCTTCCGCGAAGCTGAAGATCTGCTTCGGCTGGCCTGATACATCGGGGTGCAGGCAGGTCTTGGGATCGATGCGATACCAGCCGCGGCTGGTCACGGCCTTGCCGTCGTCGGTCGCGATCGCCGCCATCACCTTGTGCGGCGTGTCGTTGCACCAGGTGAGGCCGGTCGCGGACGGCGTCTGCACGGCATCGACCATGGTCTTGAAGAAGTTCTGCGAGCCCACGATGTCGGACGACAAGCCCCGGCTCTTCAGGAATGCGGCCAGCGCGCTCTGCGTCTTTGGCCCGTCGACGCCATCGATCGGCGCGGCGTCGTAGCCTGCGATCACCAGGAGCCGCTGGATGCCGGCGAGGCGCGCCTGCTCGTCGTCATATTCGGAATCCTCAGCGAGATAAGCGACGAGGTTGCCGTCCGGGCTTTGCGTCGGCGTCACCTGCGTGAAGGGAACCTGCGTCTGGCCGCTGCGGCACTGCCGCGCCGCCGCGATGACGAAATTGTCCTGCGCGACGCACAGCATGTCGTTGCCGCTTTGCGGGATCGGGGACGCGCCGTAGACGCCGAGCGCGCGCGCGTTGAGCAGGATGCGGTCGGCGGTCAGCGTGCCCTGCACCACCACGCGGCAGGCGGCGGGATCGATCCTGAACCAGCCGCGCGTCGCGGTGGCCGCCTTGTCGTCGATGCCGATCGCGGCCTCGACCACATAGGACATGCGGTTGCAGATCTTGAGGTCGGCGATCGCCGGCGCCGAGGAGAAGAAGAAGGAGACAGTTGCGGCAGGCAGCGTCATCAGGAAGCGGGTGAGGGGGGAGCGGCGTGGATGACGCTCTCTCAAATCGTCATGGCCGGGCTTGACCCGGCCATCCACGTCTTTGCCGCGAGAAGAAAGGTCGTGGATGCCCGGGACAAGCCCGGGCATGACGACCTTCTTCCGCTGCTCGCGTTCCCGCATCACTTGTGGATCAGCGTGCCCGTGCCCTGGTTGGTGAAGAGCTCGAGCAGCACCGCGTGCTGCATCTTGCCGTCGATGATGACGACGCCCTCGACGCCCTGCTCCAGCGCGTAGATGCAGGTCTCGACCTTCGGGATCATGCCGCCGGAGATGGTTCCGTCGGCGATCAGTTTTCGCGCGTCCTTCACCGACAATTGCGGGATCAGCTTCTTCGACTTGTCGAGCACGCCGGGCACGTCGGTGAGCAGCAGCAGGCGCTTGGCTTTCAGCGCGCCGGCGACGGCCCCTGCAAAGGTGTCGGCGTTGATGTTCAGCGTCTGGCCCTCTTTCGAGGTTGCGAGCGGCGCCAGCACCGGGATCAGCTCGTAGCCGATCAGCTGGTTGAGCAAAGTGAGGTCGACCTTCTCGGGGTCGCCGACGAAGCCGAGATCGATCGCCTTCTCGATGTTCGAGTCGGGATCGACGATGGTGCGCGTCGTCTTGGTCGCCTTCACCATGTTGCCGTCCTTGCCCGACAGGCCCACCGCCTTGCCGCCGGCCTCGTTGATGTAGCCGACGATCTGCTTGTTGACGGAGCCGGCGAGCACCATCTCGACGATCTCGATGGTCGCGGCATCGGTGATGCGCAGGCCCGCGGCGAATTCCGAGACGATCCCAAGACGCTTGAGCATGGTCGCGATCTGCGGCCCGCCGCCATGCACCACCACCGGATTGATCGCGGTCTGCTCCAAGAGCACGATGTCGCGGGCAAAGTTCTTCGCGGTCTCCTCGTCGCCCATGGCATGGCCGCCATATTTGATGACGATGGTTTCCTCGTCATATTGCTGCATGTGCGGCAGCGCTTCGGACAGGATGCGGGCCTGGTCGAGCGGAGAGATGTCGGTCATGTCGCGGTCTCGCTGGCGGGTCGAATGGTGCGCGTTCTATCCGATTGGCGGGGACAGCGCAAAGGTGTGGCAGCTATGTAGCCCGGATGGAGCGCAGCGTAATCCGGGATTCGTCGCCGCAGACACCGGCCCCGGATTGCGCTTCGCTCCATCCGGGCTACGGATTCAGCGCTTCGCCACCACCGCCGCCACACTTACCGCCAGCCAGCTCGCAATCATCACCATCCCGCCCGTCGGCGCCGCCATCGGAAACAGCGCGTGCCCGGCATACTGCCGCAAGGTGAGGTCGCCTGCGAACAGCGCGGCACCGATCGCGAAGCCGAACGTCGCCACGATTCCAATTCCGCCGTGCAGAAGGCCGCGCGTGAGCAAGGCGATGGTCGCAAGTATGGCACTTGCATGAAACAGCAGCATGGCGCTGGCGGAGGCAAGACGGCTCGCGTCGGCACCATGGGCGGACGCGGCGGCCAGCGCGACGCCGGCGGCGCCCATCAAGCCGGCAAGCCCGATCAGCAGGCGGTGCGCTGCCATCACGAGGCCCGCTCTTCCAGGAGCTTCGCCATCGCGGCGCGAAGCTCGGCCATGCCGGTCGCGCTGCGCGACGAGGTCGCGAGCACGGTCGGGAACGCGGCCGGATGCTTGGCGAGCACGGCCTCGGTCTCGGCGATGCGTGCTTGCAGCTCGGCGACTTTCACCTGGTCGGCCTTGGTCAGCACGATCTGGTAGCTGACGGCGGAGCGGTCGAGCGTCTTCAGCACCTCGAGATCGACATCCTTGATCCCGTGCCGCGCATCGATCAGCACGTAGACGCGCGCGAGACTGGCGCGTCCCAGCAGGAATTTGTGGATCAGCTCGGTCCAGGACGCGACCTGGCTCTTCGGCGCCTTGGCATAGCCGTAGCCGGGCATGTCGACGAGGCGCAGGTCGTTCTTGCCGGGGACCTCGAAGAAGATCAGCTCCTGGGTGCGGCCCGGCGTATGCGAGGTGCGCGCCAGCGCGTTGCGGCCCGTGAGCGCGTTGATCAGGCTCGACTTGCCGACATTGGAGCGCCCGGCAAAGGCGATCTCCAGCCCCGCCATCGGCGGCAGCGTTTCGATCGAAGGCGAGGCCCAGATGAACTGCCAGTCACGAGCGAACAGTTTTCGCCCGGCCTCGATCAGCTTCGCATGTTTGTCGTCGGTCATGCGAAGCCTCGCTGTTTCCTTGCGTCATTGCGAGCGAAGCGAAGCAATCCAGAAATGTATCCGCCGAGGGACTCTGGATTGCTTCGTCGCAAGGGCTCCTCGCAATGACGACGCTTACGTCGCCTTCCTCGCGAACGTCGCCTTGAGATTGTCGAGTAATTCCACCTTCACGCCGTTGCGGCGCATGATGTAGCCCTGCTGGACCACCGAGAGCAGGTTGTTCCAGGCCCAGTAGATCACGAGGCCCGCCGGGAATCCCGCCAGCATGAAGGTGAAGATCAGCGGCATCCAGTTGAAGATGATCTGCTGCGTCGGATCCGGCGGCGTCGGATTCAGCTTCATCTGGATCCACATCGTGATGCCCATGATGATCGGCCAGATGCCGAGCGCGAGGTAATAGCCGAACACCGGAATCGTGGTCGGATCGAACGGGATGAGCCCGAACAGGTTGAAGAGATTGGTCGGGTCCGGCGCGGAGAGGTCCTTGATCCAGCCGAAGAACGGCGCGTGCCGCATCTCGATGGTGACGAACAGCACCTTGTAGAGCGCGAAGAACACCGGAATCTGGATCAGCACGGGCAGACAGCCGGCGACCGGATTGATCTTCTCCTTGCGGTAGATCTCCATCATCTCCTGCTGCTGCTTCACCTTGTCGTCGGGATAGCGCTCCTTCAGTGCCAGCAGCTGCGGCTGGATCGACTTCATCTTCGCCATCGAGGCGTAGGACTTGTTCGCCAGCGGGAAGAACAACAGCTTCACGATCACCGTGACGAGCAAGATCGAGACGCCGAAATTGCCGAAGAAGCGGAAGAAGAAGTCGAGGCCGAGGAACATCGGCTTGGTGAGGAAATAGAACCAGCCCCAGTCGATCAGCAGGTCGAACTGGTTGAGGCCGAGCGCCTTGTTGTAGCCGCCGAGGCCCGCGAGCGGGAAGTTGATGCCGACCACGCCGGCTTCCTTGGCGCCTGCGAACAGCCGCGCGTTGGCCGTCGCGGTGCCGCCGATCGCGACGGTGACGGGGTCGAGCAGATAGTCGGTCTGGTAGGTATGGACCTTGCCGACCGGGTTGGACGAGAAGCGCGCCTGGAGCTGGGCGTTGGTATCCGGCAGCAGCGCGGAGGCCCAGTATTTGTCGGTGATGCCGAGCCAGCCATTGGTGGCCTTGAAGTTCACCTGCTTGGCTTCGTCGATCTTGCTGTAGGCATATTCCTGCAGCCTGTGTTCGCCGAGATAGCCGATCAGGCCCTCATGCAGGATATAGTAGCCGGAGACATGCGGCGCGCCGTGGCGCGAGATCAGCGCGAACGGATAGAGCGTGACGGGCGCGTTGCCGACATTGCTCACCTCGTCCTTGATGGTGAAGAGATAATGGTCGTCGACGGCGATGGTGCGGCGGAAAGTCAGGCCGTCGCCATTGTCCCATTTCAGCACCACGGGCGTCGACGGCGTCAGGCTGCCGCTGCCCTCCTGCTGCCAGACGGTCTGGGCATCCGGCATCTTTGCCGTCACGCCCGTCGCTGCAACCCAGCCGAACTCGGCGTAATAGGGCTCCGCCGTGCCCGACGGCGAATAGAGGACAATCGGCGGCGATTTCGGATCGACCGTCTCGCGATATTGCACCAGCGCGATGTCGTCGATGCGGCCGCCCTTCAGCGAGATGCTGCCGGCGATCCGCGGCGTCTCGATCTTGACGCGCGGGCTCGCTGCAATGGCAGTCTCGCGCGAAACGACCGCTTGGGGCGGGCTCGCGGCCGGCGTCGACGGCTGGGCCGCGCCGGGCTGCGGCGCGCTGCCCGGCGTCGGGGACGCGCCCGGCTGCGGCGTGCTGCCCTTCTGGAGCTCGGACTGCGCCTGCTGCTGGGCGCGCTGCTTCTCCATCTGCGGCACATTGTAGAAGTACTGCCAGGCGATCAGCACCAGGCCGGACAGAATGACGGCGAGGATGGTATTGCGATTGTCGGTCATCTCGATTGTCTCGTCATCAATCCGGTTTGCGGCTGGTCGCTGCGGCGTGACCCGGCCTGTGGCCGCGCGCTTTGGCCGTATGCCGCGCGGGCTTCGTGAACGCTATGCGCAGATCGTCGAGCATGGTGGCGAAGTCGCGCGAGAGCGCGTCCTTTCGTCCGACCAGGACATAATCATGGTGGGGCTGCATCGATGTCGGATCGAGCAGCTTCACCAGTTCGCGCAACCGGCGCCGGATGCGATTGCGCTCGGGGGCGTTGCCGTTCTTCTTGGTGACGGTGAAGCCGATCCTGACAGGGCCGGAATCATCGCGGCGGCGGCTTTGCAGGACGAACGCGGGACTATTCACCCGCGCGCCATTGGCAACGGCGAGGAAATCCGCCCGCTGCCTCAGCCGATCCATGATGAAATCCCAAAAAGGGGGTCCGGCTCAGGCGCTCAGACGCTTGCGGCCGCGGGCGCGGCGGGCGGCGAGAACCTTGCGGCCGCCGGCAGTGGCGAGACGGGCGCGGAAGCCGTGACGGCGCTTGCGCACCAGTTTGCTGGGTTGATAAGTCCGCTTCACGGGTTTTTCTCCGCTGACCGGGCAATTTGCCTGTAGAATTGATGGTAAAGTCCGGAAGATGCGGCCCAAAACGGGCCCTTTTTCGGCCCCAAGAGAGCCGCTCCCGGTGTCGCACCGGGTCATCGCGGACAATTCGCGCGGCTTATAAGGGAGCGCCTTGTCTTCGTCAACGCCGCACAAGCGCGCGATTGTGGTGAATATCGCTGTTTGCGCGGCGTTTTTAACCCTTGAGGTGGCGACTCGCGCTATCAGCGCTTACATCACACCTCGGCAGATTAGCGATCCGTAATTTGACCGGACATCGGTCGGGTCGCATCCTCCATCAGCCAAGGCCAACAGGGGCGAGTTTCGTGCCAGCCACAGATCGCCAGCCGATCCAGGATCTGGATCAGCCAGACCAGCCGGCGACGCGGCCCCGCGGCTCGCGCGGGCTCGGGTTGTCCGGCAAGCTGCTGCTGCTCACCATTCCCTTGGTGATGATCGCCGCGGTGCTGCTCTACGTGCCAGCCATCGCGAATTTCTGGGTCAACCGGCTGAATGATCGCGTCGCGGCGGCCAACACCGCGGCGCTGGTGCTGGATGCGGCGCCGCTCGGCATGGTCCCCGATTCGCTGTCGCGGCAGATCCTGAAGAGCATCAATGCCCGCGCCGTCGCAATCAAGATGGGCCAGCAGCGCCGGCTGCTCGCCAGCGACAACATTCCGGCCGCCATCGAGCACGACATCGACCTGCGCGACATGACGGCCTGGGAGGCCATCACCGGCTCGTTCCGGATGATGCTGGAGACCGGCAACCAGGCCATCCGCATCGTCGGCCCCGGGGTCGGCAATGCCCAGTTCATCGAGATCGTCACCGACGAGCTGCCGCTGCGGAAGCAGATGTACCGCTTCTCCCGCAACCTCGTCGTGGTCGCGTTGATCATCGCGGTGCTGACCGCGGGCCTCGTCTATCTCGCGCTTCATTATCTCTTCGTGCGCCCGATGCGGCGGCTGACCGCGAGCCTGGTCGGCTTCCACGAGAATCCCGAGAGCTCGGCCGGCATCATCGTGCCGAGCCAGCGCAGCGACGAGATCGGGGTCGCCGAGCGCGAATTGTCCGACATGCAGCGCGACCTGATGTCGATGCTGAATCAGAAGAGCCGGCTCGCTGCCCTCGGCCTCGCGGTCTCCAAGATCAACCACGATCTGCGCAATCTGCTCGCCTCGGCCCAGCTGCTGTCGGATCAGCTCGCCAGCGTGCCGGATCCGCGCGTGCAGCGCTTTGCGCCCAAGCTCGTGCGCTCGCTCGAGCGCGCCATCGCCTTCTGCCAGTCGACATTGTCCTACGGCCGCGCCCAGGAGGCCGCACCCGACCGCCGCATGATCCTGATCGAGCCTGTGGTGATGGAGGTGCGGGAGACCGCGGGGCTCGCCAACGACGCCTCGATCGCCTGGGTCGCCGCGATCGAGCGCGGGCTCGCGGTCGACGCCGACCCCGACCAGCTGTTCCGCGTCTTGCTCAACCTCGTCCGCAACGCCGCCCAGGCGCTCGAAAGCCATGCGGCGGGTGAGGGGCGCGTGCAGCAGATCCGGATCACCGGAAAGCGCGAAGGCGCCGTCGCCATTCTCGAGGTCTCCGACACCGGCCCCGGCGTTCCCCCGAAGACCCGGGAGCGCCTGTTCGAGGCCTTCCAGACCTCGGGCCGCCCCGGCGGCAGCGGCCTTGGCCTCGCCATCGCCGCCGAGCTGGTCCGCGCCCATGGCGGCGAGATCCACCTGGTCGAAGGCACCATCGGCGCCACGTTCCGCATCGTCATCCCCGACCGTCCCGTGGAACTGCTCTCCATCCGCAACGAGCGCCAGAGGGCTTAAGGCTAGGCCAGCGGCCGACTGAAACGAGCTGGGCCATCGCCATTCCTTCCGTCATTCCGGGACGACCCGAAGGGTCGGGCCCGGAATCCATAACCCCGGCTGGTGGTTATGGATTCCGGGCTCGCGACTTCGTCGCGCCCCGGAATGACGAAGAGAAGTGCGGAAATGCCCCAAAATACCGGCGAGCCGGACCTTGCCAATCGGGACAAGAGCGGTTAGTCAGAGCGCTCTTTCGCACCCCCTCCGGCTCCGCCGGGGGCTGCTTGCGGGCCCTGCCCGCGCTGTTTGCGAAACACGCGCCCGTAGCTCAGCTGGATAGAGCATCAGACTACGAATCTGAGGGTCGGACGTTCGAATCGTTCCGGGCGCGCCATTCTTTGCCGAAAGGTCAGGACAGGACAGCATCTGGTCGCCAGACCGGCCCGAGACCGGATGGCCATGCCGTGTGGGGAGCTGGATGAGGATATCGCAGGCGTTCAAGTTCGAGGCGGCGCATCGGCTGCCAAACGTGCCCGAGACTCACAGGTGCAGCCGGCTGCATGGTCATTCCTATCGGGTCGAGGTCCAGCTGGATGGGCCGGTTGACCCGCACACCGGCTTCGTCGCTGATTTCTTCGATATCGAGAAAAGCTTCGCCGGCATCATGGCGGCGCTGGACCACCAGTGCCTGAACGAGGTCGACGGCCTCGCGAATCCGACCGCCGAGAATATCGCGGTCTGGATCTGGGACCGCTTGAAGCCCAGCCTGCCGCAGCTGTGGGCGGTCCGCGTCTATGAAACGGCGGATTGCTGGGCCGAATATCAGGGGCGGTGACGACGGCCCGCTGACCCAGCGCCGGCCTCACCGTCGCCATATGGGAACCCGCAGGGAAACTCTGGATCAGCCGTATGAGCGGAGTGGTGCTGCTTGCGCGCCGCCGGACGGGTCTCATTGCTCACGAATATATGAGCTGTGTTGATAACCGCATGCGGGTTGGAAGGTTTAATTTCAAGCTGGCGTAGAATGTCCGCAATGCCAGTTGTGCTTGGCCCCTGTACAGGGAAACCGTTGATGGAACGCAAGCTCGCCGCGATCATGGCCGCCGACATCGTCAGCTACAGCCTGATGATGGCCGAAAACGAGGCCTCCACCTATAAAGAGCTGCGCACGGTCTTCGACAATCTGATCGAGCCCACAGTCGCGCAGCATGGTGGACGCATCTTCAAGAAGACCGGCGACGGGTTTCTGGCGATGTTTCCCAGCGTCAACGAAGCCGTTGATGCGGGCTCTGCCATCCAGCAAGGGTTCGACAACGCCCCGTTTGAGCTGCGCATAGGCATCAACCTCGGTGATGTCATCGAGGATAATGGCGATATGTACGGCGACGGCGTTAATGTCGCCACACGGCTCGAGACGATGGCCGATCCCGGTAGCATCTTTGTTAGCGGCGCTGTCGTCATGGCCGCAGACCGCAATCGCGGCGATGTGTTCGCGCGTGTGGGCCGCAGGCGCGCCAAAAACATTCCCGACCGTCTTAACGTCTACCGGGTCCGACGCGCGCAATCCTCGTGGTCTCGCTGGCGAAAAGTCCCGCGCGTTCTACGCGGTACCGCTGCGCGCTGGTCATATGGCGTCGCCGCCGTAGCCCTTGTCCTCATCGGCACCCAAATCCAACCGCTTTCCCTGGCGGCGATGGTCAGCCGGCTCCCGGCCGCGCTATCTTTCGACCAGACCCGCGCCGACCCGCGCCCGTCAGTTGCGGTCATGCCCTTTGCGACCATGGGCGGGGACCAGTCGTACTTTGCAGACGGGCTGACCGAGGATGTGACCACAGCGCTTGCAAGGAATTCCGAGCTTCAGATCATCGCGCGGGACTCCACCTATGCCGTGCGCGGGCAAGAAAGCGATATGCGCAAGCTCGGGGCAAAGCTGGGCGTTTCCTACGTGGTGGAAGGCAGCGCGCGCCGCGAGGGGGACCGGCTTCGCGTCTCGGCGCAGCTGATCGACGTGAAATCGGGCGCGCACCTTTGGTCGCGCAGCTTCGACAGGCAGGTTGCCGACGTCTTCACCGTACAAAGCGAGCTGACCACGGAAATCGTCGCCCAGCTCGCGCCGTATATCGGCCGAAGTGAAGCCATCGCTGCCGCGCAACGGCCGACCGACAACCTCCAGGCTTACGATTTTCTCTTGCGGGCCCGTCATCGATACCGGCATGGCGTCCAGGATGCGGAAGCACTTATGGAGGCACGCGGCCTATATCAGCGCGCGCTGGAAATGGACCCGGCCTATGCCGCCGCCCGTGCGGGCTTGGCCCTCACTTACATCGCGGATGTGGCCAAGAGGTCGAGTGGTCGGGCGACAGCGCATGAGCTGGAACTAGGTCTTAGCGAAGCGCGCCAGGCTGTGCGCCTCGATCCCAATCTCTCGCTCGGCTATCAGGTGATCAGCTTCGGGCTGGCGGTGCAGGGCGATTATGCGGGCGGCTTGCAGGCCGCCAAGCGCGCCGTCGAACTGAATCCCAATGACCCGGATAGCATGATGGCATTGGCAAAAGCACAAGTCCGTTTCGGGGACTACGCGGACGCTGTTGCCAATGCCGAGCGGGCGCGTCGCCTTCATCCCATGGCACCGGAATATTACGCCTATGTGCATGGCCAGGCTCTTTACGCCGCTGATCGTCGCGATGAGTCGGCTACCGTGATCTCCGAATGCCTTGTAAGGGCGCCGCGCGATGCCAACTGCCTGCTCATACAGGCTGCGCTGCAAGGGCGGCGCGGTGATATAGAAGCGGCGCAGCTGACGATGGCAAGCTTGGTAGGGGCCCAACCGACATTTTCGTTGGAGGCAGAGCGCTCTTATCGCCGGTTTGGCAACAAGCCGCTCATGGAGCAGTTCCTGAAGGACCTGACGGTGGCGAAGGCACCGGGGGCTGCGTAATAGGATTCTGTGTAGCTGAAATTCAATGAGATAGCAGTTCTCAGTTTCATCTCGTCGCGCGCGCCGTTTCGATGGTAAGTTCGTCCGATGCGCACGATCGATCATCTATTCTCCCGCTTCGTTTTATTCCTTGCCATCGCAGCCGCCTCGGTGCTTCCCGCGCGCGCGGCCGAAACCTGCCCGTTCATCAGCGCCCAGGAGCTCGCCCGGGCGATGCCGGCGCTGAAATGGTCGCTGATTTCGAACCAGGACGGCCGCGGCTGCATCTACCAGGCCGGGCGCGGCGACACGATGATGCTCTCCGTGTTCCGCAATCCCGACAAGGACCGCGCCAGGGAATTGTACGCGACCTTCGTCAAGACGCTTGGCGAACGCATGCCGCTGAGCGCAGTGTCCGGAATCGGCGACGAGGGCCAGGGCGGAACGAGCGCGGCGGGCGCGGAACGCCAGGAGGCCTCGGTCGTCGCCCTGTCCGGCGATTACATTCTGCAGATCAGCGTCTATCCGAACGGCCGGCGTGCCGATGATGCGCTGCTCGCGCCGATCACTGAGGCCGCGCGCGTTGCCGTCGGCAATGTGAGCAGGAGCAGCGAGCGGTTCGGCAATTGCGAGTGGCTCACGGCCGCCGATGCCGACGGCTTTCTCGACAACGGCACGCTGACGGTGCAGCGGACCGGGGCAGGCAGCTGCATGATGTTCGATCGTGAGGCCAACACCATGACCGTCGCGGTGATCACGACCTCGCGCGATACCGCCATCGGCATGATGAAGCGTGCAGGGCCATGCACGCACGTGGCGATCCCCGAGCTCGGCCGCGAAGCCTTCGGCGAGCATTCCTGCACCAAGGGCAACGGCAACGCCGTCCACATCCATGTCTGGAAGAACGGCCGCCAGGCTTCGATCCTGTTCGCCCCGGTCAAGCCGCATCCGCAGTCCGGCTCGGTCGAGCGCCTGAAGGCGGTTGCCGCGCGGGTGTATGGGAAACTGTGACGACGGTGGTCGGGGTCACACTTGCGCCGCGCAGTTCTGAATTGCGTTTGCCGTTGGTGCAGCTATCGTCCCACACCCCACGGTCTGCTGGAAAGCCCTTGATGTCTAAGCGTCGCACATGGTCCGCAGCCAGTGGCTTGATCTGTGTCGCTGCCGCGCTGCTGCTATCAGCCCTCACCGCCGATGCCCAGGAGGCACAGTGGTCTCCGTTGTGGGATGCCTTGACGAAGCGGTCCGACGCAAAGGTGGTTGATGGCGTCAATGACAAGGGCAAGGCGACGCGACGTATAGATCTCTCCTCGGGGGTGTCCTTCTTTTTGGAGCGCGATGGCGACCGGATCATGAGTACCGGGTTCGACAACAGCGGACGCGGAGCCGTGCAATGCAGTTGGGAGATTTATGTCGGGGTTCGAGCCTACACCGAAGTTTGCCAGCCGAGCGAAGATCAAGCCTTTGAAGCCGATCTGGACGATGCGATAGCTCGCATGAACGAGTTCATCGTTGAGAACAGCATCGTTCCCGTGACCAAATCGGAGCTTCAGGATGCCATTCGGCAACGTAAGCAGCACGTCGGGGACGTGGTGCGCGGGCAATCCGACGACGATCGCCGCAAGCTGTGCGAAGCCAACCCTATTCGTCCCATGAGCATTGCATTGCGGTCCGCTTCGCACGACTTGCGAGTTTCAACTTTGAACACGCTCTTGTCCGTCAAGCGACCACCCGTGAAAAATCCGTGCCTTTGAGCGTGCCGCTGTCGGCGTGATGCGGTTTCGCAAACGACACAAGGCGACAGCAACATCCGGGACCGCCCAGCGGCCCCGGATGCCATCCGCCTACACCGTCAGCCCGCAAGCCCGCCGGATCGCGATCTGAATCGGCGAAGGTGGCAGCGCCGGATCGAATTCGCGCTTCGGCAGCAGCGGAGGCTGTGCCATGAAGCGCGGCTCTTTCCCGCGGTGGGGTTGCGCGGCATGAACCAGGAACGGGTGGCACAGATAGACGGTGCCTGGCTTGCCGGTCGCAAGTTCAACCTCGCGATCCCTTGTCGACGCCCAGTCGCCGGCAGCAAGTTGCCGGAGCGTTGCGCCCGCCTCGCCATGGGGCAGTAGCTCCCGCGCGATGGCCGCATGCGAGCCTTTCCGGATTCGCGTGGGCGCATCATCGTTTCCGACGTCCGAGAACAGGAAGAGCATCAGCAGCGCACGGCCGCTGCTCTTCACATTGGCACGCCATTCCATGAAGTCGGCATGGGCTGTGCCAAAGCTCATGTCCACATGCCAGCCATCGTCGCCTGGCGATTGCGATGACGGGAAGCGGATCGGAAACGTTCCGAGGCCCCTGGGCGCAAGCCAGCGCCCTTCGCCGGCGAGCTGATCATAGGCCTTGTGCAGACGCGGCGTGTTCGCGGCTTCAATGAAGGGGGGCGTCGCTTTGGCGCCGACCCGGACAACGGGCTCGGTCCAATGTTCGGGCTCGTCCGGCGACAGGCCGATATCCGCCCACAGCTCGTCCCTGCATTGCTTGGCAAGGTCGGTGCTGAAGGCATTCTCGAGTTTGACGAAACCGTCGTCGATGAAGGTCTGGACCTGACGGGGCGTCAGGCCAACCTGTTCGGTCTTGGGCATTGCACATCTCTCCGTTCGGCTACCGCAGCGCGCGTAGCCGTTTGATCTGAGTGGCGCAGGAGCGCCGGAACGACGTTCGGCCGTTCAGATCAGCGGGAAGAATGTGGAGATGAACATCATGGCGGGAACGTATAGCGCGGCGGAGCGGGGAATCAAGACACGGACAAGCGGATGAGCGAGGCCTTCACCGCAGGCCCTGCTCGTCGATCAGGATGCGGTGGATCTCGATGCGCTCCGGCAGCTCGATCAGGAACTCCGCGTCGCGCGCGAGATGATGGACCTTGGTCGGCTCGCCCTTGGTGAAAGCCGTCATGGCTGCGATGTCCGCCCAATAGGAAATGGTGGTGAACCACGTCTCCTCGTCGCGGTCCTCGCGCAATTGCTGCACGCCGAGCGCGGTCTTTCGCAGCGGCGGGATGCCCTCGGCCTGCAGATAGGCCTGGTAGGCGTCGGCGAGGTCGCGGCGGGTACGGCCGCGCCAGACGCGGGCGATGGTCGGCTTGGTCGGCATGGCAGGATTCTCCTCGCTGCCGAACGCCGTGCGGCGCATCTCGTTCCAGCGTCGCCATGTCACGGCCGCCGGCAGCCGCGGCTGGAACCTGGCGCTTGGTCGGCACTGGCGATTCATCGGCCGGATCTTGACCGGCGCCGCGGCAGCATTTCCACATCATTGATCTGAAACAATGATGGTCTTCGCGACAAATGCTAGGGCCAGTCGCAGGTCACGTGCGAGGCTCCCCAGGCCGGTCAAGACAATCTCCGCGCGTGATGAAATCCGAGGGCTCAATGGGACGACTGCTGAATATCGTAACGCCGCTGCACACTGCGACCAAGCGCGACTACATGGGCCGCATGAACGACGACAAGATCGGCTGCTCGCTGAAGGCGCGGGAGTACGAGGCCGATTACTGGGACGGCGATCGCCGTTTCGGTTATGGCGGCTACCGCTTCATCGAGGGGCGCTGGGCCCCCGTCGCCAAGGCGCTGATCGAGACCTATGGCCTGAAGGACGGGTCGAGCGTGCTCGACGTCGGCTGCGGCAAGGGCTTTCTGCTGTACGAGATGCAGAAGATCCTGCCGGGTCTGAAGGTCACCGGCTTCGACATTTCCAAGCATGGTCTTGCCAATGCACACGAGCAGGTGAAGCCGTATCTGTTCAACTATCGCGCCCAGGACGTCTATCCCTATGGCGACGACAGCTTCGACCTCGTCATCTCGCTCGGCACCCTGCACAATCTCAGGCTCTACGAGCTCGAGGCCGCGCTCAAGGAGATCGAGCGGGTCGGCAAGAACAAATACGTCATGGTCGAGGGCTACCGGAACGTCACCGAGCTGCACAACCTCGAATGCTGGGCGCTAACGGCAGAATCCATCCTGCACACCTCGGAATGGATCTGGCTCTACGGCAAGCTCGGCTACACCGGCGATTACGAATTCATCTATTTCGAGTGACCGGGCGCGCGACCCATGGACATCAAGACTGCAAAGGCCGCGATCCTCGTCGAATCCGGCAAGCCGCTGATCGTCGACGAGTTCAATCTGCCCGACAGGCTCGAGCACGGTCAGGTGCTCGCCCATGTGCACACGTCGAGCATTTGCGGCGCGCAGATCAACGAGATCGACGCCGTCAAGGGCGTCGACAAGTTCCTGCCGCACCTGTTGGGGCACGAGGCGCTGGCGACCATCGTCGAAACCGGACCCGGCGTCGTCTCCTGCAAGCAGGGCGACACCGTCGTCATGCATTGGCGGCCGGGCAAGGGCATCCAGTCCAACACGCCGGTCTATTCCTGGCGCGGCAAGCGCCTCAATGCGGGCTGGGTCACCACCTTCAACGAATATGCCGTGGTGTCGGAAAATCGCGTCACGCCCGTTCCTGATACGATCGACCGCACCAGTGCGCCGCTGCTCGGCTGCGCGGTGACGACCGCGCTCGGCGTCGTCAACAACGATGCGCAGATCGCCATCGGCGAAGCCGTCGTCGTATTCGGTGTCGGCGGCGTCGGATTGAACATCGTGCAATTCGCCGCGATGGTCGGCGCATGGCCGGTCATTGCGATCGATCGCCTCGACAACAAGCTGGCCATGGCGAAGGATTTCGGCGCCACCCACATCATCAATTCCGAGACCGTGAAGGATGTGGCCGCCGAGGTCCGGTCCGTCACGGGGGCCGACGGCCCCGACAAGGTCGTCGAGACCACCGGCGTCAAGAACCTGATCGAGCTCGCCTACGAGATCACGGCCAAGAAAGGCCGCTGCATCCTCGTCGGCGTGCCCCGCGAGAAGGCCGAGATCTATACCCTGCCGTTGCACTTCGAGAAGGTGCTGAAGGGCTCGGAAGGCGGGCAATGCCAGCCCGCGCGCGATATCCCGCGCCTGGTGCGACTCAGCGACGCCGGCAAGGTGAGCTACCGCGGCATCGTGACCCACCAATTCGCGCTCGACGACATCAACGACGCCCTGGATCTGATGCGCAGCGGCACATCGGGACGGATCCTCCTGAACATCAGCTGAGCGCTGCGCTCGCCGCACACGCGCAGGTCACTAATCGATCTCCGCCTTGGTCTTCAGTCCGGGCAATACGGTGCGGACGTGCTCGGCCAGCGTCGTCGCCAGCAGCGAGGGCCTCGCCTCCGAGAATTCGAGCGCGATGCCGATGGTCGGAAGCAGGGGCAGTCCGGCCGAGACGACGTGTAGATCGAACGGGACGGCGGTTCGTGTCAGGACGCTGATCGCATGACCGGACCGCGCGATCGCGATCAGGCCGGCGAGGCTGTTGCTCGCGTAGGCGACCCTGTAGCGCCGATTGACCGCGTCCATCGCGGCGCAGGCGGCGCGGTAGTCCAGGCTCATCGGCGCCGCCAGCGCCAGCGGCAGCACATCCTGCGTCAGTATTTTCGGTTCGGCCTCGTTCGCAACCCAGACGAAGCGCTCCTCGCGGATCACCTCGCGCGCTCCGGCATCGGACAGCGAGACCAGCGCCATGTCGATCTGGCGCCGCGCCAACATCGGGCGCAGCTCGGAGGTCGGTGCGCAGACCATGCGCAGCTCGACATTGGGATGCAGCGCGCAGAACCCCTTCAGCAGCGCCGGCAGGAAAGCGATCGAATAGTCCTCCGGGCAGCCCAGGCTCAGCGTCCCTTTGAGACTCTCGCCGCTCATGTCGGCGAGAATCTCGTCGTGCTGCGCCAGCAGCATCTCGGCGTGGGCGAGCAGTTTCTCGCCGGCCGCGGTCAGTCTCATGCCGGATCCGCTGCGGTGAAACAGCGGCTGCGTGATCGTCTGTTCCAGCCGTTGCATCTGCATGCTGAGCGCGGACTGTGTCCGGCCAATCTGCAAGGCCGCCAGGCTGATCGAGCCGGTGCGGGCCACGACGACGAAATTCCTCAGAAGGGTGAGATCCAGCATCGACATCAGGAAGATTGATATCCAGATTGAATTATATCAATTAGCCTGAAGTCAAATTCTTGACTAGAGGTCGGACGTCCCCCAAGCGAGAGGTGGCTGTCATGACCTTGAACGCTGATTCCGATTTCTGGGCGTCCGCCAACACGCATCTGACCCGCTATGGGCCGAGTTTCGAACCCGTCATCATCGAGCGTGCGGCCGGCAGTTTCGTCTACGACGCCGACGGACGCGCCATCCTCGACTTCACCTCGGGTCAGATGAGCGCCGTGCTGGGGCACACGCATCCCGACATCGTTGCTACGGTCGCACGGCAAATGGATGCGGTCGCTCATCTCTTCAGCGGCATGCTCTCGCGTCCGGTGGTGACGTTGGCCGAGCGTCTCGCTGCGCTTGCGCCCGGTCTCGACCGCGTGCAGCTGCTGACGACAGGCGCGGAAGCCAATGAAGCGGCGATCCGGATGGCCAAGCTCGTCACCGGCCGGCACGAAATCGTCGCCTTCGCGCAAAGCTGGCACGGCATGACCGGCGCGGCGGCGTCGGCGACCTACAGCGCGGGCCGGCGCGGTTATGGGCCGGCCGCGGTCGGATCGTTCGTCATTCCCGCGCCGAACGCCTATCGGCCGCGCTTCAGGAACGTCGACGGCAGCAACGACTGGCAGACCGAGCTCGACGATGCGTTCGCACTGATCGACAGCCAGTCGACCGGTAGTCTGGCGGCCTTCATCGCCGAGCCGATCCTCTCCAGCGGCGGCATTCTGGAACTGCCGCTCGGCTATCTCGCGGCCTTGAAGCAAAAATGCGAGCAGCGCGGCATGCTGCTGATCCTCGACGAAGCTCAGACCGGAATCGGCCGCACCGGGCACATGTTTGCCTTCGAGCGTGACGGCGTGGTGCCTGATATTCTCACGCTGTCGAAGACGCTCGGCGCCGGTCTGCCGCTCGCCGCGGTCATGACGACAAAGGCCATCGAGCAGACCGCGTTCGAGCGCGGCTTCCTGTTCTACACCACGCATGTCTCCGATCCCTTGCCCGCCGCGATCGGCGTCACGGTGCTCGACGTGGTCGCGCGCGACGGGTTAGTGGCGCAGGCAACCGCCAGGGGCAACAGGCTCCGGGATGGATTGCTGTCGCTGCAGCAAAAGTTCGAATGCGTCGGTGACGTCAGGGGCCGCGGGCTTCTGCTTGGTCTTGAAATCGTCGTCGACCGGCAGTCCAAGACGCCGGGGTTTGAACTCGGCGCGCGGATCATGGAGGAGACCATGCGTCGCGGTCTCAGCATGAACATCGTCAAGTTGCCCAGCATGGGCGGCGTATTCCGCATCGCGCCGCCGCTCACGGTGTCCGAGGCCGAAATCGATCGCGGTCTCGAGATCATGTCGGAGGCGATCCAGGCTGCTGCGACGACGCACTGATCGGGGAAGGCCTTTTCCGGATGCAACTCGCCAGGACATATGGGCGTCCGACGCTGTTCTCGCGGCACGGCATGGTCGCCGCCGCGCATCCGCTCGCGGCACAGGCCGGTGCACGAATCCTGATGCAGGGCGGCAATGCGTTCGATGCGGCCGTCGCCACGGCGGCCGCCCTCAACGTGGTCGAGCCGTTCATGTCGGGGCTTGCCGGGTTTGGACTGGCCACGATCTGGGTGGCGATCGAGCAGCGCATTCGCGTGCTCGACTTCGCGCCGCCGATGCCCGCAAGCTTCCCGGTCGGCAGATACACCAGCAGATTCGAGCTCGAGCGCGGTCCGCAGGCAGCCTCGACGCCCGGCAATCTCGCGGGCTGGTGCGAGCTGCTCTCGCGCTATGGACGCAAATCGCTTCCGGACGTCTTTGCGCCGGCGATCACGCTGGCGCAGGGCGGCTTTGCGCTCTCGGATTTCGGTGTTGATGAGATCAACGAGCAGGTGCCGCTGCTCGAACCCTGGCCGGAGCTGCACGCGGCACTGGTCAGGAACTATCTCCCGGATGGAACGCCGGTGAAGCTCGGCAGCATCGTCGCGCAGCCTGATCTCGCGCAGACTCTTGCCGAGATCTCCGAATGGGGGCCCGAGTATCTGTATGGCGGCAAGCTCGGCCGGCGGATCGTGGACCATCTCGCCACGCTCGGCGGCAGCCTGACGCTGGACGATGTCATCGCCGTCAAGCCGCATTGGTTCGATCCCTTGACCGTGTCCTATCGGGGGCTCGAGCTTCACGTCCCGGCGCAGCAATGCGGCGGCTTCCAGTTCGCCCTGACCCTCAAGATCCTTGAAGGCTTTGACCTCGGGCGTCTGCCGAAGGACGGTGCCGATCATCTCGACACGGTCTATCGCGCGATCCGTCTCGCCGCCGGCGAGCGCATCGCCCATGGCAATCTGGGACCGGATCAAGCCGCTGCAGCAATGTCCGAGGCGACGATCGCGCGGCTTCGCCAGCGTGTGAGCGACGGCCGGCCGATCACGGGCCCGACAGAGCAATGGATGCCGCAGGATCGTGCCGATCCCGGCCACACCACCTCGTTCTCGATCGCCGACGCCGAAGGCAATCTGGTCTGCATGACGCAAAGTCTCGGCAGCCCGTTCGGCAGCGGCGTCGTGGTGCCGGGGACCGGCGTTTGCCTCAACAATCATCTGCATTGGGCCGACGTGCAGCCGGGAAGCCCGAACCTCGCCAAGCCGGGCGATGCGTTGCCGGTGACGCTGGCACCGTCGATTGCGACGCGCGGCAGCCGTCCGGTGCTCGCGCTGGGGACGCCCGGCAGCTACGGCATCCCGCAAACCCAGGCCCAGGCTTATGTGCAGCACATCGAGTTCGGCCTTCCGCTGCAGCAGGCGATCGAGGCGCCGCGTTCACGGCTGTGGGACGGCCGCTTCATTCAGGCAGAGAACCGCATCGCGCCGGAGACCATCGCCGAACTGAAGCGCCGCGGCCACGAGATCGAGATTTTGGACACCGGATGGACCATGCTCTGCGGAGGCATGCAGGCCGTCGCGCTCGATCCGGTAACCGGCGTGATGACGGGTGCCGCCGATCCGAGGCGGGACGGGTATGTCATCGGCTTGTGAGCGGTCGCACATCGAGGCGAGCGCAGGCAGCGCCGCCGATGTGCGCCGCGCCTGAATGGCTGGCCGCGTCGCGTTAACGAATCGTTCACCACCCAAGATCATCCCAGCCCAGCCGAGCCGTAACCGGCGGTTAACCATGGATATTTACGGTGTAGCAAGCCTCAGAGCTATGACTGTCAGTTGATTTCGAGTCCAACCCATGGCGTTCGGTAGCCGCGCATCTCCGCGAAGCATCGCCCCGACGGAGCAAGCGGCTTCGTGGGAAGCGCCGCGCGCTGGGAAGGCGAAGCTTGACGGCGCCTCGCCGGGACTGACCAAGGGATCGTTGACCGTCTCCGGGACGCTGTCCTTTCTGCGCGAGAACGGCCGGCGCATTCTGACGCTGGCGCTGGCGCTGTTCGCCCTCGGCGTCGTCGCCCTGATGGTGCTTCCGGTCCGCTATGCCGCGACGGCCCTGGTCGTGCTCGATCCGCGCGAGCTGCGCGTGACCTCGGAGCAGGACGTGCTGCCCGGCATCGGCCAGGATGCCGCGGCGCTGCAGAGCCAGATCGAGATCGCCAAGTCCGACGGCTTCCTCCGCCCCCTGATCGAGCAGCTCAAGATCGCGGACGACGAGGACATCGCGGGCGGTTATACCGACATGACGCGCCTGCTCGAGAAATTCCGCAACCGCCTTGAGATCACCCGGCGCGGGCTGACCTACGTCATCGCGATTTCCTTCACCTCCAACCGGCCGGATCGCGCCGCCTACTATGCCAATGCCATCGCCGAGGCCTTCGTCGCCAGCCAGGGCCGCGTCCGCACCGAGGCGACGGACGAGGCGGCCGGCTGGCTCCAGGACCGGCTGAAAACGCTGAGCGAGCGCCTGCGCGCGTCGGAAGACGCCGTCGCCGCCTTCCGGCTCGAGCACAACATCGTCAATGCCGGCAAGGAATCCACCACGCAGCAATTGCGGGTGACCGATCTGACCCAGCAGGTCTCCGCCGCCCGCGCCCGCACTGAGGAGGCCAAGGCGCGCTACGAGCAGGTGCAGCGCGACGTCAAGGCCAATGTCGAAGGGCCGGTGAAGCAGGATCTCCTCAGCATGCTGCGCGCGCAGCGCTCGGCGCTGAACGACCAGATCGCGCAGAAGAAGGCGGTCTATGGCGACCGCCATCCCGACCTTGCGATCTCCTACAGCCAGCTGGCGGATATCAACCGGCAGATCGAGATCGAGCGGAAGAAGAACATCGATACGGCCAAGTCCGAATATGAGGCCCAGCTGGAGCAGCAGAACGCGCTGGAAAAGCAGCTCAAGGCGGTCGAGACCAAGATGCTGCGCGACGGCCAGGCGCTGGTGAAGCTGCAGGAGCTGCAGCGCGACGCCGATGCCAACCGCAACATCTACGAGCAGTTCCTGTCGCGGTTCAAGACCACCAATGAGCAGCGTCAGCTGCAGGCGTCCCAGACCAAGATCGCATCGGTTGCCATTCCGCCGTTGCGCTCGACGCGTCCGCCGCTCGCCTTGCTGCTCGCGGCGCTGGCGATCGGCTCGCTGCTGACGTCGACCGCCGCCGTTGCGGTGACGACCAGCCTGTCCGCCGACAAGCCCGAATCCGTTGAGGCGCCTGTCTCACGTGAAGCGGAGGAGACGCCCAACCGGCAAGTTTCCCCTCCTGCCGCCGCCGCGCGCCCAGCCGAGGCGATGCCCCGCCTTCCTGTCTGGGCTCGCATCCCCGAGCTGGCGCCAGGCGCCGGGATCAACGGAGGCGGGATCAACACGGTCTGGCAAAGACCGGTCAGCGCGTCGGCCGAGCTCGATCTCGGTCCTCACCTACGGCCGTTGCTCGAACGCATCGACCGCGTGCCGGTGCGCGGCTGCAAGGTCGCGCTGGTTTTGTCGGTCGGCAAGAGCGCCGGCGGCAACACCGTGGCGCGCGCCCTCAATCGTGCCGCCGTGAACCGCGGCATGATGAGCGTGCTGATCCGGCTCCAGCCGGAATTTGCAGGCTCCCAGCCGCCTGTGACCGAATGGCAGGACGGCTCGACCACGGCGGGACTTCAGTCGATCGACGAGTTGCTGAGTGCCGGCCGCAAGCCCGATGCGCGGCCCGAGGACGATATCCGCTCGGAGTTCGACCTGATCGTGGTCCACGCCGGCAATCTCGCCTTGCAGCCCGACGCCATTGCGCTCGCCGCGCATGCGGACCTGATCGTCCTGGTGGCGCGCGCCGGCGAGCTTGGTTCGTCGGCGATGCGCAGGGTGACCGCGGCGCTGGCAAGATACGCGGCGGTGCCGACCGGCCTCGTCGTCAATCACGTGCCCGCTGATTCAATGGTGGCTCAGCCCGACGGTGGCGCTTTGGGCCTTGCGGTGTGACGATGACAGCCTTGCGCTGCCGTCTGCTGGCTGCGGCGATGCTGTTGTCGATCGCGGTCGGCCGTCCGGTATTCGCCGAGGATTGCGTGCCACTGCCGTCGACGGTTTCGCCCGGGCGGCTTGCCGCCCTCTCGCGCGGCTTCAACGCCGACGGCTGGATCAACGGTGCGCCGCCGAGCCGCGCGCTGCTGCAGCAGCTGCGCAAGGCGGGCATGAGCCATGTCCGCCTGCCGGTGCCGGCGGAGCGCGTGATGCCGCGCTTTGCCGCAAAGGACGAGCGCGAGGCGACGCTGCGCGTGCTAGACGGCGCGTTGAAGCAGCTGACCTCGCTCGGCTATTCCAGCTCCGTCGACCTTCATCCGGGCGAGCGCTTCAATCGCCTGCACAAGGATAATCCGGATGCAGCGATGGGCGAGATGCAGGAGGCCTGGCGCGCGCTTGCTGGGGTCATTCGGTCATATCCAGCCGATCTAGTCTTCGCCGAGTTGCTCAACGAACCCGATATCGAAGCGGACCGATGGCAAAAGGAGGTCGAGGCGCTCGCCGCCTTCGTTCGCCGGTTGCTGCCCGCCACCACGCTCATCGTCGGTCCGGTCAACTGGCAGCGCGCGGACTCGCTGCCGCGGTTTCGCCCGCTGGCGGACCCTGACGTCGTCTATGCCATCCATTTCTACGATCCGATGGTGTTCACCCATCAGGGGCACTGGGACGCGCGCGATCCGCTGCACGACATCATGGATCTGCCTTATCCGATCAATGCCGGCGATCCCAAGGTTCAGGCGCTTCGGCAGGATTTGCAGGACAGGGCCGCCGTCAAGGCGCTCGCCATGCTCGATACCGCGATTGCCGCCGCCAGGGACAAGCCGGGGGCCGATCGCTGGCTCGCGCCCGCGCTCGCATGGCAGCAGCAATTTTCGCGGCCGATCGTCGTCAATGAGTTCGGCGTGTTGAAAGCCGGCGCGCCCAGGCAGAGCCGGTTGCGCTGGCTGGCGGAGGTCACAGCCTATGCCCGCGCGCATTGCTGGGGCTGGGCGCATTGGGAATTGGCGCAAGGCTTTGGCCTTGTCGATGCCGCGACCGGCAAGCCCGATCCCGACGTGATGGAAGCGCTGCTCGGCGCGCCCGTCCGGCCTGAAGGGGCTCGCGCCACGCGCCGTGATCGTTAACGGATCCTTACCCCTCGCGCGGCTATCGTGTCCGGCGCGATGGCAAAGGACGATTGATGAGCGCCGGGTACTCACCGCAAGGCCAGAGCGTGCAGGCCGCGCCGCCACCTCCGACTTGGCGCGAGTTGACCGCGACCTTCTGCATCGCCATCGCGACGATCAGCTCTGCGCCGGTTCTGCACCTCGCCAATCCCGCGCTGGCCATCATCATCGAGGTCCTGATCGGTATCGCCATCGTCGTTGCGGTCCCGACCTGGGCCCCGGCGGTCGCGATCTTCGTCCTGTTCTTCCAGAACCTGTTCGTCTCCATCCTGTCGCCGCTGGTCCCGCTCCCCTCCGATCTCGACTTCATCAAGGGCTACAATTTCCTGATTTGCTCCGTGATGTGGCTGGCGACGTTTGCGCTCTACGTGCTGGGCCAGAGGAGCCAGTCGAGGGAAATCAATCAGATCATGCGCTGGGGCGTCGTCACCCTCGCCGTCGTCTCGCTCTATTTCGCGATCGGCTTCGTCCAGGACGGACAGCCGGCGGCGGTCTATTTGCGCAACATCGTTCTGCCGCTGTTTTTGTTTCAGCTGTCGCTCCTGACCGCGGCAACCTTTGAGGTGCGCATCACGCCGTTCCTGGTCGCGCTCGCGGTCATCCTCATGCTGTGCGGCTATGTCGAACTCGTCTTGCGCGATGTCTGGCTGGCCGTCACCAACGGCCATACGTTCTGGGGCTTCGACGAGCTCAAGGCGACCCATTCCGGCGTCTGGGAAACCCAGATGCGGCAGACCGGCAACGTGCCCGTCACACTCAAGGATCGTTTCAGCTTCGATTTCCTGAACACGCCCTTGCTCGAAGGCTTCGGCCTGTCGAAGATGCTGCGCATTCACGGCCCGAACATGCACCCGATCAGCTTCGCCTACGGGATCGGCTTTCTCGCCCTGTTCCTGTTCTCGGTCGGACGCCCGCTGCTCGCCCTGGCAGCCCTGCCGCTGCTGGTCTTCTGCAGCGTGAAGGGAGCGCTCATCACCGTCGTCTTCGTGGCTGCGGGCTGGATCGGGACTCGCCTCATCGGTGCCGTAGCGACATTGCTGCTGGGGTTCGCCGGCATGATCGCCTTTGCGATCCTGGCGATCCGCATCGGCCTGCAGATCGGCGACTATCACGTCATCGGCCTGATGGGCGGCCTCGACGGATTCGTGCAGAGACCTTACGGCCGGGGCCTCGGCATCGGCGGCAATTTGTCGGACAGCTATTTTTCGATCGATTGGAGCGCTGCGCAGGCGGCCGGCACGATCGACGGCGCGGTCGAAAGCGCGATCGGCGTCCTCTTGTACCAGATGGGCATCGCGGCCTTCGTGCCGCTGGCCTTCTATTTCGCGATGGCGCTCAAGGCCTGGCGCCTCTACGCGTCGTCGGGATATCTGACGCAGGGCCTCGCCGGCTTCGGAATTCTGGTCGTTCTGCTCAACGGATTATTTCAGGAAGAGGCCCTGTTCGCGCCGCTCGCGCTGGGCCTGATGCTCTCGCTCGCCGGTCTCGTCATCGGCAGCCATGCGAGGGTGCAGAGCGTTGCAAACGAGCATGCCGAGCCCGCTCGGCTCACCGGCTACCAGCCGGCTGCGTGAGCTGCCGACCTGCCGACGGTCCCAGTACTCGGGACCGTGCCCATCCAGGAACTTCCGGTTTTTCCCGGCGTTGAACACGACCCGCACAAGCGGCCGACGCACGCGATGAAGAATTTTTCCAACGCCGAATTTTCTCCCGAGGTGATCGAGATCATGACGACCGCGCTGGAAGCTGCGGTTGCGACCCTGCCGGATCCCGTGCATTCCTCGCATGTCAACGCGCTCGCCGAATCCATCCTGCGCACCGCCGGCGCTGGCGAGCGGGACGTCTCCAACCTGCAAAGGATGGCCTTGATGGAGCTGCAACTGGCGCCGCGCAAATGACGAGGCGGACATGAAGACATTGCTTGCCGCAATCATCGCGCTCTGTGCGACATCCTCGATCGCCTCGGCAAGCGGCTGGAGGACTTACCGCATCCCGGAATCCGGAACGTCGGTCGACATTCCCGCCGCGATCTTCACCGAACCGGCCGGCAAGCCTGACGGATGTGGGCAGCATTTCCGCAGCTCCGACGGCAATGCCGACTTCACCGTTCAGGCCGTCGAGAACCGGCAAGGTCTGTCGCCGGCCGAATTCCTCGCCAGCAAGAATCCGCCGACGGGGATCATCTACAAACGGATCAGCTCGAACTTCTTCGTGGTCTCGAGCATCAAGCGCGACAAGATCTGGTACAACCGCTGCAATTTCGCGCGCGGCTACGTGCACTGCGTTCTGATCAACTACCCGGCCGCCCAGAAGCGGCGATGGGATGCCGTCGTCACCCGGATCAGCCACAGCCTGCGTGGTGGCTGAGCCGGCTCGCAAGACGGAAAGTCGAAAACGGAAAAGCTGCCCGGGCCAAGCCGGGCAGCAGGTGGTGAGGAATAGAGCCGCGCGAGGCTAGCGGGCCGTCGTCGTCGTCCTCGACATTGTCGGCTTCGAGCCCGGCACATGCGACATCGTCTTGGTGGTCGAGCCGACCTGCTCGCCGGCCTTGACCTTGGTGCGGGTGTGCGAGCGGCTGAACGTGCCGCCATCATGGGCTTGCGCGCGGGCGTTGGAGTTCAGTACCGGACCGTTGCCCTTGTTCATGCTGACGCCGGTCTTGGTCTTGCCGTCGACGGTAGCGGCGCTTCCGCCGGCCGCGATCGAAGAGCCGGTGCGGCCCGTCGCCGAGGTGGACGTTCCGCCGGTGCCGACGGTGGAGGCGGAGGTGCCGCCCGCTGCAGCCGAGCCGCCGCTGCCACCGGTGATGCTGGTCTGCGCCAGCAATGGTGAAGTGGCGGCAAGCAGAAGCGCGACCGCCGAGGTCGTAACGAGCGTTCTCATGTTTTCAAATCCTTTCTATGCCTTAAGGCGACGAGGTCGAGATTGTGCAGCCGTTGACGGTGATGGTGCTGGCGCTGGTGGAGCCGGGCCCACCCGCCGTCGACGAGGAGCTCGAGACGTGGCCGCCGCCCGCTTGCACATTGACCGACGATCCGCCGGCAGAGCTCGAGCTCGACAGCGAGCCGCTCGATGCGGTCGAGCCCGTCGTGCCTGAACCCGATGCGCCCGCGGCCGTGATGCTGCCGTCCGCATGCTTCACCACCGTCACCTTGCACGTCTCGCCCGACGCCGTCTTGCCGGTCTTTTCCATGGTAGCCGCCTGAGCTGCGCTAAACGTCAGTGCCAACGCTGCGATCGCAATGATTGATCTGTTCATGCGAGTTCTCCTCCAACAAAGACGAAGGAGCGGCATCGCTGCCGCTCCTGGTCAAGGCACTAGTTCTTGTCCTTCTTCCACTCGTCCTTGTTATGGCCCTTGCCCTTTTCGAGGCCCATGTCGCTGGCGTGGCTACCGGACTTGCCGTCGCCCATGCCGGGCGATTTCGACGAACCGGACTGGCCAACGGTCGAGCCGCCCGCAGCCGAGCCGCCAGTGCCGACGCTGGATGAGCTCTTGCCATCGCCCGCCGATGAACCACCGGTGCCGAGCGTCGAGGCCGAGCCGCTGCCCGAGCCACTGCCGGCCGCCGATCCGCCGGTGCCGACGGTCGAAGAGCTGGTGCCGCCGCCGGCCGAAGAGCCGCCGGTGCCGAGCGTCGAAGCAGAGCCTGACCCGCTGCCGCCAGCCGAAGAGCCACCGGTGCCCACCGTCGAAGAGCTGGTGCCGCCGCCGGCCGATGAACCGCCGGTGCCGACCGTCGAGCTCGATTGCGCAACGGCGAGCGCCGTGCCGGCCAGCAGCGCGGCCGCAGCCGCAGAGAGCTTCAGGATCCTCATGTGCATTTCCTCCAGGTTTCCAAAAATCAAATCGCCAATCAGGCCCGGGATAAATTGGCAATCGCGGAAACGTTCCTTGTATCGGACACGTTGACGCTTCGATTCAGCCTGAGACAGTTCCGCGACGCGACGCGCACAGCTTTTATTCATTCAGCGTTCATCTGGTGCTGCGGCCATGGAGTCGCGTTCGCTACGATCGCCGGCTCTCAGAATGCTCCGGCCGTCACCTGACGCGTGGAGAGGCGAGAGGAAGCCGCGCGGCCATTCCGATTCCAATGCAGACCGGCTGCGCGCGCCGTGTCGCGCCGAGATGCCGCGACGTCCGGCGTTCGCGTTTCAAGCATCGTCAATGCGCCGCTCGTACCGCGATCAGGCGCGTCGGCGGCGAGCAGGGGAGTGGAGACGGTGGTGGCGATCCGAGTGGATGTGTCGAAGATGATTTTTTCAGGCAGCGCCCGTGCGGAGTGGATGCGAATGGTGGCCCGAGCGGCCTCCGGGCCGGCAGCACGCTCCGCGGGCTGCGGCAGAGAGCGATCCAGCAACAAGAGCAGCGCCACCGCGAAAATGCTCGCAAATACGACGTATCGGACGATCGGCATCAGGCGCTACCGCAAACGAGCTGTCGAAAGAATGCACGGGCGGGCCGCCGCGACGACCCGCCGTGCGGCGGTTTAGTCGATCTCCTGGACGACCATGCGGCTGCCGGGATCGACCAACATCACGCGGTTGCCCGAGTAGACGTAGCGGTACTTGGTGAGCGAGGGACCCCAGTCACTCGGCACGGCTGCGAGCTCGACGTCGCTCGGCACGGGCGAACCGACGACGATCTTTTCGCGCGTTTCGACCGGACGGATCTTGCGCTCGGTGACGTAGGACCGGATCTTGGTGCGGTACTCCGGTTCGATCTGCACGGCCGCGCCGTGCCCGGCTCCGGTCGTGGTGGTGACGGTGGTTTGTGCCATCGCGCCCGTCGACACGAGCAGAGCGGCGGCCGAAATCAACATGAGCTTCTTCATTGCGTTCTCCCTCGCCGCTGCATGCGGCGCTGCAATGAACTCGCCATCAGCTGCGCCGTTCCGGCAAAACCCGGAACGTTTGCCGTTTTTTCCCGTTCTCTCCCGGGAGGATTCAACTGGAGGAGAGGAAAATGCCTGTGTTCATTCTTTGGGCAGTCCCCGCGCTCATCGTCCTGGGCGGCGGCATCTATCTCATCGGCTATCTGCACTGAATGTGAAGGTTCCGGTTTCCGGACAAAGGAAGAAACCGGACCCCCACATCCGCTCGCGCGCTCGAGGCCGGTGCTCCGGCCACGCCGTCGCCCTCGGCTTCCGATCATCGCATTGTCACGCTCCGGTCATCTCCGCTGCATCGTCCGTTGCTCTTGTCCCGCGCGCCAGAGCCTGCTTCGTCCGGTGACGTCGGAACGGAGCTCTGGATCGTCGTTTGGCGCTTTCGCGATGCGATTCCGACGCCGCTTCGCTCGAAAACGCTCTGGGGAGAGCTGACATGCAACTGATCAGGACGTTTTCAGCGGACCGCCGCGCGATGCTCAAGGGCCTCGCGGCAGCAGCCGTGGCGCCCCTTGCGGGGCCGGCCTTTGCCGCCGAGGGACTTCCGCCGCAGCCGACCGGCTCAGTGGCTGCCATCGCCACCGACAAGTCCTATTGGGCGGCCGTGAAAGGGCTCTATGCCGTGACGCCGGACATCGTCAATTTCGAGAACGGCTATTGGGGCATCATGGCCGAGCCCGTGCGGCGCGAGTTCATCCGCCAGTCCGACATGGTCAATTATCAGAACACCTATTACGCGCGGCTGCGTGCGGGTACGGATTTCGAGGCGGTGCGCACCAAGGTGGCGGAGGCGGTCGGCGCGCTTCCAGCTGAGATCGCGCTCACCCGCGGCGCCACCGAAGCGCTTCAGCTCCTCATCGGCGGCTACAACAGGCTGAAGCCGGGCGACAGCGTGCTCTATGCCGATCTCGATTATGATTCGATGCAATATGCGATGAACGCGCTGAAGGCGCGCCGCGGCGTCAACGTGGTCAAGTTCGACGTGCCGGAGCCCGCCACCCGCCAGGCGGTGCTCGACGCCTATGCCCGCGCCATCGAGGCGAACCCAAAGACGAGGCTTCTGCTCCTGACCCATGTCAGTCACCGCACCGGCTTCGTCATGCCGGTCGCCGAGATCGCCCGCATGGCCAAGGCCAAGGGCATCGACACCATCGTCGATGCCGCCCATTCCTGGGGGCAGCTCGATTTCCGGGTGAGCGAGCTCGAGGCCGATTTCGTCGGCTTCAATCTGCACAAATGGCTCGGCGCGCCGCTCGGCGTCGGCTTCCTCTACATCAGGAAGGATCACCTCGCCGCCATCGACCGCAACATGTGCGACGAGGATTTTCCGGAAAGCGACATCCGCTCGCGGGTGCATACCGGCACGGTCAATTTCGCCACGATGCTGACGGTGCCCACGGCGCTGGCGCTGCATCAAGAGATCGGCGCGGCGGCGAAGCAAGCGCGCCTGCGCCACTTGCGCGATTATTGGGTGAGCCGCGTCCGCGGCTTCAAGGACATCGAGATCCTGACGCCGGATGAGGCCGGCTCATATGGCGCGATCACGTCGTTCCGCCTCGCCGGCAAGACCGGCAAGACCGACAACGAGGCCATCGTTGCGAAGCTTCGGGACAGCTACCGGATCATGACGGTGCGCCGCGCCGGCGTCGCCAAAGGCCAGTGCATCCGCGTGACTCCGGCGCTCTTCACCGACGAGGCCGATCTCGACCGCCTCGTCGAGGCGCTGGCCGTCATCACGGGGACGAAGACGGGGTGAGCGTCGCGGAAGCGGCGTCGTCGGGCGTCAACTGCGGCTGGAGGGCTGGATGAGGTCCCAACGGTTGCCGCACAGATCCTCGAAAACCGCGACGACGCCATAGGCCTCGTGCCGCGGCGGCCGGACGAAACGCACGCCGGCGGCAACCATGCGCGCATGATCGCGCTCGAAATCATCCGTTTCCAGGAAGAGGAAAACGCGCCCGCCGGTCTGGTCGCCGATGCGCGCCGTCTGCGCCGGCCCGTCTGCTCGCGCCAGGAGCAGGCCAGAACCAGGATTGCCCCGCGGCCGCACCACCACCCAGCGCTTGCCGCCGCCGAGCGGCGTGTCCTCGCAAAGCTCGAAATCCAGAGCGCGCGTGAAGAAGGCGATCGCTTCATCATAGTCGGCGACCACGAGACTGACGAGTGACAGACGCTGATTCATCGCGCGACCCGGCGAATGGCGGCAAGCTCGCTGTGGAGGAGACAGGATAGCATAACACTGTCCAGCTCGCGTGATCCTGCCGCCGGTCCCAAGAGCTAGCACGGACACACGAAGATCGTCGAGCAATTGTTCGCTCGGCCAGAGCCCGCACGTTCATCTGCCGACGCTGACCCACTCCTGGACCTTCTTCCGCCATTCCTCATCGAATCGTAAGGTGAGTTGGTTGGCAGCGTCCGGTGAGAGAAGTTGGTCAACCGCGGACATTTGTATCTCGCCAACGTCAGGTACGTCGATGTATCCGAGGCTGGCCAACCGTTGGCCAAAAGGCGGATGTGTCGAATCGGGATCGTGCTGGCGGCTCAGACTGGCGACGGCGGCGGTCATGAATCCGGGCGCTCTTATAGCTGGAATCTGATCTAAGATTCGCGCGAATGGCGGCGATGGCGCCTTGATTGCGCCGAGCACCTCCTTCTGCAGGGGAGCGAAGACGAGATCGGCCAGACGTGCTCCACAAACCTCCATCATCACCAGCGCGCGTGCCATCTCCTCGCGTCCAACCTGCTCGGCCGCTTCCAGATCGGCGGCAAGCTCGTTCTCCCGTGACAATGCCTTGTATTCCTTCTCCAGCCTTTCGAGCAGGGAATGGAGTAGGATGCGAGCAATGTATCCGGTAATCGTGTGCTCCGGATCGGCGTAGAAGAAAACGTTCTCCGCGGCCGCCATGAAATCGGCGAGGTTGGTGCCTCCCGAAGTGTGCCGAAGCCGGGCGTGCGCCACTTCATGAGCGATAACGGCACGAACCGATCGCTGGTCCAGGATCATCAACAATGGCAGACCAATGGTCATCGTGACATGCTGCCCGAACACGCCCGCATACCGGCTTTCTTCCGAGATCGAAGCGTTGAAATCGGTGTCGACCAGCAGAGTGCGGTTCGATCTGACAAAACTGCGATCGAGCTCCCTCCATGCGGCCCAAAGCCCCGGGGCGGTCTGTTCGTCGGCTTCGAAACCGCCATGCTTGCGCGAAGGCAGGAACAGGAGCCCAATTGCGAGTGCTATGGTGGCCATGGAGCTTGTGAACACAATCGGTGCCATGGCCAGCGCCGCAATCGTGTAGCGGTCCATGATCATCAGCCAGATGGCGAGAATCGTGCATGCCAGCGCGACGACGGGAAGCACCGCATAGCGACCAAGGCGCAAGACGATTTGCAGAATAAGGCGTTTCATCCGCGTTTCGGCCGCGGAGAGCCTCAGATCACGCCTTGCCACATGAGCTGTTGCTCTGATGTAGGCTGGCGACGTCGGCACGACCCTGGCTTTCCGTGACCTGAACCAACGTGATCGCACCGGGCGTGATGATTCCCACCTGTGGCTGGGCGGAGAGGTAGGTGGTGCTGCCGGCGCGCAGATCGAGGCTCACTTTCTCGCTTCCCTGCCCGAACAGGTTGGTACTCAGTGGAAGATTGTTGACCGCAACCTCGTGGCGGCCCGGAGGCAGCTCGCAGGCGACGAACCCTGCAGCCTGGCTGCCTCCAACGACGTTTCCATCGACCGCATAATTTGGCTGGATCGCAAAACCGAGGGCGGACGAGCGATAGATGACAAGCCGCGCAGTGTTGGCCTTGACGTTCCCTGTCAGCGCCGAGCTGCCCATCGGCCCTGACGCACACCCCGCTAGCAAGAATGCTGCAACGAAAATTCCTGGACGCAAGCCCATTCAACCCCCGATCAGTCCAACAATGCCCCGGGGGATCATTGGCGTCGGTGGTGCATGAAGTCAATCACGACTTGCGGTCGTGTCACGCCTTTCAGGTCACCGCCACCCCAGCGCCGGCGCGACATGCATCAGGATCGCCTCGATCGCATGCGCGCAATAATCCACGCCGAGCTGGTTCGGGATCGTCAGCAGCAGCGTATCGGCTTCGGTGATCGCCTCGTCCTGGCGCAGCTGTTCGATCAGAACGTCCGGCTCGGCCGCATAACTCCGCCCGAAGATCGCGCGCGTGCGCGGGTCGATGAAGCCGATCTGGTCTTCGCTGCCGCGCTCGCCGCCGAAATAGGCGCGGTCACGCTCGTCTATTAGCGCGAAGATGCTGCGGCTGACGGAGACGCGGGGCTCGCGGCTGTGGCCGGCTTCCTTCCACGCCGCGCGATAGGCGCGAATTTGTGCCGCCTGCTGCACGTGAAAGGCCTCGCCGGTCTCGTCGTTCTTCAGCGTCGAGCTCTGCAGGTTCATGCCGAGCTGCGCCGCCCACACCGCGGTGGCGTTCGAGCCGGCGCCCCACCAGATCCGCTCGCGCAGGCCCGGCGCATGCGGCTCCAGGCGCAACAGCCCGGGAGGATTGGGAAACATCGGCTGCGGGTTGGGCTCGGCAAAACCTTCGCCGCGCAGGAGATCGAGGAAGACCTCCGCATGGCGCCGCCCCATGTCGGCATCGCTCTGGCCCTCGGCCGGCCGATAGCCGAAATAACGCCAGCCGTCGATCACCTGCTCTGGCGAGCCGCGGCTGATGCCGAGCTGCAGCCGTCCGCCGGCGATGAGATCGGCGCTGCCGGCGTCCTCCACCATGTAGAGCGGGTTCTCGTAGCGCATGTCGATCACGGCCGTGCCGATCTCGATTCGGCTGGTCTTGGCGCCGACGGCCGCGAGCAGCGGAAACGGCGAGGCCAGCTGCCGCGCGAAATGATGCACGCGGAAATAGGCGCCGTCGGCCCCGAGCTGTTCGGCCGCGACCGCCAGCTCGATCGATTGCAGCAGCGTATCCGCCGCCGAGCGCGTCCGGGATTGCGGCGAGGGCGTCCAGTGCCCGAAGGAGAGAAATCCGATCTTCTTCATGCGGGCAACATATGGCTGATCGGAAGAGTTTGCGAGACGTTCCTGGAGGCGGCCTCAGATTTCGCAGCCGGTCAAGTTCAAAGCCTTGAGTAGGCCGCCGAACGCCTTGAGGCGACACTGTTCGGTCTCGTTGGCGGCCTTTGCGCGCTGAACAGTGGCGGCTCGTTTGACGCCAAATGCCTTTGGCTTCGGCTTGGGAGGTTCAGCGGTCGCGATCCGTTTCGGTTTGCTTCGCGGACGGACGATCGGCGTCGGCGCGAATGAACGGACATGCACGTCCTGCGGAGCAACCGGGTTATCCACCGAAGCGGTCTGTGTCGGCATCGCGCGGCTCTCAGCGGCAAGCTCGAGGCGGTCGGTCTTCGCCAGCGCATCGTGCGAAGCGGGGATGCTTGCGTTCTGCTCGGCAGGCGGCTGGACCGTGGCGGCGATGCGACGCGGTGGAGCGCTCAGCTCCATGGCCGACAGCATTCCCACACTCAACAGGATGAGGAGGCCCAACAACGCCATTCTCAGCATAACGCGCCTCTGACCCAGGTTAGCGCCGCTGAAAATTCTGCGCGTCAATGAGGCAACTTTGCCGGCGGCCGCCGCCTAACGGCAATCATTTGTCGATAGGGTTAATTCGGTGCCGCATCTTGCCAACGCAGACCGGCTTTGGTCGCGCAAGATGGTCTGTTCGGCCGTGGCTATCGACGTGAAGTGACGACTTGAATTGCTCTTTGTCCTCGGGGCAGAGCCAGGAGGAAGGACCGAACTACTGCACCTCGGCGATCTTCGGTCCGGGTGACGGCACCTGTGCGCTCGTTGCCGACGGCCGGTTCGATGGCGACGCCGGGTCCGGAGATCGGGATGCGGCATCGGGCGGCGTACCCTGGGACGGTCGACGGGCCGCATTCGTCGGAAGCACGATCACCTTCGCGCCGACTTTCACCCGCTCATAGAGGTCGACGACGTCCTCGTTGGTCAGGCGGATGCAGCCGGACGACACCCGCTTGCCGATCGTCTCGGGCTTGTTGGTGCCGTGAATTCGATATTCGGTCTCGCCGAGATACATCGCGCGGGCGCCGAGCGGATTGCCGGGCCCGCCCGCCATGAACCGCGGCAGATAGGGCTGACGCGAGACCATCTCCGCAGGCGGGCGCCAATCCGGCCATTCTGCCTTGCGCGCCACGGTCTGCTCACCGGACCACGCAAAACCTTCGCGGCCCACACCGATGCCGTAGCGCATCGCCTGCGTGTCGCTCAGGACGAGATAGAGGAACGTGTTGTTGGTATCGATGATCACGGTGCCCGGCGTCTGGCGGCTGGCATAGTCGACCACCTGCCGGACCAAGGCTCCGGGAATTTCGGCGTCGGCTTTGGGCGGTTCGACCAGCGGCGCCGGAGTAGGAACCGGGGGCGGCGCGGGCGCTGCTGCGTGAACCTGCGGTGCCACGTAGACCGGCGTTGACGATGCCATGGCCTGGGGCGCGGACGGCTTCCGCACCGGTTGCACGTTTCCCGGGCGAGCCAGCAGGCCATACCCCAATGCTGCGATGGCCACGGCGCCAATTCCGACTCTCGCTGCCATCGGCAGTGCGATCGTCTCGACCTTCCGGCGTTTGGCCCGCTTGCTCATGTCTTCTCCCAGGTCGCCACGCCCAGGAGGAGTACCCAGCAAGATTTAAGAAACTTCGAAGCGATTTCGCTGGGACCGGAACCGTCGACCATGGTTAACGCCGGCTGAGCCCGCGGCGGCCGCGCGGGAGACCGTCGAGCGAAGCGGCGTCATTCGTCCTCTTGCTTTGGCAGCTTCTGCTTGGTCAGCTACACAAACCAATCATGCACTGGATGATGCTCAACGCCCCTCGCGTGATCAACGGCACTTTGCTCCGCGTGCGAATGGCCAATCAGGTCTGCGTGTGGGATCAGCGACAGTTCGGGATGTCCGGCGCGGTGCGGGCCGTGTTCTGCCGTGTCGGTGCCATAGCCACTCTCGCGATGATCCGAACCCTTGGCCGATGGCATATCGTTCCTGAAATGAAAGGAATCTCCGGCCCCGGGCGCGGCAGCCGCTTGTGCTGCACCGGCGCCGTGGTTCGCCGGGTTGTGGCCGTCAGCCTTTTGGCCCGGCTCTGCATGCGGATTTTGAGAAGCGTTTGGATGCGCCTGGTGCAAGTCACGCTGCGATTGGCCGGAATTGGCATGGCTTGCGGGTCCGTCATCGTCGGCAAGCTGCTTGGCAGCTGCGGAACCGGGTTCCGAAGCGTGATCCGATTGTCCATGATGGGAGTCGTGCCAGGTCGAGCCCTGCTTGTCCTGATGCTTTCCGGCCGCTGCACCGTTTTCCGAACCCTGCAAATCACGCTGCGATTGTCCACGAGCGGAATCGCCCTCCGGCGGGCCGAGCTCGGCATGCTTGTTGCCGGCTGCTGCATCCTTCTCCGAAGCGTGCGATTTTCCCTGGCTTGATGCGTGGTCGGGTGGCCCGTGCTCGGTCTCCGGCTTGCCGGCTGCTGCGCCGTCTTCCGAAGCGTGCAAATCGCGCTGCGCTTGTCCATGATCGCGTGCGTCGATCGCCGCTGCCTGTGTCGTGCCGCGTTCGGCATTCCTCGCGCCCGTTGCGGCCGCCTGTTCCAAGCCGCCATGATCACTCAGAGCGTCGATGGCGCCGGATCCGATATGAGGGTTGCCGTTGTCGCCGAAGCCGTCCTCGCGCGCGGCCGCATCGATGATCTGAACCTCGTCGGCTCTGGCCATGGCGTCGCCTCGGGCAGCTTCCAACGCGAATGATTCATGGTGTGTGTCGGGATCGAGCCAGGGCAGCTTGTCGAAGCCGTCGAGATCGGGCCTGCCGGGACTATCGAGGGCGACCAACTCGCGGGGGGCGTTCGCGTCAGCCCACGCAAAGACATCGCTCAGTCTTTCCCAAGCAGTGAACGCCTGGGCGTGACTGCTCAGGAGCGAGACTCCGACTGCCGTCATCATGAACGTGCCGGCGCTGCTCAAGCCCGGCCTTGCAGGGTTGAGTGGCGGCACTGTGATCGTGCTGCCAGCAATATCGGCTCGGGATTCGATGAGCTTGGCGGCCCGCGTCGGCATGTCCGTCGGGGAGTTCTCGATACGGACGGCTCTGGCCATCTTGCCCGGAGCAGGAGTCGTTTTTGCGGAGGTGATCTTGATGGTCACGATCGCGCCGGTGCCATCTGCGGTCATGACCGTGACAGTGTCGGCATCCACAGTATCGACTTCGGTCGCGCCGGCGGATCGAACGTCCTCGAGCGCCGCCCAAATCAGAGCTGCAAGCGCGCCGACCCCGCCGTAAAGGCGCGTCAGGGCGAAGCTTGCGAGCTCCGTCCGGCCCTTGATGTCGAGCCGCGCGGATATGTGATCGATCCGCGCCTGAATGGTGCCTGGGGCGACCTTGAGCTCGCGCGCAATCTCCTTGTTCGACATGCCGCTGGCGACCAGACGCATGATCCTGCGCTCCTGGTCCGTCAGCGCTGCCAGGCCATTTTCGCCAGACGCGCCATTGCCTGTCTTGCGGGCCGCCGGGTGCGCGTTCGGCGCCACCAGCCGCAGCGACTGCAACAGGTTTTCGGGCTTCTCGCGCATCGGTATGGCGGTGCAGGCACCCGCTGCGACGGCCGCAGCGAGATCGCCGCGTGCGATCGATGCGGTGTAGAAGACCAGCCGTGTGCGAAGGCTTTCGGCGTTGACGGCGGCCAGCATGGCTGAGGCCGTCAGATCGGGAAATCCATCCTCGACAAGCGCGACGTCCGGCGCAAACGTCCGGACGGCTTCGAGGCAATCGGCTCCATTGATGCAGGACGCAACGATCTCGAAGTCACGTTCGGTCGCAAATAGCGTGGCAAAACCCTGCAAAACGATCGGACGGCGATCTGCGATCACGAGTCGGATACGACGCATCTGGTTTGGCTCGCCCGGCTTTCCCGTCTTGATTGGCCCAGAAATGCGACCCGGCTTCAGCCGCGTCACCTTCAAGAGCAGCGCGGCAACGCGCGACACCCTCGTTGGTTCCACGAGGTGTGAAGCCCGTGCGTGGGGTTGTTTTCGACTTTTTGTTGCGGGGGTGCAAAGATATCGGTCCGAACCCGATCTGGTACGGCGCTCGCATTTTCATCCAATCATTTTCCGGAGGCGCGTCATGCAGGTTTACAACGTCGTCAAGTTCAAGGTGAAGCCGGGCCAGGAAGGCGCCTTTCTCGATGCGCACCGAGACGGCAAGGCCAAATGGCCGGGACTGGAGCACGGCGTCATCATCAGGACCGGCGATCAGACCTTCTGCCTCATCGGCACGTGGTCCAGCCAGGACGCGCTGGTGGCGGCACGCTCGGCGATGATCAAGACCCTCGACAGTTTCAGGCCGGTGCTCGAGGACCAGGGCAACGGACGCGGCGTGACGGACGCGGTGTCGGGCGAGGTCGTGCTCGCGCTGTAGCGCGGGCAGCGCCGCGACGTCATCACCCGCAGGGGTCCTTGGTCGTGAACCGCTGCGTCTTGACGCCGGGGCCACGGGCTCGTCGGAACATGACGCAGGGTTGAGGCGTGTCGTCAGCTATTTGCCGACTGCCGTTGTCCGCCATTGGCAGTCAGGCGCTACTTCCCCCGTCAAAGATGGAATGAGCGTCGATATTGGGATGGGCTCTGGCCGGTCATTGACCGGAAGACGCGGGCAAAATGCGCGGGACTGAGAAAACCGACGCGTAGCGCCATCTGCGCGACCGAAAGCTTGCTGCTCGCCAGCAGTTGTTTTGCCATTGCGACTCGCCGCGCATGGACGAATGCCAGCGGCGTCTGCCCCGTCGCTGCCCTGAATGCGCGATAGAAATGGCCTTCCGAGAGCTGCGCAAGATCAGCGAGATCGGCAATCCGAATTGTCGCGCTTAAATGCGCGTCGATGAATTCGGTGACGCGCCGTAACCTCCACGCCGGCAGCTTGATCGATGTATCCTTCACTCTTGCACCACCATATCGGCGTGCAAGGTATACAACGAGAGCAAGGCTCATCGTGTCGCTATAGATCGCGTCGAGACCTCCATCCAGCGCGTCAACTCGTTCGAACTCCGCGAGCATGTTCCAGACAAAGCTGTCTTCCGCGCCCGACAGGGGGCCCAGTCCTTCGATCGATGCGCCGGCGATTGCTGAAATCCTGGCGGGGTCGAGGGCGATAGCTGCCCATCGCCAACCCACATTGTGAAGCCGAAGCCGTCGTTCGCAGCCAGCCGGGAGAAATGAAACGGTCGACGGCAGATCGGGGCCGTCATAGCGATGCCCGCCATCGGCCAAGATTTCATGTCGCTCGGCGCCGCCGGACAGGGTCGCCATGATGAGATGATTTGGCGACAGGATGCGTCCTTCGACGATGGAGGTCATCGGCCGATACGCCGTTTCGAATGCGCCGTTCGCCCATTGGGTGCGCCGCCAGCCATCCGGCCGCGAGCTCAACCGATCGATTGTCGACGCATTCTCAAGGACACGTTGCATCGCGACTTCCTGCGCAGCGACGTTGCCTGAATACACATACAAGCTTGGAACCGCAATTCCTTGCAGGCCGGAAAGGGAGCATCGTCGCGTCAGGATCGGAGTGATCTGGTCAGAATCCCGCGCGACAAAGCGAGAGGACGATCTTTTCTATTGGCAGGCGACAAGTGCCGCAGGCGAAATCACGGAGATTTGCGATGGATAAGACACCACAGGATTGGCCGACGGCGACCGATCGCCGCCAGTTTCTCGGCGCCGCCACCGCGATGGGCGCCATCGCGGCGACAGCTGTTCACGCAACTGCGGTTGGCGTTTCGAGCGCCAGTGCGCAAGCGCCAGCCGGCACTGCACCGCGTGCGCCTGCGGCGGGGCCGGTACTCACCCGAACGATCGGCCGCACCAACGAAAGTCTGCCCGCGCTCGGACTGGGAACGTTTCTGACGTTTGATCTGCTGCCGGGCAGCAATCGCGACGCGCTGCGAGAGGTCACCAGGAAATATATAGATGCCGGCGTCCGGGTGATCGATACATCGCCGCTCTACGGGACCGGCGAGGTCAGCGTCGGTGGCTTTCTCAGCGCCATGGGCGTAACGAACCAGATGTTCATCAGCAACAAGATCTGGTCGACCGGCGACTACCTGGCCGACGAAAGCCACGCCTTGGCCAGCATGGAGCAATCGAGGCTTCGGCTGTGGCGCGACAAGATCGACGTGCTCCACTGCCACAGCCTGGTCAATGTCGACGCGATCGTGCCACTGCTGCGCGTATGGAAGAGAGAGGGCAGGATTCGCTATGTCGGCGCCTCGGTCCACGAGAATGACTATCACAACATTCTCGCAGGGTTGATCGACAAGGATCTGGTGGACATCATCCAGGTCAACTATTCGATCTTCAATCGTCACGCCGAGGAGCGCGTCCTTCGCGCGGCGAGCGACAAGGGCGTCGGCGTGCTCACAAATATGCCGCTCGAAAAAGGCCGCTTGCACAAGATCGTCGAGGGCCGGCCGCTGCCCGATTTTGCCCGCGATATCGCTGCGGAGAACTGGTCGCAGTTCTTCATCAAATGGGTCATGGGCCATCCGGCGGTGACGACCGTTCTTGCCGCGACATCGAACCCGGATCACGCGGCCGAGAATGTCGGCGCGCTGCGCGGTCCTCAGCCGGATCAATCCATGCGGCAGCGGATGGCACGGCATATGGAAAGCATTCCCGGCTTCGCCAATCTCGCGTCGATGCAATGGTATCCTGACAAGCAGAGCATGTACCAGGGCGTCATCCGCCGTTCGCAGGCGGCATTGCGTCAGCGCATGAGTTGATCGATGAATGGCAGGCGCGCAGGGTCGACGCCTGCCCTTCTCACCTAGAAGCAATACAGGAGAAGTTCATACATGAAATGGCGCTCGATTGCTTTGCGATGTGGCTTGATGGCCGTTACCGGCGTTGCATTCGCCGCGCCTGCCCAACGCGAGAATCTGGGCAAGTTTGCCATCGACCGGACCGAGGTCACGATCGGCCAGTTTCGCAATTTCGCTGCTGACAAAGCTCTGAAGACCGCGGCCGAACAGGAGGGAGGCGGACACGAATTCGCGGACGGCTGGATCCGTCGCAGCGGCTGGACATGGGCGACTCCGTTCGGAGAACCAGGCGGCGAAGATGAGCCGGCGGTGCATGTGTCGTGGAACGAAGCTCGTGACTACTGCTTAGCCGTGGGCGGACGCTTGCCGACCCTGGAAGAATGGGAAAGAGCCGCCTATACCGAAACGCGTGCGAATCCTACCGACGATTTCGTAAATGGACGCACCTATCCTTATCCTGTCGGCGATAGACCTGACGGCATGAACACATCCGATAGAGATCGCTGGCCGCGGCATGCAGCCGTGGGTACCACCAAGCGGGGTGTCAACGGTCTGTACGATATGGGTGGCAATGTCTGGGAATGGCTCGCGGATCGGCGGGGCGATGAGGCACTGACGGCCGGCGGATCGTGGTGGTATGGTGCGGACAAGACAAAAGCGTCAGCCGTACAGTGGAAATCGGCCGACTTTCACGCGGTCTATATCGGGTTTCGTTGCGTTTACACGGCCCAATAACCCGTTCAGGTGAGGGCCCAACACACCCTGGGTAAAGGCCGACGGCCGGCGAGTTGCGCTAAAGACAAAGCAAGCATGCGCGGCGCTGCCGACGACCGACTTATTGGTTTGCTGCCGCCGCAGCAGTCGCCACATATTTCGTGTAGAATTCGGCGACCCGGCCGCGCCACATGCCGACGAACGCTTCTGACGTCACGTTGTCGACCGATTTCCAGGTGCGCTTGAAGGCCGGAAGTGCATTGCCCCAAATCGCGCGTTTGCACCACCGCTCACCCTTCTCCTTGCCTTCGCTGGTGGCGCACATCGATTTCCACGCGGCGCGAGCGGGCCGGCTGATGTGCTCGGCGGCGCCTTCCCAGCCCTGCTGATGAATCAGGTAGAGATCGCTCATGTCCGGCTTACGGTGGGTGATCCACTCGAACAGGACGCCCTCGGTAATGATCTTGTAGGCGGCGGCGACGGCGTTATCCCGCGGACTGCGAATCTGCCCGAAGCCGAACTTCCCGAATTCATAATAGCTGAGCTGAAACAGCCCGATATAGGACCCGGTGCGTTGATTGGGGTTGAAACCGGATTCGATCTTGGCAACCGCCATCATGAAATTGAAATCGAGACCAAACGCGTCGGCAGCGCGCTTGATTTCTTCGGTCGGCGTTCCCAGCGGAATATTCCTGAACGCACGCAGGACGATCTCCGCCGGTTTCTCGGCGGGCGGCAGTTCGGACCAGACGTAGTAGGCCAGATGACGGAAATCCTGCGTCGACGCCGCTTTCGGAGCTCCGTTGGACGCATCGCGTTCCGGCGGCAGCGATTGGACGACATCCTGTCCCAACGACGCCAATTTCGGCGCGACGGGTTGATCGACGATCTCGGCTTCGGTGCGTAGCGGCGCCGAACCTGCCGACGTCACCGAGCCCGGCTCTGCTCTTTCTTCCCGAAGCGCTGCCGAAAGTCTGGCGGCTGCCTCTGCGTACATGGCAGGCGTCACCACGCTCGCAGGAGCCGCCATGCTCGCCGCAGCCGGTATGCTCGCTGCCGCTTCCGGCAGAACATCGGGCAACGTCGCGGCCGGTCTGTTACCCGCGGCCAGATAAAGTCCCGCGGATGCGAGAACAGCCACGATGCAGCTGGTCTGCCAGGCCTTCATTGCCCGAAGTCCAATGACGGCTTCTGTAGGAAGGCTGTTCGCATGTTCCTGCGACCTGTGGGTGAGCACTCTTCGTACAATCTTAAGGTTTAAATGTGGTGAACGAGAGCAGGCATTCTGCTTCGCAACCCGATATGTCCCTCTTGGGCCACAAGCGGCTCCTGGCGGAGGACGCTCGTGGGTCGGCCATGGGCGCATATGCTGCCAATGGGATCCGATCTCAGCGGCTTCCGCGCTACACCCCGCAACCGATGCGCCCACAGCCACCGGAACCGTCGGCTACGGGCCAGAAGCGGAAATGATGCGCCAGTGGTTTTAGCGGGCAGCCTATGCGTCGCAGCGAGCTCGGCTACTCAGCGCCGCTCGTTCCGGAAGATGGATCTGAACAACTCAACTGAAGGCCGCACCAGCTGCCATCCTCGCAATCCAAGAATCTTCTTGCAGGCAAGAAACCACCAACGACGTGAATGTTGAACGCTTGGGTCAATACTCAACGCAAGTTCGGCAAGGCGTGCTGAGGTGTCTATCGCTCCTTCGTTGAAGGCAATGCTTGCGCGGACGATCGCGTCAAGTGCCAATTGGCGGGTCAACCAGTTCCTGAGATCGTTTGTCAGCATCGCGGCGCCGCCATTCAGGAAATGTTCGATAGCCGCCTTGCGTTGGAGCAGGTTTAGCTCCGGTGAAGGCTCACTCGACATGTTGACTGAGTGGTATCGATACACGGCCTGGTCCGCACCAATGAATCCGACGTTGCCATGTGCGGCGAGCCGCATCCACATTTCCATGTCGGAGGCGTAGGGCAAGTCTGCTAGATACCCGCCCAGTTTTTTCTGCAGGCTCGTGCGAACCACGACGGTCGGTGACACCACAATACATTGTGCACGACTAAGAGTGATGAACTCGAGTCCGGACAAGATGCGCGTTCGGAGATCCACTTCCGTTCCATAATAGCTTCTGTAGAATGGATGATCCCCGCGCTGGTCTAGAACAACCGCGCCTCCGAAGGTGAAAGCGACAGAAGGGTGATTGTCCATCAGATCGACCGATCTCGACAGGGCACCGGGCAGCAGGTAGTCGTCCGCAGACAGCAGAAGCATATAGTCGGCGCTCGCCCAGGCAATGCCCTCGTTGGCGGTCGCGATGAGACCTTGATTCCAGATGTGCCTGCGGTAATCGACGCGGGGATCGGAGCACCGTAACTCTTGCGCAACTTCCGCGGTATTGTCAGGTGACGCATCATCGATGATGAGCACGCGCAACTCGGGACCGGATTGCGTCAAAACGCTCTCGACGCACTCTCGCAGGAAGTGCCCATACCTGAAGCAGGGAACAACGACGTCTACGGAGCTCATTTTTGTCGGATTCCACCGACGATCGAGCCTCGATCCATCTGTTCAAGAAAATACTATTGAAAGCGTTCCGGGCCGGCTGGCACCGGCCAGCTCATCCGCTCCAACGCTGCCGATGGCACATCCCCTCCTTGGCAACACGGAGGCCGCAATGGGTCAATCGCGGCGATCCGGCCCGGCTTAGGTTAGGCCAGGTCTACCTCTGACAGCCGACATATCCTCGGTCGTGGGATGCCGCAGCGATGGGCCAAAGGCTGACATGCAGAGGTTTCGACGATCTAAAGGTTCGTTGCGCATGTATGACCCGATGCATTTTCGAAGACTTCAGGCTCGGCTTGCCTCAAGAACTGAGATCGCCCGGGCGGTCGAAATGACCCGCTCAAGCCGCAGACCTGCGGCGGCAAGCAAAGCGGCAAATTCGCTCTCGGTTCGCTCGACGCCCCCCGTAACGACAAGCATGTTCGCATCGATTAGCTTGATCGTATTTCGTTCGTTTCCCGGGGGAATAATAGTCTCCGCAATTAACACTCGTCCGTGGGGTTTCATTACCTCTCGGCAATTGCGCAGGATGCGTACCGCTTGCTCGTCATTCCAATCGTGAATGACCTTTTTCATGATATAGACGTCCGCACCGGCTGGAACGGCGTTAAAGAAATTGCCGGCCACGAACGAGGTCTGTGGCGGGAAACTTGCCGCATCAGCCCGCGCTGCCTCAACCCCCGCCGGTAGGTCAAACAATATGCCGGAAAGGTGAGGGTGTCTCTTTAGGATCTCCGAAAGCAGCTGTCCATGGCCGCCGCCGACATCGACAATCTGAGAAAACGCACCAAAATCACACGCCTCTGCTACAGCTTCATTGGCGCCTTGGCTAAGCGCGATCATCGCCTGCTGGAATAGCGAAGCCGCGTCCGGATGGTCCGCCAGCCAATCGAACCTGGGCTTTCCAAATACGGTTTCGAACGTCGGCAAACCCGTTTGCACTGAATGAGTGAGCTGAGCGAAGGCGAGATAGGGCTCCCTGTTCATCATTCGGATCAGGTCGCGGGGACTTGAGGGCGCGTCGGAAAGCAAGGCTGCGCCCAATTCGGTGAGTTGGAAACGGCGGGCCGAGGTTTCGCTAAAGACCCCCTCGGCGGCGAGAAGCCGCATAATCCTATAGAGCGCATCGCAGTGACAATGCGTTTCCTCCGCCAGATCGTCGACGCTCCGCTCTCCGGCGACCAAGCGATCCGCAACGTTGAGATCTGTCGCAACGCGCAAGGCTTGGGAGACCATGAAGCCAAGGCCCAGGTGAATGAGTTGTTGAGAAGGACTATACATAGCTTTCCTTTCAAACAGCCGCCGCCTCACGGCGCCCGTGGTCTCAATATCACGACCTGAAGTGCCGGTAAGGGATGATAATTTAGCCGAGGGTGCAGTGTTTGTCGTTCGATGTAGACATCCCGCTCAGGTCGATGTCCGGTTCGGGTCAATAATCGACTCGGCTAATCCTCTATCGGGCAGAGATCACCTAGGCTGGATCGTCGTCCTGAGTGCGCGGCGGCTTCTTTTTCGCTACGGGCAATGGGCGCCTGATATGTCCAAATCTGGCGTTAGGGTCAGTAAATGTCCCCGGAATCGCTTCTGGTCGCATTCGCCCAATTTGAACCTGATGCAATTCAGTTGCTGACGAAAAGCGCAGGTGCATGTGCATGGTCAGAACTTCTTCTTACCTTTCGGCATCTGGTCTCGCGCTGCGGATGTGTGACTTATGTGGTTGCGTAAGGTGGTTATCCACCTCTCGACCGAGAGCGCTTTGGGTCAAAGCCTAACGAAGTCGACCACTGTGGCGGACGTTCGGTCCGCCTTTGGGAGACCAGGTGGTTCACGACCTCAGGGTCTCGGACCATCGCCTTTCAGCCTACAATGCCATCCCGACAATCCAGGCACGGGCACATGCCCGTCGCCGCAATCGGGCTGGGCTGCGAAAAGAAGAATTTCTGCGACAATCAGTGCCATCAAAGCCAAAGACCACAAGGCACGCACGTCCGAATCCCGCTAAATGTTGGATTTGCACAACCTATACGCGACGCCAGATCTCGTAAAGGCTAACCGCTTCCATTCTAAATGTATCGATCGACTGACGCAGGCATTTCCAAGCGAACTGGAGGCGATGATCACGAAGAGTCGGCTTCGGGTCAATCGCACCATTTTCGGCCCGGACTTGAGATGTCCGCTTGTATCCCGACAGCGGCGGACTAGCAGACATCTTTCAACCGCCGCTTAGGGCCAGAACGAGACGTCCTAAACCGCTAGGGAATGCATGTCCCTCAAAGCGCGTCAGTGCAGCTGTCGTTTCGAGGCGATAACCAAAATGGTCATTTCTCGCCGAGGTGGTATCGTTTCGAATCCGGCATACAAATGAGCCAGGCAGGATCTGTCGACCATGGTGCACGAGGGGCCAGTTCGGATCGAGCGTAGGTTATCGGCGATATTGGCGGCCGATGTTTCCGGGTATTCGCGACTTATGCATCTTGACGAGGAGACTACACACGCCAGATTGACTTCTCTTCTAATGGAGACTGTCCACCCCACGATTGCTTTACACGGGGGCCGCATCGTGAAGAACACCGGCGACGGTTTCCTGGCAGAGTTTCCGAGTGCCGTTAAAGGGGTTCGAGCTGCAACGCAATTCCAAACGCGCATCCGCGAACTTACCGCCGGCGAGCCGGAAGACAGGCGTATCGCCTTTCGTGTCGGCATCAACATTGGCGATGTAATCGTCGAACCGCACGACATATTCGGCGATGGCGTCAATATCGCAGCCCGGCTTGAAAGCATCGCAGAGCCCGGCGGCATCTGCATTTCATCGTCTGTTTACGAGCACGTTCGAAACAAATTGAAAGTAACGTTCGCTGAATTGGGCGAGCAGAACCTCAAGAACATTAACCATCCGGTTAGGGCCTATGCCGTGGTCTTGGATGAACCCAGTCCAGCGACACCGTTTCAGAGTGCGGAATCGAGTGCACTTTCAGCGCGTCGTCTTTCCATCGTTGTGTTGCCTTTTGCCAACCTCAGCGGCGATACCAAGCAGGACTACTTTGTCGATGGTGTGACCGAGAGTCTGACCACAGATTTGTCGCGCATCAGCGGCTCATTTGTTATCGGCCGGCACACGGCATTCACCTACAGAGACCACCTGGTCGATGTCAGGCAGATTGGTCGTGAGTTGAATGTACGCTACGCGCTTGTAGGTTCGGTACAGCGAAGCGGCAGTCGTCTACGTGTAAATGTTCAGTTGATCGACGCGAAGACTGGCACTCATCTGTGGGCCGACCGTTTCGACAAGCCCATCGCCGATCTACTCGATATGCAGGACGAAATCGTAGCCAGAATTGCGCGGACGTTAGACGTCCAACTCATTGTGGCCGAGGCGCGGCGCGTGGCAGGAATGCTGAATCCTGATGCCATGGATCTCTATTTCCAAGGCCGCCATTTTTGCAACAAGGGGTTTACATTCGAATATTTGACAGAAGCTCGCCGTCTTTTTGAACTGGCCCTAGCAATTGATCCTAAAAACGTCCACGCCATGATCTTCTTGGCGGGGGTCGAGGCAGCACTTGGGCTCTCGCTCTTGACCGACAACCGGCTCCAGTATCTGGCAACTGCGGAGACAATGGTTCTAAAGGCGCTGTGCCTTGCACCGGACCATGCCTGGGCTCATTTTGTTTTAGCCGTTGTGCTTATTTATACGAATCGGGTGGTCCAAGGTGTAGCTGAGTGCGAGCGGACCTTGGCTTTGGACCGCAATTTGGCTGATGCGCACGTATTGATGGGTGTCGCCAGATTTTACATGGGGAGTGGTGCCGATACTGAGTCTTACATCAACGAAGCACTGCGCCTTTCTCCACGCGACATCTTCGCCTACCGGTGGATGACGCACGCGGGCTTTGCCAAATTACAAATCACAGCAGACGCTGAAGCAGCCACTTGGTTTTCTCGTGGGATCGAAGCTAATCGGAACTATCCGCTCGCTCATTTTGGGTATGCTTCAGCGCTCGCGCTTCTCGGGAAGCGCGACGAGGCGCAAGTGGCCGCGAAAGCCGGACTTGCGCTTGATCCAACGTTTACTATCGGGCGGTTTAAGAGCGGTCCATCGCACGGCAATGCGGCTTTCGTTACAGGAGCCCGGCGCATCGTTAAGGGATTGCACATCGCCGGAGTTCCAGAGGGATGATGTCAGGTATGGGTCAAAGGCTGCCTTGACCGGTCATAACTTTGGCGGGTCAACGCCCGACAGCTGACCTCGCGGCGCCCGAGCTGTGGTCTAACACGGGCCATAAAGCGGAGCTTACGAAACCGCGCGTAAGCCACCGAACGCTTCCCCACAAGCGACGAGATGAATTGCGAACTCGATAGCCTCGCGACTGCGCGCTGATTCCGCAATCGCAAAATTCTCAGAATGCTCTTTTCGTCCCGTTAACCTACTTGGAGCCGGTTGAGGAACGGGCCGACAAATCATCGCTTCCTCCTGGACAAGAATCTTGTTGCAGGCGTCCCTTTGCGGGCGCCGGGAATTCATGGAGGCGTGTATGCGAATGAAGCTTTTCTATGCGGCCACGCTCTGCGTTGCATTGTCCGCAGCAGCACCACTCGTGCAAGCCCAGGTGGGCGCGGGTGTTGGCGCCGGTGTTGGAGGTGTCGGTGCAGGTGCTGGTGCGGGAGTGGGTAGCGGTGGCGTCGGCGCCGGTGTTGGTGCCGGGGTTGGCGGCGTTGGCGCGGGTGCCGGCGCCGGAGTGGGCGATGGTGGCGTGGGTGCCGGCGTTGGCGCCGGAGTTGGTGGTGTCGGCGCGGGTGCTGGCGTCGGAGTGGGCAGTGCTGGCGTCGGTGCTGGAGCGGGCGCCGGAGTTGGCGGAATTGGCGCTACGGGGGGCCTGGGTGTCGGCGGAGGCGCGGCGGGAGCTGGCGCAGGTGCGAGTGTTGCAGGAGTTGGTGGGGCAGGCGCGGGAGTTGGTGTCGGTTCTGGCAGCGTAGGTACTGGGGGGATCGGCACCGGCGGGCTTGGCACTGTTGGCATTGGTCCTGGTGCCGCGGGAGCCGTGGGCATTTCAAATAGTGGCGTTGCCAATGCAAACAACAGCTCTGGATTGGCAGGCCTCAATCCTGCCAACGTCGGCACAGCCTTCGCGACATTGGAGGTCGCAGAGCAGCAGCGGGTGTTGCGGCGCTGTGCAGCTGTCCTGAAACAGCCGGGTCACTATGACCGAGAAACACGGGCCGTTTGCCGTGTGATAGCCGCTAAATAGGTAAAGATCGTCTTGTCTTTTTCGAGAGCGGAATCGACGGATAGACAAATAGGAAGAAGGCTCGGCAGGAGAACGCCGAGCCTTATCTTCAGGCCGAGCTATCGGTCTCACTGCAAGCTGACTTCGCTCCCAACTCCTTGGAGAACAACACCCAGTCTCCGCGAGCACGCCAAAGCTTGATGATAATATGTCATGCGTCCGCCGGCTCTCGCGCGTCCCCACGCGCGGGGATTTACCAGCGATCCGAAATCGCTCGAGGGCGAGGATCATATGTCCTACCTCAATCAAGGACTGCAGACGGCGGAAAACAGGATCCTGGCCGAGAGTTTCTTTCGGCTCAAGGCCCGGATAGACGATTCCAGGCCGGGACCTGATGGACAGTAAGGACGACAAGTTCGGGGAATGCCACGCCATTGGCGACCGCTCGCTACCTTCCGCTTCGGGCCGAAACACGAAGAACTGAAGTTCAGCAAATCTCGTCCGCTCTGCCGCAACGAGCGGACCTCCGTGGGCCGACGCGCATCTTCGCCGATGGGCCAGAAGCTGACCTACCAAACCTTGCAGGCGAAGTGATACCGCTTCCTATCGGGACTAGGTCGCTCATATAAGGCGACCTGGATTAAATCGCCGACTTGACCAGTAAAGGAAATGCAACCGCCAAGATCGACTTCGATGATCGGCGGCAGAGCCTGCGCTTTCGCATCATCGATCTGCATCGAGAGTATTTGGTTCGAGCATTCTCTTGATACCGCGACCACACGCGCCGAAAGTCCGGTAGCTCCATCCCGCGGCCTATCGCAGGTGAGAAAATGGGCATGTCGGCGGCACTCGATTCCGAGACAGCCCTGCTCCTGCGCAGAAGCGATGAGCGGATCAAGGACTGCTGCCAACGCAAGCAAAAGCGTCAGTGAATTAGTTCGAGGCATTCGTTGACCCGTTTCTTTGAGGATGAACGCATCTAAAGCCCAGGCCAGCTTCACGCGGCGATAATTTCCCTCCTTCTTCGGTGCAGCGTTTTATACCGTTGCTGTCTAAAAATGGTTGGACGGTCGGCTCGCTGAGCACCAAGTAACTTAGGGCGACCACTATAAAGACAACGGGCAGAGCTATATTTAGCCAGTTTGCTCTTATTGTCGTCTGCAAGCTTCCCCCCGCCTCAACTTCGATCGGGCTTAGCCGATCGAGCCTCCACATTACATATCCAAATAGGGCTCCCAAGAAGGCGGCTGAAAAGACGCAGGCCCAAAGCAAGTCTTCCGTCCTCCCGTAGCCCACCGTGCGCCCTAATAATTTTCCGCAGATCAACCCTGATCCTGCACCAATGACAGAAAGAAGGGCGGGCGCCCACGCTCTTGCGGGCCGAATGACCATCGCAGCTACCGGAAGCGCAACGCAAGTCGCTGGCCATGCGATTTGCGCCCCAACCAATACAGGCGCGACAACAACTACAGGCGAGGCGAACGCCCATGCGGCAACCAGCCACACATACAACAGGGACGGCAGAAAGATGAGGCCGACATACCCCGCGAATAAGGTCATCCCGATCATCAGCAACAAGATAATCCAAAGCCGCCTATACATTGCTCTCATCCGCCCTTGAAAGGCAGGATAAGTGCTGAGCGTTTTAGCATCATCCACTACGAGCCCACAGAGTTTTAGTAGATGGTTGTTCAATGATGAATCGAATGACCTTGGTGTCTGCTTTGGGTCAAAAGCTGACGCTAGGCGGGCAGCGCGGCAAGGTCAGCTTTGGACCAGAAGCAGACAAAGTCACGACCATCTATTTGCCGCATCCACGACCGTTTCTGGCCAGCTTGATCACGAAACGAATACCTTCAACGTCGAGTGATGGAGCGGGCGCGAGCATCATTCTGTCGACGTCGCGCCGTGCGGGCAGCCAGTCTTCCCCACCCGATCAGCGCACAAAACACGATGGCGGCAGCCATCGTGGTGTGACCGCTGAACATCACGAGGCCCATGCTCCAGCTCTTTGCGGCCACGAGGATGCCGAGCGACAGCCGCAGCACCCCTGCACCAGCAGCCCGAAGTCCATAGGTCGTCACCCGCGGCAGCGCCTTGCCGAAAATATCGCGCTGCTGGCGGTGCGTGGCGAAGGCCAGCGCAGCAAAGCCCGCCAGACACAGCCCAAGGGCAAGCAGATGGATCATTCTGCCGCACCGCTTGAAGCAATGGCGACCGGCACCTGCGGCATGCGCTTCGATTGCACAATGGATCGGTTCCGGGCGGTGCGAACAGCCAGAACAACATGGAGCAGTGCGAGTGCCCAGCACGTCACGTCGATGCCGGCGAACCCCCAGTCGCCTTGCGCCAGGCTGTGCCACAGCGGCCGCTGCGTCGTCAGCGCGTTGAGGACGGGCAAGAGGGCGCTCGTGGCGAACCTGCAAGCCAAGCCGGAGAAATTCGGGCGCGGCGCGGTGAGCTCAAGCTATCGATACGGAGCAGCAGGACGGGTTCGTCTCATCCACGTTCCGCGATGGTGGCATCATACGCCTGTTTTGCCCGACGATCAAGCGAATTTCGCAAAAACAGAAAATTGACCGTTTCCCCGGGCCGATCATGCCTCGATTTGCGGTCGATGTTCGCGCCGATCTCATCGCGCTCGTAAGCCGTTGATCTTGCTACCCCCGGCTACTGTGCATGGGGTTGTTTTCGAACTTCCGTTTTGACGACGCGAAGACGCCACACCAAACCGTGCCAGATCCGGCTCACGCCCGCTACTTCATCACCCGCAGGCCCTTGGTCGTGAACCGCTGCGTCTTGCCGCCGGGCCGCATTGGCCGCCTGGTGCCGGCGGCCTTGCCGGTGCCGGGCGGCTGATGTGCTGGCACGAGCTGATGCGGCTGCGAGCCGATCAGGTCGCGACGGCCCATCTCGATCAAGGCCTCGCGCAGCAGCGGCCAATTGTCGGGGTCGTGGTAGCGCAGGAACGCCTTGTGCAGGCGGCGCTGGCGCAGGCCCTTGATCGCCTCGACCTTGTCGCTGCCGCCGTGGCGCACGCCGCGCAAGGGGTTGACGCCGGTGTGATACATCGCAGTCGCGGTCGCCATCGGCGAGGGCAGGAAGGTCTGCACCTGGTCGGCGCGATAGCGGTTCTTCTTCAGCCACAGCGCGAGGTTCATCATGTCCTCGTCGGTCGTGCCCGGATGCGCCGCGATGAAGTAGGGGATCAGATAATATTTCTTGCCGGCGCGCTCGGCCGCCTCGTCGAACATGCGCTTGAACTTGTTGTAGGCGCCGATGCCCGGCTTCATCATCTTGTCGAGCGGGCCGCGCTCAGTATGTTCAGGCGCGATCTTCAAGTAGCCGCCGACGTGGTGGGTGACGAGCTCCTTGATGTATTCGGGGCTCTCGACCGCGAGGTCGTAGCGCACGCCGGAGGCCACCATCACCTTCTTGATGCCTTTGGTCTCGCGCACCTTGCGATAGAGCCGGATCAGGTCGTCATGCGAGGTGTTGAGGTTCGGGCAGATCTCGGGGAAGACGCAGGAGGGACGGCGGCACGCCGCCTCGACCTTCGGGTCCTTGCACGCCATCCGGTACATGTTGGCGGTGGGGCCGCCGATGTCGGAGATGACGCCGGTGAAGCCGGGCGTCTTGTCGCGGATGCGCTCGATCTCGCGCAGGATCGAGCCTTCCGAGCGGTTCTGGATGATGCGGCCCTCGTGCTCGGTGATCGAGCAGAAGGTGCAGCCGCCGAAGCAGCCGCGCATGATGGTCACCGAGAACTTGATCATCTCCCAGGCGGGGATGCGGGCATCGCCATAGGACGGGTGCGGCGCGCGCGCGTAAGGCAGATCGTAGACCGCGTCCATCTCTTCCGTCGTGAGCGGGATCGGCGGCGGATTGAGCCAGAGGTCGCGGTCGCCATGGCGCTGCACCAGCGGCCGCGCATTGCCGGGATTGCTCTCCCGGTGCAGCACGCGCGAGGCGCGCGCATAGGCTTCCTTGTCCTGCTCGACCTGCTCCAGCGCCGGCAGGCGGATCACGGTTAAGCCCTTCTGGCGCGATGCGCCCTCGTCGGCGGACTCGAGATCGTCGGCGTGCAGCTCGGCGTAGCCGTCGGGGACTTTTCGGAACAGCGCCACGCCCCTGATGTCGTCGAGCTCGCGCGGCGCTTCGCCAGCCGCGAGCCGGTGCACCACTTCGACCACGGCGCGCTCGGCGTTGCCGTAGAGCAGCAAGTCCGCCTTGGCGTCCGCCAGCACCGAGCGGCGCACCTTGTCGGACCAGTAATCGTAATGCGCGATCCGGCGCAGCGAGGCCTCGATGCCGCCGAGCACGATCGGGGTGTCCTTGAACGCCTCGCGGCAGCGCTGGGCGTAGACGATGGTGCAGCGGTCCGGCCGCTTGCCGCCTTCGCCGCCCGCCGTATAGGCGTCGTCGCTGCGGATGCGCCGGTCGGCGGTGTAGCGGTTCACCATGGAATCCATGTTGCCGCCGGTGACGCCGAAGAACACTCTTGGCTTGCCGAGCGCCTTGAACGGCTCCGCCGAATGCCAGTCCGGCTGCGCGATGATGCCGACCCGAAACCCTTGCGCCTCCAGCAGCCGGCCGATGATCGCCATGCCGAAGCTCGGATGGTCGACATAGGCATCCCCGGTCACCAGCACGATGTCGCAGGCGTCCCAGCCGAGCGCATTCATCTCGGCGCGGCTCATGGGGAGGAACGGCGCCGGCTTGCGCGGGCGCGCCTGGGCCATCAGCGGCTTTTCGGCGGTGATCATCTGGGTGTCCATGGCGCCTACGCATAGGGCTCCGAGGCGATGAATTCAACCGACGGGCGCGTGAAAGATCAGGTTCCGCGGGACATCGCCTTTCCCTCAGGACTGCGACGAAAACGCCTGCTCGATCCGCGCCGCGAAGGAGATCAGGCGCTCCTCGCTGTGCGGTGGGCCGACGATCTGCAAGGAGACGGGCATGCCGGCTCCATCGCGGCCGGCGGGCACCGCCAGCGCAGGGCAGCCGAGGATCGACCAGACATAGGTGATCATGATCCAGTCGATGTAGATCTTCGATGCGGTCCCCTCGATCTCGGCCGGCCACATGATCTCGACCGGAAAGGGCGCGACCTGCACGGTCGGGCAGATCAGGATGTCGATGTCGCCGAAGAAGTCCTGCATGCGCCGATAGATGGCCGCGCGCTGCTCTATCGCGGCCGCGATGTCTGTTGCGGAGAGGCTTTCACCATGGGCGATGTCGCCTGCCACCTCGGACGTGAAGGCCGCGCGCGATTGCGGCCAAAGTCTGCCCCAGGTGGCAAGATAGACGAGACCACGTAGCGCGCGGATCACGCGCGGCAGCCCGGCGAGATCAGGGGCGGTCTCGCTCATCCTGCAGCCGGCAGGTTGGAGCCGGTCGATCGCGCCGCGGAAGGCGGAACGGATGTCGTGATCGACCGGCAGCAGGCCGAGATCCTCGGACACCGCTATTCGCTCCGCCCATCCGGGTCGTGCGGCGGCGTTGCGGAACGATGCGGGATGCTTGCGCGACAACAGATCGGGCGGATGGAAGCCGGCCATCGCATCCAGCATCAAGGCAAGATCGGGAATCGTCCGCGCCATCGGTCCCTCGACGAAAACGGTGTCGAACGGATCGGAGAGCGGCTTTCTCGGCACGAGGCCCGGTGTGGGCCTCAGCCCCGCAACACCGCAAAATGCGGCCGGCGTGCGCAGGCTGCCGCCGACATCGTTGCCATGGGCGAGATAGACCTGATGCGCGGCCAGCGCCGCTGCCGATCCGCCGGAGGAGCCGCCCGCGGTCAGCGCAGGAAAGAACGGATTGCGCGTCGCGCCGAACAGCGCGTTGGTGGTGTTGGCGCCGCCGAGCTCCGACAGATTGCTCTTGCCCACGACGATGGCGCCATTGCGCTGGAGACGATCGATCGCGGGATTCGATACCTCGGGGGCGCCGCGGGCCGTCAGCGCGCTGCCGCCGCTGGTCGGCACGCCTGCGACATCGGTGTTGTCCTTGACCGCGAGCGGAAGTCCGCAGAGCAGGGGCCAGTCCTCACCGGCCGCCTTTTTCTCCATAAGCCGCCGTGCTTCACCCCGTGCGGCCTCGAAGCAGCGAACCGGAATCGCGTTGATTCCCGCATCCGTCGCTTCGATCCTGTCGATCGCGGCATCGACCACGTCGAGCGGCGACAGATGGCCTTTGCGAATCTCGGCAATGGCGTCGACGGCGGACAGCGCAAGAATGCCGGTGGAAGGCGCAAGGCTGGGCGCATCACTCATCTCTAGGTCCGGATCGCGGCGGTGGACCCGCGCACCACCAGCGCCGGCTGAAGCTGGATCGATCTCGCCTCTCCCTCGACGCCGGAACGTCCCTCCGAAACTCGCGACAGCAGGGTCGAGACCGTGGTTTGGGCAATCGCCTCGGACGGCTGCGTCACGATGGTCATGCCCGGCCGCACCAGGCCGGCCCACGGAGGCTCGTCAACCGCGATGACGGAGAGGTCGTCGGGAATGGTGAGCCCGCTCTCGGCAATGGCACGAAGCAGTCCGAGCGAAAGATGATTGTTGGTGGCGAAGATCGCGGTCGGTCGCTGCGCATGCCGCAGGAGCCGCATTGCGGCGGCATGGCCGGCGGCCTCGGAGAAATTGTCCTTCTCGATCAGCCGTTCGTCGAGGGTGGTGCCGCGCGAGGCCAGGCCGCTTCTGAGGCCATCGAGGCGGTGGCGCGCGATTTGATGCTCGGGCGATCCCATGATCACGGCGATGCGGCGATGGCCGAGATCGTCGAGATGTTCGGCCGCGAGCCGTCCCAGCGCAACGTTGTCGGTCGTGACGGAATCGAGGTCGAGCCCCTCGATGCGTCGGTCCACCAGAATGCCCGGCATCGGCAAGTCCGCCAGCGCGGCCTGGCGTCCGCTCCAGCCGCGCCGGGTCGGGATGACGATGACGCCGTCGGCGCGCTGCGACAGCAGCATGGCAAGATGCCGCTCTTCGCGCCCGGGGTCTTCGGCACTGTTGCAGAGAATGACGGAATAGCCCGCGGCGCTCGACAGCCGCTCGATGCTCTCGACGAGCCTCAGGAAATAGGGATTGGCGAGGTCTGCCACGAGCAGCCCGAGGATGCGCGTAGCGCCGCTGCGCAGGCTGCGGGCGCTGGCATGCGGTGCATAGCCGAGCTTGCGTGCTGCCGCATTGACGCGCGCCTGGAGGAGCTCGCTGACCTTGCCCGACCGGTTGAGCGTCTTCGACACGGTGGCCACGGAGACACCGGCGAGCCGGGCGACCTCGTGGATAGTGGGCAATGGCCCTGCCGGCATCAACCATTCTCCTGTTAAACGTTTTTGTATTGGTTGGATTGACTGGAGGCAAGCCAAAAGAGCATAAGAAGCGTACAATACCGTTGCGATAGACCAGCTTCCGTGCTTCATTAGAAAAACGTTTAACTAAGACCAGGGAGGCAATGGTGCGTGGGCTGGATGGCGTCCGGCGATCGCCGGTCTGCATTTGCAGGCGCTCGGCATGACCGGCTATGTGGTCGGTCGGCTGTTCGCGGCCATCCCCGTGCTGCTCGCCGTCGCGGTATTCGTCTTTCTGCTGCTCAGCCTCGTGCCGGGTGATCCCGCCGTGCTGATCGCCGGTGACTTCGCCTCGCCGCCACAGGTGGAGGCGGTGCGCCAGGCGCTCGGACTCAATCTGCCGCTGCTGCCGCGTTTCCTCGCATGGGCCGGCCGCATCCTGAGCGGCGATTTCGGCCTGTCGCTGTTCAGCCGCATCCCGGTCTCGCAGCTCGTGGCCCAGCGGATCGAGCCGACGCTGCTTCTCTCTCTCATGACGATCACGATCGCGGTCGTCGTCGCCGTGCCGCTCGGCCTCGTCGCCGCCTATCGTCCGAGGGGGCTCGTCGCGCGCCTGACCATGGCGGGGGCGGTGCTCGGCTTCTCATTGCCGGTCTTCGTCGTCGCTTTCGCGCTTGTCTATACGCTCGCACTCGGCCTGCACTGGTTTCCGGTGCAGGGCTATAAGCCGCTGTCGCAGGGCGTGCTGGCCTGCCTGCATTCGCTCGTGCTGCCCGCGATCTCGCTGAGCTTCCTCTATATCGCCTTGATCGCGAGGGTGACGCGCGCTGCGGTGCTGGAGGTGCTGCGCGAAGATTATGTCCGCACCGCCCATGCCAAGGGGCTCGCGGCCCGCAAAATCATCGTACGGCACGTGCTCAGCAATGCCGCAGTCCCGATCATCACGGTCGTCGGCATCGGATTTGCCGCGCTGCTTGGCGGCGTCGTCGTTACCGAGACCGTGTTTTCCATTCCCGGCCTCGGCCGGCTGACCGCAGACTCCATTCTCCGGCGCGACTATCCGGTGGTGCAAGCCCTGATCCTGCTGTTCGCCTTCGTCTATGTCGTCGTCAATCTCGTGGTCGACATTCTCTACGCTGTCGTCGATCCGCGGATCCGGTACTGATGCAGGACGAGCCGATGGCGATGACCCACGCAGCAGAAGGGCTCGATGCGCCGGACATCGGTGTCAACCGGTTTGCGCAGATCGCGAGCCTGCCGGTTCGCCAGCCCATACTGGCTCTGAGTTGCGTTCTGCTGCTCGCCTTTGGCGTGACGGCCGTCGTGAGCCCGTGGATCACCGCGGATCCCGCTGCGCTGGACCCGCTGAACCGGCTTCAACCGCCGTCGCCGGCGGAGCCCTTCGGCACCGATCAAGTCGGACGTTCCGTGTTTGCCCGCGCGCTGGTGGGAACGCGGGTTTCGCTGTCGGTCGGCATTGCCGTTGCGGTTCTCACCACGCTGGTCGGCGTGTGCATCGGTGTCATCGCCGGTTATTTCCGCAGCGTCGACAAGATCGTAATGCGCGCGATGGATGCGGTGATGGCGATCCCCGCGATCCTGCTCGCGATCGCACTCGTGGCGCTGATTGGCGCTTCGCCCATCGTGATCGTCACGGCGATCAGCCTCCCGGAAATTCCCCGCATGGCGCGCGTGGTGCGCGCCAGCGTTCTCAGTTTGCGCGAACGCGTCTATGTCGAGGCCGCTATCACTTGTGGCGGCCGCACGACGAACATCCTGCGGCGTCACATCCTGCCCGGCGCTGCCGGGCCGATCATGGTGCAGTCGACCTACGTCTTTGCCTCCGCGATGATCCTGGAATCGATCCTGTCGTTTCTCGGTGCGGGCACGCCGCCCGACGTGCCGAGCTGGGGCAACATGATGTCGGAGGGCCGGCAATTCCTGCAGATCGCGCCGTGGATCCTCGGCTTCCCAGCCTTGATGCTGGCGATGACGGTGCTCGCCGCCAACCTGCTCGGCGATGCGCTTCGCGACCTGCTCGATCCGAGCTTTGCGGGAGGCGAGATGCGATGAGTACGCCGCTGCTCTCCGTCGAGAACCTCTCCATCACGCTCAACACGCGGGGCGCCCCGGTGCCGCTCGTCCGCAACGTCTCGTTTGCGATCGATCCGGGTGAAACGCTGTGCCTCGTCGGCGAGAGCGGCTGCGGCAAGAGCCTGACCGCGCTCTCCATCATCGGCCTGCTCAACCGAAGCGTCATGCAGGTCGCTTCCGGTCGCATCCTCTTCGAGGGGCGCGATCTCGTCACGCTCGGGGCCGAGGATCTGCGGAAGCTCCGGGGCGACCGTCTCGCCATGGTGTTTCAGGAGCCGATGACGTCGCTCAATCCGCTGCTGCGGGTCGGCGAGCAGATCGCGGAGGTGATCGTCGAGCATCGTGGCGTGTCCGAGGCGGACGCGCGGCGGCAGGCGGTCGGATTGCTCGATCTCGTCCGCATTCCGGATGCGCGGCGACGGGCCTCCGAATTTCCGCACCAGCTTTCCGGTGGCATGCGGCAGCGCGTGATGATCGCGATGGCGCTCGCCCTGCGCCCTGCATTGCTGATCGCCGACGAGCCGACCACCGCGCTCGACGTCACCATCCAGGCCCAGGTCTTGACCCTGATCGACGATCTGCGTCGCGAGTTCGGCACGTCCGTGCTCCTGATCACGCACGATCTCGGGGTCGTCGCGGAAATGGCCGACCGAGTCGTCGTGCTCTACGCCGGCAGCATCGTCGAGCAGGCCGGCGTCGACGGCATCTTCGATGCCGCGGCCCATCCCTATACGCGCGGCCTGCTTGGGGCGATCGGCCAGCTCAACAGCGGCACCCGCGATCGTCTCGCCGAGATTCCCGGCAGCGTGCCGAGCCCGGCCTCGCTCGGCACGGGCTGCGCCTTTCGCCAGCGCTGCGGCGCGGCGATGCCGGTGTGTCACTCGGAGCCGCCGTTGTTGTCGGGCGCTGACGAGCACCTGACGGCATGCTGGCTGGGCAAGGCCGGCGCGATGGTGCCGGCATGAGCGCCGTCCTCGAGGTCTCAGGTCTGACCCAGATCTTCACCTCACGGCAGGGGCCGTTCGGATTGTTCGGCCGGCGCGATCTTCGCGCCGTCGACGACGTCAGCTTCGTCGTCGCGCGCGGACGTACCTTCTGCCTCGTTGGTGAAAGCGGCTGCGGCAAGACCACGATCGGTCGCATGGTCGTGCGCCTGTTGCGGCCGACGGCCGGCTCGGTCCACATCAATGGCGAGGACTTCGGCAATCTCTCCGGCGAGACGCTGCGCAGGAAGCGCCAGCAGGTGCAGATGGTGTTCCAGGATCCCTTCGCCTGCCTCAACTCGCGCATGACCGCGGCGGAGATCGTCGAAGAGCCCTTGCAGAATTTCGGCATCGGCGATGCGGTGTCGCGACGGCGGAAGGTCGCGCGTCTGTTCGACCAGGTCGGACTGCCCCAACATTTTCGCGCACGTCTGCCGCATCATCTGTCGGGCGGACAGCGGCAGCGCCTCGGCATCGCGCGGGCGCTCGCGGCGGATCCCGCGCTGATCGTCGCGGACGAGGCGGTCGCGGCGCTGGACGTGTCGATCCGCTCCCAGATCCTGAATCTCCTGAAGGATGTCCAGCGCGAGATCGGGATCTCCTATCTGTTCATCTCGCATGATCTCGCCGTGGTGCGCTATCTCGCGGACGACGTGGCGGTGATGTATCTCGGCGCCATCGTCGAACAGGGGCCGGCGAAGGCCGTATTCGCTGCACCGGCGCATCCGTATACGCGGGCGTTGATCGATTCCGTCCCTGCGGTCCACCCGCGCAACCGGCGCCGCCGCGCGGCTCTCGAAGGCGAGGTGCCGAGTGCCGCTTCGCTGCCGTCCGGATGCCGCTTTCGCACGCGCTGTCCGTTCGCGACGGACATTTGCGCGCAAGCGGCGCCGGCGATGACTGAAGTCACGCCCGGCCATGCCGTCGCCTGTCATCACGCAGGATCGCTGCCACGCTTCGGCGCGCCGGGTCCGGGCCGGGCCGTAGCCCCCGACGCAGTTGCCTAGAAACAGAAAACGGGAGGAGTATCAAATGAGATCGCCGAACGGAATATTTGCGGTCATGATGGCGGCAGGCTGGCTGGGTGCAATATCGCCTGCCGTTGCGGAGACGGTGCTCAAGATCCGCCCCTTCGGCGATCTCAAGCAGATCGATCCCGTGATCACGTCCGACTATATGGTTCGTAACCACGGCTATATGGTGTACGACACGCTGTTCTCACTGGACGAGAAGCTCGTCGCGCAGCCGCAGATGCTGGAGTCCTTTGCGGTCGGCAGCGATCAACTCACCTACACCTTCACGCTGCGCGGCGGCCTGACCTTCAGCAACGGCCAGCCGGTCACCGCGGAGGATGCGGTCGTATCGCTGAAGCGCTGGTGGCAGCGCGATGGCCTTGGCCAACAGCTTGCCTCCGTCAGCGACAGCCTGACGGTCAAGGACGAAAAATCCTTCGAACTGAAGCTCAAGCGCCCGTGGGGGCTGGTGATCGAGGCGCTCTCCAAGCCGAGCTCCAATGTGCCCTTCATCATGCCGAAGGGGATCGCTGCGACGCCGGCGGACACCGCCATCACGGATGCGACCGGCTCGGGTCCCTTCATCATGAAGAAGGACGAGTGGGTTCCGGGCTCCAAGGTCGTTTACGTCAAGAGCCCGTCTTACAAGTCGCGCGCGGAGCCGGCGAGCGGGCTTGCCGGCGGCAAGCTCGCCAAGGTCGACCGGGTCGAATGGCATTACATCCCGGATGCGCAGACCGCGCTCAATGCACTCCAGGCCGGCGAGATCGACATTTTCGAGGAGGTGCCGCCGGACTTCCTGCCGACGCTTGCCGGCAATCCCGACATCAAGACGATGCCGCAGGACACGCTCGGCATGCAGATGGTGTTCCGCATGAACATTTCGGTCCCGCCGTTCAACAATCCAAAGGTCCGGCAGGCGATCAGCTACATGATCGACCAGGACAAGTTCGCGCGAGCCTATGTCAGCGACCCCAAGCTCTACAAGAGCTGCCCGAGCTTCTACATGTGCTCATCGCCCTATTTCACGGCTGCCGGCTGGACCAAGCCCGATATCGAAAAGGCCAAGAAGCTGATTGCCGAGAGCGGTTATGACGGTACGCCGGTCGTGGTGCTGCATGCGACCGAAAGCGGGCCCACGAATACGTTCAGCCTCGTTGCCGAGCAGTTGATGCGTCAGATCGGCCTCAAGGTCGAACCTCAGGCGATGGACTGGGGCACGCTGGTTGGACGGCGCGCGTCCAAGGAAACCGTCGACAAGGGCGGCTGGTCACTGTTCATGTCGGGACCGACGGGCGCCGACATGTTCGAGCCGGTCGGCCACCTTGGGCTGCGCGCAAACTGCGACAAGGCCTGGTTCGGCTGGCCTTGCGACGAGCAGATCGAAAAGCTGCGCAACGAATTCGCGTTGGCGACAGATCCCGAGCAGAAAAAGAAGATCGCAGCCGACCTCCAGCTCCGCGCCGTCGACTATGTGCCGTATTGGCCGGCTGCACAGCTCTATCTGGTGCGGGCGGTACGCAGCAACGTTGACGGCCTCGTAAAGGGAGCGGTCCCGGTCTACTGGAACATCACCAAGAAGTAGTGCAATCCGGCACGGCGCCGGAGGAACCAATCGCTCCCAGCAACATTCAAATGGAGGGTTCGACGCGGGCCCGGGTTGCGCGCGCCTCCATCGTCTCGGCGTCCGTGACGTCGCCTCTGGCGATGGGGGAATCGTGGGTACGGTCATAGAGAACTTGCTGATGCGGAAGCAGAAGCTGGTGGAACAGCTCGAACAGGCGCCATCGGTGGAGGATCGCGACCGAATCGAGCACCAGCTCGAGCAGATCAACACCGCGCTCGATTTTCTCGACAGGCCGGGATCGAAGGAGGAGCGGTAGACGCGCTCAATCCACCTTCAACGCCCTAGCATAGACCATTCCCGAATTCGTGATGTGCGTCGTCATCAGGCCTTCGAAGGCGGCGAACTCGCCGCGCGCGAACAGATCGAGCAGCTTGCGGTGCTCGTCGAAGGACGTGCGGGTGCGCACGTCGATCGGCGAGGTCAGATTGGTGCGGAGCGCGGCGACGCGGCCGGAGACGAGCTGATAGGATTCGGCGAGATAGCGGTTGCCGCAATGGGCGAACAGCGCCTCGTGAAAAGCGGTGTCGGCGCGGCCATAGGCGATGTTGTCCTTTGCCGCGACGGCCGGCTCCATCGCCGCGATCGCCGCGCCCATGGACGCAATCGCGCCGTCGCGGTCATTGCGGAAGGCGAGCTCGGCGGCCTTGGGTTCGAGCGCAATGCGGAAGGTGCAGAGCGCATGGATGTCGTCCGCACTCGGCGTGAAGACGAAGCTGCCGACCTGGGGTCGGATCACCACGAGTCCCTGCGCCTGCAGCTGGCCCATGGCCTCGCGCACCGGTGTGCGGCTGACGCCGAAGGAATTGGCCACCATCTCCTCGGAGATGGCAGCGCCTAACGCGAACTCGCCGTCGATGATGGCCTGGCGCAGCCGCAGCATCACCCGCTGCGACAGCGATTTCGGCGTATCGAGCTTGAGCGATCGCATGGTACGTTCAGATCACCTTGCCGGGATTGAGCAGGTGATCGGGGTCGAGCGCTGCCTTGAGCGTGCGCATCAGCGCGATCTCGGCCTCGCCCCTCGCATGGCCCAGCCATTGCTTCTTCAAGGTGCCGATGCCGTGCTCGGCGGAGACGCTGCCGCCGAGCTCGCGGACCAGACCGTAGATGATCGCGTCCATCTCCTCCTTCGGCTGCTGCGCGACGGAAAGGCCGGTGACCCAGGCGACGAGATGCAGATTGCCGTCGCCGATATGGCCGTAATAGACGCTCTCGCAACCCTCGATGCCCGCAGCGAGCGCCGCCTTGCAGCGTGTGACGAACTCGTCCATCCGTGCCACCGCAAGGCCGATGTCGTAGGAGATGTGCGGCCCCAGCACCTGACCGAATTCGGCGCAGACGTCGCGCACGCGCCAGAAGGCTTGCGTCTGCCCCAGCGATTGGGCGACAGCGGCATCCGCCAGCAGCCCGCGCTCCATCAGCTCCTCGAGCCAGCTCTGGAAGCGCGGCGCATCCATGCTCTCGTCGGTGCCCTGCGCTTCCACCAGCACGTAGAGACCGTGGCCTGGGGCGACCGGCGGCTTCACGCCGGCGCGCTTCGTGATCACGTCCCAATAATCCGGCCACATCACCTCGAAGGCGGACAGCAGCGGGCCGAGCCCTGAGCGCGCCGCGTCGAGCAGCGCGATCACCGCGGCATAATCCTTCAAGGCGCACAGCGCGGCCATGGTCGAGCGCGGCTTCGGGAACAGTTTTAGCACCACGCGCGTGATGATGCCGAGGGTGCCTTCCGAGCCGATGAACAGATGCTTCAGGTCATAGCCGGCATTGTTCTTCATCAGCTTGTTGAGGCTGGTGATGACGGTGCCGTCGGGCAGCACCACTTCGAGACCAAGCACCAGCTCGCGCGTCATGCCGTAGCGGATCACGCGGTTGCCGCCGGCATTGGTCGAGAGATTGCCGCCGATCGCGCAGGAGCCGCGCGAGCCGAGATCGAGCGGAAAGAAGAAGCCGGCTTCGTCGGCCGCCTTCTGGATCGTCTCCAGCGGCGTGCCGGCTTTCACCGTCATCGTCATCGAGGCGCGATCGATCTCTTCGATGCCGGTCATGCGCTCCAGCGAGATCGCGACCCAGCCCGCTTCGGGCGAAGCGCCGCGGCACAGGCCGGTCAGTCCGCCCTGTGGCACGAACGGCAGATGCGCCTGCCGGCAGGTCGCAATCGCATCGGCGACGCCCTGCGCATCGACGGGGCGGATCACCGCGCGCGGCGTCTGCGGCAGGCTCGCGCTCCAGTCGTTGCAATTGCGCGCCGGCACATCTGTGCCAACAAGCACTGCCAGCGCGCCGAGCCTGTCGCGCAACGCGCCGAGCAATTGGTCGGGGCGTCCGGTGGGGGTCACCATGTCCATGCGAGACCTCCTCAAGATCTGGCCGCGCACATGGCGCGGAGGATTTGCATGAACGTTGTATGTAAGGTACAAGAGCAAAAGTAAAGTGAAAACAAGGTCTCGGCAAGCGCGAAAGATCGTTGGATATCAGCGGCTTGGCCGGGTGCGGCAGCAAAGGGTGGTTTGATGGCCGAGGCAATTTGCGGGTTCTGGGTGGCGTCGGCGACGCCGCTGGCGACGGACGGCAGTGTCGACGCCGCCAAGCTCGCCTCTCACGCCAAGCACCTCTTCGGCAAGGGCGTCGACGGCGTCGTGCTGTTCGGCACCACCGGCGAGGGGACCTCATTCAACGCCGCCGAACGGATTGCGACGATCGAAGCGATGCTCAAGGCCGGGGTCGCGGCGGAGCGCATCGGAATCGGCGGCGGCTTTCCGGCCATCACCGACAGCATTGCGCTGACGCGCGCCGTGCTCGGCCTCGGCCTGCGCCACGTGTTGCTGCTGCCGCCCTATTTCGATCGGAGTGTCACGCATGAAGGCATCGAGGACGCCTTTGCCGCCATCATCGACGGTGTTGCCGACGATCGCCTGCGCGCCTCGCTCTACCACATTCCGCAAGTCTCGGGCGTTGCGATCCCGACGACAGTCGCCGCAAGCCTGCGCAAGCGCTACGGCCAAGTGGTTGCCGGTCTGAAGGACTCCAGCGGCGACTTCAAGCAGTTCCAGGCATTCCGTGCCGCCGCGCCCGACCTCGCCATCACCGTCGGCAACGAAGCCGATATCACTCGCGCGATCGCCGCCGGCGGCGCCGGCACCATCTGCGGCATGGCCAACATTGCGCCGGAGCTGGTCAAGGCGATGGTTGACGGCAAGAACGTCGAAGCGCGCATGCAGGCGGCGGTCGACGTCGTGCTGAAGACGCCCTCCCTTGTCGCAACGCTGAAGGCGATCCTTGCGGCGCAGACCGGCGATGCAGGTTGGTTGCGCGTGCGTCCGCCGCTCCGCGCTTTGTCGGACGGCAGTGCGTTCAAGCGGAAGCTCGACGAGTTGATCGCTCCCGCCATCGCGTGATCGTGAAATATCGGGCCACGATTTCGCGTGCAGCGTGTCATGCGCGGTGCACCGGCAATTCATGATTGCTGTTCAGCATCCGCCTCCTCTTAGAACAATTCAACACTAGAGCGATTCAAGCCCGGCTACGGTTCTCCTTGATCGCGGCGGCTGTTACAGGCGCACACTTCAATGCTCCTGACTTGAAGTGGAATGAAAGTGCGTGCCTTCGTGGATGGCCAACGTGACAACGGCCATCGAACCCGTGCCGGCAAGAGCCGTGCAGGTCTTCTCATGGGAGCAGCGGTGCTGCTCATCGAATATCCCTTCACCACGACGAGCGCACAGGCGCAATCGGCTCTGCCGCCGGTGACGGTGGAGGCGACGGCGCCACGACCGAAGCCGGCACGTGCATCGGAGCAGTCGTCACGCCGCGCGCAAACGGCGGCGCGCCGCCAGCCCAGCCGCAATCCCGCACCCGCGGCGCCGACGCTGTCGGAGCGCGCCGCTGCCGTAGCCGCCGCACAGCAAGCCGCAAAGCTCGGCTACCGCGCGATGCCGAGCGCGACCACGCTGCGCAGCGGCGCCTCGCCGCTCGACACCTCGCAGGCCGTCAACGTCGTGCCCGCGCAGGTGCTGAAGGACCAGCTCCCGCGCAACATCGACGACGCGCTGAGCAACGTCTCCGGCGTCACCCAGACCAACACGCTCGCCGGCAGCCAGGACGCGGTGATCCGCCGTGGCTTCGGCGACAACCGCGACGGCTCGATCATGCGCAACGGCATGCCGCTGGTGCAGGGCCGCAGTCTCAATCCTGCGGTCGAAAGCGTCGAGGTGCTGAAAGGCCCGGCCTCGCTGCTCTACGGCATCATGGATCCCGGCGGCATCGTCAACACCATCAGCAAGCGGCCCGAGCTCTATCAGCACGGCTCGGTCACGCTGCTCGGCTCGGCCTTCAGTGCCTCCAAGACCGGTGCCGACGGCCTGCTCGACGTCACCGGTCCGATCGGCGACCAGGGGCTCGCCTATCGTTTCATCGGCTACGGCGTCAGCGAGGATTATTGGCGGAATTTCGGTCGTCACCGCGAGATGCTGGTTGCGCCCTCGCTCGCGTGGTACGGCCAGGACACCACGGTGCAGCTGAACTACGAGCACCGCGAGTTCATCTATCCGTTCGACCGCGGCACCGCGTTCAATCCGGTGACGAAGGCGCCGCTGGCCGTACCAGCTACGCGCCGGCTGGATGAGCCTTTCAACAACACCTGGGGCACGTCCGATCTGATCCAGGCTTCGGTCGAGCACCGCTTCAACCAGGATTGGAAGCTCTACGCAGGCTACAGCTACAACACCGAAACCTTCAGCGCCAACCAGCTCCGCATCACCGGCATCAATTTCACGACCGGCGTCGAGACGCGCAGCAACGACGGCACGGGAAGCTCGCTGAGCAATGTCAGCTATGGGACATCCTATGTCTCGGGCGGCTTCTGGCTCGGCGACATGCGCAACGAGATGCTATTCGGCGGCGACGGTCAGTATCGCACGATCTACCGCGACGTCTTGATCCGGCAGACAACTCCCGCCTTCAACGTCTACGATCCTGTCTATGGGCTGATCGGGCCTGGAACCAGGGTGTCGAACCCCGACAGCGCCCAGACCGACAAGCTTGGCCAGTGGTCGCTGTTCTTCCAGGACACGCTGCATCTGACCGAGCGGTTCGCACTGGTCGGTGGTGTGCGCTATATGGACTACGATCAGATCGCCGGACGCGGAAAGCCGTTCAACACCAACACAAACGTGTCGCAAGACAAGGTGCTCCCGCTTGGCGGCGCGATTTTCAAGCTGACCGACCAGATCTCGCTTTATGCGAGCTACACCGAATCGCTGAAGCCGAATTCGACGATTGCGCCGATCGGCGTGGTGATCGACTCCAGGGTCGCGCCCGAGGAGGGTGTGTCGTACGAGACCGGCGTGAAGTTCGACATCAAACAGCGCATCTCCGGAACCGTCGCATTCTACGACCTCGACAAGAAGAATGTGCAAACGACGAAGACGAACAGCGCGGGCGTGGTGGAGCTTCACACCGTCGGCCGCGCTCATTCGCGCGGCCTCGAAATCGACGTCACCGGCAGGCTCACCGACGATTGGGCGTTGATTGGGAGCTATGGCTATACCGACGCCCGCGTGACGGCCTCCGAGGATCTGACGTTGCTCGGCAAGAAGCTGCAAAACGTCGCCTTGAACACCGCTTCGCTCTATCTGGTCTACGACTTCGGCACCGCATTGCCCGGCCAGCTCCGTCTCGGCGGCGGGGCGCGCTATGTCGGCGATCGTCCCGGCGATTCGATCAACAGCTTCTTCCTGCCGTCGTATGTCGTCGCAGACCTCTTTGCGACTTACGAGACGAAACACGAGCAGTTTCCGGTGGTGTACCAGGTGAACGTCAAGAACCTGTTCGACACGGTCTACTATCCCTCAGCCGTGAATAATTTAAACGTCGCTATCGGCGACGCGCGCCGGGTGTCTCTCTCGGCGACGGTGAAGTTCTAGCCATGGCCGCGCGGCCCGGGCACATGATCAAAACTGTCCTGCTCCAGGTCCATTCCATCGCAGGCCTGGTGCTCGCGCTGCTGCTAGCCTTGATCGCGCTGACCGGCGCGATCATGAGTTTCGAGGACGAGATCGTCGATCATCTCAACGCCGGCATCATGCATGTCGTGCCACGCGAGATGCCGGCGCTGATGCCGGACGAGCTGGTCGCGCGGCTGAAAGCGGAGCAGGGTTTCAGCCAGGTCTCGGCCGTCATGTTGTCGAGCGATCCGACTGCGGCCGTGCGGGTCCGCTTCGCGCGCGACGAGCAGGGCGAGCGGCCGAATTCGCTCTATGTCGACCCCTATGATGCGCGCGTGCTGGGTGCGCCGCGCGGCGAGGCGTTCTTCGCGACGGTTCGGAAGCTGCATCGCTGGCTGCTGATCCCTGGCGATGCCAAGGGCTGGGGACGCCAGATCACCGGTGTGGCCGCGCTCGGCCTGATCGTCATGCTGGTCTCGGGCCTCGTGCTGCGCTGGCCCCGCCGCGTGCGCAGCGTGAAGATGTGGCTCAAGCCCAATCTCGGTCTCGGCGGACGCGGGCTGCATCGCTCGCTGCATGCGGTGATCGGCACCTGGGTTCTTCCGGTCTATCTGGTGATGACGCTCACGGGCCTGTGGTACTCGTTCGACTGGTACAAGGACGGCGTCGTCTGGCTGCTGTCGCGTCCAGAAGTCTCTGCCGCGAAGATGCAGCCAAGAATGTCCGCGAAGGCGCCGCGTGCGGCGGCTCGTTCCGAGCCGGCCCAGCCGATCGGGTTCGACCCGGCATGGACGACGTTCCGGCGTGAGGAGGGCGACCGCTTCGCCAGGGCTTTGCTGACGCTGCCGCCCAGCCCCGGCACGGTGATACGGATCCGGTCGTGGGGGAAGGATTCGACGCTCGACACCAAGCGCGATGAATTCCGGATCGATGCCGTCACCGGTCAGGTCGCCTCCGCCGAACGTTACGCCGACAAGACGTTCGGCGAGAAGATCATAGCCAACATGCTCGATATCCATCGCGGCGCGGTCCTGGGCTGGCCCGGCAAGCTCGCCTTCATGATTGCCGCGGCCCTGATGCCGCTGTTCTCGGTCACCGGCATTTTGCTCTATCTGTCGCGCCGCAAGCTGCGGCGCCCGGCGCAGCCGCCGCTCGGCCGGCTCGTTCCCGGCGAGTGAGTTGCTGCCGAAGAGGCTAGCCAACACCTCGACAATCGTTCAAAAGCCTGTGGCACGTCCTTGTCAGGTTTTCGCCATGAAGCTTCCGACCGTCACCCCCGCCGACATCCGCCGCGCACTGCTCCTGCGCGAGGAGATCGCGCTGCTCGATCTCAGATACGAGGCGGCCTTTGCCACCGGTCATCCGCTGTTCGCCGCCAACATGGCTGCGGACCGGATCGCAGTGGAGGCCGAGGTGCGGCTGCCGCGTAAGGACGTGGCGATTGTGCTTTATGATGACGGCGAGGGGCTGGTTGCGACCGGCGCCGAGCGTCTGGATGCACTCGGCTACAGCAATGTCAGCGCACTCGAGGGCGGGCTGAAGGCGTGGCGCGAAGCGGGCTTCGAGGTTTTCGAGGACGTCAATTCCTATTCCAAGGCTTTCGGCGAGCTGGTCGAGTCGCGTCGCCACACGCCCTCGCTGAGCGCCGACGAGGTGGCAAAGCTCATCGCCGACAAGGCCAACATCGCCATCCTCGACGTCCGCCGCTTCGACGAATACGCGACCATGAACATCCCGGGCTCGGTCAGCGTGCCCGGCGCGGAGCTGGTGCTGCGGGCAGGCCAGGCCGCGCCCGATCCTGAAACCACGATCATCGTCAATTGCGCCGGCCGTACCCGCTCCATCATCGGCACGCAATCGCTGATCAATGCCGGCGTGCCGAACAAGGTGCGGGCGCTGCGCAATGGCACCATCGGCTGGACGCTGGCGCGCCACGGGCTCGATCACGGCGCCGACAGGCGCGGGGCGATCGGCCCGTTCGAGGGCGGTCCGGCCAATGCCCGCGATGTCGCCTATCGCGCCGGTGCCCGCCATATCGGCGCGAACGAGATGGCGGCGCTGGTCGCAGAGACCCATCGCACGCTGTATCGCTTCGACGTGCGCGATGCCGAGGACTATGCAGCAGGGCATCTCCCCGGCTTCCGCCATTATCCTGGCGGCCAGCTCGTGCAGGAAACCGACATGGCCGCGCCCGTGCGCGGCGCGCGCATCGTCCTGACCGATGACAGATGCGTCCGCGCCGACATGACGGCGTCCTGGCTGGCGCAGATGGGTTGGGAAGTCTATGTGCTCGAGGGCGGCTATGATTGCGCGCTGGAAATCGGTCCACCGCAAGTCTTGCCGAGGCCCGACCCGGCCCACCGCTACCGCCGTCCCTATGAAGGCACCGATGTGGCCGAAGCTGCGATGCAGGCCTATCTCGATTGGGAATACGGCCTCGTCGAGCAGCTCCGCCGCGACGGCACGCACGGGTTCTATGTGATTTGACCGAGCTCTGGGATGCCAAGCGCATCCTCAGCTCCGGCCGTCTTCTCCCCGTATCCGTTCCCTATTGTGCTGCGCACCGCCCGCGGTCTATGTGCGAAGGCAAAGCTGCCATCTACGGAGATGCCATGTCCGCCCCAGGCCAAAGCCCTGAGCGAAGCGCCAAGGCGCTGCTGCTCGAAGGCGTCAATGATAGCGCTGTCGACCTTTTTAGGGGCGCGGGCTTCACCAATGTCGAACGGCTGACCAAGGCGCTGGACGGCGCGGATCTGCGGCGCGCGCTCGAGGGCGTGTCGCTGCTCGGCATCCGTTCGCGCACGCAGATCACGGATGAGGTTCTGGCGGCGGCCGGCCAGCTTCTCGCGGTCGGCTGCTTCAGCGTCGGCACCAACCAGGTCGATCTTTCGGCGGCGCGCAAGCGCGGTATTCCCGTCTTCAACGCCCCGTTCTCCAACACGCGCAGCGTCGCCGAGCTCGTCATCGGCGAGATCGTGATGCTGCTGCGGCGGATCTTTCCGCGCTCGGTGTCGGCCCATGCCGGGGGCTGGGACAAATCGGCGGCGGGCAGCCGCGAGGTGCGCGGCCGCACGCTTGGCATCGTCGGCTACGGCAATATCGGCTCGCAGCTTTCGACGTTGGCCGAAGCCATGGGCATGCGCGTGATCTATTTCGACCGCACCGACAAGCTTCGCCACGGCAACACCGAGCCGGTCGAGAAGCTGGAAGATCTGCTGGCGCAGAGCGACGTCGTCAGCCTGCACGTGCCGGAGACGCCGGAGACTGCGGGCATGATCGGCGAGAGGGAGCTGCGGGCGATGAAGCCGGGCTCGTTTCTGATCAACAACAGCCGCGGCACCGTGGTCGATCTCGATGCGCTGGCGCGTGCCTTGCGCGACGGTCATCTCGCCGGTGCGGCCGTCGACGTCTTTCCCGTCGAGCCTTCGTCGAATGCCGATCGTTTCAATAGTCCCATTCAGGGCATCGAGAACGTCATCCTCACCCCCCATATCGGTGGGTCGACTGAGGAGGCGCAGGAGCGCATCGGCGGCGAGGTCGCGCGAAAACTGGTCGACTATTTCATTACCGGCTCGACGATGGGCGCGGTCAACTTCCCGGAGGTGCAGCTGCATCTTCGTCCCTCCGGTGCACGCTTCAGCCATGTCCATCGCAACGTGCCCGGCATGTTGCGGCGGCTGAACGAGGTCTTCCTTCAGCGCGACATCAACATCGCCGCGCAATATCTGGAGACCGCCGGCGACCTCGGCTACGTCGTGCTCGACGCCGATCTCGGCGGTCAGGATTCCGGCGAGCTGCTGCGGCAGATCCGCGGCCTCGAGGGAACGGTCGGGGCGCGGCTGGTATTTGAGCACTAAACCGCCCACGTTCCGGTTGCATCTTGCGGCCGGTGCTCCCACACTGCGGTCGAATTCGACGTGTTCCAATCACGCCGAATTTGAGCTTCAGTTGCGTGAGTGTCCGCCATGGAACGGGACGCCGTACTGATTGATCTCGCGCTGCAGGGCGGCGGTTCGCATGGCGCCTTCTCCTGGGGTGTGCTCGACCGTCTTCTGGAAGAGAAATGGCTGGAGATCGCCGCGATCTCCGGAACCTCCGCAGGCGCGATGAATGCGGCGGTCCTGGCGGACGGGTGGACGGCCGGCGGCGCCGAGGGGGCGCGTGAGGCGCTTGACCGATACTGGCGTCGTATCTCGAAGGCCGCGGCCTTCAGCCCGCTACAGCGCTCTCCGCTCGACCGCTTGATGGGGCGCTGGACCCTCGATACGTCGCCGTTCTACATCCTCACCGATTTGATGTCGCGTGTGCTCTCGCCCTACGACCTCAATCCTATCGGTTACAATCCGCTGCGCGCGGTGCTGGCCGAGAGCATCGATTTCGAACGGCTCGTGCGCTCGCCGATCCAGCTATTCATCACCGCGACCCGGGTACGCACCGGGCGCGGACGTATCTTCCGCAACGCGGAGATCACGGCCGACGTGCTGCTGGCATCGGCCTGTCTTCCAACCATGTTCCGCGCGATCGAGATCGACGGCGAGCCCTATTGGGACGGCGGCTATGCCGGCAACCCGACCATCACGCCGCTGGTCCGCGAAAGCGACGCGCATGACACCATTCTCGTCCAGATCAATCCGACCGAGCGGCCGGAGCAACCGCGGACGGCTGCGGAGATCCTCAACCGTCTCAACGAAATCTCCTTCAACTCGCCGCTGATGAAGGAGCTGCGCATGATCGCGCTGCTGCGCCAGGCGGCCGATCCGGGCAGCGGCGAGGGCGCGCGCTGGGCGAAGATGCGCACGCACCGGATCAAGAGCGACATGCTGGCGAAGTTCGGGGCCTCCTCGAAGCTCAACGCGGAGTGGGAGTTCGTCTCGATGCTGCGCGCCGAGGGACGCATGGCCGCGGACAACTTCCTCGCCGAGCACGGCGCGGAGATCGGCCACCGCTCGACCGCCGATCTCGATGTCCTGCTGTCGGAGTGCTGAGGCATGGGTCTCCTCGGCCTCCTCGTCGGACTCGGTCTGCTCGTCCTATTCGCCTTCCGCGGTTGGAGCGTCCTGCTGCTCGCGCCGTTCGCCGCACTCATTGCTGCGTTGTTCGGCGGTGAGCCGCTGCTCGCGAACCTGACCCAGGTGTTCATGGTGAACGCGGCGGGATTTCTGGCGCAGTTCTTTCCGATCTTTCTGCTTGGTGCCGTCTTCGGCAAGTTGATGGACGACAGTGGCGCGGTGACGTCGGTCGCCGGCTTCATGGCGGAGCGCCTCGGCGAACGCCGCGTGATCCCGGCGGTCGTGCTCGCCGGCGCGCTGGTCACCTATGGTGGTGTCAGCCTGTTCGTTGCGTTCTTCGTCATCGTTCCAATGGCCCGCTCGCTGTTTCGTGCCGCTTCGATTCCGCGTCGTCTGATCCCGGCCGCGATCGTGCTGGGAACGTCGACCTTCACCATGTCGGCCCTACCTGGCACGCCGTCGATCCAGAATGCGATTCCGATGCCGTTCTTCGGCACGACGCCGTTTGCCGCGCCGGGCCTCGGCATCGTCGGCTCGCTCATCATGCTCGGCGCGGGATTGTGGTGGCTGCATCGCGCCGAAGCTGCGGCGCGCCGCGCCGGGGAAGGCTATGGCGACGACGCCGAGGGCGCGATCGAGCAGGCCGCTGCTGACGAGCTCGTGCGCGAGCGCGCGACGACTGCCCGCGAGTTCGATCCGGCGGAGCTACAGCACGGTCATCGCAGCGAGCGGCCGTCGCCCGTGCTGAACGCCATGGCGCCGCTCGTCGTTGTCGTGACCGTCAACCTGGTGATGTCGCTGGTGGTGCTGCCGCGGCTCGATGTCAGCTATCTCGCCGAGCCGCGCTTTGGCGACACGACGCTTGCGGCGGTCGCAGGCGTGTGGTCGGTCGCGGTGGCGCTGGCTGCCGCCATCGTCACGACCATCGCGCTGAACTGGGCGCGCCTGCCGGTGCTGCGCCGGACCATGGACGCCGGGGCCAATGCGTCGGTCCTGCCTGCGTTCAGCGTCGCCAGCCTCGTCGGCTTCGGCGCCGTCGTGGCCTCGCTGCCGGCGTTCACGATCGTGCGCGACTGGGTGCTGGCGATCGAAGGGGGACCGCTGGTCTCGCTCGCCGTCGCGACCAACATCCTGGCCGCGCTGACCGGGTCGGCGTCGGGCGGCCTGACCATCGCCCTCGATGCTCTCGGCCCGACCTATGTCGAACTTGCCGCGCGCCACGGCATCGACCTTGCGCTGATGCATCGCGTGGCGGTGATCGGCGCGGGAACGCTGGACATCCTGCCGCATAACGGTGCGGTGGTCAGCCTGCTCGCGATCTGCGGCCTGACCCATCGCGACAGCTATTTCGATATCGTCATGGTCGGTATCGTGACCTCGCTCCTGGCGCTGCTGGCGGTGATCGCCCTGGGCACTGCGCTGGGCTCGTTCTGACGGAAAGCCGGCGCCAGCGATTGACGGACGGGCGAAGGTTGCATTGAATGCGGCCAAGTGCCGAACGCAACAGGACAAGCCGGGTGGAAACGATGAAGCGCAACAGAGCGAAGCTGTGTGCATGGCTGGTGGGCACTGCGGCCGCAATGAGCGCGAGTGGTGCCTCAGCGGCAACGCTGGCCGAAGACGCCGAGACCGTCTGCAAAGGCCTCGTCGGCGGCGCTGACGCCGTCAAGATCGATTCCGCGACCTTGCAGGCGCCATCGCAATTGGCCGTCGCCGAGCGTGGGCCGACGCCGTCGGGACGCATCACGCCGGCCAATCCGCGCTTCTGCAAGGTGCTCGGCCATATCGATCCCACCGATCCCAAGGCGCCTCCGATCAAATTCCAGGTCAACCTTCCCGTCGAATGGAACGGTCGCTCGCTGCAATATGGCGGCGGCGGCTTCAATGGTGTGCTGATCACCGGCCTTGCGCTGCCGCCGGCCTACCCCTTCGACAAGCCCTCGCCGCTGGCGCGCGGCTTCGTCACCTACGGCACCGACTCCGGCCACGAGACCAAGCAGGGCGAGCCGCCGCAGGTCTTTGCGCTGAACGACGAAGCGTTCGAGAATTTCGCCCATCGCGCCTACAAGAAGGTGCGCGACGCCGCGGTCGGGCTGATGCAGCGCGCCTACGGCAGGAAGCCGGAGAAGCTGTACTTCATGGGCTCGTCAGAGGGCGGCCGCGAAGGCCTCGCCATGGCGCAGCGCTATCCCGACGATTTCGACGGCATCTTCGCCCGTGTGCCCGTGATCAACTGGGTCGGGCTGCAGCATGCCGGCACGCGCTCGGGTCTCGTCACCATGGGCGAGGGCTGGATCAACCCGGCGCAGGTCAAGCTCGTAGGCGAGGCCGTGCGCGCGGCTTGCGACAAGGCCGACGGCTCCGACGATGCGCTGGTGCAGGATCCCGTCGGCTGCAAGGCGGCGTTCAAGGTCGAGACGCTGCGCTGCGCGGCCGGGCAGAGCGGTGACCAGTGTCTCACCGATGCACAGATCAAGGCGGTGAACACGCTGCACTCCACCTATAAATTCCCCTTCGCGCTCGCCAATGGCCTCGACGATTATCCGGGCTGGGGCGTCTCCGGCGAGGACATCCCCGCGGTCGGGCCGACCGGCGGCTGGGTCTCCTGGTGGCTCGGCACCGCGCCGCCGGCGCAGCCGCCCGCGCCGAACAACGGCATCGCCTGGATCTACGGCGCCGGCGGCATCCAATATGTCTTCGCGCGCGATCCGAAGCTCGACGTCACCACCTACAAGGTGGAAGAGCACAAGGCGCGGCTGCTCGAAGTGTCCAGCCTGATGGATTCCACCGATCCCGATCTCAGTCGGTTCCGGGCGCGGGGCGGCCGGCTGATCGTGCTCGAGCACATGGCCGACTACGCCCAGAGCCCCTATGCCGGCATCCGCTACTTCGAGAGCGTCGAGCGCAAGATGGGCAAGGCCGAGACCGCGGAGTTCGCGCGCCTCTACACCGCGCCCGGCGTCGACCATGTCGGCTCCGGCGCGCCCGCCAATGTCGATATGCTGAGCGTTCTGGTCGACTGGGTCGAGAATGGCAAAGCGCCCGGCGACCTCGAAGTCAGGGAGCAGAAGGTCGAGGCGCCGTCGTTTGCCGCGACGCGCTCGCTGCCGCTGTGCCGCTGGCCGGCCTGGCCGCACTACAAGAGCGGCCCGGTGACGGAAGCGGCGAGCTTCACCTGCGCGCCATAACCAAGAGGGCCCGTTTGACAACGCGCCTGCGTTTCACTATCTATTTCGCATGCGAAATAACGGCGCCGGCGCGCAGCACCATCGGCTGATCTACTTGCTGAGTGTCGCCCAGCGCCGGCTGCAGCGCTGGATGGCGGCGCGGCCCGAGAGCGCGGTGACGCCGGCGCAGGCGGGGCTACTGTTCATCCTTGGCAAGCAGGATGGCGTCCTGATGGGCGAGGCTGGGGCGGCGCTCGACATGGGACCGGCCGGCATGTCGGGTCTCGTCGACCGGACGGTGGCTGCGAAGCTGGTCGAGCGGCGGGCCGATCGCGAGGACGGCCGCGCCTTTCGCATCTGGCTGACGCCGAAGGGGCGCACCGCGCTGGCGCAGGCCAAGACCAGCGCGGCGGAGGTCAATGCGGCGCTGACGGAAGGTTTCACGGCCGCGGAAATCGACATCGTCGCACGCTGGCTGACGAGTATTCAGGACAAGTTTCCAAGACGTTCAGACGAATAACACGGAGCAGACTAATGACCGAGCACGTCCGGATCGAGAATAGCGGCGGAATCCTCACCCTCACGCTGGCACGTCCCGACAAGAAGAACGCGCTGACGGATGCGATGTACGGCAAGCTCGCCGACGCGATCGAATCCGCCGAGTTCGACCCGTCCGCCCGCGTGATTCTGATCCGCGGCGAGGGCGACATGTTCACCGCCGGCAACGACGTCGGCGAGTTTGCGGCGGTCGCGGCCGGCAAGTCCGAAGGCAGCCGCAACGTGGTGCGCTTTATCCAGTCGCTGGCGCGTTGCACCCGGCCGCTGGTCGCGGCCGTGCAGGGCCGTGCCGTCGGCGTCGGCACCACGATGCTGCTGCATTGCGACCTCGTCGTGCTCGCCGACAACGCGCAATTATCGACGCCGTTCGTCAGCCTCGCGTTGGTGCCTGAAGCCGCCTCCAGCCTGTTGATGCCGGCGCGCATCGGCTACGCCCGCGCCTACGAGATGTTCGCGCTTGGCGAAACCGTGCCGGCCAGGTCGGCGCTGGAATGGGGCCTCGCCAACCGTGTGGTGCCGCTCGACAAGCTGGATGCGGAAGCGCTTGCGCTGGCGCAGCGTCTCGCCCGCCAGCCGGCCGGGGCCCTCGTCGCGACCAAGCGGCTGATGCGCAACGGCGAGGCGCTGGTCGCGCAGATGCAGGCCGAAGGCGAGCAGTTTGCGCAGCGCCTGCGCACCGCCGAAGCGCGCGAGGCGTTTACGGCGTTTGCGGAGCGCCGCCCGCCGGATTTCACCAGAATAGGATAGTATTCCGAATGCGTGCAGGCTGGATCGTTTCGATTCAACTCAAACCTTAACGAAACATTGGCACGTGGCGCTGCAAGGTGGGCCCTCTCCTGAGAGTTAGGTCCCTCGACCCATGTCCATTTTTAAGAAATCGGTAAGCACGCTTCTCCTGGTCCTGATGACGCTGCTGGCGGCCGGCGCGCTGACCAGCACGGCCATCCAGATGGTCGGGGCTTTCGGCCGCTACAGCGACAGTCTGGAGACCGAGCGGCTCGCGAATGCCGACAAGTCGATCTTCCATGGCGTGGTTGCCCTGCGCAGCAATCGTGGCGATGCCCAGAGCGCCCTGCTCGGTGAGGACGATCCGCGCGCTAAGCTCGGCGTTGCCGAGAAGGCGGAACAGGCCGGCTTCGATGCCATCAGCGCGGCGCTCTCTACCGTCGAATTCGCCCGCCGCGACGAGCTCGCCAGCACGCTGAAGCAGCGCTGGAGCGAGGCCGCGCCAAAATTCCAGTTGTTCTACGACGAGGCCAAGCTGCCGCGCGCCGAGCGCAAGCTGGAGCGGACTGCGCCCTGGTACGATGCGGTCACCAAGGTGATCGAGACCGCCAATCTCGCGTCCACCGCGGTGTCGAACCGCGCCTGGATGAACGATCCTTACATCGCCCGCATGATCCAGGCCCGCCGCCTCGCCTGGCAGGTGCGCGACCGCTACGGCATCCAGTGCTCGACCCTGCGGCCGAACGTCAACGCCAGCAAGCCGCTCGACGATGCCCAGAAGCAGACCGTGGCCGGATGGAACGGCGTCGTCACCGCCGGCTGGACCGGCATGGAGGAGCTGCTGGCTGCGCCTGACGTGCCGGCCGACCTCGTCAACACGGCCAAGGAGGCGAAGGCCAAGACCGACGGCGCTCTCAAGCAGATCGGCGAGCTCACCAAGGGCTTGGATGGCAGCGGCCGTCCCGCGATGCCCGCTTCGGAATGGAACGCGTTGTGCCAGGCTCCGTTCGCCTCCATCGTCGCGGTCGCGAGCAAGGCGCTCGACCTGTCGATCGCGCACGCGGAGGCAGTTCAGGCCAAGGCCCTCACCAATCTCATCGTGCAATCCTTCGGCTTCCTGCTTGCACTGGCCGTGACTGTCGCGGGCGTGTTTGTGGTGCGCAACCGGCTGATGCGCCCGGTGCGCGCCATCCTCGACGCCATCGCCCGCATCAGCGCCCGCGACTATGCGACGCCGGTGCCGCAATCGCGGCATCCCGACGAGTTCGGCACCATGGCGGCTGCGCTCGAAAGCCTGCGCGAGAGCGCGGCGACCGCGGAGCGGCTGGGTAAGGAACGCGAATCGCAGCAGGCGCTTCAGCTCGCCCGCTCCGGCACCGTCGATGCCGCCTGCCGCAGCTTCGACGACACGGTGCAGGCGGTGATCCAGAGCGTTGCGGCCTCGACGCGGGAGCTCGACGGCACCGCTAGCGGCGTGCGCTCGCTGGTCTCGGAATCGAGCAGCCAGACCGCGGCGGTCTCCTCGGCAGCCGAGCAGGCCACCAACAATCTCGAGACCATCGCCGCCGCGACCGAGGAGCTCTCCGCATCCGTGGGCGAGATCTCCGCGCAGGTGCAGTCGAGCGCGCGCGAGGCCCGCGAGGCCGTGGCGCAGGCCGAGCAGACCAACGCGACGGTCGAGATTCTCGATCAGACGGCCAGTCGCATCGGCGAGGTCGTGAAGATGATCAACGCGATCGCGGCCCAGACCAATCTGCTGGCATTGAACGCCACCATCGAAGCCGCGCGCGCCGGCGAGGCCGGCCGCGGCTTCGCGGTGGTTGCAGGCGAGGTCAAGAGCCTTGCGGCGCAGACCGCGACGGCGACGGAAGAGATCTCGCGCCAGGTCGAGGAGATCCAAGGCGCGACCGGCCAGGCGGTCGCCGCGATCCGGTTGATCGGCGGCGCCATCGGCGGCATCGACGAGAAGATGACGGCGATTGCCGCCGCGGTCGAACAGCAGCGCGCGGCCACGACGGAGATCTCGCGCAACTTCCAGCAGGCGGCCCAGGGCACCCGCGAGGTCACCGATACCATCGGCAGCGTCGCCAGGCTCAACCAGGAGACCGGCAATGCCGGGACGGTGCTGTCGGAGTCCGTCAAGAAGATGTCGGCGGATGCCGATCGTCTTCGCGTCGCGGTCGAGGGTTTCCTGGGCGCCGTGAAGAGCGCCTGATTTTCGTACTCTTTCCATCGGACGTCGCGCGGGCATTGCCGCAGCTCGGCACTGCGGGTACATCTGTGCCGCCTCGCTCCCACGGGCGCGGCGGCAGACGCAAGACACATCAGGGATGGAGAGTTCGATGCCGGTCACCCCACACAAGGCCCAACGCCCCTATCGCGGCGTGTTCCCGGTCGCGCCCACCATCTTCGACGAGCGCGGCGAGCTCGACCTCGAGGGTCAGCGCCGCTGCATCGATTTCATGATCGATGCCGGCTCGCACGGCATTTGCATCCTCGCCAATTTCTCCGAGCAGTTCGTGCTCACCGATGCCGAGCGCGACACGGTGATGCATGCGGTGCTGGACCATGTGGCCGGCCGGGTTCCCGTGATCGTCACCACCACCCATTTCAGCTCGGCCGTATGCGCCGCGCGCAGCAAGCAGGCCGAGGCGGCCGGCGCCGCCATGGTGATGGTGATGCCGCCCTATCACGGCGCGACCTTCCGCGTCCCCGAGAAAGGCATCGTCGAATTCTTCAAGGTGCTCTCCGGCGCGATCAACATCCCGATCATGATCCAGGACGCGCCGGTTGCCGGCACGCCGCTGTCGGTCGAGTTGCTCGCGCGGCTGTCGCGCGAGTTTTCCAACATCCGCTATTTCAAGATCGAGGTGCCGGGCGCGGCCTCGAAGCTCCGCAGCCTGATCGAGGCGGGCGGCAAGGACATCGAGGGCCCCTGGGACGGCGAGGAGGCGATCACGCTGCTCGCCGATCTCGACGCCGGCGCCACCGGCGCCATGACCGGCGGCGGCTATCCCGACGGCATCCGCCAGATCATCGATCCCTATTTCGCGGGCGATCGCGAAAAGGCGAAGGCCGCCTATGAGCGCTGGCTGCCGCTGATCAACTACGAGAACCGCCAATGCGGCCTGATCGCCTGCAAGGTGATGATGCAGGCCGGCGGCGTGATCAAGTCGGAGGCGGTGCGCCATCCGCTGCAGCCGCTGCATCCGGCGACGCGCGCCGGGCTATTGGAGCTCGCCAAGGAGCGCGACGCGTTGGCGCTCAGGTGGGGGAAGTAATTCTCTCCCCCGTCATTGCGTGAAGCTGTCGTAGGGTGGGCAAAGCGAAGCGTACCCACCAACTTGCGCGCCCTCGGGAAGAGCGGTGGGCACGGCGCTTTGCGCCTTTGCCCACCCTACGAAGGCTGCGAGGAGCGACTTGTGCGCCCTCGCTCGAAATGAACGAGGGATGCCCATTTCGCCTGAAGGCGTCGAATTAGCGCGTGCCGGGCCGTTCCCCATAGCCCCGCGATGGCATAATGTACGCGCGCCAACCGGCGCCTTGCGGAGATTCTCAGGACATCGCGCAACAGCTCTTCTTTTGCCACTATCCCGAGCCAGGTTGGTGCAAACCGACAGAACAGGGAGGCAGTGCCATGACGATGAGGCCGGATCCTACCTTTCACGCCTCGCCCAAGCTTGCGATGGAAGCGCCTGCGGAGAACTTTGCTTACACCTTGCTGCTCAGTCCGGATTTCTCAAAGCCGGATGCTCTCGCGGTCATCGACGTCAAGCCGGGATCGCCGACCTATAGCCAGATCGTCCATACCGTAGCGATGCCCAACAAGGGTGATGAGTTTCATCATTTCGGCTGGAATGCTTGCTCCTCCGCCCTGTCGCCGCTCGCCGGACACGCCTTCATCGAGCGGCGCTATCTCATTATCCCCGGGCTGCGCTCGTCGCGGATCTACGTGATCGATACCAAGCCCGATCCGACGAAGGCCAAGATCCACAAGATCATCGAGCCAGAGGAGGTCTTCAAGAAGACCGGCTACTCGCGACCGCACACGATCCATTGCGGGCCAGACGGCATTTACGTGAGCACGCTGGGTGGCGGCGGCAAGGACGGCACCAACGGACCTCCGGGCGTCTTCATCATGGATTGCGAGACGTTCGAAGTTCTTGGACGATGGGAGATCGACCGTGGCCCGCAAACGCTGCATTATGATTTCTGGTGGAATCTGCCGCGCGATTACATGGTGACGAGCGAATGGGCGTTACCGCCGCAGTTCGAGAACGGGATCGTCCCGGAAGATCTGCTTGCGAACAAATATGGCCATCGTCTCCACTTCTGGGACCTTCGCGCGCGTCGCAACGTCCAGACCATCGACCTCGGCGCCAATCATCAGATGGCGCTGGAGGTGCGCCCCGCGCACGATCCGGTTCGCGAGTACGGCTTCGTTGGCGTCGTGGTCGACACCACCAACCTCGAAGCGTCGATCTGGACCTGGTGGCGCGAGGACGGAAGATTCCATGCCGAGAAGACGGCGACGATCCCTCCCGAACCCGCGCCCAAGGAGAAGCTGCCGCCGCTGCTGCAGGGATTTGGCGCCGTGCCGCCGCTGGTGACGGACATCGACCTGTCGATGGACGACCGGTTTCTCTATGTCTCGTGCTGGGGCACGGGTGAGATGCGCCAGTACGACGTCAGCGATCCCAGAAAGCCGAAGCTTGCGGGCTCAGTCCACATCGGCGGCATCGCGCGCCGCACGCCCCATCCGAACGGCAAGCCCTTTGCGGCGGGTCCGCAGATGGTCGAGATCAGCCGCGACGGCCGGCGCGTGTACTGGACCAATTCGCTCTATTCCACCTGGGACGACCAGTTCTATCCCGACGGGGTTCCGGGCGTGGAAGTCATGGCCAATGTCGGTCGGAACGGCGGCCTCGAACTCGACAAGGACTATTTCGTGAGCTTCCCCGACGGATATCGCGCGCACCAGATCAGGCTCGAGGGCGGCGATTGTTCGACGGACTCATTTTGCTACCCGTCGGTCTAGATGGGACGCAGGCGAGCCCGGCCTTTGGCTGGCTGTGGCTCGCGCTTATTGCGAGCGGTCTCTACCACGGGGTCAATCCGGGAATGGGATGGCCGCTCGCCGTTTCGGCCGGGCTCATGGACAAGAGCCCCCTCGCGCTCTTCCGTGCATTGTGGGCTCTGGCGGCCGGGCACCTCCTGGCAACACTTCTCGTGCTGCTGCCGTTCGCCTTCCTGCTCGTACTGGCCGAATGGCAGCGTCCAATCCAGATCGGTGCGAGTCTTCTCGTCATCGGCTTTGGCGTCTACCGGCTGATCGACCGGCGTCATCCGCGCGCGCTGGCACGAATTCCGCCGACGCAATTGGTGCTCTGGTCATTTGCCGTCGCCATCGCTCACGGCGCTGCCCTGATGCTCGTGCCGATCTATCTCGGGCTCTGCCAGGCCTTCGAGCTCGATGCCGGCCATCAGGCGGCGGGCGCGCTGATGACGGCAAATCTCGGGATGGCGGTGCTGGTGTCGCTGGTGCACGTTGCCGCCATGGTCGGCGCCGGCGGATGTCTGGCGTGGCTGGTCTACCGCCATCTGGGACTGAGGTTCGTCTCGCGAAGCTGGTTCAACCTGGATGCAGTCTGGGCGACCAGCCTCGTTCTGGTTGGCGCAGTGGCGCTCGCTTTCAATCTTGCGGCCTCGCGCTGAGGTCTACCGCACCAAAGCCCACTCGCCGATGATGCGAAACCGCGCCTTGGCATCATCCTGCCTGAACAGCGCAATGCGATCGATCGCGAGCGTCTCGATCCCCAGCGCCGCAAACCGTGTTCGCAGCATCTGAAGGATCGGCCCGCGCCGCTCCGCATCCAGCCGCCCCGTCAGCGTCATGTGGAAGCGGAATTCTTCCATCACGTAAGGATAGCCCCAGCGGTCGAGATAATCGCGCTGCCGCTCGCTGAGCTTCTCCGGCTTGCGCCGAGCGCGATCTTCCGCCGTCAGCGCGGCGCGAAACGGGTCGAACTCGCGAACGCAATCAGCGGCAAGTTGCTGGAGCGCTTCCATCGGCTCGGCCGGAATAACGGCAATGAAGCCGCTGATGGCATCGACCATCGGTCGGATTGCCGGGATTGGCCGTGTCTTGCCCGCGAAGGCCGCGCAGGCGGCCAGCAGCTCGGCTTCGGTCTTGCCGGGCGCCAGCGCCATCGGCGCCTTCAGCGTGGCGTGAAAGCCGTACTTGCGGGGATCGGCGCTGACCTCGCGCCAGTCGGGCGCGGCGTGCAGCGCCTGCTCTGGAAACGAAATCTCGCCGCCGCTGTAGGCGTCATAGCCGAGCAGCTCGGCGCCGAAGCGGGAGAGGGCGCTGTCGCGGCCTGCGGCATAATAGATCGCGTAGCGGGGGAAACCTGTCATTGCCTCAGCATAACCAATTTACGCCGCGACGACAGTCTCGCGCGGCGCCGCCATTGCGGTGAGCAGCCGCGTCGCGTCGGTGAGATGCACGAGCCTGCCGCCTGAGATCACCGCGATCAGCCGCGGCCGCAGCTCCACGCTGTCGTCGACGAGGAGAATGTCGGCGCGGCGTCCCTCCGCGAGCAGGCCGCGATCGGTGAGGCCGGTTGCCCGCGCCGGGCCGGCGGAGACCAAATCCCAGGCCTGAGCCAGAGGCATCACGCCATCGGCGGCCAGGCGGAACGCGGCGAGCAGCTGCGCGGGATAATAATAGTCCGACGCCAGCACCGAGCAGAGCCCCTTTGCGATCATGTCGGAGGCCCTGGTCCAGCCGGTGTGGCTGCCGCCGCGCACGACGTTCGGCGCGCCGTAGACGATGGCATCGCCGTGGCTGGCCGCTGCGCGCGCCGTCTCCTCGTTGATCGGAAACTCCGCGATCAAGGCGCCGAGCTCGCGAAAGTCCCGGCGCATCGCCGGGCTCGAATCGTCGTGCGAGAGCATCCGCACCTCGGCCCCGCGGGCCGCAGCGGCCAGGCGTGACACCGAGGCGGGCACCTCGTCGGCGCGCGAGACCACGCGCTCGACCAGCCGGTCGAATTCTTCACTCGACAGACCGGTGCGCTCCACCATGCGGTTGCGCTTGCGTGGGTTGGAGATGTCGGCAACGACGCCGTCCATATGATCGTTGAAGGCGAACAGGTCGACGCGGCCCTCGCTGAGCCACTGTGCGATCTCCGCTTCGGCATCGAGATTAAAGGTCTCGTGCCGCAGGTGGAAGCGGGTGTCGGCAGCGAACTGCGGACGCTGCCGCTCGATCGCCTCCATCAGGCCGCGCGCATTGTCGGCGCTTCGCAGGCCCGGCTCCCACGAGCAGGTCGTGGCGTGAAACACGGTGGTGATGCCGTTGCTGATCGCCTGGCGGTCGCTGTCGGCGAGCGCGACGTCGATCGGAAAGTCGACGCCGGCGCGCGGCATCATCTGGCGCTCGAAGGCATCGCCATGCAGATCGACGATGCCGGGCAGCACCAGCAGGTCACGGGCATCCAGTGCCAGCCGCGCCCGGCCGCGAGAAGCATCGACCTCTGCAATGTCTGTTCCGGAGACGATAAGAGAGGTTTCGACGAGCTCGGCGCCGATCAGGGCCCGGCCGCCTTCGATGAATATGTCTGTCACGCGACCGCGCTTCGTTTGCTGGCAGGAGAATTGGCGAGTGAGCTCGCTTTTGCTTCGTATGCCGAGAGGAAATCTTCAATCCCGAGCTTGCGGAAATTGGGCAGCGCCTCGCGCAACTTGTCGTGATCCCAGTCCCACCAAGCAAGCCTTGCGAGCCGTCCGGCGATCTCCTCCGAGAATCGCCGCCGCACGATGCGGGCCGGATTGCCGGCGACGATGCTGTAGGCCGGCACGTCCTTGGTGACGATCGCGCCGGCGGCGATCACCGCGCCGGTGCCGATGTTGCGGCCCGGCAGCACGATCGCGCCATGGCCGATCCAGACGTCATGGCCGATATGAACGTGATGCCGGCGGCGCCAGTCGAAGAACTCGAGATCGTCGCTCTCACCTTCGAAATAGGCGCTGGATCGGTAAGTGAAATGCGCCTGAGTGGCGCGATGCATCGGATGGTTGCCGGGATTGATGCGGGTCATCGCCGCGATCGAGCAGAACTTTCCGATGGTGGCGTAGGTGATCTGCGCATCGTTCACGACATAGGAATAATCGCCCATCGCGACTTCATGCAGAATCGTGCGCGCGCCGACTTCGGTGTAGGCGCCAAGCCTGGTCTCATGCAGCTTGGCCGAGGGATCGACGGTCGGCTGAACCGAAAGAGCTTTGGCGGCCATGTTGCATCCGAAGTGCGAGGGCGGGCGTCTCTCTTCGAGCGGCCGGATGACGATGTCATGACAGCGAGATGACAGGGGATGATGTGCGTAGGATGGCCGCACTGCAGCAGCGCTGTCACACAAGTGTTAAGCACGAGGGTTAGCGGTTGGCTCCAGCTACTCTGGAGCTCCTGTATGCTGGTGGTTGAAGGCCTGACGTGTCGCTTCGGCGCGAAAGCCGCGGTGGACGATGCTTCGTTTCAAGTTTCCCCCGGCGGCTTCGTCGGGGTGATCGGGCGATCCGGCGCCGGCAAGTCGACATTGCTGCGGTCCATCAACCGCCTCACCGAGCCCTCCGAAGGCCACATCCTGTTCGAAGGCGTCGACGTCACCGCGCTGCGCGGCAAGGAGCTGCGGCAGTGGCGTGCGCGGTCGGCGATGATTTTTCAGCAGTTCAACCTCGTCGGCCGGCTCGACGTCCTCACCAATGTGCTGATGGGGCGGCTGTCGACGGTGCCGACATGGCGGTCGCTGCTGCAGCTTTGGCCCGAAGAAGACAAGGCCATCGCGATGTCGGCGCTCGAGCAGTTCGACATGGCTGCCATCGCGGCCCAGCGCGCCGACCAGCTCTCGGGCGGTCAGCAGCAGCGCGTGGCGATCGCGCGGGCGCTGGTTCAGCAGCCCGACATTATCCTTGCCGACGAGCCGATCGCCTCGCTCGATCCCCGCAACACCAAGATCGTGATGGATGCGCTTCTGCGCATCAACAAGCATTTCGGTATCACCGTGCTCTGCAACCTGCATTCGCTCGATCTCGCCCGCAGCTATTGCGACCGCCTGATCGGCATGGCGGCCGGACGCGTGGTGTTCGACGGCGCGCCGGCGGCCTTGACCGATCATATCGCGCGCGAGCTGTACGATCTCGAGGCGAATGAAGTCATGGATGTTGCGCCCGCGGATGCATCGGTCGGCACAGCAGTTCCTGCCCTCCGCACGGTTGCCGTGGCCTGATCGCTGCTTCTTTAAATCGAGCCTAGCGCAGAGCCGGAACTCGACAGTTTCATAACCTTGAAATGGGAGACGTCATGATAGACCGTCGTACGATCGTTGCCGCTGCGGCGGCCCTGGCATTTTCAGTTTCAGCCGCTGCGGCGCAGGACTGGAAGGTGAAATATCCTGAGTTGATCTTCGCAAAAGTCCCCGACGAGAATGCCTCCGGCACCACCAACCGCTGGACGCCTCTGACGGAGTACCTGTCCCGCGAGCTTGGAACCAAGGTCACGCTGCGCATCGCCAACGACTACGCCGCGGTGATCGAAGGTCAGCGTGCAGGAAACATTCACATTGCGATGTACGGCCCGGCGTCCTACGCGCGTGCCTACATCATTGGCGCGAAGGTCGAACCGTTCGCGATCGAGGTGAACGGCGACGGCACCAAAGGCTATTACTCGGTTCTCTATGTCAAAAGCGATTCGAGCTACAAGGACATCAAGGACCTGCAAGGCAAGAACCTCTGCCTCGTCGATCCCAACTCGACTTCCGGCAACAACGTGCCGCGTTTCGCGATGAACAAGATGGGCATAGACCCGGAGAAGTTCTTCGCCAAGGTGGTCTACTCGGGGAGCCATGAAAACGCGGTGATCGGGCTTTCCCAGGGCACCTGCGACGCGGCGTTCAACTGGTGGAACGACGAGAAGGAATCGAACCTGCTCCGGATGGAACGGAAGGGCATGGCGAAGGCCGCGGATTTCAAGATCATCATGAAGTCCGAGCAGATCGTGAACTCGCCGATGGCCTATCTCAGCAGCCTGCCTGACGACCTCAAGGCGGCGATCAAGAAAGCAGTGCTGGAAATTGCGGTGAAGGACAAGGCGGCTTTCGACAAGATTTACGAGGGGAAGCAATTGCCCTACGTCGAGGTCGACCACAAGGCGTATGACGCCGTGATCGAACTGACCAAGTTTGTCGACAGCATTCGCAAGCAGAAATCCTGAGGGAAACGAAGGGTTGGACAAGTCGGGCAGATCGCAAGATCTGCCCGTCGGCTCTCGCGAACATCCCATGCGAACAGCAGTTCCCGAATTTCCGGAAGCCAGGCTGCGTGAGCTTGGCGATCGCTATGCGGCCGCAATTGCCGCCAAGCGCCGCCGCGTATGGCTCGGTGCCGCCGTCCTGATCGCCGTTGCCATTGCCGCGGGCTGGATGGGCGAGGTCAGTCTCGGAAATTTTGTCGAGAATTTCTGGCGCTTCCCGGCCTATTTCCTCAGCATCGCACCCAAATTTTCGTTCGCGACCGCATGGAGCGATTTGGCGGAGTGGCTGTGGGGATTGCCGCGCTGGGCACGGCTTCTCGGGGATACGTTGCTGATAGCCTATATGGGCACCCTCTCGGGTGCGCTGTGCGGTTTCGCGCTTTGCTTCCTCGCCTCGGCCAATCTCGTGAAATCAGGAACGACTGTTTTCGTCACCCGGCGCGTTCTGGAGTTTTTCAGGACCGTGCCGGAGATCGTGTTTGCCCTGATCTTCGTGCTGGCCTTTGGTCTCGGGCCGCTGCCGGGCGTTCTGGCGATTGCAATCCATACCGCCGGAGCGTTGGGCAAGCAATTCGCCGAGGTTGTCGAGAACATCGACAGCAAGCCGGTCGAAGGGGTGGCGGCAAGCGGGGGCAGCTGGGTTCAGGTCGTTCGGTTCGGCGCGTTACCTCAGGTCCTCTCGAACTTCGTGAGCTATGCCTTGCTCAGGTTCGAGATCAACGTGCGGGGCGCCGCCGTGATGGGCTTCGTCGGCGCCGGCGGGATCGGTCAGGATCTGATCGAGGCGGTTCGCAAGTTCTACTTCACCGACGTCAGCGCCATCCTGCTGCTCATCGTCCTTACCGTCATGTTGATCGACTTCCTGACGGAACGGTTGCGACACCGCCTGCTCGGGCTGGAGGGAAGCACCCGATGAGCTCCTTCAGTTTTGAAAACCGGGCCGGCATTGCCGAACGGTATCCCGACGTCTTCCGGACCGATTGGTGGCAGCGGGGAAGGATCGCAATACTCGTCGGCGGGGCGGTCGGGCTGTTCCTGTTCGGGATCGTCCAGCTCGATATTCCCTTTAATCGGCTCTCCCAGGGCATGGTCAGGCTGGGCGAATTCGTCCAGCTCATGTTGCCGCCCAGCCCGGGTTCTTGGGCGGAGGTCCTGAAATATCTGTATGCGCTCGGAGAGACGGTGTCGATCGCGTTTCTCGGCACGCTGGGTGGCGCGCTGCTCGCGCTGCCGGTATCCCTGCTGGCGGCGCGCAACGTGGTTGCAAACCGGATCATCCGCCTATTGACCCGTCGTGGCCTCGATACCATCCGTGGAGTCGATACCTTGATCTGGGCACTGATCTGGGTCGGCGTCGTGGGGCTGGGGCCGTTTGCCGGCATCCTGGCCGTGATCTGCAGCGATTTCGGAACGTTCGGCAAGCTGTTCTCGGAAGCGATCGAGGTCGCCGAGAAGAACCCCGCGGAAGGCGTTCGGTCATCGGGCGGCAACCATCTCCACAGCGTCCGCTTCGGATTGCTGCCGCAGGTGTTCCCGGTCTTGCTGAGCCAGGTGCTCTACTATTTCGAGTCGAATACGCGATCGGCGACGATCATCGGAATCGTTGGCGCTGGCGGCATTGGCCTTCAGCTTGCCGAACAGATCCGGGTGCTGGAATGGCAGAAGGTATCGTTTCTGATCCTGCTGATCCTGGTAACTGTATCGTCGATCGACTGGATTTCCGGCAAGCTGCGCTTCGCGATCATCGGCAAGCGGACGGTCGCCTAACGTCGTACTGCAGTCTTATCCGTTCCGATTGGATCGGAACGGAGCTCTGATTTTTGTTTTGACGCGTTTTCTCGACGCAAATCGTTTCCACCCCGGATCAAGTCCGAGGGCAGGCTTCGCTGGAAAACGCTCTGATCTAAGCGTTCTCCACCAAAAACTCCACCCGCTCTGCCGCAAAGCGCGAGTGCTTCGTCACCAGCGGCTTGCCCATGAGATCATGGTCGGTGGCGTCGACCACCAGGATCGGCCGCCCCAGCGCCAGGTCGAGCCGTGCGGCGTCGCTCGCGTCGACGATCCCCGCGGTGATTCGCGTCGCACCGCGGCGATAGTCGCGCACGCCAAAATGCTCCAGCAGCTTCGTCATCGAGCGCGTTGCCGCGAACACGGCGCCCGCCTCCGGAAACCGCTCCGCCGAGAGCCAGGTGGTGGAAACACAGATCGGCGTGCGGTCGGCGAGGCGAATCGCCTCGATCCGCACCAGCGGCGCGCCGGCCTTTAATCCCAGCTCCCGCGCGAGCTCGCGCGTCGCGACGTCATCGGTCGCCTCGATCAGCCGGCCATGCGGTTCGCGGCCATCGGCGCCGACGATCTCGGAGAAGCGCGTGCGCGAGCGCAAGGGATAAGCGAGCTTTTGCGCCTCGACATAGGTTCCGCTGCCGCGCTCGGCGCGCACCAGGCCGCGCTCGGCGAGGGCTGCCAACGCGCGCCGCACGGTGTGGCGGTTGACGCGATAGGTTTCGGCGATCTCCATCTCGCCCGGCAATTTGTCGCCGGCCGCAAAGCGGCCGTCGGCGATGCCGCGCTCGATGCCATCGGCCACGAGGCGCCATAGCGCGACGCCCGAGGAGGCTGTGTCCTGCATGCTCATGTCGCGGGAAACCTACTCCAGAAATCACGGCATTGTCACGAAACAGTCATGGCGCGTCCGTATGAAGTTGTCTATTATCATAGACAACTTCGACGCGGCAAGTTCTGTCAAAAAGCTCGGTGGACCAGGTGACCCAGCACAACGACCAGCAAGCCCAGCGCAAGGCCGCAATGGCGGTGCTGGCGCACGCGGAGGCGGGCGAGATCGCCGCTCGCCTCCGCAACTTGTCCCTCCCGGGCCATCAGGATCTGCGCACGCCCGAGAACGGCCTCGTCATGCTGCGCGGCCGGGTCGGCGGCGACGGCGCGCCGTTCAATCTCGGCGAAGCGACGGTGTCGCGCGCCGCGGTGCGGCTTGCGAGCGGCGAGGTCGGGTTCGGCTACACGCTCGGCCGCGACGGTGAGAAGGCGCGGCTGATCGCGCTGTGCGATGCGCTGGTGCAGTCCCGCGATTCCGGCGGAGCGGTGGAGCGCGACGTTATCGCGCCGTTGCGCGAGCAGCTTATGGTCAGGCGCAAGCAGGCGGCGGCAGCGGCCGCCGCGACGAAGGTTGATTTCTACACCATGGTGCGCGGTGAGGGGTGAGATCATGACCACGATTGCGGAACTGCCGCCGGGTTTCGCCGACAAGGTGCTGTCGGCGCAATCGACCTTTCGCTCGGTCATGGACGCCATGGCGCGGCCGGGCTCGGTCCAGCGCATCGTGCCGATGGCGGGCGCGCCAGGGCCGATGATGCGCGGCACCGCAGCGATCGCGCTGACGCTGTTCGATCACGACACGCCGCTCTGGCTCGATGCGCGGATGGCGGAAAGCTCGGACGTGACGAAGTGGCTGAAGTTCCACACCGGCGCGCCGGTCGTGCAGGATTCGTCGATCGCTTCCTTCGCGCTCATCAGTGACGGCGGCGCCTTGCCTGCGCTCGAGCGCTTCGCGTTCGGCACCAGCGAGTATCCGGACCGTTCGACCACGGTGGTCATCCAGGTCGACAGCCTCGCCGCCGGGCGCAGCTTCGAACTGCGCGGCCCCGGCATTGACGGTGTCGCCACGCTGCAGGCGTCGATCAAGCCTTTCGACCTGTTCGAGCGCCTGCATATCAACGAGGCGCTGTTTCCGCGCGGCATCGATGTGGTGCTGGTCGCCGATGACGCCGTGGTCGCGATCCCCCGCACCACGCGCGTCGTGAGCAAGGGAGGCTAGAAGCATGTATGTCGCAGTCAAAGGCGGCGAACGCGCCATCGAGAACGCCCATCGCCTGCTCGCGCATAAGCGGCGCGGCGACCAGAGCGTTGCGGAAATCACGCTCGACCAGATCTCGGAGCAGCTCGGCCTGGCCGTCGATCGCGTCATGAGCGAAGGCTCGCTCTATGACCGCGAGCTCGCGTCGCTTGCGATCAAGCAGGCGCGCGGCGATTTGATCGAGGCGATCTTCCTGGTTCGCGCCTTCCGCGCCACGCTGCCGCGCTTCGGTGCCAGCGAGCCGGTCGACACCGGCATCATGCGGGTGCAGCGGCGGGTGTCGGCGACCTTCAAGGACATTCCCGGCGGCCAGATCCTGGGGCCGACCTTCGACTACACGCACCGCCTGCTCGATCCATCGCTCGCCCAAGGTTTTGTGCCGGAGAGGCCGGCTGCGGCCGAAGCCTCCACCGCGCCGACGCCGCGCGTGACAGACATTCTCGGGCGCGACGGGCTGATCGAATCATCGCCGGAAGCCGAGGACGGCGCCAGCGTCGGCGATCTCACCCGCGAGCCGCTGAATTTCCCCGCGGACCGTGATTTGCGCCTGCAAAACCTCGCGCGCGGTGACGAAGGCTTTCTGCTCGCGATGGGCTATTCCACCCAGCGCGGCTACGGCCGCAACCATCCCTTCGTCGGCGAGATCCGCTTCGGCGAGGTCGAGGTCGAATTCGTCGCGGAAGACGTCGGCTTCGCCGTGCCGCTCGGTGCGATCGAGCTCACCGAGTGCCAGATGGTCAACCAGTTCAAGGGCTCGGCGACCGAGGCGCCGTGCTTCACCCGCGGCTATGGCCTCGCCTTCGGCCAGAGCGAACGCAAGACCATGTCGATGGCGCTGGTCGACCGCGCATTGCGCGCCCGTGAGCTCGGCGAGGAGGCGCTCGCACCGGCGCAGGACGAGGAGTTCGTGATGTCGCATTCGGACAACGTCCAGGCGACCGGCTTCGTCGAGCACCTGAAGCTGCCGCACTATGTCGACTTCCAGTCCGAGCTCGGCCTGCTCCGAAAGCTGCGTCAGGAGTTCGCCGGTGCCAATGCGCCCGATGCCATGAAGGAGGCCGCGGAATGAACGCGCCCGCCTACAATTTCGCCTATCTCGACGAGCAGACCAAGCGCATGATCCGCCGCGCGATCCTGAAGGCGATCGCCATCCCCGGCTATCAGGTGCCGTTCGCCAGCCGGGAAATGCCGATGCCCTATGGCTGGGGCACCGGCGGCGTGCAGGTCACGGCCGCGATCCTGGGGCCGCAGGACGTGCTGAAGGTGATCGACCAGGGCTCGGACGACACCACCAACGCGATCTCGATCCGCAAATTCTTCGCCAAGACCGCGGGCGTTGCGACCACGACGGCGACGGACGAGGCTACCGTGATCCAGACCCGTCACCGCATCCCCGAGACGGCGCTGAACGAGAACCAGGTGCTGGTCTATCAGGTGCCGATCCCCGAGCCGTTGCGCTTCCTCGAGCCGCGCGAGACCGAGACGCGGCGCATGCACGCGCTCGCCGAATACGGCCTGATGCATGTGAAGCTCTACGAGGACATCGCACGCTTCGGCCACATCGCCACGGCCTATGCCTACCCGGTGAAGGTCAACGCGCGCTATGTGATGGACCCGTCACCGACGCCGAAATTCGACAATCCCAAGATGGACAATTCCCCGGCGCTGCAATTGTTCGGCGCCGGCCGCGAGAAGCGCATCTACGCCATCCCGCCCTACACGCAAGTGGTGTCGCTCGATTTCGAGGATCACCCGTTCGAGCCCTACCGCTTCAACGCGCCCTGCGCGCTCTGTGGCGCGGAGAATTCCTATCTCGACGAGATCGTGACCGACGACAAGGGCGGGCGCATGTTCGTGTGCTCGGATACCGATTATTGCGAGGGCCGCCAGGCCGCCGGCCATCACGGCAGCCTCAGTGCCGCGCCGTACAAGGATAAGGCGCAGGAGGCCGCGAATGGCTGATCAGAATCTGGTCGAGAACGACGAGCCGCTGCTGGTCGCAAAATCCCTCAGCAAGTCGTTCGGCCGCATCAATGCCTGTCGCGACGTGTCGTTCTCGCTCTATCCCGGCGAGGTGTTGGCGATCGTCGGCGAATCCGGCTCGGGCAAGTCGACGCTGCTGCAAATGCTGTCGGGCCAGCTCGCGCCGAGTGCAGGCCATGTGTCCTATCGGATGCGTGATGGCGTCACCCGCGATCTCACGACGCTCGGCGAGGCCGAGCGCCGCTTCCTGTTCCGCACCGATTGGGGCTTTGTGCATCAAGACCCCGCGCAGGGCCTGCGCATGGCAGTCTCGGCCGGCGCCAATGTCGGCGAGCGGCTGATGGCGGTGGGGTGGAATCACTACGGCCGCATCCGTGAGACCGCGTCGGATTGGCTGACGCGCGTCGAGATCGACGTCGCGCGCATCGACGATGCGCCGCGCACCTATTCCGGCGGCATGCGCCAGCGCCTCCAGATCGCCCGCAACCTCGTTACCGAGCCGCGGCTCGTGTTCATGGACGAGCCGACCGGCGGCCTTGACGTATCGGTGCAGGCGCGCCTGCTCGATCTCTTGCGCAGCCTCGTCGCCGAGCTGAACCTCGCCGTCATCATCGTCACCCACGATCTCGCGGTGGCGCGCCTCTTGTCGCACCGCGTGATGGTGATGAAAGGCGGCCGCGTCATCGAGACCGGTCTCACGGACCAGGTGCTCGACGACCCGCGCGAGCCCTATACCCAGCTGCTCGTCTCCTCGATCCTGCCGCCATGAACTTTACGATATGAGCTTTCCAATGACCGCCATGATCGACATCACTGACGCCGGCAAGACCTTTACGATGCACCTGCAGGGCGGCATCGAGCTGCCTGTCGTGCGTGGCGTGACCTTCCAGGTCAATCCAGGCGAGTGCGTCGTGCTGTCGGGGCCGTCGGGCGCCGGCAAGTCGTCCATCCTGAAGATGATCTTCGGCAATTATCGCTGCGATAGCGGCTGCATCGGCATCCGCCATCGCGGCAAAGTGGTCGATCTAGCCACCGCCGAGCCACGCCAGGTGCTCAACATCCGCCGCTCCACCATCGGCTATGTCAGCCAGTTCCTGCGCGCGGTGCCGCGCGTCGCCACCATCGACGTCGTCGCGGAGCCGCTGATCGCGAATGGCATGAGCCGGGCAGACGCACAGGCGCGCGCCGGCGAGCTGCTGCATCGTCTCAACATCCCCGAACGGCTCTGGCAGCTTCCCCCCGCGACCTTCTCCGGCGGCGAGCAGCAGCGCGTGAACATCGCCCGTGGCTTCATCTCCGACCTGCCGATCCTTCTGCTGGACGAGCCGACCGCCTCGCTCGATGCGGCCAATCGCGCCGTGGTGGTCGAGCTGGTCGCTGAAAAGAAACGTCAGGGCGTCGCCATGGTCGCCATTGTCCATGACGACGAAATCCGTCATTTGATTGCCGACCGCATCGTCGACGTCACCGGCTTTGCCGCCGCGGCCTGAAGGAATGGGGAAATGAAGAAGGAATCCGTGATCGCCAACGCCAGGATCGTGCTGGCTGACCGGGTGATCGAGCAGGGCTGGCTCGCGCTTGCCGACGGCCGCATTGCGGAGATCGGCGAGGGGAGGGCGCCCGCGGGTGCCGAGGATGCCGGCGGCGATCTGATCATGCCCGGCCTGATCGAACTCCACACCGACCATCTCGAGGCGCATTACGTACCGCGGCCAAAAGTGTTCTGGAATCCTGTCGCCGCCGTCATCTCCTATGACGGCCAGCTCGCGACCTCGGGCATCACCACCGTGTTCGATTCGCTCCGGGTCTGGCGCGAGGACGGCGCCGAGGAGGTCGATGGCCGCGCCGGCGTGCTCGCCGCCGCGATCACCACCGCGCGCGGGGCCAACCTGCTGCGCGCCGATCACTTCCTTCATCTGCGCTGCGAGATCCCGATGCCAAGCGTGGTCGAGGAGACCAAGGAGCTGATCGACCGTCCCGACGTCAAGCTGATGTCGCTGATGGACCACACGCCGGGCCAGCGCCAGTTTCGCGACGAGGTCAAGCTGCGCGACTATTATCGCGGCAAGGGCGGCGGCAAGACCGATGCCGAGCTCGACGAGCTGTTCGCAAAGCGGTTCGAATATCAAAGGCTCTATGCCGCGGCCAACATGCGCGAGATCGTGGCGCTGGCGCATGAGTACAACATTCCGCTGGCGAGCCACGACGACACCACCGAGGAGAACGTCGCGGACGCCGTGCGCGACCGCGTCTCCGTCGCGGAATTCCCGACCACGCTGGAGGCCGCGCGCGGCCTGCACCAGGCCGGCATCGACATCCTGATGGGCGCGCCGAACGTGGTGCGCGGCGGCTCGCACTCCGGCAACATCGCCGCGGTCGATCTCGCCCGCGAGGGCCTGCTCGACATCCTGTCGTCGGATTACATTCCGTCGAGCCTTTTGATGGCCGCGTTGCAATTGCCCGAGCATGTGCCCGCGATCAGCCTTCCGGCCGCGGTCCGCACCGTGACGAAAGCGCCCGCCGAAGCGGTCGGCCTCACCGACCGCGGCGAGGTCGCGACCGGCAAGCGCGCCGATCTGATCCGCGTCCATGTCGCAGGCCACGTTCCCGTGGTCCGCAGCGTCTGGCGCGAAGGACACCGCGTCGCATGAGCGAGATGGCGGCCACGGGCGAAGGCGAGACGGGTGCGATCGGCCCCGGCCGGCTCGTGCTCGTGGTCGGCCCCAGCGGCGCCGGCAAGGATACCTTGCTGCGGCTGGCCCAGGCGGCTTGCAGCGACGATCCCGACATCGTCTTCCCGCGCCGCATCGTGACGCGTGCGTCCTCGGCCGATGAAGACAATATCGCGGTCAGTCCCGACGAATTCCGCCGCGCGTGCGAGCACGGCGACTTTGCCGTGCACTGGGAGGCGCATGGGCATTCCTATGCACTGCCGCTCGAGATCAACGACGACGTCCGCGCGGGCCGCACCATCGTTGCCAACGTCTCACGCACCGTGATCGCTGCCTTGCGCCGCGCCTATGCCAACGTCGTGGTGGTCGCGATCACGGCGCCGCCGGACGTATTGGCGCAGCGGCTTGCCGCGCGCGCCCGGAAAAGCGATGGCAACATCGCCGAGCGGCTGTCGCGCAGCGTCGATGACGCCTCGGCACACGCCGATGTCACCATCCTCAATGCCGGCAGCGCCGACTATCACAGCCGCCAGCTCGTGCGCGTGATCAGGAATCAAGGCTGGCAAGATTAGTTGCGGGCAATAACACGGAGAGAGTGGAATGACGGTGATTGAAACGGTCGAGCAGCTGGAGGCCATCTACGGCGTCACGAACGATGCCTCGACCGTCAAAGTTGCCGACCACGTCACCCCGCTCTACCGCATCTTCATCGAGAAGGCGCCGTTCGCCGCGCTCGCCACCATCGGGCCCGAAGGCATCGACTGCTCGCCGCGCGGCGATCTGCCCGGCTTTGTCCGCATCCACGACCCCAAGACGCTGATGCTGCCCGACCGCCGTGGCAACAACCGGGTCGATTCCTTGCGCAATATCGTGCGCGACCCGCGCGTGTCGCTGATGTTCCTGATCCCCGGCTCGGGCAATGCGGTGCGGGCCAACGGCCGCGCGCATCTGTCGATCGATCCGGAGCTGCTGGCCTCGTTCAAGGTCGAGGGTAAGGCGCCGCGTAGCGTCATGGTGATGAACGTGGACGAGATCTACTTCCAGTGCGCCCGCGCCATCGTCCGCGCCGATCTCTGGAACCCCGACAAGCGCGTCGATCCGAAGACGCTGCCGACACCGGGGCAGATTCTTGCGGAGATGAGCGACAACAAGGTCGGCGGCGCGGAGTACGACCGCGTCTGGCCCGAGCGTGCCGCGGCAACGATGTGGTGAGTTCTTTCTTCCCCTCTCCCCTTGTGGGAGAGGGTGGATCGCCGCGTCAGCGGCGAGACGGGCGAGGGGTATCTTTCCTCACAATGAGAGTAGTGTGCGGCGAGAACCCCTCATCCGGCGCTTCGCGCCACCTTCTCCCACAAGGGGAGAAGGAAGAGGGAGCCTGCTATGAATGACAGTGCCCTCAATTAAAAGCCATCCCGCCGCTCAGCGCGATGGTCTGTCCGGTCATGTAGGCATTGTCGATCAGTAGCATCACGGCCTTGGCTACTTCATCCGCCGTGCCGAAGCGGCCGAGCGGGATGCGGCCGACGAGTGCGGGCTGACCGCTCATCATGTCGGTCTCGATCAGCGACGGCGCCACCGCGTTGACGGTGATACCCTCCTTTACGAGCCGCGCCGCATAGCCGCGCGTCAGGCCCTCCATGCCGGCCTTGGACGCATTGTAGTGCGGCCCGATCGAGCCGGCACCGCGCGCTGCACCCGAGGAGATGTTGACGATGCGGCCCCATGTCCGCGCGCGCATCGATGGCAGCACGGCCTGCGTGCACAGGAAGGCGGATTTCAGATTGACCAGGATGGTGCGATCGAAATCGTCCTCGGTGAGATCGTCGACGCCGCGCGTGATGGCGATACCGGCATTGTTGACCAGGATGTCGATCGGCCCGAGCCCGGCGGTGACGCGCTCGACCATATCGGCCACGGCCTCGCGCTGCGAGACATCGGCGGCGACCACGATGGCGCGGCCGCCCTGCTTGCCGATCTCGCCTGCGAGTTGTTCAGCCTGGCCAATTCTCTCGCGGCAATTGATCGCCACTGCCGCGCCTGAGTCGGCCAGCGCGCGACAGACGGCCGCGCCAATTCCGCGCGAGCCGCCGGTGACGAGCGCCGTGCGCCCCCTCAAAGCATCCGCCATGCCTGGAACCTCCCAAATCAAGGGCCTTGTGATGCGTCGAGCGTAGCATGCCTGCCTTTCGCGCGCGTTGAACTCATCGCGAGATGAATCCGTCTGTCAATGCTTGCGGTGGGAGAAGCGCCCGAGCGCGCGCGCCCCAAATATGGATAGCCATTTCATTGACCAATCGTGCCGATCGCTTGATATTCGAGCCATCGAAACTGCTCCTCGAGCCTGAAGCCGCACGATGAAAACCGATCACCAGCGCAATCAGAACGACATGCATGCGTGCATGACGCGGCGCTGTTTCTCGGCGGCAACGGGCGCCTGTTGTTGTTGCTGACCGTCTCCTAGCAGCACCTCACATCGAAATCCCAAGACAGGAACGCCGAATTTCCGGCGGACGAGCAGTCATGTCCCAGCCCCAGTCGAACGCTTACATCATCGAGATCCAGGATCGCGCCGCCGGCATCATCACGCGCGACGAGCGTGGCTTCCGCTTCTTCTCCTCCGAGCGCCTGTTCGACAGCCTCGAAGGCCGCCAGTTCCGTTCGGCCCGTGAGGCCGAGCGTGCCGCCCGTGCCGTCTTCTCCGCGCGGAGCGGGCGCGCAAGCTCGCAACTCTTCCCCAACTGATCCCACCGAAAGGACCCGCGTCATGATCACCCGACGACACATTCTGGCAACGACGCTCCTGCTTGCAACCGCCCTTGCTGCACCCGCTCACGCCGAGGACAAGCCGGCCGAAATCCGCATCGGCACGCAGAAGGGCGGCTTCTTCCCGGCGGTGCGCCAGCGCCAGACGCTCGAGAACGCCTTCAAGCCGCTCGGCATCGAGATCAAGTGGGTCGACTTCCAGTTCGGTCCGCCGCTGCTGGAGGCCATCAATGTCGGCAGCGTCGATTTCGGTTATGTCGGCGACTCCCCGCCGATCTTCGCGCAGGCCGGCGGCGCCAAGATCCGCTACGTCGCCGCGGTGAAATCGGAAGGCAACACCCAGGCGATCATCGTGCCGAAGGACTCGGCCATCAAGACGCTGGCCGATCTCAAGGGCAAGCGCGTCGCCTTCGGCAAGGGATCGAGCGCGCATAATCTATTGGTTGCCACGCTCGAAAAGGCCGGCCTGTCCTGGTCCGACATCACGCCGGCGCCGCTCGCGCCCGCCGATGCGACCGCCGCCTTCGTCAAGGGCTCGGTCGATGCCTGGTCGATCTGGGATCCCTATCTCGCGCTCGCCGAGCTGAAGGAAAAGGCGCGGGTCATCGCTTTCGACAAGGACGTGCACAAGCCGAATGCGTTCTACATCGCCAACACGGATTTCGTTGATAAATACCCCTCGCTGGTGGCGAAGCTCAACACCACCTTCGCCTCTGAAGGCGTCTGGGCCAACGAGCACCACGAGGACGTCGCCAAAGCCCAGGCGGACGCGACCGGCGTCGACATCGAGGCCGTCAGGCGCTTCGTGGGTCGCTCAAACTTCCGCGTGGTGCCGCTGGATGCCGAGATCATCGCAAGCCAGCAGGCGGTCGCCGACCGTTTTGCAAGGCTCGGCCTGATCCCGAAGCCCGTCAGCGTCTCCGACATCGTCTGGAAATGGAATCCAGGCTCCTGAACCGGCGCAACTGATCAACTCCGGCGGCGCGCGCGGGTGCGTGCCGCCTTCTTGCCGGCGGCGGAGCGGACCTTGGCACCCTTGGTGTGGCTTGCCTTGCGCGCGGCGGCTGAACGGGATGCTGCGGGTCGGCGGCTTGCGGCTTCTTTGGCCTGTTTCGACAGCGCACTGCGCGACGCGGTCGAGCGCGGTTCCTTCTTGAGAACACGCTCGACAGCGCGCGATACTTTCGGCCTCCGCTTCGGCGTGCGCTTGCCCTGGCCGACCTCATAGGCATATTTGGCGCTGCGGCGCGTCGCCTTCTTGGTGCGCCCTTTGCGCGGCGGCGGCAGATCGACACCGGCGCGACGCGCTTCGGAGAGGCCGATCGCGATGGCCTGCTTGGTCGAGCGTGCGCCGTGCTTGCCTTTCCGGATCCTGTCGATCTCGTCCTTGACGAATTCGCCGGCCTGCGTGCTGGCCGACTTGCCGGCGCGCTTGTCTTGCCTGGCTTTGCGAATGACTTCCTGTCTCGGCATGGTCCAGTTCCCTTCTTGAGTGAGAGGGATGTCTGACCGCAACGCGCAAGACGGAAGATTGATCCGCCTAAAGCATGATCCGGAAAAGTGCGAAGCGGTTTTCCGGAAAGATCATGCGTAGACAACTTTAGTTCCTCAGCGCCGCCAGCAGCTCGTCCGGCCGCTCGGCCATGATCATGTGGCCGGCGCCGGGCACCACGACGGTCTTTGCATGCGGGATCGCCGCGGCGAGCGCCTTGCCGGCCTTCGCCGGCGTCATCATGTCCCGCTCGCCGAGGATGAGCGTCGTCGGCACCTTCACGGTCGCCGCAGCGGCAAGCGCATTCGTATAGGAGTTGCAGGCCGACAGATCCCTGAACAGCACGCCCGGCTCGCATCCCCTGAGCACCGCCTGCGCGCCGCCATGCATCCACAGGCCCGGCGCCAGGCTGCCGCCGAGCTCCGCGTTGAAGCCGAGGCCCCAGATCGAGACCATGTCGTTGGCATCCTGCGAGTTGGCTTCGGCGGCTTTCAACAGATCCGGACCCACCGTCATGGTCGCGGCGGTGCCGATCAGGCTCAGCGCTGACACCTTGTCGGGATGTCGCGCGGCGGTCTCCAGCGAGATCAGCGAGCCCATGGAGTGACCGATCAGATGCGCCTTTGCGGCGCCCGCCGCATCGAGCAGCGCCGCCGTCCAGTCGGCCATCTCGGCGATGCTGCCGAGCGAAGTCCCAGTAGAGCGGCCGTGGCCGGGCAGGTCGGGCGCCAGCACGGCAAAGCCGTGATGGGCGAACCAGCGCGTATGCAACGCCCAGGTCGAATGGTCGAAGCCGGCGCCGTGGATGAAGACAACCGCGGGCAGGGACTTGTCGAAGTCGCGGCCACCGGTTGCGACAAACACATCGGTGCCGTTGACGGAGAGCTTCATGGTGTCAGGCCTTTTGCGAGATGCGCAGCGCTTGGTTGAGGTCGTCGATGATGTCGCTTGCGGTCTCGATGCCGACCGAGAGCCGCACCAGCTCTTCGCCGATGCCGGCCGCCTTGAGCTGCTCGGCGTCCATCTGCTGATGCGTGGTCGAGGCCGGATGGATCACCAGCGTCTTGGCGTCGCCGACATTGGCGAGATGGCTGATCATGCGTAAGCTCTCGATGAACTTGCGTCCGGCAGGCCGGCCGCCCTTGATGCCGAAGGAGACGATCGAGCCGGCACCGCGCGGCAGCAGCGTCTTGGCAAGCTGGTAGTCCGTATGGTCCTCGAGCGACGGGTGCAGCACCCAGTCCACGGCCTTGTTGGACTTCAGCGCCTCCAGCACCAGATGCGTGTTCTGCATATGCCGGTCCATGCGCACGCCGAGCGTCTCGACGCCCTGGAGCAGCTGGAACGCGTTGGTCGGCGACAGGCAGGCGCCGAAATCGCGCAGGCCTTCGGTGCGGGCGCGCATGATGAAGGCGGCGGTGCCGAACTGCTCGTCGAAGACGATGCCGTGATAGCCGCCATAGGGCTCGGTCAGCACGCCGAACTTGCCGGAGGAGCGCCAGTCGAAGCGGCCACCGTCGACGATGGCGCCGCCGATCGCGATGCCGTGGCCGCCGATCCATTTGGTCGCCGAATGCATCACGATGTCGGCGCCGAGCTCGATCGGACGGCTGAGATAGGGCGTGGCGAAGGTGTTGTCGATCAGAAGCGGAATCTTGGCCTCATGCGCGATCGCCGCAACCTTCGGGATGTCGAGCACCTCGAGGCCGGGGTTGCCGATGGTCTCGCCGATCACGAGCTTCGTGTTCGGTTTGATCGCCGCGCGGAATGCGTCGAGATCGCGTGGTTTCACAAACGTCGTGGTGATGCCGAAGCGGGGCAGCGTGTGCGCCAACAAATTGATGGTGCCGCCATAGAGCGAGCTCGACGCCACGATGTGGTCGCCGGCATTGAGCAGCGTGGCGATGGCGAGGTGCAGCGCCGCCTGGCCGCTCGCCGTGCAGATCGCGCCGACGCCGCCTTCCAGCGCCGCAAGCCGCTCCTCCAGCACGCCTGTGGTCGGATTGGAGATGCGCGTATAGATGTGGCCGGCGCGCTCCAGATTGAACAGCGCGGCGGCGTGATCGGTATCCTGGAACACGTAGGACGTGGTCTGGTAGATCGGCACCGCCCGGGCGCCGGTCGTGGGATCCGGATGCTGGCCCGCATGCAGGCTCAGGGTCTCGAAGGCAGGCGGTTTCGGCGCGGGCATGCGTGGCCTCGTTGGTCGGTCGGCGATGCAGCGTTGTGCCATAAAACGCAGCGGTACGTCAGCCCATTGACAGCGCTGGGTTTGAAGCGAGCTCCAGCCGCGCCGGCGGCGCGCTCCCTCGCCCCGTTCTTACGGGGAGAGGGTTGGGGTGAGGGGCTCTCTCCACGAAGATGGTGGCAGCTGGACTCGCGGAGGCTCCCCCGGAATTTGCTGCGCAAATTCCGGCCTCTCCCCGCAAGCGGGGAGAGGCGAAGAGGCGCCGTCCGCGCTTCACCCCCCGATCGCCTGCTCGATCACCCGCGCCTCCCGCAGCAGGATCTCCGCGACCTCCTGCTCGCGCCTTGGCCCGAGCCTCGTGCGAACGGCGGAGACGGTCATCGCTGCTGCCGGTTGCCCGTCCGGCGTCTTGATCCAGGTCGAGATCGATTTCGTCCCCTGCACCAGTCCGATCTCTCTCATGCCATATCCCAGCCGCCTGGCGGCGGTGACCTCGCCGAGCACGGTCGCGACGTCGGTCCGGTAGGCCTCGAACCGCTTCTCGTTCGCCGCGACGATCTTGCGCGCCTCCTGCGCCGGCATCGCGGCGAGGATGGCAACGCCGGCGCTGGAGACGCCGAGCGGCCGGCGCGCGCCGACCTCGATCGACAGCACCTGGATCGGGTAGACGCCGATCCGGCGATCGACGCAGAGCGTGTCGTTGCCGGTGCGCACCGTCAGGAACAGCGTGTCGCCGATCGCGGCGGACGCGCGCTGCAGCGACGGATTTGCGGCGACCAAGAGCCGCGATGGCCGCGGACGCGCCAGCGCCAGTTCCGGTACCTGGTTGCCGATCGCGTAGCGGCCGCTCCGGCCGTGCCGCTCGACGATGCCTTCCTCGATCAGCACGTGGACGATGCGATGCACGGTGGGGCGGGTGAGCCCGGTCGTGCGGACCACCTCGGCCAATGGCACACCGTCCTCGCGCCCTGCGGCCAGGATGCGCAGCACCGCGAGCGCGCGCCGGATCGCCTGCGCGCCATGTCGCGGCTCCACGGCGCTGCGGGTGGATTTCGTTGCGCGTCGTTTGTCCATAATATGGACAAGAACGCCACAATTCGCTCGACAGGGCAAGCGCGCATCTGGAGATTGCGCTCCGATCGGGATGCCATGCACGAAAGTCTGCGCCCGATATGGAATTGGAAGCGCCGCCGGGAGGTTAACATGAGATTAATCTGGATTGCTGCAGCAGCCGCAATGTTGGCGGGACCCGCCTCCGGCCAGCAATGGCCGGCGCGCAACGTCAAGCTGATCGTGCCCTATCCCGCCGGCGGCAATGTCGACAGCGCCGCGCGCATCGTCGCCGACAAGCTCCAGGAAAAGCTCGGCCAACCCTTCGTCATCGAGAACAAGGCCGGCGCCGGCGGCATGATCGCGGGCGAAGCCTTCGCGAAATCGGCGCCCGACGGCTACACGCTGTTCGTCGGCGCCAACGGCCCGGTGCTGTTCGCGACCGAGATCAACAAGCGCGACGCCTACAATTGGAAGAAGGACTTTCTCCCGATCTCGACGATCTCGATGACGCCGCTGGTGCTCGAGGTTCATCCCTCGGTGCAGGCGACCACGCTCAAGGAGTTTCTCGACCTCGCCAAGCGCGAGCCCGGCAAGCTGACCATGGCCTCGCCCGGTCCCGGCACCACCAACCATCTGCTCAGCGAGCTGATGCAGTCGAATCTCGGCCTGCAATGGGTCACGGCGCATTATCGCGGCAATGCGCCGGCCATCAACGATCTCCTGGGCGGTCAGGTGCAGTTCGCCTTCGACCAGCTCACGGTCAGCCTCCAGCACATCAAGGCCGGCCTGTTCCGCGCGCTCGCCGTCACCTCACCGCATCGATTGAAATCGCTGCCCGACGTGCCGACCTTCGCCGAGCTCGGCTACAAGGACTTCGACGGCCAGACCTTCACCGGCCTGTTCGCGCCCGCTGGCACGCCTGCGCCCATCGTCGAGAAGCTGCACGAGACGCTGGTCGCGATTCTCAAAGACCCCGCCGTGGTCGACAAGTTCGAAAAGCTCGGCGGCGAAGCCACGCCGATGACGCCGGCCGAATTCAGGGCCTATCTCGAGCGCGAGGACGCCAAGTGGATTCCGGTGGTGCGCAAGGCCAATATCAGGGCGGACTGATCGATGCGGATCGATCCGACCGAGCTCGGCGCCGAGCGCATCTACCGCCTGATGACCGGCATCGTGGTGCCGCGCCCGATCGCCTGGGTGACGAGCTTGTCAGCTACGGGCGTGCTCAATCTCGCTCCGTTCAGCGCCTTCACCTTCGTCTCGCAGAAGCCGCCGATGCTCGCCATCAGCGTGGGCCGCAAGGGCGCCGACTACAAGGACACCGCGCACAACATCCTCGATACCGAGGAATATGTGATCCACATCGCGGATACGCCGCTGATGAATGCCGTGCACGACAGCTCCGTCGAGCATCCGCCTGAAATCAGCGAGGTCGAGCATCTCGGCCTGGAGACGCTCGCGAGCGAGCGCATCAAGGTGCCGCGGCTTGCCGCCGCGCCGGTCGCGATGGAGTGCCGATTCCGGCAGTGCCTCGAATTCGGTGACGCCAAGAGCCGGCTCATCGTCGGCGAGGTCGTGCTGTTCCATTTGCGCGACGGTCTCGTCAACGACGGTAAGGTCGAGACCAGGGCGCTCGACCCGATCGCGCGCATCGGCGGGCCGCGCTACGCCCGCCTCGGCGAGATCGTGACGCTGGGCAGCGTGTTCCAGACTCCCAAGTCGAAAGACTGAGCGTGCGGGCCTCATCGCCGGCCGCCGCCCCAAGATCATCGGAGGACATACAATGCGACTGCTGAGCTATCTGCTGGACGGCGAGGCGCGCTACGGCGCGGCCGTGGACGGCGGCGTGGTCGATCTGACCAGGCGCATCGGCCGCGACTATTCGGACGTCAAGGCGCTGATCGCGGCCAACGCACTCGCCGAAGCGCACGAGGCCGTCGCGGGGCAAAAGCCGGATCATGCGCTGGACAAGCTCGTCCTGTTGCCGCCGGTGCTGGCGCCGGAGAAGCTCTGGTGCATCGGCGTCAATTACGCCGAGCGCAATGCGGAGTATAAAGACAATTCGGACCTTCCCAAATATCCCAGCCTGTTCGTGCGCAGCATGTCCTCGATGACGGGTTCCGGCCAGCCGATCGAGAAGCCGAAGGTTTCGGACCAGCTCGATTACGAAGGCGAGCTCGTCATCGTGATCGGGCAGGGCGGCCGCCACATTCCGCGCGAAAAAGCGTGGTCGCACATCTTCGGCATGACGCTGTGCAATGAGGGCACGATCCGCGACTGGCTGCGCCACGGCAAGTTCAACGTCACGCAGGGCAAGAATTTTGATCGCTCCGGCAGCATCGGTCCGTGGATTGTGACGTCGGACGAGCTCGATCCGCGCGGGCCGCACGACATCACAACGCGCGTCAACGGCGAGGTGCGCCAGCAGGACACCACCGAGCGGCTGATGTTCCCGTTCGATTTCCTGATTTCCTATCTCTCGACCTTCGCGACCCTCAAGCCTGGCGACATGATCGTGACGGGCACACCGACCGGCGCGGGCGCCCGGTTCGATCCGCCACGCTGGCTCAGGGACGGCGACGTCGTCGAGGTCGAGTCCAGCCGCATCGGCGTGCTGCGCAACACCGTGGCGGCGGAGCAGTAAAACGATGCTGGATTCCGCCACGATCGAACGCCTCGCCGCCCGGCTCGATGAAGCCGAGCGAACCAAGACGCTGATCCCGATGTTCACCAAGGACTATCCGGAGTTCAGCATCGAGGATGCCTACGCGGTCCAGCGCGCCTGGACGAAACTCCAGCTCGGCCGCGGCCGAATCATCAAGGGCCACAAAATCGGTCTGACCTCGAAGGCGATGCAGAACGCGGTCGGCATCAACGAGCCCGATTACGGCGTGCTGTTCGCCGACATGTTTTACCCCGATGCCACGCCTGTTCCATTCGACCGCTTCCACGCGCCGCGCATCGAGGTCGAGCTCGCCTTCGTGCTGAAGGCGCCGCTGCGCGGGCCCGATTGCACCATTTTCGACGTGCTCAACGCCACCGACTACGTCACGCCTGCGCTGGAGATTCTGGAGACGCGCATGCACCGCGTCGACCCCGAGACGGGCAGGACCCGCAAGGTGATGGACACGATCTCGGACAACGCGGCCAATGCCGCGCTCGTCCTCGGTGGCCGGCCGATCCGCCCGATGGATGCGGATCTACGCTGGATCGGTGCATTGCTGTTCCGCAACGGCGAGGTCGAGGAGACCGGCCTTGCCGCCGGCGTGCTCAATCACCCCGCCAACGGCATCGCCTGGCTAGCCAACCGCCTCGCACCGCATGACGAGCATCTCCAAGCCGGCGAGGTCGTGCTGGCGGGATCGTTCACGCGTCCCGTCGACATCCGCCGCGGCGACACCTTCCATGCCGATTACGGCGCCTTCGGCTCGGTGTCATGCCAGTTCGTCTGAAGCAATAACAAGCAGGGAGCGCACCATGAGTGGTCAAACGCGGCGCAGGAGCATCCACATCGGCGGCTTCAAGCACGTCAACCCGATTCCGAACGCCTGCCGCATCGGCAATCTCGTGATGTCCGGCGTCATCCTCGGCCGCGATCCCGCGACCAATGCGATGCCCGAAAGCCTGGAGGCCCAATGCGCCAACATGTTCGCCCATATGAAGGCGACGGTGGAGGCCGCCGGCGGCTCGACCTCCGACATCATCAAGATGACGGTGTGGCTGAAGGACCGCTCGCAGCGCGGCCCTGTGAATGTCGAGTGGTTGAAGATGTTTCCGGACGAGCATTCGCGCCCCGCGCGCCACGCGCTGCCGATGGACAACATGGATGGCGGCGCCCTGGTCCAATGCGACTTCACCGCCGTGATCGACTGAAGGAGCGCTCGCATGCCGACCTATCTGCCGTTCGACCCCAACCCGCGCCGCCCAAGCAAGGCGCCGCCGCCGAAGACCATCGACAGCCAGTTTCACGTGCTGGGTCCGATCGAGAAATATCCTGAGCGTCCCGGCGCCGCCTATCGGATGCCGACCGCGACCTGGGAAGCGGCGCTGCGCATGCACAAGACGCTCGGCATCGAGCGCGGCATCATCGTGCAGACCACGACCTACGGCGCCGACCACGCCGTCGTGCTCGACGGCCTTGCCGCGATGGGCCCGAACTATCGCGGCTGCGCCAATGCGCTGGTGTTCGCGGAAGCCAGCGACGCCTATCTCGCAAAACTGCATGATGCCGGCGTGCGCGGCGCGCGCTTCAGCTTCCGCCAGGAGCTCGGCGCCGTGCTGTCGGACGCCGATTTCGCCCGCGCCATCGCCCGCATCCGCGAGCTCGGCTGGTACGTCAAGATCCAGCCCGAGAAGGACGGCATCATGTCGAGCGTCGCCAAATACGAAGATCTCGACGTGCCCGTGCTGATCGACCACATGGCGCGCCCCGACCCCGACGCCGGCAGGAACGATCCGAATCTGCGCAAGATGCTGGAGCTGCTCGCCAAGGGCAATTTCTGGGTCATGCTCTCGCTCGGCGAGAAGACTTCGAAGACCGGCGCGCCTTACGACGACGTGATCCCGATCGCGCGCGCCTATATCGAGGCCGCTCCCGATCGCTGCGTCTGGGCCAGCGACTGGCCGCATCCGGTCTCGGTGAAGCAGCCGCCGAACGATGCCGATCTGTTAGAGCTGATGTACCGTTACGCGCCCGACCAGGCGGAGCTGGAGAAGATCCTGGTGCACAATCCGGCCAAGCTGTTCGGCTTTGCGGATTAGGGCATGAGAGGATTGGGCTGAGCAGCTCGCCACGCGCGCGGTGCGCTCCCTCTCCCGCGTGCGGGAGAGGGTCGGGGTGAGGGCTCTTTCCTCTAGGGGATTGTCCCATTGCGGAGACACCCTCTCCCCAACCCTCCCCCGCAAGCGGGGGAGGGAGCGCACCTTCATCGCCGCGACAATCGGGCCCTCACCCCACCGGCTGCTTCGCGAGCCTATCCCGCACCTCCGCTGCGATCTCGAACGAGCGCAGCCGTGCCGTGTGGTCGTAGATCTGCCCCGTCGTCATCAATTCGTCCGCGCCGGTTTCAGTGATCAGCGCCTTCAGCTTCGCTTCGACCACATCGGGCGACCCGACCGCCGAGCATGACAGCGCTTGCGCAACGCCGGCCTTCTCCGCCGGCGACCACAACGCGTCCATGTCCTCCACCGGCGGCGGCAGCGGCCCCGGCGTGCCGCGGCGCAGGTTGATGAATTGCTGCTGCAGCGAGGAGAACATCCGCTGTGCCTCTTCATCGCTGTCGGCCGCGAACACGTTGACGCCGATCATCGCATAGGGCTTGTCGAGCTGCGCCGAGGGCTCGAAGCGCGCACGATATTCGCGCAGCGCCGGCATCATCATCTGCGGCGCGAAATGCGAGGCGAACGCGAAGGGCAGGCCGAGCATTGCCGCCAGCTGCGCGCCAAAGGTGCTCGATCCCAAGATCCACAGCGGCACCTTGGTCCCCATGCCGGGCACGGCGCGGATCGCCTGGTTCGGCTGCACGTCGCCGAGCAGCGCCTGCAGCTCCAGCACGTCATGCGGAAAGTTCTCGGACGTGGTGGCAAGGTCGCGCCGCAGCGCCCGCGCGGTGAACTGGTCGGTGCCCGGCGCCCGGCCGAGCCCGAGGTCGATCCGTCCGGGATAGAGCGATTCCAGCGTGCCGAACTGCTCGGCGATGACGAGCGGCGAGTGGTTCGGCAGCATGATCCCGCCGGAGCCGACGCGGATCGTTTTCGTTCCGCCCGCGATGTGGCCGATCACTACCGACGTCGCCGCGCTCGCGATGCCCGTCATGTTGTGATGCTCGGCCAGCCAGAACCGCTTGAAGCCCCACGTCTCGGCATGCCGGGCCAGATCGAGCGAATTGCGAAAGGCCTGCGCCGCGTCGCCGCCCTGCCGAATGGGTGCGAGGTCGAGCACGGAGAAGGGGATCATGGGAGGGCTGCCAGTGTGGAGGGGCCGCGTGACGGTGCGCGCTTGCAGGACACACATGTAGTGGCAGCGCGCAGAATAGGTAGAGCACTTGCGGGCCCTCTTGTCAGCTCATCTGAGAGATGCACGCCGCGAAGACGGCCGTTCACAACACTGTTATTGCAGGCCCTGGCGCACCTCGCGCCAACTGGGCGTTTTACACCTGGTATTGTAGCTTGCGGGAAGCAGCTGCGCTGCTGCCAGGAGGAACTGGCATGACCACGGTCGTCTTCACCCGCCGCAACCTCCTCGCTGCCGGCGGCTCCGTCCTCGCAACGGGCCTTCTGGCAACCGGCGATTCCGGCCTCCTGATGCCCGCCCGTGCGGCGGGCCTCGCACCGACCGAGTCGATGTCGGGCGGCGCGAACAATTACCGCAAGGGCGCGGCGATCGTGGAGCGGATCGGCAAGGGCGGTTTCTGGATGAGCGGCACCGTGCGCCGCGCCGGCGACGGGGCTCCGCTGGCCGGGCAGCGCATCCAGATCTGGGCGCACACCGTCGAAGGGCGGGAGCACGAGCCGCAGAGCCACGGCGCAACGCTCACCGACAAGGACGGCAGGTTCCGGCTGGAGATGCCGCAGATCATTCCGATCTTCGGCCAGCCGCACGGCCACCTCGCCTATGACAGCGGCGAGTTCAAGACCGTCTTCCTGCGGCCGGTGATGCGGAGCGCCAAGGAGACCAGCCTGGAGGCGCACTTCGTGCTGCAGCCGGCTTGAACCCGACTTGCAGATGACGCGATGGAGATCGGCCCGGGCGCCCCTGATCTGGGGCGCCCTTGGCTTGGCGATCGGCGTGCCGGTTGCGCTTGCTGCGGCCAGCGAGCAGCTGGCATGGCGCGATCCTGTCTACATTATCGCCGGCTTCGCCGGGATCATCGCCCTCGGTCTCGTGCTCGTGCAGCCCTTGCTGATCGGCGGCTACCTGCCGCGATTGTCGGCCTATCGCGGCAGGCGCGCCCATCACTGGATCGGCGGCGCGCTTGCTGTCGCGATTCTGATCCACGTCGCCGGCCTCTGGATCACCAGCCCGCCCGACATGGTGGACGCACTGACCTTCTCATCGCCGACGCCGTTCTCTCCCTTCGGCGTGATCGCGATGTGGGCCATCTTCGCGGTTGCATTCCTGGCTCTGTTGCGAAGGCGGTTGGGATTGCGGCCGCGAACCTGGCGCATCATCCATATTCCCCTCGCCATCGTCATCGTCGCAGGTAGCGTGGTCCATTGCCTGCTGATCGAGGGGACGATGGAGACGATCTCCAAGGTGGCACTCTCTGCGCTCGTCCTCGCGGCGGCCGTGAAAGTCATGATCGACCTCCAGGTGTGGCGCAAGCGAAGGACGCCGCGCGGGGAGAATGTCGCACGGCAATAATCCGGCGGATCTGGTCAGCTCCAGGACTTCCCCAGGGGGCTATCGCATTTGGGAGTTTTCCCCGCGGCCATCCTTCGAGACGCCCGCTTTGGGCGGGCTCCTCAGGATGAGGGTGGAGTGCGCGGCAGCAAATTTCAACGAGCACTGATGCTGATTAGCCTCATCCTGAGGAGGCGCGTCAGCGCCGTCTCGAAGGACGAGGCGTGCGCGCTGGCCGCTGGTACGAGTCATCTGCGATAACCTGGGGACTTCCCCAGTCCCATCTCTTGTGCGCAGAATGGCGCGCGCCAAGCATCGTCATCGGGCCGGGAGGATCTCGACATGGCAGAGCAGACCATTCGCTTCGACGACGGTGCCGCCTACGAGCAGATGATGGGAATCTGGAGCCGGTTCGCAGGCGAGATATTCCTTGATTGGCTGGCACCTCCTGCAGGCTTGCGGTGGATCGACATCGGTTGCGGCAACGGCGCCTTCACTGAACTCCTGGTCGAGCGCTGCAACCCCGCCGAGGTCCAGGGCATTGACCCCTCGGCCGAGCAGCTTGCTTTTGCGCGCACACGACCTGCGGCGCGCGTGGCAAAGTTTCACCAGGGCGATGCGATGGCACTTCCTTTCGCCGACGCCAGCTTCGATGCCGCTGTGATGGCGTTGGTTCTGGTGTTCGTTCCGGACCCTGCGAGGGGCGTCAGCGAAATGGTGCGGGTCGTTGTCCCCGGCGGTGCGGTCATGACGTATATGTGGGACATGTTGGGTGGCGGCTTTCCGCTCGACCCGATCTATGACGAGATGAAGGCAATGGGCATTCCGGCAACGCGCCCGCCACGGATGGATGCCTCTCGCATGGAAGCGTTGCGGGACCTGTGGCGAGGAGCAGGTCTCGAGGACGTGCAAACGCGAGAGATTACGGTGCAACGGACGTTTTCAGGTTTCGATGATTTCTGGGCAATCAGTCTGAAGTCCCCCGCGCTCCGGCCTTCCGTTGCCGCCATGAGGCCCGCGGACGTCGAGACCCTCATCGCGCGGGTGCGTGCGGGCCTGCCGGCGCATGCGGACGGCCGCATCACCTGCACTGCGCGCGCGCACGCGATCAGGGGGCGCCGGCCCAAATAGCTCGCACTGTGCGGCCCGTAGGATGGATAGAGCACTTGCGAAACCCATCATCTTCGCCACCGCACGAGTCTGATGGGTTTCGCTGCGCGCGGCAGTGGTCCAGAGTCGAGAGGTGAAATCTCTCGCCGCGTCATTGCGAGGAGCCCTTGCGACGAAGCAATCCAGACTGTTTCCGCGGACACATTCCTGGATTGCTTCGCTACGCTCGCAATGACGGAACCTGGCTGCACCGCTTAGCTTGCCGCAGCCTTCGACCGGGCGTAACCTCGCGCAATGCTCGTCACGTCCCCCGATCTGAAAGCGTTCCTGCTGGCGACGCCGTTCTTCGGCGGGCTTTCGGAGGCAGGCCTCGACCTCTTGATCTCGATGCTAGTCGAGCGCCGCTTCGAGGCCGACGCGACCGTTGTGGCCGAGGGCGAGCCGGGACGTTCGATGTTCATCGTCAAGTCCGGCCGGCTGGCGGTGAGCAAACGCACGCATGCGGGCAGGGTCATCCCGATATCGCGTTTGGAGCCTGGCGATTTCTTCGGCGAGATGACGCTGATCGAAATGCAGAACCGCTCCGCCACTGTTATCGCGGAGGCGCCTACCGTGCTGTACGAGCTGACGGCCCAAAAGCTCTATGCCTGCTACAAGGCAGACATCCACGCCTACGTGATCGTTCTGCAGAACATCAATCGCGAGCTATGCCGGCGGTTGCGCCGTTCGGACGACCGCTTCGCAGCACTGCAAATGAATGGCGACCATTGATGGTGCGCAGTGCGTACGATGGGTAGAGCCCTTGCGAAACCCATCATGTTTCGTGGCTCGACAAGGAGCAGATGGGTTTCGCTTCGCTCTACCCATCCTACGGGCTACTGAGATCCTCGACGCGCATCACGACTTGTCGTGTGCGTACTTCTCCAGGACCAGCCGATTATACTCGTCCCTGACGGCTCTGCGGGAAACATGTCCCTTCCGGTCCTTGGCGATTTTCAAAAGATCAGGATCGGTCGGTGCTTTTGATTTCCGCCGAAATCTCGCAAGAAGAGGAATCGTCGGCTCCGACATCCTTCCAAACAGGCGGTCGAACCATCCCATCGTGTCCTCCCGGACAGGTCGCGAGCGAAAAGACTAGCACCATGAAATGAGGGGTCAACGTGCCGTGTGGCCGCAACCTTTCGAAGAGGCGCAACCGGAAGGACACCGATCGCAACGCTTCTGGCCCGTCGGGCAAAACACCGCCGCGTTGCGAGATTCTGCTTCATGTGTGAACGCAGGAATGAGCGAGCTTGCCCGCCGCAGCAGTCGCCAGGGCGATCAGCGGCGCGCGGCGATCGCCGTCAGCTCCAGCTTGACGCCCGGGCCGAGATCCGCAACGCCGATCGCGGCCCGCGCCGGCAGATGCTCCGCAGTGAAATAGCGCTTCCACACCTGGTTGAACGCGGCCTTCTCCGTGAGGTCGGCCACGAAGATCGTCACCTGCAGAACGCAGGAGAGATCGGAGCCGGCTCCCTCGAGCAGGGTCCTCAACTGGCGCAGCACATCGTCGGCCTGGCCGGCCATGTCGAGCCGGGCATCTTCAGGGACGATGCCGCCGAGATAGAGCACGCCATTATGCTCGACGATCTCGTGGAGCAGTCCTTCATAGGGCAGGGAGCGTGTGATCACGATCGCATCCATGGGTGTTGCGGGCGCGCTGGCCAGGCACAAGGCTTGGTTCAACAAGGCTTGGTTCAACGCGGCTCGCGTCGGTGAGGAAAGCTGGTGCTGCCAGACAGGATTGAACTGTCGACCTCTCCATTACCAATGGAGTGCTCTACCACTGAGCTACGGCAGCATGTGCTGGGACAAGAATCGGCCGCCCGAGGGGCCTACCAAGCGGGCCGATATCTGCCACAAGCCCCCCTCCTGCGCAAGCTTGCTAGCCCCGCCAAAACGAGAAAATCGGGCCGATATCGGCGCCAAAATGCCCGTTTTCGTCCGGACTGACCGCCTTCATGCCGATTCGGGGTCTGATATCCCTGCCCAACTGGTCAGTTGGCCGGGGAGCCGGATTCGATCCATCTCGCGTTTCGCAAGGGTCCTATCGCCTCACCCTCTTGAGCTGCCACACTTCGATGGCATCCTGTGGCCGGTTGCTGTGATGGAGCCGCGATGGGCGACGAGACTGACAAGAGCGCGAGGCAGCCGAGGGCGTCCCGGGACGACCGGCTGAAATCGGCGCTGCGCGAAAACCTGAAGCGGCGGAAGTTGCAGGCGCGCGAACGCGCCGCAAGCACCGACCCCTCGCAGAACGACGATGGTTCCCTAAATGAGGGGGCCGCCGGCAAGACCTCTCGTTGAACGCCGGCGGCTGGAAATTTGGAGTGCAAGCAGTGGCCATGGGGCAGGACGAAATACAACGAACCGATCGTGATGCGCAGCTGTTGCGGTTCACCCGCCCCGAGCAGACCTTTCCGGCGCTGACGCCCGCCGAGATCGAACGGATCAGGCACTTCGGCGAAATCCGCACCTACGCGGACGGCGAGTTGCTGTTCGAGACCGGCAAGCCCGGGCCCGGCATGTTCGTGGTGCTGGCGGGCCACGTCGCCATCACCCAGCGCGACGGTCTCGGCCACGTCACGCCCGTGATCGATCAGGGGCCGGGGCAATTCCTGGCCGAGCTTGGCCAGCTCTCGGGCAGGCCGGCGCTGGTCGACGGCCGCGCCGAAGGCAATGTCGAGGTGCTGCTCGTCCCGCCGGACCGGCTGCGCGCGCTGCTGGTGGCCGAAGCCGAGCTTGGCGAGCGCATCATGCGCGCGCTGATCCTGCGCCGGGTCAATCTGATCCAGGGCGGCATCGGCGGCCCCGTGCTGATCGGGCCCTCGAACTCCGCGGGCGTGGTGCGCCTGCAGGGCTTTCTCACCCGCAATGGCCAGCCGCATCATCTGCTCGATCCCGAGAGCGAGCATGACGCCGCCGAACTGATCGCGCGCTATTCGCCGAAGCCGGAGGATTGGCCGCTCGTCGTCACGGCCGGCGGCACGGTGCTGCGCAATCCCAGCGAGACCGAGCTCGGCCGCGCCATCGGCATGATTGGCGGGGCCAAGGACGACCGTATCTACGATGTCGCCATCGTCGGCTGCGGGCCGGCGGGGCTCGCGACTGCGGTCTACGCTGCGTCCGAAGGTCTCTCGGTCGCGGTCGTCGACACCCGCGCCTTCGGCGGCCAAGCCGGCGCCAGCGCGCGCATCGAGAACTATCTGGGCTTCCCGACCGGCATCTCCGGCCAGGCGCTGGCGGGCCGCGCCTTCACGCAGGCGCAGAAGTTCGGCGCCGACATCATGATTCCGATGTCGGTGAGCTCGCTGGATTGCTCGCGCGTCAACGGCACCTTCGCGCTGGCGCTGGATTGCGGCGAAACCTTGCGCTCCCGTTCGGTGGTGGTCGCCAGCGGCGCGCGCTATCGCCGTCCCGATATTGCCAACCTCGAGAAGTTCGAGGGCCGCGGCGTCTGGTACTGGGCATCGCCCGTGGAGGCGCGGCTCTGCGCCGGCGAGGAGGTGGCTCTGGTCGGCGCCGGCAATTCGGCCGGCCAGGCCGCCGTGTTCCTGTCGGGCCATGCGAAAAAAGTGCTGATGATCATCCGCGGCGGCGGCCTTGGCGCCAGCATGTCGCGCTATCTCATCGAGCGCATCGAAGCGACCCCGAACATCGAACTGATGTTCAACACCGAGATCACCGCGCTCGAGGGCGACGAGGCCTCGCTGCTGCGGCGCATCCGCTGGAAGAGCCGGCTCTCGGATGACGAGGATTCCGCCGACATCCGCAATCTCTTCCTGTTCGTCGGCGCCGATCCCGCCACGTCCTGGCTCGAGGGTTGCGGCGTGACGCTCGATCGCGGCGGCTTCGTGGTCACGGGCGCGCAGTCGGAGCAGAACCAGGGCAAGCTGGTGGCGCCGCTCGAGACCTCCGTGCCCGGCGTCTACGCCGTCGGCGACGTCCGCTCCGGCTCGGTCAAGCGCGTCGGCGGCGCCATCGGCGAGGGCGCGCAGGTCGTTGCCTCCCTGCATGGTTATCTCGGCGACGCCGCAAAACCGGCGCTTTAGTCAAGGACAAGGCAAGGCAATGGCAAGCCAAATCCGGCTTGTCATCTTGCTGCGCAATGCGTGACTATCCCCTCGTCGCGAGGCAAATCGCGCGCGGAAAAAACAACGATTCAACGGGAGGACCAAATGGCTGAAGTCGTCGTGCTCTACAAGACACCCAAGGATGCTGCCGCCTTCGACAAGTACTATGCCGAGACGCACATTCCACTCGCCAAGAAACTTCCCGGCCTGAAGAACTACGCCGTCAGTAAAGGGCCGGTCGCATCTCCCGCAGGCCCTTCCGGAATCCATCTCGTCGCCATCCTCACCTTCGACAGCGTGGCCGACGTTCAGGCCGCCTTTGCCAGCCCGGAAGGCAAGGCGACCGGCGCCGACGTGCCGAAATTCGCCAGCGGCGGTGCCGACATCCTGATCTTCGATACCAAGAACGTGTGAGTTCGATTCAACTTTCGTCGAAAGCCTGCCGTCGTTTGTGACAGCGCTGCAAAAAGTTCAGCCATGCGTTTTTCGATTTCGCACGATGACGCATGGCTGCGCTCATGCATGTGACGACAACGCAGGTGGTAATCCGATGAGGACCGTAATACTATTCTCGTCACCTCAACGCCGAGAGTAGGAGAGATGTCATGGTGCTTGGCCTAAGCCTGCCCGCCCTTACGCTGATCCATGTCATCATCAGCCTGATTGCCATCGTCGCCGGGCTTGTCGTGATGTTCGGCCTGCTTGGCTCGAAGTCGATGCCGGGCCTGACTGCGATCTTCCTGCTGTTCACCATTCTCACCAGCGCGACTGGTTTCCTGTTTCCATTCAAGGAGCTGCTGCCCTCGCACATCATTGGCATCATCTCGCTGGTGCTGCTCGCGATTGCCTGTTTCGCGCTCTACGGCATGAAGCTCGGCGGCGTCTGGCGCCCGGTCTACATCGTCACCGCGATGATCTCGCTCTATTTCAACGTCTTCGTGCTGGTGATCCAGTCGTTCCTCAAGGTGCCCGCACTTGCCGCGCTCGCGCCCGCCGTGCCCCCGGCGCCGCCATCGGGGCCGGTCTTCGCCGTGGTGCAGGGCATCGTGCTGGTGTTCTTCGTCGTGCTGACCATCGGCGCCTGGCGCCGCTACAAGCCCCTGGCGTTTGCCTGATTGGCCCCTCTCGTCATTCCGGCCATCGCACAGCGATAAAGTCTGGTGCGCAATCGCGCACCAGAGAATCCCGATTTATCAATCTCCAGATTCCGGGTTCGCGCTGACGCGCGTCCCGGAATGACGTCTCTCATTGAAAGGAGCCCCACCATGCCCACCATCACCACCAAAGACGGCGTCGAGATCTTCTACAAGGACTGGGGCTCGGGCCAGCCGATCGTGTTCAGCCATGGCTGGCCGCTGTCCTCGGACGATTGGGACGCGCAGATGATGTACTTCGTCACGCGCGGCTATCGCGTCATCGCCCATGACCGCCGTGGCCACGGCCGCTCGGCGCAGGTCGCCGACGGCCACGACATGGATCATTATGCCGACGATCTCGCCGCGCTCACCGCGCATCTCGACCTCAAGAACGCCCTCCATGTCGGCCATTCCACCGGCGGCGGCGAGGTCGTGCACTACATCGCCCGTCACGGCGAGAGCCGCGTCGCGAAGGCCGCGATCCTCTCCGCGGTGCCGCCGCTGATGGTGCAGACCGCAGCCAATCCCGGCGGCCTGCCGAAGAGCGTGTTCGACGATTTCCAGGCCCAGCTTGCCGCCGGCCGCTCGGCCTTCTACCGCGACATCGCCGCCGGCCCGTTCTACGGCTACAACCGCCCCGGCGCAAAACCGCTGGAAGCGGTGATCGAGAACTGGTGGCGCCAGGGCATGATGGGTGGCGCGAAAGCGCATTACGACGGCATCGTCGCGTTCTCGCAAACCGATTTCACTGAGGATCTGAAGAAGATCAACGTCCCGGTGCTGGTGATGCATGGCGACGACGACCAGATCGTGCCATACGCGGACTCGGCGCCGCTCTCGGCCAAGTTGCTCAAGAAAGGCGTCCTGAAGACCTACAAGGGATTCCCCCACGGCATGCCGACCACGCATGCCGAGACGATCAACGCGGATCTCCTGGCGTTCTTCAGGGAGTGAGGTTTCACGACTCTCACCCTCCCTTGTTGTGGGAATGGGTGGCTCGCCGCGTAGCGGCGAGCCGGACGAGGGCTTAACTTGTGTGTGGAAATTTCGGGGCTCGTGCGCGTTGAGCCCCGTCCACTCCAGGAGAGGCGCGGCGATGTCGCCCCAGCTCAAACTGATCGCTCTCGACGCCGACGACCTCGCCGTGATCTCGACCCATGTCCAGGACGCCCGCGTCCAGGCTTCCGATATCATTTGGCGGCAGGGCGAGAAACGGCTTGTGGTCGGAATGAGCCGGCTGGACTGGGAGCAGACCTTGGAGGGCGAGACCGAGCCGCGCCGGCTGGTCGCAGCGCTCCGTTTCGACCGTGTGCTCGCCTGCAAGTCGCGCAACATTGACCTCGCCGCGCCGGACAAGATCCTGGATCTCGTCGGCATTGAATTTCACCCCCGGGACGGCCGCGCCGAGGAGCCCGGCGGCAGCGCCCTGCTTTTGTTCGCCCAGGGCGGCGCCATCCGCCTGGACGTCGAGTGTCTGGAATGCGAGCTGACCGATCTCGGGGCCGACACGCTGGGCACTGGAGTCCAGGGGGAGGGCTGAAGAGGCCGTATACCAGCCGAATGGGCCCTGGCTGGGATGGCATCTGCCGAGGGTTGACGCAGCTTTCCCGCCGCGCCATTGAGCAGGGGACCTGGTGCGCCGACCCGCCCCTCAAGACCAGCCGGAAGCCAAGCGAAACATGCCCGTTCGCCTCGACCGCAGCAGCGCTGATTTCGACCAGCGATTCGCCGCCTTCCTCGCCGCCAAGCGCGAGGCGTCGGCCGACGTCGAGGCCGCCGCGCGCGCGATCGTCGACGACGTGGCCAAGCGTGGCGACGCCGCCCTGCTCGAGGCGACGGCCAAGTTCGACCGCTTGAGGCTGGACGCATCCTCCTTGCGCGTCTCCGCCGCCGAGATCCAGGCCGCCGTGAAGGCCTGCGAGCCTGCGACGCTGGATGCGCTCGAGCTTGCGCGCGACCGCATCGAGACCTATCACCGCCGCCAGCTGCCGAAGGACGAGCGCTTCACCGATCCGCTCGGCGTCGAGCTTGGCTGGCGCTACACCGCAATCGAATCCGCCGGCCTCTACGTCCCCGGCGGCACGGCGGCCTATCCGTCCTCGGTGCTGATGAATGCCGTGCCGGCGAAAGTCGCCGGCGTGTCGCGCCTCGTGATGGTGGTGCCCTCGCCGGACGGCAAGCTCAATCCGCTGGTCCTGGCGGCCGCCCATCTCGGCGGCGTCACCGAGATCTACCGTGTCGGCGGTGCGCAGGCGGTGGCCGCGCTGGCGCATGGCACCGCGACCATCGCGCCGGTCGCCAAGATTGTCGGCCCGGGCAATGCCTATGTCGCTGCCGCGAAACGGCTGGTGTTCGGCAAGGTCGGCATCGACATGATCGCCGGCCCCTCGGAGGTGCTCGTCATTGCCGACGACACCGGCAACGCCGATTGGATCGCCGCTGACCTCTTGGCGCAGGCCGAGCACGATTCCAGCGCGCAGTCGATCCTGATCACGGACTCGGCGCGCCTTGCCGCCGACGTCGAAAAGGCGGTCGAGGCGCAGCTGAAGACGCTGCCACGCGCCGCGATCGCCAGCGCGTCCTGGGCCGATTTCGGCGCCGTTATCATGGTGAAGAACCTGGGCGACGCCGTCCCGCTTGCCGACGCCATCGCGGCCGAGCATCTCGAGATCATGACCGTCGATCCCGACGCGCTCGCGGCGAAGATCCGCAATGCCGGCGCGGTGTTCCTCGGACCGCACACGCCCGAAGCGATCGGCGATTATGTCGGCGGCTCCAACCACGTGCTGCCGACGGCGCGCTCGGCGCGGTTTTCCTCCGGGCTCTCGGTGCACGACTTCATGAAGCGCACCTCGATCCTGAAATGCGGACCGGATCAATTGCGTGCGCTGGGTCCGGCCGCGATGACGCTCGGCAAGGCGGAGGGGCTGGATGCCCATTCCCGCTCGATTGGATTGCGCCTCAATCTGTCATGACAAAGCCGCCCGCACAGGACGACTCGACCAATCGCATCGTCGGCGTCTCGCTCGACGAGGAATCGATCGGCCGTTCCGGGCCCGACATCGAGCACGAGCGGGCGATCGCGATCTACGATCTGATCGAGCAGAACCTGTTTGCGCCCGAGGGTGCGGAGGGCAAGGGCCCGTTCACGCTGCATATCGGCATCACCGGCAACCGGCTGATGTTCGACATTCGCCGCGAGGACGGCACGCCCGTGGTCGCGCATCTGCTCTCGCTGACGCCGTTCCGGCGGATCGTGAAGGACTATTTCATGATCTGCGACAGCTATTACCAGGCGATCCGCACCGCGACCCCCGACAAGATCGAGGCCATCGACATGGGCCGCCGCGGCATCCACGACGAAGGATCGCGCACGCTGCAGGAGCGGCTGAAAGGCAAGGTGCGGGTCGACTTCGAGACCTCGCGCCGGCTGTTCACGCTCATTACAGTCCTGCACTGGAAGGGCTGAGCGCGATGGCGGATCCGCCACGCGCACGCGATCCTCAGTCGGTGCTGTTCGCCTGTGCGATGAACAGCGTGCGCTCGCCGATGGCCGCGAGCCTGTTGCAGCACATGTTTCCGCAAGGGCTCTATGTGAAGTCGGCCGGCACCAAGAAGGGCGAGCTCGATCCCTTCGCCGTCGCCGTGATGGGCGAGCTCGGCCAGGACATCTCCGGCCACAAGCCGCAGACCTTCGAGGAGCTGGAGGATTGGGAGGGACTGAATTTCGACCTCATCATCACGCTCTCGCCCGAAGCGCATCACAAGGCGCTGGAGCTGACGCGAACGCTCGCGGCCGAGGTCGAATACTGGCCGACGCAGGATCCCACCACCATCGAAGGCAGCCGCGACCAGAAGTTAGCTGCCTATCGCGAGGTCTGCGATCAGCTTCTGATGCGCATCCGGCGGCGCTTCGCCAAGGTCGGCGCGGCGAACGGGTAGCATCAGCCCGCCGTAACACCCGCGTCACAGAGAGCAGGCACAGCCGTGGCGGATACCTCGAATCACCAAACTCCGGTTCCCGGGTTGTGAAATCAGCCCCCTTCCGATAGGTTCCGCGCGCAATTCACCCCTGCCTCATCTTCCAAATCACCTGATGCTTGGCCGCCCCAAATTCGTACTTGCCTCCGGCTCGCCGCGTCGGCTGTCGCTGCTCAACCAGGCCGGCATCGAGCCGGATGCGCTCCGGCCGGCCGACGTCGACGAGACGCCGAAGCGGGGCGAGCTGCCGCGCGCCTGCGCCAACCGGCTGGCCAGGGCCAAGGCCGACGCTGCGCTGAAGTCGGTGCAGCTCGACGACGAACTGCGCGGCGCCTTCATCCTCGCCGCCGACACGGTGGTGGCGGTCGGCCGCCGCATCCTGCCCAAGGCCAATCTGGTCGACGAAGCCGCGCAGTGCCTGCGTCTCCTCTCCGGCCGCAACCACCGCGTCTACACCGCGATCTGCCTGGTCACGCCGCGCGAGGCTTTCCGCCAGCGTCTGGTCGAGACGCGCGTGCGCTTCAAGCGCCTGTCCGAGGACGACATCCAGGCCTATATCGGCTCCGGCGAATGGCGCGGCAAAGCCGGCGGCTACGCCGTGCAGGGCATCGCCGGATCCTTCGTGGTCAAGATGGTGGGGTCCTACACCAACGTCGTCGGCCTGCCGCTGTACGAGACCACGACGCTGCTCGGCGGCGAGGGCTTTCCGATCCGCTTCGGCTGGCTCAATACCACCGCGGTGTGAGCCCAAGTGAGCCCAAGGGCCGCGCCGACAAAAACCTCGAAAACAACCCCATGCACAGTAGAATGGCCCCGCCGGGTCCGCGCCGCGGCACATGCGCGGCTGCACCGGGAACCCGTTTCCTCGCGGGCGCTTGAACCCCGTTACCTCGTGTAAGCTGCCGACATCCATGGACGACCAGGTCACCAAGCCCACCGGCCCGCTCAAAACCTGCCCGATCTGCGGCAAGCCGCAGGCGCAGGCCACCCGTCCGTTCTGCTCCTCGCGCTGTCGCGACGTCGATCTGAACCGCTGGCTGAAGGGCTCCTACGTCATCCCCGGCCGCGACGACGAAACCGACGACGTCGAATAATCGAGCTATTTCAATGTACTAAGAGCGTCACTGAGGTGCCGAGCACCAGCCGCAGCAACCCCGCTCGATCTTGTGCACAGAGGGGCCGCGCCCGGCGCAGCCACTTGGCGAAGCCGGGTGGACAGGCCGCCTCGAGCCCACTATAAACCGCCCGCTCGATGGGCTTTGGCCCCTCTCTTGGAGCACGCCCAGGTAGCTCAGTTGGTAGAGCATGCGACTGAAAATCGCAGTGTCGGTGGTTCGATTCCGCCCCTGGGCACCAATCTACGCTTTTCCACACTGAAGCACGATCTCGTACGATAGCGCTTGCCAGATGACCGGCGCGAAGCGCGCTCGCGTTTTTCTTTTCTCTTCCTGGAGCTTGCCAAGAGGCATCTGGAAAACCCGGCGCGCGGCGGCGTCTGGAATCAAGGCATCTAAGTCGTTCGGCAGGCTTGGCCGACCGCCTAGGCTCCCGCTAAAGGCTGCGCGATCCCGCGCGGCTTCCGCAGGAGCCCAACCATGAAGCAACTCAAGGATATAGCCATCGAAGCCCATGGAGGCCTCGATCGGTGGCGGCAGTTCGAGCAGGTGTCGGCCGATCTTGTGCAGGGCGGCGTCCTGTGGTCCTTGAAGGGACAGGCAGTCACCCTCGAGCGGACCAACGTCACCGTGGGTCTGAAGAGGCAGTGGGCGTCACACGCTCCGTTCGGCGCTGACCATCGCCGCTCGCGCTTTGAGCCGAGCCGGGTGGCTCTGGAAGCAGACAACGGAACGGTTCTCGAAGAGCTGCTTGAGCCGCGCGCGAGCTTTGCCGGCCATGAGTTGCAAACGCCGTGGACTGAACTGCAACTCGCCTACTTCGCCGGCTGCGCGATGTGGACCTATCTGAACATGCCGTTCCCGCTTGCCTGGCCGAGACTTGAGACCGAGGAACTGGAGCCCTGGCCGACCGACAGCGGAGACTGGCGCCGCCTTGCGGTGCGATTTCCGGCAGAGATCGCGACGCACAGCACCGTGCAGACGCTCTATTTCGACGGTGAGGGGCTGCTGAAGCGCCACGACTACAACGTCGAGATCTCCGGCAACACGCCCGGCGCGCATATCATCGAAGACTACACGGAAGTCTCGGGCATCAAATTCCCGACGAAACGCCGGATCTATTCCCGCCAGCCAGACGGCAGCTTCAGCACCGAGCCCCTCGTCGTTTCGATCGATCTTTCCAACATCCGGCTCAGCTAGCGATGAGCCTTTGGAATCCAAACTCGACGGCGTGAGAAGCCGGTGGCCTTATGACGATTGATCCGACATGGGCCGCCTTCTCACACGCATTGCCGCGGTCGCGCGTCGATCATAGTGCGGCCAGCGGTCCGGCATCATTGCGGATGGCTCTAGGGACCTCCCCAAGCACGCGCGCAAACGCCAGACGCATCCGCTCTCGGTTCGCGAACCCCACCTCGCGAGCGATGACCTCGATCGGCAACCGACTTTGTTCCAGCATCAACTTCGCGGCTTCGACACGCAACGCTTCGACCGCCTTTGCGGGCGTGGTGCCGGTTTCCGCCCGAAACAGCCGCGTGAACTGCCGGGGGCTGAGGCACGCGGCCTCGGCAAGCTCGTCAACGGTGAGGTTTTCGGCAAGGTTCTGACGAGCGTAGTTCAGCACGCGCTGGACCCGATCTTCATTCGCGCCGAGGTCCAGCAAAGTGGAATGCTGGGACTGTCCGCCTGAGCGGCGATGGTACATGACCATGCCCTTCGCGACCGAACGGGCAATATCGGAGCCGTGGTCGCGCTCGATCATGCCCACGACCAGGTCCGTTCCCGCGGTCATGCCGGCTGACGTCCATATCGGTCCGTCCGCGATGAAGATCTTGTCCATGTCGACCTCGCAGCTGGGGAAACGGTCCTGCAGCGCCTGCGCGTAACGCCAATGCGTGGTGGCGCGCCGGCCGTTCAGCAAGCCCGCATCTCCCAGGACGAACGAGCCCAGGCAGATGGCGGCGACGCGGCGCGCGTCGCGAGCAGCAGCGCGAAGCAGCCGAACCAATCCCGGCGACGAGGTCGGTATCTCCAGGCCCGCGGCGACGATCAGCGTGTCATAGCGAGCATCGTCGATTGGGTCCGTCATGACCTGCATGCCGGATGACGAGGCGACCAGTCCTCCTTCCTCCGAGAGGACGCGCACGTCATAGACCTTCTCGCCGGCCTGCTTGTTGGCCACGTCGAACGCTGCGACGGCTCCGAAGCAGACGGGTTGGAAACTCGGGCAAAGGACGAGGCCGATCTTCATGCTTTCTCCGCGACGGTTGCTAATCGCCTAGATGGTCGTTCCAGCGATGTTTCGCCATGCATGGCCGGAATGATGGCATCTACGTCCTGTCGGCTTGGGCAGGCCGCTGGTAGCGCTCCGACAGGTTTTTCAGACCTTGGAGCTTTCATGTCGAGCGATCCGACGACATACAGCGCTGTTCAGGCCGTCGCGCCGGGACAGCTCGAACTGACGCAAAAGCCGCTTGTCGATCCCGGCCCCGGGCAGGTCCGCCTTCGCGTCGAGGCCTGCGGTGTCTGCCACTCCGACGCCGCGACCGTCGAAGGGGCTTTTCCGATCCAATGGCCGCGCGTGCCGGGCCACGAGGCTGTAGGCGTGATCGACGCGGTCGGCAGCAACGTCGAGGGTTGGACGCTCGGGCAGCGCGTCGGCATCGGCTTCCTCGGAGGTAGTTGCGGACACTGTGCAGAGTGCCGCGGCGGCGATCTCGTCAATTGCCGGAACCAGGAGTTCACCGGCGTTCATCATGACGGGGGCTACGCGCAGTACATGCTCGCGCGCTCAAGTGGCCTCGTGTCGATTCCCGATGGGCTCGCCTCGGAAGACGCCGCTCCGCTGCTCTGCGCCGGACTGACGACCTTCAGCGCGCTCCGCAACTCTCCCGCTCGCGCCGGCGATCTGGTCGCCGTGATCGGCATTGGCGGCCTCGGGCACCTCGCCGTGCAGTTCGCCCGGCGCATGGGCTTCGAGGTCGTGGCGATTGGGCGCGGACCGGACAAAGGTGGTCTCGCCGGAAAGCTTGGCGCCCACCATTATGTCGACAGCTCGAGCGTCGCGGTTGCTTCCGCGCTGCAGGATCTGGGCGGCGCGCAGCTCGTCGTCATCACCGCGTCAGGTGGTAGCGCTGTGGCAGACGCGGTGAAGGGGCTTCGGCCGCGCGGCCGGATCATCGCGCTCGGCGCATCTCCCGAACCTGCGAAGATCGCGACGTCCGACCTCCTGTTCGGCGAGCGCTCGATCGAAGGCGCCTTGACCGGCGATCCAGCGACCGCCGATGCCACCTTGCGGTTCAGCTCGCTCGCTGGCGTTGCCGCCATGATCGAGACGATGCCGCTAGAACGCGCGCCGGAAGCGTATCGCAAGATGATGGCGGGCGAAGCCCGCTTTCGCATCGTCCTCACCATGTAGATGCGCTGCCAATCATCAGGATCGACTCCGCATCAAGCAAATGCAACTCACAAAGGAGCAACCATGTCGCTCGAAACCGCTAGAACAGAATCTTTGAACGTCGGCGATGTGCGCTTCGCCTTCCGGCGGCTCGGCCCGACGGCCGGGACGCCGCTCATCCTGCTGCAGCACTTCACCGGGACGATGGATGCCTGGGATCCGGCAGTGGTGAATAGCCTTGCTGAAACGCGGCCGGTCATTGCGTTCAACAATCTCGGCATAGGCACCTCCACCGGCCGGACGCCCGACACGGTGGAGCAGATGGCCTCGGATGCCGAGACATTCATACGAGGCCTTGATCTGCCAAAGGTTGACCTCCTCGGCTTCTCCCTCGGCGGCATGCTCACCCAAGTGCTTGCCGTGCAGCACCCCGGCTTGATCCGCAAGCTCATCATCGCCGGCGCTGCACCGCGCGGGGGCGAGGAACATCTGCTCGCCGTAGTCGACGAAGCCTTCGCTCAAAGCGGGACGGATGTGCGGTTGCCCCTGTTCTTCACACCCTCCGAAGAAAGTCAGCGCGCCGGCCGCGCTTTCGTCGCCCGCGCAACCATGCGCAAGGAGGATCGTGATCCGGACAGCGGCGAGGATGTCAGCAACGCGCAGGCGAAGGCAATCATTGGCTGGTGCGCCAGGAAGCATGAAGGCGAAGCGACGCTCGGCGCCATCGCGCAGCCTACGCTCATCGTGCACGGCAGCGACGACACGATGTTTCCGAGCATCAACGCCTACAACATGTTCAAGGCTATGAAGAACGCCCAGCTCGTTCTCTATCCGGACTCCGGCCACGGCGCGCTGTTCCAGTATCCAGCGAGGTTCGTCGCCCATTGCCGAACCTTCCTGGACGAGTGAGGGAAGAGATCGATGCCAATCTTCAGCAACTGGCGATCGAAGCCCATGGCGGCCTCGATCGGTTTCGGCAGTTCTCGTTCCTCACGGCGCGGCTTCACCAATTTGGCATCCTCTGGAATCCGAAGGGAAAGCCGGACGTGCTCACTCATGCCAATACGTTCTTGTTGCTTGCTAGAAATTCTCTCGATATTTCAATTACAAGAGCGTCGGAGAGCGCATCCCGCCCCTGCGCACCACGCCCCGGACGTCGGACATCCCCCGAGCTGTAGCTGCCCCCGAGCCACGACCCTCGTCCGCTATACGCAGCCGGCCGCCGCTGATATGATCCTCCGACAGTAAACGGCAGCTCGCCACCATACTTTTCTGCGATGCCGGCCTTCTGATCGGACCTCGATCCCGCTCGCGCCATTTCGCATTGCTTCGACAAGAACGCTGAACAAATTCGTCAACGGCTGCCGCGTCCCCGCTCACATCAGGAGATGTGCCATGACTGCATCGGACTGGCGTCTCGAAGGCGAATGGATGAAGAACTGCACCTGTGCGTTCGGCTGCCCCTGCGATTTCAACGCACGGCCGACCCAAGGCTATTGCAAGGGATTGGTCGCCATGCGGATCGCCAAGGGACATTTCGAAGGGACCAGGCTCGATGGTCTCTGCTTTGCGATCACGGTCGATTTCCCCGGGCCGCTGCATGAGGGCAACGGGACAATCCAGCCCATCATCGACGAACGCGCCACGGCGGAGCAGCGACAGGCGTTGTTCGATATCTTCTCCGGTAAGCATTCGGCCGAAGGCACGCTGTTCCAGATCGTCAGCATGATCGTCACCAAGATCCATGATCCCGTGTTTGTGCCGTTCGAGTTCTCCTTCGACAAGGACGGACGCGTCGCAAGACTCGTCGCCAAGGGCGTGCTCGAGACCGATGTCGAGCCGATCAAGAATCCGGTGACCGGTGATCCGCACCGCATCCAGGTGGTCATGCCCGAAGGGTTCGAACATCGGACGGCCGAGGTCGCATCCGCCGACATCCGCTCGACCGGCGCGATCCGGTTCGAGACCCGCGCTACGCATAGCTCGCTCGCCAATGTCGTGCAGACGCCTAAGGGCGTTGCGGCATGATGCGGCGCTGACACCGACACAAGATCTCGGTGTCAGCTCCTCGTCGCTATGGACAAGTCGATGCAGGAGCGCTCGATACTCGAACACTTGCTCCACCGCGACCGGCTGATCGTCGCGATCGGGACCGCCGCAGTGGTCGCGCTCGCCTGGGCCTATCTCGCTGCGGGCGCCGGCATGGACACCGAGATGATGGCCGACATGCCGGACATGGCGCCGATGCCGTGGACGCCGTTCTATGGCGCGCTGCTGTTCGTGATGTGGTGGGTGATGATGGTCGCGATGATGGCGCCGAGCGCGGTGCCCACCGTTCTCCTGTATGCGACCGTCAAGCGAAGGCAGGAGGCTGCCTCCCGCGCCGCAATCGATAGCTGGATCTTTCTCGCCGGTTATCTCGTGACGTGGGCCGGGTTCAGTCTCGCTGCGGTCCTGGTGCAAGCAGCATTCGAACGCTTCGGGTTGCTGTCAATGGCGATGGCAAGCACCAGCGCGATTCTGGGCGGCGGCGTGCTGATTGCAGCAGGGCTCTATCAGTTCACGCCGCTCAAACAGGCCTGCCTGCGCTACTGCGACAGTCCGCTGTTGTTTCTCAGTCGATATTGGCGGCCCGGCACGCGCGGCGCATTCCGGATGGGACTTCGCCACGGCAGCTACTGCGTCGGCTGCTGCTGGTTTCTGATGGTATTGCTGTTCGTCGGCGGCGTGATGAACCTGGCCTGGATCATCGGCATCGCGCTCTATGTCGCCGCCGAGAAGCTGCTGCCGTTCGGCCAACGGTTGAGTTATGCGGCAGGCGCGCTCCTCATCCTGTCCGGCACGATCGTCCTTGCGCGCGCGATGTGAAAAACGGTCCAAAGACGGTTAAAATGTGCCGCTTGCGACATGGCGATGTGCCTGATTGCCCAATACCAGCCGACCTCCGTGATGATACGGAGGCTTTGAGCTGAAGAATTGAGCTTCCTCCAAACAAAAACTTAAGGCTGTTTCGGCTACCTTCGCGCTATGAACGGCACCCGCGCGGGTGTCCCTGTGCAGTCGAGGCGGAGACAAGGCGATGCCAATACTGCGGGCGAGCGCAGTTCTGCCCTGGCGGCCGAAGCGGGGGTGCGCGTCGTGATTCCCGCAGGGGCAGTTCGCAAAGCCGGAAGAGCGATCCTGCGGAATGCTCCGCTGCAGATCGCATTGTTCTTTCTCCCCCTGGTCTGGATCGGCTATTTCGCAATCACCGCCTCCGAGCGGATGGACGCGATCCAGCAAGCGCGGTCGCACGGCAACAGCGTCGCCGAATTGTTCGAGGAGAACACCGAGCGCATCTTCGAGCGCGTGGATCAGTCGTTGCTGGTGGTACAGGCACTCTACGCCCAGGATCCGCAGGCCTTCAGCCTGAAGTTCTGGTCCGACAAGGCCCGCCTCGCCACCGGCGACGTGGTCCAGTTCGCTCTGATCGGATCGGACGGATACATGACCGAGACGACGGCGGGCTATTCCGGTCCGCCACTTTATCTCGGTGATCGCGAGCACTTCATTCATACCATGTCGCAGGTCGACGATCGCCTTTACGTGGCGAAGCCGGTGCTGGGCCGCGCGTCCAAAAAGTGGACGATACAGCTCGCGAGAAAGCTGTTCGATCTCGGCGGCAATCGGGTCGGCGTGGTTGTCGGCTCGATCAGCGTCGACGTCGTCGGCAGGTTCTACGACACCGCAAAGCTCGGCGTCGGGGGAACGCTGGTGCTCAGGAATGCGAGCCACGTGGTGCTCGCCGCCCGGGGCGTGGACCAGGGGTCAGTGCTGGGACAAAGCGCGCCGAGCCGCGTCGCGGGCGAACTGGGCGACGGCTTCTATGCGCAATATTGGAACGAGAACCGACCGGACCGCAGCGACCGACTGATCACGGCGCGCAGGTCGCGCGCGTTTCCGCTCATCTTCACCGTCGGCATTTCGGAGCAGGAGATCTATTCCCGCTCCGCCTTCAGGCAGAAGGTCTATCTCGGCGGCGCGGTGCTGCTCACGTTCATCATCCTCGCCGCGACGACATTTCATTGGCGACGGCAGCAGGCGCTGGATCGCGCCCACCGCGAGCGGCGCGATTTCGCCAGCAAGTTCGAGGATGCGCTCAGGAACCTCCCCCAGGGCTTGAGCATGTTCGATGGCCGCGACCGTCTGATCGCGTTCAACCGGCAATGGCTCGAACTTTACGACCTCGTGCCGGAAGACATCCGGATCGGCATGGACTTCCGGGAGGTGTTCGCGAAGCAGACCGCCGTGCTCGACGTCGAGGCGTACCTCGTCGATTTGAAGAACCGGCTCGCCCAGTCGGAGCAGATCTCGAACACCGTGCAGTTTCCGGACGGCCGGGTCGTCTACATCTCCTACGGCCGGCGCGAGGACGGCGGCTGGGTTGCCACGCATGAGGACATCACCGAGCGCAAGGCGTCGGCGGACCGCATCGAGCGGCTCGCGCATTACGACAGCCTGACCGGCCTTGCCAATCGCAATCTGTTCAAGGAGCGCATCGACGAGGCGCTGGCCCGCCCGCGCCGGCCGGAGCCCGCGTTCGCCGTACTCCTGCTCGATCTCGACAAGTTCAAGTCGGTCAATGATGCGCTCGGCCATCAATGCGGCGACGCGTTGCTGAAGCAGGTTGCCGACCGGATCAAGGCGCAGATCCGTGATGCCGATACGGCGGCGCGAATCGGCGGCGACGAATTTGCCGTCATCGTCGCACCCGGCGGGGCCGCGATGCGCGAGGGCGCTGAAAGCCTGGCCGCGCGGCTGGTCGAGGCCATTGCCGAACCCTTTCACATCGATGGCCACCCCGTCGTGAGCGGCTGTAGCATTGGCCTTGCGCTCGTGCCCGAGCACGGCACGCGGGTCGACGAGATCCTTCGCAACGCCGATCTTGCGCTCTACAGGTCGAAGAATGCCAGCAGAAACTGCTTCCACGTCTATTCACCGGAGCTCAAGGCGGAAGCGGATCAACGCAACGTGCTCGAGATCGAGCTGCGTGAAGCGATCTGGCGCGAGGAGATAGAGCTGTTTTATCAGCCTGTGATCGAGCTCGGCACTGGTCGGGTAAAATCGGTCGAGGCCCTGGCGCGCTGGCATCACGCCACCAGGGGCTACGTCCCTCCGGCGGAGTTCATTGCGGTTGCCGAGGCGGGGGGACTGATCGTCGAGCTCGGCCACCAGGTGCTCGCCAGGGCCTGCCGCGATGCGATGAGCATGCCGGGCGACATCAAGGTCGCTGTCAATCTCTCCGCCCTGCAATTTGCCAGCGCCAATCTCGTCGACACCGTGACCTTTGCGTTGACGCAGAGCGGGCTTCCGCAGACCCGGCTCGAGCTCGAGATCACCGAGAGCGTTTTTCTCGCCGACACCGAGGAGAACCTCAGGACGCTCCAGCGCCTCAAGGCGCTCGGCGTCTCCATTGCCCTCGACGATTTCGGTGTCGGATACTCGTCGTTGTCCTATTTGACGGCGTTTCCTTTCGACAAGGTCAAGATCGACAAATCCTTCATCGACAGGATCGATCGCTGCGAGACCGTCGCCGTGCTGAAATCCATCGTGCAGCTGGCAAAGACGCTGAAGCTGTCGATCGTCGCCGAGGGGGTCGAGTCCTCCGAACAGGTCAGACGGCTCCAATCACTCGGCATCCCGCTCGGCCAGGGATTTCACTTCAGCAAGCCCGTGCCGCTCACCGAACTCTCCTGGCAAGCCCCCACGGCGCGCCGGAAGCGGCGGGTGGCGTGAGGTCAATGCCTCAGGCGTTTTCATCATGCCCGCCACGGCAGCCCCTTGGGCCGAAGAGCGTTCCTTAATTGCCGGTTCGGAAGCCTGCGCCCGCCCGTCCTGGCACTCCCCTTGCTCAGTCCTGACCCAAGCCCGGGCCTCGGTGGAGAGGCCGTTTCAGGTTGAGGCAAGTGATGCAGGAAGTGTCCCGTTCTGGTGCTGTTGACGAACTCCGGCTCGACGCGTTGATCGCCGATTTATGGTGGCGCGTTCGGCTGATTAATACCGACATTCTCGAGGAAGAGGCGCGCGCCGGGGTGTTCGACCCGGTTCAGCCGACCTACCCGCTTCTCGCGGCCAACCTTCGCGCCCGGCGCGACAATCTGGTCGCGACGATCGGCGTGCTCGAGCAGCGTGCGAGATCGGTGTCGGAAGCGGCTTGAAGCGGTGCGGGGGCGCGCCAGCCTCGGCGTCTTCGTCAACCGGCCCGGCTGCAGCGCCAGAGGCGGGCGCGGGATGCAATGCGCATCCTCGCATGGCTCGAATGCCTCCGACGCTGTGCCGCTAACAGTTGAATTCAGGCCGCCGCCTGCCCGTGTTATGGCTGGTCTCTGCACCCCCGCGAGGCCGCCATGCTCCCCATTCCCGCCGATATCTTCACCGAACCCGAGGACGTCTCGCCCGACGGCCTGGCCAATCTCGGCCCGCTTCGGCGTCTTGCCGGCACCTGGCAGGCGGACAAGGGCATCGACATCAATCCGAAGGCGGAAGGGCCGGAGCGGCGGACCTTCATCGAGCACATCCGCATGGATCCGATCGATCCGCAGGCCAACGGGCCGCAGCTGTTGTACGGGCTGCGGTACCACATCCACATCAACACGCCCGAGGAAGACATCACCTTCCACGACCAGGTCGGCTACTGGCTGTGGGAGCCGGCGACCGGGCTGATCATGCAGACCCTGGCGATCCCGCGCGGGCAGGTGCTGCTGGCCTCGGGCAAGGCCGGGCCCGACGACAAGACGATCTCGGTCACTGCCAAGCGCGGCGACACCGCCTACGGGATCTGCTCGACCGATTTTCTGGAGCAGGCCTTTCGCACCGATGCTTACCGCTGCGACATCACCTTCAACGACGACGGCAGCTGGACCTATCTGATTCAGACCGAGTTGTTCGTGCGCGGCGCGCCGTTCAATCACCACGACACCAACACGCTCCAGCTCATAGCGCCACCCAAGCTCAATCCGCTGGCGGCGATCGTGAACGATCGTGCCGCGCGCGGTGGACCCGCGGCCTGAGCGCTGCCCTGAGGATTGCATGAAACCGTATGTCATCTGCCTGATGCACTCCAGCCTCGACGGGCGCACGCATCCCAGCCGCTGGCGTCCGAAGGGCGCGGGCACGGACTGGTTCGAGAAGATCCATGATGAGCTCGGCGGCGATGCCTGGGTGATCGGCCGCGTTACGGGTTCGGAGTTCGCCAAGGGCAGGCCCTATCCCGCGACGAACGCGACATTTCCGCGCGAGCACTGGTTCGCCCGGCGCGATGCCAAGAGCTACGGCGTCGTGCTCGATGCAGAGGGCAAGATCGGCTGGGGGCGCGCGGAGATCGGCGGCGATCCGATCGTCGTCGTGCTGACCGAGAATGTCCCGGATTCGCATCTCGCTGGCCTCCGCGGCGAGGGCGTGTCCTACATCTTTGCCGGCAAATCCGAGATCGACCTCGCACTGACGCTGGACATTCTCAGCCGCGAGCTCGGCGTGAAGCGCCTGCTGGTCGAGGGCGGCGGCGTCGCCAACGGCGCGTTCCTGCGCGCCGGCCTCATCGACGAATTCAACCTGATCCTCAGCCCTGCGATCGACGGCGCAAAGGGCGCCCCGTTCGTGTTCGATTCCACCGAAGCGGACAGCGACCGGCGCGCGCCGATCGCCGCGATGACGCTGGAGAGCACGCGCGAGCTCGGCGGCGACGTCCTGCTGCTGCGCTATCTGATCCAGAACGATCCGCAAGCCGTGAGCCGGTAAGGCGCGGCCATGTCCGATCCGTCCGAGCACATCGTCATCGTCGGCGCCGGCGCGGCCGGCCTGATGGCGGCGCGCGAGCTGGCGCGTGCCGGCCGCAAGGTGACGATCCTGGAGGCGCGTCAGCGCTGCGGCGGCCGCATTCATCCGCTGCCGGCCTCGCAGTTCGGCTATGCCGCCGACGGCGGCGCCGAGTTCGTCCATGGCGAGGCGCCGGTCACGCGCGCATTGCTGCGCGAGGCCGGCCTGTCGCTTCAGGAGATCGAAGGCGAGCAGTGGAGCTTTGACGGGACGAAGCTCACACGCGAGGCGCGTGACGATCCCCATGAAGCGGAGCTTCAGGCCAAGCTGGCGGACTTGAAGGACGACCTCACGGTCGCCGACTTCCTGCGCCGGCATTTTGCAGGCGACAATTACGCGCCGCTGCGCCATTCGATCGAGCGGATGGTCGAAGGCTATGACGCGGCCGATCCCGAACGCGCCTCCACGCTGGCGCTGCGCGCGGAATGGATGGACGGCGGGCACGCTCCGCAGGCGCGCATCGAAGGCGGCTACGGCGCGATGATCGACGTGATGACGGCCGACTGCCGCAGGCACGGCGTCACCATCCGCCTCGGCAGCGTCGTGTCGGCGATTGCGGAGGAGGGCGGCGCGGTGATCGTTCGCTGCGCCGGCGGCGACGTGCACGCCTGCGACCGCATGATCCTCACCGTGCCGCTGCCGCTGCTGCGCGAGATCGCGCTACCGGCAGGCGCGCGTGCCAAGCTGGCTGCTGTCGACGACATCGGCTTTGGCAACGTCATCAAGATCCTGCTGCGCTTCGCGCGGCCATGGTGGCGCGAGCGCAAGGAAGACCTTGCGGACATGACATTCCTGCTCTCGGACGAGGCGATCCCGGTCTGGTGGACGCGCTATCCGGACCAGCATCCCGTGCTGACGGGCTGGTTCGGCGGCCCGCGCACGGCGGAGCTGGAAAGCCTCGACGCGCGAGCATTGATCGATGCCGGGCTCGGCTCGCTCGCCGCAATCTTCGGCCTGCCGCGCGATCACATCGCGCGCGAGCTGGTGGCGTCCGCCGCGACCAACTGGGCGCATGATCCGTTCGCGCGCGGCGCCTATTCGTGGGCGACGCCGCGCACCCGAGCGGCACAGGCGATCCTCGCGCGTGGCGACGGCTTGGTGCTGTTTTCCGGCGAAGCGCTCTATCGCGGCCGCGACATGGGCACGGTCGAGGCGGCACTGGCGAGCGGCCTGGAGACGGCGAACATGATCCTTCGGGGACAATGAAAAGAGGCCCGCATCTGATGCGGGCCTCTCGTCGCGTGTGTCTCCAGATCTTACCAGCGGCCGCCGCCGAAGCTGAACGTCACGCCGGGGCCTCCGCCGTAATAGCCGTAGGGCCCGCCGCCGTAATAGCCGTGGTGCCGCGGGTAATAGCCGTAGCTCCTGTAATACGGCCGGTAATAGCCGTGATGATGCCGCCAATGATGATGGTGGCGGTAATGCCTGCGGTGCGCGCTGATGTCGGTGGTCTGGCTTTCCTGCGCGGTCTGCTTGGCACTTGTATTGCCGGCCGCGCTCGCCGATCCACCGGCCAACGCCGCAGCACCAAGGGCGATCGCGGCAATGAGATATTTCATGTCATCACTCCAGTTGAAGGTCGTGTGACAACACATGAGTATCCCGCGCGTTCCAGCCACTGCGGGCGTCGAAACGACGCAGATTTTCAGTTCCCCGATGAACGCACGTTAACGTTTGTGAACGAGCGAAGGCCGCGCGATCTATCGTCGCATGAAGAGGCATGGCCTGCGACTCGCGCCCCGAACGCGGCGCAGCTTCTCTTCGACGATGCGGTGCGAGTCCGGGACACGAGAGTGGCGCATGTAGATTTTCGCAACTGTGGCGGATGCGGATTAGGAAAGCGGTGTCGCTCGGAGAGCGCAGCGAGGATCGCGTCCTTGTCTGCGATGAATGTACGACCGTGATAGCTGAGCGCAGTGCCAGGGCTCCGTGGCATCAGCGCGATCGTACACGTTGACGCCAGCGGACACGGACCTACTTGAACGGGTCCTGGATCGACGGGGCCGACTGACGGATGCGGCGCACGCTGACCGGGGTGCCGTCGGAGACGAACAGCAGCTCGTATTTGCGGCCCTCGCTATCGGTCGCCGAGCAGGTGACGTCGTTCACCTTTCTGGCGGCGAAGTTGCCGGTCTGCCGGCAGATGCCGGTCGAGGTCTGCTCGGCGGGCACGGGCAGGCCGTCGACCTTGGGGCGGTTCTTGGAGTTGAGCAGCACGCGGTCGATCCGCAGCTCGTAGGAATTGTCGTCGGCGCGCTTGCCGTTCTCGCCGGAGAACGACACCACGTGGCTGTCATCGGAGGGATCGTCGACCGCGACGGCGAAATTGACCCGGCCCGTGTCGCCATGGGCATAGGCCACCGTCTTGCACGGCAAGGTGCGGCCGGCGACCCTGAACGTCTTGCAGTGGCCGGACATCAGCGCCAGGAGATCGATGAAGGCGTTCGGCTGCGCGGGCGGATTATTGACCGGAACGGGTTTGGAAGTCTCGGCAAAACAAGGACTTGCCGCAAGCACGAGCAGCGCGGCGAGGACCAATCGGCGAAGGCGCATCGTCGGGCTCATGAGCCAGGGGGCTATGGCGGAAGAGTTCCGCACCATAGCCATCGAGCCGCAAATTGGTTGCGATCCCGTTTGTGCTGCAAATCCCGTCTGGAATACCACCACGGCCACCCCGACGGCGATTCGTTCAAATCGCCCGATCCATCCCGGCGGGCACATGCCATCAGGGCGGTGTTTTTTTCGTGGCATGATCCGGAAAAGTGCGTAGCGGTTTTCCGAAAGGCTCATGCTCAAACAATAACCTAACCCATCGCCGCCTGCCAGCGCCTGTCGCGGAAGGAGGGGCGGCGGTGGAGGCGGGCGTCCAGCACGGCGCGGGCGCGGGGCAGCTCACCGCTGCGCATGAGCGCGACGATATAGGTGTCCTCGATCAGCTCGCGCTGGGCGTGGCTGCCGCCGATGCGCACGACCTCGCCGAGCACCGGCGCGAGCATCTGCACGCAAGTCCGGTAATCCTCATCAGTGAAAGCCGCGAGCGCGCGGAAGATCGCCGGCACCACAGGGCCCGCCGGCAGCTTGCCGTCGGCAAGCCGCTGCTCGATCGCCGCAAGGCGGGCGGCGAGCGCTTCGCGATTCTGCGTCGCGGCTGCGAATAGCGCCATGTGGACGTCGGCAAAGGACAGGCTCGATTTCGGAAACAGTTTTTGCGCGGCGGCGTCGGCTTCCTGCCACAGCGCCTTCGGTACCGCATGACCGTACATCGACAGGCGCCACAGCAGCGAAGCGCTGTCGGTGATGACGTTGAGCGGCGGCGCCTGCGTGGCAGTGGGCCGAAGCACGTCGGCATAGATCGCGAGCGCCCGCGCCGCATCGCCATGCTCGAGCGCGCCGAGCGCCTGATGCCAACGGATATGGCCGTGGAGGATTCCGGAGCGGTCATAAGCCGGCAGCCATTCGTCGACGAGACGATCGGCGTCCTCGGTCGATCCATCCTCGAACATCGCATGCAGCACCGCGTGCGCGGCGTGGGCATTTTCCCGGCGCAGATTGAAGCCGCGCTCGGTGACGGCGCGGCCGCGCGCGACGTCGCCATTCTCCGTCATCGCCCAGCCGGACATGGTGAGAAACCACCAGTCCTCGCCGTAATGTGGGGCGACGCGTTCGCAGAGCTCGTGCCGGGCGCGGTCGTGATCGGCCATGCCTGAGAAGGCGAACAGGCCGAACGCGCCAAGCGGCAGCGACAGCACCAATGCGTCGCGGGGCCATGCGTCGATATGCTTCAGCGTCGATGCGATCGCCTCCGGCAGCCGGCCCTCGATCGCGAGCGCCAGCGTCTCGACATGCGAGCGCTCGCGCTCGCTGCCGCGCCCGGCCACGAGCTCGCGCGCGCGTGCCGCCTTTTGCCGCGCGAGATCGCCCTGCTGGTAGAAGGCATGAACGCGGCCGCGGGCGATGTGGGCCAGCGCGAAATCAGGGTCGGCCGCGATCGCGCGCTCCAGCATCTCCGCCGTGCCGGTCCAGCCCGCGAGCATGAGGTCGACGCCGTCGCGATAGGCGGATGCTGCCTCGTGCGAGGTGGTGGAGAGCGGCAGGCCGTAGCGGTCTTGAAGCGCCATCGAAGGCCCCCCTCACGCCGTCCGCGCGCGGCGGCCTTCGATCGGATAGGCCGGATCATTGTAGCCTGGCGTCGAGGGATGGCCTGGCGTCACCAGGCGGTCGATCAGCGCCTCGTCCTCCGCGGTGAAACGATAATCGAGCGCGCTGATGTAGCCGTCCCATTGCTCCTCGGTGCGGGGACCGGCGATCACCGACGAGACGAAGGCGGAGTTGAGCACCCAGCCGACCGCGAACTGGCCGGCGGTGATGCCTTTCTTCTCGGCGTGAGCCTTGATCTCCTGCGCAAGCTGGAGCGATTCCGGCCGCCATTCGGTCTGCATCATGCGGGTGTCGTTGCGCCCCGCGCGCGTCTCCTCGTCGGGCGCTGCATCCACCCTGTACTTGCCGGTGAGCACGCCGCGCGCCAACGGGCTATAGGGCACGATGCCGAGACCGTAATAGGCGCAGGCCGGAAAGTGCTCGACCTCCGGCATGCGGTTCATGGCGTTGTAATAAGGCTGGCTCACCGCGGGCCGGTCGATGCCGAGTCGGTCGCAGATGTTGCAGATCTCGGCGACGCGCCAGGCGCGGTAGTTGGAGACGCCGAAATAGCGCACCTTGCCGGCGTGGATCAGGTCGCTCATGGCGCGCACCGTCTCCTCCAACGGCGTGGCATGGTCTTCCTTGTGCAGATAGTAGATGTCGATGTGATCGGTGCCGAGCCGCATCAAGCTCTCGTCCGCCGCCTGCAACACCCAGCGCCGCGACAGCCCGCCGCGATTGGGATCGTCCCCCATGGGGTTTGCGAGCTTTGTGGCAAGCACCCAGGCACCACGATTGCGCGCGATGGCGCGGCCGACGACCTCCTCGGAGGCGCCTTTGGAATAAGCGTCCGCTGTGTCGATGAAATTGATCCCGGAATCGCGTGCCTTGTCGATGATCCGCTTCGACGTGGCCTCATCGGTCGGCCCGCCGAACATCATGGTGCCCAGGCAAATCGGCGAGACCTTGAGGCCGCTGCGGCCGAGCTGGCGGTATTGCATGGGCGAGTCCTCGATGTTGGTGGACGGCAGCATAGCCAGCAAAGTCCGTCATTGCGAGCGCAGCGAAGCAATCCAGAGATGTGTCCGCGGAGGGATGCTGGATTGCTTCGCTGCGCTCGCAATGACGGTGGGGCACGTTTGCGCCTCACATTCAGTGTCATCGCCCGCGAAGGCGGGCGATCCAGTACGCCGAGACAGTCGTGATCGATCGAGGGGCCGCGACGTACTGGATTCCCCGCCTTCGCGGGGAATGACGGCTGCGGGTGTGGCGCGCAGCAGCGCCGGCCTGATCGCCCGCTACCCCGGCCCCTTCAAGATCTTGAACACGCCGTTCGCCATCACGATGCAGCGGTCGTCCACGGTCACCTCGGTGCTCATGAAGATCAGGCTGCGGGTCGAGCGCACCACGCGCGGGCGGGAGATCAGGGTGTCGCCGATCTGGCCGGCCTCGACGAAATGGGTGTCGAGCTGCACCGTCGCCAAGTACTCCTTGCCGGAGACGTAACGGGCCGTCATGCCGCAGGTGCGATCGGCGAACGTCATCATCACGCCGCCCTGGACCATGCCGCGGCGGTTGTGGTGCTTGTCCTCGGTCGCGAGCGCGAACTCGTAATGGCCGTCGACCTTGCGCTCCCACAACGGGCCGATCAGATGCAGGAAGCCCGTGGTCTCCAGGATGCTCCAGCCCTCTGATTTCAACCTTGCGGCGGCCTTGCTGGTCATGTCGTCGTTCGTCCTTGCAACGCGATGTCTCCTCGTTTCATCAGATGCAGTCCTGGTGTAGTCAAGCATCATGAGAACGTTCGACGATGCCACCAGACGGAATATCGCAGAGGTCTGCGCGGCCTTCGCGCGGCTGCCCGACACAGCCGAGCCGTCGGCGCTGAAGCGCGCCGCGGTGGTGCTGGCGCTAACCGAATCCGACGACGGTGGCGACACCGCCTTCCTGCTCACCAGGCGCGCCTCGCACCTGCGCGCCCATCGCGGCCAATGGGCGCTGCCCGGCGGACGCTGCGATGCCGGCGAGACGCCGGTCGAGGCGGCGCTGCGCGAGCTCGACGAGGAGCTCGCACTCGCGCTGTCAGCCGATGCGGTGCTCGGCCTGCTCGACGATTATCCGACGCGCTCGGGCTATCTGATCACGCCGGTCGTGGTCTGGGCGGCCGACAGTGCTGCGATCCGCCCGAACCCGGACGAGGTCGCCTCCGTCCATCGCATCGCGCTGGCCACGATCGAGCGCGACGATGCCTTCGATTTCACTGAGATCCCCGAGAGCAGCCGCCGCGTGATCCGCTTCCATCACCAGATGAGCCTGATCCATGCCCCGACCGCGGCGCTGATCTACCAGTTCCGCGAGGTGCTGGCGGGGCGGCACACCCGCGTCACCGACCTGGAACAGCCGGTATTCGCCTGGACGTGACGATGGTAAACGGCGCGTTAACGCGACGGTTACCGGATGCCTGCTAAGAAGGCAGCATGCATCATTCGATTCGAAACAAATTGGCGCTGGTTCCGCTCGCGCTCGTCCTGATCTCGCCCGCGGCGCGCGGCGCCGAGGCCGACGCGCTGTCGCCCGCCGTTCGCAATGCCAACGCCCAGCTGCTGTCGCAGTTTTTCGCGCAAGGCGGGGGGGCTTCGCCGGCCATGCTCGAATATCGCCGCAAGCTCGCGGAATATCAGGCCGCGCGCGCCGCCTTCGATGCCGAGGCCGGCGCCTATTGGAGCCAGATCTCCGAGAAGCGGAAGGCCCGCAACGCCAAGCGGCGCAATGGGCAGCAGATCACGCTCGATGATTACGTGCTGGAGCATCCGCCGCTCTATACCGGGCCGAAGAAGCCGGTGAATCCGGAGCCGGAGGAAACGCCGGATCGCCCCGCGAGAAGACCGATCCCCGTGGTCGCCGATTTCCTGCGTGCGGCGCAGGAACTCTACCAGTTCACGCCGCAACGCCCGTCCAGCGAGCTCGAGTTCAAGCGCGCCTATGCGCGCTACGCTCTGGCCCATGGCCTGACGCGCGAGCAGGCGGTGCGGGTCTATTCGTTCGAGACCGGCGGCACCGGCAGTTACGACGTGCAGGCGGGCATCGAGCATGGCGGCAAGCGCGCGATCTCGACGGCGATGGGCTACAACCAGCTGCTCACCACCAACAGCGTCGAGCTGCTCGCCGAGCAGGGCCATGAACTGATCCGCGCGCTGTCCGAGAAGGTGACGCGCACATCTGGACCGGCGCGGCATGCGCTCGAGCACAAGCTCACTGTCCTGAAGAAGATGGTGGCCCACGCCAAGTCCGTGCCCGACACCTGGTCGGAGCACGAGAAAATGGGCAGCACTCCCCAAGGCTGGGCCATGCATGCGATGGTGCTCGACGTTGACATCGGACCGATGCTGCAGACCCACAAGCTGCTGACTTCAGTGCATTTCGCCCGCGCCAAGGGACACTCGCGCCCGCTGTCGGCGGCCGAGCTCGAGATGATGAACCTCACCGGCGACGGCACCGGCCTCGACATGGTGACGATGCCGCAGGCGCTGCGCGAGCGGGTGCCGACCTCGAATTTCTTCCAGCGCGGCGGCTATGAGCGCAACCCAGTCGCGATCCGCCACAACACGGTGGCGAAGCTGCTGGCCGTGACCGACGAGCGCATGGACGTGAACAGCGGCAAACCCGGCGCAAGGGAATTGGCAGGGGCGTTCTAGGACGCTGGCGTAGGGTGGGCAAAGCGAAGCGTGCCCACCATTGTTGATTCGACAATATGAGATGGTGGGCACGGCACTAACGCGCCTTTGCCCACCCTACGCTCTGTCGCCTGCGAGCGCGGGCCCCTACTGATCCGGCCCGAACTTGAACTTGCCGTCACCCTCCAGATACGGGCCGGTGCGCATGTAGAGCTGGCCGTTCTGGCCGATGAAGAACAGTGTGCCCTTGGGCACCTTCTTGGCGCCCTTCAAGAGCTCGCCGGCGTTGCTGGTGCCCATCTTGTAGGAATAGGTCTTGCCCTCCCTGTCGTAGGCGTAGCCGGTGTCGGTCTTCAGCTCCCAGGGCGTCGCTGCGGTTTGCGCCAATGCGGGCGCTACCAATGCGCCGAGCGCGGCTGCGAGTGCAAATGTCTTGATTGAAAATGCCGTCATCCCATCCTCCCAAGATCGGGACATTCCATGATTGAACAAATCACGAACGATGCGTCCCGGTCAACTTGCGATAGCGCCGCAGCGCATCACGTCTTGCCCAGCAGTTTGTGATTTTCCCTCCGTCCCCTCGCGACTATGTTCCGCTTTCCGTTTAGAACGCAACTCGACAAAAATATTGGTGGGGATGATTCGAATGAACCTAGTCGTCAAAGCCTGCTCGGCTGCCGCGCTGTTGCTCACGGCGCTGGCGCCGGCCGCCCAAGCCGATGACTACCGGCTCAGCCACAACCAGCGGATTTCGTGCAGCCGCGGCCTTGCCCCGGGCAAGCTGAACACGGCGACCTGCAAGTCCTACACCTATCTCTTCAATACCAGGACCTCGGAATATTTCCGCTGCCAGGTCTCCCTGGCGCTGACCCGCGACAACAAGGAAGTCATCAACGTCCAGACCGACGGCGGCTGCACCAAGAAACCGCGCATTTTCGAGACCGACGGCAAGTACGATTTCGACGCCACCGAGACCGAGCCGCCGAACACCAATTCGTTCTTCGGCCCCGGCGGCTATTCGGTCTGGGCCGCCGACGTCGGCGCGCAGAAGGTGCGCGGCTGCATCACCATTTCCTCCGGCCTCGGCTCGGACATCTCCAAATGCCTGGACATGACGTTCCAGTGAGCGAGCGCTCGATAGCCACTGCGTAGACGGTGCGCTCCCTGCCCCGCCTACGGGGGAGGGCTGGGGAGAGGTGTCTCCACAACGGGACACTCCCCTAGAGGAGAAAGCCCTCACCCGGATCGCTTGCGCGATCCGACCTCTCCCGCAAGCGGGAGAGGTGACCGAGCAAGCCGCTCCGGCTCGAACCTAACGCGACCCCAGTCACGCTGCGCCACCTCGCCGCACCGTCCTGTTCCCGAAAGCCCAGCCGGAACGGTCCTTTGCCGCAGTCCTGTTTTGCCTTTTGGATGGGTTGACCCGCATCCCTCATCCGGCCAATTTCGCCGCCGGTTTGGGGAGAACAACAACCATGAAACGGACGATTTTCGGCGCGGCCGCGGCTCTGGCTCTGGCGGCGTCGGCACCTTGCGCCCAGGCGCAATCCTTCATCAACGTGCTGACCGGCGGCACCTCCGGCGTCTACTATCCGCTCGGGGTCGCGATCGGAAAGATCTACGGCGAAAAGATTCCGAACGTGAAGACGCAGGTGCAGGCCACCAAGGCGTCGGTCGAGAACCTGATCCTGCTGCAGCAGGGCCGCGGCGAGCTGGCGTTCACGCTGGGCGACTCGCTGAAAGCCGCCTGGGAGGGCGAGGAGGAGGCGGGCTTCAAGACCAAACTCGACAAGCTCCGCACCATCGGCGCGATCTACCCGAACTACATCCAGATCGTCGCGACCGCCGACAGCGGCATCAAGACGCTCGCCGATCTCAAGGGCAAGAGCCTGTCGGTCGGTGCACCGAAGTCGGGCACGGAGCTGAACTCCCGCGCGATCCTGGCCGCTGCTGGCATGAGCTACAAGGAGCTCGGCAAGGTCGAATATCTGCCCTTTGCCGAATCCGTCGATCTCATGAAGAACCGGCAGCTCAACGCCACGCTGCAATCGGCCGGGCTCGGCGTCGCCTCGCTGAAGGACCTCTCGACCTCGAGCCCGATCACGGTGGTGTCGGTGCCGAAGGAGACCGTCGACAAGATCGGCCCGCCCTTCGTGGCGGCGACTATTCCGGCCAACACCTATACCGGCCAGGACAAGGACGTGCCGACTGCGGCCGTGATCAATTATCTGGTCACCAGCTCCGCCGTCTCGGACGATCTCGCCTATCAGATGACCAAGCTGGTCTATGAATCGCTGCCCGAACTCGTCACTGCGCACGCGGCCGGCAAGGAGATCAAGCTCGAGACCGCCGCCACCGGCAGCCCGGTCCCGCTGCACCCCGGCGCGATCCGCTATTACAAGGAAAAGGGGCTGATCAAGTAATCAGCTCCTGTCGTCGGACGTCATGGCCGGGCTTGTCCCGGCCATCCACGTTCTGCGGCTGTGCATGGAAGTTTCGTGGATGCCCGGGACAAGCCCGGGCATGACGGCTCGGGACATACCGTGCCAATGCTACAAGCGCTCGACGATTGGGGATGGGCTGAGATGCTGGAAAAGGCAGAGGGGACTGAGATCGCGCCCGACAAGGTCAAGGTCGAGTTCGACAATTTCGAGCATGGCTTCCCAGAAGGCTTCGGCCCGGGCTGGTGGGGCCGGCTCGCCTACTGGATCGGCATCGCGTTCGCGATCTTCCAGCTCTACGTCGCCGCCTTCAACTATCTGCCGAGTCAGGTGGTGCGCGGCGTCCATGTCGGCTTCCTGCTCCTGCTCACCTTCGGCCTGATCGCCAACTTCACCGCGAAGAGCAATTTCGGCCGTGCGCTGGGCTGGGCGATCGGCGCCGCCGGCTTCTACTGCGGTCTCTACCAGTGGATCTTCTATGCCGACCTGATCGCGCGCGACGGCGATCCGACCAGGCTCGATCTCGCCGTCGGCACCCTACTCGCGGTGCTGATCTTCGAGGGCACGCGGCGGCTGATGGGCGCGGCGCTGCCGCTGATGTGCGGTGCGTGTCTCGTCTATTGGTTCTTCGGTCAGTACCTGCCGTCGCCGCTCAACCATCGCGGCTATGATTTCGACCAGATCGTCACGCATTTGTCGTTCGGCACCGAAGGCTTTTACGGCGTGCCGGTCTACGTCTCCGCGACCTACATCTTCCTGTTCATCCTGTTCGGCTCGTTCCTGGAGCGCGCCGGCATGATCCAGCTGTTCACCGACGTCTCGCTCGGCCTGTTCGGCCGCACCCGCGGTGGACCTGCCAAGGTCGCGGTGTTCGCCTCGGGCATGATGGGGACCATCTCCGGCTCGGGCGTCGCCAACGTCGTCACCGTCGGCCAGTTCACGATTCCCTTGATGATCAGGTTCGGCTACCGCCGCGCCTTCGCAGCCGGCGTCGAGGCGACGGCCTCGATGGGCGGCCAGATCATGCCGCCGGTGATGGGGGCGGTCGCCTTCATCATGGCCGAGACGCTCGGCGTGCAATATTCGGAGATCGTCAAGGCCGCCGCGATCCCCGCGATCCTCTATTTCGCCTCCGCGTTCTGGATGGTGCATTTGGAAGCCGGCAAGCACGGCCTGGTCGGCATGAAGCGCTCGGAGATCCCGAGCGCCTGGAAGGCGCTGGTGACGCGCTGGTACCTCGTGCTGCCGCTCGCGGCGCTGGTCTACATGCTGTTCGAAGGTTTTACGCCGCTCTATGCCGGCAGCATGGGCCTTGCGCTCACCGTGACGCTGATCCTCGGTACCGCCATCACGACGGGCGCCTCCTCGAACGTGATCCGGACCATCTTCTGGGTCGGGCTCGCGCTCGTCGTCGCGGCATTGTCGCGCGACGGCCTCCAGATCGTGCCGGTCGCGACCGTCGTGGTCGGCCTGATCGTGATCACGGCGTTCGTGCGCGGCGGCTTTGCCGCCTTGCGCGCCTGCCGCGATGCGCTGGCCGAGAGCGCGAAATCCGCCATCACCGTCGGCATGGCCTGCGCGATCGTCGGCGTCATCATCGGCATGATGTCGCAGACCGGCGTCGGCACCATTTTCGGCGGCTGGGTGATCGGGCTCGGCGAGAAGAGCCTGTTCCTGGCGCTGGTCATGACCATGCTGCTGTCGATCCTGCTCGGCACCGGCATTCCGACCATCCCGACCTACATCATCACCGCCGCGCTCGCCGCGCCGGCCCTCGCCAAGCTCGGCGTGCCCTTGATCGCGAGCCACATGTTCGCATTCTATTACGGCATCATGGCCGACCTCTCGCCGCCGGTGGCGCTCGCCGCGCTTGCGGCGGCGCCGATCGCCAAGGAGAACCCGGACAAGATCGGCTGGGAGGCGATGCGCATCGCGCTCGCCGGCTACGTCATTCCCTTCATCTTCGTCTATTCGCCGGCCTTGATGCTGCAGGCCGGCGATCCCATGGCGGCCAAGCTCGGCTTCTACGGCGCGGTGGCGCTGGCGAGCTTGAAGGCGCTGGTGGCGATCGGCCTGTTCGGCATGGCCGCGATCGGCTTCCTGTTCACGCGGCTGACGCTGATCGAGCGCCTGGTCGCGCTCGGCGCCGCGTTCTGCCTGCTCGGCGAATTCCCCTTCAGCGATACTGCGGGCTTCGTGCTCGCCGCCGCGCTGGTGCTGTGGCAATGGCGGCAGCGTCCGCCGGCGCCGGTCGAGGCGGTGTGAGCCTCTGTCTTGCGACAGCGGGCGGCGTGAAAGCGCTGACGCTGTCCGCGTTCACGCTTGTCTGGACGCATTCGATCGCGAAGGTCGAATGGCAGGAAGACTGGCGCCTCACACCCGCCGGCCTCGAGCTGGTGCAAGCCCGCGTCAAGGGCACCGGCCCCGGCATGGAGCCGCCGGCCGAAGCACGATTGGTCGACGGCTGGTTTCAATGGCGGCCGCAGCGTGCGCCGATGCCGGAATTGGTGCTCGGCAATTCCGGCGCGGCCGGAGAATGGCGACTATGCCATGACGGGACGTGCCGGACATTGTCCGAGATTGTCGGGCATCCCATTGGTGCTAACGTCATGGCGATGAGCATCTGCAAAGAACCGTAGCCCGGATGGAGCGGAAGCGTAATCCGGGACCACTGCCCCGGATTGCGCTGCGCTCCATCCGGGCTACAAGAAGAACAACAACACGGGAGACACGCGATGGATCGGCTCAAGGGCAAGGTTGCGATGGTGGTGGGGGCCGGCTCGATCGGTCCAGGCTGGGGCAACGGCAAGGCGACCGCGGTGACCTTTGCGCGCGAGGGCGCGCAGGTGTTCTGCGTCGATCGCAACGGTGCCGCGGCCGAGGAGACCGCCAGGATCATCAGCGGCGAGGGCGGCAAGGCGATTGCGTTCACGGCCGACGTGTCGCGCGCGAGCGAGATCGAGGTGATGGTCGCGGCGTGCCTCAAGGCCTATGGCCGCATCGACGTGCTCGACAACAATGTCGGCATCGCCGAGATGGGCAGTGTCGTCGAGGTGAGCGAAGACAGCTGGGACCGCGTCTTCAGCGTCAACCTCAAGAGCGCCTATCTCGCCATGAAGCACGTGATCCCTGTTATGGTGAAGCAGGGCGGCGGCTCGATCATCAACATCTCCTCGATCGCCTCGATCCGCCACATGGGCATCTCCTACGTTACCTACGGCGCCTCGAAAGCGGCGATGAACCAGATGACGCGCACCACAGCGATCGAGTTCGCGCGCCATCACGTCCGGGTCAACGCGATCCTGCCCGGCCTGATGAAGACGCCGATGGTCGAGCACTCCGCCGGCCTCGCCGCCAGCTACGCCAAGGGCGATGTCGAGGCGATGTGGCGCGCGCGCGACGCCCAGGTGCCGATAGGCCATATGGGCGATGCATTCGACGTCGCCAACGCCGCGCTGTTCCTGGCCTCGGACGAGTCGAAATACGTGACGGGCATCGAGCTCGTCGTCGACGGCGGGATCACGTGCAAGGCCGGGGCTTGATCCAACCCCAGCTTGCACGCAGCCCGCCGCTGCGAGTCATAGGCGATCGCCCTGGCTCGCAAGGAGGAAGCAGATCATTCACAGCAGGGCGTATTGCGCGCGTTCGCGCCTGGTCAGCAGCGGCAGCGCCTGTTCCGCGATGTAGCTCTTGAAATGCGCGCTCTCCTGGTGCGTCCTAAGGGCGTCTTCGTCGCGGAACAACTCGTAGAACAGGAACTGGGCCGGATTGTCCTTGGCGCGCGAGATCAGGAACAGCTTGACGCCTGGCTCGCGCTGCGCCTGAGGGAGGAAGCCGCGCAGGATTTCGGCAATGCGGTCGGCCTCTTCGGCCTTTGCTTCCCATTGCGCCACGACGAGAAGTCCGCCGCCGATGGCCGGGTGGCCGGCCTCTTGATTCATTGCCCGTTCGGTCATGATGGAGCTCCCTGAGAATGCTCCATTCGATAGCGCGGCTCTGGGCGGCAATGGTTCGATGAAGATCGTAGTGCGAATGTCGCCGCGGCCCAGCGTTCCGTCGCGGGTCGAATTGATTTCCTGCGCGAATTTCGCTACCGCCTTTTCCCGTGGATACGCTCAAGGTCAGAGACGCCAAAGACGTCGAAGAGGTGGTGCGCGCGGCGATCGCGAGCGAGCAGCCGCTCGAGATCATCGGCCATGGCGGCAAGCGCGGCATCGGCCACGCCATGGCGACCAACGCCGTGCTCGACGTCTCCGCACTCAATGCCGTGACCGCCTACGAGCCGAACGAGCTCATCATCACGCTCCAGGCCGGCGCGCCGCTGGCCGACGTGCTGGCGCTGATCGACGCCAAGAACCAGCAATTCGCCTTCGAGCCTGTAAACACCGCCCCGCTGCTCGGCACGCCGGCAACAGGCACCATCGGCGGCACGATCGCGGCCGGGCTCGCCGGGCCGCGGCGGATCCGGGCGGGCGGGGCGCGCGACCACCTGCTCGGCGCGCATGCCGTCTCGGGCTTCGGCGACAGCTTCAAGACCGGCGGCAAGGTGGTGAAGAACGTCACCGGCTACGATCTCTGCAAGCTGCTGGCGGGGTCCTGGGGCACGCTGTCGGTGATGACCGAGGTCACTCTCAAGGTGATGCCCAAGCCCGAGGCCGAGCGGACGCTGTTGCTGCGCGGGTTAGATGATGCTACCGCCAACAAGGCCATGACTGCGGCGCTGGGCTCGCCCTTCGACGTCTCCGCCGCCGCGCATCTGCCGAAATCCGCACTCCGGGCCGGGACCGAGGGGCTGGGCGACATTGCGGGCCAAGGCGAGGCCGAGGCGCTGACCGTGCTGCGGCTCGAGGGCATCACCGCGTCCGCTGCGCACCGCGCCGGCTCGCTGCGCCAATTGCTGGCGCCGTTTGGAACCGCGACGCTGATCGAGGACGTGGCATCCGCGGCCCTGTGGAGCGCGATCCGCGACGTGCTGCCGTTCGCAGCGAGCGGCGCGCTCGGCGCCTGGCCGGTCTGGCGGATCGTCTGCCCGCCGGCCTCGGGCGCGGCGCTGGGCACGCAGCTGGCGCGCGAGACGGGGGGCGATGTGATCTACGATTGGGGCGGCGGCCTGATCTGGGCGGCGCTCCCGCCGAAGCCGGACGCGCATGCCCCGGCGGTGCGTGCGCACGCGAACGCGGCCGGCGGGCATGCCACGCTGATCCGGGCGACTGATGATGTCAGGCGCGAGGTCGACGTGTTCCATCCGCAGGCGCCGGGGATTGCCGCGCTGAGCGAGCGGGTGCGCGCCAGCTTCGATCCGAAGATCATTCTCAACCGGGGGCGGCTCACGCGGAGCGCTGGCTGATGAAGACCGAATTCTCACTCGCGCAGCTCGCCGACCCCGATATCGCGGAAGCGGACAAGATCCTGCGCGCCTGCGTCCATTGCGGCTTCTGCACCGCAACCTGCCCGACCTATGTGCTGCTCGGCGACGAGCTCGATAGCCCGCGCGGCCGCATCTATCTGATCAAGGAGATGCTGGAGAAGGACCAGGCGCCGACCGCCGACGTGGTCAAGCATATCGACCGTTGCCTGTCGTGCCTTGCCTGCATGACGACCTGCCCCTCGGGCGTGAACTACATGCACCTGGTCGACCAGGCCCGGGTGCAAATCGAGCAGCGCTATCGGCGGCCGCTGACCGAGCGGCTGCTGCGCCAGGTGCTGGCCTTCGTCCTGCCGGACCCGCAGCGCTTTCGCGTCAGTATGTGGCTGGCGCGGCTCGCCCGTCCGCTCGGCGTCTTGCTGCCGACACCCCGGCCTGCGGCGACGCCGGGCTTGATCCAGCGCATCAAGGCGATGCTGGCGCTGGCGCCGGACCGGCTGCCGCCGGCAGGGCCCGCCGCCGGCAGCGTGTTCGCGGCGCTGGGCAAGAAGCGCGGGCGTGTGGCGCTGCTCCAGGGCTGCGCCCAGCAGGTGCTGGCGCCGCGCATCAACCAGGCCGCCATCAGTCTCCTGACCCGCCACGGCATCGAGGTCGTCCTTGTCAGGGACGAGCAGTGCTGTGGCGCGCTGACCCATCACCTCGGCAACGACGAGGATGCGCTGGCGCGGGCTCGCGCCAACGTCGCGGCGTGGCGGAAGGAAATGGCCGGCGAGGGGCTTGATGCCATCCTGGTGACGACCTCCGGCTGCGGCACGGTGATCAAGGATTATGGCTATCTCCTGCGCGAGGACACAGCGTTCGCGGCCGATGCTGCGAGGGTCTCGGCGCTCGCCAAGGACATCACCGAATACGTCTCCGGCCTCGAGCTTGCGACGGCGGCGCGAGCGGACGACATCGTCATCGCCTATCACTCCGCGTGTTCGTTGCAGCATGGACAGAAAATCACAGGGCTTCCGAAAGAATTGCTTTCCAAGAATGGATTCGTGGTGAAAGATGTGCCCGAGAGCCATTTGTGTTGCGGTTCGGCGGGGACCTACAACATTCTCCAGCCCGAGCTTGCGGGTCGGTTGCGTGATCGCAAGGTCGCCAACATCGCGAGCGTCAAGCCGGACATGATTGCCGCGGGCAATATCGGCTGCATGGTGCAGATTGCCAGTGGCACGTCAGTTCCGGTCGTACACACGATTGAGCTTCTCGATTGGGCGACGGGCGGGGCGCGGCCGGCACTGAACGCGCAGGTTTGAGCTTTCAGGAGCCCGAACTGTCCTCCCGAGGTGACGACTGAAGACGCCCGATCAAGCATTGTTCGGCGGCAACAGGAGGACCACGATGGCGAAAGCGAAGAAGAAGAAAAGCAAGAAGGCCAAAAAGGCCAAGAAGGCCGTAGCGGCGAAGAAGTCCGCGAAGAAGGCGACGAAGAAGAAGGCGGCCAAGAAGACCGCCAAGAAGTCTGCCAAGAAATCTGCCAAGAAGGCCGCCCCGAAGAAGGCTGCCAAGACGACCGCAAAGAAGTCGGCGGCCAAGAAGGCTGCTCCGAAGAAGGCCGCGAAGAAGGCGGCACCGAAGAAGGCGAAGGCAGCGCCTGCTCCGAAGCCGTCGGCACCGGCGGAGACCCCCGCGCCCGCCGAGACAAGCTGGGCGATGCCTTCGTCTTCTGCGGAAGCGGCGCCGGCGGAGGGGCAGGGGTAGGAAGGCGGTCTCTCATCGCCTTCGGACTGTCACTCGGGACTGTTACTCGGGATTGTTACTTGGGATTGTAACGAGAAGGCCGCGGCACCCCGGTGCTGCGGCCTTTTTGCATCGTGGAAAGCCGCCCTGGCAACTGGCGCTCCGGGCCCACCCTGATTCGTAGCGAAGGTGTCACGCCGCCTGGCGATCCCCGGGTTTACACGGGTCTGCACTGCACCTTGGAATGCAAATAATGTGATCGAGAAGCCACACAGCCTGACAACCTTTCGTGAATTCGTCAAAACGCCTAAAAAGTCGGCAGATGCCCGTGCTTTTTGCTTCACGGTTCCTGTCCATCGATCCAAATTGCCGCAGTGACGCAATTTTGCAGGTAGGCCGCATGCCCCGGGGGGCTTCCGGGGGCGACTGCTAAGTAAGAACGGGTAGATGGGGATCGAAATGAAAAAAGTGGCTTTGTTGGCAACGACGCTGGCAATGGTGACGACGGGTTCGGCGTTCGCGGCAGATCTGCGCGTGAAGGCATTGAAGGCCCCGCCGCCCCCGGCGTTCGATCCTTGGGATATCGCCTTCGGCGGCGGCATCATGAGCGATTACGTCTTCCGCGGCATCACCCAGTCGAACCATAAGCCGGCCGTCACGGCCTATTTCGAGCCTCGCTACAACGTCACCAAGGACTTGCAGCTCTACGTCGGTACGTCCGCCTCGAGCATCTCCTTCCCGAACCGCGCTGCGGCGGAAGTCGACTTCTACGGCGGTATCCGCCCGACCTTCGGCATGTTCGCCTTCGACTTCGGTCTCTGGGGCTACCTCTATCCGGGCGGACAATGCTTCGGCTCGCAGTACACATTGGCTCAGGGCAATTGTGGCGGCGACATCGATTACTCGCAGGGGGCAATCGGCCTTCCGATCAACGGCAACTTCGCCAAGAAGGACGCCAGCTTCTTCGAAGCCTACGCCAAGCTGAACGTCGTCATCAACGACCAGTGGACGGTCGGCTTCAACGAGTACTACTCGCCGAACTTCCTGAACCTCGGCGCCTGGGGCAATTACGCCTCGATCACGGCCAAGTGGACCGCCCCGAGCACAATCTTCGGTGCCAGCGGCGTCGGCATGTACGTGTCGGGTGAGTTCGGCCGGCAGTGGTTCGGCACTTCCGACATCTTCTACGGCATCGCGGGCGATCCGGTTTATGCGAACGGCATCAAGGAGCCGAGCTATAACACCTGGAACGTCGGCGTCGGCTTCACCTACAAGGTGTTCACGCTCGATCTGCGTTATCACGACACCGACCTGAACAAGGGCGACTGCAACGCCTTGACCAGCGATCACACCGCGAAGTTCACCGGAAGCTTCACCCCCATCAACCCGGGCGGCTTCGGCTCCAACTGGTGCAGCGCGGCCGGCGTGGCCAAGCTCTCTTTCGACCTGACGGCGATGAGCAATCTGAAGTAAGCTTCTTTCCGAAACGACTTCGCGAGGGCGGCAGGGCAACCTGCCGCCCTTTTGCTTTTCTCCACGCCGTCATGGCCGGGCTTGACGCGTGTATGGAGTGACGACTCGAACTTGATGATCAGCGGCTACCCAGCGCTCGCCTCAGCGCGCGGCGCTCGGCTCCGCCGCAGTCCGCTCGCCGCCGACGACGTGGATCGCACCGTCCTTCACCAGCGCCACCTTGCGGGTGTGGAAGGCATCGAGCGTCGAGCGGTGGCCGATCGAGACGATGGTGGCCTGCGGCAGTCTCTCCGCCAGCAGCCGGTAGAGCCGGGCTTCCGACGGCTCGTCGAGCGAGGCGGTGGCTTCGTCCAGGAACAGATAGTCCGGCGCATGCAGCAGCGCGCGCGCTAGCCCGAGACGTTGCTGCTCGCCGAGCGAGAGCATCCTGTTCCAGTGGCCGTCCTCGTCCAGCCGCTCGGCGAGATCGGGCAGCCCGACCGCGATCAGGGCCTCGCGGACCTGCGCGGCGTCGAACGCGCCCGGCGCTGCCGGATAGACCACGGCATCGCGCAACACACCGACCGAGAAATAGGGCCGCTGCGGCAGCATCATCAGCTTTGCCTTTTCCGGGACCACAACCGTGCCGGTGCCGAACGGCCAGATGCCGGCGATGGCCCGGAACAGCGTGGACTTGCCGGAGCCGGACGGTCCGGTCACCAGCACGCGCTCCGAGGCCTGAATGGTGAAGGCCTTGGCGGCCACCAGCGGCGTGCCGTTGGGCAGGTTCACGCAGAGCTGCTCGAGGTCGATATGGCGGCCGGCGACCTCCAGCGCGATGGCAGGCTCATGTGCCGGCAGATTGACCGCCGAGGCGACCGACATCTCGAAGCCATCGAGACGGGCAACCACCGCACGCCATTCGGCCAGGGATCGGTAGGCGCTCACGAAAAAGGACAGGGCCTTCTGCACGCTGCCGAAGGCGGAGCCGGTCTGCACCATCCCTCCAAGTTGAATCTTACCGGCAAAATAGGCAGGCGCGGTGAGGATGAAGGGGAAGATCACGGCGGCTTGGGAATAGCTCGCCGTGAAAGCAGTCAGACGCTTGGTCCGGCTCATGATCGCGTACCAATTGCCGACGACATAGCCGTAGCGGTGCAGCAGTCGTTCGCGTTCGGCGCCTTCGCCCTTGAGCAGTGCGATCTGTTCGGAGTTCTCGCGCACGCGGACGAGGTTGAAGCGGAAGTCGGCCTCGTAGCGCTGCTGCTCGAAATTGAGATTGACCAGAGGCGAACCGATCCAGTGCGTGAGCGCGGTGCCGAAGATCGCGTAGACGAGCGCCGCCCACACCAAATAGCCGGGGATGGGAAAGTCGAGGCCCGAGATATGCAGCGGTGCCGCGTTCGACAGCCCCCACAGAATGACCACGAACGAGAGCAGCGTGACGATCGAGGAGAGCAGCCCGATGCCGATATTGAGAGTCTGCTCGACGAAACTCCTGACGTCGTCGGTGATGCGTTGGTCCGGGTTGTCGGCCGCATCGCCCTTGAGCTGCATCCGATAGTGGGTCGCGCTATTCAGCCATTCGCCCAGATAGTGACGCGTCAGCCATTGCCGCCAGCGAATCTGGAGCCACTGATTGAGATAGAGCTGGTAGACGGAAAGCGCGACGCTGGCGCTCGCGAGCAATGTGAAGACGCCCAGCTCCCAGACGAAGCCGTTCCAGTCGCGCTCCTGGAGATAGTTGTAGAAGCGGCTGTACCATTGGTTCACGAGCACATCGATGGCGACCAGCAGCAGTTCGATCACGATCACCGCGGCGAGCAGGCCGCGGCCGGCCCATTTGTCCTCTGACCGGAAATAAGGGATGGCGATTCGCCAGACGATCGCGAGCGTGGCGCGGATGTTGTTCACAGAGCTGGATCTCCTCAGGGGATGTGCACGATGCCCAGAGCCAAATAGCTGAGGCGATGGCGGAAATGGGCGCGCTTAGACTAAAGTCGCAAGTTCTGCAATTTGCGTTGGATTGTCGCAGCCAGCAACCCTAGCATGGTGCCCGCCGGCGCGGGGCAGGGTGCTCCGGGATTTCGCGACCTTGTGAGCGGACGGGAACCGCCGGATGCGCGAGAACTTCGCGCCGCGGCTGCAACTGGCTGCCGATCGCTTTCTCGTTCGGCGTGGTCTTCGAAGGCGCCCCGGGCTTCGCCATGCCGGTGCGCCTGCATCGACCATGCGCGAACCTTCTCAACGCCCCCGCCGTCTCATAGAAGGTGCGGCAAGTCAGGTCGGTCGAGAGGTCTCATGGTTTCGTTCCAGCGATTGGTGTGTGCGGCGGTTGCAATGTTCGCGATGTCCACACTCGCGCGTGCCCAGGAGGGGTTTCCGTTCGGCACCGAGATGACGCTGGAGGCGTTGCCGCAGGCAGGCTCGAAGCGGATTCCCAACATCGAGATCGGCGACAATGGCGAGGTCGTGCTGGAGCTCTGGTGCAAGGGCGGCAAGGGCCAGTTCTCGGTCGCCGGCAACACCGTGATCTTCGTGCCCGGCCAGATCCAGAACCGCAACTGTCCGCCGGCGAGAGCGCAGGCCGACGACGAGCTCGTCGCAGCCCTCGGCAGCGTCGAGACCTGGAAGCGCCAGGGCGACGTGCTGACGCTGATCGGCCCGAAGCCGCTGCGCTTCAGGACGACGGGGAATTAGGTCTCTGTCATTCCCCGCAAAGGCGGGGAATCCAGTACGCCGCAGTCTATCGATTCCATCGCTGCTGTCTCGGAGTACTGGATCGCCCGGTCAAGCCGGGCGATGACAGCGGTGGCTGTCTCAGCCTACTTCCACACCGACTTGTCGGCGTCCCAGCGCTGGCCCTTCAGCTCCTTGACGAGCGCCTCGATCGAGCCGTTGTCGTCGGGCAGATCGCCTTCTTCGTCGAGGCTGGCATCGTCGGACAGATTGAGCCTGGCCCCGCTGCCCTCGTCGGCCGTCGTGGTCGCCGGGCTGCCGATCCAGAGCATGAGCTTGTCGGTGGTGCCCGGCTTGTCGGGCGAGACCAGGCCTGCGACCTCGATCGTGTCGGTGAGCTCGAGCGCCGGGAAGTCCTGGTTCGGCCGCTTGAACACCAGCTTGAGCCTGCCGGTGGCCGGGTTGAAGTTTTGCGTGACCGGCTTTGCCGCGAGCGTCCTGCTCAGCACGCTCGCCACCGCCGTTGCAAGCTTGCCCTTGTTGATCTTGTCGCCCTCGCGCCAGTCGGCCGCAGGGAAGCGGATGGTGCGGTCCATCTCGGTCATGCCCGCGGTCCAGCCTGCGGCGGTGACGCCCGGCATTGCCTTGAACTTCGCCAGCAGCGCGCCGGCGCGCTCGGGATCGACCGACATGGTGATGGTCTGCTCGCCGGCGCGCAGCGCGTCGCAGCCGACATTGAGGCTCGCCAGCGTCACCTCGACCTCCTGGCCCTTCAGGCTCTTCAGGAAGTCGGTCGCCGCATCCAGCTTGACCTTGACCGCGATCGCTTCCGGCGAGACGTCGGTGAAATCCTTCGGCTGCGGCGTGATGCCGTCGTCGGAGGTCTGACTGTCCAGGAATTCCTTTTCGCTGAGATCGGAATTGTCCGGCGAGGTCACTTCGGTCACCGCCTGGCCGACCGCGATCTGGCCGCGGAATTCGAACATGTCGCCGGACTGCTTGCGCGTCAGCTTGACGCTGACCGGCGACTTCTCACTGATGCTCTGCGTCGTTCCGGTCAGCGTCTGGCCGGCGACCTGGAGGTTGACGACGAAGCGGTCCTTGCGGTCGGAGTTCTTCGCGATGGGGTAGCAGACGTCGAGCACCGCCGCGCTCAGCGTCTTGCCCTGGCGCGTCTCCTTCAGGATCACGTCGGCATTGCCGTCCATCAGCCCGTCCATCGCGGTGAAATAGCGCGTCTCGGTTCCCCCCGGCGCGGTCGCCTTCGGCGACAGCTTCATCTGGGCGGAGGCCTGCGGTGGAACGGCGAGCAGGGCCAGAACGGCCGTGGAGCAAACCAGAAGCGCACGCATCGATGACATCCTCGCGCAACGGCCATGATCCGGAAAGCGTGAAGCGGTCTCTAGGATCATGCCCGAACAATCAGAATCGGCGCGCCACCGTAGTGGGTTTTGGCCGCTGGTTGAATCGGAAAGCGAAACGGGCAGGGTCGGCAAAAAAGAAGGCCGCCCGGAGGCGGCCTTCGCAACTCTGTCACGGAACGGAAGGCTTAGAAGCCGCCCATGCCGCCGCCGGGGGGCATCGCGGGCGGAGCTTCCTTCTTCGGCATCTCGGCGACCATGGCCTCGGTGGTCACCAAGAGGCCGGCCACGGAAGAGGCGTCCTGCAGCGCGGTGCGCACCACCTTGGCGGGATCGATGATGCCCTTCTCGACCATGTCGACATAGTCCTCGTTCTGGGCGTCGAAGCCGAAGGTCTCGGACTTGTTCTCCAGGATCTTGCCGACCACGATCGAGCCTTCCACGCCGGCGTTCTCGGAGATCTGGCGGATCGGGGCTTCCAGCGCCTTCAGCACGATGTTGATGCCGGCCTGGACGTCGTCATTGGCGTTGGTGAGACGGCCGACCGCCTTCTTGGCGCGGAGCAGCGCGACGCCGCCGCCCGGGACGATGCCTTCCTGAACCGCGGCGCGGGTGGCGTTGAGCGCGTCCTCGACGCGGTCCTTCTTCTCCTTGACCTCGATCTCGGTGGCGCCGCCGACGCGGATCACCGCGACGCCGCCGGCGAGCTTGGCGAGGCGCTCCTGGAGCTTCTCGCGGTCGTAGTCCGAGGTGGTCTCCTCGATCTGCGCCTTGATCTGGCCGACGCGGGCCTCGATGTCGGGCTTCTTGCCGGCGCCGTTGACGATCGTGGTGTTCTCCTTGTCGATCACCACCTTCTTGGCGCGGCCGAGCATCTTCACCGTGACGTTCTCGAGCTTGATGCCGAGCTCCTCGGAGATCAGCTGGCCGCCGGTCAGGATCGCGATGTCCTCCAGCATGGCCTTGCGGCGGTCACCGAAGCCCGGCGCCTTGACGGCCGCGACCTTGAGGCCGCCGCGGAGCCGGTTGACGACCAGGGTGGCCAGCGCCTCGCCCTCGACGTCCTCGGCGATGATGACGAGCGGCTTGCCCGACTGCACCACGGCTTCCAGCACCGGCAGCATGGCCTGCAGGCCCGAGAGCTTCTTCTCGTGCAGGAGGATGTAGGCGTCCTCGAGCTCGGCGGTCATCTTCTCGGCATTGGTGACGAAGTAGGGGCTGAGATAGCCGCGGTCGAACTTCATGCCCTCGACGATATCAACCTCGGTCTCGAGCGACTTGTTCTCCTCGACGGTGATGACGCCCTCGTTGCCGACCTTCTGCATCGCCTGGGCGATCATCTTGCCGATGGCGGCATCGCCGTTGGCCGAGATGGTGCCGACCTGGGCGACCTCGGAGGAGGCGGCGACCGGCTTGGCGCGCTTCTCGATGTCCTTGATGACGGCGGCAACCGCGGTGTCGATGCCGCGCTTGAGATCCATCGGGTTCATGCCGGCGGCGACCGCCTTGGCGCCTTCGCGCACGATGGCCTGGGCCAGCACGGTCGCGGTGGTGGTGCCGTCGCCGGCGAGGTCGTTGGTCTTGGAGGCGACCTCACGCACCATCTGGGCGCCCATGTTCTCGAACTTGTCCTCGAGCTCGATCTCCTTGGCGACCGTGACGCCGTCCTTGGTGATGCGGGGGGCGCCGAAGCTCTTCTCGATGACAACGTTGCGGCCCTTCGGGCCGAGCGTCACCTTGACGGCGTTGGCGAGAACGTCGACGCCGCGCAGCATGCGATCGCGCGCGTCTCCGGAAAACTTGACGTCTTTGGCAGCCATGGTCTGCAATCCCTCGTGTTATGTGATGTGTGTTGTCTTGTGCCGTGCGGCGGAACGATGGATGCCCGGATCGCCTGGATCCGGGCATGACATTCAGCGGCTGTTCAGGCGGACGGCCTTAGGCCAGCACGCCCATGATGTCCGACTCCTTCATGATCAGGAGCTCTTCGTTGTCGATCTTGACCTCGGTGCCCGACCACTTGCCGAACAGCACGCGGTCGCCGACCTTGAGGTCGATCGGGATCAGCTTGCCGGTCTCGTCGCGGCCGCCGGGGCCGACGGCGACGATCTCGCCCTGGGACGGCTTTTCCTTGGCCGTGTCCGGAATGATGATGCCGCCCTTGGTCTTTTCCTCGGCGTCGATACGTTTGACCACGACACGGTCATGCAGCGGACGAAATTTGGATTTAGCCATGACGTTTCCCTTTGGAGGCTCGCTTCGGAAGTTGTGGGGTCGGTGGGGCGGCGCTTCCGTCCGGCCTCGCGTCGAGGATCGAACGGCGCGCTTAGCAATCGGGCTTTCCGAGTGCTAATAGTGGGTCCGGAAATATGGCTTGGCCGCGATCCTGTCAAGCAAAGGTGGTTAAGCGATTGTTGAGGCGGATATAGGATGGTGGCATTGGAAACTCGCTCGGGGCGTCGCCGTAAAGAACGACGTCATTGCTCCGGCAGCGGTTTTGCGCTTGGCTGCGGGAGGGGTGCGGCCATGGTCTTGTTCGGGGGAATGCCATGATCAGTTCGGCTCACGCGCGCACGGTTGCCAATCTGGCGGCCGCCTCTTGTCTGGCGCTGCTGCTGGGCGCCTGCGGCGGCGGCTTCAACCTGCCGTCCCTCACGTCGTCCCCGCCGCCGCCCGAAGCCGAACCTGGCGTCGCTCCGGAAATGCCCGCCAGCATCCGCGCCGACGAGATCGTCGGCCGCTGGGGCCTCGCCTCGTTCCAGAACCCGGCCGATCGCGCCCGCACCGAGAAGATGGCGCGTGAGCAATGCAGGAACCCCTACGTGATCACCGCCGGTTCCTCCGGTGGCGTGATCATGCATCTCGCCGACCAGGCGACGCCGCAGGAGCTGCGGCTGAAGGGCTCGCCGAGCGGCAAGAACTACATCGGGCCGGCCGGCCCGACCCCCGGCGACCAGGACCGCGAAATCGTCTCCTTCGACGGTCGCGTCATGATCACCCGCTTCATCGACAAGGACGCCGGCACCCGCTACGGCAACATGGTCTACGTCCGCTGCGCGCCGAGGGCGTGACGGTCTCTTACCCTCTCCCCTTGTGGGAGAGGTGGCTCGCCGCGTAGCGGCGAGACGGGTGAGGGGTCTATCTCCTCACGAACGGTCTTGCGAGTGGAGAGAACCCTCATCCGGCGCTTCGCGCCACCTTCTCCCACAAGGGGAGAAGGGAAGAAGAGTTCACGATCTGCACCGGCCAAAACAAAAAACGCCGGCCCAAGGCCGGCGTTTTGTTATTCCGATGTCGTCGCCGCTCAGTCGAACAGCGCGTCGATGTCGTCCTGCGAGGCGTGGCCGACGTCGCCGGCGAGCTTGGGGCCGTTGAGGAGCTTCTCGTCCTCGCTGCGGTTGTCGACCTGCGCGGGCACATGGGACTTGATCGCGTCGACGCCGCCCCAGATCTCCATCATCGCGTTGATGTGCTGCTCGATGAACTTCATCGTGCCCATGACCTTGCTGATGCGCTGGCCGGTCAGGTCCTGGAAGTTGCAGGCTTCGAAGATCGAGATGACGCGTTCCTGGATGTCGTCGGCAAGGCGCTTCTGCTGATCGATCGAGTCCACCTTCGACATCGCGCTGGCGGCCTGGTCGATCGATTCCGCGGCTTCGAGGATCTGCTGGGTCGCCTGCTCGGTGCCGCCGACCACCGCGCCGAGCTCGCCGTTGACCTTGGCCATCTCGCCGCCGTCGAAGCTCTTGCCGTGCAGCGTCGCGATCTCGCGCTTGGTGCGGTCGATGGCGTCGTGGATGAGGTCGAGCTCGACCTTCAGCTTCTCGCACTGCTCGATCTGCGCCCGGTAGGTATCGAGCATGGTGCGCGCTTCGGCAAGCTCGTGCGCGGTCGAGGCGTCGATCGCCGCCATGGCAGCGCTGCCGGACAGCGGGGCCGCGACGATGCCCTTCGCCATCTGGGCGCGGATCGCGCGCAGCTCGGCCATGATCTCGCTATGCATCGGGAGTGCCTCTTCAGTTACGTCTACAATGGGCATCTCGCCACCGACGATATCTTCGACGCGAAAACGCTTGCGGTGAACAGCCATCAGGATACTCCCCCCACCTCACTCACGCGTCTTTGTAGGCAGAAGCGATTTAACACGAAGTTCACAGCAGGAACTGCTGATCGGCCGCGCGCGACGCGGCGCAAAGAAGCGATTAACCATCACCGCGCGGCGTTCATCGAAAATAAACGCTGATCGCCAAATTGCAGGCGCGCTCGCGACGTGGTGAATCCAAACGCGCTGTCCGTTTACCAAACAAAACGGCTTTTGCTTTTTATTGACCACGTCGAAGAGCGCGGATCAGCCACCGGCTCTCCACGACGCATGTGATCTAGACGAAACAGTACAGAGTACGTCGATGTTCAAGAAAATGTCTGTCGCGCTGCTCGGCAGCGCTTGCACCTTCATGGCCGGCGCGAACGACGCGGGCGCCTTCGACAACAGCGTGCCGAACGATCCGCCCGCGGTGCTGTACCAGCCGCGCGTGCCGCCGGCGCCGGTGCGCGTGGCGTCCCATTCCAACATGGGCGGCGGCTTCATCGAATTCCTGTTCGGCGATGGCCCCGGCCGCGGCCCGGCCTACGCGCCGGAGCGGCCGGTGTATCAGCAGCAGCCGGGCTATTACGACCAGCGGCGCCTGCCGCCGATGGGCGAGCCGCAGATGCAAGGTGGGTATCAACAAGGCGGATATCAGCAGGGCGCGTCTCTGCAGCAGGAGGCGGTCGATCCGCGGCAGCGTCCGTTCGATCCGAAATTCGAGAAACAACTCGTTGACTATAGCGGCAAGGAAAGTCCCGGCACGATCGTGGTCGATACGCCGAACAAGTTCCTCTATCTCGTCGAGGGCAACGGCCGGGCATTGCGCTACGGCATCGGCGTCGGCCGTCCCGGCTTCACCTGGTCCGGCGTGAAATCGATCACCGCCAAGCGCGAATGGCCGGACTGGACGCCGCCGGCGGAAATGCTCGCGCGCCGGCCCGATCTGCCCAGGCACATGGAAGGCGGCCCGGAAAATCCGCTCGGTGCCCGTGCGATGTATCTGGGATCGACGCTCTATCGCATCCACGGCTCCAACGAGCCCTGGACCATCGGCACCAACGTCTCCTCCGGCTGCATCCGCATGCGCAACGAGGACGTCATCGATCTCTACGGCCGCGTCAATGTCGGCACCAAGGTCGTGGTGATGTGAAGCGTCATGCGCTCGATGGAGCGATCAAGTCCGGGTGCCGCGTCGGCTCGAAATGCGCGGCGTCGAAGGGACGCTGCCGCCGCCAAACGTCCGCCTGAATAGTCCTACGTCCGCTGACGGTGCCTCGACCCGCGACGAGGGACAGCGGCGCGGCGAGGACGAGCTGATGAAGCCGAATGCGGTGCGCGAGCCGAGCGGTTCAGCCGCCGCACCGACAGCTCTGCCTTCCTGAGGCGCTCGTGCAGTCCCTCCAACTCGTACAATTCGGTGATGAGATGGGTCGTGACGTCGCTCAGGGTCGCGATGCGCTGTTGAAGTGAACTCATTCTTAAAACCCCCGACTGTAGCCAAGAGAGGCAGCCACGATGTGTGGCATAAGCAGTGTGTTCTTCCAATTGAACACCCATGTCCAAATTTGGAAATCCGGGAGTCTACGGCGGCGTGTGTCGGAGGACGATTTCGCCCGGCATGGTGAAGTCAGGCGCACCTCGTGACGTTCTGCACGGTGCTGTCCGACAACGCACGCACTAGTCATATTATATCGAATGGCATCATGGCGTGTGGTGGCAGAGCAGAAGTGCGTTGAGCTCTGCTTGAACAGAAATCGGCCGCCCGGAGGCGGCCGTTCCACATCTGTCGGTCGAATGGCCTACGCGTAATCGCTGCCGCCGTCGTCGTCGCCGCCGAAATCGCTGTTGTCGGCCGTGTCGAAGCTGTCGTCGTGATCGTTGCCGTAGTTCTGGTCGTAGTTGTCGCGCTCGTTCGACGCCTGGTCGAAGAAGCCCTGGCGGGATTCCCGGTTCGAGCCAATGTCATCGAGGCCGGCCTCGCGCGCCAGCGAGCCGCCGGACTGATCGCCGCCGCCCCAAGGACTTCCACCAGCGCTGCGGTCGCCGAGCGCGTTGCTGTCGCCAAAACCCTGCTGGTGCGATCCGCCCATCATGCCGCGGATGCTCGAGAGCAGCAGCGAGCCGCCGACGACGCCGGCTGCGGCCGCCGCCGCCGTGCCGAGGAACGAGCCGCCGCCACCGCCGATCGGCGGAGCGCCCTGACCCGGACCTTGGCCGTAAGCCTGTCCGTAAGGCGGCGCGCCGTAACCCGGCTGGCCTTGCGGCATCGCCTGTCCGGTATTCCAAGCCGGACGCTGCTCACGCTGCGGCACATTCGGCACCGAGCCGCGGGACGGGCCGCCGCCAAACAATGTGTCGCGCATGGTGTCGAGGAAGCCGCCGGACTGCGCCTGCTCGGGCGCGTGGGCCGCTTCCAGCTCCTGGATGCGGGCATTGGCGCGCTTCAGCGCTTCGTCCTGGACCAGCGTGGTCTGCACCAGCGCGTAGATGGCGCCGGGCGCCTTGCGCAGCCCGTCGGAGATCGCGGCGATCGCATCGGGATCGCGCTGTGCATTCTCCAGCTTAGAAAGCCGGTCAAAAAGGTCGTCGACGAGCTGGCGTTCCTGCGGCGTCATGATCTGTCTCCTTCGCGCCAAACCAAGCGCGAGAGGAGATGTAGGGTTCCATTATGGCCCCAACAGTGCCGGCCGGATTAAATTTCGGTATGCGACAAGCTGCCTCTGGGCCGCTTTTCGCCGTTCACTGCAGTGTCACGTTGCTGTCGGCCAGCAGGCGCGCGAAGGCATCGCCCGCGAGATAGGCGTGCTCGCGCTCGCGCACGTCGGTCATGGGGTCGAGGCCGGTAAGGACATCATCGACAAAGCCGGGATGGCACATCACGAGGCCGCCATCGGGAAGGCCGTCCAGGAATTGCTGCATCAGCGCGCCGAAATCGGCGGCGCGCGTGAAATCATAGGCGCCGGCGAAGCCGGGGTTGAAGCTGAGGCCGGCGCTGCCGGCGCGGCGGCGGAATTGCGCGCTGAGGATATCGAGCACCATGGCCTTGGGGGAGGCCAGCCGCTGCCGCAGCGGCAGGTCGCGGCCGCCTTGGCGCACCCAGGCGTTCGGCGCGACTTCGCTGACCGCATCGACAAAACCGTCGCGCACCTGCGGGAAGAGCTGCACATGCTGGTGACCGTCGACGAAGTCGGGGGTGCGTCCGAACGCGTCCATGAAGGCGGCCAGCTGTGCCTTCACCTCGTTGCGGATGAATTCACGGTCGAGCCGGCGCATCAGACCGGCGCGCAGCAGCTTGGGAAAGGCGAAGAACATGTCGCCGTCCAAGGGGCGGAAATGCATGGTGAGCGGCCGGAACGGCGCCGACAGCGTCACGTGCAGCCCGATCGCGCAGCGCGGGCTTTGCTTTGCCGAAGCCTGCAGCGCCTCGACGTCGCCGCGCGCGATCGCGGGCCCCACCATCATCACCGACGTCGCATTGAGGCGGCCGCGTTCGATCAGGTCGCGGATGGCGCGGTTGACGCCCGGGCTGATGCCGTAATCGTCGGCGCAGAGCCAGATCCGCCGCGGGCTCGCGGCCACGCTCATTCGGCTGCCGTCCTGCTCGCGGCATCATCAGCTTCGGAATGCTTCTCGCTGTGCTCGGCGACGAAGTAGATCGGGCGCGCCTTCAGCTCGGAGAGGATCTTGCCGATATATTCGCCGACGATGCCGATCATGATGAGCTGCACGCCGCCGATCGTCATCAGTCCGATCACGAGCGAGGGATAGCCGGGCACCTGCTTGCCGGTCGTGAACACTTCCCAGAGGATCGAAAGGCCGAACAGGAAGGCGCCTCCTGCGAGAATGACGCCGAGCAGGCTGGCGAAGCGCAAGGGCGCCACTGAAAAGGACGTCAGGCCCTCGATCGACAGGCCAAGCAGGCTCGCGGCGTTGAAGGTGGTGACGCCATGGGCACGCGCTGCGGGCTCGTAGTCGACGCGGATCTGGCGGAAACCGATCCAGCTGGCGAGGCCCTTGAAGAAGCGGTTGCGTTCCGGCAGCTGCCTCAGCGCCGCGACCGCGCGCGGCGACAGCAGGCGGAAATCGCCGGCGTCCTCCGGAATCTTCTGACGGGCGCCCCAATTGATCAGCGCGTAGAAGCCGTGCACCGCGACCCGGCGCAGGAAGGACTCGTTGTCGCGATGCGCCTTGGCGGTATAGACGACGTCATAGCCGTCATCGATCCAGTGCCGCACCAGCTGTTCCACCAGCGCCGGCGGATGCTGGCCGTCGCCGTCCATGAACATCACCGCGCCGAGGCGGGCATGGTCGAGGCCCGCCATCAGCGCGGCCTCCTTGCCGAAATTGCGCGACAGCGACACCACCTGGACGTCGATGGCGTCGGCCGGCAATGACCGCGCGATCGACAGCGTCGCATCCTTGCTGCCGTCGTCGACATAGACGACTTCGCAGGACAGGCGATAGCGCTGCCGCAGGGTCTTGGCGAGCTCGCAGATGCGCTGATGCAGGCCGGCAAGGCCAGCCGCCTCGTTGTAGACGGGGATGACGATCGACAGCCCCTTCGCGGCTGCGCTGGCTGCGGTGGTCGTCATGCCGGATACGTCAGAGCCCAGCGTCATCGATCAAGGTTCCGGAGGTGTTTAGGTCTTCTCAACCGCATATGGTAGCTGCCGTTTGCTGTCGCAAAGCTGAACAAACCTTGGGCTCACCGCCGCAGGAACGCCTCCAGCCTGGCGAACAGCGGGTTCTCGCGGTCGAACACGTAGTCGAGCGACACCACCGAGACGGTCTCGGCGCCATGCTCGCGCAGGAAGCTCGCCAGCGCGTAGAGCTGCCCCGGTGGGCAGTGCAGGGTCAGCATGCCTGACGAGGTCGGACCGCCGAACGGGGCCTCCACGCCGAACCGGCTGTGGGCTTCCCCGAGCAGGGCGGCATCGCATTGGCGGAAGCGGGTGCGGACTTCGCGGTACTTGTTGGCCCGCGCCCGTGCTGCGATGTGATCGAGGATGACACGCGCCGTCTCGCGCGCCTGCGGCGACCAGTCGGCCTCCTTGGCGGCCACCAGATTGGCCTGGCTGCGCAGGATCACGCCGTCGTCGAGCACCCGCAGGCCGTTGGCAGCGAGCGTCGCCCCGGTCGTGGTGATGTCGACGATCAGCTCGGCGCTGCCGGCCGCCGGCGCGCCTTCGGTAGCGCCCGCGCTTTCGACGATGCGGTAATCGGTGATGCCGTGAGCCTGGAAGAAGCCGCGGGTGAGGTTGACGAATTTGGTCGCGACCCGCATCCGCATGTGATGCTGCTCGCGGAAGCCGGTGGTGACGTCGTCAAGGTCGGCCATGGTGCGGACGTCGATCCAGGCCTGCGGCACCGCGACGACGACGTCGGCATAGCCGAAGCCGAGCCCGTCGATCAGCGACACGCGCTTGTCGGCATCGGCGATGTTCTCGCGCACCAGGTCTTCGCCGGTGACGCCGAGATGCGCGAAGCCGCGCGACAATTGCGCGGCGATCTCGCTCGCCGAGAGATAGGCGACCTCGACATTGTCGAGGCCTGCGATGGTGCCGCGGTAGTCGCGGGCGCCGCCGGCCTTCGACAGTTTGAGGCCGGCACGGGCAAAGAAGGCCTCAGTGTTCTCCTGCAGGCGGCCCTTGGAGGGAACGGCCAGAACGAATGGCGCGCTCATGACTTAAGCTCCCACCTTGCGGCCGCTCCGGTTCAGCGCCTCCACCCAGACCGAGAAGCCGACCGCCGGAATCGGCTCAGCTGATCCGAGCTGGGTCATCAGCCCGTCGTAGCGGCCGCCGGCGACCAGCGGCTCGGTGCCGTTGCCGCTGTGATGCAGCTCGAACTCGAAGCCGGTGTAATAATCGAGCCCGCGCCCGAACGCGGTCGAGAAACGAATCTGCCTCACGTTGATGCCGCGCGCGGCCATGAAGCCGACCCGGCTCTCGAACTGATCGATCGCGGACGCGAGATCGAGCTTCGCGTCGGTGGTGAGTGCGCGCAGCTCGGCGATGGCATCGTCTGGATTGCCCGATATCGATAAGAAGCGCTTGAGCACGGCGATCGCCTCGCGCGGCAGCGCGCCGCCCTTCAGCGTCGATTGCTCAAGGAAGCGATCGGCGATCTCTGCCGTGGTGCGGCCGCCGACATTGGTGGTGCCGGCGATCGACATCAGATCGGTGACGAAGGCGAGCGCCGCCTTGCGGTCGGAGCCGGCAAGGGCCGCCAGCACGCCCTCATACTCGCTGCGCGTCGCTTTGGTCGCGGCCGCCAGCCGCTCCAGATCCTGCTCCAGGCTGATCTTGCGGTTGAAATCCTTGACCAGGCGGCGCCGCCAGACCGGATAGAGATTGAGGGCGTCGAGCAGCGCATTGAACAAGGCGACATCGCCGGTGCGGATCTCGACGTCGCGGACGCCGAAGGCGGCCGTCGCCTCCAGCCCCAGCGCCAGCATCTCGGCATCGGCCGCGGCGCGGTCCTGACGGGCGAACGATTCGATACCGGCCTGGAGGAATTCACGGGCCTGGCCGCTACGGTAGCGGAACACCGGACCGAGATAGCTGAACCCCGCCGGCTGGCCGGCGCGCCCCGAGGCCAGATAGTCGCGCGCGACAGGAATGGTCAGGTCCGGGCGCAGGCAGAGCTCCTCGCCGGAGAGGTCGGTGGTCAGGTACAGGCTCTTGCGGATGTCCTCGCCGGAGAGGTCCAGGAACGGCTCGGCCGGCTGCAGGATGGCGGGTTCGGCCCTCACATAGCCGGCCTGCGCAAACGACAAGAGCAGCGTATCCGCCCAGGCGGCGGAGCCGGCAGCATTTGAGGTGGCAATCGCGGTCATCTCTGCGGTCCATCGCCCGGCGGAACCGGGCAGGCAAGGGGAGGCGAATTGGCGCAGCCCTTAGCATGGCCCGACAGCGGTTTCGACCTCCAAAGGATCAATCGCTTAACGGGTGGGCAATTCGTCATGGCCGGGCTTGTCCCGGCCGTCCACGCCTTGCCCACCGGCGCAAAGGACGTGGATGCCCGGGACAAGCCCGGGCATGACGACGCCATGCGTTTGCACCGCTGACGAAGTTAGCTGGCCTTTCCGCTCCAATCCCCCAGCACCGCTTGCACCAGCGCCAGGGCGGCGACCGCGGCGGTGTCCGCCCGCATGATGCGGGGGCCGAGCGCCAGCCGCAGGATTTTGGGCTGGCGCAGCAACAGCGCCCGCTCTTCCTCGGCAAAACCGCCCTCAGGGCCGATCAGCACGTCGATACCGCGTCCGACCTCGCGCGCGCCTTGCAGGCTCTGAACGGGATTCTGGACCTCCGCCGCCTCGTCGCAGAAGATCAGCAGGCGGTCGGCGGGCCGCTGGCTCAGGAAGCGCTCCAGCGGCACCGGCTCGGCCACGCTGGCGATGCTGAGGATGCCGCATTGCTCGGCCGCCTCGACCACATTGGCGCGCATCCGCTCGGTGTTCACCCGGGACGCCTGGGTGAACCGGGTCAGCACCGGCTGCAGGGCGGCGGCGCCCATCTCGATGGCCTTCTGCACCATGTAGTCCAGCCGGGCATGTTTGAGCGGGGCAAAGACGTAAGTGAGGTCGGCGAGATGGTCCTGGGGCCGGGTCTGCTGCAGGATCACGAGGCCGTCCGGCCGCTTGCGGCCCTCGATGGCGGCCTGCCACTCGCCATCCCTGCCGTTGAAGGCCAGGACCTCGGCCCCGGCCGCCAGCCGCAGCACATTGCCGAGATAGTTGCTCTGGTCGCGGTCGAGCGGCACCCTGGCGTCCTGGGCCAGGGTGGCATCGACGAACAGGCGGGGCGCGCGAAAATCGTGGGAAGGCATCGCTTGGGATCCGATTACCGGCCGTTCTTAACCGAAAGGCGCCATTTCGGGGGTAAATATTGCCGAACTGGTGCGTCCCAGCGCCGCGCTCTCGCCCTATTCCACGGGTTGTTAAGCGCCGGCGGGAATCGTAAAAACGCGAACATGCTGGTCGCGCTTCAATTGGGAAGCCCTGAACCCGTAAGCTCCTGCCGGAGAGACTGTCTTGATGATCCGCCATTTGATGGTTCCGATCACTGCCGCCATGGTGGTCATGGGTGCTGCGGGCGCGTCTGCGCAAAGCGCGTTCCCGGCGCCGCTGCCCAACCAGCCTGCCGCCAATTCCCCATTTCCTCCGGTTAACGGTTCGGCACCCGCTGCTTCGCTCGGTGCGGCGCCGCAATCGTCCTTTCCCGTGAACGGTGCTGCCCCGATCGGTGGCGCCGGCGCCTTCAGCGCGGCTCCCCCGACGCAGGCCGGTCCCGGCGAGGACTGCATGAAGGCATTCATTCCGCTGCGCGAGGAAGCCGAGAAGCGCGGCAAGCTGATCAAGGCCGCGAGCGATCGTCGCGCGCAACCGGACGAGGCCTGCAAGCTGATCCGCAATTTCAGCCAGGCTGAAGTCAAGATGATCAAGTACATCGAGACCAATGCCGCCAAATGCGGAATCCCGCCCCAGATCGGTGCGCAGCTGAAGGAAGGTCACAAGAACACCGAGGCCATGGCGACGAAGGTCTGCAACGTCGCGCAACAGATGCAGAACCAGCCGCGCGGGCCCGCCGGACCGTCGCTGAGCGAGGTGCTGGGCTCGGGCTCGGCGCCCGAGGCCAATGCCGGCAGGAAGGGTGGCAGCACCTTCGATACGCTCAACGGCAACGTCCTGACCCGATGAGCGATACATCCGCCCGCGTTGCCGATTCCACCGGCAACTGGGTCGATACGCTCGCGCCACATTGGGCGCGGCCTTATCTGCGCCTGTCCCGCTTCGATCGCCCGATCGGCTCCTGGCTTCTCCTGATGCCATGCTGGTGGTCGGCGGCGCTGGCCGCCGCCATGGCGCACGACGTCCGCGGCCTGCCGCTCACCATCGTGCTGTTCTTCATCGGCGCTTTCGTCATGCGCGGGGCCGGCTGCACCTGGAACGACATCACCGATCGCGACCTCGACGGCAAGGTCGAGCGCACGCGCTCGCGGCCACTGCCGTCGGGGCAGGTGACCACCAGGCAGGCGCTGGTCTTCATGGTCGCGCAGGCGCTGGTCGGTCTTGCGGTGCTGCTGCAGTTCAACCGCTTCGCGATTGCAACGGGCATCGCCTCACTCCTGATCGTCGCGATCTATCCCTTCATGAAGCGCATCACCTGGTGGCCGCAGATCGTGCTCGGGCTCGCCTTCTCCTGGGGCGCGTTGATGGGGTTTGCCGTCACCTTCGGCCGCATCGACGCCACCGCGCTCGTGCTCTATGCCGGCGCGATCTCCTGGGTGATCGGCTATGACACCATCTACGCGCATCAGGACACTGAGGACGACGCGTTGATCGGCATCAAGTCGACCGCGCGCCTGTTCGGCGCGCATACGCGCCAGGTGCTGGTCCTGTTCTACGGGCTCGCGGTGATGCTGATCGGCGTCGCGCTGGCATCTGGCGAAGCGCGCTGGCCGGCCTGGCTTGGGCTCGCCGCCTTCGCCGCGCATCTGGTGTGGCAGATCGTGCGGCTGCGCATCAACGATCCCGAGCTGTGCCTGCGCCTGTTCAAGTCGAACAAGCATGCGGGCCTGTTGCTGTTTGCGGGATTGCTCGCGGACGCGATGATGCGGACGGCGTGACGCGAATGCGTAGGGTGGATTAGCGAAGCGTAATCCACCAACTTCTATCCGCGCAGAAAGCAAAGAGGTGGGTTACGCCCTTCGGGCTAACCCACCCTACGACACCTGTGATTGCCGCCTAATTCCTCGCGATGATCTCGCGCTCGCCCTGATGAACCGGCAGCTCGCGCGCCATTGCGGTGCGCCGGCGCATCAAGAATTTCGGACGGCGGGCGCGGATCGCATTGGCGCGGCGGCGGCGCGGTGCGGGTTTGCGCGCGCCTTCGTCGAGCTGCGGCAGCGCAAAGATCTCGCTCCAGATCGCCCAGGCCTGCGCGATCTCGTCCGCGTCCGCGCTGATCAGTAGCGGGATGGACAGCGAAGGATCGCGATGCACGAGGACGAGCGTCTGCGTCTCGTCATTGCCGCGGAGCGCAACGCCGGTGAAGTCGGCGACGCGCACGTTGATCGCCATCTGCATGCCGCGCACGGCACGGCGCAGCACGACACGCTCGCGATGAAGCTCGATCTGCCTGACATGCCCGTCGGCGCGCGGATCATGCGCATCGAAGCGGACCGGAAGGGAAAGAGGGTCGAGCCGCAAGGAGCGGCTCGACCCGGCGGGGTGGGCCCCGCATGTTGCTGTTTGACGCCTCACGGCTTTGTTCTCCCCGCCAGGATTATGTTCCCGGTCGATGCGAGGACCTTAGCGCCGGGCGGTCCGAAACCGCTTAAAAAGGCTGGTTAACCCACCGTCACTCGCTCCTCATGATTGACAAGACGTTGGCGTGCATGATTGACGAGACGTTGCGCCGACGTCGCGAATCTGAGCTTTTGGCGGGCTGAAAATGCTTGAAGTCCGCGCTATCAGGGCACATCTGTGGGTTCCGGTCCCGAACCCCGCCCCAACAGGATTTCGTTCGTGAACTCTTCACCAAGCCCGACGCTTTCGCCTTCCGCCAATCGCGACCTGTTCGATCAGTCCGCGCTCTCCGATCTCGCGCAGCGGCTGGTCGAGGCGGCCAAGCGCGCCGGCGCGGATGCGGCCGACGCGGTCGCGGTGCGCGGCGTCTCGCAGGGCGTCGAGGTCCGCGACGGACGCGTCGAGGAATCCGAGCGATCCGAGGGCGACGATGTCGGTCTGCGCGTGCTGGTCGGTCAGCGTCAGGCGGTGGTCTCCACCAACGACGTCAGCGGCGATGCCGTCACCAAGCTCGCCGAGCGTGCGGTTGCGATGGCGCGCGTCGCGCCCGACGACAAATATGTCGGCCTTGCCGATCCCGCGCTGCTCGCGCGCGACTTTCCCGATCTCGACCTACTCGATCCCGCCGTGCCCACGACGACCGAGCTCGAGCGCCGCGCGCTCGCGGCCGAAGCTGCCGCGCTCGGCGTCAAGGGCGTGACCAAGTCCGGCGGCGCCTCGGCCTCATCCGGCATCGGCGGCATGGTGCTCGTCACCTCGACCGGCTTCCACGGCTCCTATCTGCGCTCCAGCCAGGGCATCTCCGCCACCGCCATATCGGGCGAAGGCACCGGCATGGAGCGCGACTACGACTTCACCTCGGCGCCGCATTGCGCCGATCTGCTGTCGCCGGAGGTCGTCGGCCGCTCCGCCGGCGAGCGCACCGTGGCGCGCTACAATCCGCGCAAGGTCGAGACCTGCAAGGTCCCGGTGGTGTTCGATCCGCGCGTCGCCGGCTCCCTGGTCGGCCATCTCGTCGGCGCCATCAACGGCGCTTCGATCGCGCGCAAGACCAGCTTCCTGAAGGACAAGCTCGGCCAGCAGCTGTTTGCGAAGAACATCCGCATCATCGACGATCCCCTGCGCAAGCGCGGGCTGCGCTCGCAGACCTTCGATGCCGAAGGCGTCGCGGTGAAGCGGACCGCGCTGGTCGACGACGGCGTGTTGACGACTTGGCTGCTCGACTGTGCCACCGCGCGCGAGCTCGGCCTCACCACCACCGGTCACGCCCATCGCGGCGTGTCCTCCTCGCCTTCGCCGGGGCCGTACAATCTGCATCTCGAGCCCGGCTCTGCAACGCCGGCCGAGCTGATCGCCGACATCAAGCAGGGCTTCTACGTCACCGACCTGATCGGCTCCGGCGTCAACGGCGTCACCGGCGATTACAGCCGCGGCGCCTCCGGCTTCTGGATCGAGAACGGCGAGATCACCTATCCCGTCAGCGAGGTGACGATCGCCGGCCATCTGTTCGAGATCTTCAGGTCGATGCAGCCTGCGAACAATCTCGAATTCCGCTACGGCATCAATGCGCCGACGGTGCGCATCGAGGGTTTGACGCTTGGCGGACGCTGACGCGCATTCTCTCGACCACACCCTCCTGACTCGCGACGCGGCGCTGCTGAAGGACACGGTGCGGGAGGCGGGCGCGCTGGCGCAGTCGATGTTCCGCACCGAGCTGAGGAAGTGGACCAAGGGCGCGTCCTCGCCGGTGTCGGAGGCCGACATCGCCGTCAACGATCTGCTCGAATCGCGCCTGCGTGCTGCAACGCCCGAATATGGCTGGCTGTCCGAGGAGAGCGCCGACGATGCGGCGCGGCTGTCGCGGCGGCTGACCTGGATCGTCGATCCCATCGACGGCACGCGCAATTATCTCGGCGGCCATGACGAATGGTGCGTCAGCGTCGCGCTGGTGGCGGACGCTTCGCCGGTGCTCGCCGCCGTATTCGCCCCGGCCAGCGACGAATTCTTCTTCGCGGTGCGCGGCAAGGGCACGACGCTCAACGACAAGCCGGTGCGCGCGACAGGCGGATCCGAACTCGACTTCGCCCGCGTCGCCGGCCCGAAGCCGCTGGTCGAGCGGCTGAAGCCGTCACTCGGCGAGATCAAGCTGCACCGGCGGATCGGCTCGCTGGCGCTGCGGCTGTGCCGGGTCGCCGATGGCGCGCTGGATGCGGCATTTGCGGGCGGCAACAGCCATGATTGGGATCTTGCGGCGGCCGATTTGATCGTGCAGGAAGCGGATGGTAGGATGAGCGACCTCTCCGGAGAACCCATCCTCTATAACCGCCGGGAAGTGGCGCACGGGGTGCTGGTGGCAGCGGGACGCGAACGTCATGCGGGCATTGTCGCGCATTTTCGCAACCGTCCGATAGCCTAAGGCGCATTCGTGGTGCTTCTCGAACACTGCTTTGCCGGGCAGCCCCTTAGGAACAGAACTCATGCCAGATAGCGCCCCGCAACAACTGCTCCACCTCGTCATCGGCGGCGAGCTCGTCGATCTCGAGCACAACACCTTCAAGAATCTGGACGAGGTCGACATCGTCGGTCTGTATCCGAACTATGCCAGCGCCCACGCCGCCTGGCGGGCCAAGGCGCAGAGCACGGTCGACAACGCGCAGATGCGCTACTTCATCGTCCACCTGCATCGGCTGCTCGATCCGAATCAAGAACCGGCGCGTTGAAGAAACTGCTTCGCAATACGCTGCGAAGCAGCTGGTTTCAGCGTGCCGTCGGGGTCCTGGCGGCCGAATATCTGCGTCTGGTCTGGCGGACCAACACCTTCACCTTCGATCCGCCCGACGTCTACGAGCGCGTCGAGCCGCAGCTCCCTGCGATCTTCGCGTTCTGGCACGGCCAGCATTTCCTGACGCCCTTCATCAAGAACCAGAACAAGGCCTCCTATCGGGCCAAGGTGCTGATCTCCCGGCACCGCGACGGCGAGTTCAATGCCATCGCCGCCGAGCGGCTCGGGATCGGCACGATCCGCGGTTCCGGCGACCATGGCGGCGCGTTCCACCGCAAAGGTGGCGTAGGCGCCTTCAAGGAAATGGTGCGGACGCTCCAGGCCGGTTGTAATGTCGCGTTGACCGCCGATGTCCCCAAGCGCTCGCGCGTGGTCGGGCTCGGCATTATCATGCTGGCACGGGAATCGGGACGGCCGATCATGCCTTTCGCGATGGCGACCAGCCGCTTCGTCCGGCTCAAGAACTGGGATCGCACCACCATCAATTTGCCATTCGGGCGGGGCGCTTTGGTCGGCATCAAGGAAATCCACGTTCCCGCAGATGCCGACGCCGCCATGATGGAGACGTTGCGGCAGGAGCTGGAAGACACGTTGAACGAGGCGACCCGGCGCGCCTACGCGCAGCTCGGCCGCCCGGGACCGGAAGATGCCTAAGTCGCTGCCCATTGCGCTGCCGATCACGCTGCGGATGTATCGGCGCCTGGCCGCCGGCCTGGTGCCTCTCGCGCCTGCGCTGATCAAGCGGCGGCTGAAGCAGGGCAAGGAGGATCCCGCCCGCGTCGGCGAGCGGCGCGGCCTGTCCGCCGATGTGCGGCCGCACGGCCCGTTGGTCTGGATTCATGGTGCCAGCGTCGGCGAGGTCCTGGCGGCGGCCGCCCTGATCGAGCGCCTGCGCGATCTCAATCTGCGCATCCTGCTCACCTCGGGCACGGTCACCTCGGCCGCGGTCGTCGCAAAACGCTTTCCCCCCGACGTCATCCATCAATACGTGCCGTATGACTCGCCGCGCTACGTAGCGCGCTTCCTCGATCATTGGAAGCCGTCGCTGGCGCTGTTCATTGAATCCGATTTGTGGCCGAACCTGATCCTCGCCGGCGCGGCGCGCCGGGTGCCGATGGTGCTGATCAACGGGCGGATGTCGCCGCGTTCCTTCCCGCGCTGGCGCCGCATGCACGGCACCATCTCGGCGCTGCTGTCGCGGTTCGACATCTGTCTTGCGCAGTCGAAGAAAGATGCCGAGCGCTTTGCCGCGCTCGGCGGCCGCGACGTCGCGACGACGGGCAATCTCAAGCTCGACGTGCCCGCGCCGCCGGCCGACCCCGCCAAGCTCGAACGGCTGATGGCGATGACGCGCGGGCGTCCGATCATCGTCGCGGCCTCGACCCATCCGGGCGAGGACGAGATGCTGGTCGCGGCGCATCGCAGCCTGGTCGGCCTCTTCCCGCAGCTTCTCACCGTGATCGTGCCGCGGCACCCGGATCGCGGCTCATCGATCGCAGGCCTCGTCACGGCGTCGGGCCTGAAGCCCAGCTTGCGCTCGCGCGAGGAGCTGCCGACCGCGACGACCGACGTCTATGTCGCCGACACCATGGGCGAGCTCGGCCTGTTCTATCGGCTCTCGGGAATCGTGTTCATGGGCGGATCGCTGATCCACCATGGCGGGCAGAACCCGATCGAGGCGATCAAGCTGGGCGCCGCGATCGTCCACGGTCCGCACGTGTTCAACTTCGCCGACGTCTATGAAGCGCTCGATACCAGCGGCGGGGCGCGGCAAGCCGACACGCAGGAGGCGCTGGTCAAGCAGCTCGGCCAGTTGCTGGCCGATCCCATCATGCGCGACAAGATGCAGCGCGCAGGCACGGGCGTGGTCGAGCAGCTTGGCGGTGCGCTCGATCGCACCATGACCGCGCTCGAGCCGTATCTGCTGCAGTTGCGGATCGAGATGGGGGCCGCCAATGCGTGAGCCGGCCTTTTGGTACCGGCCACGCTCCCTTCAATCGTACGCGCTATGGCCGCTCGGTGCGCTTTACGGCGCGATCACTGCACGGCGCATGCTGCGCCAGGGCGTGGACGCCGGCATCCCCGTGATCTGTGTCGGCAACTATCATGTCGGCGGTGCCGGCAAGACGCCGACGGTGCTGGTGTTGACCAAGCTCTTGCGCGAGCTCGGCGAGACGCCGGTCGTGCTCAGCCGCGGCTATGGCGGGCGCCTGAAGGGGCCGGTGATGGTCGACCGCGAGCGTCACGATGCGTCCGACGTCGGCGACGAACCCATGATGATGGCGCGCGACGTCCCGGTCGTGGTCGCGCGCGACCGCCTCGACGGCGTCGCGCTGGCGAAATCGCAAGGCGCCACCGTGATCCTGATGGATGACGGCTTCCAGAATCCGCGCCTGTTCAAGGACGCCTCGCTGATCGTGATCGACGGCGAGCGCGGCCTTGGCAACGGCGCGGTGTTTCCCGCAGGGCCCCTGCGCGCACCGCTCGCGGTGCAGCTCGCGCGCACCGATGCGCTGGTGCTGATCGGCGACGGCAATGCCGCCAACGATGTCGCGGCGGAGATCGCGAAGCGGAACAAGCCCGAGCTGCGCGCGCGCCTGAAGCCGGATGCGGCCTCGCTCGCGCAGCTGCTCGGCAAGCGGGTGTTCGCCTTCGCCGGCATCGGCGATCCCGAGCGTTTCTTCCGTACCTTGCGTGCAAGCGGGATCGACGTCGTGCGCACGCGCGCCTTCGCCGACCACCACATGTTTTCGGAAGGCGAGATCGCAGCGCTCGCAGCGGAGGCGCAGCGCGAGCAGCTCACGCTGGTGACCACGGAAAAGGATCTTGCACGCTTGCGCGGCCGCGCAGGCGTGCCTGACGGCATCGTGCCGTTCGCCGTTCAGCTCGAGTTCGATGACCTGGCGAAGCTGCGGCAATTGATCAGCGATCATCTATACAGAGCGCGCGAGCGAAGGTTCAGTGCGCGCTGATCGCGCAACGTGAGGCAATGTCTCTGCCCTAGTCGCGAAACGTGTCGTATTCGCCGCCGGGAAGCTGATCTGCGGATCCAAAGCGCAGCCGCCGCCGTCGGACGACGCGGCGGCTGTACTCATGTCGAAGTCGGAATCATGTCTGCAACGAGCCATGCTCACCACGCGCCGGCGGCCATCAATCCGATGATGGTGAGGCACGACATGCAGGCGACGACGACAGTGTAGCATTCGGGTGTATTCATTGCCGTCTCCCAAACTGTTGCCAATTGCTTGGTCACTGCTACGCGGGAGTGATCGCCGGACTTGGAGCCGCTTCAATTCGGCAGGCCGAGACCGGTCTTGCGGTGCGGGTCCGTTCTCTCATCGTCACTCAGCGTCGCGGGATAATGATCCGCTGCGACAGCTTCAGCGCGCTCAGCTGCGATCAGAAGCTGTTTGCGCATTTCAGCGAGACGGGCGCGGCAATATTCACGATAGAGCAGGTCGAAAATGGCGGGCATGATCACCCCCATCGCTTGATTGTCGATTTACAGATATTCCACCGCGAATTTTCAAGGTGATCGTCGCCCGTCAGATGGCTCTTCGATATGAGCCCGTTCACAGACCGCGCCAGTTCCAACGCTCGATGGCTGTTTGGTTGACCGGATCGTCTGTGCGATAAAAAAGAACAGGGTCAATTACCTAACCTGCACTATAGCAGTGCTTTGTTTCAGCAGAACTTCATCAAACAACTCTAGGGCGCGGAATTGCAACAAAGAATCCAACCACAGGGCGAAACGACTCACCCACGGCTGCAAGGAATGTAGAACGCAAGCGATTGGCATGGCAGAATCCATTTTTCTGTCGGCGACCTCAACTCGGGAAGCAGGCTCGCGCGGTCAGCGTGATCGGAGACAGGTTGATGATCTGCGGAAACTCGAATGAATAGCTCGCGCTGACCTGGTTGCCGCATGCGGCCGTGGCAAAAGTGAATGTCCCCGGCGGGAGCGTGAGGCCGTAGGCCTGCTGGGCAGCGTAGGTCGTGATCGCGCCGCTGCTCGGACAGAGCGTGTTGTTGACGCTCGCGCAGCGCGCGGCCATTTCGCTGCCATGCTGGATTCCGAGCTGAGTCCAGAACAGCAGCCCGCATTCGATGATCCCGAATATGAACAGGAAGAACACGGGAGCGGTCAGCGCAAATTCCAGCGCTGTGGTGCCGCGCGTGTCCCGCCATAATGCGGTGAGCTTCACTGCAGCCTCGTGGTGGACTGCGCGGTGTATGTGTAGGTAGCCGCCACGATCTGATAGTCGATGATCGTATAGTACGTCGCTTGCGCCGAGACCGTCGTATATGTCCCGGCCGGCGCACCGCCGGTGCAGACCGTTCCGCAGCTGGTGGCGCTCACGCCCGCACTCGTCGGACATCCGCAGAACTGGACCGGCGGAGGTGAAGCGGTAATGTTCGTCGCGCTGGTGGCACTTGCGACGGCGTTCGCGATGCCGCTCGTGTCGAAGCCGCGTGCAATCGCGTACTGGGCTCCTGCTTGCGCGGCATTTTCGACCTGCATCTTGCGATAGAGCGCAAGCCCGATGTCCGTGACCGAGACGACCATCAGAGACAGCAGGGGAACCAGGATGGCGAATTCGGCTGCCGCGACGCCCCGTTGATCGCCGGCCGCATTGCGCACGTGCCGCGCCAGATAACCAAGCCATCGACGGCCAAACCTGGATGAGACATTCTGGATCTGCATCGCTCCAAACCTCATTCGACGAGCTGCGCGGTCTGCGAACCGATCGTCGCGGTGCCGAGCGCGGTGCAATTGACCTGCAGGTTCGACGTGCCGCTGAACGTCAGCGTATCCGCGATGATCTTGGTGCAGGACGTGCTGGTGCCGTTGCCGCCGCTGAAGCTGAGATTGGCCTTTGGCAGGTAGATGGCACCGCCGAAATTCTGCGTAGCACCGCCGGTGAGATTGAAATTGGTCCCGGCCGGCATGTTGCGGTCGCCGTACATGACGATGCCCTTCGTCGGGCCGCTGGTCGGGCCGGTCAGGTCGACGCTCGCGTTGCTGCCGATCGAGGCGGTGCCCCAGTCGCTGCCGGAGCCCGTGAACACCAGGGTGACGCCGCTGCCGGTGATGGTGGCATTTCCGGCGACGCTCAAGCTGGCGCCGTCCAGATAGTAGATGCCGGGATTGAGGTTCAGGACTGCGCCGGCGTTGACCGTGATGCTGCCCATGTAGCAGCCGGGGTCGAGCGAGTTCGTCTTTCCGTTGGCGTTGACCGTGATCTTGGCATTGCTGCAGCTCGGCCGCGTCGGCGGAGTGACGTCGGCATAGGGATCGGCGACAGGCGTGATGTGCGTCTTGACCCCGTTGGTCGCCGTGATGCTGCTCGCGCCGGAGACGTCGCCGACCACGCCGACCTGGTTTGCCGCAATCGTGGCGCTGCCGGCGACGTTGAGCGAGGGGCTTGCGCTCGAGTTGCTGTAGAGATTGCACTTGATCAGGTTGAGCTGGTTGCCGCCGCTGACATTGACAGCGGGGCTTGCGCTCCTGTTGAGCGCAAGGACGCAGCCCGTCCCGGAATTGGGCAGGGCGACCGAGCGCGCGGTGATTGGTACGCGATCCGAGCCGAACAAGGCCGATAGCAGCCGCCGCTGCGGTTGACTGACGATGACTTCGATGGCCTGCGCGTTCGACGCCTGACTGCCTGTTTTTGGTGGCTGGTTCACCGTGACAGTGACGTCGTTCGCCCCGTCGGTGTAACCATAATTTGCCGCGACCGCCTTGGCTTCGGACCGGGGGTCGCCGCCTGCACTGACAGCCGTCGCAGCGCTGACGGCGCCGGAATCTGCAACGCTCTGCATGTTCTTGTGCTTGTAGTACCACCAGCCCACTTCCGTTCCGAGGCCGGCGGTGCCGACCAGGACCGGCATGAGCAGCGCAGAAATGAGCACGTAGCTGCCCTGCTCGTCGCGGATGAACCGTTCGAGCAAATGATCCTTTGCGCTCGAAGGTGCACCGAACGAGCGGCTGAAAGTTCTCCGGAGGTCCATGCTTCCTGCCCGATTGCCACTTTATCCCGAGGCAGTGTGGTGCAGGCCGGCTTAAATGGGCCCCAATGGAAGCCTGACAATTTTAGATATCGGCGAACATTCAGCCGGCATTCATGGCCGCAATCTTATTGAATGAAGCCGCATCCAGGAGAAGTCAGATGGAATTGCACCCTGCAATTGTTACCGCCAGCATTATAGGTCTGCCGGTTTTACCCGCCTTACGAGAGTTGCGAGGGCCGAAGGATCACGGCTGTTTCAGCGCGCCGGGAAAATGCCGCTGCAGCACCGCGGTGGGCGTGGCATAGGCCTCCTGCAGATCGACGCTCCAGTACTTCAGCTCGTCGAGCGGGATGCGGACGTCGGTGATCGCGCAGCGCACGAAAGTCCCCGGCGAGATCACGCGGAAATCGCCGTCGAGATATTGCACCTGCGCTTCGCCATGGCCCGAGGGGCCGAACTTGTTCAGCACGGTCGAAAGTCTCCGTGGGGGCCTCTCCAGGAACGCCGTGGAAGGCACGATGTGTTGGACGGGATGTAGCATAGATGGGGTGGCTTGTCCGCCCGTTAAACCCACCGGTTCGTGATGATTTGCCGCCGTTTTCGCATGATAAGGCTTCGGTCGAAGGGGCGCCGGTTCCGGCAGCTCCTGCCGCAGAGTCCGATGCGCCTTCGCCTCGCCGCCTTGTTCCTGACGCTGCTGATGTCGGCGGCGCACGCTGCCCCGGCGCCGCAGCCGGTCGAGATTCCGCTCGCCTCCGGGGTGCTCCATGCGCAGCTCTACAAGCCCGAGGGCAAGGGGCCGTTTCCGGCGGTGATCGCGCTGCACGGCTGCGGTGGGCTCGGTAGCCATTCCGATCCCGTGCTGCCGCGCTATCGCGATTGGGCCGAGCGCCTGCTTAAGGCGGGCAATGCCGTGCTGCTGCCCGACAGCTACGGCTCGCGCGAGCTCGGCCCGCAATGCCGCGTCAAGGAGATGCACGTCAAGGCGCGGCGCGAACGCGTCGGCGATATCGCGGCCGCGCGCGCCTGGCTGATGCAGCAGGCTTGGGTGGCGCGGGACCGTGTCAGCCTGATCGGCTGGGCCAATGGTGCGAGCGCGCTGCTCTGGGCCGTGCGTCCGCAGAGCGCGGGGCGCGATCCCGGTCCGGACTTCCGCGCCGCCATCGCGTTCTATCCGGATTGCCGGATCTCGGCGGGCCTCGGCTGGAGCACGCGGGTGCCGACGCTGGTCTTGATCGGCGCCGATGACGAGGTGTCGTCGCCGCCGGCCTGCCGCCAGATGGTGGACGGCGCGCGCGGCCGCAGCGCGCTGGCGCGCATCGTGGTCTATCCCGGCGCCGATCACGATTTCGACCGCGCCAGCACGCCGCTGCACGCCGCCGCTGCGCCCGAGCACGGGGATGCCGAGGCCCGCGCCGCCTCGCAGAAGGACGTCGCGCAATGGCTGGCGCGGTGAGGGTGGTGCCGCCGCGCTTGGCCTCGCCTTAGTTCGACCACGATATCGATTAAACGCATCTCACATGCATGGCCGCATCACGCTCTTCGCCTCCGCCCTGATCGTCTTCACCGTCGCGATCCTGCTGTTCGAAGCCCACGCCTCCCATCGCGCGCCGGACCATTGCGGCTTCTGGACCACGATCGAGGCGGGATTGTCGTGTCGCTGAAGTAGATTTGAATGGTAGACGCGCTGTCGCCACATCGTCATTGCGAGCGCAGCGAAGCAATCCAGAATCCCTCCGCGGAAGCAGTCTGGATTGCTTCGTCGCAAGGGCTCCTCGCAATGACGCGGATAGAGCCCGTGCTCGCTCCCTCAGAACAAGCTGCCCTGATCCACCGGCTTGACCAATCGCCTCGGCGCCGGCTTCGTCTCCGCAGCCGGCTTGGGCTGCGCCGGCGCGCGCCTCTCCGCAGGTGCCGCGCGATCTGCATCCGCCGTTGCGCCGACGCGGCCGTCCGCGAACTCGATCTCGACCCGCGCGCCGGGGCCGATCGCATCAGCCGCATGCACGGGATGGCCGGCCTCGTCGCGCACCAGCGCAAAGCCGCGCGCGAGCACGCTGCGATAGGACAGCGCGGAGAGCAGCTTGCCGCTGTTCTCGACCCGCGCCTCCAGCCGGTGCAGCAGCGTGACGAGCGCACGCTCCGCCCGCTCAGTCAGACGATGCGTGCGCTCGCGCTGGCGGGCAATCGCATTGCGCTGCGCCTGCGCATTCGCAAGCTTTGAGGCGCGCAGGCGCACCTGCAAGCCCGCAAAGCGGTCGCGCCGCTGCCGCAGCAGCGAGCGCGTGGAGAGACCAAGCCGCTCGCCGCAAACGGTGAGGCGATGATCGGCCTGCGAGATCTGGCCGTGCAGCACCCGCAGCGTCAGCTTCGCGCTGGCCGCGGTGAACCTGCGGAAATGCGCATGCGTGTTGGCCTTGAGACAGCGGGGCAGGGACGCGCCTGCCGAATCCAGTCGCTGCCGCGGGATCGCCAGGAGATCGCCGGCCGCCGGCAGCGCGCGCGCGGCGGCGCGCAGCTCGCTGCGGCGGCTCTCCTGGGCGCGCTGCCAACAGGCGCGGGTGCGGCGCCCGAGATCGCCGACTTCGACGAACAGGTCGCTGCGCACCGGCACCGCCATCTCGGCCGCCGCCGTCGGCGTCGGCGCGCGCTTGTCGGCGACGAAATCGATCAGCGTGATGTCGGTCTCGTGCCCCACCGCCGAGATCAGCGGGATCATGCTCTCGGCGGCGGCGCGCACCACGATCTCCTCGTTGAACGACCAGAGGTCCTCCAGCGAGCCGCCGCCGCGCGCGACGATGAGCACATCGGGCCGCGGAATCCGGCCGCCCTCGGAGAGCGCGTTGAAGCCGCGGATCGCGGCCGCGACCTGCTCGGCCGAGCCGTCGCCCTGCACCTTGACCGGCCACACCAGCACGCGGCGGGGAAAACGGTCCTCCAGCCGATGCAGGATGTCGCGGATGACGGCGCCGGTCGGCGAGGTCACGACGCCGATCACCTCCGGCAGCCACGGCAGCAGCTGCTTGCGCGCCTCGTCAAACAGGCCCTCGGCGGCGAGCTTCTTTTTGCGCTCCTCCATCAGCGCCATCAGCGCGCCGATGCCGGCCGGCTCCAGCGCCTCGATCACGATCTGGTATTTCGAGGAGCCGGGATAGGTCGTCAGCTTGCCGGTGGCGATCACCTCGAGCCCCTCCTGGGGCTTGAAGCGCATGCGGCTGTGCACGCCCTTCCAGATCACCGCCTCGATCTTGGCGCTCTCGTCCTTGAGCGCGAAATAGCAATGGCCGGAGGAATGCGCCCCGCGGAAGCCGGAGATCTCGCCGCGGACGCGGACATGGCCGAAGGCGTCCTCGACCGTCCGCTTCAGGGACAGGGACAGTTCGGAGACGGTGAATTCAGGCGCGTTGAGCAGTTGTTCCGCAGGCGGCATAGCAAACGATTCGGCATTTCGGGGTCAGGCCCGACGTTAAGGATTTTCGCGCCGCAGCGCCAATCGATTCGGTAGACCCAAGGAACCGCAGCTTGGAAGGCAACTTGACTCGACCTAAATTTCATATATGAAATTTACAAATCATATATAAATCAGAGGAAGCGGCCCCATGGCTGTGGTCACCGATCCCGACGACCCGCGCGGACGCATGTTCGGGCAGTACCAGCTCAAGCCGAATAGCGGGGTCAATCCGCCCTATTCGCCGGCTTATCCGGTGGAGTGGGGCTGCACCTTGCGCACCGTCGAGATCATGACCCGTGTCGCGCCCGGCAAGGTCGCGACCTTGCTCGCAGAGACGCCGTTCGAGATCGCCAGCGACCGCGTGGCCTTTCGTTTCATGCGTTCGCCTGGCCATTCCCTCGCCGTGCACGCGGGCGAGATGTTCGACCTGATGATCTCGGTGCCCGTGCGCTACAAGGGGCTGTTCACCGAGACGCATATCTTCATGTATTGCAGCGATCCCATGGGGATCTGTGCCGGACGCGAGGTGTTCGGCTACACCAAGAAGGATGCGCATTACGCGTTCGACGAGCATGCCGATGGATCGATCACTGGATGGGTCCGCCGCCGCGGCATTCCGCTCGCCGATTTCTCCTTCACGCCGGATCCGTCCGCGCCGGTCGTCCGCATCGTCGACGGCGATAAGCTGCCGGCCGGTGAGATCCATGTGCGCCGTCTGCCGCATCCCGAGCGGCTCGGCACGGCCTATGCGGACATCGCCTATCGCCGCACGCCGTTGAAATATTCCAAGCCGGTGCCGGGTCGCGCCGCGATGACGCTGCACGCCAGCGCGTACGATCCGATTGCCGAGCTCGAGCCGGAGATCCTCGGCGCGCATTTCATGGTGTCGGACGTCTATGGCGGCGGATTCGAGGTCGAGGATCGCAGGCTCGTCGAGCGCCTCACGCCCTGAACGACAAGATCAGCCTGCGTGCGATGTACATGCGGGCGGCGAAAATTGGGAAGAAACACGCACAAGGCAAAGGAGGGTCTGCCCATGGCAGCACGATTTCGAGTGAGCCGCCGCCGGCTGCTGGCTGGCGCCGGCGGATTGGCGTTGGGCATGACGGGGCTCAGTGCACGGGCGCAAGAAGCAAAGCCGCTCCGCATCGGCGTGCTGACGGATATGTCCAGCCTCTATGCCGATGTCACCGGCCCGGGCTCGCTGCTGGCGGCAAAGATGGCGGTCGAGGATTTCCAGGCATCGTCTCCCAGGATGACCCGGCCGGTCGAGATCATCAGCGGCGACCACATGAACAAGGCTGATCTCGGCGCCAACATCGCGCGCGAGTGGATCGACCGGCAAGGCGTCGATGTCATCGTCGATGCGCCGAATTCGGCCGTCGCCCTCGCGGTGCGCAACGTCGTGCAGCAGAACAACAAGACGCTGTTGGTCTCCGGCGCCTCGTCGTCGGACCTGACCGGCAAGTCCTGCTCGCCCAATCTCGTGCACTGGACCTACGACACCTACGCGCTCTCGTCGGGGGTCGCGCGCGCCGTCGTCGAGAGCGGCGGCAAGAGCTGGTTCCTGCTCACGGCCGACTATGCCTTCGGCCATGCCATGGAAGGCGACATTAAGAACGTCGTGCAGAAATTCGGCGGCAAGGTTCTCGGCGGCGTCCGCACGCCGATCAACACGCAGGATTTCTCATCCTTCCTGTTGCAGGCGCAGTCTTCGAAGGCGGAAATCATCGCGTTGATCAACGCCGGCGGCGACACCATCAACTCCATCAAGCAGGCCGTCGAATTCGGGATTCCGCAAGGCGGCCAGCGCGTGGTGGCGACGGTGCTGTATCTCAGCGACGTGCATTCGCTCGGCTTGAAGATTGCGCAGGGGCTGCAGTTCACCGAAGCTTTCTATTGGGATCTGAATGACGATACGCGTGCCTGGACCAAGCGATTCGCGCCGCGCAACAACGGCCGCTATCCGACCGCGCTGCATGCGGGTGCCTACGCCACGACGCTGCATTATCTGAAGGCCGTTGATGCGCTTGGCGCCTCCAGCGACGGCAAGGCGGTGGTCGAACAGATGAAGAAGCTGCCGACCGACGATCCTCTTTTCGGCAAGGGTAGCGTGCGCGCCGACGGTCGCAAGCTGCACAACATGTATCTGTTCGAGGTGAAGACCCCCAGCGATTCCAAATATTCCTGGGACTATTACAAGCTGGTCAAGACCATCGCGCCGTCCGAGGCCTGGCGGCCTGTGGCGGATGGCGGCTGCGAGTTCCTGAAGTCGTGAGTGGCACGGATCGGCCGGTCGCGCTGGTCACGGGCGGCGGGGGCGATATCGGGCGCGCCATTGCGCTAAAGTTGGGGCAGATGAGCGCTGCGGTCGCGATCGTCGACCGCGACGAAGCGGCTGCACGCGCCACCGCACAGCTGGTCGAGAAGGCCGGGGCAAGGGCGCTCGCCATCCGCGCGGATGTCTCCCTCGCTCAGGATACGATCGCATTCGTAGAGGCGACCGAAGCACGTCTCGGGCCGATCGGCATCTTCGCCAACAACGCGGGCATTGAGGGCGTCGTCGCTCCTCTTCACGAATATCCCGACGAAACGTTCGATCAATTGCTGCAGGTGAACGTCAAGGGCGCTTTTCTCGGCCTCAAGCACGTGATCGCCAGGATGATGCAACGCGGGACGGGCGCGATCATCAACACCGCATCGACGTCCGCGATCCGCGGACGTGCAGGGCTCGCAGGCTACGTCGCCTCCAAGCACGCCGTGCTCGGACTGACGCGCACGGCAGCGCTCGATGTCGCCGGAACGAAGATCAGGGTCAACGCCGTTCTGCCCGGTCCGGTCGAGTCGCGCATGATCCGGGAGTTGGAAGGCCAGGCGCGCGAGGGCGCCATCACAATGCGTCGAAATGCTGCGAGCGCGCACGGACGACCGCAGGACGTCGCGAACATCGTTGCCTTCCTCGCATCCGACGAGGCTGCTCACGTGAACGGCGCGGCCTGGATCGTCGATGCCGGCATGACCGCCGGTTAGAGCGTGAGCGTCCATTTTGAAATGCCCGTGTTTGCCATCGTATCCGCAAAATGCTCGGCGTCGCCGTAGTGAACATCCGGCAAGCCTTCAAAGCGCGTCGCGAGCCCGTCTCGTACGTTGCGTTTGCCTTCGAAGCGGGAGCCCCAAGGCTTGCTTCCCCTCGGTATCTCCAAGATACAATCGTCAGCAAAGAACTCCATGATGGAATCCAAGTCGTGCGCGTTGAACGCTTCACCCGGCGCCGTCAATTTCCATCGGATGTCCATCCTTCCCTCCATCGAGTTCTCGGAAGGGATACAATAACATAAGGGCACACAGGTGAGTTGAAGGGCCGATTAGACGTTTGGTCGATGTCGCCTTCGGGTCATCAGCGCCGTTTGGAAGCTCGGCCGGTCGCTCCCGCTCTGTCCCAACCAACGTGTACGCCGCCTGAACCTCGCCTAAGGGCCACAAGCGGCGGTCGAAGTGAGCACGGCCCCCGCGTCCGATCTACCGTGCATGTGAGCCAACAGCTGTAAGGCCGATGAAGTGCTGGCGCTTTCGCTCTGACGCACGACTATTTTAATATCCGAGCAAGTGAGAGCGGCCCAAAGCCGCCCTCACTCGCCACTGCCGATCTTTGATGCCGGCGGTTGATCAGCTAGCTCAACGCTCAGTCTTGTCAATGTCGGCCCTGGTTTTCTTCACCGTATCAGCAACTCTCTCAGTACGTTCGGCCGCTTCTTTGCGTACCACCAGTTCTTCACCGGCTCGAGTCTCCTTCTGGACTACGGGCTCCTCATGCAGCTCTCGCACCTCGTACTCCCGTTCCGTTGGTTGCCCTGTCGCAGCTCCCGTAGCTGGACGGCGCTCGATGACAGTTCGCTCATCGCGCAGTTGTACGTCCTTTTGTACAGGCTCCTCGACTACGTAAGTTCTTATATGCTTGACGGTTTCGGTGGCCCGTTTGCCCACCTTCAATTCTTCTTCCGGGAGAGGGATAACCTTCTCGGGTTCGTCGCCTTGAGAGTCATACCCTTCTTGCCTCACCGAGGGTCCTGACACTCCGCTTCCGACCGCTGTCGAGCCGCCCCCATTTTCTTCGTGGATCTCGACCGGATTGTACTCCTGCAGCACACCTTCGATGCGTTCGAGATCGGCCATGGTGGGAGCATCCACTAGCACCGACAATGCGGTGCCGCCCCTTTCCATGTGGCTTTCATACAGGCGGCGCTCGTCTGCCGGTACATCGCTTCCAAACAGCCAGTCCCAGAAACTTCCTCCATCCGAGCTTTCGCTTGCTCTTTCGCTGCTTGACTGTGATGGCTGATTGCTCAGCCTCACATGATCTGCTGGAACGCCTGAACCGACCACAGCACGGTACGCTTCCTCTGCATCGTTACGAGAGTTGTATACTGCTACCACGCATTGTCCTTGCATGTTTGCCTCCTCTATGGACATGCGCCCAACGCCAGAGACAACGCATCGTTCTTAATTTTTTTCGCAAGGTTTGCGAAGCGCTCGCTATAGTCGGGGCTGCCGGGCAACGACGCGAGCTTGGAGCTACCGCTCTTAGATTTGGACCGGCGGCGATGCGAGCATACTGTCGCGACAGGCTGCAAATCAGCTTATCGAACACTCACCTCGTCCTTAGTCCGACAAAACCCGGAGCGATTGCGTAATCATCCATGCCGCGAATGAAGCCACGGTCGCCAAAGACGATCGTTTGGAGCCGCTCGTCCGCGCGCGACCACCTTCCTGATCATCTGCCAGAGATGATGCATGATCAGGTCGCCTGCTTCAACGAACGAGGGACAAAGCGCTGAAGCGACGCCTTTCGGTGAGCTGACGAACTTGGTTGTTCGAGCTGAAGTCGATTTCTCGGGTCGTTGTTGTCATCGACGGGCGACTTGCGCCGACACTGTTGGATTCACGGCCCCGGCTTGCCCTGCAAAGAACGCGGCCAAGGCGCCCAGTAACAATGCCACTGCCGCGAACAATGCACCTTGTGAGACGCGCTTGGCAGCTGTATCCGCCGCCTGCTTTGCCTGCTCCTTCGTCTTGGCTATCGCTTCCTTATATTGCTGTTGGTACTGACTGATCTGCGCCTTTGCTTCGTCCTGAGATATATTCTGAGCCTTGGCTAGAGCCTCGGCCGCCTTGTCGTTAGCCGCTGCCTGCTGAGAAGCGTCACCCGTTAGCGCCGCGCGGACGGCTGTGGCCGCGGCATCACGAAGCGCGGCGGGATCTTGCCCTCCCGAGGCGCCTTTAACTTTGCTTTCGATGGCAGCCATCGGGTCGCTAACATTGTTCAGCGTAGGCGCTGCCGCTTGAACTGCCGTTTGGACCGACCCTCCCAGCGCTTTGCCCGCTCCGCCCAAAGCGGAAGATGCTGTGCTGAGAGCGCCACTAGCCAAGCCGGAAGCGGCGGAAGAAAGCAGATACATCACCGCCAGCGTTGAGACTGCCCATGACATTAATCCATGATAAGCCGTCGTTGAAGCAGACGCCTTGCCAGAAAGCCGACCGGCTATGTAGCCGCCCAGGGCCGCAGCCAGAATGCCGGAAACTATAAACCAGATACCTGCACCAACCGACATCGAGCTTGCGCTGGGCGTGCTACCTTCCCCAACGTCTACCGTGGATAAACCCACGCCAAGGCCGATCATGTTTAGAATAATCTGCATCACAAGCGCGATGGCTGCACCCGCGAAAACCGCGCCCCACGCAACCTGATTCAACATGATTGTGCGAATTTCGTCGGCGGGAACGACATCGCTCGTCTGAGGTGGCGTGCGGTGGCTTGAATGAACCATTTCGGGAGAGTTGGCCATGACGTTGATCCTTGAAGTCTGTTTGATGCCGCAACTTGCTTTTGCGTCCGACGTTCCTAAAATCGCAGACCTCAACTGCAAGCCCTTGCAGCACGGCCACTCAAATGCCCGCTAGCGTGCACCTCCGAACTGTCCCTCCGCCGAGTTCGAGCAGAGCGGCTCTCCGACTGGGGAAGTGAAGGCACAAGACTGCCCTGTTTCATTCACCTCCCAATGAGCGAAGCCGACCGTAGCACGCAGGCGCAAATGTCCGCTCTGGTCAAAAGAGCCGGCTCGAACGAACCTGCGTCACTTCCGTTGTCCCCCCGATCAGCTGACCATATCTGAACCAAACCGAACTTCGCCATCGGGTCACAAGCTGCCGATCACGCCCAAAGGTCCGAGCTTCCGCTTTACTGGTAAGCCGACGTTTATGCGTCCACGTCCTAGGAAACGCCGCCGATCTTCTCGGATACGATCCTGGCCGCGCTGCGCAGCTCCGCGGCGATGGCGCTGGCTTCCGCGGCGGGGATTTGATCCTGCCTCACCAGCGGGACGGTCATCGCGGCCACTGCCCGGCCGGAGACTTCGATGATCGGGCAGCTATAGGCAAGGATGCGCGTATAGCCATCGTCATTGGAGAAGTTTCCACCCTCCGAGGAAATGCGGTCGAGCGCCGCAAGCGCCTTCTTGGTGCTGATCCGGTCATTGGTCGCGATGACCTGCGCCAGCTCCTGGCGCCGGCCCTCGAGCTGAAAGGCCGCCAGAACCTTCGCCGACGCGTATTGCTGGGTGAGCGGAAACACCGCGCCGACCTTGACCGACCAGCCCATCAACCATTCCGGCTCGATCCGGGCGATCACCATGAACTGCTCGCCGTGCAGCACCGTCAGGTGGCAGGACAGTTGGACGCGCGAGGCGAGCTGCTCCATCACCGGCAGCGCCGCCTTCAGCAGCCGCTCGGTCGGCGGGAATTGCGAAGCGATCCGGAACAGCTTCAGCGTCAAAGTGTATTCGCCGGTCGCGGGGTCGCGCGCGACATAGCCCCGGCGCTCCAGCGCCACCAGCATCCGGAAGATCTCGCTGACGGAGCGCCCGACGCGTTCGGCGAGTTGCTTCTGGCTCATCCCGCGTGCAGCGCCCGCCAGCGCCTCCAGAAGGTCCAGCCCTTTCTCCAGGGCGGGCGCGCCCGCTTGCGGCTTCTCAGTCATTCTTTGGGCCTTGTTGGATCAGCGCCCGCGAGCACACGGGGAAATGCAATTCCCGTGTAGCCGATCGCTCGCATGGCGAAAAGTCATTCGCCAGCAAGCGCCTGGAATGATCGAGCACATCGAATGGCGGGGAGTTCGCGCCGTTTCCTCTTGAGCCCCACCCCGATTCATGCGACCTCCGCCCCCAGCAAAACCCCTTATCCTGAGCCTTCGATGCACATTCTCCTGCTTGGTTCCGGCGGCCGCGAACATGCCCTGGCGTGGAAGATCGCAGCCTCTCCCCTGGTGACCAAATTCTGGTGCGCGCCCGGCAATGCCGGCATCGCCAGGGAGGCGGAGTGCGTGGCGCTCGATGTCGCCGACCATGCCGCCGTGATCGACTTCTGCAAAAAGAACGCGGTCGCGCTCGTGGTGGTCGGGCCGGAGACGCCGCTGGCGGCCGGCATCGTCGATGATCTCACCAAAGCCGGCATCAAGGCGTTCGGGCCGAGCAGGGTGGCGGCCCAGCTCGAAAGCTCCAAGGGGTTCACCAAGGCGCTGTGCACCGAGTTCGGCATTCCGACCGGCGCCTACAAACGCTTCACCAATGCCGATGACGCCCGCGCCTATGTGCAGAGCCAGGGCGCGCCGATCGTGGTCAAGGCCGATGGCCTTGCCGCCGGCAAGGGCGTCGTCGTCGCAAAAACCGTGCGCGAGGCCGAGGACGCCATCGCCATGATGTTCGAGGGCGCCTTCGGCGAGGCCGGCGCCGAGGTCGTGATCGAGGAGTTTTTGCCCGGCCGCGAGATCAGCTTCTTTGCGCTGTGCGACGGTGAGACGGCGATCCCGCTCGCCTCCGCCCAGGACCACAAGCGCGTGTTCGACCACGATGTCGGCCCGAACACCGGCGGCATGGGCGCTTATTCGCCGACGCCGCTGGTGACGCCTGCCGTCCACGACGCGATCATGGCCAAAATCATCCTGCCGACGGTGGCAGGCATGAAGCAGCGCGGCACGCCGTTCCGCGGCGTGCTCTATGCCGGGATCATGCTGACGACGCAGGGCCCAAAACTGTTCGAGTTCAACGTCCGCTTCGGCGATCCCGAGTGCCAGGTCTTGATGCTGCGCATGATGAGCGACATCGTGCCGGCGCTGCTCGCCGCCTGCGACGGGGAGCTGAAGCATTTCGACCTGCGCTGGCACAAGGAATCCGCGCTGACCGTGGTGATGGCGGCGAAGGGCTATCCCGGCGACTACCAGAAGGGCACGCGCATCGGCGGGCTGGAAGAGGCTGCCAAGGTCGACAATGTCGAGATCTTCCACGCCGGCACGGTGGCCAAGGACGGCGCGGTCCTCGCCAATGGCGGCCGCGTGCTCAATGTCTGCGCGCTAGGGGCGACCGTGACGGAAGCGCAGGCGCGCGCCTATCAAGCCGTCGACCGCATCGACTGGCCGGACGGCTTCTGCCGCCGCGACATCGGCTGGCAGGCGGTGGAGGCGGAAAAGGCCAAAAATTAGCGTGTCATTGCGGACGGCGCCCCCAAAAGCGCCGGTCCGGAATCGCGACGTTCGCGTCACCGCGCCGCCACATCTACACTCCAGAATATGCAATCGTCAGTTGGGGTTAGTTGCCCCGACGATAATACCGGTACTGTGCATGGGGTTGTTTTCGACACTTTTTGTCGAGCGGCCCCGCCACCGGCCAACAAGGATGCAACAAGATGTCCGATCTCGCCGACCTCTATCCGGGCTTCGCCGCCGAATGGATCGATACCTCGTTCGGCCGCATCTTCGCCCGCGTCGGCGGCAAGGGCCCGCCGCTGCTGCTCCTGCACGGCTTCTCCGAGACCCACGTGATGTGGCACCAGGTGGCGCCTGAACTCGCCGAGCACTTCACGCTGATCATCGCCGACCTGCCGGGCTACGGCTGGTCCGACATGCCCGCGAGCGATGCGCTGCACATCCCCTACTCTAAGCGCGCCATGGCGAAAGCCATGGTCGAGGTGATGGAGCGCCTCGGCCACGTGCATTTCGCGCTCGCCGGCCACGACCGCGGCGGCCGCGTGTCGTACCGGCTCGCGCTCGATCATCCCGGCCGGCTGTCGAAGCTCGCCGTGCTCGATATCCTGCCGACCTATAATTACTGGGAGCGGATGAACCGCGCCTATGCCTTGAAGATCTATCACTGGACCTTCCTGGCGCAGCCCTATCCGCTGCCGGAGACGCTGATCGCAGGCCAAGGCGAGTTCTTCCTGCGCTTCAAGATGGCGAGCCAGACCAAGTCGAAGACGCTGGACGCGATCGACCCGCGCGCGCTGGAGCACTACCTCGCCCCGTTCCGCGATCCCGCCCGCATCCACGCGATGTGCGAGGATTACCGCGCCGGCGCCTATTTCGACTACGACCTCGACAAGGCCGATTTCGAGGCCGGCAAGAAGATCACCATTCCGATGCTGGCGCTGTGGGGCAATGCCGGCATCGCCCAGGCCGCCGCGACGCCGCTCGACACGTGGAAGCAATGGGCCACGAACGCCTCCGGCATGCCGGTGGATTCCGGCCACTTCCTCACGGAGGAGAATCCCGATGTGACAGCGAGGGCGCTGCGCGAGTTCTTCTTGGCCTGACGATCTTGTAGCCCGGATGGAGCGCAGCGAAATCCGGGATTCTCTCCTCGCCGCGGCACTGTCCGGGATTGCGCTTCGCTCCATCCGGGCTACGCGACTCCGACCTACCGCCGCTCCCGAAAGAACTCCTTCAGCAGCCGCGCCGCCTCGCTCTCGCCGACGCCGGAATAGACGTCCGGCGTGTGGTGACAGGTCGGCGAGGCAAAGAACCGCACGCCTGACTCCACCGCGCCGCCCTTGGGGTCGGCCGCGCCGTAATAGAGCCGTCTCACCCTTGCAAACGAGATCGCGCCCGCACACATGGTGCAGGGCTCCAGCGTCACGTAGAGGTCGCAGTCGACCAGCCGCTCGCTGCCGATCTTCGCGGCGGCCGCGCGCAGCGCGATGATCTCGGCATGGGCGGTCGGATCATGGTCGGTCAGCGTCCGGTTGGCGCCGGTGGCGATCACCTCGTGATCGCGGACCACCACGCAGCCAACAGGAACTTCGCCCGCTTTTCCGGCATTTTCGGCCGCCAGAAGCGCCAAATCCATGAAAGAAGGGGCTTTCATGCCTCGTATCATCGCCAGAAACCTGCTACTAGCTCCGCCTTCAGCAAGAGTGGATACCGATTTTGCCTGAGCATGCGGCTCGCAGCGAGCGCGCACAATGCTCGCGCCACCCCTTAAGTGAGATTAGTCATGCCTCGCGACAGCGACAAAGACAACGATTCCCGCGGCCGGCGAGGCCCGGCCAAAGGCAGTAGCGGCAAGCCGCGCGGGCCAGAGAAGAAATTCGCCAAGCGCGGCTTCGAGGGCAAGGGCGAGGGTAAGCGCGAGCGCGACAGCCGCCCGCCCCGTGGCGACCGCGACAGCCGCCCATTCCGCCGCCGCGAGGAAGGTGACGCACCGCGCCGCGATTTCAGTGACCGTCCCCGCTTCAAGCGCGACGATCGCGGCAGTGAAGGCCGCGGTGAGCGCAGCTTCAAGCCGCGCGGCGATCGTCCGTCATTTGGCCGCGACGATCGTCCGCCGCGCAGGGATCGCGACGATGCCCGCTCGGCCGGCCGCTCCAGCGACAGGAAGTTCGGCGACAAGAAACCCTACGCGCCGCGCGGCGACCGTCCAGAGCGCAAGTTCGACGGCGAACGGAAATTTTCGCGGGGCGGGCCGGATCGCCAACGCGACCGTGGGGATCGCCAACGCGGCCATGGGGATCGCGAACGCGACCGTGGGCCGCGCGAGGACCGTGGCGAACGCAGCTTCAAGCCGCGCGGCGACCGCCCGAATTTCGATCGCGGTGATCGCGCACCGCGCGGTGATCGCCCACGCAAGAGCTTCGACAAGGATTTCGGCGGCCGCGATCGCGGCGACGAGAAGCCCTGGCGTCAGCGCGACGATCGCCGTGAGGGCGGTCGCGGTGAGGACCGTCCGCGTTTCTCTCGTTCGCGCGACGACCGCGCATCCGGTGACCGCCCGTTCCGCGAGCGACCGAAATTCGATCGGCCCCGTGACCGCGATAGCGAACGCGGTGACCGTCCGAAATTCGATCGGCCGCGCCAGCGCCCCGAAGGCCGCATGGACTGGCAGGAGCATCCGCGCAACGAAGGCCGCTTCCGCGATCGTCCGCGCCGCGACAACGAGGACGACAGCAGGATTTTCGAGAAGCGTCCCGCCTTCGGCGGCCGCGGCGCCTATCGCGAGCGCGATCGTGATTTCGAGGGCCGGCCGCGCCGCGACGAGGCGCCGAAGCCGAAGAAGGCCGGCGAGCGCATCGCCAAGGTGCTGGCCCGCGCCGGTCTCGCCTCGCGCCGCGACGCCGAGGAGATGGTCACGCAGGGGCGCGTCACCGTGAATGGCCGGGTCATCAACTCGCCCGCGCTCGACGTCACCAAGAACGACGTCGTCATGGTCGACGGCAAGCCGTTGCCGGAGCGTGAACGCACGCGGCTGTTCCTCTACCACAAGCCGCGCGGGCTGATGACGACGCATGACGACCCCGAGGGCCGTCCGACCGTGTTCGACAATCTGCCCGAAGGCCTGCCGCGGCTGATCAGCGTCGGCCGGCTCGACTTCAACACCGAGGGCTTGCTGCTGCTCACCAACGATGGCGGCCTCGCGCGCACGCTCGAGCTGCCCGACACCGGCTGGCTGCGCCGCTACCGCGTCCGCGCCCATGGCGACGTCACCCAGGCGCAGCTCGACCAGCTCAAGAACGGCATCGAGATCGAGGGCGTCAAGTATGGTCCGATCGAGGCCACGCTGGAACGCGACCAGGGCGCCAATGTCTGGCTGGTGTTCGCGATCCGCGAGGGCAAGAACCGCGAGGTGCGCAATGTCTGCGCCCATCTCGGCCTCGAGGTGAACCGGCTGATCCGCGTCTCCTACGGACCGTTCCAGCTCGGCGAGATTCCGGAAGGTCAGGTCGAGGAGATCCGCGCGCGCGTGCTGCGCGAGCAGCTCGGCGACAAGGTGATCGAGAAGTCGGGCGCGCAGTTCGACGCGCCCTCCAAGTCATCTTCGCGCGTCGACGACGCGACCAGCGAGAAGAAGCCCGCCAGCAAGCGCGCGGTGATCAGCGACCGCAAGGGTCGCCGCGTACTGGTTCAGCGCACCGGCAGCGAGGAGGCGCGCGAGCGCAACGAGATGGAGGCGAGCGGCTACGGCCCGCCGCGCCGTCCCAAGCGCGGTTATCACGGCAAACGCGACCTGACGCCGCGGGAGGATTGAAGTTGCGCGTCGTCGGCGGTCGTTTGAAGGGGCGCAATCTCGCCTCACCGTCTTCGCGTGACATCCGCCCGACGGCGGACCGGTTGCGCGAGTCCGTGTTCAACATCCTCGTGCACGCCTATGACGATCCGATTGCGGATGCGCGCGTGCTCGATCTCTTCGCCGGCACCGGCGCGCTCGGCATCGAGGCGGCCTCGCGCGGGGCGAAGTTCACGCTGTTCGTGGACAACGGCGCGGAGGCGCGTGCGCTGTTGCGCAACAATGTCGAGGCGCTCGGCCTCGGCGGCGTCACCAAGGTGTATCGCCGCGATGCGACCGATCTCGGCCCCGCGCATCCCGTCGAGCCGTTCTCGCTGGTGTTCCTCGATCCGCCCTATGGCAAGGGCTTTGCCGAGAAGGCGCTCGCGAGCCTTCGCGACGGCGGCTGGCTCACGCCCGGCGCGCTGCTCGTGGTGGAAGAGGCGAAGGCCGCGCAGTTCGTGACGCCTGAAGGTTTCGAGGAGCTGGAGCGGCGCGCCTATGACGACACGGAGTTTGTGTTCTTGCGTAGGGCGGATTAGCAAAGCGTAATCCGCCACTGTCTCTCACTGCGGACGCAGAAGAGGTGGATTACGCCTTCGGCTAATCCACCCTACGGCACCGTCACCGCCGCCCGAACAGCTTCTCCACGTCGCTCAGCTTCAGCTCGACATAGGTCGGCCGGCCGTGATTGCACTGGCCGGAGTTCGGCGTGTCCTCCATCTCGCGGAGCAGCGCGTTCATCTCCTCCGGCCGCAGCCGGCGGCCGGCGCGCACCGAGCCGTGGCAGGCCATGGTGGCGGCGACGTGCATCAGGCGGCGTTCGAGCGGCAGCGCCTCGTCCCATTCGGCCATGTGCTCGGAAAGATCGCGCAACAGGCCGCCGGCATTGGTCTTGCCGAGCAGCGACGGCGTCTCGCGCACCGCGACCGCGCCGGGGCCGAAGGATTCGATGGCAAGGCCGAACGATGCCAGCTCCTCGCTGCGCTCCAGCAGGCGCTCCACCGTCGCCTCGTCCATCTCGACGATCTCAGGGATCAGCAGGATCTGCCGCTGCACGCCGTTGGCGGCGAGCGAGGCCTTCAGCCGCTCATAGACGATGCGCTCATGCGCGGCGTGCTGGTCGACGATGATCAGGCCGTCGCGGGTCTGCGAGACGATGTAGGTCTCGTGGATCTGCGTGCGCGCCGCGCCGAGCGGGCGGTCGACGAGATCAGCTACCGGCTGCGTCTCGATCCGAACGTCCGCGCTGGGCGCGCCGACGTCGAAGGCAGCCTGCGCACGCTCGGCGAAGGCGGGCGCGGCGGCGCCTTCGAACGACGGCATCGGCGCCACCGGGGCGGCTGGCGAGGCGCGCCAGTCCCAGCTTGCCGGACGTGGCGGCGTGAAGGCTGGGCGGAACGAGGACAGCGCGCTCTCGCCGCTATTGGCGGCGGTGCGGCGGCCCTCGCGCGCCAGCGCTTCCTTCAAGCCATGCATGATCAGCGCGCGGACGAGGCCGGCATTGCGGAAGCGCACCTCGGTCTTGGCCGGATGCACATTGGCATCGACCTCGCGCGGATCGAGCGTGACGAACAGCGCAAGCACCGGATGGCGGTCGCGCGGCAGATAGTCGGAATAGGCCGCGCGCACGGCGCCGAGAATGAGCTTGTCGCGCACCGGCCGGCCGTTGACGAAGAGATATTGACCGAGTGCGTTGGCCTTGGTCAGCGCGGGAGCCGCAGCATAGCCGGCGACCACGACGCCCTCGCGCTCGGCATGGACCTCGATGGCGTGGCTGCGGAACTCGGCGCCGAGGATGTCGCCAAGCCGAGTCAGCCGTCCGGCCGCGCCGGGCAGCGCCGCGGTCCAGGTCACCGGTGCGCGCTCCTCGCCGGCGAGCGTGAAGGCGATGTCGGGCCGCGCCATCGCGAGGCGCCGTACCACTTCGCGGATGGCTTCCGCTTCGGTGCGGTCAGTTTTCAGAAACTTGAGCCGCGCCGGCGTCGCGTAGAAGAGGTCGCCAACCTCGACGCGCGTGCCATGCGCCAGCGCCGCCGGCATGATCCCGGACTTCTCGCCGCCCTCGACCGACAACGCCCAGGCGTGCGGCTCGCTGGCGTGCCGCGTGGTGATGGAGAGGCGCGCCACCGAGCCGATTGAGGGCAGGGCCTCGCCGCGAAACCCGAGGGTGCGAATCTGCAGCAGGTCCTCGTCGTCGAGCTTGGAGGTGGCATGGCGCTCGACGGCGAGCGCAAGGTCTTTTGCGATCATGCCGCTGCCGTCGTCGGTGATGCCGATTCGCCGCCGCCCGCCGCCGTCGGTGAAGACGTCGATGCGGCTCGCGCCGGCATCGATAGCGTTCTCGACCAGCTCCTTGACCACGCTCGCCGGACGTTCGACCACCTCGCCGGCGGCGATGCGGTTGACGACCTGTTCTGGCAGCTGGCGGACGGGCATGAGGCTCACTCGGCGAATATTCTCAAGTCTAGTGCCACGCAGCGACAAATGCATGGGTCAGGTCGAGCTTCCCACACCCGAAATGGGGGACATTTTCGGCGCGCCTCGTCCGTCGGGAATGCTTGGGATGTTCCGCGCCGCCGCATATGAGGAGCACAATTCCGCGAAAGCGCCGCGAAAACCCTAAACGATCACCACACGACGCGGCTTGCATCACACCGCGCCGTTCGAACTCTCTTTGCGATGAACCGGTCCGGTGCAGGCGAACGGTGCAGAAGGCAACCGACGGTTCATCGCGACATTCCAGGAGAAATGGATGAAGTTGGTGAAGACCTCTGCGATCGCTTGCGCTCTCGCGGCCCTCGTTGCAACGCCCGTTCTCGCCCAAGGCACCTCGTCTGGGACGAGGCCTGGCGGCACCGTACAAAGCAAGCCCATGCAAGGAGGCGCGTCAGGCAGCGAGGATGAGGATCTCGGTGCACAGCAGGGCGCAGCCGGCGAGAAGGTCGGCATGAAGTCGGGCAAAGGCACGAAGGGGTCCGTCGGGACCACCGGCAGCGCGACGCGCAAGGGCACCACGGACGATGCGGCGACCGGCGGTGCTGCGGCCGGCAAGCGCTACTGACGCCAGCTCGCGAACGGCAAATCTCCGGTCGCTCGCGCGACCGGAGGTTTTTCGCATCAATCGTCGAAGCTCCGGCCGCGGCCGGCCTTGATGTCGCTGCGGCGTTTCTTGCCCTCGAGCCGGCGCTGCTTGGAGGCGAAGGTCGGCCGCGTCGCACGGCGAGGCGTCGGCCGGACCATGGCCTCCTTGAGGATCTCGACGAGACGGTCGATGGCATCCTGACGGTTGCGCTCCTGAGTGCGAAAGCGCTGAGCGTGGATCACGATCACGCCGTCCTTGGTCATGCGCTGGCCGGCAATGCGGGCAAGGCGCAGCGCCGCGTCCTCGGGCAAGGTCAGCTTGCGCGTGTCGAAGCGCAGCTGCGCGGAGGTCGCGACCTTGTTGACGTTCTGCCCGCCCGGGCCGGAGGCGCGGACAAAGCCGATCTCGATGTCGTCCTCGTCGATGACGAGATCGCGGGATATCCGCAGCATGCTGGCACCATTCGTGATGTCAGGACATACCGCGGACATCCGTCGTCAGCAATGGCGCTGCCGTGAAACGCAAATGGCCGGGATGGCCCCGGCCATTCAGGAAACGTCGAGAAAAGAGATCAGTTCGACTTCGTCGCCGGTGCAGCCGCCGGTTGCACGGCGGCCTGCGGGGCCCGGCCGACGACGACGGTCAGCAGCCCCTGGCCCCAGAGCCGCTTGGCGGCCGCCTTGGCATCGTCCAGCGTCACGGCGTCGACGATGGCGTTGCGCTTCTCGATATAGTCGATCGGCAGCTTGTCTTGCTGATATTGCAGCAGCGCCTGTGCCAGCTTGGACGAGGTGTCGAGCGCCAGCATCTGCGAGCCCTTGAGATAGGACTTGGCCTCATCGAGCTCCTTCTGCGTCGGGCCCTCCTCGGCGATGCGGCGCACCTCCTGTTCGATGGCCTCGATGGTGTCGCCGGCGCGGTCGGCGCGGGTGCCGGTATTGCCGATGAAAATCGCCGAGTGCTGCATCCAGAGCAGCGACTCGTACACCGAATAGGCCAGTCCGCGCTTCTCGCGCACCTCGCGATAGAGCCGGGACGATAGGCCGCCGCCGCCGAGGATGTGGTTGACGACGTAGGCCGCCATGAAGCTCGGATCACTCCGCTTCACGCCGGGTCCGCCGAAGGTGATCACCGTCTGCGGCACGTCGAGGGTCACGAAGGCGCGTTGCGGCGGCTTTGCAGCCTCGACGTCGGGGACTGGCGTCAGATTGGCTTTGGCGGGCAGGCTGCCGAAGGTGTGGTCGAGCAGCTTTCCGAGCGTAGCCGGATCGACGTCGCCGACGACCGCAATCTTGAGGCCATCCCTGGCGAGGACACGGCCGACATAATTCCTCAGGTCGGCAATTGTGATGGTCGGCACGCTGTCGAGGTTGCCGTTGCTCTGCCGGCTGTAGGGGTGATCGCCGAACGCGAGCTCCAGAAACTTGCGGCTCGCCAGCGAGGTCGGATTGGTGGTCTCGCGGCGCAGGCCCGAGATGACCTGCGAGCGGATGCGTTCGACGTCGGCCGTGTCGAAATGCGGCGAGGTCAGCGCCATCCTGAGCAGGTCGAAGGCCTCGTCCTTGTTGTCGCGCAGCATGCGAAGGCTGCCCCGGAGGGTGTCGCGGGTGGCGTTGAAGGACAGCTCGATGGCGCGGCGGTCGAGCCGTTCATGGAACGTCTTGGAATCGAGATCGCCTGAGCCTTCGTCGAGGAGAGAGCCGACCAGATTGGCAACGCCCGGCTTGTCCTTGGGGTCCTCCGCCGAGCCCCCGGCGAAGGAATATTCCATGGCAATCAGCGGCACGGTTGCGTCCTGCACGAACCAGGCTTCGATGCCGCCCGGCGAGATCAGGTGCTGGATCTTTGCGGCGGCCTGCGACGGCGAGACCGCAGAGAATGCGAGGACCGCGCCGGCGGCAACGGAGAATGCAATGCGGCGAACGAAGGAATAGGTCACGAGCGCTTCTCCTCGCGCTTGGCGGTTGCAGTGTCCTTGATCAAGTAGCCCGTCACCGAGCGCTTCTTCTCGAGCCATTTCTGCGCAACGGCGCGAACCTGCTCGGCGGTGACGGCGCGGATGCGATCGGGCCAGCTCCTGATGTCCTCGATCGACAGGCCGGTGGTCAGCGCGCCGCCGTACCAGCGCGCCAGCACAGCCTGGTTGTCCTGGGCGTAGATCGCTTCGGCAATGAGCTGGGTTTTGACCCGCTCCAGATCCTCGGCGCGGATCGGGTTCTGTGCGACGTTGGCGAGGACCCCGTCGACCGCCTGCTCGACCTCCGAAAAACTGACGCCGGGTTTCGGTGCAGCCGAGATCGCGAATTGGGTCGGGTCGAGCGAGATGCTCGAATAGCTGGCGCTGGCGGAGACCGCGAGCGGCTTGTCGACCACGAGGGCACGGTAAAGATAGGAATTGCTGCCGCTGCCGATCAACTGCGCCAGCACGTCGAGGGCCGCGCTCTCGCCGGCCGCGGCCGTGGTTGCCGAGGGCACGAGATAATAGCGCCGCATGTTCGGCTGCTCGACGCGCGGGTCGGCCAGCGTGACGGTGCGCGGGGCGGCGGGCTCCGGCTCCTGCGGACGAACGCGCCGCGCCGGGATCGCGGGCTGTGCGGGGATCGAGCCGAAATTGCGCTCGACCAGCGGGCGGACTTCGGCGGCGTCGACGTCGCCGGCGATCACCAGGATCGCGTTGTTCGGCGCGTAGAAGCGACGATAGAAGGCGAGCGCATCCTCGCGATCGAGCTTCTCGATCTCCTGATGCCAGCCGATCACCGGCCGCCCGTAGGGATGGTTGAGATAGAGCGCGGCCATGATCTGCTCGTTCAACCGCGCATCCGGATTGTTGGCGACGCGCATGTTGTACTCTTCGAGCACGACGTCGCGCTCGGGCAGCACGTTCTCGTCCTTGAGGACGAGGCCCGTCATGCGGTCGGCCTCGAACTCCATCATGGTCGGCAGCTGCTCTTTCGGCACGCGCTGATAGTAGTTGGTGTAGTCGACCGAGGTCGAAGCGTTCTCGTTGCCGCCGACACGCAGCACGGTCTGGGAGAATTCGCCTGCCGGATGCTTCGCGGTGCCCTTGAACATCAGGTGCTCGAGGAAGTGCGCGAGGCCGGACTTGCCGGGCGTCTCATCGGCCGAGCCGACTTTGTACCAGATCATCTCGGTGACAACGGGGGTGCGGCGGTCCGGGATCACCACGACCTGCATGCCGTTGGCGAGCGTGAAGCTGGCGGGCGGAGCCGATGTCACCGTGGTCTGGGCAAGGGCGGCGCCGGCCGAAAGGACACTCGTCGAAAGCAGCGCGGCAAGGAGGCAGGCAGCCGATCGGTAAGAGGACATCATGATCCCTGGTTGTGAGGTGCCGAGCCCGGATCTCCGGCTCGGAGGGCACGGCAGGCTACACCGTGCGGCTGAGGCTTCGCGTCACGAAGCAGAGAACTCAACGCTTAGGCAAGTTACTGATAAGCAATTTTGAACGCGGTGGGCGGACATGCACCGCCCGACCCTCGCTTCGCCTGGGTCAGAATGTCGCGATAGGACAGGAACGCTATTGTTCCTTCTCCTTGCCGGATCGGACGTCGAAATAGGTCCGCTTCGAATTATCCGGGCCGGCGCCGTAGGCGTAGTTCGGCGACGGCGTCTGATATCCCGGCGGCGGCTCCACCAGCGATTGGCGTGGCGGTTCCGACGTAAACTGCTTGGACTCGGGCCCGTTCCCTTTGAAGAGTTTCCACAGCCCTCCGGTATATCCGAGTTCGGCAGGGCTCATCGTCGGATTGGCCACGTTGGTGCCCGGCTGGACCGGGTCATTGCTCGTCTTGTCGGCGGCGGCCGTCCTATGGGCGTTCAACTCGGCGGGCGACAGCGGCTGGGCGTTCTTCCAGTACTCCGTTGCCTTGTTACCGGACTTCTTCCGCTGGGCGATGGCCTCCTTGCGGCGCTTCTCGTCGGGGTCCTTCGGCCAGTTCGGCGCAGCCGCGGCTTCGGCGGCGGCAGGCGGCGGCAGGTCGAGCTTGGGCGGCACGACCAGCGGCGAACGCTCGCGGTATTCGATGCCGGGTTTTTCCATGCTCCGGGCGCCAAGGCCAGTCATCAGGTTGTCGATGAGCTTCTCTTCGAAGGTCATGTCGTCGTCGTCGTCATCGTCGGCAGCATGGGCGCCACCGGTCGACATGACGAGGCCGATGCCGAGCGCGACGGCGGCCAATTTCAGTGCCCGCCAGCCCCCCGATTGGGAGCCCCGAACCATCGAACCGCTGGTCTTCGAGCTGCGCATCACCGTACCTGTTTCATATTGTAGCAGATTGCCGCCCACACGCGGCTTGACCCTTGCAAAAGCCGGGTTCCAGCTGCCGGTCCGTATCGGCCGGGATCAGGGCGCTTTTGCGGCGGGTACCCCCAGGAAGGAATCATACAATAGCGCCGCCACCCCAGCAACGATGGCCACGTCCGCGAGGTTAAACACATACCAATTATAGGTATTTCCGGCGATCTCGATGTGGAACAGGGCGAAATCCACCACCGCGCCATAGGCCAAGCGGTCGATGCCGTTGCCGATGGCGCCGCCGATGATCAGACCGAGCGCGACGGTCGCGAGCATGGTGTGCGAGCGGGCCATCCAGATCGCCAGCGCAACCACCGCGATCACCTTGACGGCCATCAGCGCGAGCTGCGCGGCCTGGCTGTCGTTCTGGAGCCAGCCGAAGCTGATGCCGATGTTCCAGGCCAGCACCAGGTCGAAGAACGGCGTCACCCGCACTGCGCCGCGACGGGCGAGGTCGAACACGTTCAACAGCCAGAGCTTCGAGGCCTGGTCGGCCACGAGCGTGACCATGGCCGCGAGGATGCCGGCACGGAGCGGGGTCATGGCCGACCGATCAGACGCTCACCCCCAGCGCCTTCCACTCGCGCAGTGCCTTGGCATCGCGCGGGGTGACGTCGGGGTATTCAGGGTCCTCGCCGACCATCGGCGAGATCTTCCAGGAGCGGGCGCATTTGGTGCCGATCGCCCTCTCCACGACGACCGCGACGCCGGGGACGGCATCGAGGCGGAACGCCGAGGCCGGCGCCTCGCCCTCCCGCACCTCGTAGTTCGAGGTGATGCAGACTTCAGCCAGATCGATGTCGAACAAGGTTGCCAGCATGCCGCGATCGGCGACATAGATCACCGGCGATGCCTCGAGCGAGGAGCCGATGTTCTTGGCGGCGCGTTCCAGCTCGAGTGCGCCGGTGACGACGCGACGCACGTTGCGGATCGTCTCCCATTTCGCGGCGAGCTTGTCGTCGCGCAAGGCTTCGAGATCGGTCGGGAACAGCGTCAGGTGCACGGACGATTCGGCGTCGGGCCGGTACATGCGCCACGCCTCCTCAGCAGTGAAGCTGAGGATCGGAGCCAGCCATTTCAGGATCGAGGCGCACAACAGGTCGATGGTCGTCAGTGCCGCCTTGCGCGTCAGTGACGAGGGCGGATCGCAATACAGCGTATCCTTGCGGACGTCGAAATAGAATGCGGAGAGCTCGCTGTTCAGGAACGCGGACAGGATCGCGACCACGGTCTTGTAGTCGAACTCCCGATAGGCCTTGCCGATCGCGGCGGCGCGACCTGAGAGCTCGTGCAGCATCAAGCGCTCGAGTTCGGGCATCTCGGCCGGCGCGATTGCGTCGGCCGGCCTGTAATGATGCAGCGTCCCCAGCATCCAGCGCACGGTGTTGCGCAGCTTGCGATAGGTTTCGACGGTGTTCTTCAGGATCTCGGGGCCGATGCGCTGGTCGTCGGTATAGTCGCTGGATGCGACCCAGAGCCTTAAGATGTCGGCGCCAGATTCCTTGATGACGGCCTGCGGCTCGATGGTGTTGCCGAGCGACTTCGACATCTTGCGGCCGTCCTCGGCCTGGGTGAAGCCGTGGGTCAGCACGATGTCGTAAGGCGCGCGGCCGCGCGTGCCGCAGCTTTCCAGCAGCGAGGAGTGGAACCAGCCGCGATGCTGGTCCGAGCCTTCCAGATACATCACCGTGTCGGCGCCGCCGTCGACCTTGCGCTTGATGCCGGCGAGCCCGGGAAACTGCACGGGATCTTCGAGCACGAAAGCGTGGGTGGAGCCGGAATCGAACCAGACGTCGAGAATGTCGTCGACCTTCTGCCAGTCTTCGTTCGCGCGGGGCCCGAGGAAGCGCTCGCGGGCGCCGGTCGCGTACCAGGCGTCGGCGCCTTCCTTCTCGAAGGCGTCGCCGATGCGCGCATTGACGGCCTCGTCCTGGAGGATCTCGGCGGAGCCGTCACCCTTCTCGCGCACGAACACGGCGATCGGCACGCCCCAGGCGCGCTGGCGCGAGATCACCCAGTCGGGCCGCGCCTCGATCATGCCGTTGATGCGGTTCTCGCCGGACGGCGGCACCCATTGCGTCACCGAGATCGCCTGCAGCGCGCGGGCGCGCAGCGTGTCGCCGCTCTTCGTCTTGCCGCCCACCGCGATGTCCTTATCCATCGCAATGAACCATTGCGGTGTGTTGCGGAAGATCACCGGCTTCTTGGAGCGCCAGGAGTGCGGATATTGATGCTTCAGCCGGCCGCGGGCGAGCAGCATGCCTTTCTCGACGAGCGCCTTGATCACGGCCTCGTTGGCATCGCCCTTCTCGCCCTTGTCGGTGATGACGCGCTTGCCGGCAAAGCCCGGCGCATGATCGGTGTAGGCGCCGTTCTCGTCGACGGTGTAGGGGATGGCGGTGTTGATGCCGCGCGCGTCGAGATCGCGCGCCTCTGCCATCCAGACATCGAAGTCCTCGCGGCCATGGCCGGGCGCCGTGTGCACGAAGCCGGTGCCGGTGTCGTCGGTGACATGGTCGCCAGGCAGCAGCGGCACGATGAAGTCGTAGCCACCGCCGACGCCCTTGAGCGGATGGGCACACTCGATCGCGTCCATGGTGTCGCCGGGGACGTCGCGGACCTTCTCATAAGCCGTCACGCGCGCCTGCTTGAAGACGTCTTGCGCGAGCGCATCGGCGAGGATGAGGAGGTCGCCGTTCCTGGCCCAATTGTCGGCGGGGGCGTCCGTCACCTTGTAGAGGCCATAAGCGATCTTCGGCGAGAACGAGATGGCGCGATTGCCCGGCAGCGTCCAGGGCGTGGTGGTCCAGATCACGACGCTCGCCGAGGCGAGCGCACCGTGCGCGGGCGAGGTCACCGGGAATTTCACCCAGACCGTATCGGACGTGTGGTCCTCGTACTCCACCTCGGCTTCGGCCAGCGCGGTCTTCTCAACCACGCTCCACATCACCGGCTTGGAGCCGCGATAGAGCGTGCCGTTTGCGGCAAACTTCATCAGCTCGCGCGCGATCTGGGCTTCGGCCGGATAGCTCATGGTGGCGTAGGGATGGTCCCAATCGCCGATCACGCCGAGGCGCTTGAACTCCTCGCGCTGCACGCCGAGCCAGTGCGTGGCATAGGCGCGGCACTCCTTGCGGAAATCAATCATCGCGGCGCTGTCGCGGAAGTCGGGCTTCTGCTTGCCCTTCTTGCGATAATGCTCCTCCTCGACCTTCCACTCGATCGGCAGGCCGTGGCAGTCCCAGCCCGGCACGTAGTTGGAATCGAAGCCGAGCATCTGCTGGCTCTTGGTGACGAGATCCTTCAGGATCTTGTTCAGCGCCGTGCCGATATGGATGTTGCCGTTGGCGTAGGGCGGGCCGTCATGCAACACGAACTTGGCGCGGCCCTTCGCACTCTGGCGCAGCTTCTCGTAGAGGCCGATCTCGTACCAGCGCTTGAGGATCTCCGGCTCGCGCTGCGGCAGGCCGGCGCGCATCGGGAATTCGGTCTGCGGCAGGAACAGGGTCTTCGAATAGTCCTTGGCTTCAGACTTTTGGGACTTTTGCGGCTTTTCGGACATGAGGCTGACTGGCTCGGAAGGGCGCGGGAACGGATGGCGATGCGGAATCGCGGGTGAACGACGAAATCCCGGTCTTGCGCCGAGCCTTCAGGCTCAGGCGGAAGCCGGGCCGCTAATCCCTATGATGCGCCGCGCAAACATGGGCTCTCCATAGCAGGGGGGCGGAGGAAGCGCAAAGGTCCGGGGGCCCGGTTTCGCCTCTCAATCGATCACGCCCAGGCGCGGAAACGCGTCCGGGGCGGCGGCGAGCATGGCGCGGGCGCGGGCGGAATCGTCGTCCATCTGGTGGATCAGGGCCTCTAGACCATCGAATTTCAGCTCATCGCGGATGAAGCCGATGAAGGCGCAGTCGAGGGCCTGCCCGTAGAGGTCGCCCTTGAAGTCGAACAGGAAGATTTCGAGCAGCGGGGCGCCATTGTCGAAGGTCGGGCGGCGGCCGAAGCTGGCCACCCCGTCCAGCCGCTCGGTGCCGCGGCCGACCCGGACCGCGTAGATGCCGTGCTTGAGGCCGCAATTGGCGTCCAGGCGGATGTTGGCGGTGGGATAGCCGAGCTCGCGGCCGCGCTTCTCGCCGTGGATGACCTCGCCGGTGATGAACCAGGGCGCGCCCAGCATGGTCGTGGCCTCGTCGAGCTGGCCCTCGGCGAGGGCGATCCGGATCGCGCTGGAGGAGACCGGCCGCTCGTCGATATCGACATGCGGCTGGACGTCGACTTCGATGCCGAGCCGGGGCGCCTCGTTGACCAAGAGGCTCGGGGAGCCGACCCGTCCCTTGCCGAAATGGAAGTCGTAGCCGACCGCGATGCCGCTGACGCCGAGCCGCCCGATCAGGTCATGGTGAATGAAATCTTGCGCGCTGGTTCCGGCACGGGCCTTGTCAAAGGTCATGACCACGGCGCCGGCAAGCCCGGTACCGGCCAGAAGCCGCAGTTTGGCCCGCTCGTCTGTCAGGCGGAATTGCGGGGTGTTGGGGCTGAAAAACCGCCGCGGATGCGGCTCGAAGGTCAAGGCCAGCGCAGGCCGGCCATGCGCCCTGCCCATCTCCAGGGCAGCCGCGATGACGGCGCGATGGCCGAGATGCACGCCGTCGAAATTGCCCATGGCAACCACGGCGCCCCTCGGAATCGCGGAATCCGGCGTTGTATCGCGGATGACGGTAAAAGGCGGAGCCATCAGGGGAATTCTCGAACCGGGCAGGACCGGCCCGGACCGTGGCGCGACCGGCACCGCGAAGTCAAGCGGCGGGGCGGGCAGACATTGAAAACGATTTCAAGCCTTCGGAGCTGACCGCAGTTAACGCGCTGTTTAAGGCCTTGGTGCTAGTCCTTGAGGCGTGGAACTGCCGGGCGCCGGCCTGGCAGGTCCGATCGTAATATTCTTGCGTTGGGGGAGTCGAGATGGCGGTTGATTTGTCGATGCCGGTTCTGGTGGTGGATGACTACAGCACCATGATCCGTATCATCCGGAATCTGCTGAAGCAGCTTGGCTTCGAGAACATCGATGATGCCAGCGACGGTTCGGCAGCGCTGAACAAGATGCGCGGCAAGAAGTACGGGCTCGTGATCTCCGACTGGAACATGGAGCCGATGACGGGCTACGACCTCTTGCGCGAAGTCCGCGCGGATCCGAACCTCGCCACCACGCCCTTCATCATGATCACGGCCGAATCCAAGACCGAGAACGTGATCGCGGCCAAGAAGGCCGGCGTGAACAACTACATCGTCAAGCCGTTCAATGCGGCGACGCTGAAGACCAAGATCGAGGCGGTCTTCCCGGACATGGCGAGCGCGTAAGGGCGCTCTTCGCCGGACAACAATTTTCCGTTTGGAACGTCATGCCCGGGCTTGTCCCGGGCATCCACGTTCTTGGATGCAAAAAAAGGAAGACGTGGATGGCCGGGTCATAGGCGAGCGCAAGCGACGCCGTCCTTCGGACGGCTATGCCCGGCCATGACGGCGTCTGAGGCTTGCCCTTTGGTCTAAGTCCATTGCAGCTGCGCGCGCTCCGCCGTCACCACTTCAATTCGCGCATCAGCGCCTTCGGCGGGTGGCCGAACAGCTCTATGACCGAATTCGGGTCGAGCTGGTCGAGGCCCTCGAACTCCTCGGCATGGATGCCGCGGGTGACGAACAGGCAGTCGATGCCGAATTCGCGGGCGCCGGTTAAGTCGGTGCGGACGGAATCGCCGATCGCCAGCACCTTTTTCCGGTCGATCTGGTAGCCTTGGCGTTCGCCGGCGAGCGCCATGGCGCGCTCGTAGATCGGCCGGTGCGGCTTGCCGTAGAAGATCACCTCGCCGCCGAGCTCACGGTAGAGCTCGGCGATGGCGCCGGCGCAATAGATCAACCGGTCGCCGCGTTCCACCACGATGTCGGGGTTGGCGCAGACCAGCGTCAGCTTGCGCTCGCGCGCCTGCAGCATCATGCCGCGATAGTCTTCCGCCGTCTCGGTCTCGTCGTCGTAGAGGCCGGTGCAGACGATGTAATCGGCTTGCTCCAGCGGCGCGGTCACCGCATCGAGGCCGCGATAGATCGAGTTGTCGCGCTCGGGGCCGAGCCAGAACATCTTGCGGCCGGGATGCTCGGCGACGTAGAGCCGGGTCAGGTCGCCTGAAGATACGATCGCGTCATAGGTCTCATCGGGGACGCCGAGCTTGCGCAATTGCCGCTGCACGGAGTCGGCAGGGCGCGGTGCGTTGGTGATCAGGATTACCGTACCGCCGCGGCTGCGATAGGTGTGCAGCGCCTCGCAGGCTTCGGGGAAGGATTCCAGCCCGTTATGGACCACGCCCCAGATGTCGCTGAGCACGACCTCCACACCGCCCACGAGCTCGCGCAGGCCTTCGGCAAAATGCAGCGCGGTCATGGCGTGCGCGGCCGATCAGATGCGACGAGCGAGCGCTGCGTTGCCGGTGACGCGTTGGGGCGGAGGCGCCGAAGAGGTCGCGCCTGAGTTGGGTGTGGCGGAGCCATTGGATCCTTGAATGTCCTGCGCCTGGTTCGGCGAGGCCCCGCCGGTAGCAGATGCCCCCTCCGGCCGCAATGGCCGGGGCGGTGCGAACAGGAACCCTTGGCCGAAACGTACGTCATAGTCGAGCAGGTCGACCACGGCGCGCTCGCCTTCGATCCGTTCGGCGATCAGATCGATGCCGAAGCGGCCGAGCAGGTCGGAGAGGTCGGAAGGGTGGATGTCGGAGGCGGAGGCCTGCTTGGGATCGAGCAGCAGCGCGGCCGGCACCTTGATGAAGCGAACCCCGCGATCGGCCAGCTCGCGCGGTTCGATGCGCAAATCCGTGACATGGTCGATGGAGAAACGGAAGCCGCGCTGGGCGAGCGCCGCGAGGTTCTCGGTCTCGGCGGGGCCGAGATTGCGGAAGGTCGACTGCTTGAACTCCAGCACCAGCGAGGGTGCCAGCGCGCGGTTGGCTTCCAGGAAATCGAGACATTGCGCGAAGGTGGTGGAATTGCCCAGCGTGGACGCCGCGACGTTGCAGAACACGCCGACGTCCTTGTTGCGCACCATCAGGCGCCGCAGCACCTGCACGCATCGCAGCATCACCATGTTGTCGATGCGCCCGATCAGGCCCGAGGCTTCCGCGATGCTGATGAACTCTTCGGCGGCGATCAGTTGGTCGCGCTCGTCGCGCAGGCGCGTCACCGCCTCGTAGAACCGCACCTTGCGCTGCGGCAGCGTGACCATCGGCTGCAGGAAGATATCGATGCGGTTCTCGTCGACCGCATTGCGCAGCGTCGCCAGCAATTGGGTCTGGTTGCGTCCATGCGCGGTCTGAACCGGGGGGGCGGCCTGCACCGTCGGCGACGCCGGCCGTAGCGGGGGCTGCGGAAGCGGAGGAGGAGCGAGCGGCTTCTCCTCGAACGGGGCAGCCAGATCGATCGGCGTTTCCGGCTCGGGCCTTGAGACCGGGGCGGGTGCGGGGGCCGACGCGTGGCCGGCGAGCAGATCCTCATGGGCCGCCACGGTGGTGGCGAGCTGCCTGACCAATCCGCCAAGTTCGTTGATCTCGCCGATGACCGACTGGATGCGGTCGGAATTGGTCGAATTGGACGCGGCGATGCGGCTCTCGACCGCAGCCAGCCGGCGGCCGAACTCGGCCACCTGGCGGGCGAGGTCGGCGGTGCCGCGCGAGAGATCGGCGATCTGGCCGCCGACGTCGCTGCGGTCGCGCAGCCGCATCGACACCGCGTTGTAGAGGATCAGGAAAGTCAGCGCGGTCAGCGCCACGATCGCCGATTCCGTTCCGCTGATGCCAGCGACCGAATAGAGCACGAGCCCGAGCGAGGCCGCGACCAGGACCATGCAGATGGCGATGAAGATCGTCGAAATGCGAATCATGCCGCGCGTTATGCCTTTAAGAGCTGACTGCCTCACCCGGGGAAAACACGGGTCGCTCGACCTCGTCACGCCTCATGCTCCCCCAAGCTTCGATCAGCCTAACATCATTGTTGATTCGAGGGGATAGGACTGTGTCGGAGCCTATTCAGGCCCGCGCGCCCAAAGCGTTTCGTCACACGTCTGCCGGCTCAGGTGCGGAAATCAAGACGCTCTCAGCGGAAAATCATGCCGCCCTCAAGGCCAGCGCGCCGCATGCGCCCTATCGTCCCGGCGTTTTCAACCGCAGGAGATTGCCATGTCGACATCCGCCGCGCTCAAGCCAGCCGCCCCCCAACCTGATCTTGCCGCCGTCAAGCAGCGCCAGCACGGCGCCTGGTCTTCCGGCGATTATGCCGTGGTCGGCACCACCTTGCAGATCGTCGGGGAACAGCTCTGCGAGGCCATCGACCTGCGCGCCGGCAGCAAGGTGCTGGACGTCGCAGCCGGCAACGGCAATGCGACTCTGGCGGCGGCGCGGCGCTGGTGTGACGTCACATCCACCGACTACGTGCCGGCGCTGCTCAAGCGCGGGCGCGAGCGCGCCATGGCCGAACACCTCGCCGTCGAGTTCCGCGAGGCGGATGCCGAGGCGCTGCCGTTTGCGGATGCCGCCTTCGACGTCGTGCTCTCCACTTTCGGCGTGATGTTCACGCCGGATCAGGACAGGGCGGCCTCCGAGCTCGCGCGGGTCTGCAGATCCGGCGGCAAGATCGGTCTCGCCAACTGGACGCCGCAAGGCTTCATCGGCCAGCTGTTCAAGACCATCGGCAAGCATTTGCCGCCGCCGGCCGGGGTGAAATCGCCCGCCATGTGGGGCACACCGGCACGGCTCGAGGAGATGTTCGGCGGCGTGGCCGCGGAGATCGCCGCCGAGCCGCGCATGTTCGTGTTCCGCTATCGTTCGCCGGACCACTGGCTCGAGATCTTCAAGACCTTCTATGGCCCCACGCTGAAGGCGTTTGCCGCGCTCGACGCGAACGGGCAGGCCGCGCTGGCGCGCGATCTCCTGGCGCTGCTAGAAGAGTTCAACCACGCCGATGACGGCACGATCGTGGTGCACAGCGAATATCTGGAAGCCGTGATAACCAAGCGCTGATCGCGCCTGGGATGCGGTCGGGCCAGCTTCGGCCCGACCGCCACCGATCAAAATGGCGCGGTGGCGCCGACGGTGTCGGCGGAGACGGCGTCCCGGGTGCCGAGCGGCTTCGCCCGCCCGGTGGTGGTATCGCGCAGCGTCTGCCGCTCGATCTCCGAATTCAGCTCGGCGCCGAACATGATGACGATCGCCGACATCCACATCCACGTCATCAGGCCGATCGCCGCGCCCAGCGAGCCGTAGGTTGCGTTGTAATTGGCGAATTCCGAGAGATACCAGGACAGCAGGGCAGAGCCCGCGATCCAGAGAATCGCGGCAATCACGGCGCCGAGGCTCAGCCATTGCCAGCGCGGCGCATCGCGGCTCGGCGCGAAGCGATAGAGGATGGCGAGTGCGACCAGCAGGATGATGAACAGCAGCGGCCATCGTGCCAGCGCCACGATCAGCTTGCTTTCCGGCGCCATGCCGAGATGATTGAGCGCAAGCGGGAAGGCGACGACGGCTCCCACCATCAACAGCAGCGCCACGATGCCGCCGACGGTGAAGGCCAGCGAGACCATGTTCAGCCGGATGAAGCTGCGCTTCTCGCGTTCCTCATAGGCGACGTTGAGGGCGTCGAAGATCGCCTTGACGCCGGCATTGGCGCTCCAGATCGCAAGCAGCAGGCCGACCAGGAAGGTGACGCCGAGCGTCGCATTGCCGTTCGACACCACGCGCGCGACCTGGTCCTCGACGATCTGGAACGAGCCCTCCGGCAGCATGGTCGCAAGCGTGTGCAGATTGGCGCTGATCGTGGCGGGATCGGCGAACAGGGCATAAGAGGAGACGAGCGCGGTGACTGCGGGGAAGAGCGCGAGCAGCCCGAAGAAGACGACGCCGCCCGCCGTCGCGAGCAGGCGATCCTCGTCGATGCGTTGATAGGTCCGCCAGAAAATGTCCTTCCAGCCAGCCCAGGGGATCTCGAACGGGCTTTTCGCCCGGCGGCCGCGGCCCGGCTGCATCGCCGCACCGGCCGGGTGCGTTTCCGGGGAATTCGCTTCGCCCTTGCGGTGGTGTTGCGGAGGCCCGGGCCTCGCCAGGCCGGAATCCTGAAAGTAGCGCTCCGCGGTCAGCACGAACACGGCCGTTGCCGCCACCAGCAGCCAGGAGTCGATCTGTTCGGGGCGCCGCGCCAACATCACGCCTCCAGACTATGCCTGTTGCGTCGCCGCCGGGCGGCCGTCAGCCCGACCAGGCCGACCGCCGCGAGCATCAGGCCGAGCTGCACGGGACGGTTGGCGCGAGCCGGCCAGGTCTTGATGCCGCCGCGCTCGCCCGGTGCGAGCGGCGCGAGGGGAATCGTCGTTGCGACCTCCTTCACCGCCTCCTTGACCGTTCCACGCGGGATCCGGGGCGTGGCGACCGCCACGCGCAGACGGCTCGCGAGCGGCACGACCGGCTTGGCCTTGCGTTTCATCTGGGCCATGGCCACCCCGGCACAGACCGCAGCCAGCACCAGCAGCACTGCGGCGACGGCGCCAAATCCCCAGAACTGCCCGTAAGTGATCCCGACCCAACGGTACAAGGCGATCAGGCCGACGAAGAATGCCGCGACAACGAACAGGCCGGCGACCGCGAACAGCCCGCCGGCCACCGCGTAGGATGTCACCTTGCCTGTGGCCTGGCTGGTCTGGTCACGCAGATAGGATTGAGCAGCGCGTTTGACGTGATTGAGCTTGAGCGCCATCCCGGCGCGCAGCAATTCGCCCGATGGCGCGAGCATGCGGACATCCTCCCAAGACGAGAAAATTCATCGGGGGATGAACGTGGCGATATTTGACTTGTTCCGACGGAGCGTGATCGGCCGCGATGAATCAGCCGAGATCGGCGGCCGCGATCCAGAACACCTCGCCCTCGGAATCTTCGGTGTCCAGCCAGAGCAGCGGCAGTTCCGGAAAGGCCTCGTCGACCAGCTCGCGGCCGCGGCCGATCTCGCAAATCAGCCCGCCATCCGCCGTCAGGTGGTCGGGCGCATCGCGTAGGATCCGGCGCACCACGTCGAGACCGTCGGCGCCACCATCGAAGGCGAGCTTCGGCTCGGCCCGGCACTCCGGCGGCAATGCCGCCATGCCCTCGGCGTCGACGTAGGGCGGGTTGGTGATGATCAGGTCGTATCTATTGCCGCCGAGAGGGGCGAACAGATCGCCGCGATACAGGCTGATGCGGTCCTCGAGCCCGTATTCGCCGACATTGCGCGCAGCGACCTCGAGCGCGCCCTTGGAGATGTCGACGGCGTCGATGGTGGCGTTCGGGAAATGATGCGCGGCGAGGATCGCAAGGCATCCCGAGCCCGTGCAGAGATCGAGCACGCGCTCGACCGCCATCGGGTCGTCGATCAGCGATCCGGCCTCGCCGTCGGCGCCGAAATGCGACTCCAGGAGCTCGCCGATGAAGGAGCGCGGAACGATGACGCGCTCGTCGACATAGAAGGGCAGGCCGCGCATGTAGATCTTGTTGACGAGATAGGCGGCCGGTTTGCGCGTCGTGACGCGCTGATGGATGAGGTCAAGGAGGGTCTTGCCTTCCGCGGCGCTGACGCGCGCGTTGGCGAAGATCTCGAACTGGTCGGGATTGAGATGCAGCGCCTCGCAGACCAGGAACGCGGCTTCCGCGACGGGATCCGTCGTGCCATGAGCAAAGGAAAGCTTGGCCTCGACGAAGCGGCTCACGGCATAGCGGACGAAGTCGAGCAGCATGAGAAGCTCGCCGGGTCCCACCTTCGCGAGGTCAGGCGCGGCGCGGCCGCGCGCGGTCTTTTTCGTTGGCTTGGCCATCAGGATTTGGTCCAGCGTGCGGCGGCTTCGTCGTCACGGACATGGGCCTCGACCCAGCCGGTGCCGGTGGCGCTCTCTTCCTTCTTCCAGAACGGCGCGCTGGTCTTGAGATAGTCCATCAGGAACTCGGCGGCCTGGAACGCCGCCTGTCGGTGCTGCGAGGCGGTCACCACCAGCACGATGTTCTGGCCCGGCATCAAGCGGCCGACGCGGTGAATCACCGTGATGCCGTTGAGCGGCCAGCGCGAGACGGCCTCGTCGGCGTGGCGCCTGATCTCTTCCTCCGCCATGCCGGGGTAATGTTCGAGCGTCAGCGCGGCGACCGTGGCGCTGTCCTCGTCGGCGCGGCAGATGCCGGAAAATGTCACCACAGCGCCGATATCCGTCCGGCTGCTCGTCAGGACCGAGATCTCGCGCGCGATGTCGAAATCGTCTTCCTGGATACGGATGGTGACGGGGCAGGTCATGAGGCTAGCCGCCGGTCATGGGCGGGAAGAACGCGATCTCGCGGGCGCCTGCGATGGCGGCATCCTGCTTGACGTGAGCGCGGTCGATCGCGGCGCGGATCACCTTCGGCTTCTCGAACGCGTACGCATAGGCTTCGCTTTGGCCGGAGAGCCAGGCGATCAACTCCTCGACGGTGCGCACGCTCGCGGGAGGCTCGATCGTCTCTTCGGCCTTGCCGACGCGCTCGCGCACCCAGGCGAAATACTTCACCTTCATCCCTCGTCCTCCTTGATGAGGTGATGGATGCCGGCGCGGAAATAGTCGTAGCCGGTGTACATGGTGAGGATCGCCGAAGCCCACAGCAGCGCGAGGCCAATCATCGAGACCACCGGCACCACCTGATCGCCGGCTGGGCCGGCGATCAGGAAGCCGATCGCAACCAGCTGGACCGTGGTCTTCCACTTCGCAAGCTTGGTCACGGGCACGCTGACACGGAGCGCAGCCAGATATTCGCGCAGGCCCGAGACCAGGATCTCGCGGCACAGGATCACGATGGCGGCCCATAGCGACCAGCCGTGAATGATGCCGTCCGCGGCCAGCATCAACAGGCAGGAGGCGACCAGTAGCTTGTCGGCGATCGGATCGAGCATGCGGCCGAAAGCCGATTGCTGATTCCAGATCCGCGCGTAATAGCCATCGAGGTAATCCGTCACCCCCGCGGCGATGAAAAGGGCGACCGCGAGCCAGCGCAGCCAGAGCGGCTGATCCAGAATCGACTGCGCATAGATGCATCCGACCACGACCGGGATCGCGGCGATCCGGCCATAGGTCAGGATGTTGGGGAGGGACATCGCGCGGCTGGTCGTCCCTCGTGTGGTGGCGATGTTCATCCGTCCTACCAATACCGCTGCTGCCTGAACGTCAACCGTCCCGCGCCCCAAATGAGGTGCGGACACGACGATCATATGACTGCGGTCCCCCTTTAGTTCATCCCGGTTGGGGATGGAAATATTCGAAAATCCTGCGCGCGCTCTCAGCGCTCACCCCCGGAACCTTGCCGAGATCGGCGATCGAGGCCCGTTCGATCTCCTTCAGGGTTCCGAAATGGTGCAGCAAGGCACGTTTGCGTGACGGGCCGATGCCCGGAATCTCCTGCAAACCAGCCTCGCGGATGTCCTTCTTGCGCAGCTTGCGGTGCGAGCCGATGACGAAGCGGTGGGCTTCGTCACGCAGGCGCTGGATGAAATAGAGTACGGGATCGCGCGGCTCCAGCTTGATCGCCTCGCGCTCCGGCATGAACAGGGTCTCGCGGCCGGCATCCCGGTCCGGTCCCTTGGCGACCGACATCAGCGACACCTGGGTCAGGCCGAGATTGGCGAAGATCTCGCGCACGGCGTTGAGCTGGCCGCGGCCGCCGTCGATGATCACGAGGTCGGGCCATTGCGGGAAATCGTCGTCCTTAGCCTTGTTGCCTTCCTTGGCGGCATCCTCGGGCGGATTGATCAGGCGCTTGAAGCGGCGCTCCAGCACTTCGCGCATCATGGCGAAGTCGTCGCCGGGCGTGATCCCTTCCGACTTGATGTTGAACTTGCGGTACTGGTTCTTCACGAAGCCATCTGGGCCCGCGACGATCATGGCGCCGACCGCGTTGGTGCCCTGGATGTGGCTGTTGTCGTAGACCTCGATGCGCTTGGGCACGTGTGGCAGGCTCAGCGTCGCGGCCATGGCCTCGAGCAGCCGGCTTTGCGTCGCGGTGTCCGCGAGCTTGCGGCCGAGCGCCTCGCGCGCATTGGTCAGCGCGTGGGTGACCAGCTCCTTCTTCTCGCCGCGCTTGGGCGCGGTGACCTCGACCTTGTGGCCAGCCTTGATCGATAGCGCGTTGGCGAGCAGCTCGCTCTCCTCGATATCGTGCGAGAGCAGGATGTTCCTCGGCGGCGGCTTGTCGTCGTAGAACTGCGCCAGGAAGGACCCCAGCACCTCCTCCGGGGTAAAGCTCTTCTCCGCGCGCGGAAAGTAGGCGCGGTTGCCCCAGTTCTGTCCGGTGCGGAAGAAGAACACCTCGACGCAGGAGAAGCCGCCCTCCTGGTGGATGGCGAACACGTCGGCTTCCTCCACCGTGCGCGGATTGATGCCCTGCTGCGACTGGATCGCCGATAGCGCGGCGAGGCGATCGCGGTACAGTGCGGCGCGCTCGAATTCGAGCTCGTTCGAGGCCTTCTCCATCTCGCCGGCGAGCTCCTGCTTCACCGCATGGCTCTTGCCGGAGAGGAAGTCGCTGGCCTCGCGCACCAGCGTCGAATAGCCGCCGAAATCGATCTCCCGGGTGCAGGGTCCGGCGCAGCGGCGGATCTGGTGGAGCAGGCAGGGCCGGGTGCGGCTCTCGAAGAAGGAATCAGTGCAGGAGCGGATCAAGAACGCGCGCTGCAGCGCCGTGATGGTGCGGTTGACCGCGCCGGCGGAGGCAAACGGGCCGAAATAGCGCCCGGGCCGGGTCTGCGCACCGCGATGTTTCAGGATCTGCGGCGCCCAATGGTCGCCGGTGATCAGGATGTAGGGGAACGACTTGTCGTCGCGAAGCTGCACGTTGAAGCGCGGCCGCAGCTGCTTGATCAGGTTGGCTTCCAGCAGCAGCGCCTCGGTCTCGGTCGTGGTCGAGACGATCTCCACCGTGACGGTGGCCGCGATCATGCGCAGGATGCGGGCCGGCAGCGGCGCACTCTGGCGCGCATAACTGGACAGGCGCTTTTTGACGTTCTTGGCCTTGCCGACATAGAGCACGTCGGCGTTCGCATTGAGCATACGATAGACGCCAGGCGAGGTCGGTGCGAGGCGGACCGCGCGCTCGATCGCCTCGTGACCGGTCGCGAGCGGGCCTTCGCCGACGGCGCCGCTCTCTTCCAGGATGTCCGGCAGCAGGGCATCGTCCTCGTCATCGCCCCCTGCCGCCGCGGGATCTACGTCCGGCCCGGCCAGCCGCTCGGGCGGCGTGTCGCTCGCAGCCGGCGGCGCCTTGCGCGCGCGGTCGTCCGGATTGTCGGGGGAATCGTGAACCATGGGACGAATTTAGGCGCTGGGGGGACTGATTTGAAGTTCCGGCCATGCGGCACGCACAGAGGATGGCGGGCAGCTCCCGGTAACGCTTCCTTAAGTCTGTTAAGCGGGCGGTAACCCGGCTTAACAGCCCTTTAACTTAAAACTCTCGATAAATCCTACGCGAAAAGCTCTTGGTTCCGTAACCATGCGGTTTTGCTCGCGCGGCGGCGCGGGCATCGCTCGGGTTGCGACAGTGGCGTTGGAGTGAGTGATGAAGAGGCTCGTTGTGGGCGCAGCCGCGTTGGTTGCGGCCGGCTGGACAGCTTCGGCAGAGGCCGCCGATCTCCAATACGGGCAGCGCGCGCCCTATACCGTCAATCAGCCGCTCAATGCCTATAGCTGGGCGGGTCCCTATCTCGGCGGCAATATCGGCTATGAATGGGGCTCGGTCGACAACAACCCCACCAAGCCGTCCGGCTTCGTCGGCGGTGTGCAGGCCGGCTACAATTTCCAGAACGGCCCGTGGGTGTTCGGCGTCGAGGGCGACATCCAGGCCGCCGGCGCCGACGACACGTTCGCGCCGTGGAAGTTCTCCAATCCGTGGTTCGGCACCCTGCGCGGCCGCGCCGGCTATGCGTTCAACAACGTGCTGTTCTACGGCACCGCCGGTCTCGCCTTCGGCGAGCTGCGCGCGCAGACCTTCGGCTGGTCGGAGTCGCACACCACCGCGGGCTGGACCATCGGCGCCGGTGCGGAAGTCGGCCTCGCGCCGAACTGGAGCGCCAAGCTCGAATATCTCTACATCGATCTGTCGACCAGCCAGTTCGCAATCACGGGCGTGTCAAACGGCTATAGCGCCAACGTTGTCCGCGCAGGCGTGAACTATCGCTTCTGACATCCAAAGAAGAAAATACCGGACCAGCCTCCCGGCCGCTCGCGGCCGGGATTTTTTTTGCAAGGATCGCTAGGAGAGGATCACCAGATTGACCGCCTTCGGTCCCTTCCCCTTCTTGTCCGGTTCGACTTCGAAAGTAATACGCTGTCCTTCGGCAAGGTCCTTCAGTCCCGCCCGCTCCACAGCAGTGATGTGAACGAAGACATCGCGACCGCCGTCGTCAGGCTTGATGAAGCCGTAGCCGCGCTCGCCGTTGAAGAACTTGACCGTTCCCGTCATGGCCATCGGGAAACTCCCCCTCATTGCTCCTCCGTCGCGACGCAGACTCACGTCGCGACATGACCGGGCCTTACGGAGCCCGGGAGCTGGCCATCCTTGGACGGACCTGATCGGTCCGGCGGGATCTTTCTTAGGGCCTTCACTCCGCCGCAACCATTCGCGGAAGCGGAACGTAAAGCCAGTCACGGAAATAGCATAATACGTTTCTTTGCAGATTGACTACCGGTCCTGCATATTTTTCCCAAGAATGCCGGAGTGTTACGGCTTGGCGTCAATGCTTGGCGCTAAGGCTTGGGTACCTCCAGCCGGAATCTGGCAGCACCGCCCTGGCCGAGCGGTATTTCCAGCTCCGGCAGAATGGTCTTGAGCTCGCCGTGCAGCGTGTAGGGCGGGTTGACGATCAAGAGACCGGTGGAGGTGAGGGCGGCGCTGTTGGCTTGCGGCGCGACGCTGAATTCGAGGCGAAGGCATTTTCCGGGCGGCTTTGCTGCAGCTGCGAGCCGCGCGACGGTTTGTGCCAGCGTGTCGGTGGCGCGCCGGTTCTTGGCGGGATACCAGATTACGTAGATACCGGTCGGCCATTTCGCGAACGCTGCCGAGAAGGCTTCGCCGAGCCGCTCGAACTCGTCCTTGGCCTCGAAGGGCGGATCGATCAGCACGAGGCCACGCCGCTCCTTCGGCGGCACGAAGGCCGGCAGCGCCACCCAGCCGTCGAGATCGACCACGCGCGCCTGCTCGTCGCGGCGCAGCGCGTCGATCAGCGCTTTCCGTGCCTTCGGCTCGAGCTCGCAGGCGACGAGCCGGTCTTGCGGCCTGAGCAAGCCGCGCGCGATCAACGGCGAGCCCGGATAGGCCTTGAGCTCCCCCTTCGGATTGAAGGCGCGGACGATGTCGAGATAGGGCTTCGTCAGTGCCGCGCTTTCGTTCGACAGGCGGGCCTGCAGCAGCCGCGCAATGCCGGTCAGCCATTCGCCGCCGCGGCGAGCCTCGTCGCTGTCGAGATCGTAGAGGCCGGCGCCGGCATGGGTGTCGATGACGCGGAACGCTGCCGGCTTGTCCTGCAGATAAGTGAGGATGCGCGCCAGCACGATGTGCTTGATGACATCGGCGAAGCTGCCGGCGTGGAAGGCGTGGCGGTAGTTCATGGCGGAGAGGACTACGTTGTCTGGCGCGATCCTAACCCCTGTCATTGCGAGCGCAGCGAAGCAATCCAGAAATGCGTCCGCGGAGGCACTCTGGATTGCTTCGCTGCGCTCGCAATGACTGAGCTACCCGCCCCTGATCGGCGGCATCGTGACCTGGTCGCGGCGGCAGGCGCGGCGCTCGTCGCAGGCGCGGAATTGCAGATCCTTGCTGAGGCAGATGCGGACCTCGGACAGCCGAGTCCGGTTGCAGGTGACCGAGACGGCGGCATTGCCGAGACCCGGATTGGCCTTGATGAAGGCTTCTTCGACCTCCGCCGGCGCGATGGTCTTGGCCTGCGACAGGTCGAGATACTCGGCCGGAATCTTGATTGCGGCGCGCGCTTTGCGGATCATCTCGAAATAGCTGCGGCCCTCCAGCCCGGAGCAGGTGCCGTGCTTGTCCCATTCGTTGAAGATCAGGCCCGGCGCCGGCATCAGGTCGAGCATCGAGGAGACGATGTTGCGGTTCAGCCGCGGCGCCGGCCGCTGGCAATATTCGGGAAAGCCGTTTTCATATTGCGGCCACAGCCCATGCACCACGAAGGCGTAGGGCCGTCCGCTGCATTGCATCTGGGACCGTCCGCCGCGCTCGGCGGCTTCCTCGCAGAACGAGGGCGACCACGATAGCGCCAGCACATAGAAGTCGAACTCGCCGGGTGCGTTTTGCCGCTTATCCTGTGCCTTCGCACCGCCGGCGAGGCTGGCCAACCCCGCAATGAGGATCAGCGAGATCATCAAACGGGACAACGAACGCAATCTGGAGTGAAACATGGCGACGCCCCTCAACTAGACTGTGCACACAGCCTAGCAGGCGATGGGAACATTTCAAGAACAAAATTGGACAATCGTCGGCTAGCTGAGCCGAATAAGCCGGTGTCGGAGTCAGGGCTTGGCGGCGCGGCACGCCGGATTGTAGGCCCAGTTGCGGTCGACGCCGACGACGCACCATTCGACACCGTTGCCGTAGGAGGCAAAGCCGCCATCCTCGATGATCGAGAAATGCACCTTGCGCGCCTTGCCGTCATTGAGCATGGCCTCGCCGGTGCAATAGCGCCGCGGAATGTTGTCGGACTGCCAGGGCCGGAACGCGGTCTCGCGAACGGCGGAGAAACCGGTGATCTGCAACGAAGAATTCCAGAACGTGTATTCCTTTTCGGCGAACTCGTGCACGATCCTCGGCAGAGCCCAGTCGCAAGGGGCGACGGCACCGTCATAGCGCGGCCCGCTCAGCCAGAAATTCAGCTCGAGCGGATTGGCGGCCCTGGCCTCGCCGAGCGACAGCGCTCCCAACATGAGGCCGAGCACGGCGGCAAAGCGGAGCGATTTCAGGGAGGGGGCGCGCATGGTCAATCCGGACAGCTAAGGTCTTGCGAAGGCTGGACGGTGCCGCGAAGGTTGGGGCGGGTCAAGTGCAGCGCGGCAACACTTCGCCAGGACTTGACCAGGATGTCGCGGCCAACAGGGGTTCGGTTCTTTTCACGTCCGTCCCGGCACCGTAGACTGGCGCCAGCCAATTGGAGTGACGGGAATGCGAATCATTGCGGCCGCGGGCCTTCTTGCCAGCCTGATTGTCTCGGGCATGGCGAGCCAGTCGGCGCGCGCCGACATCTTTTCTCTGGTGCCGCCGTTCAAGGGCAACGACACCGGCGGCATCATCGCCTATTCGATGGCGACCCAGGTCGATGCGCGTCAGGTCGCCGTCGATCACTGCGCCCGCTACGGCAAGGTCGCGAAATTCCTGGGCGTGCAGGCCTATGAGGGCGGCTACATCTCGTTCTCCTGCCGCTGGGTGCCCTATGGCGCCGCCGACCGGCCGATCCGCACACTGTACTGAGGCGCTGTCGTAGGCGCCGCACCTCTCTCAGCCGGGAGCTTCCCTCATGACGCGCAAACTCGCTTTGCTCGGCTCGATGCTTTGCCTCGCGTTGTCGGCAGGCAGCGCCAGCGCCGACGAACTGCCGCTGCGCAAGGCCGGTCTTTGGGAGATGAAGCTGGTCACATCGGGCTCGCCCATGCCCGAGATGACCATGCAGCACTGCACCGACGAGACCGTCGACAAGGAGATGAGCAACAACGTCTCCCCGATGGCCAAGCAGATCTGCGCCAAGCAGGAGATCAAGAAGACCGCGACCGGCTATGTCAGCGATTCCGAGTGCAGCGTCGCCGGCGTCAGCACGACCTCGCATGCCGAGATCACCGGCGATTTCAATTCGGCCTACACGGTGAAGACGACCTCACACGCCAAAGGCGGCGTTGCTGGTGCGGCGGGGCGCGATAGCACGACGACGCTGCAAGCCAAGTGGCTCGGGGCCTGCAAGCCGGATCAGAAGCCCGGTGACATCGTCATGCCCGGCGGCTTCAAGATGAACACGCGCGACATGGACAAGCTGAAGGCGCTGCTGCCGAAGTAGGTGTGCTCTTTCCCTCTCCCCTTGTGGGAGAGGGTGGATCGCCGCAAAGCGGCGAGACGGGTGAGGGGTTTCTCTCCGCGAATTCAATGAGACTTGGACGCGCGGAGAGATACCCCTCATCCGGCGCTTCGCGCCCTTCTCCCGCAAGGGGAGAAGGGAAAACCGCACCTACACCGGTATCCGCACGCTCGCCCTCAATCCTCCCATCGGGCTGTCACCGAGCGTGATGTCGCCGCCGTGCGAGCGGGCGATGTCGCGGGCAATCGCGAGCCCCAGGCCGGTGCCGCCTTCGTCCTGGTTGCGGGCGTTGTCCAGCCGCAGGAACGGCTTGAATACCTCTTCGCGCAAGTGGGCGGGAATGCCGGGGCCGTCATCGTCGACGGTGACGGTCAAATAACGGTGATCGCGCTGGCCGGTGATGGCGATGTTCTTGCCGTAGCGCGCTGCGTTGGTGACGAGGTTGGCGAGGCAGCGCTTGAACGAAGCCGGCTTCACCGTCACCACGGGCAGGCCGTTGAAGGCGACGGTCGCGGTATGGCCGTGACGCTCGGCATCGCTGCGCAGCTCCTCGAGCGCCTGCGCCATGTCGGTCGGCTGCGACTGCTCGCCGGAATCGCCGCGGGCGAACGCAAGGTAATCCTCCAGCATCATCGACATTTCGTCGACGTCCTTGCGCATGCCTTCGAGCTCGGGACTGTCTCCGATCAGTGCCAGCTCGAGCTTGAAGCGGGTCAGGATGGTGCGCAGATCGTGGCTGACGCCGGCGAGCATCGCGGTGCGCTGCTCCATCGTGCGCTCGATGCGCGACTTCATCTCCAGGAAGGCGACGGCCGCGCGCCGCACCTCGCGCGCGCCGCGCGGCCGGAAATTCGGGGCCTCGCGGCCCTTGCCGAAACTCTCGGCGGCATCGGCGAGGCGCAGGATCGGCTTGATCTGGTTGCGCAGGAACAGCACCGCGACGATCAACAGGATCGAGGACGTGCCGACCATCCAGAACAGGAAGATCTCCGAGTTCGAGGCATAGGCGGCGCTGCGCTGCGCGAACACGCGCATCACGGCGTCGTCGAGCTGGATGCGGATCTCGACCAGGTTGGAGCGGCCGACCGTGTCGATCCAGAACGAGCGGCCGATCTGGCGGCCGAGCTGCACCGACAGCGTCTGGTCGAGCAGCGAGAAGAACGGTTTTGGTCCCGGCGGCGGCATGTCGCCGGCAGGCAGGAAATCGACGACGAGGCCGAGTCGCTGCTGCGCGATGCGGCGGATCTCGGTGCGGTCCTTGTCCTGCGGATAGCCCTTGTAGACGTCGATCAGCGCGGCGATGTCCTGCACCACCGCGGCCGACAGGCGGCGCGTCACCGTGTTCCAGTGCCGCTCCATGAACACGAAAGCGACGACCGATTGCAGCACCACCATCGGCACGATCATGATGAGGAGCGCGCGGGCGTAGAGGCCGGTCGGCATCCAGCCCTTGAACGCGTTGCCCATCCAGCCGTTCGCGGCGGAGACGCGGCCGGCGGCGCTCTTCAGCAGCGTCAGGCCGGTATCTATCGTGCTCATCTGGCGCGCTTCACTGCGGTTCAGGGCGAGGCCACCAGGCGGTAGCCGATGCCGCGCACCGCCTGCAGGAACAGCGGATTGGCGGGATCGGTCTCGATCTTGCGCCGGAGGCGGTTGATCTGCACGTCGACGGCGCGCTCGTTGACGCTGCCATTGCCGGTCAGTGCGCTGCGCGGCACGGTCTCGCCCGGCGTCTCCGCGAGAATCCGCAGCATCTCGCGCTCGCGGTCGGTGAGGTGGATGACCTCCTCGCCCTGGCGCAATTCGCCGCGTTCGAGATGGTAGACATAGGGGCCGAAGGCGATCTTCTCGATCGTCGTGGCCTGCGGCGGCGGCGCGGCGCGCTTGAGGATGTTGTTGATGCGCAGCGCCAGCTCGCGCGGTTCGAACGGTTTTGCGACGTAATCGTCGGCGCCGATCTGCAGGCCCTCGATGCGGGCTTCCGCCTCGTGGCGCGCCGTCAGCATCACGATCGGCACCGACGACGAGGTGCGGATGAAGCGGGCGAGGTCGAAGCCGGTCTCGCCGGGCATCATGACGTCGAGGATCAGGAGATCGAAATGCAGGCCCATCAGCTTCGAGCGCGCATCACCGGCGCTCGCCGCGGTGGTGACGCGGTAGCCTTCACTTGCAAGAAAGCGCGAGAGCAGGTCGCGGATGCGGCGGTCGTCGTCGACCAGCAAGAGATGCGGGGCATCGTCGGCCGGTTGCACCGGCGGGCGCGCGAGCGTGGCTGCGAGCGGCACGGTCACTCCTTGGCGTCTTGTTTGACGGCAGCGAAGATCGTCTCCAGCACCTTGTCCGGATCGTCGCGGTCGATCATCGCGCGCAGGAAGCGCTTGACCGTCTCGGCGTCCTGCGGACCCATCTCCGCGAGCGCCCTGGTGATCCGCGTGGTCTGCAGCCCGGCGAGCTTCTGCACCAGCGCCTCGCCCTTCGGCGTCGCGTAGAGCAGGCGCTGGCGACGATCGTTGTCGCCGGTCTTCTGCACGATATAACCCTCGTCCAGGAGCTGCTTCAGCACCCGGCCGAGCGACTGTTTGGTGATGCGCAGGACGTCGAGCAGGTCGGCGACCTTGAGCCCGGGATAGCGGTAGACGAAATGCATGACCCGGTGATGGGCCCGGCCGAAGCCGAACGCCTCCAGCTCCTGGTCGGGATCGCCGACGAAATCGCGATAGGCGAAGAACAGCAGCTCGATGATATCCCAGCGCAAATTGCCTCCATCGCCTGCGGCCGGCCGGGGCGCGGCAGCGTCTTGAGAAGGAGTCGCGAAATTTATGTCAGGCATATTGACGTATCTTGGGTTCAATGTTACAAAACGATCGACCCGCACGAAATTTTAGATCGTTTCGCGCCGGGTGGCATCGGAGCAGGACGGCCGGAGAGAGCCGGACAGGCGGCGACGGCCGAAGCAGATCTACCGTGCGATTGTCGAGCGGCATTTCGGCAAAACATACTGGACTTCCGCCTTCCGCAAAAGCATGTCCTCGATGACATGCTGGCTGCGGAAACCGGCCGTAACATGGCTGGCGGCGGTCCGGCCAGAAACCAATCAAGCCAGCCGGGCCCGAACGGGCAGGCGGGCGCGAGAAACAGCGCCGCCACCGGCAGCGGGAGGCAAGGACATGAGCATGACATTCGACATCCAGCCCGCATCCAATCCGACGCCCGAGAAGGACCGCGTCGCCAAGCTGGTGGATCCCGGCTTCGGGCGGGTCTTCACCGATCACATGGCAATCGTCCGCTACAACCAGGCCAAGGGCGGCTGGTACGAGGCGAAAATCGAGGCGCGCGCCGACTTCCAGCTCGATCCCGCCGGCGCGGTCCTGCACTACGCCCAGGAGATCTTCGAAGGCCTGAAGGCCTACAAGCGCGACGATGGCGGGGTGAACCTGTTCCGTCCCGACGCCAATGCGCGCCGCTTCAAGGACTCGGCCGATCGCATGGCGATGGCGCAGCTGCCCGAAGACGTCTTCATCGAGGCGGTCGAGCAGGTCGTGCGCATCGACCGCGCCTGGATGCCGGGCGGCGAGGGCAGCCTTTACCTGCGGCCGTTCATGATCGCGAGCGAGACCTTCCTCGGCGTCAAGCCATCGTCCGAATACATCTTTGCGGTGATCGCCTCGCCGGTCGGCTCCTACTTCAAGGGCGGGCCCGCGCCGGTCTCGATCTGGGTGTCGGAGAACTACACGCGCGCCGCGATCGGCGGTACCGGCGCGGTCAAATGCGGCGGCAATTATGCCGCGAGCCTGCGCGCCCAGGCCGAAGCGATCCAGCACGGCTGCGACCAGGTCGTCTTCCTTGACGCGGTCGAGCGCCGCTACATCGAGGAGCTCGGCGGCATGAACGTGTTCTTCGTGTTCGACGACGGCTCGCTATCGACGCCGCCGCTCGGCACCATCCTGCCCGGCATCACCCGCGACTCCATCATCACGCTCGCCCGCGACGCCGGCAAGACGGTGCGCGAAGAACCCTATACGCTCGAGCAGTGGCGCAAGGACGCGGCCTCAGGCAGGCTGAAGGAAGCCTTCGCCTGCGGCACCGCCGCGGTGATCTCGCCGATCGGCAAGGTGCGCTCGGTCAGCGGCGATTTCGACATCTCGGGCGGCGCCGCCGGCCCCGTCGCCATGGGCCTCCGCAAGCAGCTCGTCGACATCCAGTACGGCCGCACCAACGATCCCCACAACTGGATCCGCAAGGTGTTTTGATCACCCCCCCCTGGAGGGGTCCGGGACGAGCGTAGCTCGCCCGTGGGTCGATCGCGCGCAGCGCGAGCGGGTGGGGTGATCTCTCAACACGGGCAGTGTTCGATGTGGAGAGACCCTCACCCCACCCCGTCTCTCATCTTCGCTACGCTCAGATGCGAGCCGACCACGGGCGAGCTACGCTCGTCCCGGGCCCCCTCCAGGGGAGGGTAAAAAGCGCAACGTTTGTGGCTTATTGCGCACTGAACGTGCTGCTGCCGACGTGCGACAAAGCCAGGACACAACAAGCGTCCCGGACATCGCGATCATGGCAACAAAGCTCTCCCAACCCATGAAATGGGTCGTTCTCGCCGCCATCACCGGCGTTTGCGTTTGCGGCATCCTGACCGTCGGCCCGACGCACGAGGTTGCTGCGCAAGACCGCTCGCCGATCGTCGATGTGCGCACCGGCGATCCCGAGATGAACACCGCGATCGCTCGCGCCCGCGGCTCGCTGCCGACCTTCTGGGCTTCCTATGAATCGCCCAAGCCGTCCGAGTCTGGTCACGCTTTGAAGGTGCGCTTTACGACCCGCAAGGGCGGGGAGCACATCTGGATCGGTGAGGTGAAGAAGCTGCCCGACGGGACCTTGACCGGCGTCTTCGCCAACGAGCCGCGCGATCTGCCGGGCAAGCGAGCCGGCGATAAGGTCAAGTTCGCGGAGGCCGACATCTCGGACTGGATGTTCATGCGCAACGGCAAGATCGTCGGCGGCGAGACCATCAAGCCGACGCTGAAATCGCTGCCGAAGGCCGACGCGGACGCGCTCCGGGCGCGAATGGAGCAGCCGTAGGGCAGTTGCCGCCCCGCGCCGCGGCTGGTAAACGCCGCGCATGGCCGAGAAACCCAAAAAACCCCAGAAACTGAAGGCGCGCCTGCCGCGCGGGCTCGAGGATCGCGACCCTGCCGCGATCCGGGCGACGCGCGAGATGGTCGAGAAGATCCGCGCCGTCTACGAGCTCTACGGTTTCGAGCCGGTGGAGACGCCGGCGATGGAATATACCGACGCGCTCGGCAAATTCCTGCCGGACCAAGATCGTCCGAACGAGGGCGTGTTCTCGTTCCAGGACGACGACGAGCAATGGATCAGCTTGCGCTACGATCTCACTGCGCCGCTGGCCCGCTACGTCGGTGAGCGCTACGGCACCGACGGTCTGGTGCTGCCCTATCGCAGCTACCGCGTTGGCTACGTCTTCCGCAACGAGAAGCCCGGCCCCGGCCGCTTCCGCCAGTTCATGCAGTTCGATGCCGACACGGTCGGCTCGGCGACGCCGGCGGCGGATGCCGAGATCTGCATGATGGCGGCGGACACGATGGAGGCGCTCGGGATCGCGCGCGGCCAGTACCTGGTGAAGGTGAACAATCGCAAGGTGCTCGACGGCGTTCTGGAAGCCATTGGCCTCGCGGGTGAAGAGAATGCGGCGCGCCGACTGACCGTGCTGCGTGCGATCGACAAGCTCGACAAGTTTTCCGCGGATGAAGTGCGCAAGCTGCTCGGTCCCGGACGCTGGGATGGCGGCGAGGAAGGCAAGGGCGACTTCACCAAAGGCGCCAATTTGAGCGCGGCGGAAGCCGATGTTGTTCTCGCCATCACCAAGCCGCGCGAGGATTGGAGAGAAGCAATTGCCGCGGCAGAAACCTATCTCGCCAAGAGCGAAGTCGGTCAGGCCGGCGTCAGCGAGCTGGAAGAGATTGCAAAACTGGTCACGGCCTCGGGCTATGGTGCGGATCGCATCAAGATCGATCCCTCGGTCGTGCGCGGCCTCGAATATTACACCGGTCCCGTCTACGAGGTCGAACTCCTGCTCGATACCAAGGACGAGAAGGGCCGCCCGGTACGCTTCGGCTCGGTCGGCGGCGGCGGGCGTTATGACGGCCTCGTCTCGCGCTTCCGCGGCGAGCCGGTGCCGGCAACCGGCTTCTCGATCGGCGTGTCGCGGCTGCAGGCCGCGCTGACGCTGCTCGGCAAGCTCGACACGCGGCCCGAATTCGGCCCCGTCGTCGTCACCGTGTTCGACCGCGACCGCGTCGCCGACTACCAGAAGATGGTCGCGAGCTTGCGTACCGCGGGCATCCGCGCCGAGCTCTATCTGGGCAATCCCAAGAACATGGGCAACCAGCTCAAATATGCCGATCGCCGCAACTCACCTTGCGTCATCATCCAGGGCTCGGATGAAAAGGCGCGTGGCGAAGTGCAGGTCAAGGATCTGATCGAGGGCGCCAAGGCGGCCGCTGCGATCGCCTCCAATCAGGAATGGCGCGAGACCCGGCCGGCGCAGTTCTCGTGCAGCGAAGCCGATCTCGTCGCAAAAGTACGCGAGGTCCTGGCCCGCCATGACGTGAAGTGGGGCTAGCTATTCGCAGGCCGCGTCGTGCCCGGGCTTGTCCCGGGCATCCACGTCTTGTTTGATAGATGAGAACGTGGATGGCCGGGACAAGCCCGGGCATGACGACAGCAGCAGGGAGAAGACAATGCCTGAGATCACCATCAGCATGGCCGAGGGCCGTACCGACGAGCAGAAGGCCGGCATGATGCGCGACATCACCCAGGCGCTGGTGAAGAATCTCGGCGTCGATGCCGATGCCGTCGTCATCCAGATCAACGAAGCCCCGCTCCGCCACAAGATGAAGGGCGGCAAGACCTTCGTGGAGCGTGCGGCGGCGGCGAAGAAGTAGCGGTCGACGGTTCTGCATTCACCGCTGTCGTCCCCGCGAAGGCGGGGACCCATAACCACAGGGAGTGGTATTGGGCCAGCTGGTAACTCCGAGCCTTCGCCAAACTTGATCCTGTGGTTATGGGTCCCGGATCGGCGCGCGCTTAAGGCGCGCTTGTCCGGGACGACACTGAGTGTAAGGGGTCCATGGACGCACGCGACTTCATCACAACAGGCATGAGCGCCGAGCGCACGCTGGTGGTCCCGGTGGAGCGCACCGTCGGGCATTTCGTATCAGGCATGCCTTTTGTCTACGCGACGCCGATGATGATCCTGGAGATGGAGATGGCATCGGGTGATGCGATCCGCTCAGCGCTTCAGCCGGGCTGGGTCACTGTCGGTACCGAGGTCGACATCCGCCATCTTGCCGCCGCGCTCGTCGGCGCGACCGTGCGGACCACCGCAAAGGTGGTCGCGGTCGAGCGCCGCGTCATTCGCTTCGAGGTCGAGGCATTCGAGGGCCCGCGCAAGCTCGGCGAAGGCCGCCACGCCCGCGGGCTCGTCAATGTCGAGATGTTCAACAAGCGGCTCGGGGCTTAACGCGGCTGTGGATTTCGCCTAATCCACCTTCCGCGCTTTTGGAGACGAATACGACGTTTCCTGCTCCCTGCGGAGACGCACGGCAGACAGCCTCTCGTCAATCGCCACATCCGCCCAGGTGATGCAGGTGTCTTTGGCTACCGCCTTGGTCAATCGCACATTGTGCGCAAGCCCGAGTGGCAGATAGCGCTTTTCAAGCGAGGTGCTGGCGGGCGTCAGTTTGCCGAAGACGGTGTAGCCGCCTTCTCCGTCGAGCATGTCTCCCTCGCGCAAGTCCTTCTTGGCTGTGGCAGCAACATCGGCGTTGAACGTCGTGGCGACGCCTGTCGCCTCATTGCGCAGAGCGATCGAGGCAACTGAAATTCCAAGCTCCAGCCCTATGAGATGCCACTTCTTGTAGGAGCTCATGTAACGACCGCTCGGATCGGTGACGACGCTGTATTCCTGGAAACAGTTGCGGATGTAATCGCTGTCGCCTTCGAAACAGACCCACACGCCCTTGCGGATGTCGTTGGGGATGGGCCTGCCTTCGGCCGTCAGGCAGGATACGACCTCGACCTGGCCCTTGGATTCCAGGATGCCGCCCTCCGAACGGGGGCGCATCAGCGTGGGGATGTCGTCGACCGATCCCGGTGGGAATGCAAGGCCATGCGAGGGCGCCTCCAGGCCGGTTGCGTTCGCGATCGCGGCAGATTCAATCGCAGGCTTGGAGCCGTCGAGGAACGCGTTGAACATTTTTGGATTCATGCCCCCGCGCGCAGCTTGCTCTGCAGACAATCCCCAGTGATCCCAGACCGTTTCGGGCGTCGATTCCCGGTAATGCGGCAGCCATTTGTGGCCACGGCCCGCTGCCACGACGGGAAAACCGCAGGCCCTCGCCCAATCTACGAGGTCGCAAGCGAGAGCCGGCTGATCGCCATAGGCCAGGCTGTAGATCACGCCGGCCTGCCTGGCTCTCTGCGCGAGGATCGGTCCGCAGAAGGCGTCGGCTTCGACGGTCACGTTGATGACGGCCTTGCCTGCAGAAAAGGCGCCGAGGCAGTGCTCGACCGCCGCGACAGGATTGCCGGTGCACTCTGCGATCACCTCGATGCCTTCGCACTTCACAAGCGCTTCCCAGTCGTCGGTCAGGAAGGTCGTGCCGTACTTGAGAGCATCCCCGAGTGAGGTCGCGGCGAACTGCTCCGGGCGCCACCCCACCCGGTACAGGTTTTCGCGGGCACGCGATGGGGACAGGTCAGCAATTCCAACGAGATGGACGCCCGGCGTACGCAGGACTTGATGGAGATACATTGCGCCGAACTTGCCCGCCCCGATCAGTCCGATTTTGATGGGGCGCCGCTCGGCCTGTCGTTCGAGAAGTTTCGCGTAGAGGTTCACGATTGCTCTCCCTATCGGCAACGACCGGGATCGCCGCGCATTCGGCCGCCGAAGCGCTCTGATCCGTCTACTTCGCCAATTCCTTCGACCGCTGCGTGGCCGCGGCGATGGCGCGGATCATGAGATCGCGCAGGCCCGGCTCGCCCATCAGCACACTGAGCGCGGCGGCCGTGGTGCCGCCGGGCGAGGTGACGTTCTGGCGCAGCGTGCTCGCGGGCTGCTCCGACCGGTGCAGCAGCTCGCCGGAGCCGGCGACGGTCTCGCGGGCGAGCTTGGTCGCCAGCGCCTCCGGCAATCCCGCTTCGACGCCGGCGCGGGCGAGCTCTTCGGCGAGCAGGAACACATAGGCCGGGCCCGAGCCGGACACGGCGGTGACCGCGTCCATCAATCCTTCATCCTCGACCCATTCGACCGAGCCGGTGGCGCGCAGCAGCGCATCCGCCACCGCGCGCTGCGCGGCGCTGACGTTGTTCGCGGCAACAGCGACGGTGATGCCGCGGCCGATCGCTGCCGGCGTGTTCGGCATCGCGCGCACCACGGCGCCGCCACAGACCTCTTGGAGCGCGGCGATCGTGGTGCCCGCCATGATCGAGACCACCGACGTCTTTTCCGAGACGAACGGCTTCAGCCTGGCGCCGGCCTCGCGGAACATCTGCGGCTTCACCGCCACGACCAGCGTCTCGACGGCGCCGGCGGCGCTTACATCAGGATTGAGCACGACGCCCTTGGCGGCCAGCGCGGAGATCTCGGGCGCAATGTGCGGCTCGATCACCGCGACGCGGCGCGGATCGAGCCCACCTCCCAGCCATCCGGTCAGCATTGCGCCGCCCATCTTGCCGGCGCCGGCGAGCAGGATTGTGCCGGTGATGTTTTGAAGAGGGTTGTTTGCCATCGCCGTTGCCACGCGTTTGCTGTCATCCCCGCCTAGTGCGCAATTGCGCACGGGGGGCGGGGATCCCTGCGCGAGCGATTGCTCGTCGCATAACCACAGGCGGTTCTAGTGGATCGAGGTGTCGGCAACAAGCCGCGTGCCACAAGTGGCCATCACGCGGTATGGATCCCGGATCGGCGCGCGCTTTGGGCGCGCTTGTCCGGGATGACGTAGGGAGGGAGCTGCGGCTCCCCCACGCATTGCGAGTCCTAGGCCTCGCCCACCGTATCGAACATTGCCGCGTCCATCGCCTCCGCCGTGCTCTTGCCGGCCCACACCACGAACTGGAACGCCGGGAAGTAGCGCTCGCAGGCATGAATGGCGCCTGCAAGCATGACCTCGCATTGCGCCGGCGAGGCGGTGAGGCCGCCCGGCAGCACCAGGGCCTGGCGGTGCATCACCATGCCGGTGGTGGTCCACAGGTCGAAATGGCCGACCCACAGCTGCTCGTTCACGGCGGCGACGAGCCGCTGCACCTCGCCGCGGCGCGCGGGCGGAATCTTCATGTCGAAGGCGCAGGCCAGATGCAGCGCCTCGATCTCGCCCATCCAGGTAAAGGAGAGCTGGTAGTCGGTCCATTGTCCCTTGGAGACAATCGTGAGCTCGTCCTCGCCGGAGCGTTCGAACGGCCAGTTGTTGCTGGCGGCGATGTCCTCGACCACCGCGAGCGGATGGTTTCTGGAATCGATAGTGCCTTCGAGCAGGGACATGCCGTCTCGACCTCTTGCCTTCTTGTTGTCTTTGATACGCACGCGGTTGGGCCCGGCGCGCACTCCCTAAACGTCGCTGCGGCGTCCCTCGGATCAGCCTTTGCAATCCCCTCGGAGTCGCTGTTGCGATCCCTCGGATCAGCGCAGGCCTGTCGCGGATCAAGTGATGTGATTTGCGGAATCTGCGCAACGGGGTCGCGAGTCCGTCCACAAGCCAGGACTCGTTCGTCCACAGCTCATCTCCGCCACAATTCTTAACGGACGAGAACAAACCGGAATCGGATTCGGCAAAAAAGCTAGCCGCAAATTCCGTGAGGCGAGGGCCGGACCGCCGTGCGGGCATGGGACCATGCGCTTGGCCCATGCGGAACATGCTTGCCGCGACTGCCCGGCGGCGGCATATTTCCTGATAGGCCGTTCATCCCGGACGGCCGATGTTCTCAGGGCGGGGTGAAAGTCCCCACCGGCGGTAAGGGCCGAACGGCCCAAGCCCGCGAGCGCCTTCCGCGAGGGCTATCCCGAACGGAAGGGTCAGCAGATTCGGTGCAACTCCGAAGCCGACGGTTAAAGTCCGGATGAAAGAGAACGGTCGCTGGCAGACGCATCGCAAGGTGCGGCTGTTTGTCGTTCCGTGTGCCCTGATTCTGGTCCTTAAACCGAGGAAAGCCATGAATCAGATGCTGCAAGACCCCCAAACCGAAACGTCCCAAACGCCGCCGCCGGTTCCCGTGGATCCGGCCCCTGCGCATCCGCGTTTCGCCAAGCCGCAGCGGGTGGCCTTCGTGCAGGCCTGCTGGCACCGCGACGTGGTCGCGGAAGCCCGCATCGCCTTCATGAAGGAGGCGGAAGCCCGCCACCTCACCCATGTCGACGTGTTCGAGGTGCCGGGCTCGTTCGAGATCCCGCTGCACGCGCAGGTCCTCGCCAAGACGCGGCGCTACACCGCGATCGTCGCGGCCGGTCTCGTCGTCGACGGCGGCATCTACCGCCACGAATTCGTCGCCGACACCGTGATCAAGGCGCTGATGGACGTGCAGCTGCGCACGGAGGTGCCGGTGTTCTCGGCCGTGCTGACGCCGCAGCAATTCCACGAGACCGAGGTGCACTACGATTTCTTCCGCAAGCACTTTGCGATCAAGGGCGTCGAGGTCGCGACCGCCTGCGCGGAGACGTTGCACGGCCTGGAGCGCCTGCGCGGCCAGGTCGCCGCGGGGATCGTGGGGTAGGCAATGGTCATTCCGGGGCGCGCGCAGCGCGAGCCCGGAATCCATTGATCGACACGGATTGCTGCAAGATGGATTCCGGGTTCGGCGCTGACGCGCCGCCCCGGAATGACGGTGCTAGATCAAATCAGTCGAACAGGCTCGACACCGATTCTTCCGCCGCCGTGCGCGCGATCGCATCCGAGATCAGGCTGGCGATCGGCAGGGTGCGGATGTTCGGCGCCTTGGTCACCGCGTCGGTCGGCAGGATCGAATCGGTGATCACCAGCTCCTTCAGCCTGGAGCCGGCGATGCGCGCCGCCGCGCCGCCGGAGAGCACGCCGTGGGTGATGTAGGCGTAGACGTCCTTGGCGCCCTTGGCGAGCAGCGCATCGGCCGCGTTCACCAGCGTGCCGCCGGAATCGACGATGTCGTCGACGAGGATGCAGGTGTGGCCGGAGACGTCGCCGATCACGTTCATGACCTCGGACTCGCCCGGCCGCTCGCGGCGCTTGTCGACGATGGCGAGCGGGGTGTTGATGCGCTTGGCGAGGCCGCGCGCGCGGGCGACGCCGCCGACGTCGGGCGAGACCACCATCGTCTTGGTCAGGTCGAACTTGTCCTTGATGTCGCGCACCATCAGCGGCGCGGCGAACAGGTTGTCGGTCGGGATGTCGAAGAAGCCCTGGATCTGGCCGGCATGCAGGTCGAGCGTCATGACGCGGTCGACGCCGGCCTGCGTGATCATGTTGGCGACGAGCTTGGCCGAGATCGGCGTGCGCGAGCCTGATTTACGGTCCTGCCTGGCGTAGCCGAAATAGGGCAGCACTGCGGTGATGCGGCGCGCCGAGGAGCGGCGCAGCGCGTCGGTGATGATGAGCAATTCCATCAGATGGTCGTTGGCGGGGAACGAGGTCGACTGGATGACGAAGGCATCCGAGCCGCGGACGTTCTCCTGGATCTCGACGAAGATCTCCATGTCGGCGAAGCGCCGCACCACCGCCTTGGTCAGCGGCAGGTCGAGCCCTTGCGCGATCGCCTGGGCGAGGGCCGGATTGGAGTTGCCGGCGACGAGCTTGATGGAGCCGTTTTTGGCCGACATGGACGCTTCCTCCCGCGCTTTGCTGGATACGACCTTCAACATCAGAAAATACCCGCTGGCAGCACGGTTACGACGGGCGAGGAAATATCAGGCGGAAGGCCGCGATGGCAACCCGGGATGCTACGTTTTCCCTTCGAAAATCCTGAGTCGGGCCAACGGCTTGGCCGCAAGTTGAGGCCGTGGTTTAGCGGGGGTTATTGCTCGGCATAGCCGAGCGCTGATGCCGGCATGTCCGGCGCGGGAGCGTCCTTGACGACGCTGGCCACCGCCGGTCCCCGCAATGCCGGAGCCGCGCCGGGTGCATCCGGCGTTCCGTTGATCATGTTGGAAAGTCCGCTGAATCCGGCCTGGGCGATCTTCCGCAGCACGAGGTCGTCGGCAGCCAACCACGCGTCGCGCCCGCCCTTGGCCGAGGTCGGTTCCTCGCCGGAGAGACGCAGCGCGCGCTGCTGATTGGCGTCGTAGACGTCCCAGACCCAGGCGATCACGGTCTTGCCGCGCACCACCTGGGCGGAGAGGTAGCTGCGCACGCGATAGGCAGCCGTACCTTCGCGGGAGACCACGGACAGGCTGCGCAGCTTGGATTCGCTATCGAGCACGCCGACCATGCGGTCGAACACTTGCGGAGGTGGCCCGTCGATCGATTCGAAGGCGATAGTGGCCCCGCTGCCGGCGCTCGGTGCCATCGCATAGGAATTGGCGGCACTGCCGCCGCCGCCGGCGCAGCCGCCCAGCGCGGCCGCCGCCACCAGCAGCATGACCGCCAGCACGCGCGAACCCGCGCGGCGGAAGATGAATGACGCGTCCCTCATTATGGAGGGCAGCGATATCGTTAAAATCGATTAAGGTCTAGGGCAGGCGCGACACATCCCCACTGTCATTCCGCGGCGATGCGCAAGCATCGGGCCCGGAATCCATTTCGCCGCGTGAATTGCCGCACGATGGATTCCGGGTTCTCGCTTCGCGAGCCCCGGAATGACACGGGTTGCCCCTGTGTTCACCCTTCCAGCGCGATCGCGTGAACGTGGCGGCCGTAATCCGGCTCCTTGCGATGCACCGAACGGCGATAGCTGAAGAAGCGCTCGTCGGCGTAAGTATCGAGACCGAGATCGTCGATCATCAGGATGCCGGCGGCCTCCAGCCGCTTGCGGATGAAGCCGGCGAGATCGAACATCGCGTGGCCCTCGCGCACCGAGGGGATGAAGAACACAGCGTTCTCGGCATCCTGTTCGATGAAGCGCGCCACGAACTCGTTGCCGACCTCGTAGCTGTCCTGGCGGATTAAGGGGCCGATCGCGGCGATGATGCCGCCGCGCGTGGCGCCGAGCTGCTCCATCGCCGCGATGGTGGCTTCCAGCACGCCCGTCAATGCGCCCTTCCACCCCGCATGCGCGCCACCGATCACGCGCGCCTGGGGATCGACGAACAGCACCGGCCCGCAATCGGCGGTGGAGACGCCGAGCGCGATGCCTGGCGTCTTCGTCACCAGCGCATCGCCCTTCGGCCGTGGCCCGCTCGGCCACGGTGCCTCGGCAACCAGCACGTCGGGCGAATGGATCTGGTGCAGGCTGAGGAAGCGCTCGGGCGCAACGCCGACATGCTCGGCCATGCGGCGCCGGTTCTCGGCGACCAGGGTCTGATCGTCGTTAGAGCCGAGCCCGCCGTTCAGCGCGGAATAGATGCCGCCGGAGACGCCGCCCTCGCGGGTGAAGAAAGCATGGCGCAGGCCGGGCACGGCCGACAGCAGCGACGAAGCTATCGTCATGAGGCCTCTCCTGCCTGTTCGAGATCGCTGAGGCCGGCAAGGCTTGCCAGCCGCGGCTCGGAGATGCCGAGCACCTTGAACATCGAGCCCATGCCGCCACGCCCGGTATCGGTCAGGCGCCTGAGCGCCACCGAAATGTCGGTGGCAACGTCGGGCGCAGCTTTCTGCATCAGGGCGGCGGCGCGGGTGTCGATGCCGATCCGCTTGAGGAAGTCGCCTTGCGTCACCGGCCCATGCACGCGCGCGCCGACATCCTCGGCCGCGCGCGCCAGCGCCTGGAAATCGACATGGGCGGTGACGTCGGCCTGGCCCGGCGCCTTCAAGGGATCGGCGAAGCTGTGGCGCGCAATCGCCTGGAACGTGTCGCCGGCGTCGCTGCGGAGGTGGCCGTAATCGATGATCAGCGCCGCGCCGTCCTGGTCGCGCACGCGCGTGGCAAGCTTCATGATCTCGCCGTCGGGGCGCCACTCGAACACGGCGCCGATGGGGGCGGCGCGCACCAGGGGCGGCAGCAGCACGTCGAAGCGAGGCGTCGGCTCCGGCGCCGCGCCGAACTGAAGCTTGCCGTTGGGATCGATCTCGATCACGCGCTCGTGCCAGCCGTTCTCGAGCCGGACCATCTGGTGGATCGGCAGCACGTCGAAATATTCGTTGGCGAGGATGATGCTGGGGCCCTCCGGCACCTCGTCGATGCTGTCGTGCCAGGCGATGTTGCGCACGTTGGCGAGCGTCGCGCTCTGCCGGTCCCGCAACACGGGATTGACCTCGACCATGTGGATGTGGAGCGCCTGGTAGAGCGGGGGCAGCACGCGGAGCGCGCGCAGCGCATCCGCCATCATGGTGCCGCGGCCGGGGCCGAGCTCGATCAGCCGAAGGAACTGCGGCGAGCCCATCTGCTTCCAGACCGAGGCGGTCCACAACCCCAACAGCTCGCCGAACATCTGGCTGACTTCGGGCGCCGTGGTGAAGTCGCCCTCGCGCCCGAGCGGATCGCGCGAGACGTAATAGCCGTAGCGCGGATGCATCAGGCACAGTTCCATGTACCGCCAGACCGGCATGGGCCCGGAAGATTTGATCAGCGCCTTGATCTCGTTGAGCAGCGGCTGGTCGGTCACGGCGATCTTCTCGAAATGAATTAACGAATGGCCTGGACGGGCGTCGGCGCACCGCGCCTCACTGCCAATACAATAAGAATGAGGCCGACGATAAGCATCGGGATCGACAGCAGCATGCCCATGGTTAATCCGCCCCAGAGAAAACCGAGCTGCGCGTCCGGCTCCCGGAAATGCTCGCCGGCGATGCGGGCCAGGCCATAGACCAGAATGAAGGCGCCGAGGATCATGCCGGGGCGCTTCAAGGCACCGAACCGGATCATGATCGCGAGCACCGTGAACAGCAGGATGCCCTCCATGCCGGCTTGGTAGAGCTGGCTCGGATGCCGCGGCAACTGCGTCGGATCGTTGGGGAAGATGATCGCCCAGGGCAGGGTCGGGTCGGTGGCGCGGCCCCACAATTCGCCGTTGATGAAATTGGCGATGCGTCCGAGCAACAGCCCGACCGGGGCGACCGCGGTGGTGATGTCGCCGAGCGACAGGATCGAGATGCCATTGCGCCAGGCGAACCACATCACCGCGACGACGCAGCCGAGGAAGCCGCCGTGGAACGACATCCCGCCCTCCCACAATTTGAAGATCGCGGCGGGATGGTCGATGAAGAAGGGCAGGTTGTAGAACAGCACGTAGCCGGCGCGGCCCCCCACGATGATGCCGAGCGTGACCCACAGGATGAAGTCGTCGATCTGAAGCAGCGAGATCGGCGCGGGTCCGCCCCACAGGCGTTCGCTCTTCAGCAGCGCGCGGGCATAAAGCCAGCCGAACACGATGCCGCAGATATAGGCCAAGGCATACCATTTGATCGCGAACGGACCGATCTCGAGCGCGATCGGGTTGAAGGCGGGGAAGTCGATGAGCAGAAACGGCATCGCGCCTTCTGTGTCCAAGCGGGATCGCGGCGGTCGGCGCCGGCAGACGCCCCGTGATTCCTCTTATGCAGGGACGTTGAATACGATTGCAAGGAAACCGGCGCATGACAAGGATACCGCCGCTTCGCTCTTGAACGGGCCCCGTCGGATTGCCATTGTCATTCTGCGTGTTCGCGCAAAGTTTATCGGAGGCCCACAATGACCCAGACCAACAACCGGTTTTTCGACGAGATCGGCCGCCTGATGAACGACGCCGCCGGTGCTGCCCAGGGCGTCAAGCGCGAGTTCGATTCCGTGATGCGCAGCCAGGCCGAAAAATTCCTGCGCGACATGGACCTCGTCAAGCGCGAGGAGTTCGAGGCGGTCAAGGACATGGCGCGCCTGGCGCGCGAGGAGAACGAAGCCCTGAAGGCGCGGCTCGCAGCGCTGGAGGCGAAGCTCGGGGGGACCCCGACGTCGTAAAGCGCGGTCTCTTACCCTCCCCTGGAGGGGGAGCGTCGGCGCGTAGCGCCGGGGTGGGGTGATCTCTCCACTCGGGCACCGCCTCGATCGAGAGACTGTCACCCCACCCCGGCTCACGTTTTGCTACGCTCCATATGAGCCGATCCTCCCCCTCCAAGGGAGGGTAAGGACCCGGGCCTCCAGGGGAGGGTACCAGCCCATTCTCCTTGTCATTTCCGCCTCTTCCGGGTAAAAGCCCGCCACGTCCGCGGCCCCCGCACCCCTGGAGGCTTGCTGCGGACCATGCCATGGGCCGCCTTGCGGCCCATTAACTTTTGCAAAAACAAGGACTTAACGACATGGCGACGACCGTCAAGGAATTGAAGGCGACCGCGCGTCCGAAGAGCGGCAAGGGGGCCGCCCGGGCTGAGCGTCGCGCCGGGCGAGTGCCCGGAGTGATCTACGGCAACAACCAGCCCCCGCTGACGATCTCGATCGAGGATCGTGAACTGCGCCAGCGCATCCTTGCCGGCCGGTTCCTGACCACGCTGGTCGACATCGACCTCGAGGGCAAGAAGCACCGCGTCATTCCGCGCGACTACCACCTCGACCCGGTCAAGGACTTCCCGATCCATGTCGACTTCATGCGGCTGGGCGAAGGCGCCACCATCCGCATCAGCGTTCCCCTGCACGTGGTGAAGGCGGAAACCTCTCCGGGCGTGAAGCGCGGCGGCACCGTCAACATCGTCGCCCACGCGATCGAGCTCGAATGCGGCGTCGAGAGCATCCCGCAGTACATCGAGGCCGATGTCGGCTCGCTCGAGATCGGTCACTCCCTGCATCTGGCCGACGTCAAGCTGCCGGCCGGCGTCAAGGCGCTGACCCGCGAGGACGCGACCCTCGTCACCATCGTGCCGCCGTCCGGTTACGCCGAAGAGCAGAAGGCCGCTGCTGCGGCTGCCGCTGCTGGTGCGGCCCCGGGCGCTGCGGCTGCTCCGGCCGCTGGTGCTGCGGCTCCGGCTGCTGCTCCTGCCGCTGCTGCCAAGGCTCCCGCCGGCGGCGACAAGAAGAAGTAATCTCTCGAAGCTGGCGCGCGGTCCTTGACCGCGCGCCGAGCGGGGGCGCGCCGCGTCATGCGACTCTTTGTTGGGCTCGGCAATCCCGGCGCGAAATACGCACGTAACCGGCACAATATCGGCTTCATGGCCGTCGACGAGATCGCGCGGCGTCATGGTTTTGCGCCGTGGCGCCGCCGCTTTCAGGGCGAGACCTCGGAAGGTGCGCTCGGACCCGAGCGCGTGATCCTGCTCAAGCCCACGACCTACATGAACGAGTCCGGACGCAGCGTTCAGGAAGCGGCGAGCTTCTTCAAGATCGCGACCAGCGACACCACCGTGTTCCACGACGAGCTCGAGCTGCCGCCAGGCAAGGTGCGGGTGAAGATTGGCGGCGGCATTGCCGGCCACAACGGCCTGCGCTCGATCTCGGCGCATATCGGCAACGATTATCGCCGTGTGCGCCTCGGCATCGGTCATCCCGGCGTCAAGGAGCTGGTGCACGGCCATGTGCTGTCGGACTTCGCCAAGGCCGACAACGAATGGGTGACGACGCTCTGCGACGCGGTCGCCGAGCACGCCGCACTGCTTGCCAAGGGCACGGACGCAACCTTCGCCAACAGGGTGCATCTGGCCATGCAGGCGAAGGGGTTTTTGACCAAGGACGAGAACGGAGAGAAATCGAGCTGATCTCTCTCCGTCATGGCCGGGCAAAAGCGCGAAGCGCGTCTTTGCGCTAGATACCCGGCCATCCACGTCTTTCTTTCTCCGCGGAGCGAAGGACGTGGATGCCCGGCACGAGGCCGGGCATGACGACTTCAACGCACGCACGCGCCCGCGGCGCGAAGACTGGAAGAGACCATGGGATTCAAATGCGGGATCGTCGGATTGCCCAATGTCGGCAAGTCGACCTTGTTCAATGCGCTGACCGAGACGGCCGCGGCGCAGGCCGCGAACTATCCGTTCTGCACCATCGAGCCGAATGTCGGCGAGGTCGCCGTGCCCGATCCCAGGCTCGACAAGCTCGCGGCCATCGCAAAGTCGGGCCAGATCATCCCGACCCGGCTGACCTTTGTCGACATCGCAGGCCTCGTGCGCGGCGCCTCCAAGGGTGAAGGCCTCGGCAACCAGTTCCTCGCTAATATCCGCGAGGTCGACGCCATCGCGCATGTCGTGCGCTGCTTTGAAGACTCCGACATCACCCATGTCGAAGGCAAGATCGCCCCGCTCGCGGATATCGAGACCATCGAGACCGAGCTGATGCTCGCCGATCTCGACAGCCTCGAGAAGCGCGTCGACAATCTCACCAAGAAGGCCAAGGGCAACGACAAGGACGCCAAGGAGCAGCTCGATCTCGTCAACCGCACCCTGGTGCTCTTGCGCGAAGGCAAGCCCGCGCGCCTCGTCGAGCGCAAGGCGGAGGAGGAGCGGGCCTTCTCGATGCTCGGCCTGCTGTCGTCCAAGCCTGTGCTCTATGTCTGCAACGTCGAGGAAGGTTCGGCCGCGACAGGCAACGCCTTCTCCAAGGCGGTCGAGGAGCAGGCGGCGCAGGAGGGCGCGGTTGCCGTCGTCATCTCCGCCAAGATCGAATCCGAGATCGCGACCATCTCGCGTGACGAGCGCGCGGACTTCCTGGAGACCTTGGGCCTCGAAGAAGCCGGCCTCGACCGCCTGATCCGTGCCGGCTACACCCTGCTCGACCTCATCACCTACTTCACCGTGGGCCCGAAGGAAGCGCGCGCCTGGACCATCCATCGCGGCACCAAGGCGCCGGCGGCGGCCGGTGTGATCCACACCGATTTCGAGAAGGGTTTTATCCGCGCCGAGACCATCGCGTTTGAGGATTATATCGCGCTCGGCGGCGAAGCCGGCGCGCGCGATGCCGGCAAGCTTCGCCTCGAAGGCAAGGATTACGTCGTCGCCGACGGCGACGTGATGCATTTCAGGTTTAATACGTAGGAGCTGGTCATTCCGGGGCGCGCGAAGCGCGAGCCCGGAATCCATCTATACGCTTGTTCTGTGGCTCAATGGATTCCGGGCTCGCCTCTTCGAGGCGCCCCGGAATGACGGGAATCACCGCATCCCTGATCCCTGGTCCCTGATCGCGCCGAGATGCTCGTTGATGCGGAAGACGATCAGGATCAGCTCCGCGACGATGCGCGAGAACACGATGCCGACCACGACGCTGGCGATCGACGACAGCAGCACCAGGAAGCCGCCGAATGGGCTGATCGCCATCGCGGCCAACCCTGAGAAGATGCCGGAGAGCCCGAACAGGCAGATCAGCGCGATCACCAGCCAGTAGAAGGTCTTGATGATCGTCGGCGTGATGAAGCGGTCCCACTGGAACAGGTCGCTGAATGAGAACATTGCTCTCCCCAAGGCAAATCGCAAGGCAAATCGGGACTTCAAATCGGGCTTCGGCCGTCGATCGATCCGACTCAAATCAACGCCGATCTCAAGTATGTAGCACGAGCCATGCGGGCCGGCGGGTTGAGATTGCCGCAAAGTGCGGCCACAATCTGTCATTCCCGCAAAGCTTTCCCGAGATGACCCTGACCTTCGAAGATTTCCCGCCTGGCCGGTTCGGAACGTTCGGCCCGCGCCACGTCACCCGCGACGAGATATTGGCCTTTGCCGCCGAGTTCGATCCGCAGCCGATGCACCTCGACGAGGCGGCAGCAGCTGAGAGCATGCTGCGCGGCCTGTCCGGTTCGGGCTGGCACCTGTGCTCGCTGATGATGCGGATGATGGCCGACGGCTTCATCACCCGCGCCGCGTCGCTGGGATCTCCCGGCGTCGACGAGGTGCGCTGGCTGTCGCCACTGCGGCCTGGCGACGATCTCACGCTCGACGTCGATGTCCTGGAAGCGCGGGCCTCGAAGAGCCGACCTGAGCTCGGCATCGTCAAGTTCAAATGCACCGCGCGCAATGCGGCGGGGCAGGCGCTCGCCGAGATGACCTCGCCGATCCTGATCAAGCGGCGCGAGGGAGCGGCCTGATGCGGTTCTTCGAAGACATCGCGATCGGTCAGCGCCGCGAGATCGGCGCCTATACGTTCACCGCGGAAAAGATCAAGACCTTCGCCGCCAAGTTCGATCCGCAACGCTTTCACCTCGACGAGGAGGAGGGCAAGAACTCGCTGTTCGGCGGGCTCGCGGCCTCGGGCTGGCATGTCGGCTCGGCCTGCATGAGCCTGCTTGTCGCCGACGGCCAGCGCCTGGCGCGCGAGGCCGCCTCGCGCGGCGAGGAGGTCGCCGTGTGGGGCCCGTCGCCGGGCTTTCGCGACCTGCGCTGGATCAGGCCGGTGCTCGCCGGCGACACCGTCTCTTACGTCAACGTCGTCATCGACAAGCGCACCTCGGCCTCCCGTCCCGGCTGGGGCATTTTGACGGCCCGCACCAACGGCACCAACCAGCGCGGCGAGGAGGTCTATTCCATCACCGCCTCCGCCTTCGTGCCGCTGCGCAAGGGCGGTTAGATCTGTTCCAAGATGAACGGGCAAATGAGTGCGCGAGTGTTGCCCGCGCGCTATGGACGCGATTCCGGGTGGCTGCCATAAGCCTGCGCAACATGGTTACGGCGAAGCAGTTTCGCGGAACCAGTCAGTTGCTAACTAATTATGAACCTGTCGCTGTCTATTTGAAACGAATAGGCAGACGACAGGGGACGAGGACCATGGCTGATCGCGGCGCACTCAAATTTGTTGGATTCATCTTCGCGACCGCGACGCTGGCCGTGATGCTGGTCGCGGGCATGGTGGCGAAGGGCTACGCCGATGGCGCCTACACGCTGGAAGCCTCGACCGCGGAAGCGGCCCGGTAAGAATTCGTTAACGATCGCGGCCGGCATCCGGCCGCAGCTCAGCGGCTATAGACGAACGCCAGGATGGCGATCGCAACCGCCAGCAGCCCGACAAAGCGCAGCATGATCGTGCCGAATTGATTCGGCGCGGGCCGCAACGGGATCGGGTCCGTGGTGTCGGGCCGAATGCTTTCCATCTGAAATGTCCCCTGAGCCCGGCCGTAGCTGCACGGGCGCTTGGCGTTGGTCGCCGGGGTGGGCCGGAGGGTTCAATGGTGGCCGTTGGCCGCGCCACATTCTCCGCTGTCGTGCCCCGGCTTGTCCGGGGCATCCAGTACGCCGCGGCCTATCGATTCAATCACCGGCGCTGGTGGAATACTGGATCACCCGCCCCTGTGCGCAATTGCGCACTAGGCGGGTGATGACACCTGTGTTGGAGAAACGGCTGCGTGACCCACCAACAAATCAAAACCGCCGCGCTCCCTTCCGGAACGCGGCGGCCAATGATGCGTTCGTGCCGGCGATCAGCTGTTGCGCAGGCCGTCGGCGGCGCGCTTCCACTGCGCGACGTTGTCGGCGATCATGCGGGTCGATTTCATCGCGGCCTGGCTGAGCTGGGCGTAGCCGGAGATCTCGCGCTGGACGCGCTGGCCTTCGGCGTGGAGCAGGTCGCGCAGGCTCTCGAGCTCGGAGATCAAATTCTCGATCTCGGCGAGCGAGGTGCCGGCGACGCGCTGGATCAGCGAGTTGACGTTGTTGACGGTGGCTTCCGCGCTCGGGTCGAGCGGCGGGGCGTCGGTGGTGGTCGCTGCCGGACGACGCAGATAGGCGATGTCGTTGCGGACGAAGTCGCGGATGCCGGCTTCGACCTCGGTCACGGCGGCGAGGTTGGTGTCGACCGTCTCGGTCTCGGTGGCTTCGATCTTTTCGGGACGCATGGCGTTCATCGTTATTCCCCTGTTCGCGTTGAGCGCAGCGCGAGTGTCCCCCGCACGACGACGTCTGTGAGGCAGGCCGTATCAGGGCGTCCGATTTTGACCGCAAATGGGCCGAGATGCGGCAAGGCCGGACCATTCGGGGGTTTTGCCGTGGCGCATGGTTAGGGAAGTGTGAATGCTGCCGCGGTGATGACCCTCTCCCCGCAGGCAGGGAGCGGCGAAGGCTCACCAGCTCTTCTTGAAGCCCGCCGTCACGCTCTTGTTCAGCGTGCCTTGCGAGGTTTCACCGACCGAGCCGGAAACCGTGACGTTGTCGAACAGCTTCTGCTCTGCGCCGAGCTTGCGCAGCCATTTGTCGTCGGTGGTCGACAGCGTCTGGCCCGCAATGATGCTGGTGCCGGTGTCGGTCGCGGTGACCTTGGCGGTCTGGTCGGTCTCGTAATTGCGCGTGACGTGGCCGCCGATGCCGGGGACCGCACTGGTGCCCTGCTGATTGACGCTGTAGCCGTTCTGCAGCGTCAGCGAGGTGTCGCCTGACAGCGGCACCGATTTGGTCAGCGACGCCCCGATCTTGCTGTGCTCGGCGCCGGGATCGACCCTGGCTTCCACCGCGGTCTTGTCCCAGATCGCGCCCGCGCCCGGCGCGGTTGCCGTCGCCCAGGCGCTGCCCGAGGATTGCGGCAGGTTGCCGCCGTTGGTGGCCTTCTGCGCCAGCAGCTCGGACATCGTCCTGGGCTCGCTCGCCAGCGTCATGTCGGCGCCGACTCGGGTATCCCAGAACGAGGACACCGATTGCTTCACGGTCACCGCCGAGGAGCCGTTGGCATTGGGATTCGACGACCAGTCGAGGCCTTCCCTGGCGGCGGCCTGCGCGCGCTTCTTGGCGGCCATCGGGTCGATGCCGGTCCCAGCATCGACCGCGATCTGGCTCCAGTCGAGCTTGTCGACGTCGATGCCCTTCATGATGTCGGGATCATTGACGTCGGGGGCTTCGGCCGCCTCGGCCTCGTCGTCGGATGCGGGTGAGGAGAAGGGCGGAATGATCTGTGCCTGTAACGTCAGCACCGAGCCCAAGATGAATGCGGCCGCCAGCAACGGCAGCCTGGTCCAGCCAAACCCTGTCGAGAATTCCATCGTCCTGCCCGCGAACCCCAGCGCATGCTGTCCGCCCCACTATAGCGGTTGCAATGACCATGCGCCATTCCGGCGCTGAAAGTGCCGGTTTATCGTTGCGGAATTGTGGCGGTTCGCAAGGGGAGGCGAACCAACGGGCCGCGCGAAAGGCGCGCGCCCGATGACAGGTTCGTGATGCGACGGCATCCGGCGGGGCTGGAGGCCAGGACGTCGCGATCGCCTCGTCATCGGTCCCGAACAGCGGGGCCCGTTGGCGTCCCCCCTGAAGCGCGATGATCATCATCGCGCTTCAGGTTGTTGTTTGCGCATGATCTTCTCGGAAAACCGCTTCGTACTTTGCGCTAACGCGGCCCTTCAGGTCCGGATCATTCGTTAGCCGACGCTGGTCATCTTCGGCAGATGAATGGCGCGGCCGAGTGCCTGCTCGACCAGGTCGAAGGTGTCGATCAGCACCCGCATGCTGATCAGCTTGCCGGCCTTGAACTGGGCGAACTGCGCCACGCGCAGGCTGATCGGCTTGTTGGAATCCAGCGCCGTCAGCGAATAGCGCACCATCGAGGCGGCGGAATCCACGCCCAGCATGATGCTCTCGCGGTCGAAGCGGCGGACCTGGAAATTGTCGGCGAGCTGGCGGATGACGTCGAGCACGGCATCCTTGCCCTGGCGCGCGCCGAGGAACGGAAACATGTCGATCGGGCCGTAGAGCGCCCACTCGACGTCCTCGTCGATCAGGGCCTCGATATCCCTAAAATCCCGGTCGTTGATCGCGCGGTGCAACGCACGCGAGAAACGCCAGAGGCTGTGCTCTGTCATTTGGGGCAGTCCTGAAGCTGGCTTTACGGAAAAAAACGGCAAACAACCCCATGCGCACCAAGGCGCCAGGGCTCAACTCATTTGTATACGAACAAATTAGCAGATTTCGGCCAAAACGCAATTCACGTTTTCGCAATGCACACTTGAACGGGTTTTGTGAGATTTACAATACAACCCCGTAATTGTCCGGGTCCCGGCGCTCAGTCCGCCCCGGCAATCAGCGGCCCGATCTCCCGTTCCAGCACCTGCTGCACCAGGTCGTAGGAATCGATGATCTCGCGCATCTCCGCCACCAGTCCGCCGCGAAACGTGTAGAACACCGCCATGTCGAACTGCACGATGCGGTCGTTGCTGCGCTTCTTGAAAAAAGCGTGCATGTAGGTCGCGACGGCCTCGCCCTCGGCGACGATATGCGGCGTCTTGTAACGAACCTCCGAATAGCGCGACCAGACCGTCTGCCACAGCTCGCGCAGCTCCTGCTTGCCGTGGCGCGGCACCAGATGTGGCAGCACGTCGATCGGGGCGTGGGTGAGGAAATAGACGTCATCGGTGCAGCAGGCCAGCGCCGTCTCGATATCGCCGCGCGCGAAGGCATCGAGCAGGTGCACGACGCGTTGGCGATTCAGCTGCTCCACCGTCATTCCCACCGGTCCCGTTCCGCCGTTGCGTTCAGCAACGCTAACGCGCGGCCTCGCCGATCGACAATTGCAAAATCTCGGGGACGTTGCAGCGGTTTTGACGCGCGATCGCAGTGTCCGGTTCATGACATGCAACTATCGGTTGAGTTACGGAATGGCTGCACGAATTCGCACCGCATGATGTTGCCTCGCGCGCAACGCGCATGGACCCGTGCGTACGCTGGCAAAGACGAACTTGCTGCCGCCTCGGTGGTCTGCTCCCTCGCCCCGCTTGCGGGGAGAGGGTTGGGGTGAGGGGGAGTCTCCGCGGGGACGCTGATAGTTGGACTCGCGGAGGCTCCCCCTCACCCGGAATCCAAGCTGCGCTTGGATTCCGGCCTCTCCCCGCAGGCGGGGAGAGGCGAAGCACCGCGTGACCCATCTCACATCACCCTTCCAGCGCCGCGACTACCGTCATCAGCATGTCATCAGGGAGACGTGCCATGGCCGCCATCGCCAATGCCAGAAAGTCCCGCCTGCACAACGCGCTCGAAGGCCTCGCGCTGACCGCGACCCTGCAGAGCTTCCCGACCTTCGCCACCGCGGCCTTCCTGCTCAAGCTCGTTGGCAACCACGACCTCGTCGGCGATCCCGGCGTCGCCATCTTCGTCGCCTTCGCCTCGTTCACCCACGCCCTGATCGCCGTGACCCTCGGCCCGAGCTTCCCGCACCTGTTCAAGACCGTCTACGAGCCGAAATTCTTCGAGGCCCATCTGTCGCTCTCCGACAAAATCACGGCCTGGCGCACCCAGCCCGTCGCCTCGCTGCAACTGGTGACGATCGTGCTGCTGCTGTCGGTGATGGCCGTGGTGACGGCGAGCGTGGGGTGAGGGGGGTAACCACGAACGTCACCGATAAACCTACGCGTCTACCTCTTCTTCCACCCACCCCTTCGTCCCGGCGCCCCACCGGTCGACTTCGGCGCCGGCCCGAACTCCGGCCCTGACTGCCGCGAATCCGTCGGCTGGATGATCCTGCTGGTGCTGCCGAACGGCTTTGACGGCAGCGCGCGGCCCTCGCGATAGGGCAGCGATTCCGGGCCGTGCATCTCGTCGAGATGCGGCTTGTGCACGCGGGAGCCTTTGCCGCCGCCGGCCTTCAGCGCGGTTGCGGCACTCTTGTTCTTCATGGCGCTGACGGGGAGGTTGGCGGCATCGCCGTATTTCTTCGCTCCTGCATAGGCGCCCGCCTTGGTCGCGACGGTGCGCTGCTTGGCGGTGGGGTCGTCGACCACGGCGAGCTCGGTCGCGCGCAGGCGCTTGACCTCGTCGCGCAGGCGGGCGGCTTCCTCGAAGTTCAGGTCGGCGGCGGCCTCGCGCATTCGCGTTTCGAGATCGGCCAGAACGGCTTCGAAATTGTGGCCGATCGAGATGACGTCGTCGGTCATGTCGTGGCCGCCGACCTCGATCAGCACGTGGTCGCGCTCGTAGACCGAGTTGAGGATGTCGCCGATCTGCTTCTTCACGCTCTCCGGCGTGATGCCGTTGGCGTTGTTGTACTCGACCTGCTTCTCGCGGCGGCGGTTGGTCTCGGCGATGGCGCGCTCCATCGATCCCGTCATCTGGTCGGCATAGAGGATCACCTTGCCGTCGACGTTGCGCGCGGCACGGCCGATGGTCTGGATCAGCGAGGTCTCGCTGCGCAGAAAACCTTCCTTGTCGGCGTCGAGGATGGCGACCAGGGCGCATTCGGGGATGTCGAGGCCCTCGCGCAAGAGGTTGATGCCGACCAGCGCGTCGAAGGCACCGAGACGCAAGTCGCGGATGATCTCGATGCGCTCGATCGTGTCGATGTCCGAGTGCATGTAGCGGACGCGAATGCCCTGCTCGTGCAGATATTCGGTGAGGTCCTCCGCCATGCGCTTTGTGAGGACCGTGATCAGTGAGCGATAGCCCGCCTGCGCGGTGGCGCGCACTTCGCCGACGAGATCGTCGACCTGCGTGCGGGCGGGGCGAATATCAACGGGAGGATCAATCAGCCCGGTGGGGCGAATGACCTGCTCGACGAACACGCCGCCGCTCTCGTTCAGCTCCCAGCTGCCCGGGGTTGCCGACACCGCGACGGTCTGCGGCCGCATCATGTCCCATTCCTCGAAGCGGAGCGGGCGGTTGTCCATGCAGGACGGCAGGCGGAAGCCGTATTCGGCCAGTGTCGCCTTGCGACGGAAGTCGCCGCGGAACATGGCGCCGATCTGCGGGATGGTGACGTGGCTTTCGTCGGCGAAGATCAGCGCGTTGTCGGGCACGTATTCGAACAGCGTCGGCGGCGGCTCGCCGGGGCGGCGGCCGGTGAGGTAGCGCGAATAGTTCTCGATGCCGGCGCAGCTGCCCGTCGCCTCCATCATTTCGAGGTCGAAAGTGGTGCGCTGCTCCAGCCGCTGCGCTTCCAGCAGGCGGCCCTGGTTGTTGAGCTGGTCGAGCCGCTGCTTCAATTCGAACTTGATCGACTTGATCGCCTGCACCAGCGTCGGCCGTGGCGTCACGTAGTGCGAGTTGGCGTACATCTTGATGAATTCGAGCTCGTCCTGCTTGTGGCCGGTGAGCGGATCGAACTCCTCGATAGTCTCGATGGTGTCGCCGAACAGGTTCACGCGCCAGGCGCGGTCTTCATAGTGCGCCGGGAAGATGTCGATGACGTCGCCCCTGACCCGGAAGGTACCGCGGGTAAAGTCGGCCTGGGTGCGCTTGTACTGCAGCGCGACGAGGTCCGCGATCAGCTGCCGCTGGTCGATGCGCTCGCCCTTCTTCAGCGCGAAGGTCATCGCGGTGTAGGTCTCGACCGAGCCGATACCGTAGATGCAGGACACCGAGGCCACGATGATGACGTCGTCACGCTCGAGCAGCGCGCGCGTCGCCGAGTGGCGCATTCGGTCGATCTGCTCGTTGATCGAGGAATCCTTTTCGATGTACGTGTCCGTGCGGGGCACATACGCTTCCGGCTGGTAGTAGTCGTAATAGCTGACGAAATACTCGACCGCGTTGTCCGGAAAAAAGTTCTTGAACTCGCCATAGAGCTGGGCGGCCAGCGTCTTGTTCGGCGCCAGGATCAGGGCCGGGCGCTGCGTCGCCTCGATCACCTTGGCCATGGTGTAGGTCTTGCCGGAGCCGGTGACGCCCAGTAGCACCTGCGAACGGTCGTTGCGCTCGATGCCCTCGACCAGCTCGGCGATTGCGGTCGGCTGGTCGCCTTTGGGCTCGTAGGACGACTTGATCTCGAAGCGCACGCCGCCTTCGGATTTTTCCGGGCGCGGCGGCCGGTGCGGAGTCCACACCTTCATGGAGCCGTCGCCCTTGCGGAACTCCGGCCGGCCCTCGCGGATCAGCGATTCCAGCGCATCGGCGGTCGCCTTGACGCCGAGCGCCTCCATCTTGGAACGCGGCGGGCGCGCCAGCGCTTCGGCATCGTCCTCTTCGGTGGGCAAGCCGAGCTGCCGCGCCAGTTCCGGATCGAGCGTCGGGATCGTGGCCGCGGTTCCGTAATTGGCCTGCGGCGCCTCCTCCAGTCCGGCCAGCTCACTGGACTGACGGGCGCCCGGCGGCTGCGGATTGGGCCGCAGCGGCATCGGCCGCGCCGCATCTTGCGGAAACTCCTTCGGTGTCGAAGCCCGCGCGCGATGCGCGGCGGCCTCGCCCCCGGCGCGGCGGTCGCGCGAATTGTCCGGCGGCGGCTGCAGGCCGGTGCCCGAGCCAAGTCCGGCATCGCCGCGATTGATCGCGGGATTGAGCAGTTCGGCCAGCGCCGGCCCGATCGGCTGCACGTCGGGGCGATGAGCTTTGGATTTGGGAGATTTGCCGGATTTTTCGGAGGATGCAGGTTTCTTCGCCATGAGGCGAATATGGGACGAGTCCGCCCCGCAATAAAGGGTGAATGCCCGTGGCCGTGCAGGCTGCTGACAGCAGGTTGGCAGCAGCCCTGCGGTTCACGCCGCCGGCAGCGGCCCCTCGTCGTCTCCGGCCGCGACATTCGGCTCGAGGATGTCGAGATGAATGCCGCCGCAATCGGTGCAGCGCATGGTCCAGTACTCGCATCCGGCGCGGCCGCCGATCACACGGAGCACCGTGAGATCGCCGTCGCATTCCGGGCAGTTGGAGAGCACTGCGCGGGCGTAGATCCGCGGCTGCACCGCATCGGTTTCGATGATGGACATGACCGGTTCCCCCCCCCTTTTTTTCGCCGCCCTGTCTCTGGTCGGCCTGCGGACCGCCTATTTGTCGTCGCCAGCCCGCCGCCGGAAACGATCGATGTGGTGCTTGGCATCGGCAATCGCGGCATCGCGATCGGGCCAGGCGAACCCGACTTCCATGGCCGGAAACAGCACGCCGTCGATGGCCACCGGGCTGAGATCGGCCCGGCGGATCCGCGCGTGCCACAGCCCCTTGCCAGCTTCGAAGGATTCGATGTCAAAGCCGTCGTAGAGGGTCGTCATGAGTGTAGGTCCCACGTTTCTTTTCGGAGGGTCACGAGACCACGTCTGCGGATTTTGGGATGTGAAGCCGTTCACAAGCGGGCGGCTTTTTTGCCCGCCTTCAGTTCCGCGCTGCAGCACGGCCGATCCGGCGCGGCCGGGCGGCGGGTTCCGATGCCGCCCGCATGATCCAGCGGCGGAAGGCGGCAAAGTCGCGCTGCTCGGTCTGGAAGCTGCGATAGAGCAGGTACCAGCGCATGCCCTTGGGCACTGACAGGTCGAACGGCGCCACCAGCCGGCCGGCCGCGAGATCGTCGTCGATATAGGGGCGGATGCCCATGGCGATGCCGAGCCCGTCGGCCGCGGCCTGCAGCGCCTGGCCGTAGAACTGGAACTCGGGCCCGCGCGCGTTGATCCTCGCCGTGCCCGCCGCCTTCAACCAGATCGGCCAGTCCTCGGGTGAGTGCGCGACGCGGATCAGGCTCGGTCCCTTCAGGTCGGCCGGGCGCTTCAGTCCGCCGGCAAGGCGCGGCACGCAGACGGGCGTGAGGTCGCCGGCGAACAGCGGCTCGGCGACGAGGCCGGGCCAGTCGCCGGTGCCGAGCTTGATGCCGCAGTTCCAATCCTCGCCGAAAGGCACCGTGGCGCCGCCGGTGGTGAAGCGCACCTCGATGTCGGGCTCCTCGCTGCGAAACTCCGACAGGCGCGGGATCAGCCAGCGCATCGCAAAGGTGTGGCCGACGCCGATGGTGAGCACGCGCACGCTGGCGGGCGCCGTCACCTGCGCCGTGAGGCTCGCCAGCGCATCGAAGATCGGGGTCAGCCCGCTTTGATAGGCGCGGCCCGCCTGCGTCAGCACGAGCCTGTTGGCCTTGCGCTCGAACAAGGCGACGCCGAGCCGCTCTTCGAGCAGGTGCACCATGCGGCTGACGGCGGCCGCCGATACGCTCAGCTCCAGCCCGGCCGCAGCAAAGCTGCCGGTCCGCGCCGCCGCCTCGAACGCCTTGATGCCGTTGAGAAACAGCAGCCGCCGCAAATGACCCACCCTCAGGAAAGCTGATGCCAGGGCAAGATATCTCAGTTTGCGGAAGAGGCGCAAGCGAGGCACAAACATCAGCGTAATTCGTGCTGATTTGTTGAAGCAGGCGCGTGCCTTCGCCTCTCCTCGCGGGGCGAGGGAGTGAAACAGTTTGCGTCCCTCACTCGCCCTCGGGAGATTCCTTTCGTGACGGCCATCATGATCGCTGCCCTTGGATTGCTGATGGTGGCCACGGCATTCCTGTCGGGGCTGTTCGGCATGGCGGGCGGGCTGATCCTGATCGGCGTGCTGCTGGCCCTGATGCCGCTGCCGACCGCGATGGTGCTGCATGCGGTCACGCAGATGGCTTCGAACGGCTGGCGCGCGTTCCTGTGGCGGGCGCATATCCGCTGGCGGCCGGTTGCGAACTACATGGTCGGCGCGGCCCTCGCGCTCGCGGCGTGGTCGCTGACCCGCTACGTGCCGGACAAGCCGGTCGCGCTGCTGCTGCTCGGCATCACCCCGTTCATGGCGCGGCTTTTGCCGGCGAACATCAAGCCGGACCCTGATAGCCTCTGGCAGGGCACGGTCTACGGCACGATCTGCATGGGCCTGATGCTGATGACCGGCGTCTCCGGCCCGCTGCTCGACACCTTCTTCCTCGGCGGCGATTTCGGCCGGCGCGAGAAGGTGGCGACCAAAGCGATGTGCCAGGTCGTCAGCCATTTCACCAAGCTGATCTATTTCGGCGGCATCATCGACCAGGCCGCGGGCCTCGATCCCGTGCTCGCTGCCGTCGCGATCGCAGCCTCGATGCTCGGCACCACGCTGGCGCGGCGCATCCTCGAAGCCATGACCGACCAGCAGTTCATCGCCTGGTCCAACAAGCTGATCACCACCATCGCCTGCTACTACATCGTCCACGGCGGCTGGCTGTTGCTGCGTGCGCCGGTTCTGGCCGCCTTCGACAAGGGAGGTTTGCAATGAGCTGTAACGCCGATCCGCTGGTGCTGGACTTCGTCGAATGGGTCGCGCGCGAGCCGCGCGCCTATGCCGAGGTGATCGCGACCTGGAAGACCTCGTGCCCGCGCCTCACCATCTGGGAGGACGCCGCCGAGCGCGGCTATGTCGCGCGCGAGACGATTGCCGGTCTCGGGCTGGTCATCGCGGTGACGGAAGGCGGCGAGAGGCTGTTGCGCGCCAACGGGCGGTGACGCGCACATCTGCCTCCACATCGTCATTGCGAGCGCCAGCGAAGCAATCCAGAATGTCTTTGGCGGCGGAAGCCTGGATTGCTTCGCTGCGCTCGCAATGATGGAGCACTGGCCCATGTCGCTCAAACTCTACGAACTCGTCGGCACCGATCCCACGCGCCCCTTCAGCCCGTATTGCTGGCGCACGCGGATGGCACTGGCGCACAAGGGCCTTGCGGCGGAATCGCTGCCCTGGCGCTTCACCGAGAAGAGCGCGATCGCGCCGCACGGCTCGGAGAAGGTCCCGGTGCTGCTGCATCACGAGAGGGCGGTGGTGGATTCCTGGACCATCGCGAACTATCTCGAGGACCATTTTCCGGATCGCCCGTCGCTGTTCGGCGGCGAGGGCGGCCGCGCGATGGCGCGCATGATCAATGCGTGGGGCGACATCGCCATCGTCGGCGGCATCTTTCCGCTCATCATCGCCGACATCCCGAACAATCTGAATGAGGTCGATGCCGCCTATTTCCGCAAGTCGCGCGAGGCGCGCTTCGGCGGCAAGACGCTCGAGGAGATCATGGCGGGCCGCGACACCGGCATCGTCGCGTTCCGCAAATCGCTCGAGATCATGCGGCAGACGCTCAAGACGCAACCTTTTCTCGGCGGGCAGGCACCGAACTACGCCGACTACATCGTGTTCGGCGGATTCCAATGGGCGCGCGTGGTCAGCCCGTTCAAGCTGCTCGAAGCGGATGATCCAGTCTATGCCTGGCGCGAGAGGCTGCTGGATGCGTTCGACGGCATTGCGCGGAAGTCGCCGGGGCATGAGGTGTAATACACACTAGCCTTTACCCTGATCTGCTCGAAGCAGCTCGATTTCCTTCCTAATAACGCGGCGGCATATCCATCGTAGCCGAGCAAAAAGTTCTAATTCAGACGTGCTGAGCGCATGTTTGCCCGTGTGAACGATTTCCGATCGAACGTCATATATTTTCCGAAACCATTCCAGGACTTCTGCTCGATCTTCCTGGCTTGTCCCGATCAGATACGCGCAGCGGTTTCGTAGCAAAACGTTCAGACCGGTTTGGTCGGACGATGCTTTGTCCCCAAGCAATATTTCGAGAACGATCATCGTCTGAACGAATTTCAGCAATTGATCAGATCCGTGGCTATGTCCGTCAAAAAACCACTGCGATGCAAGAAAGATAAGATCGGCCTTCTTGCCTCCGGATAAGGCTGCTTGGATCAGAAAGAAAGTGCTGGTAACGAACTGGGAGCGTCGCTTCGGATCACCAAGCAAGTCGATAAAGCCGCTCAGCCTCAGACGCTTGATGGTCCGGCTTATCCCATCGTCCAGGGAGATGGTCCGCACTGCGACAAACTCTCCTCCAGCATCTTGTCGATGTAGCAGGATATCGGATGGAGGGGATTGCGGGAGGTAATCTGAGCTTACCTCGAACAAACCGAGGGCTAGACCAAGGCCAGAGAAGGCCCGCAACGCCCGTATTGCTTCTAAGTGTGGTTGCGAGCCTCCATACGGCCCGATAAAACCTTGGGCATCAACTTGAAGATATATACCATCCATCTGCCAATGTACTGCCGACAGCCATCCATTCAGTCCGCAGTCCACTGAGAGCGCCAACTTGGCTCGTTTCAGATTTGCTTGGCGGGTACTGGGAAATGATTTCGTCTGTGACTCTTACGAGGCGTAACCGAGGAGAGATCACTACGACGGATTGATCTCCCAACATGGTGGACAACTCGGTGGGAAGTTTGAAGCTAAGCGTATATTGCCGTGGGAGATCAATCAGCGCATTGAGGAGACGCTGCGCAACAAGTGCGCTTTCGTTATAGCCGTCGAGTTCAGTCAGACGCTGTCTCGCAACATCATCAAAGGGCAGATGGGATAGTTCTTCAGACAAGGTGTCGAGGATAAATTCAGTGAGTGGCCTATCGTTGTCGATGTAGAGGCTAAGCTGCGATCGGAGTTCTCCTTTGCCCGGAAGAACTTTCTCGGGCAATTCAAGCGCTGGCAGCGCGTCAGAGCGTGAAATGAACTTCCCATTCTCAACATAGAGTTGGGCTTTTGCAGTCGTCAAAGTTTGCAGTAAGCGCTCTTTGCATTCTGGGTGAACGTTTAGTGGCATCGGTCCGGCCCAAATGGCGCGAGGAGATCAATCAGCTGAACGGGAATCAGCGATGCATTTAACACGACAATAGCTAACATGACCGAACTGTGCCGACTACATCGCGTTCGGCGGATTCCAATGGGCGTGCGCGGCCAGCCCGTTCAAGCTGCTCGAAGCGGATGATCCGGTCTATGCCTGGCGCGAAAAGCTGTTGGATGCGTTCGATGGCATGGCGCGGAAGTCGCCGGGACATCGCGTGTGAGCCTGCGCGCGACTTTCGTCACCCGCAGGCTTTTGCCGTGACGCGCTCGTTCCTGACGAGGGTTTCGACCATCTTGCGTGCGACGCTGTTCAGGTCAGCGAGCGTGAAATAGCCTTGCGCATAGGCTTCTTGAGTCAGGCGCTCGATGCGCCTGTCCTCACCCGTCGACCATTGTGTCGCGATGTAGTCGGCACCGGGCTTGCCGAACGTCTCGGGATAGCGCTCCATCTGGTTCTGGCGCTGATAGTAGTATTCGTCGAGACCGCTAATGAACTGCTTTCGACCCTCGCCCGTGCAGCGGGCGCCATAAGGCCGTTCCAGCGTGGCGATGGCGCTCTCGCGCTGTCTCACTCTGCCGTCCACCGAATATCTTTCGTTGGTGCCGTATCCCGGGCTATTGATCGGAACCGGTGGCCGGGTCTCTGGTTCGGGCGCGAACGCCCAAGCTGCGATCTGCCAGATGACGACCGCCCAGACGACAAACCAGATGCGGCTCGCCGTCGCCTGTTGCCGCGGCAGGCACACCGGTGACGGATCGGACCACAGGCCTGGACCCGCGAACGCCAGAACCGTAGGACGGATGTCCGCGGGGAAATCCTCTTTGACGACACCCTTCTGTTCGAAGGCTTCCGCGAGCGCGGCCTTGACGCGCGCGTCGAGCGGCGTCGAATATGCCGCGTTGGCTTGGTCACGCTTCTTCTCGCTGCAGAACATTCCCATGGCCGGGTTCGGGCAGCCGTAGATCTCCGCGTAGCCGCGCGCATAGGCCGTCGTGGCCGCGATGAGATTCGCCTTCATCGTGTCATCGCAAGGCGACATGGCGTAGGCAGTACCGGCCTGCAACGCGTCCATGCGTACCGCGTCGAGCTTCGGATCCTTGTCGCTCATCGTGGTGTGCTCCGCTTCCCAAATCTTGCGGGCATGGGCCTTGGAGCTTTCATCGCCGAATGTTGCAGTGAGCGTCGGCCTCAGCTCGCCGATCGGCGAAAAGGAATAGGTGGGAAATCCGCGGAGTGCCCAGGAGATACCGACGAAAGCGGAAAGGAAGGCCATGCAGGTCAGGAGAATGAAGCGGCTCATGCGCGTACTCGAATTGACGATGCGCAACCTATCCGTGTCCGGTTAAGAGATGTGGTATTTTACGGGTTCCGCCCGGGCGAAGGTAAATGGAGCTCTAAGAAGGTCGATCTGATCTTGCTCTTACGCGGTGTTTGCGTGATCGGTCGCCTGCCTCGGTCGACATCCGCCTGACGCAACGGTCGACGTCGACTATTTCGCCGCCTCCGCCTCCGCCGCCGCTTTCCGCAAGCACTCCCGGCACAGGCAGTCCTCGCCCTCGAGCGGCATCGGCAGTTTTGCCGTCTCCTCCGCGCACCAGCAGGTCCCTGAGAGATCGCAGCCGAATTCGCTGCCGCAACGGGAGCAGGTGAGACGGCGCCCAAGTGCCCGCGCAGACGGCATTTCGGTCGGATGTGTCATGATCTACGTCGAAGCTTCGCCGTCATTTTCATGCCGGGTTCATCTGCGGCTGCGGCATATTACGCGCCGTTCGCGTCGAAAGGAAAGCACCTCGCAGCGCGCGAAGGACAGATCATCCATGGCCCGCGATTAAAAGGCGTGCTGCAGGACCAGTTCGGCCTGTCCGATCGCGTGCTGGCCGAGACGGTGTTTCCCGACAGCGCAAGCGCAAGGCCGATGAAGGGGCTGGTTACCTAACCCACAGACGCTGTCATTTCGGGGCGCGCCTTGCGGCGCGTCCCGGAATGACGAGATATGGCGCAGCATCAGGAGACACCACCCCATGTACATCGCCATGAACCGCTTCCGCGTCGCCAAGGGCTCCGAGGCTGCCTTCGAGCAGGTCTGGCTCACGCGCGACACCCATCTCGACAAGGTGCCGGGCTTCGTCGAGTTTCACCTGCTGCGCGGGCCGGAAGCCGAGGACCACACGCTGTACGCCTCGCACACCGTGTGGGCGAATTATGCGGCGTTTGAGGCCTGGACCAAGTCGGAAGCATTTCGCGCGGCGCATCATAAAGCGGGCGACAACAAGCCGCTTTATCTCGGCCATCCCCAGTTCGAAGGTTTCGAGGTGATGCAGACCGTGGGGCGCGGCGCCAAGTAACGCTGCCAAGTAGCGCTGCCAGCAAAAAAATGCGGCCCCTGTCAGACGCGGCGACTGACGGGGACCGCTGGGGCGCATGATCGGTGACGGGGGGCCTGACCAGACGCAGGGGCAGCCTAGCCTTGCTGTGTTACGCGCGGGTGACAGGTGGAGTTATCCACAGGCTCCCGGCACGACTCAGAAGATCTTGCGATAGACGATGAAGCCGGAGCGCTCCGCGACCTTGTCGTACAGGCGCTGCGCCGTGAGATTGGTCTCGTGCGTCTGCCAGTAGACACGCGGCGATCCCGCCAGCTTCGCCCGTTCGTAGACGCCATGGATCAGCGCCGAGCCGACGCCCTTGCCGCGCGCGGCCTCTGATGTGAACAGGTCCTGCAAATAGCAGGACGGCTCGATCGCGGTGGTGCTGCGATGGAACAGATAATGCGTCAGCCCGAGCAGGCGGCCGTTGTCCTCGGCGACCAGCGCATGCATCGGCTCATAAGCATCGAAGAAGCGCTGCCACGTCATCCCAGTGATCTCGGGCGCGAGCGCGGTCGGACCGGAGCGGCCGTAAAAGGCGTTGTAGCCGTCCCACAGCGGCAGCCATTGATCGTAATCCTGCCTGGTGACGGCGCGAATGATGAGCGACATGTAAATTTCCGCGATCTCGGAGGTGCGCGATGAAGGCATGCCCTTCATACGTGATGATCCTGCTGCCGATCAATCGCACACTCGCCTCACTCCGCAACGCGCAAGTACTGGATCAGCTTGCGGCCGGTCGGATCGCGCAGCGAGCGGTAGTAGTCGGCGCGCGCCGGCGCATCGGTGTGGCGCACGAGGTCGGTCACGGGCGTGTAGCTCAGCATCCGCCCGCCGTCCGGCAGTGCGGCGCAGACGAAGCGCAGCACCTCGCCGTTGCGCAGCGCGACGTTGATCGGCGTGGCATCGCCGACCCGCACCATCTCCATGCGCTGCGCGATGAAAGTGCCGAGCTCGTCCTCGGGCAGCGCGAACGCGCCGGTGTCGCGGCCGTGATACATCAGCGCGATGAAGGGTGGCTTCGCCTCGGCGACCTCGTCCGGCACCGCAAAATAGTCGCGGAACGCGCGGTTGATGAATTCGGCCCGGGTCTCGGCATCGAGCAGCACGATGCCGATATCGACCTTGTCGAGCGCGGCCGACAGCCGCGCGGCAATGGCGTGGCTGCGGCGCTCGGCCGCGAAACTGCCGAGCAGCCGCTCGCGCATCAGCCCGGTGATGCCGGCGGTTCCGAAAACGGTGACGGCCAGGAGGCCGAGCGGCGCCAGATCGGCGGCACTATAGCCGGAGACGCCGTGGCGGTTGAGGAAGAACAGCGCCGCGCCGATCACCGCGACAATCGCGGTCGTCACGGCGGAGGCGAGACCTGCGAGCGCGCCGGCGAGAGCCACGATGGCGACGAACAGCGGGGCGGGCGAGGGGGCGGGGACAAAGCGATCGAGCTGCATCGCCAGCAGCAGGGTCGCTGCCGTCAGCGCCGGACCGGAGATCGCACGCCATCCGAACCGCATGGACCTGTCTCGCTCCTCCCGAACGAGGTAAGGCCGCAACACTGGCTGATTGTTGCGTGACTGCGATGCGATTTCGTGCGGCGTGCTTAAGGCGCGCTTGCGTGCATGCGTAAGGCTTTCGGATGATTTTAAAGCATGATCCGGAAAAGTGTGAAGCGGTTTTCCGAAAAGATCATGCTCAAACAATAACCTAAAGCGCGATGACGATTCATCCTAATCGCATCGCGCTTTAGACCATGTGCGCGCGCTGCTGCAGCGTCGGCGCATGCAGCGTCGACGTGCCCGTGCCCTTGCGCGTGCCGACGATGATCAGCAGCGAGGCCGCGACCAGGATGGCCGCAGTCAGGGTGATTGCAACGACTACCACAGGTGATTTCATTGACGTCCTGTCGCGATGCCGGTCGGCGCGGGCCGCACGGCGCCCTGAAGGCTGGTCCAGGATGAAACGGGAATCAGACCGGCAGGCCCATCGCCATGGTCGCCTTGGTCGACAACACCGTCAGGGTGACGATCAGGCACAGCGAAAGCGCGGCGACGGCGAGCGAAGCCGCGACCGCATGGGTGAGCCGGGAAGACGCGACGGTAGCGGATGGGCTCTGAAACCCCGCTGTGCCGGACGCCCGCATCATGGTCTAAATCCTTCAACACGCGAGCGAATCACCCGCGACTTTCCAGAATTTCCCAGTTTCAACCGGCAACATTGCGGCGGCGACCGCGCCGAAAGTGGCGGGATTGCGGCAAAGGCGGCCCTTATGCCCGCTATTCGCCGGAGCGGACGCGCCGTCAGGCGCTCGCGGCGATGCTGGCGGGGTCGTCGATGTCGGCCGGGCGCCAGTCCATGGTCACGAAGCCGGGCGCGGCTTCGACGCGTTTGAGCCAGTCCCGGATCGCCGGGAAGGCCTGGAGGTCGAAGTCGCAGCGGTCGGCGAGGTGGGTGTAGCCGTACAGCGCGATGTCGGCGACCGTGAGCTGGCGCGCGGCGAAATAGGAATTGGTCTTGAGGTGATTCTCCATCACCTGGAGCGCGCCATAGCCGCGCTCCATCCAGTCCTCCAGCGAATGGGTCTGCAGGTCGCGGCCGCCCTTGACCAGCGACAGCCAGAAATAGGCCGCGCCGATGTTCGGCTCGAGCGCGTGCTGCTCGAAGAACATCCATTGCAGCGCCTCGGCGCGGTCGATGCGGTTTTCCGGCGCGAGCGGCGTGCCGACGGCAACGTACCAGAGGATGGCGTTGGACTCGGCGAGATAGCGGTCCTCGCCGACCTCGAGCAGCGGCACCTGCCCCGACGGGTTCTTGGACAGGAAATCCGGCGTGCGGCTCTCGCCGCGCAGAATGTCCACCTCCACCGCTTCGTAAGGCAGGTTGAGCAGCGCCAGCGCAAGGCGGACCTTGTAGCTGTTGCCCGAGCGTTGCATCGAATAGAGCTTGTACATTCTGGCGTTCGAAATCCGAGGACGAGAAGACGCGGCGCCCGTTGCCCCGCGAGGCGGCTAAACAATGATGCCGATGCGAATCCGCCGCAAGTGCCGGCCGATAGAAAAACTCGAAAACCCTACCGCACTGCAATGGAGAGGAAGATCATTTCGCGACGATGCAGTTCAGTTCACATGTACGTCAATCTGCGGACACATCGCTCTACGTAGGCTACCGCATAGACGATCGAGATTAGGACGCCAGTGTTTCCGCATCGTCATGGCCGGGCTTGACCCGGCCATCCACGTCTCACTTGGCGCACGAAGAACGTGGATGCCCGGGACAAGCCCGGGCATGACGACGAGCGGTTTCCTGGAGACGTGCACCATCCAGAATTGCTCCGAGGACAGGCCTTGTCGGATATGAGCAATTCCGGAGGCAAAAGTTACGGAATATTGCGGGAAACCGCGCCTCGCAGCGCTCCAAATCGTAAACTTTTCCGGGATCGGGCCGAAGTTTCTTGCGGCGCAGCGGCGCACGTTTTAGGGTGGCTCATTCCCACAATTGGAGTCGTGAGGCGAAGGGCTTCACGACGCTCGCCAGGAGATGATGATGTCCTTCCTTGCCGCTGCGCTCGACCGTGTGAAGCCGTCCGCGACTATCGCGGTCACGGATAAAGCACGCGCGCTGAAAGCGGCGGGCCGCAACGTCATCGGCCTCGGTGCCGGCGAGCCCGACTTCGACACGCCCGCCAACATCAAGCTGGCGGCGATCCGCGCCATCGAGGCCGGCAAGACCAAGTACACCGCGGTCGACGGCATCCCCGAGCTGAAGGAAGCCATCATCGCGAAATTTCAGCGCGAGAACGGCGTCGCCTACAAGCCGAACCAGATCATCGTCGGCACCGGCGGCAAGCAGGTGCTCTACAACGCGTTGATGGCGACCATCAATCCGGGCGACGAGGTGATCATTCCCGCGCCCTATTGGGTCAGCTATCCCGAGATGGTCGCGCTCGCGGGCGGCGAGCCGGTGCCGGTGGTCTGCACCGCCGCGACCGGCTTCAAGCTCCAGGCCGAGGCGCTCGAGCGCGCGATCACGCCGAAGACCAAATGGGTCATCCTGTGCTCGCCGTCGAACCCGACCGGAGCTGCCTACACGCGTTCGGAACTGAAAGCGCTCACCGACGTGCTGGTGAAGCATCCCCACGTCTGGGTGATGACCGACGACATGTACGAGCATCTCGTCTATGACGACTTCCAGTTCACCACGGTCGCGCAGGTCGAGCCGAAACTCTACGACCGCACGCTCACCGTGAACGGCGTCTCGAAGGCCTATTGCATGACCGGCTGGCGCATCGGCTACGCCGGCGGTCCCGCGCAGCTCATCAAGGCGATGTCGACGATCCAGTCGCAGTCGACCTCGAACCCGTCGTCGATCGCACAATGGGCCGCGGTCGAGGCGCTGAACGGTCCGCAGGACTTCATCTCCGCCAACAACAAGGTGTTCAAGGAGCGGCGCGACCTCGTCGTCTCCATGCTCAATCAGGCCAAGGGAATCGAGTGCCCGCGTCCCGAAGGCGCGTTCTACGTCTATCCGTCGTGCGCCGGCACGATCGGCAAGACCGCGGCGTCGGGCAAGGTGATCGCCAATGACGAGGACTTCGTCACCGAGCTCCTGGAGACCGAAGGCGTCGCCGTGGTGCAGGGGTCGGCCTTCGGCCTTGGACCGGCGTTCCGCATATCCTACGCGACCAAGACCTCGGACCTCGAAGACGCCTGCAAGCGCATCCAGCGCTTCTGCGGCAATCTGCGGTAAGACGGTCGCGACAAGAATCGGAAAGGCCCGCTTCGGCGGGCCTTTTTTGTTGTTTTTCGATAAGAGGAGTCGGATGGACTTTTTGTTTCTGGTCGGCGTTGTGCCCGGCCCCTCACCCGGATCACATCTGCGATGTGATCCGACCTCTCCCCGCGGAAGAGCGGGGAGAGGTTAAGCAAGGCCGGCGACGTTGCATTGTGAGGGACGCACGGCTCTCTCACTCCCTCGCCCCGTTCTTACGGGGAGAGGGTGGGGTGAGGGGTCTCTCCGCAAGTTCGATTCTAAACGCGCGCGAGCTGGCACGGCCGCGGCTCTTGTGGCATAGACCCGCAACACGGGTGGGGCGCTCTCTCTGCTCGCATCACATTTTTTGCCGGAGACATTCATGCGCCGTTCGTTCCTCTTCGCCGCACTCACCGCTGCCGGCCTCATCGCCTCCGTCGTGAACACCGGCGCGCAGCAGCGGATGGCGCGGGTCGGCGTTCTCGAATGCCGCGGCGGCGCCAGCGTCGGCTTCATCGTGGGATCGGTGACTCATCTCGGCTGCGTGCTGCGCGCCGACGGCTTGCCCGACGACCGCTACGTCGCGACCATCCGGAAAGTGGGCCTCGACATCGGCATCACCCAGGAGACGGCTTTGGCCTGGGGCGTGTTCGCGCCGGTCGACCGGCTCGGCCCCGGCGACCTCTCCGGCAATTACGTCGGCGCGCAGGGCAGCGCCTCGGTCGGTGTCGGCTTGGGGGGCAACGTGCTGGTCGGCGGCTCCAACAATTCGATCGCGCTGCAGCCGCTGAGCGTGCAGGGCCAGGTCGGCCTCAACATCGCCGCCGGCCTCGAGAGCCTGGAACTCCGTCCGGGCCGTTGACACTTCTGCGTGTGATCGCGCCGCGCGAAGCGGCGCGATTTTGCTGACGACGCACCGCAGCGACGTTTGATGCTTGCCAAATCTCGGGGAGGGGCAGAGCATCGGCGTTTGCCGACCCAATCACGGGCCGAGCTCCACACCAAGGAGGCGGCGAAATGGGACAAGACGTCAGAAGTCCCCGAGGTCCACGGTGCATCGCGCTGGTGGGCCCTTTCCAAAGCGGTAAAACCACACTTCTGGAAGCAATATTGGCGCGAACGGGTGCAATCCCGCGCGCTGGCAGCGTCGATGCCGGAACGTCCGTCGGCGACGCCACGCCCGAGGCCCGTCATCACAAGATGACCGTCGGCCTCACTGCCGCCACCACGAGTTTCATGGGCGACAGCTACACCTTTCTCGATTGTCCCGGTTCCGTCGAGTTTGCCCACGACATGCGCGCCGCGTTGCCGGCGGTCGACGCCGCAATCGTGGTCTGCGAGGCCGACGAGAAGAAGCTGCCGCAGCTTCAGATCATCCTGCGCGAGCTGGAGGAGCTGAAGATCCCGCGTTTCCTGTTCCTCAACAAGATCGACCGCGCCAGTCAGCGCATCCGCGAGACGCTGGCGATGCTGCAGCCCGCCTCGCGCGTGCCGCTGGTGCTGCGCCAGATCCCGATCTGGAAGGGCGAGCTGATCGAGGGCTTCGTCGATCTCGCGCTGGAGCGCGCCTTCATCTATCGCGAGCACAAGGCCTCCGAGGTGATCGCGCTCGAAGGCGGCGATCTCGATCGCGAGAAGGAAGCCCGCTTCTCGATGCTGGAGAAGCTCGCCGATCACGACGATGCGCTGATGGAGCAGCTGCTCGAGGACATCCAGCCGCCGCGCGATGCCGTCTTCGACGATCTCGCCCGCGAATTGCGGGAAGGGCTGATTTGCCCGGTGCTGCTGGGCGCCGCCGTGCGCGAAAACGGCGTGTTGCGCCTGATGAAGGCGTTGCGTCACGAGGCGCCCGGCGTTGCGGAGACCGCAAAACGTCTTGGCGTATCCGAGACCAAGGACGCCCTCGGCTATGTCTTCAAGACGCTGCATTCGCAGCACGGCGGAAAGTTGTCGCTGACGCGGCTGCTCGCCGGCCATCTCGACGACGGCGCCACGCTGCAATCCTCATCCGGCGGTGCCGGGCGCATCTCCGGCATCCTCGCCGTCAACGGCGCCTACGACACCAAGCGCGCCTCGGCCGAAGCCGGCGAGACCGTGGCCCTCGCCAAGCTCGATCCGGTCAAGACCGGTGACACGGTTTCGAGCGGCAAGACGGCGCCCGCGGCATTGATCACGATCGAGCCGACGCCGCCGGTGCTCGCGATCTCGGTCGCGGCCACCGACCGCAAGGACGACGTCAAGCTCGGCCAGGCGCTGACGCGCCTGCATGAGGAGGATCCCTCGCTCATGATCGTGCAGAACGCCAAGACTCACGACACTGTGCTGTGGGGCCAGGGCGAGATGCATCTGCGCGTCGCCAGCGAGCGCTTGCGCGACCGCTTCGGCGTCAAGATCACCTCGCATCCGCCTGCGATCGGCTATCAGGAGACCATCCGCAAGCCGATCACCCAGCGCGGCCGTCACAAGAAGCAGTCCGGCGGCCACGGCCAGTTCGGCGATGTCGTGCTCGACATCACGCCGCTGCCGCGCGGCGACGGATTCAAGTTCGCCGAGAAGGTGGTGGGTGGCGCGGTGCCGCGCAACTACATCCCGGCGGTGGAGGAGGGCGTCGTCGATGGATTGGCGCGCGGTCCGCTCGGCTTCCCCGTCACCGACGTGCAGGTGACGCTGACCGACGGCTCCTATCACAGCGTCGATAGCTCCGATCTCGCCTTCCGCACGGCCGCGCGGGTCGGGCTCAACGAAGGCCTGCCGCAATGCCAGCCGGTGCTGCTGGAGCCGATCCACATGGTCGAGATCGTCTGCCCGACCGACGCCACCGCCAAGATCAACGCGATCCTGTCGGCGCGGCGCGGCCAGATTCTCGGCTTTGACACCCGCGAGGGCTGGACCGGCTGGGACTGTGTCCGTGCCATGATGCCGGAAGCGGAGATCGGTGAGCTGATCGTGGAGCTGCGCTCGGCCACCGCCGGCGCCGGCAGCTTCACGCGCCAGTTCGACCACATGGCCGAAGTCACCGGCCGCGCCGCCGACCAGATCATCGCCGCACATCAGCACGCGGCGTGAGGCGGCTCCCGCTGTAAGGGCCGCACGCCCTCTCACTCCTCTCCCCGTTCTTACGGGGAGAGGGTGGGGTGAGAGGCTGTGTCTACACGTGCGGTGAACGTTGGACTCTCGCGCTCTCCTCGCCTTCGTCATTGCTTCGTCGCAAGGGCTCCTCGCAATGACGGAGGAGCCAGACGGGCGGTCGCTTGCATTCATCGCGGGATGATGTATTTTACATCGTTGTATATGTTCTAGATATCACTTATAACTGCTCGTAAGTGAGGCCAAGGTGATCACCTCGTTCCAGATGCGGGCAGCCCGCGCGTTGCTCGGCATCGACCAGAAAACCCTGGCCGAGCTCGCCGGCGTGTCGCTGCCGACCATCCAGCGGATGGAGGCCTCCACCGGCAATGTTCGTGGCGTGGTCGAGACCTTGATCAAGGTGGTCGAGGCGTTCGACCGGGCCGGCGTCGAGCTGATCGGCGAGCAGGCCCGCAGCGACAGCGGCGGACGTGGCGTTCGCTTGAAGGAGCCGGGGCCGCCGCGCCGTGTCGGAGCATGATCGCGCGTTGATCATGCCCGGGATCAAGATGGGCTAGCGCATCGTCGCACCTTAGGACGCACGATGCTTCGGAGCATTGTGGGGCCAGCGGAGCACTTTGCTGACATGAGCATCACGAGCGATCAGGCAGGCCGGCTGCACCAGCTGCGTCAGCCGACCTTTGCCGAACTGTATCTGCCGAAGCTCGTCACCGTCTTTCGCGAAGGCTACGGCCTTGCGGATTTCCGCGCCGACGTCTTCGCCGGCCTCACGGTCGCGATCGTCGCGCTGCCGCTGTCGATGGCGATCGCGATTGCCTCGGGCGTGACGCCGGACCGCGGCCTCTACACCGCCGTCGCCGGCGGCTTCATCGCCTCCTTGCTCGGCGGCAGCCGGTTCCAGATCGGCGGCCCTGCCGGTGCCTTCATCGTTCTGGTCGCGGCGACCGCGGAGCGGCACGGCGTCGATGGCGTCATTCTCGCCACCATGATGGCCGGCCTGCTCCTGATCGCCGCGGGCCTGCTGCGCGTCGGCACCTACATCAAGTTCATTCCCTATCCCGTCACCGTCGGCTTCACCGCCGGCATCGCCGTCATCATCTTTGCCAGCCAGCTCCGCGATCTCTCCGGCATCACGCTCGCGGGCAAGGAGCCCAGCGAGTTCGTGCCCAAGCTCGTCGCGCTCGCCGGCGGCCTCAACACGATCAATCCGTCCGCCGTCGCGGTCGCCCTCGTCAGCATCGGCATTATCGCCGCCTTGCGCCGCTGGCGGCCGTCCTGGCCCGGGATCCTGATCGCGGTCGTGTTTGCAGCCGTCGCCAGCGCGGTGCTGTCGTTGCCGGTCGAGACCATCGGTTCGCGCTTCGGCGGCATCCCGCGCGAATTGCCATCGCCGGCGCTGCCCGCGTTCTCACTGGAAAAGGCAAGGGCGGTGCTGCCGGATGCGATCGCGTTCGCGCTGCTGGCGGCGATCGAATCGCTGCTGTCGGCGGTGGTGGCCGACGGCATGACCGGCCGCCGTCATCGCTCCAATTGCGAGCTGGTGGCGCAAGGTGCGGCCAATATCGGCTCGGCGCTGTTCGGCGGCATCTGCGTCACCGGGCTGATCGCGCGCACCGCGACCAACATCCGCGCCGGCGCGCGCGGGCCGCTCGCGGGCATGCTGCATTCGGTGTTCCTGCTGCTGTTCATGCTGGTCGCGGCGCCGCTTGCAAGCTACATCCCTCTGGCCGCGCTCGCCGCGGTGCTGGTCGTGGTGGCCTGGACCATGGCGGAGAAGCATGAATTCGCAACTCTGCTGCGCTCGTCATGGGGCGATGCGGTGGTGCTGCTCGCGACCTTTCTGCTCACGATCTTCCGCGATCTCACCGAGGGCATCCTGGTCGGCTTCGCGCTCGGCGCGGTGCTGTTCATCCATCGCATGGCGGAGATGACGGGCATCGAGGAGCGCTCGCCGCTGGTTGCGGATGATCGCCCCGACGACGGCAACGGCGACCGTGTGCGTTACGATCCCGCGCTTGCGGTCGACCGCGACGTGCTGGTCTATCGCATCACCGGCGCGTTCTTCTTCGGCGCGGCCTCGGCGATCGGCGGCGTGCTCGACGGCATTGCCGACCGGCGCAAGGCCTTCGTGGTCGATTTCGCCGCGGTGCCGTTCCTGGATTCGACCGCGGCCAACGTGATCGGCCGCGTCGCCGCCAAGGCGCACCGCCAGGGCATCAGGCTGTTCATCACCGGGGCCTCGCCCGCGGTCCGCCGCGCGCTGCTCACCCATGGCGTCACGCCGCCGCGCGCGCGTTACCGCACGAGCCTCGAGCGCGCCATCGCCGACATCAAGGGCCGGGCCGCCGACGAGACAGCTGCGAGCTGACCGCGCGCGCTTGACAGAGCGGGCGCGACGCGAAATGGATCGCCTCGGAAACGACCCGAGGGAAAGATGACCGCGCCCAAGCCCCCTGCAGCCTGTCTGATCGGATGGCCGGCCGCGCATTCGCGCTCGCCGCTGATCCACCATCACTGGCTGCGCACGCTCGGCATCGAGGGCGGCTATGTCATCGAGGCGGTGCCGCCCGAGGATCTGCGCGATTTCGTGCTGCGGCTGTCGCTGCGCGGCTTCGTCGGCGCCAACGTCACCATCCCGCACAAGGAAGCCGTGCTGGCGCTGTCAACGCCCGACGCGCGCGCCAGGGCGGTCGGCGCCGCCAACACGCTGTGGTTTGCCGACGGCGAGCTGCGCTCCACCAACACCGATGTCGAAGGCTTCATCAACAATCTCGACGCCAGCGCGCCCGGCTGGGACATGGCCGAGGAAGCGCTGGTGCTGGGGGCCGGCGGCTCCTCGCGCGCGGTCGTGTTTGGGTTGCTGGAACGCGGCATCAGCTGCGTGCATGTCGCCAATCGCACCATGGCGCGGGCCGAGACGCTGGCACAACAGTTCGGATCGAACGTGCATCCGCTGCCGTGGGACGCGATCGGCGAGGTGCTGCCGCGCGCAAAGCTTCTCGTGAACACCACCTCGCTCGGCATGCATGGCCAGCCTTCACTCGACGTCGACCTCGCGCGCCTGCCGGAAGATGCCGTCGTCGCCGACCTCGTCTACGTTCCCCTGGTGACGCCGCTGCTCGCCGCGGCGACGGCGCGTGGCCTGAAGACCGCCGATGGGCTCGGCATGCTGCTGCATCAGGCGGTGCGCGGATTCGAGCTGTGGTTCGGCCGGCGGCCCGAGGTCACGGCCGAGCTGCGCGCATTGGTCGAGGCCGATCTCACAAAGACTTGAGAGAATAGTGCGCGGTCTCTCGGAGTTCTCCATTCCAGGGGGCCATCGGAGATCGTCATGACTGTTCAACGTGCATCCTTCACACGTCCACTGATCGCCGTCGCAATGGTGGTCGTCTCAACCTACTGCGCCTTCGCCCAGAGAGCGCCGGTGCCGACGCGCGTGCGCGGCACCATCGAAAGCGTCAATGGCGACACCATGCAGGTCAAGTCGCGCAGCGGTGAAGAGGTCAAGCTTCGCCTTGCCTCCGACGTGAACGTGTCGGGCGTTACCAAGATCTCGCTCGCCGACATCAAGCCGGGCTCGTTCATCGGCGCCACCACCGTGCCGGGACCGGATGGCAGCCAGAACGCCGTCGAGGTGCACGTGTTTCCGGAAAGCATGCGCGGCACCGGCGAAGGCTCGCGCCCTTGGGACCTCAAGCCCAACTCCAGCATGACCAATGCGACCGTCGCGGAGAGCGTCGTCGGCAATGACGGTCACACGCTGCTGGTCAAGTACAAGGACGGCGAGAAGAAGGTGTTCGTCGCCGACGACACGCCGGTCGTGACCTTCGTGCCCGGCGACAAATCCGAGCTGAAGCCCGGCGCCAAGGTCATCGCCTTCATGAAGCAATTGCCCGACGGCTCGTTCGAGACCAACCGCGTCAGCGTCGGCCGCGACGGCCTGACGCCGCCGATGTGAGGGGCTGTGAGACGCGCACCTGCCGCCTGAAATGCCGCCGTCGTCCCGGACAAGCGTCAGCGCAGGTCCGGGACCCATAACCACAGGGAAAAGTTGTTGCGCGAAGCAGGCCACTCCGAGCCCCCATAGCCACACCCTTCTGTGGCTATGGGTCCCGGATCGGCGCGCGCTTGGGCGCGCTTGTCCGGGACGACAGTGATTATTGCTGCGGCATCCCGGCAGACGCACTCACACCGCAATCACGTGATCGTCGATCTCGTCCACCCGGTTGACGCCGCACAGGCCCATCGTGGTGAGCAGCTCCTTCTGGATGATGTCGATCGCCTTGGCGACGCCGGCCTGGCCGCCGGCACCGAGGCCATAGGCATAGGCGCGGCCGATCATGCACGACTTTGCGCCGAGCGCCAGCGCGCGCATCACGTCCTGGCCGGAGCGGATGCCGCCGTCGAACATGATCTCCATCCTGTCGCCCACCGCGTCCGCGATCTCGGGCAGGACCTCGATCGAGGACGGCGCGCCGTCGAGCTGGCGGCCGCCGTGGTTGGAGACCACCAGCGCCTGCGCGCCGGTCTTGGCGGCTTCCTCGGCGTCCTCGACGTCGAGGATGCCCTTGATGATCAGCTTGCCCGGCCAGATGCTGCGGACCCACTCGACGTCCTTCCAGTTCAAGGAGGTGTCGAACTGCGAGGCCGTCCATTCGGCGAGGCGGTTGAGATCTTCAGTGTTCTTCACGTGGCCGGCGATATTGCCGAAGGTGCGGCGCTTGCCCTGCAGCACGCCGGAGACCCAGGCGGGCTTGCTGGCGAAGTCCAGCAGCTTCGACAGCGACCATTCCGGTGGCACCGTCATGCCGTTCTTGATGTCGGCGTGGCGCTGGCCGATCACCTGCAGGTCGACCGTGAGCACCAGCGCGCTGCACTTGGCGGCCATCGCGCGCTGGATCAATTCCTTGATGAAGCCGCGGTCCTTCATGACGTAGAGCTGGAACCAGAACGGCTTCTCGACACTGGCGGCGATGTCCTCGATCGAGCAGATCGACATGGTCGATTGCGTGAACGGGATGCCGGCGGCCTGCGCGGCGCGGCAGGCGTGGATCTCGCCGTCGCCGTGCTGCATGCCGAGCAGGCCGACCGGCGCGAGGATCAGCGGCATCGTCGACGGCTCGCCGAGGATCGTGGTCGAGGTGTCGCGCTTGGAGACGTCGACCAGGATGCGCTGGCGGAACTTGATCGCCTGCATGTCCTCGCGGTTGGCGCGCAGCGTCTCCTCGGCGTAGGAGCCGCGGTCGCAATAGTCGAAGAATGCCTTCGGCACGCGGCGCCGATGCAGCGTGCGAAGATCGTCGATACAGGTAATATGCTTCATGTCGTTTCCCCGGCCCGTCACGTACCAAACAGTCTTGCATCGGAAGATTTCGGGGTCATCTAGCATGGTTGGATGCACAGCCAAATCGTTTGCAGAACGTTTTGGAAGGAGAGTGCCAAGGAGAGCGTCATGACGAAGCCGCACGCAGGACCTTCGCCGGAAGAGATCAAGGAGAAGCATGATCTCGAGGAGGCGCTCGAAGAGGGGCTGGAGGAGACCTTCCCGGGCTCCGATCCCGTCAATGTCACCCAGCCGGCGCCGAGCCGCGCGGACGGCCATGTGAAGCGCTCGGATTAAGGCGAGTTCCACCGCTTTTCGCTGGTCACGCCGGAATTGCAATGTTAACAATGTGTTATCGGGGGCGGTCGCGGCGCCGGTTCCGTAATGATTCATCATATTTTTTGAAGCCAAGTTAGCCGCGATAGCTTTATAAGACCTCGGCAAATCAGGGATGCGGGTCCCGTTGGGGCAGCCCGTGGTTGTAGAGGGGAGTCCCTGGTTGTTGCTTGGGGGACGATATGAGCCGGAAATATTTCGGGACGGACGGGATTAGGGGCCGCGCCAACGGACTGATCACGCCGGAGCTCGCGCTCAAGGTCGGCCAGGCCGCGGGCCTTGCGTTTCAGCGCGGCGACCATCGCCACCGCGTCGTGATCGGCAAGGACACCCGTCTGTCCGGCTACATGATCGAATACGCCATGGTCGCAGGCTTCACCTCGGTCGGTATGGACGTGCTGCTGGTCGGCCCGATGCCGACGCCGGCGGTCGCGATGCTGACCAAGTCGATGCGCGCCGATCTCGGCGTGATGATCTCGGCCTCGCACAATCTGTTCGAGGACAACGGCATCAAGCTGTTCGGCCCGCAGGGCTTCAAGCTGTCCGACGACGTCGAGCGGCAGATCGAGCAGTTGCTCGACGAATCCCTAGACAAGCGGCTCGCCCAAAGCGCGAGCCTCGGCCGCGCCCGCCGCATCGACGGCGTGCATGACCGCTACATCGAATTCGCCAAGCGCACGCTGCCGCGCGACCTTTCGCTCGAGGGCCTTCGCGTCGTGATCGACTGCGCCAACGGCGCCGCGTACAAGGTCGTGCCCGAAGCGCTGTGGGAGCTGGGCGCCGACGTCGTGCCGATCGGCGTCGAGCCCGACGGCTTCAACATCAACAAGGATTGCGGCTCGACCTCGCCGGAGGCGTTGTCGAAGAAGGTGCGCGAGATGCGCGCCGACATCGGCATTGCGCTGGACGGCGACGCCGATCGCGTCATCCTGGTCGACGAGCGCGGCCATGTCGTCGACGGCGACCAGCTGCTCGCGGTGATCGCGCAGAGCTGGAAGGAGGATGGACGCCTCTCGCGTCCCGGCATCGTCGCCACCGTGATGTCCAATCTCGGGCTGGAGCGCTTCCTGCAAGGGCAGGGGCTCGAGCTGGTGCGCACGCCGGTCGGCGACCGCTACGTGCTCGAGCAGATGCTGAACGGCGGCTACAATCTCGGCGGCGAGCAGTCCGGCCACATCATCCTGTCCGACTACGCCACGACCGGCGACGGTTTTGTCGCCGCATTGCAGGTGCTCGCCGTGGTGCAGAAGCTGCGCCGCCCGGTGTCAGAAGTCTGCCACCGCTTCGATCCGCTGCCGCAGATCCTCAAGAACGTCCGCCACAAGGGCGGCAGGCCGCTCGATGATTCCGACGTCAAGTCGGCGATTTCCGACGGCGAGAAGCGCCTCAACGGCCACGGCCGCCTCTTGATCCGCTCCTCCGGCACCGAGCCCGTGATCCGCGTCATGGGCGAAGGCGAGGACCGTCACCTCGTCGAGGACGTCGTCGACACCATTGTTTCGGCATTGGGGCAGGCCGCGGCTTGAGTCCTTCCTTCTCCCCTTGCGGGAGAAGGTGGCGCGAAGCGCCGGATGAGGGGTTCTATCCGCTCGCAACACAGCTCGTGAGGATAGAAACCCCTCACCCGTCTCGCCGCTAACGCGGCGAGCCACCCTCTCCCACAAGGGGAGAGGGTAAGAGGCGCATCCCAGCCATTTGCGATTGACGCTGGTCCCACCGTCGCTTGCGTCGTAATCAGCACCTCGCGGCAATCTGCCGCGCCGGATTGCCGCCTTGAACAAGCCTGTCGTCGTCTCAGAGGAAACGCTGACCGAGCCCGTCGTCGTCGCCGAATTGGCGCCGGCCGCCGCCAAGGGGCCGGCCTATATCGTGCTCGCCGGCATCAGCGTCTCGCACTTCCTCAACGACACCATGCAGTCGCTGATCGCCTCGGTGTACCCGATCCTGAAGGACGCCTACGCGCTCGACTTCGCGCAGATCGGCATGATCACGCTGGCATTCCAGTTCACGGCCTCGCTGCTGCAGCCGGTGGTCGGGCACTACACCGACAAGAAGGCGCAGCCCTATTCGCTCGCGGTCGGCATGGCCTCGACCTTCTTCGGCCTGCTGCTGCTTAGCGTCGCGCACCAATATCTCGTCATCCTCGTCGCCGCCGCGCTGGTCGGCCTCGGCTCGGCGGTGTTTCACCCGGAATCGGCGCGCATCGCGCGGCTCGCCTCGGGCGGACGCTACGGCTTTGCGCAATCGGTGTTCCAGCTCGGCGGCAGCTTCGGCACCTCGATGGGGCCGGTGCTCGCCGCGTTGATCGTGGTGCCGTTCGGGCAGGGCAGCATCGCCTGGTTCTCCTCGATCGCGTTTCTCGCCATCCTGATTCTCTGGCGCATCGGGCGCTGGTACGCGCCGCAGATCGCGACGAAGAAAGCGGCGCCCGTCCACACCCAGCCCGGTGCGCCGAGCTCGCGCCGTGTCGCGGTAGCGCTCGCAGTGCTCGTCGTGCTGTTGTTCTCCAAGCAGCTCTACGTCTCGAGCCTGTCGAGCTATTACATCTTCTACCTGATCGACCGTTTCGGCGTCTCGACGCAGGCAGCCCAGATCTATCTCTTCGTCTTTCTCGCGGCGAACGCCGTGGGTGCGTTTCTCGGCGGTCCGCTGGGCGACCGCTTCGGCCGCAAGATCGTGATCTGGATCTCGATCCTCGGCGCGCTGCCGTTCACGCTGGCGCTGCCCTATGCCGGGCTCGTTGCGAGCGCGGTGCTCAGCGTCGCCATCGGCCTGATCATCTCCTCGACGACGTCGTCGATCATCGTGTTTGCGCAGGAGCTGGTGCCGCACCGCTTCGGCATGATCTCCGGCGTGTTCTTCGGCGTCGCCTTCGGCATCGGGGGCCTGGGCGCGGCCGTGCTCGGCAAGCTCGCCGACCACACCTCGATCGAGTTCGTCTACCAGGTCTGCGCCTGGCTGCCGGCGATCGGGCTGCTCGCGGTGTTCCTACCCAAGCTGCCGCGAAACGCGCGTTAACGCATCCTCTCTTGCCGCGTTGCGGCTTCACACATCGTTAGGGAATGCGGCGCCGATGTCGCATTTGGCGCGGCATTTTTGCAACGCTCGCACGGCGCGCGCGTGTAGGGTGAGAAAAAATCAACCTTAAAAATTAGGGTTAAGTGGCGCTTAAACATTTGCTGGCATCGTCCCCCCGTGAGTTTCCAGAACGTGAGGCGCTCGTATTCAGCCTCACCGGCCATAAGGACGAAGCCAATGCGTAGCGTTAAGTCTCTCCTTGCCGCGGGTGCGGCAACCCTGATCTCGTCGATGGCGTTCGCCGCCGATATGCCGATCGCCGCCCCCCCTCCGATGTACGCGCCGCCGGCTCCGCCCGCCGACTTCGGCGGCTGGTATCTGCGCGGCGACATCGGCATGACCAACCAGAGCGCGAAGCGCATCGAGAGCGCCCTGCCGGCCGGGTACTCGAAGACGACGGAAGGCCTCGGCTTCGACTCCTCGCCGCTGTTCGGCCTCGGCGTCGGCTATCGCTTCAACAACTGGTTCCGCGCCGACGTCATCGGCCAGTACCGGGGCAAGGCCAATTTGCACGGTAGCGACAATGTCGTGGGACCCGGCTTCGTCGGCGTCAACAACTACAGCGGCAGCAAGTCCGAGTGGCTCGTGATGGCCAACGCCTATGTCGACCTCGGCACCTGGTGGTGCGTCACTCCGTTCATCGGCGCGGGCGTCGGCGGCTCCTACAACAAGCTCAGCGGCTTCCGCGACGACGGCGTGTCCTACAGCCCGCTGCTCAACAACAGCGTCGCCTACTTTGCCGACAACGGAAAGTGGAACCTCGCCTGGGCCGCTCACGCCGGTCTTGCCTACAAGGTCAATCCCGGCTTCACCGTCGAACTGGCCTACAGCTACATGAACCTCGGCGATGCCGCGCCCGGCAACTACCGCTTGTTCGACAACAGCGCTTCCGGCCCGACCTCGATCAAGGTCAGGGACATCACCTCGCACGACGTCAAGCTCGGCGTGCGCTGGGATCTCAACAGCCCGCCGGCCTACGTGCCGCCGCCGCTGGTCACCAAGGGCTGATCGCAACCTGATCGGTTAGGACTCCTTAACGGCGCGGGATCATCCCGCGCCGTTTTGCTTTGCGTATTTTTCATGGCGAGGTGCGGCGAAGGCGCCCGGCGCAACCATTGGTTAAGGTTAACAGGCGATGATCATCGCAACAGTTCGAGTCCGATGGAGCGTGGTGATGCGTAGGCTGGTGTTGGCAGCGGCGATGTTGGGGACGGTGTCTGCCGCGCAAGCGGCCGACATGCCGGACCTGCCCGTGCTGCGCGGCGGCTTCGCGGACGGTCTGTCGAAGACCTCCGTCAATTGGAATGGCTTCTATGTCGGCGGTCATGGCGGTTATACCGCAGATGCCACGGATTTCAGTCAGAGCGTGGTCGGACTGACCAACTACATCTTCCGCGACAGCGTACTCCAGGGGCCGACCTCGACGTGGTCGCTGCTGAACAAGACCAACACTCAAAGCACCAATTTCGGTGGCTTCGTCGGCCGCAACTGGCAATGGTATGATGCCGTTCTCAGTCTCGAGGGCACTTACAGCTACTTCAACGATATGGCGACATTGACGTCAGGAACCAACTCGCTCGTCATCGTCAACCCGCCTGGTGAGGTGCGGGCGCCCGGCGTCACCAACAACTATGCCGTCACGCTGACGGGTGCCGCGGCGGCACAGGTCAAAGACATGGTGACGCTCCGCGGCCGCGTGGGTTGGGACGGCGGCAGCTTCATGCCTTATGCCTTCATGGGCGCTGCCGTCGGGCGAATGGACGTGTCGCGCACCGTGACCAGCAGCGTCTCGATGCGACAGGACACGACGACGACGGATTTCTTCGGCAACACCACGACGATACTTGGAACGTGGGGCCCGGTTCCTGCGCAGTCGGGCACGCAAGGTCAGCACAGGACCAACACGTACGCGGTGGGTTGGACCGCCGGCCTCGGGCTCGAATACTGCGTTTGGGACGGCTTGTTCGCCCGCATCGAATATGAATATGTGAGATTCTCTCCCGTCATGAACACGCAGGTGACGCTGAACAACGCGCGCCTCGGCGTCGGCTACAAGTTCTGAGCCGTCCGCTTCCTGTTGACAGCTTCGCTTCGTCCTGATGCTCTGTCGTCCGAAAGTGGGCGGCAGCGATGAAGATCTACGGCGACAGCAATTCCGGCAATTGTCTCAAGGTGAAGTGGGTCTGCGACAAGCTCGCTGTGCCCTACCAGTGGATCGAGATCGACACCCGCAAGGGCGAGACGCGCACGCCGCAATTCCTGAAGATGAACGGCGCCGGCCAGGTGCCCACCGTTGCATTCGATGACGGCCGTACGCTGGCGCAGTCCAACGCCATCATCCGCTATGTCGCCCGCGACAGCGCGCTGGTTCCGCGCGACGCCTTCACGGCGGCCAAGATGGACGAATGGCTGTTCTGGGAGCAGTACAGCCACGAGCCCTATATCGCCGTGTGCCGCTTCCTCATGGTCTATCTCGGCAAGGATGCCTCCGAGCTCGATCCTGAAAAGGTCAAGCGCGGCTATGCGGCGCTCGACCGCATGGAGCAGCATCTCGCCGCCAGCCGCTTCTTCGCCGGCGACGAGGTGTCGCTAGCCGACGTGTCGCTGCTCGCCTATACGCGTGTTGCCCATGAAGGCGGCTTCGATCTCGGCCGCCATGCGTCCGTCCGCCGCTGGATCGGCAACGTCGAAGCGTTTCTCGGCCTTCCGCCGGCGCGCTGAGGTGCGGAGTCGCCTGACATGAATGCCGAAGCCGTCTCTATCCGTCCCGCGCGCCGCGAGGACGTCGCCGCGATCGTCGCGATGCTCGCCGACGATCATCTCGGCCGCGCGCGCGAGCGCGTGGAGGATCCGTTGCCGTCCTCCTATTACGACGCATTCGCGCGGATCGCGCGCGATCCGAATCTGACGCTGGTGGTTGCCGAGAGTGAGGGCAGGGTGGTCGGCTGCCTGCAACTCGCGATTCTGCCGGGCCTGAGCTCGCAGGGCGGATCCCGCGGACTGCTCGAGGACGTTCGCGTTGCCACCGAGTGTCGCAGCCGCGGCATCGGCGAGCAATTGGTGCAATGGGCCGTGACGGAAGCAAAGGCGCGCGGCTGCAATCTGGTCGAGTTGCTCACGCATCAGACGCGCGTCGATGCGCAGCGCTTCTACAAGCGGCTCGGCTTCACGGCGAGTCACGTCGGCATGATTGTCCGCTTTTGAGGCAGCGCGACGCGAGCGCTGCGCAGCCGGCGAAAAGCGGGCTTTTCATTCGGTCGTGTTAAGAGCCGGTAAACTACCGCTCCGTCGTTCACATTGATGAAGGAACGAAGGGTGCTACGGGGGCATCTGACACCGGGCTCGCTCGGTTCGGGACATTTCGATGACAAGCTATTCGATGATCAAGGTCGGCAACGACTACGTCGTGCAGGCCAATGACAAATGCATTTTGAAGGTCGGAAGCCGCCGCAAGGCGGCGCAATTGATCAGCGATGCCACGGACTTGCTGAACGCGCTCACTGTTGTCGAATCCCCTGATATTGCACCGGAAGCGCCATCACTGGCGCGTGAGGCCCCGGAACTTCCTTGACGGACCTTCCCGATTCCCGTATCAGCCGCGGCGGGACACCTCCCCCCAACGGGAGGCTTACTATCTGGAAGGGTAGATCATGACTGTAGCGAAGCCCGCTTCGCGGCCGACCGTGCCGCATTTCTCCTCCGGCCCCTGCGCCAAGCGCCCCGGCTGGAACGCCCAAAATCTCAAGGACGCAGCTCTCGGCCGCTCGCATCGCGCGAAGATCGGCAAGGCCAAGCTCAAGCTCGCGATCGACCTGACGCGCGAAGTGCTCGAGGTCCCCGCCGATTACCGCATTGGCATCGTGCCGGCCTCCGATACCGGCGCGGTCGAGATGGCGCTGTGGTCGCTGCTTGGCGCACGGCCGGTCACCACGCTCGCCTGGGAATCCTTCGGCGAGGGCTGGGTCAGCGACATCGTCAAGGAATTGAAGCTCAAGGACGTCACCAAGCTCAATGCGGGCTACGGTGAGATCCCCGATCTGTCGAAGGTCGATCCCAAGAGCGACGTCGTCTTCACCTGGAACGGCACCACGTCGGGCGTGCGCGTTCCGAACGCGGACTGGATCAGCGCGAGCCGCGAAGGCCTGACCATCTGCGATGCGACCTCCGCCGCATTTGCGCAGCCGCTCGACTGGGCCAAGCTCGACGTCGTCACCTTCTCCTGGCAGAAGGCGCTCGGCGGCGAGGCCGCGCATGGCATGCTGATCCTGTCGCCCCGCGCGGTGGAGCGGCTCGAGACCTACAAGCCGGCCTGGCCGCTGCCGAAGATCTTCCGCATGACCAAGGGCGGCAAGCTCAACGAAGGCATCTTCGTCGGCGAGACCATCAACACGCCGTCGATGCTCTGCGTCGAGGATTATCTCGATGCGCTGAACTGGGCCAAGTCGATCGGCGGTCTCAAGGCGCTGATCGCGCGCGCCGACGCCAACACCAAGGTGCTGGCGGACTGGAAGGCGAAGACGCCCTGGATCGACTTCCTCGCCAAGGACGCATCGATCCGCTCCAACACCTCGGTGTGCCTGAAGTTCACCGATCCCGCGATCACCTCGCTCTCCGAGGACGCGCAGGCGGAGTTCAGCAAGAAGCTGGTGGCCCTCGTCGAGAAGGAAGGCGCGGGCTACGACTTCGCCTATTACCGCGACGCGCCGGCCGGCCTGCGCATCTGGTGCGGCGCCACGGTGGAAGCAAAGGACGTCGAGCTGCTGACGCAGTGGATCGACTGGGCCTTCGCCGAGACCAAGGCCACGCTCGCGAAGGCGGCGTAAGCAAACCTAATCCTCGTCATGGCCGGGCTTGACCCGGCCATCCATCAATCAAGAGAGATGGATCCGCGGGTCAAGACCGCGGATGACGTGCCGTAAATGCAGCACGCACAACGGATCATCCCCATGACCAAACCCAAAGTTCTCATTTCCGACGCGCTCTCGCCCGCTGCCGTGCAGATCTTTAGGGATCGCGGCGTCGAGGTCGACTTCCAGCCCAATCTCGGCAAGGACAAGGACAAGCTGGCCGAGATCATCGGCAATTACGACGGCCTTGCGATCCGCTCCGCGACCAAGGCGACCGCCAAGATCCTCGAGAAGGCGGCCAGGCTGAAGGTGATCGGCCGCGCCGGCATCGGCGTCGACAATGTCGAGATCCCGGCCGCGACGGCCAAGGGCATCATCGTGATGAACACGCCGTTCGGCAATTCGATCACGACCGCCGAGCACGCCATCACCCTGATGCTCGCGCTCGCCCGCGAGATCCCGCAGGCCGATGCCTCGACGCAGGCCGGCAAGTGGGAGAAGAACCGCTTCATGGGCGTGGAGATCACCGGCAAGGTGCTGGGCGTCGTCGGCTGCGGCAATATCGGCTCGATCGTCGCCGACCGCGCGCTCGGCCTGCGCATGAAGGTGATCGCGTTCGACCCGTTCCTGTCGCCGGAGCGCGCCAAGGACATCGGCGTCGAGAAGGTCGATCTCGACGATCTGCTCAGGCGCGCCGACTTCATCACGCTGCACACGCCGCTGACCGAGAAGACCAAGAACATCATCGACGCGGCCGCGATCGCCAAGATGAAGAAGGGCGTGCGCCTGATCAATTGCGCCCGCGGCGGTCTCGTCGACGAGCAGGCGGTGGTCGATGCGCTCAACGCCAAGCACATTGCCGGCGCCGCCTTCGACGTCTTCGTCGAGGAGCCCGCGACCAAGAGCGTGCTGTTCGGCCATCCCAACGTGATCTGCACGCCGCATCTCGGCGCCTCCACCACCGAGGCTCAGGAGAACGTCGCGCTGCAGGTTGCCGAGCAGATGTCGGATTACCTGCTCACCGGCGCGATCTCGAACGCGGTCAACTTCCCCTCGATCACGGCGGAAGAAGCGCCGAAGCTGAAACCGTTCATCGCGCTCGCCGAGAAGCTCGGCTCGTTCGCCGGCCAGCTCACCGAGAGCGGCATCCTCAAGGTCGAGATCACCTATGAGGGCCACGTCGCCGAGATGAAGATCAAGGCGATCACCTCCGCGGTGCTGTCGGGCCTGCTGCGGCCCATGCTGGGCGAGGTCAACGTCGTGTCCGCGCCGGTCGTCGCCAAGGAGCGCGGCATGGTGGTGGACGAGATCGTCCGCGCCGCGCAGAGCGATTATGAGAGCCTGATCACCGTCACGGTCACCACCGAGCGGCAGGAGCGGTCGGTCTCGGGCACCGTCTATGCAGACGGCAAGCCGCGCCTCGTCGACATCAAGGGCATCCGCGTCGACGCCGAGTTCGGCAAGTCGATGATCTACGTCACCAACGAGGACAAGCCGGGCTTCATCGGCAAGTTCGCGGGGCTTCTGGGCGACGCCAAGATCAACATCGCGACCTTCCATCTCGGCCGGGTCGCTCCGGGCAGCGATGCCATTGCGCTGGTCGAGGTCGACGGTGTGGTGCCGGCCGACGTGCTCGCCAAGGTGCAGGCCCTGCCGCAGGTCAAGCAGGCCAAGGCGCTGACGTTCTGAGCGGCTCCCACCGGCGTCATGGCCGGGCATAGCTGTCCGAAGGACGGCGTCGCTTCCGCTCGCCTATGACCCGGCCATCCACGTCTTGCCGCTCGGCGCGAAGAACGTGGATGCCCGGCCCTTCGCCGCGCCGAAGCGGCTTCGGCCGCGCAGGCGGGACAAGCCCGGGCATGACGTGTGGATAGAGCGGGCGCGCACGCCCCGGAATGACGATCATCATATCATATATTCCGACACGCGGAACAACGCCGTCTCCATCGCCGGAGGCGGCGTTTTCATTTTCCCCACCCCCAATCTTTGTGTACCAATGGCGTCAGGACGCTCCGTTCCAAATCGTTCGACAAGGGAGAAAACAATGCGTGAAGCCGTCATCGTTTCCTATGCGCGCACGGGCCTGGCGAAATCCGGCCGCGGCGGGTTCAACATTACGCCGCCGATGTCGCTCGCGGCCCACGCCATTCATCACGCGGTGGACCGCGCCGGCGTCGAGAAGGACTATGTCGAGGACTGCTATCTCGGCAATTGCGCCCATGGCGCACCGAACATCGGCCGCCAGGCCGCGCTGCTCGCGGGGCTGCCGAAGACCACCGCCGGCGTGTCGGTGAACCGCTTCTGCTCATCGGGCCTGCAGACCATCGCGATGGCCGCCAACTCGATCCGCTCCGACGGCGCCGATTGCATCGTCGCCGGCGGCGTCGAGAGCATCTCGATTCCCGGCGGCGGCACGCCGAAGGAATCGGTCGATCCGGAACTGCTCAAGGTCGCCCCCGACATCTTCATGGCGATGATCGACACCGCCGACATCGTCGCCGAGCGCTACAAGCTCAGCCGTGAATATCAGGACGAGTTCTCGCTGGAATCGCAGCGCCGCATGGCCGCGGCCCAGCAGGCGAACAAGTTCAAGGACGAGATCGTCCCGATGAAGACCAAGATGAAGGTCGTCGACAAGCAGACCAAGGCCGAGTCGATCGTGGACTACACCGTCGATCGCGACGAATGCAATCGTCCCGAAACGACGATGGAAGGATTGGCAAAACTCGAGCCGGTGAAGGGCCCCGGCAAGTTCGTCACCGCCGGCAATGCCAGCCAGCTCTCCGACGGCGCCGCCGCGGTGGTGCTGATGGAAGCCAAGGACGCCGAGAAGCGCGGCCTCAAGCCGCTCGGCCGCTTCGTCGCCTGGGCAACCGCCGGCTGCGAGCCGGACGAGATGGGCATCGGCCCGGTGTTCGCGATTCCGAAGCTGCTCAAGCGCACCGGCCTCAAGATCGACGACATCGATCTGTGGGAGCTCAACGAGGCCTTCGCCAGCCAGTGCCTGTATTGCCGCGACCAGCTCGGCATCGATCCCGCCAAGTACAACGTCAACGGCGGCTCGATCGCGATCGGCCACCCCTTCGGCATGACCGGCGCCCGTCTCACCGGCCATCTGCTGCAGGAAGGCGCCCGCCGCAAGGCCAAGTGGGGCGTGGTGACGATGTGCATCGGCGGCGGCCAGGGCGGGGCCGGCCTGTTCGAGATCTATCACTGAGCTCAAGCTCTCGCAGACAAGGAAGCACGGCGCGATCGAAGCGCCGTGTTTCTTTTTTGGAACTGTGCCTGTGCACGTCACCGTGCACAGCGGCGAGTATTGTAGCGAAATACACGTATTAATACGTGCCCGCAAATTAACGGAAGCTTTCCCCGATTATCGCTTCATCAACCGCATCGCTCACCACCAGCTTGGTTCACGATGCGGCTCCCTTCGCTGCGACTCACTCACAAGATCACCGCGATCGGCGTCATTGGCGTCATCGGCGTCGTCCTGATCGGCGGCATTCACCTCTACGGCGAGCGGAGGATGGGCGTCTATCGCGACGCGGCCGAGGATGCGCGCACCGTGTTCGAGCTGAACAACAGGATCGCGGTCGAGCTGCTCGAGGCGCGCCGCGCCGAGAAGGATTTTCTGCTGCGCAGCGATCCGGCCAGGGCGCAGCGACAGGTCGAGATCGGCCGGCAGGTGGCGCTCGACATCGAGACGCTCCGCGGCAAGATCGCAGCACTCGGCCAGCCCGAGCTGGCGCAGAAGATCGACGCGATGAAAGCGTCGCTGAAGTCCTATCAGGCCCGCTTCGCCGCGGTGGTCGAGGAACGGCAGCGGCTCGGCCTCGACGAGAAATCCGGGCTCGAAGGCCGCCTGCGCGCTTCCGTCCACGGCATCGAGAGCCAGGTCGACCAGTTCCAGAATTCCGAGCTCAAGGTCATCATGCTGATGATGCGCCGGCATGAGAAGGATTTCATGCTGCGTCGGAACGCCAGATATGGCGAGGAGATGAAGAAGCGCGCGTCCGAATTTGCCGCCGGCCTCGACGCGGCAGCCATTGCCGACGGCGCCAAGGCCGAGCTGCGCCAGAAGCTCGCCGATTATCAGCGCGACTTCTCCGCCTGGATGGAGACCGCGCTGAAGCTGGCGGCCGAATCGAAGGCGATGTCCGAGGCCTTCGCGTCGGTCGAGCCCGTGATCGAGCAGATCTCGACATCGGTCGACCGCATCCGCGCCGATGCCGACCGTCTCAACGAGGCCGAGCGCACCAGCATCCAGTTCTGGATTGCAGTGGCGATCGCGCTGATTGCGACGAGCGTGCTCGGCCTCGGCATCTTCATCGGACGTTCGGTCTCGAGGCCTTTGACCGCGATGCGCGCGGCGATGATCGAGCTTGCCAACGGCAATTTCGCCATCGTTCTTCCCGGCCTCGGCCGGCCCGACGAGATCGGCGAGATCGCGCAAGCCGTCGAGACTTTCAAGATCAACGCCGAGCGGAAGGCGCAGGAGGAGGCCGAAGAGAAGATCAGGCAGGACAAGCTCGCCGCCGAGCGCCGCCGCGCCGACATGATCAGGATGGCGGACAATTTCGAAGGGGCGATCGGCGAGATCGTCGAGACCGTGTCGTCGGCGGCCAATGAGCTCGAGGCGTCGGCGACGTCGCTGACCACGACCGCCAGCCGCTCGACCGAGCTTGCCACGCTGGTCGAGGCGGCGTCCGAGGAAGCGGCGACCAACGTGCAGTCGGTGGCGTCCGCCGCCGAGGAGCTGACCGCCTCCGTCAACGAGATCAGCCGCCAGGTGCAGGCCTCCGCGCGCATGGCGGGCGAGGCCGTCACCCAGGCCGGGCAGACCAACGATCGCGTCAGCGAATTGTCCAAGGCGGCCGCGCGCATCGGCGACGTGGTCGAGCTCATCAACGCCATCGCCGGCCAGACCAATCTCTTGGCGCTGAACGCCACCATCGAGGCCGCGCGCGCGGGCGAGGCCGGACGCGGCTTTGCCGTGGTGGCCTCGGAAGTGAAGGCCCTGGCCGAGCAGACCGCGAAGGCGACCGGCGACATCGGTCAGCAGATCTCGAGCATCCAGGTCGCGACGCAAGATTCCGTCGGCGCGATCAAGACCATCGGCGGCACCATCGAGCGCCTGTCCGAAATCTCCTCCACCATCGCGGCCGCGGTGGAAGAGCAGGGCGCCGCGACCAGCGAGATCTCGCGCAACGTCCAAAGCGCCGCCGCCGGCACCACGCAGGTCAGCGTCAACATCTCCAGCGTGCGCCAGGGCGCGACCGAGACGGGATCCGCCTCCTCGCAGGTGCTGTCCGCGGCGCAATCGCTGTCGAACGACAGCAGCCGGCTGAAGATCGAGGTGAGCAGGTTTTTGGAGACGGTGCGGGCGGCGTGAGCCCCGCCGTCATTCCGGGGCGTCGCGAAGCGACGAGCCCGGAATCCATTGCACCACCATTGATGAGGATCGATGGATTCCGGGCTCGCGCTAAGAGGCGCGCCCCGGAATGACGGCTTGAGCGTGCCGCGCCCTACGCCCCCGCCAGCGCTGGCGCGAGCACCACCTCGATCAGCGTGCCGTGGCCGGCGCTCTTGATGTTGAACCGGGCGCGGTTGGCTTCGACCAGCGCTTTCGTCAGCGACAGGCTCAGCGCCGAGCTGTCGGCGGCATCGCCCGGCGGCGGCGTGCGGAACGGCTCCATCGCGGCGGCGACTTCGCGCTCGGAAAGGCCATGGCCGGTGTCGCGGATGCGAAGCGCGATCTCACCGCGATCGGTCAGCGCGGTCGAGACGATGACCTGGCCGCCGGCGCTGGCGAGCCGGATCGAGTTCGAGATCAGGTTCATGGTGATCTGCCGCATCGCGCGCGCATCGACGCTCACCTGCGGCAGCGCATGGGCGAGCGAGGTGCGGATGATGATGCGCTCGCGGTTGGCCTGCGGCTGCATCACCGTCACGCAGGCTTCGACCAGGTCGTTGAGGTTCAAGTTCGCGAAATTCAGGTCGAGCTTGCCGGTCTCGATCCGCGACAGCTCCAGGAGGTCGTCGATGATGGCGATGACGCGCTCGCCGGAAGCGCGGATGTCCTTCATGTATTCGCCGTAGCGCTCGTTGCCGAGCGCGCCGAAGCGCTCGGAGATCATCACCTCGGCAAAGCCGATGATGGCATTGAGCGGCGTGCGGATCTCGTGGCTGATCCGCGCCAGCATGTCGGCCTTGGCGTTGGCTGCGCCGTCGACGAGGCGGCGGGCCTTCGTCAATTCGCTCTCGCCCTTCTTGGCGTGCGAGAGATCGCGGAACACGGCGAAGAAGTTCGGCCCGTCGGGGCGGGTGCGGCCCATGATCATCGCGAGCGGAATGACGCCGCCCTTCTTCTCGCGGCCCAGCACCTCGCGGCCGTGATCGAGCAGGCTGGAGATGTCCTGGCTCTTCAGGCTTTCCAGATAATCCGCGACGATCTGCTGGCTCTCGGGGGCGAACAGCGTCAGCAAATTCTGCTGCAGCAGCGCCTCGCCGTCATAGCCGAACAGCGCCTCCGCGCTGCGGTTGCAGGCGTGGATGTTGCCTTCGGCATCGAACATCACGATGCCCTCGGCTGTGGTGTCGAGGATGGCGGCGAGATCCTCGGCATCGGCATCGCCGGCCGCGGGCTCCGCATCCGCGGCGTCAGGCTCTGCGGCCACCACGGTCTCTGCGGCGGCAGGCGCCGCGATCGGCGCCGCCTGCGGCAGCGCGCAGATCAGCGCATGCGCGCTGTCGCCGTCCCACTCGATGGTGTGCAGATGCGCTTCCGTCGCGGCCGGCGGCGCTTCGCCATTCGGCGCCGTCGCGCTGATCGTGACAGGCGTGCCGCCTTGCGTGGTGCTGCTGGCCGCCGACACGCCCGGCTCGACATAGAGCGCATCCAGCCCGCCGGCATGCTCCAGCGCGTTCAGGCCGTCATAGCCCATGCGCGCGAGGAAAGCGGGATTGGCGTAGAGCAGGCGGTCGAGCCGGTAGATCAGGATGCCGGTCGGCAACAGGTCGAGCAGCGTGCGGTCGCGCGCGCTCATCCCGCGCGGCGGCGGTGCGGGCTCGGTCAGCCATTCGGCGGCGGCCTGCGGCGGCTCCGGCTCCGGTGCTTCGGCACTGATCTCCGCCACTGGTCCGGCCGCGTCGGTCGTGATGGTCTCGCGCTCGCGTTCGAGCCGCTCCGACAATTGCCGCGCGAGCTCGTTGAAGGCGCTGTTCTCGACCGGCGTTAGCGTCGGAGGCCGCGTATCGCCGGCGACGCGGAACGGCACGACATTGGGAGGCGTTTCCACGGGCGTGTCCAGTTCGGTTGGGTGTGAAGTCGTCTCGCTTGTGGGCTCTGGCAGGTCGGGTTCGGCTTGCGGTTCAGGCTCGGCTTGCGGCTCAGGCTCGGATGGCGCGATCGGCGGTGCCTCTGCTTCGCCCTCCGCCTCAGCTTCCGCCGCCGCTTCAGGCTCGGGCTCCGCATCGAACGCGACGGCCTCAGTGGAGCGATCCTGTGCCGGCGGCTCGACGAGCAGCTCGAAGCGCCTGAGCGCCTCGAGCCGGTTGAGCGCGTCGAGATCGCGGCAGACGCCGAAGCCGCGGAAGCCGGCGAATTCACGGTTGTGGTCGTAGACTGGCAGGCCCGCGAGCTCGACCGGAATGTGCTCGCCGCCGTCGGCCGGCCAGTTCACTGTGATGCCGGCCCAGGTGTCCTTGCTTTCGAGCGCCTTCGCCACGCGCCCCTCGGGATCGAGCGAGAATTCCGCGGCGATCTCGCGCCAGGGGCGGCCGAAGCCGGCGGCCGTGTGCGTGCCGATCAGGCGGATGAATTCATCGGAGCCGAGCACAAAGCGGCCCTCTTCATCCATCTGCCAGAGGAAGCGCAGCGGATGCTGACGCGGTGCGGGCGGCTCTTGGTGGCTAGAAGAGTCCTGGCCCGAAGTCGGCTCGACCATGCCCGCATTGATCGGCGCGGGCTGCGGCGACACAATGGCTTGCGGCTGGTTTTCAACCGGAGTTTTGGCCGCCGCGGGGACGACCGGCTCCGGCGTCGGCGCAATCGTCTCGGCGGGCGGTTCGGCCGGCTCAGTGAATGCGTCGAACAGCGCAATCGCAGACGGTGCCTCGTCTGGCGCAGGCTGTGCGTCCTCCGGCACCGCGGCCGGAGGCTGCGCGGGCGTGACGTCGGGCGCGGCCTCGTGCGCCGCCGTGGAGGCGGCCGGCTCGATCAGCGCGACCAGGCCGATATCGGCGCCGCTGCCGACCCGCTGCAGAACCATCTGGCCGATGCCGATCGGCGTCGCAGCGCGGCCGGTTGCCAGCGCATCGCTGCGGGCGCGGTCGAGCCCGGCCTCGAGCAGATCGCGGAAGCCGAGCAGGGGGCGCGCGGCCTCGCTCGCGCCGACGAACAGCCCGTCCGGCGCGAACGCCGCCATCGGCACCTTCGCGCCGGCGACCAGCCGATGCAGCCGCTCGACCAGCGGCATGGTGCGCAGCGTCGGGTCCATCGCGATGACCAGCACCGCATGGCCGCCGTCGGCAAAGTCGAGCCGCGCGCAAGCACAGGTCATCAGCGCCCCTAACCGGGCGCCGAAGCCGCGCAGCCGCTGCAGCCGCATTGCGCCGTTCGCCGGCAGCTGGGGGGCGAGCCTGACGATTTGGCGGCGATGGCTGTCGGCGGGGCCGAACACCTTGTCCGCAAGGCCGGCGCTGTTGGCCGCGCCGAACAGTTTTGCGCCGACCGGATTGGCCCACAGCACGCGCGCGCCGTCGGTCGACCATAGCCAGGCCGGCAGGGCAGAGGTCGCATGCACGGCCAGCCGCGGATCGCCCACCCCTCGCAACTGGAAATCCGAACGCGTCATCAGGCCGGCTGCATCTCACGCTTCGCGAGTTGGCGGCTGCCGGGAATGACAGCCTTAAGAAAGGGTTAGTATCGCCCGGAAGGCGCGACCAGGTCCACGGCCCAAAGCCCGCGATGGATCCCCAAGCGGCGATAACCTTAATCCCGTCAACCCCGCAAGCCGAGCCGACGTTGCATCCAAGGGATTCAAGGGGTGGGGCGCTTGCGAAGAGACGCACCCGCGCGGCATCTCAGGTGCCCATCCTCCCCTGGAGGGTCCGGGACGAGCGTAGCTCGCCCGTGGATCGGTTCGCACGCAGCGAAGCGGAGAGCGAACCGAGGTGGGGTGACAGTCTCTCCACGCAGGCAGTCCCCGAGGGGAGAGATCACCCCACCCCGGCTTGCATCGCTGACTCGTTGCGAGCCGACCCTCCCCCTGCAGGGGAGGGTAAGAGCGCGTGTGTTGCCGGGCGCATCCCACTACCTCAACCCCCGGTTCCCTCGCCTGGGAACCTCATCCTCCCCGAGATTAAATTTCGCATCGCACCCCTCTGCCGCGTTGCGATGCACAATGTTGACATGATAGGCAGCCATAATTCTGGCGCTGGGCGAGCCATCACCTTTGTTTCGCGTTTCCAGTCTTCGTACCCGCTCAATGCGCAGGGCCCATGGTCGGGGCCGGCGGGCGCGCCAGAAAGGCTCACTCCATTTTTTCAATTAGCGTGAGGGACCAACATGACAGGTGCGACTGATCCGTTTTCTGCCTCGATCATCCCGTTCGAGGTTCCCGAGCAGGTGCGTGCGTTCGCCGAGAAGGGCGCGGCGCAGGCCCGCGAGAACTACGCCAAGTTCAAGGACGCCGCCGAGACCCACAACGGCACCGTCGAGGCCGTGTTCACCTCGGCCTCCAAGGGCGCGAGCGAGTACACCGCCAAGCTGGTCGAGTTCATGAAGGCCAATTCGAGCGCCCAGCTCGACTTCGCCCAGCAGCTGTTCGGCGCCAAGTCACCGACTGAAGCGATGGAGCTGTGGACCGGCCACGCCCGCAAGCAGCTCGAGACCTACCAGGCCCAGGCCAAGGAGCTGGTCGAGCTCACCCAGCGCGTCGCCAACGAGACCGCCGAGCCGATCAAGGCCAGCGCCTCCAAGTACTACCCTTCCGCCGCCTGAGCGGTGAGTTTGGTGTGACATGCGAAACCCGGGCCCGAAAGGCCCGGGTTTTTCTTTTGGAAATGGGTTCGCCCGGCTCGCGCCCAGCACTCCGTCCACCTCTCCCAAAGGGAGAGGTCGGACCGCCCCCGGCGATGCGAAGCATCGTCCGGCGCGGGCCGGGTGAGGGGCTCAGGTCTCACTGCCCGCCGCGGCCCCTCACCCGGATCGCTCCGGCGCGCATTCGCGCACCAAAGCAATCCGACCTCTCCCCGCCGGCTAGAGGTGATCCCGCCCGACCGATCGACCGGTTTTCCTCGTGCTGAAGAGGGGAAATATCGGGTTCTGCGGCCTTGCCAAACCGGGCCGTTGCACCTAGTTTCCGCCCCGTCCAGCCCCCTCAGGCATCAAGCCTTTTCAGGCAGCCCAAGGCGCGGCTCGCAAGGATGCAGTTGTAGCTCAGTTGGTTAGAGCGCCTGTCTGTGGAACAGGAGGTCGGTGGTTCGAGCCCACCCAACTGTACCAACGATCGCAGTGATTGGCGCGCGATGCAGCATTGCTCCGACCGCTGAATTTCGACGCATCGTTAGACCAGCCAAAATGTTGGCGGGGCATTGCTCACCGCTACTTGGTGATCGCCCGCGGATTGCGGTTTGAGCCCAAGTGCGACGACGCTTGAATCCATCACTGCATGTGCTTAGATGCCAATTGGCAAGAGTATTTTGGCATTTGGCAAGAGGCTGCCGAGGCAGAAACTATGGGTAAGAACGAGCGTAGTGGCAAAGGCGTTGCTCGAGATTCTTCGCGGGGCGTTCGCGCCCCCGGCTCCCAGACTAGCAAGCAGATCAAGGCGATTGCAGCGTCGGCCCTTACTCAGCGGCCTGACCATAAGAGGGGGTCTCGTAAATCTCCTTCGGCAGGGCTTGAACGCCTCTCCGCCGCTGAGCCGGACCAGACCTATCAACCGCAACCCGGCGCTGTTGTCGTGCGAGGGCATTTCGATGCGGTCACGGGGCTCTCGACGATCACCGATGCGCCGTCGCTCGGGCTCGGCAGAACCGCGGATGAAGCGCACTCCTCGGCCGAGCTGTTCGACGTCGTGATCGACGGCAACAGATTGTTTCGCATCGAGCCCGCTGCGCTTAAACGCCTTGCCAATTACAGCGATGACGAAATCCACGCGCTCGTCGTGCCCAAGCGCACGCTCGCGCGGCGGCTGTCGGACGGCGAGCCGCTGACGGTCGAGGAGACCGACAAGGCCGTTCGGCTGGCGCGGGTCGACCGGCTCGCCGCAAATGTCTTCGGCGATGCGGCAAAGGCGCACCGCTGGCTGCGCAAGCCGAAGAAGGCGCTGGGCGGAGAGACGCCGCTCGCATACCTCGCGACGGAGGCTGGAGCGCGCGTGGTTGAGGAGATGTTGCATCGGATCGATCACGGCATCCTCGCTTGAGGATTCGGCGTGCGGATCTGGCGGATCTCCAATTTCGACGATCTTTCCGGTATCGGCGGCCTGAAGGCCGACGGCCGCTGGCACGATCGCGGCCGGCACGTGGTCTACGCCGCGGATCATCCGGCTTCGGCGCTGCTCGAAGTGATGGTGCATCTGGAAATTGATGTGGAGGACTTGCCGACCAGCTACCAACTGCTTCGTATTGACGTGCCTGATAACCTGGCTGTCGAAAAGGTGAGCTTGAGCGATATTGAGAGAGTATCGCCGAATTGGGCCGGGAATCCCAGGGTGACACGTGATGTGTTGAGGCCGTGGTTCGACGAGATGCGCACGGCCGTGGTGTCGGTGCCGTCGGTCATCGTACCGTTTGCGCAGAACTATCTCATCAATCCGAGACACGTGGGTGCGGCGCGCATCCGCGTGTCTCATGTCGGGCGCTATCCTCACGACGAGCGGCTGTTTGGGCTGCGAACGGGCAAAGTCTGAGGTTGATGGTTTCCTGCTTTGCGCACGTCTAGGGCAACGTCCCGAGATCAGCCAACATCGACAACCTTTGGAGCCCTGAGAAAATGATCTCAGCCGAATACTGCCGCCTTATGGCCCGCTACAACACTTGGCAGAACGCCTCTTTGGTAGCTGCCGCCGACCGGCTGACCCACGAGGATCGCTGGAAGGATCGGGGGGCGTTCTTCCAGTCGATTGCAGCTACGTTGAACCATCTCTATTGGGCTGATGCCCTGATACTGGAGCGGCTGAAAGGGAATGCGCGTCCAGAGGAAACCATCAAGCATTCCCTCACAAATCCCTCGGATTGGGAGGCCTTCAAGGCGCTCCGCTTGCAACGGAACGAGGAAATCGAAGCGTGGTCAGCGCGATTGCGCGACGCAGACCTGAACGGGATGCTTGTTTGGTATCCAGGAGACGGTTCAACTCGGATCGAGAAGCCAAAGACGCTGGTGGCTGTTCAACTCTTCAATCACCAAACCCACCACCGAGGTCAGGTCCACGCGATGTTGACGGCAGCGGGCGCAGACCCGGAGCCGACTGACATTCATCTTCTGGCCTAGCGCGAGGGCGCTTCAACCCATCTCAGCGTCCGTCAGGAAATCATCGCCTTGACCTGCGCCGTATCCGCGAACTCGATCAACTCGACGATCTTGCCGTCCTGAAATCTGAACAGGTCCAGGATCTCGGTGCTGACCGCCTTTCCGGTCGGACGATATCGAACGTCGACGCGGGAATGGATGGCGATCCTATCTCCGTCAACCAGCTCAGCCAGGATCTCGCGGCCTTCGAAACCGAAGTCTTCGATCAATTTGCTGAAGGCACCACGCAGGCTTGGGTGTCCCTCCACGCTTCCCGTCAATTCGAGTGCATTCTTGTCCCCCATCAAGGTGAACAGACCCTTGGGATCAAAAGCGGCGACCAGACCCTCGGCATCATCATTGTCGCGTGCGGCATAGGCGCGCCGGACCACTGCGAGCATTTCTTCGCGTTGTGCCATATTCCCCTCCCTGAACGTATCAGGAGAGACTAGCGACCTTCGCGTGCAAAGGCAAAATCATCTGGAAGTGGCACGGCCCCCGGCGCGGCGGAGCAGATGGTACATTTTCGTTCCCCGCGTCTGACAGAAAATGGCGAGATGTACCGGCGAACCTTTCAGGCTCCCGCCTGTTTGTAGCAGCGGCAGGACAGACAACGCTGAGGAGCTGAGCCATGAACGGTATCATCTATATCATCGGGCTGGTCGTCGTGATTGGTGCGGTGCTCTCGTTCCTGGGTCTGCGCTGATCGAGGCAATGCTATCCGAGGCCGCGCGGCGTCGCCCGCTTGCCTTGGTTGTGGCTTGGACGCGACCGCGCGAGAACCAGCAACGCCACCACGAGCGCCACCGCCGCGCGCGGCGTGCCCAGCGCCTCGCCCTTCGAGACGACAGCGGAGCCTGTCATCGGGCCACGCTTCGCGCGGACCCGGTGGCGGTCTCCTCAGGGTGAGGATCAGCGGCAGCGGTGCCCATCGAACCTGCTGCCACGCACTCCGCCCTCATCCTGAGGGCCCGCGAAGCGGGCGTCTCGAAGGATGCGCCGCAGGGGGACAAACGCCCCTACGACCCCAGCCCAATGATCCTCCGCGCCATGCGCACATTGGCATAGTCGATCATCTTGCCGTCCAGCGTCACCGCGCCCTGTCCCAGCGCCTCGGCCTGCTCCATGGCTTCGACGATCCGCCGCGCCTGGGCCAGCTCCTCGGCCGAGGGCGTGAACGCGCGCAGCGTCGGCTCGATCTGGTCGGGATGGATCACCTGCTTGCCGTCAAAGCCCATCGCCGCGGCCTTTTGCGCGCTGGCCTCGGTCAGTCCAGCATCGCGAAATGCGCCGCAGGGGCCATCGATCGCGCGCAGGCCGCACGCGCGCGCGGCGACCAAGAGGCGCATCATGGGATAGGCGAACAGGTCGAGCGGCGCGGCGGCGTAGCCGCTCTGCGCCGATCCGACATGACGGTAACCATCCGGCGAAATGCCGATGTCGGAGGTGCGGGCGCCGAGCGAGGCTGCGAGGTCGCCGACGCCGAGATGCAGCGCGGCCACGCTGTCGTGGCACGCGGCGAGCGCGTCGACATTGACGAGGCCGAGCGCGGTCTCGATCAGCAGCTCGAGCGTAACAGGCGCGGCGCGATCCGGCGCGGCTGCGCGGAAACGATCGGCGATAGGGACGATGTCGCTCACCCGCTCCGCTTTTGGCACGATCAAAGCATCGAGCCGGGGCAGGGCCGCCAGTGCGCGGATCTCCTCCGCGATGAACGGGCTGTCGACCGCATTGAGCCTGATGGCGACGTGCTTGTTGCTCCAGTCCAGCGAGGACAGCGCGCGGACGGCTTCCGCCAGCGCAACGCCCTTCTCCGCGGGCGGCACGGCGTCTTCGAGGTCCATGAACACCGCGTCCGCCGATGATGCCGCCGCCTTGGCGACGACACGGGCGCGATGCGCGGGAACGGCGAGATAAGCCCGCGTCGGGCGCTGCGCGGCCATGGTCACGTTCCCTCGCGGAAGCCGAGTTCGCCGAGGATCGACGCGTTGTGCTCGCCGACGTCGGGCACCGGATCCATCCGCGGCGTCACGCCGGGAATGGTGAGCGCGGGCAGGAAGCTCATCAAAGGTCCGCACGGCGATCCCACGCTTCTCACCCGCGCGCGGGCATGCAGCTGCTCATGCTGCAGGAACGCCTCGACCGAGTTCAGGTGCGCATTCGCGATCGCGGCTTCGTCCAGCAGCCGCAGCACCTCCTCGCTGGTCATCGAGGCAAAGCGCCGCTCGATATGCGATTGAAGCTCGTCGCGGTTCTGCATGCGGAGCGGATTGGTGCGGAAGCGCAGGTCGTCGGCGAAGTCGGCGTCTCCAAGCACGATGCGGCACAGCGACCGCCATTCGCGGTCGTTCTGGATGCCGAAGAAAATGGTGTTGCCGTCGCCGACGCGGAACGGGCCGTAAGGCGCGATCGTCGCATGCTTGGCACCGGTGCGCGGCAGCGGCCGGCCGGTATTCTGCGTGTAGAACGCGGGATAGCTCATCCAGTCCGTGATGGAATCGAACAGCGAGGCCTGGAACGCCGTGCCCTTGCCGGTGCGTTCGCGGCGATACAGTGCCATCAGCACCCCGTTCAGAATGTACATGCCAGTGGCGATATCGACGACGGATAGCCCCACCTTGGCCGGCTCCGCCTCGGTGCCGTTGATGGCGAGCACGCCGGCCTCGCACTGCACCAGGAGATCATAGGCCTTCTTGTCGCTGTAGGGGCCATCAGTGCCATAGCCGGAGACGTCGCAGGCGATCAGGCGCGGATATTTGCGCAGTAGCGATGCGGCATCGAGGCCGAGCCGCTCCGCCGCGCCGGGCGCGAGGTTCTGGATGAACACATCGGTGCGCGGCAGCAGGGCGTCGAGCACCTTGCGGCCCTCGGGACTCTTGATGTCGATGGCAAGGCTCTCCTTGGAGCGGTTGGTCCAGACGAACTGGCTCGACATGCCGTTCATGACGTGATCGTAGTCGCGGCAGAAATCGCCGCTGCCCGGCCGCTCGATCTTGATCACCCGCGCGCCCCAATCGGCGAGGTGCCGGCTCGCCAGCGGCGCCGCGATCGCCTGCTCCAGCGACACCACCATCACGCCCGACAGCGGCAGCTCCGCTTCATTCCCCGTCATGTGATTGTCCTCCTCGTGTGCGCTTTTCGACCAGCGTAGGAGACAGGCCGGCCACCCCACGCGCATCTTCTTGAGGGTGACATGATGCCCCTGTTTTGCCCGACAAGTCAAATTTGGCTTCGAAAAATCCTAAAATTCGGCGACCTGAGTGTTTGCAATGACTTGGCTACTGTGCATGGGGTTGTTTTTCGCACTTTTGGTTTGGGGCCGACCAGCGGCGCCTTCGTTTCGTTTCCCGGAACTGTCGAGGCCCTAACCTGTTGCCGAGAGCGCACACGTGCCGGCTTTCGCACTTGCCCTCGGTTGCCAACGAACCGCCGTTCACCCACTATTCGCGCTGACTCGTGATGTGGGGGGATCGATGCCGGCGTTTCGCTTCAAGTCCTTTGCAAAGCCCGTGGCCGTTGCAAGCCTCGCGCTTGCCCTGGCCATCCTGGCGCTGCCGCGCGCCGGTTTCGCCTACACCCAGGAGGAGCAGCAGGCCTGCACGCCGGACGCGATGCGGCTGTGCGGTGAGTTCGTCCCGAACGTCGATGCCATCACCGCCTGCATGATCAAGAAGAAGGCGCAGCTCTCGCCGCAATGCGCGGTGTTCTTCCGCCGCGGACCGGCGCCGCGCGAGCAGCGCGCCGGCAAGCCGACCCAGATCGCGCCCAAGGCTGCGAAGAAGACCGCCAAGCCGGCGCCGAAGAAGAAATCCAGCCAAGGCTGAGCGCCCAGCGACCAAGGCTGAGCGCCCAGCGACCAAGGCTGAACGCCCGGCAGCGCGTTCCCGGTTTGAAACTCCGCCGAAGGCGCGCAATCGGGCGCCTTCCTCGTTCCGGCCCTGACTTCGGCTTCGCGACAGATTGCGGACTCGTTTTGTTCGCACGGCGCCGGAAGGCTTGCATCGATTGACGGGCGTGCGCCCTGAAAAGAAAGCGCGCGGCAGGTTTGCGCGGCAAGGTTGCATTCCGCTTTTGTCCCGCGCATTGCTCAAAAAACGCACAGACGCGCGCCCGAGCGGCATTTCGATGCGGTCCGTGTCTCCGTTCTGCGAAGCAGTGTGACTCAAAAGCCAACACGTCTTGTTATTTCGTGGCTGTCGCGCAGCTCCCGACAAATTTTTCTTTCACGAATCAGCGCGCTGATTCATTTTCGCGGCCTGGGGTCAATCTGGAGGCGGAAGGTATGAACGTCATTGTTTTCGCATCACGTAAAGGCGGTTCGGGCAAGAGTACCCTCGCCGCGCATCTCGCCGCGCAGATCAAGGCGAGCAAGCAGGTCATGCTGGTTGACGCCGATCCGCAGGGCTCCCTGACGCTGTGGCACAAGCTCCGCGGCACCAACGAGCCCCCGATCAAGGCTGCCGTCAACTCCGTCAGCGGCATCGTCTCCGCGGCCAAGCGCGACGGTTATGAATGGGTGTTGATCGACACGCCGCCGAACCTGTCGGCCGTCGTCGACGACGCGATCAAGAACGCCACCATGGTGGTCATCCCGGCGCGTCCCGGCGTGTTCGACGTCAACGCCGTGCAGGAAACCATCCAGATGTGTCGCGCCGCGCGCAAGCCCTACGCGGTCGTGCTCAACGGTGCCCCGGCCAAGCGCGACGAAGCCGAAAGCCCGATCGTGACCATCGCCCGCGAAGCACTGGCGAAATTCCGCGCTCCGGTGTGGGGCGGTCAGATCACCAATCGTTCGGATTTGTTGATGGCGCTCAGCCACGGCGAAGGCGCGCGCGAATATCAGGCCGAGAGCCGTGCGGCTCAGGAAATCGCAAGACTGTGGGCGGCGATCGAGCGTTCGGTCAAGGCTATCCGCGGCACCGCGTCGGCCTCCGGCGCAATGCACAAGCAGGCAGCTTAATTTTCATTGATCATGTCGAACGGCGAAAAACGCGCGGGAAGTCCGCGCGTTTTGCGTTTCTGATTTCGCTCACGCCACCATCAGCATGTAGAACACGATGACCGGCGACAGGGTCAGGATTACCGACCAGATGCCGACGGCCCAGAGAATGTCCTCGGTGCTGAAGCCCTGCTGTTCGGCGTCGAAATGCGACGCCATTTCATTCTGACTATTCACAAACGCCCCCGCGATTTCTTCGCTTATGGACGTCAGTGATAGCAGCGATGTTTTAAGATCCGGATCGCATCTGCCCGTGCATTTTGAACACAGGTGCTACCACGGATTAACCATCCCGCACGCGCAGCTTCAGCCGACCAGCCAGACGCGAAACAGCAGCACCGGCATCAGGCCGAGCATCACGGCCCAGAACCCGAACGACGAGACGACGAGAATTCCCTTCAAGAGATCGGCGGGCGCGAACTGGCTCGCGGCCGTAGGCCGGGTGCGATACCCCATGGTCATTTCCCCTTCGGTAACTTTGGACAGAACGATAGGCGCAGTCACGTAAACGAGACGTGGATACGGATTGCGGCAGCTGCGAAGGCCGTTGGGGCGCGGTTAACCAAACGGGCACGCTTTCACCCTCTCCCCTTGTGGGAGAGGGTGGCTCGCCGCGGAGCGGCGAGACGGGTGAGGGGTCTGTCTCCACACAAACAGTCTTGCGCTTGGAGAAAACCCCTCATCCGGCGCTTCGCGCCACCTTCTCCCACAAGGGGAGAAGGAAGAGCAGCGTGCACGGAGAGAAAACTACGCCGCGATCGTCACCCGTCGCTCGATCTCGCGATCGATCGTTGCCGCGAGCTCGCTGCTCACTTCCACCATCGGCAGGCGCACCTCCGGGCTGTCGATCAGGCCGGATCGCCACAGCCAGTACTTCGCCGGCGCGGGGCTCGGCTCGGCGAACAACAGCCGCGTCAGCTCGGCGGCCTCGTGCCAGCGCGCCAGCGCCGCATCGTGGTTGCCGCGCTTGTGCTCGCTATAGATTGCCGCGAACGTCGGGGTCTCGACATGGGCTGAGAGCACGATGCCCCCGTCGGCGCCGTCACTGAGTGCCTCGAAATAATTGGCGTCCTCGCCGGTGAGCACGCGAAAGCCCTTCGGCCGGTCGCGCAAGAGCGCGATCGATTGCTCACGGCTCGCGCCGCAATCCTTCAGGCCGACGATGTTCTTGTGTTCGGCCAGCCGCAGCATGGTCTGGTTGCTGATGTTGACGGCGCAGCGATAGGGAATGTTGTAGAGCGCGATCGGCCATGCCGCGTGGTCGGCGAGCGTCTCGAAATGCGCCAGCAGGCCACGCTGCGACGGCCGCACATAATAGGGGCTGGCGATCAGGTAACCGTCGATCGGCCAGTCCGCGGTCTCGTCGAGGCGCTCCTGCAGACGCGAGGTGTCCGCGCCCGACAGTCCGAGGCAGATCGGCAGGTTGCGGCCGGCGGCGGCCATCTCCTCGCGCACCACGGCGATGAGACGTTCGAGCTCGGCCGCGCGCAGCGTCATGCCTTCACCGGAGGTCGCGCCCAGGATGAGGCCGTCGATTCGTTGCGCGCCGTAGTGCCGGGTCAGCCGCCGCAGCGACCTCTCGTCCAGCGCGCCGTCCTGGAACGGCGTCACCAGCGGCAACCACAGCCCGTGGAAGTGATCTCGTAGTGCGGTCATGTTTCCATCTCCTTCTCGGGAAAAATGCCTGAGACGGAGGGCACATGAAAAAACCCCGTCCAGGCGGCGGGGTTTTCGGGATTGGCTCGCGATGACGAAGTCAGCTTAGCGCGCGCAATATTCCGAGGCCCCGGGATGGGGGCCTTTTTTCGAAACGATTGCGCACGACTTCGTGATCATGGGCGAATGATGCGGGGTATGCGCGGAACTGTCAACACACGCGGAGAGCGAAGCGCATTTTGACGAAAAAAAGCCGGACCCGAGGGCCCGGCTTAGGTATTGGCCACGTGAGGCCGACACAATCACCTTCCAAGAGGGATTACTGAACTCCCGCGCCACTGGAGGAGGGGGACAAATGCGCAACGCGAAGGCTCAGCGTGCAAACATTATGGGCTTGCCGAGTGCCTTGCAGCAACAGCCGAGGCCGCATGTCAGTCATGCGGAAATCAGGACGGCCAGCGTTGCGCCTTGCTCACCACGAAGTCACGGAACACCTGCACGCGCGCGACCGTCTTCAACTCCTCGGGATAGACGAAGTAGGTGTCGAGCTGGATCGAGTCCGACTCGCCGAACAGCTGCACGAGCTTGCTCTGCTCCTCGACCAGGTAATCGGGCAGGGCGGCGATGCCGAGGCCCTGCGCGCAGGCGCGCACGAGACCGAGGATGTTGTTGACCTTGAAGTAGGCTTCGCGCGGACCCGAGCCGTTGCGCCCGGCTTCGATCAGCCAGTTGCGGTTTTGCAGGTGCGGCGCGAAATTGCCGTCCGAGAGCGTGATGATGCGGTGGGAGTCGAGCTCCTCCAGCGTGCGCGGCGTGCCGAAGCGCTTGATGTATTCCGGCGAGCAATAGGCGTGGAAGCCCATCGCGAACAGCTTGCGCTGGATCAGATCCGGCTGCGTCGGCTTGCGGGTGCGGATCGCGACGTCAGCCTCGCGCATCGACAGATCGAGCTCCTCGTCGGTGACGATCAGCGAGATGCGGATCTCCGGATAGAGCGCGGTGAATTCGCCGAGCCGCGGGATCAGCCAGTTGATGCCGACGCCGGGCGTGGTGGTGATCTTGAGATCGCCGCTCGGCCGTTCGCGGCTGTCGGTCAGCTTGGCGCGCGCCGCCTGCAGCTGCATGAACACGTCATGCGCCGTGCGGAACAACAGGTCGCCCTGCTCGGTAAGGATCAGGCCGCGGGCGTGGCGGTGGAACAGCGAGACCGAGAGCTCCTGCTCCAGCGCCGAGACCTGGCGCGACACCGCTGATTGCGACAGGCCGAGCTGCTCGCCCGCATGCGTGAAGCTGCCCGCTTCCGCCGCGGCGTGAAACACCTTCAGCTTGTCCCAGTCCATATCCGTAAATCCGTCGCGTGTTCGGGGCATGATTCTATTCCGCTGCCGCGCGCTCGCTGGCGCGAAGGGCCAAGAAACGTTCGGCTTCGAGTGCGGCCATGCAGCCGAGGCCGGCGGCCGTCACGGCCTGGCGATAGGTTTCGTCGGCGACGTCGCCGGCGGCGAACAGGCCGGGCACCGAGGTCGCGGTCGAGTTCGGGGCGACCTCGATATAGCCGGAGGGTTTCAGCTTGACCTGATCCTTGACGAGCTCGGTGGCCGGCGCATGCCCGATGGCGATGAAGATGCCGTCGGCCTTGACGTCCGTGAGCGCGCCGGTCTTGACGTTCTTGAGCCGGACATGGGTGACCTTGTTGGGGTTCTCGGTGCCGCAGATCTCGTCGACGGCGGCGTCCCAGATCACCTTGATCTTCGGGTGCTTGAACAGGCGCTCCTGCAGGATGCGCTCGGCCCGGAAATGATCGCGACGATGTACGATCGTGACCTGCGAGGCATGGTTGGTGAGGTACAGTGCTTCCTCGACCGCGGTGTTACCGCCGCCAACCACGATCACCTCCTTGCCACGGTAGAAGAAGCCGTCGCAGGTGGCGCAGGCTGACACGCCGCCGCCCTGGAACTTGGCTTCCGACGGCAGCCCGAGCCAGCGCGCCTGCGCGCCGGTGGCCAGGATCACGGTCTCGGCGAGATAGACGTCGCCAGAATCGCAGGTGAGGCGGAACGGCCGCTGCGCCGTCTCCAGCTTGGTCACCAGGTCGGAGACGATCTTGGTGCCGACATGGACCGCCTGCTTCTCCATCTGCTCCATCAGCCAGGGGCCCTGGATCACGTCGGCGAAGCCTGGATAGTTCTCGACGTCGGTCGTGATGGTGAGCTGGCCGCCGGGCTGGATGCCTTGGATCAGGATCGGCTCAAGCATCGCGCGCGCGGCGTAGATCGCGGCGGTGTAGCCAGCCGGGCCGGAGCCGATGATGACGACCTTTGCATGAACAGGAGCGGACATTTCGATGGACGCCTTTCACGGGGGATTTGCAGCGCGAGCGCGGAATGTGCCGGGAGGCGTAGCGGAGGCGCTGAAATATCAGAGCTAATCTAAGCAATCTGGCGAGCCATGCAAGAATTGCATTCCCTATCGGCGGATTTTTCCAACAGGGAACAAAAGTCGATTGCGCTGCACGCGCAATAAAATTGCGCCGGCGGTGCGGATTGGGCTATGAGGATTTCGACAAGTCCACCCAATACCGCCGCAAAGGCCAGGAGTTCCAATCACGTGTCGCGGAACCTAGACGAGATCGACCTGAAAATTCTCACCGAGATTCAGGCCGACGGTCGAATCACCAATGTCGAACTGGCCAAGCGCGTCGGCATCTCGCCGCCCCCCTGTCTGCGCCGCGTCCGGGCGCTGGAGGAGGAGGGTTACATCCAGGGCTATCGCGGCCTCCTGGACGCACGCAAGCTGGGCTTCGACGTGACCGTTTTCGCCGCCGTGCACCTGTCCAGCCAGGCCGAAGCGGATTTGCGCGCGTTCGAGGAGTTCGTCCGCGCCGAGCCCCTGGTGCGGGAATGCTGGATGCTGTCCGGCGAGGTCGATTTCATCCTGAAATGCGTCGCACCCGACATGGCGACCTTCCAGGATTTCGTCACGCATCTGACGGCGGCACCGCATGTCCGCAACGTGCGCACGTCATTGGTGCTGCACAATTCGAAGTACGAGGCGGCCGTGCCGCTCGAGGTGAAGGGACGACGGTAGGGTCTTCTCCCTCTCCCCGTTCTTACGGGGAGAGGTGAAGACCAGTCCACGGTCCTCTCCGTCATTGCGAGCGGAGCGAAGCAATCCAGACTGCCTCTGCGGAAAGACACTGGATTGCTTCGCTCCGCTCGCAATGACGTGTGGTGAGAACGTGTGTCCGCCACAACTCCAGCAACACGCCAAAAAGGCCGCGCACTGCGCGGCCTTTTCGAAACGTCAGCAGACGCAGCGGCAAGTCCTTACCGCCACTCCACCTTGGTGATCTCATACGCCTTGGCGCCGCCCGGCGTGTTGACCTCGACCGTGGCGCCCTTCTTCTTGCCGATCAATGCGCGCGCGAGCGGCGAGGTGATCGAGATCCGTCCCTTCTTGGCGTCCGCCTCGACCTCGCCGACGATCTGCCACACCGTCTTCTTCTCGGTGTCCTCATCGACCAGCGTCACGGTGGCGCCGAACTTGATGGTGTCGCCGGAGAGCTTGGAGATGTCGATGATGTCGGCGCGCGCGAGCTTGTCCTCGAGCTCGGCGATGCGACCCTCATTGTGCGACTGCTCTTCCTTCGCGGCATGATATTCCGCGTTCTCCGACAGGTCTCCGTGCGAGCGCGCCTCCGCGATATGCTCGATGATCCGCGGACGGTCCACGGACTGGCGCTGCTTCAATTCTTCCCCGAGCGCGACAAAGCCGGCCTGGGTCATCGGAACCTTTTCCATCGTCTCTCTCGTCCTTCGATCGTGCGCCCCAGAATGCGGATGGGCGCCGCAACCTTGATTCGTCAGTCCTCCAGAGCCCAAAGAGGGGCTGCCGGACCTTGACAGATATGGGCTTTAGCGCCGGAACAGAACTGCCACCTGGCCGGATCGGTTCCTCCGGCCATTGTGGCTTCATTGCCAATCACTTAGCGGAAGCTTCGCTGCCGCTAGCGATCAGGTTTCCGAAAAGTAGCTCTGCAGGGTACGAACCTCAAGGTCCCCGCCCAGATAGGCGCGGATGCCCTGCGCGGCCGCCACGGCCCCGGAAAGAGTGGTGTAATATGGCACTTTATGCAAGAGGGCCGCGCGCCGCAGCGAGCGGCTGTCGGCCAGCGCCTGCGGGCCTTCGGTGGTGTTGAAGACGAGCTGGACGTCGCCATTGGTGATGGCATCGACGATGTGCGGCCGCCCTTCCAGCACCTTGTTCACCTTCTCGGTCGGGATGCCCTGGTCGGTCAGGAAGCGCGCCGTGCCCGAGGTCGCCAGCACCTTGAAGCCGAGCGAATGCAATTCGCGCACGGCATCCGCGATGCGCGTCTTGTCGCTTTCGCGCACCGAGACAAACACGGTGCCCTTACGCGGCACCCGCGTGCCGCCGCCGAGCTGACTCTTGGCGAAGGCGACCGCAAACGAGCGGTCGATTCCCATGACCTCGCCGGTCGAGCGCATCTCGGGGCCGAGCACAGTGTCGACGCCGGGGAAGCGTGCGAACGGGAAGACCGATTCCTTGACGCCGACGTGCTTGAGTGCCGCCTTCTTCAGCTTGAAATCGGCAAGCTTCTCGCCGGCCATGATGCGCGCGGCGATCTTGGCGACCGGCGTGCCGATCACCTTGGCGACGAACGGCACGGTGCGCGAGGCGCGCGGATTGACCTCGAGCACGTAGATCTCGCCGTCCTTGATGGCGTATTGCACGTTCATCAGGCCAATGACGTCGAGGCCGAGCGCGAGCTCGCGGGTCTGCCGCTCCAGCTCCTCGATCATTTCCGCATCGAGCGAGTGCGGCGGCAGCGAGCAGGCGCTGTCGCCGGAATGGATGCCGGCTTCCTCGATGTGCTCCATGATGCCGACGATGAAGGTGTCCTTGCCGTCGCACAGGCAGTCGACGTCGATTTCCGTGGCATCCGACAGATAGCGGTCGAAAAGCAGCGGGTTCTTGCCGAGCACGGTGTTGATCTGGCCGGTCTTGTCGTTCGGATAGCGCGCCTTGACGTCGGCCGGCACCAGCTCCGGCAGCGTGCCGAGCAGATAATCATTGAGCTGGTTCTCCTCGCGGATGATCTGCATCGCGCGGCCGCCGAGCACGTAGGACGGGCGCACCACCAGCGGCAGGCCGAGATCGGCGGAGACGAGGCGGGCCTGCTCGACCGAATAGGCGATGCCGTTCTTCGGTTGCTTGAGGCGCAGCTTGTCGAGCACGCGCTTGAAGCGGTCGCGGTCCTCGGCGAGGTCGATGGCGTCGGGCGAGGTGCCGAGGATCGGCACTTCGGCGGCTTCCAGCGCGCGCGCCAGCTTCAGCGGCGTCTGGCCGCCGAACTGCACGATCACGCCGTGCAGCGTGCCGTTGCTGCGCTCCTTGGCGATGATCTCCAGCACGTCCTCGGCGGTGAGCGGCTCGAAATAGAGCCGGTCGGCTGTGTCGTAGTCGGTCGACACCGTCTCCGGATTGCAGTTGATCATGATGGATTCGTAGCCGGCGTCATGCAGCGCGAAGCAGGCGTGACAGCAGCAATAGTCGAACTCGATGCCCTGGCCGATGCGGTTGGGACCGCCGCCGAGAATGATGACCTTCTTCTTGTCGGACGGCGCGCTCTCGTCCGCGGGCAGGCCGGCGAACGGCGCCTCATAGGTCGAGTACATGTAGGCGGTGGGCGAAGCGAACTCGGCCGCGCAGGTGTCGATGCGCTTGTACACCGGGTGGACGCCGAGCGCGTGGCGCTTCGCCTTGACTTCGGCCTCCGTCGTCTCGGCCAGCACGGCGAGCCGCGCGTCGGAGAAGCCCATGGCCTTCAGCGTGCGCATGCCGAAGGCGTTGCCAGGCAGGCCGTTCTTCCTGACCTTCTCCTCCATCTCGACGATGCCGCGCATCTCGGCGAGGAACCACGGATCGATCTTGCAGGAGTTGAAGATGTCCTCGTTCGACCAGCCGAGCCGCATGGCCTGGGCGACCTGGAGGATGCGGTTCGGCGTCGGGGTGCCGAGCGCGGCGCGGATCGCGTTCTTGTCGTCGTCGCGGCCGAGGCCCTCGATCTCGATCTCGTCGAGGCCGGTCAATCCCGTCTCGAGCCCGCGCAGCGCCTTTTGCAGGCTTTCCTGGAAGGTGCGGCCGATCGCCATGACCTCGCCGACCGATTTCATCGAGGTGGTCAGCGTGGTCGAGGCGCCCGGGAATTTCTCGAAGGCAAAACGCGGCACCTTGGTGACGACGTAGTCGATGGTCGGCTCGAATGACGCCGGCGTGGCACCGCCGGTGATGTCATTGGCGATCTCGTCGAGCGTGTAGCCGACCGCGAGCTTGGCGGCGACCTTGGCGATCGGAAAGCCGGTGGCTTTCGAGGCCAGCGCGGAGGAGCGCGACACGCGCGGATTCATCTCGATGACGACCATGCGGCCGTCTTCGGGATTGACGCCGAACTGAACGTTGGAGCCGCCGGTCTCGACCCCGATCTCGCGCAGCACCGCCAGCGAGGCGTCGCGCATGATCTGATATTCCTTGTCGGTCAGCGTCAGCGCCGGCGCCACCGTGATGGAATCGCCGGTGTGCACGCCCATCGGATCGAGGTTCTCGATCGAGCAGACGATGATGCAATTGTCTTTCTTGTCGCGCACCACCTCCATCTCGTACTCCTTCCAGCCGAGCACGGACTCCTCGATCAGCACTTCGTTGGTGGGAGACGCGTCAAGGCCGCGCTCGATGATGTCGAGGAACTCTTCCTTGTTGTAGGCGATGCCGCCGCCGGTGCCGCCCATCGTGAAGGAGGGGCGGATGATCGCGGGCAGGCCGATCTCGGACAGCGCCATCATGGCCTGGCCGAAGGCGTATTCCTGGTAGCGCTTGCGACGCTCGCTCTCGCCGAGCGTCCACTGCCGGTCGAGCTCTTCGAGCGCGGCGCCCGACAGCTTTGCGCGTTCGGCCTGGTATTTCTCGCGGAACGACTTCTTCAGCTCGGAGGCGTTGGCGAGCCGAGACTTCGGCGTCTCGAGCCCGATCTTGGTCATGGCCTCGCGGAAGAGCTGGCGGTCTTCCGCCTTGTCGATGGCATCGGCGGTGGCGCCGATCATCTCGACGTCGAACTTCTCCAGCGTGCCCTGGCGGCGCAGCGACAGCGCGCAGTTCAGCGCAGTCTGGCCGCCCATGGTCGGCAGCAGCGCGAAGCCGCCGGGGACGACTTGACGTTCCTTCTCGATGATCTTGGCGACGATCTCGGGCGTGATCGGCTCGATATAGGTCGCATCCGCCAATTCCGGGTCGGTCATGATGGTGGCCGGGTTGGAATTGACGAGGACGATGCGATAGCCCTCTTCCTTCAGCGTCTTCACCGCCTGCGTGCCCGAATAGTCGAACTCGCAGGCCTGGCCGATCACGATGGGACCGGCGCCGATGATCAGGATGGTCGAGATGTCGGTTCGTTTGGGCATCACCGCTCACGGGCTGGGATCTGGGCACAAAAAAAGGGCGCGCTTGCCGCGCGTCCCCATTTGGCGAGAGCGCGGGGTCTCCCTCGCGCGCGGGTGGGTCTTAAACCAGTTTTTGGAGCGGCGAAACCCCGAAAAACGCCCATCAACCGCCAATTTTCAGGGGTTTGACGGTGCGTTGCCGGCATCGTCGGGGCGGGCGGGCAGTCCGTCTCCGCTTCCGCTCCGCTCCAGCTACGCCGGACACGCTTCGCCCCTTGGGGTCTTGCCTGGCTGCGCCACGCGTAGCCCGCAGGGGCGAAGCGTGGAGACCCGGCCTGGATTTGAACCAGGATGAAGAGCGATGCACCGCCCCCGCGTAGACATTTCCGCCACCGGGCCATCAGGATTATTCCCGATCGGCATGCGCCAGGCCACCTCAGCTGATCGTTATGCTTAACGGACCAGAGGCGGCCTCGCGATGAAGGTCATGCGCCAGCGGTTGTGCCCGATATTGCTGTGGGCGCGCTGGACCGCGAAGCCCGCCGCCTTCAGCTTGGCCGTGATCTCGTCCTCGCTGTAGCGCTGCAGTCCGATCTTCGAGCGCAGCTGGCGATAATCCGACAGCGCGGTGCTGATCAGCCCGATCAGCGCGTCCTTCAGAAATCCGTGACGCAGGCCGAACCCGAGCAGCGCCATCACATCCCTGACCATGCCGACATTGGGCTGTAGAATGTCGCCCAGCACCAGCTTGCCGGAGGGTTTCAGGATGCGGCGGATGTTCAATAGCGCCGCATCGAGCTCGTCCGGCGTCATGTATTGTGCGACCGAGTTCATCACGACGAGATCGATCGACTGATCCTGCATCTTGCGGACGTCCTCGAGCGAGCGGACGCGGATCTTGGTGTTTGGGGCAAACCGCGCGATCAGCCGGCCGCGCACGCCCGGCGCGGGCTCGGCCAGGATCAGCATGCCGCAGGCGGCTGCCACCTGGCTCGCCGACAGCGCTTCGCCGCAGGCATAGTCCAGCACCGTCGCATCGGGCGAGGGGATGTAGCCGATGATGTCCCGCGCAATGATCTGGAAGTGCAAGTTGCGATGCAGCTTGCTGACATAGATCGTATGCGTCGAGTCGTAATAATCGATCCAATCGTCCATTGGTATCCCGCCCAGGGGTTCCTATCTAGGAACCGCGCTGCCCACCTTGCGTTAGGGGTGCGGCGGCGCGCCGTCAATGTCCGCGTCCTAACAGGAAGGTCTCCCGTGAGCAAAACCAACAACAAGGTCTCGCCCGAACTCGATACCCCCACGGATCTGTCGCCCGACGGGGTCAAGAAAGTCTCTGAGGCGCTCAACGTGCTTCTGGCCGACGCGTTCGCGCTTTATCTGAAGACCAAGAATTTCCACTGGCACATCAGCGGGCGCCACTTCCGCGATTACCACCTGCTGCTCGACGAGCAGTCCGACCAGATCTTCGCCACGACCGACCAGCTCGCCGAGCGCGTCCGCAAGATCGGCGGCACCACGCTGAAGTCGATCGGCCAGGTCGCAAAGCTCCAGACCATCAAGGACAACAACGAGGACTACGTCCCGCCGCGCGAGATGCTGCGCGAGCTGATGCAGGACAACAAGCACGTCGCTGCCGCGATGCGCAAGGCGCACGACGTGTGCGACGAGGCCGGCGACGTCGCCAGCGCCAGCATTTTGGAGAACTTCATCGACGAGACCGAGCGCCGCACCTGGTTCCTGTTTGAAGCGACGAGGCAGGAGGGCGGCAACGAGGCGTAACGGGATGCGTAGGGTGGGTTAGCCTCGCAGAAGCGCGAAGCGCATCTGCAAGGCGTAACCCACCACTGTCTCTGTCCGCGGAAACAGAAGAGGTGGGTTACGCCTTTGGCTAACCCACCGTACTGCACGACGCGTGTGGCTACCGCCACAGCCGCATCAGCGCGCCGTCCTTCCCCGTTACGGGATCAGCGGGCGGCAACGCCACTTGTGGAATCGTCTTCAGCGCTTTCGCATGGTTCTCCGGCGTTGCGCGCGTGATCTCCATTTTTGCGCCTGGCGGATAGGCGCCGATCACGCAAAAATCATCGCTCGCCTTGATGCATTGATGTCCGGTGCCGGCGGGCAGGATCGCAACGTCGCCGGCCTTGATCTGAAGCTCCTGGCCGTGATCGCCGCCGAAACGCACGCGGGCGCTGCCGCGCGCGACGGCGAGCACCTCATGCACCGTCGCATGATAATGCAGATAATCGTAGACGCCGTTGCGCCACGTCCCGCCCCAGCCGTTCGCTTCGAACAGATTCTCGATGGTCTCTTCCGGGCGCTTTGGGTCGAGCTTCACCGCGCCCTGGTAGACCAGGAACGGAAGGATGTTGTTCGGCACGAGCCCGTCATCCTCGAAAACAATGGCGAGCGGCTCGGCCTTGTCGCGGACGACGGACATGGCTGTGCTCCTGCGCAAGAATAGCAGGGATCAACCAAACGCGTGCGGCGACGTTCCTCGTTCCACCGTCATTCCGGGGCGACGCGCAGCGTCGAGCTATGATGCGCAATTGCGCATCAGAGAATCCATCGCGCTGCAAAGTCTGTTGTCAGATGGATTCCGGGCTCGCGCTACGCGCGCCCCGGAATGACGAAAAGCCCGGGGCGAGCCCGGGCTTTTGTCGTGAAGTATCCGTGGAGAACGCGCCTTACGCCCTCTTCCTCTGCCGCATCAGGTCGGCGAAGCGCTGGAACAGGTAATGCGAGTCGCGCGGGCCGGGTGAGGCCTCGGGATGATATTGCACGGAGAATACCGGCTTGCCGTCGAGCTGGATGCCGCAGTTGGACCCATCAAACAAGGAAATGTGGGTCTGCGTCGCGCCCTTCGGCAGCGTCGTCTCGTCCACGGCAAAGCCGTGGTTCATCGAGGTGATCTCGACCTTGCCGGTGGTCTCGTCCTTCACCGGGTGATTGGCCCCGTGATGGCCCTGATGCATCTTCTTGGTCTTGGCGCCGACGGCAAGGCCCAGCATCTGGTGGCCAAGGCAGATGCCGAAGGTCGGCGTGCCCGATTTGATCACGTCGCGGATCACGGGCACGGCATATTTGCCGGTCGCGGCCGGATCGCCCGGACCGTTGGACAGGAACACGCCGTCCGGCTTCAACGCCAGGATGTCTTCGGCGGGGGTCGTCGCCGGCACCACCGTCACCTTGCAGCCGACACCGGCGAGCAGGCGCAGGATGTTGCGCTTGATGCCGTAGTCGATGGCGACGACGTTGAACTCGGGCTTGTTCTGGCGGCCGAAGCCCTTGTCCCAGGCCCAGGGCATCTCGTCCCAGGTGAAGCGCTGGCCGCTCGTCACCATCGGCACGAGGTCCATGCCCTCGAGGCCCGGCCATTCGCGCGCCTCTTCCTTGAGGCCGTGCAAATCGAACTCGCCAGACTTCGAGTGCGCGATCACGGCGTTCGGCATGCCCTTGGAGCGGATCAGCGCGGTCAGCGCGCGGGTGTCGATGCCGGAGAGGCCGATGATGCCGCGGGCCTTGAGCCAGGCATCGAGATGCTTGGTGGCGCGGTAGTTCGAGGGATTGGTGATCGCGGTGCGCAGGATCACGCCGCGCGCGCCGGGCGTCGCGGCCATGTTCACCGTCTCGATGTCGTCCTCATTGGTGCCGACATTGCCGATATGCGGGAAGGTGAAGGTGATGAGCTGGCCGGCATAGGAGGGATCGGTCAGGATCTCCTCATAGCCGGTCATTGCGGTGTTGAAGCAGACCTCGCCGACGGCGTGGCCCTCGGCGCCGAGACCAAAGCCCTCCAGCACCGTGCCGTCGGCAAGCACGAGGAGCGCGGTCGGTTTGTGGTCCGGCCAGGCGGGATCGTTGTCATGTTGTGTCATGAGCCCGCTTCATAAGCCCCCCGCGTGTGCACGTCAAAGCGAGAGAGGGCCGATTCACATGCGTTTTTGCATATTTGACAGGCCTCCTCCCACCCTTAAGCTCGGACGCACAATTTCCGGCAATTTCCTGGGCTTGCGAGGCAATAATGGACCAGACCACCCCCATTGTGCTGGTTCCGGGGCTGGCGTCCTCGGCCCGGATCTATGCGCCCGTGATCCCTGCGCTCTGGCGTTTCGGGCCGGTGACGGTCGCCAACCACATCCGCGACGACAGCATGGTTGCGATCGCCCGCCGCATCCTCGCCGAGGCGCCGCCGCGCTTCGCCCTCGCCGGCCATTCCATGGGTGGCTACATCGCCTTCGAGATCATGCGCCAGGCCAGCGAGCGCGTGACAAAACTCGCGCTGATCAACACGCAGGCGCGGCCCGACTCGCCGGAGGCCACCGCGCGCCGCCGCGCTCAGATGGAGCGCGCCAGACGCGGCGAGCTGCGCGCCGTGCGCGAGGAGAGTTTTCCGGAGCTCGTGCATCCGTCGCGGCGCGACGATGCCGAGATTCTCAGGCTCGTGCATGCGCAGGACGAGGACGTCGGCGTCGAAGGCTATCTGCGGCAGCAGACCGCGATCATCGCACGGGTGGATTCGCGCTCCTTGCTGGCGACGATCACATGCCCGACGCTGGTGCTGACGGGCGATGCCGACAACACCATCCCCAACGCCTTCTCCAAGGAGATGGCCGAAGGCATCGCCGGCGCCAGGCTCGTGATTCTCGATCGCTGCGGGCACCTGCCGCAAGCCGAACAGCCGGAGGCGACGGTTCAGGCGCTGACCGAATGGCTGGGGAGCTAGGTTGTGCGACGGCCGCAAAGGGCCTAGATCAGGCGTTTATATCGAAGGGATCACGATGATGCTGCGCGACGACATCAACAATGCGGTCAAGGAGGCCATGAAGGCCAAGGACGAGCGCAAGCTGTCCACGCTGCGCATGGTCAACTCGACCATCAAGAACGCCGACATCGACGCGCGCGGCAGCGGCAAGCCGCCGTTGTCGGACGCTGACATCCTCGCGGTGCTGCAGAAGATGATCAAGCAGCGTCAGGAGGCGGTCGAGCTCTACGACAAGGGCGGCCGCGCCGAGCTTGCCGCGCAGGAGCGCGAGGAGATCGCGGTGATCTCGGCGTATCTGCCGAAGCAGATGTCCGATGATGACGTGAAGAAGGCGATCGCGGATGCGATTGCCGAGACCGGCGCTGCCGGCATGAAGGACATGGGCAAGGTGATCGCCGTGCTGCGCGCGAAATACGCGGGCCAGATGGATTTTGGCAAGGCGTCTGGTCTCGTGAAGGCAGCGCTGTCGGGCTAGCTTCTTCCCCTCTCCCCTTGTGGGAGAGGGTGGCTCGCCGCGTAGCGGCGAGACGGGTGAGGGGTCTTTCTCCGCGAGCGATCCTCTCCCAGTAGTTCACGCGGATAGAGACCCCTCATCCGGCGCTTCGCGCCACCTTCTCCCACAAGGGGAGAAGGGGCACCTTTGATGCCGCATAGGTTCGGTCTACTCTCCCGGCAGAAACAAATCGGGAGCAACCGATGACCGCCATCAAGCCATTTCGCATCGCCATCGGCGACGACATCCTCGCCGACCTGAAGTCACGGCTTGCCCGCACGCGCTGGCCGGAGGCCGAGCTGGTCGACGACTGGAGCCAGGGCGCGCCGCTGAAATGGATCCAGGAGATCTGCACCTATTGGGCCAACGAGTATGACTGGCGCTCGCGCGAGGCAAAGCTCAATCGCTTTGCGCAGTTCACCACGGAGATCGACGGCCTCGACATCCACTTCATTCATGCGCGCGCGAAGGAGCCGTCGGCGCTTCCGTTGATCATTACCCACGGCTGGCCCGGCTCCATCGTCGAGTTCCAGAAGGTGATCGCGCCGCTCACCGATCCCGCCGCGCATGGCGGCAATCCCGCCGATGCCTTTCACGTGATCTGCCCCTCGCTGCCTGGCTTCGGCTTCTCGGGCAAGCCGGGGACCACCGGCTGGGGCGTCGATCGCATTGCCGCGACCTGGGCCAAGCTGATGGACCGCCTGGGCTACGCGCGTTATGGCGCGCAAGGCGGCGACTGGGGCTCGGCGGTGACGACCTCGCTCGGAGCGCAGGACCCCACTCATTGCGCCGGCATCCACATCACGCTCGCCTTCAACGCGGCACCGAAGGTCGAGGGCGAGCCGACGCCAGAGGAGAAGCGGGCGCTGGCCGGCCTCAAGCACTACGCCGATCTCGACTCCGGCTATTCCAAGCAGCAGTCGACGCGGCCGCAGACGCTCGGCTATGGCCTGACGGATTCGCCGAGCGGCCAGGCGGCCTGGATCCTGGAAAAATTCTGGGCCTGGACCGATTGCAATGGCCACCCCGAAAACATCTTCAGCAAGGACGAGCTGCTCGACAACGTCATGCTCTATTGGGCGACGCAGACGGCGACCTCGTCGGCGCGGCTCTATTGGGAGAGCTTTGGCAAGCGCCGCACCACGCCGGTGGTGAAGGTGCCGACGGGTGTCGCGGTGTTCCCCAAGGAGATCGTCACGCCGGTGCGGCGCTGGATGGAGCCGAACTTCCATGACATCACGCATTGGAGCGAGATGGAGAAGGGCGGTCACTTCGCCGCCTTCGAGCAGCCGGAGCTGTTCGTGCGCGATGTCCGGAAGTTTTTTGCGACGGTGCGGTGAGTCTCCGCCGTCATTCCGGGGCGACGCGTCAGCGTCGAACCCGGAATCCATCAAGCGGCATTTCCTGTGGCCCGATGGATTCCGGGCTCGCCCTTCGGGCGCCCCAGAATGACGGCGAGGGACTTGTCCCGTGCGCCCGCGGCCCTAGACTGAACGATAATAACAAGACACCGGAAACGACCATACCATGCTCACCGAAGCCGCAAGCTACGACGAACTCGTCCGCAACTTCCGTTGGGATATCCCCGCGCGCTTCAACATCGCGGAGGCGTGCTGCGATCGCCATGCCGACGGCACCGGCCGGCTTGCGCTGATCTATGTCGACGACACCGGCGCCACCAGCCGCACCACCTTCGATGAGATCGCGGAGATGTCGCGCCGCTTCGCCAGTGTGCTGAAGGCGGACGGGCTAGTCCGCGGCGACCGCGTCGCGGTGTTCCTGTCGCAGTCGCTGGAATTGCCGATGGTGCACATGGCGGCGTTTCGCTCGGCCCTGATCTCGATCCCGCTGTTCGCCCTGTTCGGCGAGGACGCGCTGGAATTCCGTCTGTCGAACTCCGAGGCCAAGGCGATCGTCACCGACGAAGCCGGCTGGGAAAAGCTTGCGAAGATCCGCGACCGCCTGCCGGAGCTGAGGAACGTCTACATCGTCGGCGCGCGCGTGCCCGCCGGCACGACATCGTTCTGGGATGCGGTGAAGGCCGCTTCGCCCGACTTTACGCGCGCGGATACTTCGGCCGACGATCCCGCGCTGATCATCTACACCTCGGGCACGACGGGTAACCCGAAGGGCGCGCTGCATGCGCATCGTGTCGTGCTCGGCCATCTGCCGAACGTGGAGATGTGCCACAACTTCTTGCCCAAGCCCGGCGATCTCATGTGGACGCCGGCGGATTGGGCCTGGATCGGCGGGCTCATCAACGGTCTGCTCGCGTTCTGGTACCACGGCATTCCCCTGGTCGGCCATCGCGCGCGGAAATTCGAGCCGCAAGCGGCGATGCAGATGATGGCCGATCTTGCCGTCCGCAACGTATTCCTGCCGCCGACGGCGCTGAAGCTGATGCGGCAGGCCGGCGTCAAGCATTCCGGCGTCAAGCTGCGCAGCATCTTCACCGGCGGCGAATCGCTCGGGGGTGAATTGCTCGGCTGGGTGCGCGAGACGTTTGGTGTCGACGCGCATGAGGTGTTCGGCCAGACCGAGTGCAACCTCGTGATCGGCAGCAACGCGAACCTGTTTCCGATCCGCCCGGGTTCGATGGGCAAGGCGACGCCGGGCTTCGATGTCCGCATCGTCAACGACAAGGGCGAGGAATTGCCGCGGGGGCAGCGCGGCATCATCGGCGTGCGCCAGCCGTGCCCCGTCACCATGCTCGAATATTGGCGCAATCCGGAGGCGACCGCGAAGAAATATGCCGGCGACCTCCTGCTCACCGGCGATCTCGGCGTGCAGGACGAGGACGGCTATTTCTGGTACGTCAGCCGCGAGGACGACGTCATCACCACCGCCGGCTATCGCGTCGGCCCCTCCGAGATCGAGCACACGCTGATGAAACATCCGTCGGTGGCCATGGCTGCGGTGGTCGGCATTCCCGATCCGATCCGCACCGAATCGATCAAGGCCTGGATCGTGCTGCGTCCGGGCTTTGCCGGCAGCGACACGCTCGCGCGCGAGATTCAGGACTTCGTCAAGGTGCAGCTCGCCGCGCACGAATATCCGCGCTTCGTCGAATTCACGGAGACGCTGCCGATGACGGCAACAGGCAAGGTGCTGCGCCGCGAGCTGCGGGCCAAAGGCTGACTTCTTACAAGGGCTGGCTTCCGACCATGGCAAAGACGTCTCAAGCCGCGGGGCTTCACCGCGCCTCGCTTGCAAAGCTGCACGAGCTCGATACGGCGCTGGAGCTCATGTATTACGGCTGGCGCGGCATGACGCTTGAGGCCGACGCATATCTGGCCAAGCAGGGCCTGTCGCGTCCGCACCATCGCATCCTCTACGTTGTGGCGCGCCGGCCCGACATCGCCATCGGCGCGCTGATCGAGATCCTCGGCATTTCCAAGCAGGCCCTCAACCGGCCGCTCAATCTGCTGCTGGAGCGCAAGCTCCTGACCTCGAAGCGGGCGCCGGAGCAGCACCGCTCGAAATTGCTGCGCCTGACGGAAGCGGGGCGGCGCATCGAGCAACGGGCCTCGGACCACGAGCGCCAGGTCCTGCGCGAAGCGTTCGCGCGCGCCGGGGCGAGCGGTGCGGCGGGATGGATCGGCGTGATGGAGGCGATCGCCGACAACAACTGACCTAAATCTCAAGTCAACATAGTTGACATGAGGCGCGCGCTTTGCCACCTTCCTGGCCACAAGCCGAAGGGAGGATCCGTGTCGTGAGCGGACAGGCAATGGACCGCGCGGCCGCCGCAAGCTTCGTCGCGGCATGGTGCGCGAACTGGCGCAAAGTGGACATCGACGCGGTCGTCGCCCATTTCGCCGACGATGCACAGATGCGCAGCCCTCTCGCGCTCACCCTGACGGGGTCTCCGACCGTCACCGGCGCCGAGAACATTCGCGCCTACTGGCGGAAAGCCTACGGCCACATCGAAAGCGCCGACCTGAAGATCCTGGACTGGAGCTGGGACGAGGCGATCGCGCGACTGACGGTGTGGTGGCAATTGGGCGATACGCGCGCCAGCGAATTCATGGACTTCGACGATGCGGGCCGTGTGGTGCGCAGTGAAGCCTTTTACGGAAAATGACCATGCGATTTTCGGATATCGTCCTGCTCCTCAACACGCTCTGGTTCGTCGGGGCGTTCATCCAGTTCAGCATCGCGCAAACCAACACGTTGAAGATCCTGCTGCCGCGGGAGGAGCGCAGCAATCCGATCGCGCCGACCCTTGCAGCGAGCGTTGCGTTCCTCGGCGGCATGAATCTGCCGATCGGGCTCTTGTCGCTCTATCTTCTGGCCGCCCGTCCGTCCTTCTTCCAGCCTGTCGAAGCGCAGCTCGCGCTCTTCCTGTTCTTTGCCGCCTGCCATTTCAGCCAGTTCGCCTATAATGTCCCGGTGCTGATGCGCGGCGGCCGCGTCGGGGTGGCCTATTGGCCGGTGTTGAAGGGCCCGATGCTCCGGATCTTCGTCATCGATGCGGCTCTGTTCGCCGCTAATCTCGCAGTGGCGCTGCAGCTCACCATCGCGTCCTGATCTAGCGCAGCGGCTCCGAGAGGGCCGCGCGCAGCATCGCGGCGAGCTCCTTGCGCCGGAACGGCTTGGTCAGAATGCGCGCGTCGATCCCGTCGGGCGTCTTGACCGGATCCTGGCTGTAGCCGGACGTGAAGAGCACCTTGAGGCCAGGCCGCAGTTGAACGGCCTGCCTCGCCAGCTCCGGCCCGAACATGCCGCCGGGCATCACGACGTCGGTGAACAGCAGCTGGATGTCCGCGGACTGGCGCAGCACGTCCAGCGCCGCGGGTCCGTTTGCCGTCGTGATGACGCGGTAGCCGAGCGCCTTCAGCTCGTTCTCGACATAGGCGCGCACCATGTCGTCGTCCTCGACGACGAGGATCGTTTCGTATCCCTCGGGTGCGGCGACACGCGCTGCCGGTGACGGCTCCTCGCTCGACGACGTCGGCAGGCGAGGAAAGAACAGCCTGACCACGCTGCCTTGACCCGGTTCGGACTGCATCTGCACGAGTCCGCCGGATTGTTGCGCAAATCCGTAGACCATGCTGAGGCCAAGGCCGGTGCCCTTGCCGACCTCCTTGGTGGTGAAGAACGGCTCGAACGCGCGCTGCAACACCTCGCTGCTCATGCCGGACCCGGTATCCTTCACGGCCAGCATGACGTAGTCGCCGGGCCGCGGCTCGCCGTTGACGTCGAGGTCGGATTCACCGAGCGATGCATTCCGCACCTCGACCATCAGCTTGCCGCCGTCAGGCATCGCGTCGCGCGCGTTGAGCACGAGGTTGAGCACGGCCGTCGCCAATTGGCCGGGATCGACGCTGGCGAGCCAGAGATCCGGCGCGAACGTGAAGCTGGATTCGATGTGCTCGCCCAGGGTCCGCTGCAGAAGCTGCTTCATGCCGGTCACCTGCTCGGCGATGTCGATCTCGCGCGGCCGCAGCGGCTGCTTGCGCGCGAAGGCGAGCAGGCTCCGCGTCAGGTCGGATCCCCGCTCGGCGGCGGTCGCAATGTCGTCGGCGATCCGGTGCAATTCCTCGTTGCCCGCAAGCCTGTCGGCGAGGTGCTCGGAATTGCCGAGAATGACGGTCAGGAGATTGTTGAAATCGTGCGCCACGCCGCCCGTGAGCTGGCCCATGGCTTCCATCTTCTGCGACTGGCTGAGCTTGTGGCTGAGATCGGCGATGGCGGCGCGCTGCTGCTCGAGCGATTCGGCCGTGCTGTTGAGCAGCGTCATCAACCCGCCGAGCTCGCCCCCCGGGTGGGGCTCCGGAATGCGCGCGCTGAGATCGCCGTGCCCCAGGCTCTTCGCCATGGCAGCGAGCCGCCCGACCTGCCGTCCGATGCTCACCGTCGTGAGGATCCAGAGGCCGGCGAGGAGCAGCAGCGAGGCCACCGCCAGGATCGCCATGTCCTCGTAAAGCTGGCGGTTCGCTGCCGCGATCAGTCCGTCCTTGGACCGCCCCACCAAGATATAGAGTCCGGCCTTGCGGATCGCGGGCGAACGGGCAACGCCCCAGATCTGCGTGCGGCCGTCGCGATCGGCGATCTCCCGGAATGGTTCGCCGTCGGGATCTGCCGCGAAGCGGAACAGGTCGGAGCCCGCAATGGAGCCGCCGATGGGTACGCTCCAGCCGCCGCGCTTGGGGGCGGCCAGGACCGTGCCCTTGGCGTCGACGAGCAGGATGTCCTTCTCGGCGAGCAGCCGCTTGTCGTGAAACTCCGCGAACTTGTTCAGGTTGAAGGACGCCAGCAGCACGAATTTCAGCGCGCCAGTATCCGATCGCACCGGATAGGCGATCTGCAGCACCGACAGTCCGGTGAGGCGGCCGAACACCGGTTCCACGGCGACGAGGCCGTGAAGAGTCTTGACCTCTTTGAAATAGCCGCGGTCGTTCAGGTCGAGCGTGCGGTTGGTCCGCAGCGAGTCGCAGAACAGCCTGCCGTCCGGATCGATGGTCAGGATACCCGTGAACTGCGGATATTCCTCGCGGACATCCGACAGAAACGCCGAGCATGCCGCCTTGTCGCGCGTGTCGAGGTCGCGGGCGCGGGCGAGCCCGTAATGAAGCTGGGCAGTCCCCTGGATCTTCTCGCCGAGATCGCTGGCGATGTCGTCGGCGGATGCGGCGAGATTGGCCAGCGCCGCGTCGATCTCGCTCGTCCGGTTCTGCACGAAGCGCAGCCCGACCAGAATCGCCGGCACGAGCATGGCCGCGATGACGAGGATAAGTAACCGGGTACGCAGGCTCATCGGTGGGCGATCGGCTCTCGGGCGGCGGTATTCGGAGGTGCAATTTGCGGCACGATCATCTGCCCCGTCCATAGCGGTCGGTGCAAAAATCGCGCGAAAGGCTAACGATTTCGCCGTGCGAGCATCGTCCCTTCGCTGCTACCCTTCGCGCCGGCCGGCTTCAAGTTGCGCCGCCGCGCAGCGGCGCTAATATCGCGGCATGCGCGCGACGAAGATCGCGCCGATGTGCGGAGGAAGCTGATGTCCATCTCGGGCAAGGTCGATCCGGTGGTGCGTCCAGTGGCGGCGGTCGACATCGCCGAGGCGCTGGTCGAGGGCCTGCGCGATTTCCAGGCGCTGCCGCTCTACGGTCTCTGCTTCGGCGCGCTCTATGCCGCCGGCGGCATCGTCATCATGCTCTGTCTCACCGCCTTCGGCATGGTCTACCTGGTCTATCCCCTCGCTGCCGGTTTTGCGCTGATCGGACCGTTCGTTGCGATCGGCCTCTACGAAGTCAGCCGGCGCCGCGAGCGCGGCGAGCCGGTCTCGTTCGCTGCGATCTGGTCCGCGATCCGCTCGCGCAGCGAGATCGGCTGGATGGCCTTCGTGACGTTGTTCGTCTTCGTGGTCTGGATGTACCAGGTGCGGCTCCTGATCGCGCTGCTGCTCGGCCTCAACGCCTCGTTCTCGAGCTTGCAGGAATTCATGACGGTGGTGCTGACGACCAGCGAGGGCCTGCTGTTCCTGGCCATCGGCAATGCGGTCGGGGCCGTGCTGTCGCTGATCCTGTTCTCGCTGACTGTGGTGTCGTTCCCGCTGCTGCTCGATCGCGAGGTCGATTTCGTCACGGCCATGGTGACGAGCGTGCGCGCGGTGGTGACGAGCCCGCTGCCGATGATCGGTTGGGCCGCATTGATCGTGATGCTGCTGATCGTCTCGGCGCTGCCCTATTTTCTCGGGCTGGTGGTCACGCTGCCGGTGCTCGGGCATGCGACCTGGCATCTGTACCGCCGGTTGGTGGCGCCGGTGGCTTAGTGTCGGCGCTCTTCCTTCTCCCCTTGTGGGAGAAGGTGGCGCGAAGCGCCGGATGAGGGGTCTCTCTCCGCGGACTCATTGAGAGAAGTGTGCGCGGAGAGAGACCCCTCACCCGTCTCGCCGCTTTCGCGGCGAGCCACCCTCTCCCACAAGGGGAGAGGGGAAGAAGCGACCTACGCTTGTCCTTCTTCAATTACGGCACCTTGATCCCCATCGCCTTCAGCGCCTCCAGCAACCGCACCGGCGGGGACATCTCGATATGCGGCGCCTTGCCGGTCTCCAGCAGGCTCTTCAATCCGGAGAGGATCGCGGGCCAGCCGGTGCGGCCGCCGGAAAGGATGTCGTCGCTGAGCTCGCGGTCGTGGCGTTGGCTCAGGGTGAGGCGGACGGCTTCGCCGGCCTGCTCGATCTCGTAGGTGACGATGGTGGTGCCGAGCTTTTCCACGAGGTCCGGCCAATTGACGTTCCAGCTCACCGTGAGCCTCCTCGGCGGATCGTATTCGAACACTTCGCCGCGGATGTGCTCGGAGCCGTCGGGCGCGTGCACGACGAAACTGCCGCCGAGCTTCGGCTCCATCTCCACCGCAAAGCCGGAAAAATATTTCCGGCTGAACTCGGCCGACGTCAGCGCCTCCCACACCTTCTCGGGCGTCGAGGCGATGTAGATGGTGTAGACGGTCAGCGGCTTGAATTGATCGAGGTTCATCGTGCATCAAATCCTTCGTTGAGCGGACTCACTCGTCGCCGTTCTCCAACTGACGTTTCAGCTCGTTGAGCGCGGCGAGCTTGCTGCGCTCGAACTTCCTGATCCAGCGTTCGCCGATCTGATGGATCGGCATCGGGTTGAGGTAGTGCAGCTTCTCGCGTCCATGCCTGATGGTGGTGATGAGGTTCGCTTCCTCCAGGATGGCAAGGTGCTTGGTGACGGCCTGTCGCGTCATCGCAAGCCCCTCGCAGAGCTCGTTCAGTGTCTGGCCGTTTCTGGCGTGAAGCCTGTCGAGCAGCGAACGTCGCGAGCTATCCGCGAGCGCCTTGAAGACCTCATCCATGGCGGCGATAATAGGCAACTAAATGGTTGCATGTCAAGGGATCGGCTTGGAGCGACTGACGCGTCTTCCGTTCCAGCGCTCGCCATGCATTAATGCGGCGAAACCGCCTTCAGCGAGTCCCTCCCATGATGTCCATGCAAGCCTACCTCGCCTTTGTCGCCGCCTGCATTGCGCTGGCGCTGCTGCCGGGGCCGATCGTCACCCTCGTCATCGCCAATGGCTTGCGCCACGGCACGCGTGCGGCGCTCATTAACGTGGCCGGCGCGCAGGCCGGGCTTGCCATCGTCATCGGCATCGTTGCGATCGGCCTGACCTCGCTGATGGCGACCATGGGCTATTGGTTCGATTGGGTGCGCTTTGCCGGCGCCGCATATCTGATCTGGCTCGGCATCAAGCTGATCTGGGAGCCGGTCGAAGGCGTCGATGTCGACGCGCCGCCTCCGCCGCCGCGCGGCGGCTTCTTCCTGCAGGGATTCCTGGTGCTGCTGTCGAACCCCAAGGTGCTGGTGTTCTTCGGCGCTTTCATTCCGCAATTCATGGACATGAGCCAGCCGCATTTCCCGCAGGTCGCGCTGCTGGGCGCCACCTTCATGGTGACGGCGGTGATGACCGACGCGCTCTACGCGATTGCCGCGGGGCGCGCCCGAAAATTCTTCTCGGCGCGGCGCACGCGGATGGTGTCGCGCATCTCAGGCGGCTTCATGATCGGCGGCGGCATCTGGCTGGCGCTGACGCGGGCGAAGTGACCGCTTAATTCATTCCCTGCTCGCGCAGCGCGGCCTCGATCTCGCGCAGGATCCGCGCCAGCCGCTCGGCCCATTGCTGCTGGCCGCTCTCTTCGGCGATCAGGTCCTGGCGGATCTCGATGCCGGTGTTGACGAGGCCGCGCGCCTCGCCGTGGATTGGAATCGTGTAGTCGGTGATGTCGCTCACCGCATAAGGCTGGTTGTCGCCCACGACGAGCGCGCTCTCGGCCCGCAAATGCTGCAGCATCAGAAGCGGCAGCACGGTGTCGCGGTGATAGAGCGTGCCGATGTGCCAGGGCCGCGGCTCGCCGTAAAAGACCGGCGTGAAGCTGTGCAGCGCCACCAGCACCGTCGGCCTGCCCGCCCTGATGCGCGCATCGATCGCAGCGCTAATCCGGCGGTGATAGGGATCGAAGATCTCGCGCCGGCGCATCTCCTTGGCCGCGGCCGACAGATCCTCATTGCCGGGGATGGCGGTCGCCTCGGAGATCACGGGAATCGAGCTTGCGACGCCGGGCGGGCGGTTGCAGTCGATCACCAGGCGCGAATAACGCTGCGCGATCAGATGCGCATCGAGCATCGCGGCGAGCCGCTCGGCGACGCCGGCGATGCCGATATCCCAGGCGATGTGCCTGACGAGATCGGTGTCCGCGACGCCGAGATCGCCGAGCTCGCGCGGCAGCACCCGTCCGTAATGGTCCGCGGTGAGCAGGAACGGCGATGTCCCCGCCGCATTCACCTCATGCACGGGCGGAATGTCGCCCTCGCCGAGCAGCTGGTCGGTTGCGTCGGCTATATCCAAAGCCATCCTGATTTGCCTATGGAATGACAAACTGTGTAAACGGAGTAGCGGTATCGCACCGATGCCGCAACGTTGGAACGGCATGAGCTCGGATCGACTTTTCGTTTACGGCACCCTGATGCGCGGCTTCGACCACCCGATGGCGCGGCTGCTCGCGGCCCATGCGGAATTCATCAGTGAAGCCACCTGTCGCGGCCGGCTCGTTCTGGTGAAGCACTATCCGGGATTGCTGCTCTCCGAGACGCCGTCGGACATCGTCCATGGTGAGCTGTTTCAGCTGCGCGTGCCGGACGAGCTCCTGCGCGAGCTCGACATGTACGAGGCTTGCGGCGAGGGCTTTCCCGAGCCGACGGAATATCTGCGGCAGATGATCGAGGTGACGCTGCCCGACGGCACCACCGGGAAGGCCTGGACCTACGTCTACAATTGGCCGGTTACCGATCTGCCGCGCATCGAGTCCGGGCGCTTCCTTGATCGCTAGATATTCTCGAGCGTGATCTTCTCGGAAAACCGCTGCGCACTTTTCCGGATCATGCTCTATGCCGACAGCACTTCCTTCACCACGCGCACGTCGACCTCGCGCTCGACATAGCTCCACTCCTCGGTCCGCCGCAGCATCGCCACCAGCTCCTCGAACAGCGAGGCGTGCACGGGGGCGAATTCGAACCAGGTCAGGAAATCGAAGGGGCCGCCAAGGTCGCGGCAATGATAGAGCTGGCGCGCGATCGCGGGCAGAAAACGAAGACTGCTGGCAATGTGGTGCGACTTGTCCTCAAAAATCTTGCGGCGCTCTTCCTGGGTCAGCTCCCACCAGGCCTGCGATTTGCGGATCGGGATCAGTGCCGCGCTGGTGGCCTCCAGCCGGCCGAGGCCAGCCTGCACGGCGACGAGCTGCTGCTTCTCGGCCCGCTCGGTGTAGCGCAGGCTGCTGGCGACGCCGACCAGCCGCCAGGCATTGCGCGAGGGCACCAGCGGCAACGAGACGGCCTCGCTGTCGGTCACCGACAGCGCCGGCACGAAGGGCAGGGACTCGCCCGTCACAGGCGAGAGCGAGATCACCCGCCAACCCCCGGTCTGGCCGCCCCGAAAGGTCCTGAACATGGCGGTATGGAAGCGTGGAACCGGGCGCGGTTCAAGTGGCTCGTCATTCCGGGGCGCGCGAAGCGCGAGCCCGGAATCCATTTCTCCCAGCATTCCAGTGGCTCGATGGATTCCGGGCTCGCCCCTTCGGGGCGCCCCGAATGACGGAGGGCTGTGAACAGCGCGGATAAGCCCGACAAACCTGGCCTTTGACCGGGCCGTCCCTATATCCCTGATCCTTCGCCCGACTCAAACGCTCGGCTAAACTCGCCCCATGCGCTTCACGCCCCAGTTCCTCGACGAGCTTCGTGCCCGGCTTTCGGTCTCCGAGGTCGTGGGCAAGCGCGTCAAGCTGAAGAAGGCCGGGCGCGAGTGGAAGGGGCTGTCGCCGTTCCAGCAGGAGAAGACGCCGTCCTTCTACGTCAACGACCAGAAGGGTTTTTATCACGACTTCTCCTCGGGCAAGCACGGCGACATCATCAACTTCGTGATGGAGACCGACGGCCTGCCGTTCGCGGAAGCCGTGGAGCGGCTCGCCAATATGGCGGGCCTGCCGCTGCCGGCGGTGACGCCCAACGCCGCGCGCGAGGAGCAGCGGCGGCGCTCGCTATATGAGGTGATGGATCTCGCGGCGAAATTCTTCGCCGAGACGCTGGCCTCGCGCGTGGGCGCGAAAGCGCGCGGCTATCTCGCCGATCGCGCCATTTCGCCGGCGACGCAATTGCAGTTCCGTCTCGGCTATGCCCCGCCCGATCGCTTCGCGCTGAAGGAGCATCTCGGCAAGCTCGGAATCTCCGTCGAGGACATGATCGAGACCGGTCTGCTGATCGGCGGCGACGACATCCCCGTTCCTTACGACCGCTTCCGTGATCGCGTGATATTTCCGATCACCGATCTGCGCGGCCGCGTCATCGCCTTCGGCGGGCGTGCGCTGGAGAAGGACGTTCCGGCCAAATACCTGAATTCGCCGGAGACGCCGCTCTTCCACAAGGGCGACAATCTCTACAACCACCAGACCGCGCGCAAAGCCACCCATGACGGCAGTCCGCTGATCGTGGTCGAAGGCTATGTCGACGTCATCGCCATGGTCACCGCGGGCTTTGCCGGCAGCGTCGCGCCGCTCGGCACCGCGCTCACCGAAAGCCAGCTCGCGCTGCTCTGGAAGATGGCGGACGAGCCGATCCTCTGCTTCGACGGCGACCGCGCCGGACAGAAGGCGGCCTATCGTGCTGCGGACCTTGCCTTGCCGTTCCTCGCGCCCGGCAAGAGTCTTCGCTTTGCGCTGCTGCCGGAAGGGCAGGACCCCGATGATCTCGTGCGCTCGGGCGGGCGCGGCGCGATCGAGGAGGTCATCGCCGCCGCCCGTCCGCTCGCCGACATGATCTGGTCGCGCGAGCTCGAAGGCGGCAATTTCGCCACGCCCGAGCGGCGCGCCGCGCTCGAGGCCCGCATCAGGGAGCTCACCAACGGCATTCGCGACGAGGTGGTGCGGCGCTATTATCGCGACGACTTCGTCGAGCGGCTGCAGCGCACCTTCGCGCCCGAAGGTGGGCGCGGCTTTGGCGGCCGGGGCAATTTCCGCCCCGGTGGCGGCCGCCCGTTCCAGCCGCGAGGCGGGGCGAATCGATTCGGTGGACAAGGCTTCGGCGGCCGCCGCGGCGCTCCGGGTCCGGCCCCGCTGCCCTCCGGCCCCTACCAGGCGGCGAGCCCGCAGCTGGCGGCAAGCCCGATCCTGCGAGGCCAGCGCAGCGCCATCTCCCGCCGGGAGGCGCTGATCCTGCAATGCCTGATCAACCACCCCTGGCTGCTGCACGAGCATCTGGAGGAGGTCGCCGCCCTGGAGCTGGCCCATCCGGAGGCCCATAGGCTCCGGGCCGGCATCATCGCCGCCTTTGCCAACGACCATCACCATTCGCCGGACCCCGGCGAGCAGGCCGAAAAGATGCGCGGCGACCTCGAAAAGGGCGGATTTTCTCAAACTCTTCAAAGGGTTGAGAATGTCATCACGACCCAGGCGGTGTGGGCCGCCCGCGAGGGCGCGGCGAGGGACGACGTTCTTGCCACCTGGCACCAGCTGGTTGCCTTGCATCGGCAATGGCATTCACTACTTAGAGAGCTGAAAGACGCCGAGCTGGCCTTGGGGGAGGATCCCAGCGAGGCCAATTTGGCGTGGCTGCGTGACGTCAAGGCTCGGATAGGTGAAGTCGACGGTACCGAGGCCCTGATCGAGGGTTTTGGCGAGCTGTCGGGCCGGCTCCAGAAGAGCATGTGATGAAAGAAACATGCGGACGGCCACGGCTGGAACCGCTAAAAGACTCGCCAAATCCTAGGTTTGGCGGCAAAAACAGGGTTAATCGAGGCTTAACGGTCTTGTAGCACTTTGGCCCAGAGGCGGCCGCAGGCATAACAGACGCGTCAGGAATGAATCCGCGCAATCGCTGTTGGCACTACACCTGCATCCGCCGCGACAAAGAGGCTGACGAAGCGTTAGGCAATTCCGGCGAGAGAGAGTTGGGGGTGGCGAGAGGTTTGTGCGCCGCCCTTTCCGTGTCGAGAGCTGCCGAAGCGAGAGCGTCGAGCAACAGGTTCATGTGAATTCACGCGAAGGCGCGGCGCGTCTCGCATGAAGCGCGTTTAGGAGCAATGGATGGCCACCAAGGCAAAGACGCTGCAGGCGAAGGACAAGGAAAAAGACGACAAGGCAGCGGATGCGCCGGAGAAGGATTCCCAGGACGCGCCCTCGCCCTTGCTCGACCTGTCCGACGCCGCCGTGAAGAAGATGATCAAGCAGGCCAAGAAGCGCGGCTTCGTGACCTTCGATCAGCTCAACGAAGTCTTGCCGTCCGACCAGACCTCGCCCGAACAGATCGAGGACATCATGTCGATGCTCTCGGACATGGGCATCAACGTCACCGAAGCCGACGACACCGAAGGCGAGGAAGAGAAGGACGAGGGCGACGACGAGACGGATAACGAGCTCGTCGAGGTCACTCAGAAGGCCGTCACCGAGGTCAAGAAGAGCGAGCCGGGCGAGCGCACCGACGATCCCGTGCGCATGTATCTGCGCGAGATGGGCACGGTCGAGCTGCTCTCGCGCGAGGGCGAAATCGCGATTGCGAAGCGCATCGAGGCCGGCCGCGAGGCGATGATCGCGGGCCTCTGCGAAAGCCCGCTGACCTTCCAGGCCATCATCATCTGGCGCGACGAGCTCAACGAGGGCAAGATCTTCCTCCGCGACATCATCGATCTCGAAGCCACCTATGCCGGCCCGGATGCCAAGGGCGGCATGAACGCCGCGATGATCGCAGGACCCAATGGCGAGGGCGGCGAAGCCTCGGCCGAGGGCGGCGAAGCCACCGCGTCCGCCGCTGCGCCCGCGCATGTCGCGCCGCCTGCCGCGCCCCCGTCGCCGACGCCGTTCCGCGCCGCGCCTGCGGCCGCCCCCGAGGGCGAGGAGAAGGATCCGGGCGAGGCCGCCGCCGAGTCCGACATGGACGACGACGAGTTCGAGAACCAGATGTCGCTCGCGGCGATCGAGGCCGAGCTCAAGCCGAAGGTGGTCGAGATCTTCGATCGCATCGCCGACAGCTACAAGAAGCTGCGCAAGCTTCAGGAGCAGGACATCCAGAACCAGCTCCAGAACGAGTCGCTCTCGCCGCACCAGGAGCGCAAGTACAAGAAGCTGAAGGACGAGATCATCGTCGAGGTGAAGTCGCTGCGCCTCAACCAGGCCCGCATCGATAGCCTCGTCGAGCAGCTCTACGACATCAACAAGCGCCTCGTCTCGCATGAGGGCCGCCTGATGCGCCTTGCCGACAGCCACGGTGTCGCCCGCGAGGATTTTCTGCGCAACTACACCGGCTCGGAGCTCGATCCGCGCTGGCTCAACCGCGTCTCGAAGCTGTCGGCCAAGGGCTGGAAGAACTTCGTCCACCACGAGAAGGACCGCATCAAGGACCTCCGCCACGAGGTGCATCAGCTCGCCGCGCTGACCGGCCTCGAGATCGTCGAGTTCCGCAAGATCGTTCACTCCGTGCAGAAGGGTGAGCGCGAGGCCCGCCAGGCCAAGAAGGAGATGGTGGAAGCCAACCTCCGCCTCGTGATCTCGATCGCCAAGAAGTACACCAACCGCGGCCTGCAGTTCCTCGACCTGATCCAGGAAGGCAACATCGGCCTGATGAAGGCGGTCGACAAGTTCGAGTACCGCCGCGGCTACAAGTTCTCGACCTACGCCACCTGGTGGATTCGGCAGGCGATCACCCGCTCGATCGCGGACCAAGCGCGCACCATCCGCATCCCCGTGCACATGATCGAGACGATCAACAAGATCGTGCGCACGTCCCGCCAGATGCTCAACGAGATCGGCCGCGAGCCGACCCCGGAGGAGCTCGCCGAAAAGCTCGGCATGCCCTTGGAGAAGGTGCGCAAGGTCCTCAAGATCGCCAAGGAGCCGCTGTCGCTGGAGACGCCCGTCGGTGACGAAGAGGATTCACATCTCGGCGATTTCATCGAGGACAAGAACGCGATCCTGCCCATCGACGCCGCGATCCAGTCCAACCTGCGCGAGACCACCACGCGCGTCCTCGCCTCTCTCACTCCGCGCGAAGAGCGCGTGCTGCGCATGCGCTTCGGCATCGGCATGAACACCGATCACACGCTGGAAGAGGTGGGTCAGCAGTTCTCGGTGACGCGCGAGCGTATCCGCCAGATCGAGGCGAAGGCGCTGCGGAAGCTGAAGCATCCGTCAAGGAGCCGGAAGCTGCGGAGCTTTTTGGATAATTGATCCGATTTCAATCAGAACGAAAACGGCGGGCCAACAGCCCGCCGTTTTTCTTTGACCCGGCTCTCGCCCCGTCATTGCGAGGAGCGCTTGCGACGAAGCAATCCACCAGGCGATTGCCCTACCCATGTCCGATTCCATTCCAACAGCAACGAAAGTGCGGACGGTGCCCGACTTCCGAGATGGGCCGAAAGCGGAAGTGCCGGTCCGGGGGGCGACTTTCCTTCTTCAAAGTGCGGGATTTCGATGCAGGTAGATCTTCTGGACTACCTTCACGCCAGCTTTGTTCAGCAGGTGGAAGGTTCGAGGCTACGCAGATAACCAGCTCAGTTCGATATGTTCACGTGAGACGTTCGACCGACCCATGGTGTGTCGGCGAGATCGGCTATTTCTTCGTGAAGAACCCGCTCAACAGGTACTCCGTCAGCGCTCGGGAAGACTTGAAGGAGAATCCGGACGGATCAACTGATCTGTACATCCAGAAGGACTCTCCCGGCAAAGAGAAGGAGTCGAACTGGCTATGCCTATCAGCAGATAACTGATGACTTTGGCCAGCATCCCGCCCTAGGCGGCTTTCGGTCCCGAGTCTTCGCAGTTGGTCCGCAGATTGGCTTTCTATTTCCGGTAGGCGATATGCAGGGGTATTTGAATCTGAAGGGATATGGCGAGTTCGCTGCGGAGAATCGGCCGGCTGGCTGGAACACTTGGCTGACGTTCTCAATATCGCCGATAGCGCCGACCAGAACTGTCGCATCAACCCGGCGGATCACAAAATAGCAGCGTGGCCGCTTAGCCGCTGTCGTACATCGTAAGCGACCAGAATCCCTCCGCTGGAGGCAAGTGACCTTTCGGAAATCGCATCACGTACTTGTTCGCGCCGCTGTACTTGTGACCGTCGGCGTCTTTTTGCGAGGTCGGATAGACGGCATCCTGCGGCCGGTTGGCACCAAGCCCGATCGCGGTTACCAAAGCCCGCATCAAATAGTCGGTGCCGTAGATGCCGGTCTTGGTCGTGAACGCGAACCCATTCTCGTCTTTGATGGCCTTGTTGATTTTGAACTGAAGCATGATCCGGTCGAACGACACCTCCGGCAGGCGTCTCAGAAAATCTGCCTTCAGCTTACTCTCATCAAAATCCTGCCCTGGGACGATGCCGATGCGGGCAAACTTCGCAAGTTGAGGCGCGTCCGCGGCGTATGGCGGATTAGTCTTCATGAGTTCGCAAAGCAGCTTGAAGTATGAGACCGCGTCCATGCGATTGACCTGCTCGCGGACCGCCGTCTTCATATCGATTGTTGGATCCACCTTCCCGGGGGCGGGCGTGTAGGCTTTGCCATAAGCGCTGAGCGGAACGAGCTTGCATTCGTCTTGCAACTTGTGCACCGCAGCGTAATCGTCCGCCGTGCCGGTGCAATAGATGCGGCCGAGCAGCCACACGATATTGGTGGCCGACTTGTACTCCTTGACACCCGCCGGCAGCGTGCCCTTCCAACCCGGCCCCGTGATCGCGTAGGTCTGCGCCCCGGTGCCGGTGGTGCGCTTACCTGGCACGTGAAACACGGTGGTCCAGCCGTCCAGCATCGGCATCAGGAAATAGCGGCCCTTCATGTCCGGAATGCTGAGTATCCAGGGCTCCTTTCCGACGTCGAAGAAGGATGTCGTGTACAAGGTGTCGGCATTCGGTGCCGTCACATCCCTGAAGGTGGCGTCGGGATACTGGCGCAGCTTGATGATGTGTCCCATCGGACCGCGCGTGCCGACGGACTCGGCGACATTCGTGATGATCCGCCGGGTCATCTCCATCGTCACCAGCGGGTAGCCAAAGATGTAGGCGTCGCTGGCCAGCCAGAAATCCTCCAGGCCTTGTCCCACTCCGAAAAATGAATCCTGGGCAAGAGCCGGTCGTGTGGCGGCGGCTCCCGCGAGCAGCCCCATTCCGCCAAATGCAAGGGATCGACGGGTGATGTTCATCGCTAATCTCCTTCCTATAGAAAACCAGTCACGTGGATTCGCAGTTCACGCCTTTGTAACGAAGCCACTCGGGCGAACGGCTCAATAGCAGGGCGGATAGGGGTAGTAGCCGCAGCGCGGTGAGTAATAGGGATACGCCGCAGCCCCGGCCACAGCAGCGGCTCCTGCCACGGCAGCGCCGCGGTAGAACGCTCCGCGCCAGGCGGTGCGGCGAGCGACGCCGGCGAAAGACAACGGCGTCAACGGACGGCCAATGATATCGATAAAGACAGATGCCGGCCCGTCCGCCCCGGCGAGATCACCTTCGAGGAGATCGACGTCGAAAGTCAGCTTATCACCCTCAAGCTTGGGGGATTTCAACACGACGACGGCATCCAACACCGACGATCCGTCTTTCTTGAATCCTGACACCGTGGCGTTGGGCGGGTCTTTAGCGAAGTTGTCGCTGCCATTGCCCCAGTCCTCGATAATCCGGGAGGTCAGATCATGCCCGGCGGCACGAACCGGTCGGTCGGCAAACACGATCGCATTCGGAGAAATCGCACTCAGCACCAGCTTACCCTCCTTCAGGCTCACCCCGCGCGAGTTGAGGACAAATAGCGATGGGACCACTTCCGGCTTAGCCTGACCAATCGATTTCTCGAGCGGAATGTGCGGCTTGGGTTCGGCCGGAGATTGAGCAAGAAGCTTGTGCGGAATTGCCACTAAGCCAGCGGCGCAGACCGCGATCAAGGCAACGCGGATTGTCATGATGGTCCTCTCCTTTGCAGGCTGGTCGTTCTTCCTCGAACAGCACGTGAGCAATTCGGAAGCGACAAGAGCGTCGCTAGTGGCGGCGGCATCTCTGCATTTCGCGCCAAATCACGCGGCGCGTCTTGCCATTTCGCGCCAATCGTCAGGAATCATTCAACGGGTTGGTGGGGTGAGAACGTCGGCGGACGAGCGACCGATCATGCTTGCGGCCGCGTTGCTGCCGCCGATAAACGATGGGTTGAATTTTCATCAAACGCACGAAAGCGCGGCTGAAGCTGCTCGCGTTCGTGTATCCTAGAAATTCTGCAATATCCGACAAGCGCTTACTCGTATCGGCCAGCAGGCGGCACGCAATCTCCAATCGGACTTCGTCGAGGATCTTGCTGTGGCTTGTGCCCATGCGTTCTAGATGACGCTGTAATGTGCGCCCGCTAATTCTGAGCGCATGCGCTGTGCTATCGAGGGTTTGCTCGTCGCGCTGCACCAGGCCTGTAGATTAGCTTCGCTCGAAGATTCAAACTTGAGCAACTGGGTCGAGCGCCACGGCGACCATGTTCGCTATTGCAGCAAGCTAGCCGGCACTGCCGGACTTCAGCATCTCGAGCATTCACAATGGCTTCAGAACGTTTTCCCGATTTACATCGTCCGCCAATTCGCCGGACCGGACTGGGCTCCGGCAACTATCGCCTTTGAGGCGCGGTACACGCCGGGTCCGGCATGTCGGTCTTTCTGGCCGACGTCTCAATTCCTGTCTGGTCAAGAAGCTTCGTGGATCGACGTACCTGTTTCATTGCTGGGCCTTCCTAACAGATTGAAGCAAGCTCCTTCTCATCCGAAGAGCGACTTTGTCGAACATTCGAACTTTGACTTTATCCACGCACTTAAGCTGATGCTGCCATCCTACATGGACGAGCGGCCTCCGGCGCTGGCGGAAGTCGCGGAGATGGCGGGGGTCAGCGCACGCAGCCTTCAACGCAAGCTATCTCGCGCCGGGATGACATATTCGCGGCTGTTGGATACCGTGAGGTTTGAGAATGCCAGAAAGCTTTTGCGAGATACGGATTCCAAGATCATCGAGATTGCGTTTGCTTCGGGCTACGCAGATCCCGCCCATTTTACCCGTGCATTCCGCCGGGTTGCAGGCGTGACGCCCGGGCAATTCCGCGAGCAATGGAGGGCTCGATAGTCGAGTTGTCATTCGCTGCATCATGTCCGCTTCGGGGGCACAATGCGAAGAACTCAAGTTGAGCAAATCAGGTCTGCTCTGCCGCCCATCCCCACAGACGCATCTCTGGATTGCTTCGCTGCGCTCGCAATGACGGGGATAGGGCCGAACCCTGCTTCTTCTTCGCCTCCTTTCAATCCGCTCGATCTCCAGCGCCGACCTCCCACTCTTTTACGCGACTCTCGATCCTGCTCCCAATGAGGTTGCGCGCGGCTCGCCGCCGTCGAGGCTGCCGCGCAATTCGGCGGGCCGAGGTCGGGTCGTCCTTCTTTGTGCCTTTGTATCGGCAGCTTCAGCCGAAGGCGTTTATCTGGCTTTCTCTCGGACTATAATTCCGCGAGAAAGGCTCATTGATGCCACCCCACCTCACCGTCTACTACAACACCCGCTGCCCCGTCTGCGACGCCGGCATTGACTGGCAGCGCAACAAGCTGCTGGCGCTGGTGCGCGCGGGCACCGTCGAGTTCAGGGACATCAACGAGCAGCCTGATGCACTGGCGCACTTTGGCGCTTCGCTCGACGACATCAGGCGGCGCCTACACGCGACGGATGAGGCCGGGCGGCTCGTCGTCGGCGCTGATGTCGCGATTGCGCTGTGGCGGTTGACGCCGGGGCAGGGGTGGCTTGCGGTGCTGTTCGGCAATCGCGTGGCGCTGCCGATCACGCGGTTTGCCTATGACCGGTTTGCCGATCTGCTATTTGCCTGGAATAAATGGAGCGGGCGCTGGTGAACGCCCCGCTGTGCCCGCCTACTTCTTCTTCGCTCCCACCCGCTCGATCCGCTTGATCTCCAGCGCCGGGCGGCCGCTCTTTTCCGCGATCTCGCGGTCCTGTTCCATGATGAAGTTGCGGGCGGGTTCGTCGCCGTCGAGGCCGCCGAGCAGTTCGGAAGGGACGCGGCGGTTGGAGCGTTGGGAATCGTCTTCGTAGACGACGTTGAAGAAGGCGAATTCGCCTTTGGGGTTGGTTCCGGGTTTTTTGGCCATGGCGGCTTGTCCTCGATCAGGACGCCGCAGTCAAATGACTTTCGGGATTGTGACCTTCGCGATCGTCGCCACGCCCTTCAATAAACGGCGGGCCGAAGCCCGCCGTTTATCTTTTCAGCGTCGCCCGGGGCTGGCAGGGCGACAACCTAAAATAGAAGGCTATAGAAGGCGCGCCGCGATGGCAAGGTAAATCGTCGCGCGACGATGTCGCAGCAGGCGCATCAGATATGCAGCTAATGGATATCGCGATTTCCCACAATTTCGAAAATCAGATGCTTTGGATTCTCGAAGTACTTTGTTCATCTTGCTGCGCTCTCGGAAGGCAACGAGAGCGCGCGGGCGTCAGCGTCTGGAGTCTTGCGATGTTGGCACCATGGAAAAATCGCAAAGATCACATCAAGACTTCTACTGTGCATGGGGTTGTTTTTGCGGTTTTGTTTCGGCGCCGCCGCGCACGCTTCGCGCTGCGCGCCTCAATCTCGCCGGCGGTGCACCACCTCCTGCACGGCGAGCCGCAATCCCCGTCCGCCGCCTTTATCGCTACGCTCCTTGCGTCCCTGCGCCATGATCGCGCTGCCCATCGCGGCCGAGCCGAAGGTGATGAGGAAGGAAGCGAGCAGCAGCACGAGCGCAATGGCAGGTGCGCGGTCGGCGAAGATCAGCTCGCGCAGATGCCCGGGATTGAGCCAGAGCAGGCCGCCGACCAATAGCACGGCGGCGCAGGCGCCGATCGCGAGATTGATGGCGAGCAGGCGAAATAGCGGGATGCGGAGGAGCGAGCGGGTTGATGGAGGCTGCTGGCGATTGGGCATGGCGATGACGTTCCCCTCACGCCGCCGGCGCGGCGCGCGCGGCCTGCTGTCGCTCCATCATGGTCTGCCACAACGTCGCGATGCTCTGTTGCGTCTGCGGCGCGATCAGGCAATGGCCCTCATTGTCGAAGCCGCAGAACCGCACGGAAGCGTCCTTCTTCACCTCGGTTAGCGCCTGGTTGATCATCTCGAGACACGTCATGACCTCGCTGACGTCCGAAAGGCGCGTGTGATGCAGGAGGTCCATCAGGCGGAACGTCATCACCGCGGGGCGGCCGAAGCTGATACCGGGGCGGCCGAGCTCGAACAGTACGTTCACGGCCGGAAGCACGCCGCGGATGTGCTCGAGCACGCCGGCCATGTCTTCCACGCTGCAGGCGACGAGGTGGGGGACTTGCGGCGGCGTGGCCGCCGGCGTCCGTGGCGCAAGGCCGAGCGCGGCGATCACCTCCTGCTCGATCCATTGCCGCACCGGGGCGGGCGCATTGCGGATCTGCTCGGCGGTCAAGGTAATTCCGGTCATGTGCGGCTCTCCTGCTCGGTCCAGTCTAGAAAGCATGGCGTGAGACGGTTTGATGCGGATCAAGCCTTGCTTCGAGCCTTGTCTTCGAGCCTTGCGCTTTGACGCTCGTGGCGTTCCCGGGCATGATCCTCAGCGCTGCTTCGCGCTGGGATTCTTGGGGGATTGCTCCACATGCTGAGACTGCTTCTCGCTGCCGCCTTTGTCGTGTCTCTGGCCGGCGGGTCGGCGCAGGCCGCCCGCTGCGGCGGCGACTTCAACAGTTTTGTCGCCAGCATGGCGCAGGAGGCTCAGGCCGCCGGCGTCTCGGCTGGCGTGACCAATGCGGCGCTCGGCGGCGTGACGCCCGACCCTGCGGTTCTCGCCTTCGACCGGCGCCAGCGCTACACCTTCAACAAGACCTTCGAGCAGTACGTCTCGACCCGGGTCGGCCCCGGCCGCGTCAATGGCGGGCGCGCGATGCTGCAGCGGCATGCCGCGCTGCTGTCGCGCATCGAGCAGAAGTTCGGCGTGCCCCGCTATATCCTGGTCGCGATCTGGGGGCTGGAGAGCGATTTCGGCAAGGGCGACACCGGCAAGCTGCCGGTGGTCCGCACGCTGGCGACGCTCGCGCATGATTGCCGCCGCACCGATCTGTTCCAGGGCGAGCTGCTCGCCGCGCTCAAGATCGTGCAGCGCGGCGACCTGCAGCTGCGCGACATGATCGGCGCCTATGCCGGCGAGATCGGCCAGACCCAGTTCCTGCCATCGTCCTACATCAAGTACGGCGTCGATTTCGACGGCGACGGCCATGTCGATCTCCGCCACAGCATCCCCGACGTGCTCGCCTCGACCGCGAACCTCCTGCACACGAGCGGCTTCAAGATGGGCCAGCCTTATGGCGAGGGAACGCCGAACTTCGAGGCGATGCGCGAGTGGAACAGGGCGGTGGTGTACCGCAAGACCATCGGCTATTTCGCCGATCGGCTGATGGGGCAGTGACCACATCATCGGTGTCATCACCCGCGAAGGCGGGTGATCCAGTATTCCAGAGACGGCGCGGCTAGAGCCGAGAAGCCACGGCGTACTGGATTCCCCGCCTTCGCGGGGAATGACAGCGGTGGGTGTGGAGGACGTTGCGCTCCTGGCTACTTTTCTATCCCCTTCGCCATCTTCTCCAGCCGCCGCTGCAGCGGCGCCCAATAGGTTCCCGGGCGGAAGCGCTGCAGCAGGTCCATGAAGCGGGCGTCGTTGCCGATCAGGATGCGCGGCTCGTTCCGCTCGATGCCCCTGATGATGCGCAGTGCCGCGTCCTTCGGCGAGGTCTTCGCCGCGTTCTCGAACCGTTCGATCGATTGCGCGCGGCGGGCATTGTCGGTGACGCCGACGCCGGTGCGGGCGTTGCGCGCGATCGCGGTGGCGATGCCGCCGGGATGCACGACCGACATCTTCACCGAGCTGCCCGCGACGCTGAGCTCGTGCCGCACGCTCTCCGAGAAGCCGCGCACTGCGAACTTCGCCGCGGCATAGGCCGATTGGCCCGGCGGGGCGATGATGCCGAAGATCGAGGAGAGGTTGACGATGTGGGCCTCGCTCATCGTCTTCAGGTGCGGCAGGAAGGCGCGTGTGCCGTGCACCACGCCCCAGAAATTGATGTCGAACAGCCAGTCCATCTGGGCCTGGTCGATCTCTTCGAATGTGCCCATCAGCGCAACGCCGGCATTGTTGACGACGATGCCGAGGGAAGGATGCGCGGCGATGGCCTCGCTCGCGAACTGCGCGATGTCGCCGGCCTCGCCGACGTCGACGCGGTGCAGGCTGACCTTGCGCGTTGTTCCGATCTCCGCCGCGAGCGCCTTCAATCCACCCTCGTCGCGATCGGCCAGTGCGAGGTCGCAGCCGCGTTGCGCGAACTCGATCGCCAGCGCCCGGCCGATGCCGCTCGCGGCTCCCGTGATGGCGGCGGCGCCCCGAATCGTCGTCATGAGTTCCCCCGTCAAGTCCCCGATGATGGAACTATGAATTACTTTTTTTTGAAATGAAACCGAACCCACGTCCGCCTGGGTTTTTAACATCCGTTATGAGGGCATGCATTGGGAGCCGCCGATGGGACAAGCGACGCCATTACGCGCGACAGCGCTGATCGTTGAAGACGACGCCATGCAGCGGGAGATGCTTTGCGTCCTCCTGGAGGAGAGCGGCTACGAGGTCATCCAGTGCGAAAGCGCCGAGGCCGCCGAGCGCGTGCTCGACAAGAACGCCGGCGCGCTCTGTCTGATGCTGACCGACGTCCAGCTGGCCGGCCGCATGAACGGCGTCGAGCTCGCGCATGTCGCCAAGGACCGCAATCCGAAGCTCGACGTCGTCGTCACCTCGGGCCGGCCCTTGAAGCAGGCCCTGCCCGACGGCGCCAAGTTCTGGGCCAAGCCCTGGGCGCCGCTCGACGTGCTGCGCGAGGCCGAGATCGCTCAGCTGTCCTGACGCGCCCGCTTTCTCGCAGCGCGCTGCGGTGATAAGGTCGGCCCATGACCTGGTCCTTCCTGCTCACCTCGCTCATCGTCGTCGCTTCCCCCGGCACCGGCGTGCTCTACACGCTCGCTTCGGCGCTGACCCGCGGTTCGCGCGCCAGCGTGGCGGCCGCCTTCGGCTGCACGCTCGGCATCGTGCCGCACATGGCGGCGGCGATGCTCGGTCTTGCCGCCGTGCTCCACACCAGCGCGCTCGCCTTCGCCGCGCTGAAATGGTGCGGCGTCGCCTATCTGCTCTACATGTCCTGGCAGGCGCTGCGCGAGACCGGGGCGCTGGCGGTTGGCGGCGACATCCGCGAGCGGTCGAGCAGCCGCGTCATCGTCACCGGCTTCCTGATCAACATCCTCAATCCAAAACTGTCGATCTTCTTCCTCGCCTTCCTGCCGCAATTCGTCGCGGCGGACGAGGCCCATGTGCTGGCGCGCATGCTGGAATTGAGCGGCGCCTTCATGGTGATGACCTTCGCGGTGTTCGTCCTCTACGGCCTCTGCGCCGCCGCGGTGCGCGAGCGCGTCATCTCCCGCCCGGCCGTCATGGCCTGGCTGCGCCGCTCCTTCGCCGCCGGCTTCGCCGCGCTCGGCGCCAAGCTGGCATTGTCGGAAAGGTAGCTTCTTCGTTACCTCTCGAAAGGTCTCGTCATGCCGGGGCTTGTCCCGGGCATCCACGCTCTTCGGACTGTGCGGCAAGGCGTGGATGGCCGGGACAAGCCCGGCCATGACGCTGTTAGAGCGGGTACACTTCGAACTCTCGCACAATAAAAAAGCGGGCCTTGCGCCCGCCACCTTCGATCGACCCGACGCCCGGGCGGAGCTCACTCCACCCGGGCAAAGAAACAGAAGCCTCGTTACTTCTTCTTCGCCTTCTTGGCCTTTTTCGCCTTCTTCTTCGCCGCCTTCTTCGCTTTCTTAGCCATAGTATCCTCTCAAGGGTTAATGGTGGAACGCGACACGAGGGTGCTCGGCGGAGGGCCAGCCTCGCAACATCCTCGACGACAAACTCAGCAGATTCGGAGCCGGCTGCCCCGCGTCGTCACATCCGTGTCATCCTGTTATCCACAGCTCAGATGCACTTTCGGGTGATTTTTGGCGCGAATCCGCTCCACGCGTCAGGCCATCGGGCGCGACAGCCTTAATGATCCGGCAATAGCCGCGTGCCGTTCATGAATCCAAAACCAAGGGCGCGTTTTCGCGAGCCGCAGTGAGACTCCATTAAGCGCAACCATCGCATTGTCTTCCGCAAGAAAACGGGGATGGGTCATGGACGGACGGCTGCCGGGATCGGGGGGCGGGACGCTGCGCGTGCTGTACGCGTCATGCTGAACGTACCGACATTGTGGACGGTCTTCGTCGTCAACTTCCTGGCGCTCGGCGTGATCTGGGCCTACGTGACGCGTTCCTATCCGAATTTCGCGGCTGCGCGGTTCTGGATGGCATCGGCCTTCGTCGGTGCCGCCGGCGCGATGACGGCCTTGATCCGTCTGTTCGTCGCCTCTCCCCTGCCGCTGCTGCTCGGCGCCGGCGGTGTCATCGCTGCGAGCTGCCTTGCCGCCATGGGAATTCAGCGCTTCTACGACCGGCCGGTCTCGTGGCGCCTGATGACCGCGACAGGGTGCTTGAGCCTTGTCGGCGTCGTGCTCTTCATGGTCGGATTCGAGCACATGCAATTGCGCATGCTGAGCTACACGTTCGGTCAGGCCCTGCCGCTGGTGCTGGCGCTGCGTCTGTTGTTGTCGCCGGAAGGCCGCGTCAGTCCGGGCGCCAAGCTGTCCGGCATCGTCATCCTCAGCATCATCGCGATCCTGCTCGTGCGCACCGTGGGCAATCTGCTCGGCTACGATCTCTCGGCGCGCGCCGGCGGCCAGGCCCATGCGATCATGGTGCTCGGGCTGCTGTTCCTGTCGATGACGCTCAATTTCGGTTTCCTGCTGATGGCGATGGACCGGTTGCGGGGCGAGGTTGCCGACCTCGCGTTGCTCGACGATCTCACCGGCGTTGCCAACCGGCGGCATCTCTTGCAGCGCCTGACCGAGGAATGCGCCCGTTCGGGGCGCAGCGGTGAGCCGTTCTCGCTGCTGCTGATCGACCTCGACGGCTTCAAGACCATCAACGACACCCATGGCCATGCCGCCGGCGATGCCTGCCTCAAGCACTTCACCCTGATGGCGCAGACGCGCCTGCGGCCCGGCGACATGCTCGCCCGCACCGGTGGCGACGAGTTCTGCATCGTGCTGCCGTCCTCGTCGCTGCGCGAGGCTGCCGCGATCGCCCGCCGCGTGCTTGAGGTCTGCCGGCAGGATGCCGTCAGCTGCAGCGGCCGCGACATTCCGATCGCGATCTCGATCGGGGTTGCGGAGTGGGATCGCGGCATCGGGGAATTCCCGGACCGCCTGATGGCCAATGCCGACCATGCCCTCTATGCCGCCAAGAAGAACGGCAAGAACGATTTTGCGGTCTATGACCCCACCCCGCCGTTATCGCCCGAGTCTGTCGGGACGGTGAGGACATTCGCGTAAAGCCTGTTAGGCTTGGGTCGCATTGGACCCTGCATGATGATATTTCGCCTGCTCGCGGCCGTGTTGGCCGCTCTCCTTCCGATCGTCCCCGCAGCGGCCACGGATGCCGAGCTCGCCAGGCTCGCGCGCGCCTCCGGCACGCCCGACATCCCCGGCTTGAAGATCGTCTGGCTGGCGCCGTGGGGCGACCTCGCTAGCGCAAGATCCTGGCGCAACATCATCGTGCACCAGACCGAGGGACCGGCGGGCTCGGCCCGCGGCGGCGCGCAGGCGCAGGCGAAGAACCCGACGCGGCGCGGCGTCACGGTCTGGGTCGAGACCGACGGCACGGTCTATTGGGCGGTCGCCGAGAACCTCGTGCCGACCCACGGCGACGGCGCCAACCGCAACGACAACAAGTACATCGACAACCGTCCGACCTACCGCCAGGTGGTGCGCGACAATTCGATCGGCGTCGAGTTCGCCGGCAATTATCCCGACGTGACGGCGGGGCCGACCGAGGCACAGGTCGCGGCGTGGAGGATCCTCGTGAAAGTGCTGCGCGCGCGCTACGACATCCCGCTCGAGCGGGTCTACGCGCACAACTGGATCGACTACAAGGACGCCCGCTATTGCGAAGGCTGCACGCTCGCGACGATGGCAAGGCAATGGGGGGAGTAGGCGGTGTGCCCACACGCACCGCTATCGGGCGCAGTTCGCATCACACCAACAAAAAAGCCGGCGTTGCCGCCGGCTTTTCGTCTCTTTCGATCCGCCAATCTCTGGCGCTGAGCCGCCGCGCTTAATGCGCGGCTTCCAGCGCGGCCTGTTCGGCCTTTGCGATCGTGCCCTTGACCGCGGACTGCACCTTCTCGAAGGCGCGGACCTCGATCTGGCGGACGCGCTCGCGCGACACGCCGAACTCGGCAGCAAGGTCTTCCAGCGTCATCGGCTCATCGGCGAGGCGGCGGGCCTCGAAGATGCGGCGTTCGCGCGGGTTGAGCACGCCCATGGCGCCGTTCAGCGCGTCACGGCGGTGATCATACTCCTCGTGCTCCGCCATCATGGCTTCCTGGTTGGGCGTGTTGTCGACCAGCCAGTCCTGCCATTCGCCGGCTTCGCCATCGTCGCGGATCGGTGCGTTGAGTGACGCATCGCCGCCGAGGCGGCGGTTCATGTCGATCACGTCCTGATCGGTGACGCCGAGGCGCTTGGCGATCAACTTGACCTGGTCGGGGCGGAGATCGCCTTCGTCCAGCGCGTTGATCTTGCTCTTCGCCTTGCGCAGGTTGAAGAACAGCTTCTTCTGGTTCGCGGTGGTGCCCATCTTCACGAGCGACCACGAACGGAGGATGTACTCTTGAATCGACGCCTTGATCCACCACATGGCGTAGGTGGCGAGACGGAATCCCTTCTCGGGTTCGAATCGCTTCACCGCCTGCATCAGGCCGACATTGCCTTCCGAGACGACCTCGGAGATCGGCAGGCCGTAGCCGCGATAGCCCATGGCGATCTTGGCCACGAGGCGGAGATGGCTGGTGACGAGTTGGTGTGCCGCGTCGCGATCGTCATGCTCACGCCAACGCTTGGCGAGCATGTACTCCTCCTGCGGTTCCAGCATCGGGAATTTGCGGATCTCGGCGAGGTAGCGAGAAAGGCCGGATTCTCCATTGAGGACCGGCAAAGCAGCGGTACGGGCCATAGTGCGCCCTCCAAAAGGTTCAGGCCCCCGATAGCGGCGGGCCAGGCAGACGACCGCTGTGTTAAAGCCGGCCGTAGCTGCGATGTTCCGCGTTGGTCATTTCAACGCAGACGCAATATACCCCATCGGGGGTCAAAAAGGGAAGGATTGCTGACGTCACGTCCCCGTGTGGCAGCTATAACTTTTTGTAATGTAAAGGCTTTCTGAAGCGGCCTGCGTCATAGCGCCGCCTTGAGCGCACGTTCCAGGAGAAGCAAATCCTCCGGCAAAGGCGCCTCCCAGTGCAGTAATTCTCCCGTCCTCGGGTGCTCCAATACCAGCAGGTAAGCATGTAAGGCCTGCCGCCCCAGCGCCGCCAAAGCTGCCTGCGACTCGGGGCCGAGCTGGTTGGCCTTGGTCTTGAAATGCGGGCCATAGACGGCATCGCCCATCAGCGGGTGGCCGATATGGGCGAGATGGACGCGGATCTGATGGGTGCGGCCGGTCTCGAGCTCGCAGGCGAGCAGGGCGGCGACGCCCTTGCCGTCGCGTCCATGAAAGCTCTCCAGGATTTCCCAATGCGTCACCGCCTCGCGGCCACCCTGGCGCACGGCCATCTTCTCGCGTGCATGCGGATGCCGGTCGATCGGCGCATCGACGGTGCCGCGGTGCCAGTTCGGCACGCCCCAGGCGAATGCCATGTAGCCGCGCCGCATCGCGCCGGTGCGGCCGTGATCGGCGAATTGCGCCGTCAATGAAGCGTGGGCGAGATCGTTCTTGGCAACCACCATTAGCCCCGTCGTGTCCTTGTCGAGCCGGTGCACGATCCCGGGCCGGCGCACTCCGCCGATGCCGGAGAGCGAGGCGCCGCAATGGGCGATCAGCGCATTCACCAAGGTGCCGGTCTCGTGGCCGGCCGCGGGGTGCACGACGAGGCCCTTGGGCTTGTTGAGGACGACGATGTCGTCGTCCTCGAACACGATATCGAGGGCGATGTCCTCCCCCTTGGGCTCGGCGGGCGCCGCTTCCGGCACGTCGATTATGATCGTATCGCCGGATGCGACGTGATAAGCGGGGTCGCGGACCGCGGAGGCCTTCAGGTGCACTGCGCCCGCCAGGATCAGGGCTTTCAGCCTCGATCGCGACAGCTCCGGCAGGCGCGCCGCCAGCACGCGGTCGAGCCGGGCCGAGCCCTCGGAGCCTTCGACCACAACCTCCAACCTTTGCGCTGACCCAGGGCTTTCCATGACGACGTCTGATACCGCTGTTCCCGAACCGACCCCCGAGCAGGCCGCGCTGTTCGCGCGGGTGCGGCGGATGATGCTGATCGCGGGGTTGACCACGGCGCTGGCGTTCTGCGCCGTGCTGATCGCGGTGGGCTACCGCCTTTTCAAGTCTGAGGGAAGGGCGGTCGAAGCGGCAAGCGATGTCACTGCCACCCTGCCCAAGGGCGCCAGAATCGTCTCGACCGGGGTCGCCGGCGACCGCCTCGTAGTGACGCTGGATCTCGGCGGAATCATCGAGATCCGCACCTTCGATGCCCATACCCTGAAGTCGGCCGGACGGCTGAAATTCGCCAATGAGCCGTAAAAGCCCCTCGGGGTCCTTGCGGCGGACAAATTTCGAGGCTATTGGCTAGCCCTCACGCTCCCTTCGTCTAGCGGTTAGGACGCGGCCCTCTCAAGGCTGAAACAGGGGTTCGATTCCCCTAGGGAGCGCCAGCTGATCCTAAGCCATTGAAAACCTGCACACTCTAGGCGACCATGTCAGCCTGGAGAGACCGCCCTGTTGCACTTTGCCTCACAAGGTGGTCCGCAAATGGTGCTCGCGGTCGTGACATGGCTATCCTGATCCCGAGTCTCGGCTTCGCGCGCTTCGACAGCCGTGGTGAGCTACGACTGGCGGAACGATTGAAGGACTTCCTCGAGGAGAACGCCGTCGTTTGGCACAACCTGCCTGTCGGGCCTCGCAACCGGCATCCGGACTTCATCATCATTCATCCCGCGAACGGCCTGCTCGTGCTCGAGGTGAAGGATTGGCGCCTGGAGACGATCGTGTCGGCCGACAAGACGAAGGTCGAACTGCTGACAAGTCGTGGTGTGGTGCGGGAAAGCAATCCGCTGGAGCAGGCTCGCAAATATACATTCGAGGTCGTGCGCACGCTGGAGCGCGACGGGCAATTGTTGTTTCCGGCGGGACATCGCCTCGCGGGCCGGTCCATCGTTCCGTTCGGCTTCGGGGCCGTGTTCACTAACATCACCCGCAAGCAGTTCGATCAGACCGATCTCAAGGAGGTGTTCTCCGGGCATCTCTGCCTGTTCAAGGACGAGATGACCGAGGGCGCGGACCCCGAGGAATTCCGGTCGAAATTGTGGCGCATGGTTCATCCGCGTCTCGAAGAGCCGCTGTCCATGCCGCAATTCGACCGCCTGCGCGCGCTGCTGTTTCCGGAGGTTCGGATACGACAGATTGCCCTGCCTTTGGACGATGCGCCTCGCGCCGATTCTTCGGATCGGACGCTCGCGGTCATGGACCTTCATCAGGAGCAGTTCGCGCGCAGCCTGGGCGAGGGGCATCGCATCATTCGCGGCGTCGCCGGATCGGGCAAGACCCTGATCCTCGCTTTTCGCGCCGAGTATCTGGCACGTGCGGCGGCAAAGCCGGTGCTGATCCTGTGTTACGCCAACGGCATCGCCGGCCGGCTTGAAGATGCCATGCAGAGCAGGGGCGTCGAGGACCGCGTTCAGGTTCTCACCTTCCACTCGTGGTGCTACCGGATGCTGCGGACGTACGGGATTACCGCCCCATCCGAGCGAGACTATCCGGACTACGCGGAGCGCCTGGCTGCGAGCGTTTCAGAGGTCGTGAAGGCGGTCGATCACGGCCATATCCCGGCGGAGCAGTACGACGCGGTCCTGATCGACGAGGCGCACGACTTCGAACCGCAATGGCTCGCGCTTGCGGCCAAGATGGTGAACCCGCGCACCAAGGCGCTGATGGTCGTCTACGACGATATCCAGGCTATCTATAAGGGGCGTGAACGGCCGGTCTGGAGCCAGCTCGGCATTGAAGCAAAGGGCAGAACGACCGTACTGAAGGTGAACTATCGCAACACCGCCCAAATCGTTGCCTTCGCGAGACGCTTCGCCGCGGACGTCATCGGCGCTCCCGGCATCACGGCCGACGACGAGCACGCCATCCTGCTGCCCGAAGATGCGGGTCGGCAGGGACTGGAGCCGGATGTGCGGCGGTGCGTGAGCATCGAGGCGGAAGCTCACTGCGTTGCCGAGTGGTTTCTCGACCGTAAGAAAGCCGGCTACGAGTGGTCGCAGATGGCGTGTCTCTACCCGGAGCACTGGATCGGCGGACGGGTTGCGCAGATTCTCGCCGGGCATGGTGCGCCGATCGACATCGCCAAGGACAATCGCAACCGGGTTTCGGTCAAGCGGGTCGCCGTGCGATTCCTGAGCATGCACAGCGCGAAAGGGCTGGAGTTTCCCTGCGTCGCCATCGCCGGCTTGGGCCTGCTCGGCCGCCACGGCGAGACCGTCGAGGAATGTGTCCGGCTGACCTATGTCGGGGTGACCCGGGCAACTCACGAGGCGCTCCTGACGTATTCGAGCGAGTCGGCATTGGTGCAGCGCTTGATCGCGTAGCCCGACGCCGCGCAGGCGCTCTTTCACGCGGTAGTGCAGTCGATCGAGCGGAGGATCGCCCGCTGCACGTCCGCATTCGAAAGAAACACATCGTGGTAGGTTGCGCGTCGCAGCGTCATCGATGATGACGTGATCGAGTGAACGGGCCTTGCATCCGTTCCGGCGCAACTTGCATTCACTCCGGCGCAAAATGAGCCGCATCGCGTCGTCGCTTCTGCGCCGCGCGATAGTTGCACCACGAGCGCATGACTCGGGCTCCCCCTCAACCCTATTCGGGGGGATCGCGAGAGGAGCCGTGGCCATACGTTTTGGCGGTAACTTCAGTGATGCGCCGAAACGCTTCTGACGGTCTCGGTGAGCATGTCACCCGATGAGGAATGGCTGACGTCACCCAGGCTGATGATGCCGACCATCCGCTTGCTCTTGTTGATCACCGGCAGCCTGCGGACCTGCAGCTTCTCCATATGATGCATCGCCTTGGCGAGGTCATCGTCCTCGCGGCAGCAATGGATGCCCTCGGTCATCACGTCACGTGCCGTCGCGCGGCCGGCATCGAAGCTGTGGCTCGCGAGTCCTTTGCAGACGATGTCGCGGTCGGTCACCATTCCGACCAGCTTGTCATCCTCGCCAATCGGAATGCAGCCGATGTCATGTGCCCGCATCAGTTTGGCAATCTCGGTGATTGGGGTGTCGGGGCTGACCCAGTCGACACCCTTGTGCATCACGTCTTTGACTTTCATGGCGAGCCTCCGTTCGTGGGTTTCAAGTGCGTTGATGCAATGCAGCGGCACCCCCATCTTCCGAACTCCGACCAGACAAAGCGCAGACACTTTCGCCACCCTGCGGAACGGTATGACGGCGAACTTGCGGCTAGAGTTCCCGCCCAGGGCCGCAAGGACAATGGGCGGCGCACAGGTCCTCAGTCATGCGCGCTGAAGCGGCCGTGTGGTGCGTTGGCCGTCAGGCGCGCAAACTGCGCGTGACCCATGTGAAGCAGCGTCTCATGATCGCCGGCTTCCATATAGATGTCCGGCTGTGCCTCGAGGCTGTCGTCGACGATGATATCCAATCCGTAGCATTTGCCGACGGCAGGAACTGCACCGTGTGCACAGTCGCTGAACAGCCGATTGATCTCGGTTTCATTGGCCATGTGGACATTGTCGCCGAGGCTTGTCCTCAGGTCCGACAGGCGGAGGTGATGCGATGCGGGCAAGACGGCCAGCATGTATCCGCCGTCGCGCCGCAACACGATGCCCTTGGCGAGGCGATCGCCGGAGATATGGCATGCCTGCGCCGTTCGGGCGGACGTCATGCTGAGTTCGTGCGGGATCACCTCGTACTGGATGTTCTCAGCGGCGAGGTATTTCTGGAGGGTGGGAGCAATGGCCATGGCATCACCTCCGATGCGGAATGGAAACCATCCACCGTGAGGCGATCCTGCAGACTCTCGCCATTCGATGGGCGGCTGCCTGACTAGCTACCCAACATAGGTCTTCCATCCGCAAGCTGCAATGCAATTCCCCTCGGAGCCGCAACGGGTGTGGGCAGGAGCAGGCTTTTCGCGTGGCTCGGCGCTCTCCTACGCCGTCGTGCCGTCGATCGAGCGGCGGATCACCCGCTGCACTTCCGTATTAGACAGGAACAAATCGTGGTTGATGATGCCCCAGCCTTCCTGGGAGGCATCGACCACGCGCACACCGAGCCCTGCGATGGCGGCCTTCTCGGCCGCGCCGACGCGGGTCATGCCGCCGGCGAGCTGCCCCGACAGCGCCAGTGCACGATCGTTGGTCGAGGCGATCACCGTGATCTTGCCGGCGAGAGGGCCGATGCGCTGGATCGCCGACGAGAACACGTCCATGTCGATGTCGGGCGCGGCAAACACCACCGCGCCAATCTTGCTCGTCACCGTGTCGCCGTATCTCCCATGGAGCTGGCGCAGGCTTTCGAGGGTCAGCATGGTTCCCATGCTGTGGGCGACGATGTGCACGCGCCCCGCCCCCGGCGCCGACACCAGCGCAGAGAGCACGCGCTCGAAATTATCGCGCGACCACATCGCGCTGTCGCGGTCATAGGCGTAGTCGAACAGTCCTGCCTTGGAAGGCCAGGAGAACGCCATGGTCCGGCCGCGGAACTTGATCCCATCGGAAAGGTGGGCTGCATCCAGCACCGCCGTCTCGAATGTCTGCTTGAAACCGTGCACATAGATCAGCACGTCCCCGCCGCCGGCCTGCGCAGCGAGATCGCCGGCGTCGGCCGGGACCGGCTCGATCCGGTCGAGACGCCAGTTCTCGAGTCCGACCGAGGCGAGGGAAAGTCGGCTCTCGTCCGGCGCCGTCAGCTTCGCCCGCGCGACCGTCATGCTTGCGGCACGCTCCGGCCCGAACCAGGGTTTTGCGCGAGCACCGTTCACGGGCTTGCGCGTGGTGACGACAAGCAATGTCGGGTCGACGGAGAGCGAGGAGGCGTCGTAGCGCGCGCCGGTCGCACCGAGGCCAGCGCATCCGCCAAGCGCCAGCGCGCTACCCGTCGACAGGAGACCGCCGATGAGAGCGCGGCGCGACATGGAATGATTTGTTTGGAGAAGACGTCGGCCTATCACTGGGAACCCATGGGAACTTTGCCCCCGACAGCATCGCCCCATCTGCTCTCTGAATGACAATGGGGGCGAGATCGCGGCGGAGCCGCCTCGCGCATGTCGTGGCCTTCAAGTGAATGGCGGGTCAGTCGGTGATCTCGATTGCCTGGATCTCGCACCATTCGCGCAATGCCCGCTCCCTCGCTTTGTTGCGGTAGTCATGCCAAGCATCGATCGCTCCCCGTCGGGAGAGCAGGCCCTTGAACTTCTGATAGGCGCCACGTTTGCTGAAATATAGCGAACGTCGTCCAGATCGTTCGGCAGGAACTCGCGGACGAAGGCAATCACGAGAGGCTTGCCGAGGTCGAGGTCTCGTGAGTTCGGGATCTGCAAGTATTTGGTCTCGTCCTCGATATCGTCAGGCAGTTCGTCGTCCTCGAGCTCTGGAGGTCGTCCTGATCGAACTGGTAGTAGATCTTTCTTGTCTGCCTGCAGACGAAGGTGCGGCACTCCACAACGCCGCTGATGTCGGCGAACTCAAAAGCCTGGAGGATGTCTCCGAATTTCACGCGCATTGGACACCTTGCCAATGGACCGACGCCGCAATGTCTGCAATCGGCCCGAACAGTATAAGCGGATCGTCCTTCGAGGCAATGAACCCTCGCCGTGTCCAGAAGGCAACTGCCCCGGCGTCGACGGCAGAACACACCGATCCGCTGTCAACCCCTCCCGCCAAAAATATTCCACTTTACCGAAATTCGGATTTGTCGTATGTATCGGCCATTCCAGCCCACCAAGGGGCGGTCGTACGTCGTTTCGAGCGCGGGCTGGAAGTTGCGGTGGACGCGGGCGGCGTTAAAGGCGGAGCTTGCGCGTGCAGGGCGAGATGAACCTCGTGAGCATGCGGGACCCGCGAAGACGAACGGCGCCCCTGCGTACGGCGAAACGGTGTGGTCCTGGCCGTCGTTGCTACGGTCAAGCCTTGGCGAAGACGTCATCGCGTCAACCGGCGCGGTGCCGTGACTTTTGCGGAGGCGAGGGAGGCCACAAGGAACTCGGCTCCCGGGAGAGCGCGGCATAGGCCGTCAAACCATCGCGCAGGGAAGGCCTGGTTTCGGCTGCCCTGTGTCTCCCCTGTGCACTGCGTGTGCATTCGTTCAGCGCAGGGGTCTTATGGGTGCCAGCTGGCGCCCGGTCTTCCCTGCGCCCTTTCCTTGAGGGGTGTGTGAAGCGGAGCATAGCTCGGGCGGATCAAGCCGCGAGAACGCGAGGGTATGCCGATTGGATCGGCGGATTGACGCAGCGGCATTGTTGGGCTCCGGTCCGATACACTTCTTGCAAGCATGCTGCATCGGCATCAGTGGTGGTGGTCGTTCTCACGAGAATATGCACTATGCGCGCCGATGCGCCTCCGAAGCTGCTGCCGGGCCTTCGGAAATTCTGGCAATTTGCTTTTCGGAGTGACGAGATGAGCGGTTTGGTGGTCTCTGGCGGCCGGGTGGTGGATCCCGCGAGCGGGATGGACGCCGTTGGGGATGTGGCGGTCGTGGACGGCAAGATCGCCGCCGTCGGCACGGGCCTCGGCGGCGCCGAGCGGGTGATCGACGCCACCGGCCTCGTTGTGGCGCCCGGCTTCATCGATCTGCATGCCCATGGCCAGTCGATCCCGGCCGATCGCATGCAGGCGTTCGACGGCGTCACGACCACCCTCGATCTCGAGGCCGGCGTGCTGCCGGTCGGGTCCTGGTATGAGCGCCAGGCGCGAAAGGGCCGCGTGCTGAATTATGGCGCGGCCACCAACTGGGCCTTTGCCCGCATCGGCGCGATGACGGGCTCCAACGCGGAGAGCTCGCTGGAAGCGTTCGGCAACGCCATGCGCGACCGCCGCTGGATGGACAATGTCGCAACCGATGCGGAGGTCTCGGGCATTCTCGAGCGTCTGGCCCGCGGCCTCAACGAAGGCGGTATCGGCATCGGCATCCTCAACGCCTATGCGCCCGGCGCCGGCGTGCAGGAGCTGACCGCAGTGTGCCAGCTGGCCGCGAAGCAGGACGTCCCCACCTTCACCCATGTCGCCTTCATGTCGCGCATCGATCCCGAGAGCGCAGTGGAAGCCTATATCCGCCTGATCGGCTATGCCGGCGCCACCGGCGCGCACATGCACATCTGCCATTTCAACTCGTCGAGCAAGACCGACGTCGAGCGTTGCCGCGTGCTGATCGAGAAGGCGCAAGGACAGGGCCTGCCGATCACGGTCGAGGCTTATCCTTACGGCACCGGCTCGACCGTACTGGCCGCGGCCTTCTTCAGTGATCCCCAGTTCGTCGAGCGCAACGGCACCGGTTACGATTCCGTGCAGCGCGTCACCGACGGCTACCGCTTCCACGACCGCGAGGAGCTCTTGAAGGCGCAGGCCGAGGAGCCGTCCTCGCTGGTGCTCTGGCACATTCTCGACACCGAGAACAATGCGCACCACCGCGACCTGCTCGATATGTCGGTGCTGTATCCCGGCGGGGCGATCGCCTCCGACGCGATGCCGTGGACGCTGTCGGACGGCTCAACCTACACCGGTGATGCCTGGCCGCTGCCGGATGATGCGACCTCGCATCCGCGCTCGGCCGGCTGCTTCACGAAGTTCATCCGTGAATGGGTGCGCGAGCGTAAAGCCGTGTCGTTGCTGGAAGGCGTGCGCAAATGCGCGCTGATCCCGGCGGAGATCCTCTCGCAGAGCACGCCGGCGATGCGGAGCAAGGGCCGGCTCGCCAAGGACGCGGATGCTGACATCGTCGTGTTCGACTACGAGAAGCTCTCGGACCGTGCGACCTTCACCGCGATGAACCGGCCCTCTGAGGGCGTCCGGCATCTTGTCGTCAGCGGCCAGGTGCTGATCAGCGACGGCATGCTCGATGTGACCGCGCGGCCGGGCAGGCCCGTGCGCCGCCCAATCGTCGAGGGCTGATCCATGGCGGTCCCCATTCTCCTGGTGACGGGCTTCTTGGGGGCCGGCAAGACCACGGTCGTCAACCATCTGCTGGCGCATGCGGAGGGGCGGCGGATCGCTGCCGTCGTCAACGATTTCGGCGCCATCAACATCGATGCGGAGCTGATCGCGGGTGCGAGCGACGGCGTGGTCAGCCTTGCCAATGGCTGCATCTGCTGCTCGCTCGAGGGCGATCTGCTCCGCACGCTTTGGACGCTGCTGCGGCGTGATCCCAAGCCCGATTGTATCGTCATCGAGACCAGTGGCGTTGCCGATCCCGCCGACATCGTGCGCAACCTAATGGACCCCGTGATCCTGCGCGAGGCGCAGCTGGAGACGGTGCTTTGCGTGTTGGACGCAGGGACACCGCCTTCGGCTCTGGACGACGCGCTGATGCGGTCGCAGCTGCGCGTCGCCGATATCGTGGCATTGAGCAAGCTGGATCTGGTGGGCGCGGGCGCGGGGGTGCGGATGCGTGACGCCATTCGCGCCCAGCGCGTGCCCGCGGTGGTGGTCGAGGCACAGCACGGCGAGATTCCGCCCGCGCTGCTGTTTCCCGCCGGTGCCGACCGCGCTCCGGCGCCGCGCGAGGTGGGACCGAAACGGCCGGCGGAGGAGCGCTTCGAGGCACTGAGCTGGACCTCGGATAAGCCGGTCTCGCTGCCGCGCCTGCAGCAGGCCATCAGCCGCCTTGCACCGAAGCTGGCGCGCGCCAAGGGCCTGTTCGAGACGCTCGAGCAGCCCGGCCGCACGATGGTGTTTCAGTTCGCCGCCGGCCGCGCGACCCTGGCGCCTGGCGATGCGCCGACACCGGGCGCGGCGCGGACGCGCATCGTCTTCATTGCCGAGCTTGGCATGCTCTCGAAGGCGGAGCTCGATGAAGTCATGGAGGCGTGCGTTGCCGGCGGCTGAGGTGAGGGGGTAGGGTCAACCGCTTCCGCCATTAGCCACCACCTCTCCTCTTGCCGAGTCGATCCGAGGCCGAACTATGCCGCCAAATATGCCACTCGCCCCCGCTGATGCCGCCTCGCGCCGCGCTGCCAAGCCGGCCATCGTCTATCCGGCCGGGACGATGCCCGGGCCGGATATGGCTACGCTCGAAGCAGCCCGCCGTGCTGCGGTCAAGACGCACGAGCTTGTCGTGCCGCCGCGCGATGCCCGTGCCTTTCGCGTGGCGCGCGGCCAGTTCTTCCGCATCGTCAGCATCGAAGGCCCTCAGGTCGGCGACCTCAATATCTGGAACGCGGACGATCTCTCCGAGCGCTTCTTCAGCGGCAAGACGCGGGCGCTCCATGGCACGCATGTCGGCATCGGTGACCGGCTCTGGAGCAATATGCCCTATCTTCGGCCGATGGCGACCATCAGCCACGATACGCTCGGCTGGTACGGCTTCGACGCCGACGGCGCCGGCATTCACGATGTGATTGGCACGCGCTGCGATCCCTATACAAATCTCCTGCTGAACGGCACGGCCTACGATTTTTGCTGCCACTCCAACCTGTCCCGCGCCCTCGCCATCGAATTGAAGGCGAATCCGGCCGCAGTGGAGCATCATGTCCACGACGTGCTCAACGTCTTCATGTGCACCGGCTTCACCAGGGACACGCACCAATATTTCATGAAGGCAAGTCCGGTCCGCCCCGGCGACTTCATCGAGCTCTTCGCGGAGATCGACCTGCTCGGCGCGCTGTCGGCCTGTCCGGGTGGAGACTGCAGCGCAACCCATTCCAGCGATGCCGCGGCATGCCATCCGCTCAAGATCGAAATCTTCGAGCCGGATCGAACGGCCCTGAAAGGCTGGACCTGGCCTACCCCGAGCGCGTATCACCGTCACCACGGTGCGCATGCAGGACGCTGAATCTCAGTCTTCGACCGGCAATCCGTCGCCGTGCACCTCACGCGAACTGCGCGATGCCGTGACCGACGGACCAGTTCTCCTTGGGCGCGTCGAGCACGTTGACGAACACGTCCTCGGGCCTGATCCCCGGGTTCTCGCCGAGCAGGTCGGCGATCCGGCGATACAGCGCCTTCTTCTGCTCGGCCGTGCGCGAGGCGAACACGGTGATCTGGATCAGCAGGGCGTCTTCGCTGCGCTCGACGCCGTAGGCATTGCCGCAGCGGAAGTTGGCCGGCTCATGCTCGGTGATGGCCATGAACGCATCGCCTTCGGGCACGTTCAGGGCGTCGCGCATCGCGCGGTAAAGTCCGTCCAGAATCGCCTGCCGGTAGCTTTGCGGCTTACCGGCGCGCATCGAAATGTGGAGGAGAGGCATCACGCGGCCCTTTGCATGCGGCCCCGGCCGACACGGCGATGTGAACGCCGCCGGCTCGGCCAATTGAGAAAAACGGACTATCAATCTTGATCAGTTTTTGACACGATGTCGAGAAAGCATGTTCTTGACGTCATGTCAAATACTTTGCGGAGCCAAGCTTGAGACCGCGCGAGTTCGATCATGACGAGGTTCTGCGCATCGCGTTCGACCAGTTCTGGCGCAAGGGCGTGCGCGGCACCTCGCTGTCCGACATTGCGCGCGATGCGGCGGTCCAGCGCGGGAGTCTCTACAATGCCTTCGGCAGCAAGGAGGCGCTATTCCTGCAGGCCTATGAACGCTACGCGGGGGATTATCTCGCCAAGCTGCAAAAGGCGCTCGGGGCAGGTTCCTTGCGCAAGCGCCTCACCGCGTTCTTCGATCTGACCATCACCAATTTCCGCTCGGGCACACCGCCGCGCGGCTGTCCGACGACGCGCGGGCTGATGGAGCTCGGCGGCGCCGAAGGCGAGGGGCTCGACGACAACGCGCGCCAGGCTTTTGCGAACCTGATCTCGCGCATCACCGCACTGCTTCAGGACACGTTGGCCGCTGGCGCGGCGCGGGGCGAGTTCGACGGCAATCCCGCGGCTGCGGCGCTGCACATCGTCACCGTGACGCGCGGCCTCGCCGTGCTCGAGCGTGCCTTCGGTGACGAGCCCCAATTGCGCAAGATCGCCGCGCACACGATCGATCTCGTGCTCGGCAGGAATGGCGGATAGGTGTCAGCACAGGGCGAGCGCGTTGACCGCGCGTGTCGCAGCATCCTCCCTGCCGGATCCAACGACCTGGCCAACGGTGGATTCGAGCTCGCCCGGCTGCTTGCGGCGCGCGACCGCCAGCAGTCGCATCAATTCCGCCTCGTCCTTGGAAAGCCGCCTGCAGGACGGCGGCATGAAGCACAGTTCGCAGGGCCGCTCCTTGCGCAGGATCCTGACGAGCGCGGCCGCGCGCGCGACCAGCAGCGGGCTGTCGGCAATGCCGGGCGCTTCCTCGGCAAAGCGATAGGCCGCTTCCCAGCAATCCGATGCGCCGGTCGCATAGGCCGCTCCGATGAAGCGGAGCAGCGCCAGCGCGAGGCGGGAAAAATCATCGTAGCTGTCGATGTCCGGCCGGGTCGCAAGCGCGGCCTCGAGTGGACAGAGCAGCGGCTCACCAGCGTCCGACGTCGGCTCGGAATCGCAACTGGCCCGCATCGTGAACGATCTCGTCAATGCAACGTCGCGCTGCCCACGAACCAGCTCTTCATCGCCAACATCCCGTCATGCTCGACAGGCTGCACGTGCCGGTCGGGCAGGACGAGGCCGGCCATGCGGAAGATCGTCGCAAGCCCCAGGAGCGGCGCGAGCGCCCAATCGGCGCCGATCGGCGGCAGCCAGCGCTCGAACTGCTCGCGCGCGACATCGACGCGGTCCTGCTGGGCCGCGGCAATCGCGCGCAAGATTCCGCGCTCGCTGTCGGACATGCGCGGACAGGTGGGGCAGTGCACTTCGATCGCGGTATGCGCGGTGCAGGCAAAGATCTCGATGATGGAATCCAGCGACAGCACGGCATCGCCGACGCGAAAATGGTCGTACACCTGCTGGATATCGGCCGCCGTCGGGACGGCGCTTCCGCTACGCGCCTTCGCCCGAAATCCCCAGATGAAGAGACGCTCCGCTGCGCTCAGCGCAGGAAGATCGACGGGCCTGGTGTATGTCGATCGATGCATTGTGCTTCTGGCCTCCGGCTGCGCTCACGCCAGCGCTGGCGCGGATGATCTGCGCCGATCGTTCTGCCAGAGAGCTCTCCAAGTCAACGCGCGGAGAGGCGATGTCGAGGTGTTCTAGATTGGAAGAATTCGTATCTCGGGTGAGGTCGGTCTCGCTTGTCTCGTGGGCCATACGAGCGTGCCGGCATCGCTTCCCGCGAAACTCCGGGGTTCGGGAACCCGAATGCTTAAAGCTTTGCTAAGAGACGCGGGATAATCTGGCATATCAGCCCTTCCAATTCCTGTGAGCACCGATGATTTTCTCCCGCATCAGTTTCAAGCTGGTCCTGATTGTCGGCATCAGCCTCCTCGGCATGATCGCGTTGGCGCCGGTCGCCCTCTCGACCCTGCGCACGCAGATGGTCGCCGACCGTCAGGCCAAGACGCAGCAGATGGTCGATGTTGGCTACGGCATCCTGGCGCACTACCAGAAGCTCGAGAGCGAAGGAAAGCTCTCGCGCGAGCAGGCGCAGGCCGGCGCGATGGCCGAGATCAAGAGTCTGCGCTACGACAGGGTCGAGTATTTCTGGATCAACGACATGACCCCCAAGATGGTCATGCATCCGATCAGGCCCGAGCTTGACGGCAAGGATCTCTCCGGGATGAAGGATCCCGCCGGCAATGCGCTGTTCATGGGCTTCGTTGACGTCGTCAACAAGCAGGGTGCGGGCTTCTACGGCTACCTCTGGCCGAAGCCCGGCTTCGACCAGCCGGTCGGGAAAATCTCCTATGTGAAGGGCTTTGCGCCCTGGGGCTGGATCATCGGCACCGGCATCTATCTGGACGACGTCGATGCCGCCTTCCGCCAGAACGCGATGACCTTCGCCTATATTTGTCTCGCTGTGCTGGTCGTGGTGCTCGGCGCCTCCTTCCTGATCGGCCGCAGCGTCACCCGGCCGCTGGCCCGGATCACCGCGCTGACCAAGCGCCTTGCCGCCGGCGACAGCGCCTTCGACGTGCCCTACACCCACCGCCGCGACGAGGTCGGCGGCCTCGCCAAGGCGCTCGCCGTGTTCAAGGACAATGCATCGGCGGTGAGCCGGATGCATGCCGAGCAGCAGGAGCTGAAGCAGAAGGCCGACGAGGAGAAGCGCAAGACCATGACCGATCTCGCCGGCAAGTTCGAGGCGAGCGTCCAGGCCGTCGTTCGCGACGTCTTCGACGAGGCCCGCGCGATGCAGCAGGCGGCGCAGGGCATGTCGGAAACCGCGAACAAGGCGAGTGACCGTGCGAGCTTCGTCGCCACCGCGTGTCAACAGGCCTCGAGCAACGTGCAGACGGTGGCCTCCGCCGCCGGCGAATTATCGGCCTCGATCGCCGAGATCAGTCAGCGCGTGGCACAGGCCGCGACGGTCGCCGACAAGGCCGCCGCCGACGGCCAGCGCACCAACGACACCGTGCAGGGCCTTGCCGCCGCCGCGCACAAGATCGGCGAGGTCATCGACCTCATCAACCAGATCGCCTCGCAGACCAATCTGCTCGCGCTCAACGCCACCATCGAGGCGGCGCGCGCGGGCGAGGCCGGCAAGGGCTTTGCGGTGGTCGCGAGCGAAGTGAAGTCGCTGGCGAGTCAGACCGCGAAGGCGACCGACGAGATCGGCGCGCAGATCACCGCGATCCAGGCCGAGACCAATCAGGTCGTCGGCAACATCGAGAGCATCCGCGCCACCATCATGGAGGTCAACGAGATCTCCTCGTCGATCGCCGCCGCGGTCGAGGAGCAGGGCGCCGCGACGAAGGCGATCGCGCACAGCGTGCAGGAGGCGGCCTCCGGCACCGACCAGGTCTCGCACAACATCTCCGGCGTCACCGACGCGACGGCCGAGACCGGACAGGCCGCCGGCCTCGTACTGCAATCGAGCGGCCGGCTGACGCACAAGCTGCAATCGCTGCAGGACGAGGTCAGCGCCTTCGTTGCGGGCGTGCGGGCGGCTTAGTATAACGGGAGGATGGGCCAAAACTCCGATCGACGCGCGCGCATCCTCCTGATCAATCCGAACAGCAACGAGGCGACCACCACGATGATGGTGGCGATCGCAAGGTCCGCTGCCACCGATGGTTTCGACATCGTCGGCGCCACGGCAACGCGTGCGCCCACGATGATCGTCTCGGCGGACGCGCTGGAGGCGGCTGCGCTGGAGGTCGAGGAGATCGCGCGTCTCCGTGACGGCGAGTGCGACGGCGTCATCGTGTCGGCTTTCGGTGATCCTGGCCTCGCCGGAATCAAGGCGGCGATGAAGCTGCCCGCCGTCGGCATCGGCGAATCCGCGATGCTGGAAGCCGCCGGGAACGGTCGCCGGTTCGGCGTGGCGACCACGACGCCGTTGCTGAAAGCGAAGATCGATGCATTGCCTGATACGCTGGGCTTGCGCGCGAGCTACACCGGCACGCGCTTCGCCGATGGTGATCCGCAACAGCTGATGCGCGATCCGGCGCAGCTGCGCGCAGCGCTCGCCGGCGCGGTTGAGGCCTGCATTGTGCTAGACAGAGCGGAAGCGGTCATCATCGGCGGCGGGCCGCTGGGTGAAGCGGCGCGCGAGCTTCAGCCAATGTTCGCGGCGCCAATCATCGCCCCGATCCCATCTGCCGTGCGACGGATCATTCGTCTCGTCGCGGCGTAGCCCCGGTTTTTCCGCGCCGCGGCATCGGCCGTGCTGCGGAAAACTGTTTTCCTTGACATGAACTCTGCGGTGCTCGACGTGTAACGAGGTCGAGCGATGCTGCCTTGCGTCCCTCGCGAAAAGAAAAGCAACACGGGAAGGACGTCATGAACACGGGCCTCGACGAGAATGACTACCTCGCCACCTTGCGCGGCCTGTGGGACAAGGCCTGGCCGAAGGGCCTGCCGCGCTCGCCCAACTATCTGCACGGCGAAGTTCCCCTGACGGAATATCTGCGCACCTGGGCAAAGCGGAGTCCGGAGCGGCCCGCGGTGATCTTCTACGGGCATGTGACCACCTATGCCGATCTCGATCAGAAGAGCGATCGCTTTGCGGCGCTGTTGCAGGCAAAGGGCGTTCGCAAGGACGATCGCGTCGCCGTCTTCCTGCCGAACTGCCCGCAATTCCACGTCGTGTTCTTCGGTATCCTGAAGCTCGGCGCGATCCACGTTCCCATCAGCCCGCTGTCGCGCGCGTTCGAATTGTCCTACCAGGTCAACGACACCCAGGCCGAGGTGATCGTCGCGCTCGACCAGCTCATGCCTATCGTTGATCAGGTCCGCGGCGAGGTGCGCCTGCGCGAGATCATCGTCACCAGCTTCGCCGATGTCGTGCCGGCGGCGCCTGCGTTTCCCGCGCCGGACTCGATCCGCACGCCGCGCGTTGCGGTCTCCGGCGCAACTGATCTCCTGCCGGCGCTCGCGGCACTGCCCGCACCGACCCCGCTGCCGCCGCCTCACCTCGATGATGTCGCCGCGCTCAATTACACCGGCGGCACCACCGGCATGCCCAAGGGTTGCGTCCATACCCATCGCGATATGGTCTACACGGCCGCCGCCAATTACGGCATCTCGTTTCCCTCGGATGAGAGCAGCGTGTTCCTGTCGTTCTTTCCGGAGTTCTGGATTGCGGGCGAGAATTCCGGTCTGATCTTCCCGCTGTTCTCGGGCGGCACGCTGGTTCTGCTCGCGCGCTGGGACGCTGTCGGCGCGATGGCGGCGATCGACAAGTACAAGGTCACGATGACGGCGATGCCGGTCGACAGCGCGGTCGAGATGATGGACCATCCGCGCTGGAGCGAGTTCGACCTGTCGTCGCTGCAACAGGTGCGCGTGGTCTCCTTCGTCAAGAAGCTCAACGCCGGCTATCGCAGGCGCTGGAAGGATCTCACCGGCACGATCCTGATGGAGGCGGCCTGGGGCATGACCGAGACCCACACCTCCAATACTTTCACCGCTGGCTTTCAGGACGGGGATTTCGACCTCAACAGCCAGCCGATCTTCGTCGGCCTGCCGGTCCCCGGCGCCGAGTTCAAGATCACCGATTTCGAGACCGGTGCGCTGCTGCCGCTGGGAGCCGAAGGCGAGATCCGCGTGCGTACGCCGTCGCTGCTCAAGAGCTACTGGAACAAGCCCGAGGCGACGGCGGAATCGCTCGTCGACGGCTGGTTGCGCACCGGCGATATCGGAACCATCGACAAGGACGGCTTTCTGCACTTCCTCGGCCGGCGCAAGGAGATGCTGAAGGTCAAGGGCATGAGCGTGTTTCCGCCGGAGATCGAGGCGTTGCTGGGGCAGCATCCGAAGGTGCTGGGCTCGGGCGTGGTCGGCCGTGATGATCCGGACAAGGGCCAGGTGCCGGTCGCTTACATCCAGCTCAAGCCGGAAGCGATCGGCACGGTCTCAGAACAGGAACTGCGCGCCTGGTGCGCCGAGCGCATGGCCGTCTACAAGGTTCCGGAAGTCCGCCTTATCGATGCGCTGCCGCTGACGGCAACGGGCAAGGTCAGGAAGCAGGACCTCAATCCAAATCCTCCTGCCGTCCAGTGAGAGAGACGATGTCGTTCAAGAAGCTCCTGATCGCCAATCGCGGCGAGATCGCCATCCGCATCGCACGCGCGGCGGCCGATGCCGGCATTGCAACGGTCGCGATCCATCCTGCCGACGATGCGTTGTCGCTGCACGGGCGCGTTGCGGACGAGGCGATTGAGATCCCCGGCCGCGGCGCACGGGCCTATCTCGACATCGAGGCCGTGGTGATGGCGGCCAAGAGCGCAGCTTGCGATGCCGTGCATCCCGGCTATGGCTTCCTCAGCGAGAACGCGGCATTCGCGAAAGCCTGCGCCGACGCCGGAATCACCTTCGTTGGGCCGAAACCGGCTGCGCTCGAGCTGTTCGGCGACAAGGTTGCGGCACGTCAGCTGGCCAAACGCTGCGGCGTGCCGATCATTGCCGGCACCAGCGGGCCGTCGAGCCTCGAGGAGATCACGGCATTCTTTACCTCGCTCGGCAGCAATGCTGCGATCGTGATCAAGGCGATGGCGGGCGGTGGCGGCCGCGGCATGCGCGTGGTGGAGAACGCGTCCGATCTTGCGGAAGCCTATGCGCGCTGCCAGTCCGAGGCCAAGGCGGCGTTCGGCTTCGAGGGCGTCTATGCCGAACGGCTGATCCGGCAGGCGCGCCACATCGAGGTCCAGATCATCGGTGACCGCCATGGTGCGATCTCCCATCTCTGGGAACGCGAATGCACCATCCAGCGCCGGCACCAGAAGCTGATCGAGGTGGCGCCGAGCCCGTCATTGAGCGATGCCCTGCGCGGCCGCATCATCGAAGCGGCAAAGCAGCTGGCGGGCGCCGCGTCTTACGACAATCTCGGCACGTTCGAGTTTCTGGTCGACGGAACCGCCGAGGACAGCTTCGCCTTCATCGAGGCCAACCCGCGGCTCCAGGTCGAGCACACCGTGACCGAAGAGGTGCTCGGCGTCGATCTCGTCCGCGCCCAGCTCGCGGTCGCCGCAGGCAGCACATTGAGCTCGCTCGGTCTTGCGCAGGCATCGATCCCGAAGCCGCGCGGCCATGCCATGCAGCTGCGCGTCAACATGGAGACGCTGGACGTGTCAGGCGCCACCCATCCGACCGGCGGTGTGCTCGCGGTATTCGAGCCGCCGTCGGGCCCCGGCGTGCGCGTCGATAGTTTCGGCTATGCCGGCTACAAGACCAGCGCGGCCTTCGATTCGCTGCTTGCCAAGGTGATCGTGCACACGCCGAGCGAGGCCTGGCATGACGTCGTCGCGAAAGCCTCGCGTGCGCTACGCGAGTTCCGGATCGATGGCGTCGTCACCAACATCGCGTTTCTTCAGGCGGTGCTCGCACATCCCGATTTCAGGACCAACCGCATCGCGACTGATTTCATCGACCGCAACATTGCCAGGCTCGTGGAAGCATCGGATGGTGCCGCCAAGCCGCTTTACTTCGCCGCGGCCGAGCGTGGCGCCGGTCACAGCGCGGAGGTGCATGTCGCGCCAGCCGTACCCGAAGGCACGGTGATGGTCGCGGCCCCCTTGCAGGGAACCATCGTCACCATCCAGGTGAAGAAAGGCGAGATCGTCCGCCCCGGCCAGCAACTCGCCGTGATCGAGTCCATGAAGATGGAGCACCTCGTCATGGCCGAGCAGGGCGGGCGGGTGACAAAACTCGTCGCAGGTGACGGCGTCACGCTGCTGCATGGCGAGCCGATCCTCTATCTCGAGCCGCTCGACGTCGCCGCCGACAGCGCGGCGGCGGAAGCCGACATCGATCTCGACCATATCCGTCCCGATCTTGCCGAGCTGATCGCCCGCCAGGCCAACACGCTCGACGAGAACCGCCCCGCTGCGGTCGAGCGCCGCCGCAACACCAACCAGCGCACCGCGCGCGAGAACGTCGCCCAGCTCGTCGATGACGGCTCATTCATGGAGTACGGCAGTCTCGCGATCGCGGCGCAGCGCCGCCGGCGCAAGCTCGACGATCTCATCAAGAACACGCCGGCGGACGGCCTTGTCATGGGAGTCGCCACGGTCAATGCCGAGAAGTTCGGGCCAGAAGGCGCGCGCTGCATCGTCGTCGCCTATGACTACACCGTGCTCGCGGGCACGCAGGGCCACATGAACCACAAGAAGATCGATCGCATGCTGACGCTGGCGGAAGACTGGCGCGTGCCGCTGGTGTTCTATGCCGAAGGCGGCGGCGGCCGGCCCGGCGACACCGACCGGCTCGGCATGACCGGCCTCGACGGGCCGTCCTTCGTGCAGTTCGCGCGGCTCTCGGGCCTTGTGCCTGTCGTCGGCGTTGTTTCCGGCTATTGCTTCGCCGGCAACGCCGCGATGCTCGGTTGCTGCGATGTCATCATCGCCACCAAGAACGCTTCGATCGGCATGGGCGGTCCTGCCATGATCGAGGGCGGCGGCCTCGGTGTCTATCATCCGGCCGAGGTCGGCCCCGTATCATTCCAGTCCCCGAACGGCGTCATCGACATCCTGGTCGAGGACGAGGAGGAAGCGACCCGCGTCGCGCAAAAATATCTGTCCTATTTCCAGGGTGCGGTGGCGGATTGGGAGGCTGCTGACCAGCGCCTGCTCCGCCGCGCCATCCCCGAGAACCGCCTGCGCGTCTATGACATCCGCAGCGTGATCGACCTCGTCGCTGACAAGGATTCCGTGCTGGAGCTGCGCCGCGACTACGGCGTCGGCATGATCACCGCACTGATCCGAATCGAAGGCAAGCCGTTCGGCCTGATTGCCAACAATCCGCGCCATCTCGGCGGCGCAATCGATGCCGATGCCGGCGACAAGGCTGCGCGTTTCCTCCAGCTCTGCGACGCCTTCGATCTGCCTGTTGTCTCGCTGTGCGACACGCCCGGCTTCATGGTCGGCCCCGAGGCGGAGAAGACCGCGATCGTGCGCCACGTCTCACGCATGTTCGTGACCGGCGCCAGCCTCACCGTGCCGCTGTTCGGCATCGTGCTGCGCAAGGGCTATGGTCTCGGCGCACAATCGATGATCGGCGGCGGCTTCCACGCCTCGTTCTTCACCGCGGCCTGGCCGACCGGGGAGTTCGGCGGCATGGGCCTGGAGGGCTACGTCCGCCTCGGCTTCCGCAAGGAGATGGAGGCGATCGCCGATCCCGAGGAGCGCGAGACCTATTACCGCAACAAGGTCGCCGAGCTCTATGCCAACGGCAAGGCGGTCTCGATCGCCTCCGTGTTCGAGATCGACAACGTCATCGACCCGGCCGAGACGCGGCGCTGGATCATGGCGGGCTTGCGCACGGTGCCGAAGCCCGAGCCGAGGACGGCGAAGAAGCGGCCGTGCATCGACACGTGGTGAGGGCGGTGCAGCAATAGCTGCTTTCCCGGTTCCCGATTGACATCCCCGCCTTTGCTGCCAGACTTTGCACAATAATACAGGGTGGAGACGTCCGCGATGGCCAGCCTCTCGGCCTCGAACCATGTCGCCCGTGTCTTGTCCGTCGCCAATCATGTGGCCGACGTCGATGCCTCCTCGCGGATTGCGAGTTCCTGGCGGCGCTGCCTCGTGAACCACAAGCTCGATCCCGCCCGCCAGGGCCCACCCCAGACGCTCACCGAAGCCGAAATCCGCCATGTCGCCGAGCCGATGGAGGAGACGATCCGGCTCGTTACGCCCGAGCTCGACGATCTCGCCCGTGTGCTGCGCGACGCCGGCTACTGCGTCAATCTCGCCGATGTCAACGCGACCATGCTGTTCAGCCGTCTGCCGGGCGAAGCCGATGCAAGGATGTTTCTGGATTGGAAGATCTACACCGGCTCGAACTTCGCCGAGGCTTGCGAGGGCACCAATGGGCTCGGCACCGCGCTGGCCGAGCAGAAGCCGATCCTGGTGCATCGCGACGAGCATTTTCGGGCGCAATGGCACATGTTCTCCTGCGCGGTGGCGCCGCTGTTCGATCCGGCCGGCCGGCTCGCCGGTGCCGTCAACATCACCTCCTGCCGTGAGGATCTGGAGCGCGCCGCGCATCAGCTTGCACTTGCGGTGACGATGGAGGCGACGCGGCGGATGGAGGGTGCGATCTTCCGCGGGCATTTCCGCAATGCCTGGATCGCCACCGTGCCCGGTGACGGCGGCAGCGGCCTCGTCGCCTATGATGACGACCGCCGCATCGTCGGCGCCTGCCGCTCGGCGCGTGCGCTGCTCGGCCTCACCGACGGCATGATCGCCTCCGGCATCGACCTGTCGCGCTACCTCAAGTTCGACCATCACGCTGCGCGTGGCAGCGGCGAGATCGTCGAGCTGCGCCATGGCGACGGCCGTCCGTTGGGGCAGGGGCATGTTGCTCCGCCCCTGCGTGCGAGATCGCATGCGCCGCGTCGCGATGCGCAAGTCGATCGGTTTGATGCGTTGCACCGGCTCGCCGGCCGCGACCCCGGCCTGATCCGAAGCGTCAAACGGCTGCGGAGCATCGGCGACCACAATCTGCCGGTGCTGCTGCATGGCGAGACCGGCGTCGGCAAGGACGTGTTCGCGCGGGCCATTCACGGTGCGAGCAACCGCGCGCGCAACAATTATGTCGCGCTCAATTGCGCGGCGATGCCGGAAAGCCTGATCGACGCCGAGCTGTTCGGCTACGAGGCGGGCGCCTTCACCGGCGCGCGGCGCGAGGGCTCGAAGGGCCTGATCGTGCAGGCCGACGGCGGCACGCTGTTCCTCGACGAGATCGGCGACATGCCGATCGGCTTGCAGACGCGCCTGTTGCGCGTTCTGGAAAACCGCGAGGTCTGGCCGCTCGGCGCGCTAAAGCCCGTCACCGTCGATATTCGCCTGATCAGCGCCACGCATCGCGATCTCGGCCGCATGGCGGAAGCGGGGGCCTTCCGCGCCGACCTCTATTTTCGCCTGCGCGGCATCGAAGTGCGCCTGCCCGCCTTGCGCGAGCGCGCCGACCGCGACGACATCATCCGCCAGATCGCGCGCGAGGAGGCGCCGAGCTGCCGGCTCTCGGAGGAGGCATGGTCGCAGCTCGCGGCCTACCCGTTTCCCGGCAACATGCGCCAGCTCCGCCACGTGCTGCGGCTCGCCGGCTGCACGGCAGAAGATGGCGTCATCACCGATGCCGATCTCGATCTGCCGCCGTTTGGCGGACGGACGGAACCTGATCTCGAAGCAGCCGAGCGTGCGACGATTGTCGCGGCGCTACGTAAGCATGATGGCCGCGTGACGGAAGCCGCACGTACACTGAAGCTCAGCCGCGCGACGCTCTATCGCAAGATCAAGCAGCTGAAGATCGAGACGACGCAGTAGCTCTTTCTTCCCCTCTCCCCTTGTGGGAGAGGGTGGCTCGCCGCGCCGCGGCGAGACGGGTGAGGGGTCTCTCTCCGCGGATGACTCTGGTGAGTTTGCAGAGAGATACCCCTCATCCTGCGCTTCGCGCCACCTTCTCCCACAAGGGGAGAAGAAAGCGAGCACTCGTCCTACGAAAAATCCGTCCAGCTCAGATGCCGTGCGTCGAGATCGCCGATCGTCACGTTCTCGCGGAGTTCTCGTGGCGTGTGGAAATTGCTGCGCAAGTACACCAGCGGCGTGACGGCAGCGGAATGCGAGGCGCTGCGGACCTCGCCGACGAAGATCGAATGCGTCGTTGTCTCGAACTCCTGCGCCAGCACGCAGTCGAACGCGGCCACCGCGTCCGCCAGCACCGGTGCGCCGGTCACGCCACGCGTCCATTGCCCGAAGGCGAAGCGATCGTCGCCGTCGACGCCCTTCTGGCCGCTGAAGGTGAGGGCGAGCAGCGCGTGATCCTCATGCAAGAAGTTGATGGCGAAAGCACCTTCCTCCCGGATGCGGGCATGGGCGCTGGCGTTGCGGTTGACGCAGACGATCAGCGAGGGCGGCTTGTCCGACAACGAGCAGGCCGAGGTCACCGTCAGCCCCGTGCGCCTGCCGTGCTCGGCGCCCACCGTCACCAGCGCCACGGCGCCGGCGCATTGTCGCATCGCCTGTTTGAAATGATTGGCGTCGAAAGAATTGCCGTCCACCGTCACGCGGAAATCTCCGACAATAGAAGCGGGTGCGGCACGATCGCGCCGCACCCGGCGCCAAGAGTCTAGTATGATCTCTTCGGAAAACCGCTATGCACTTTTCCGGATCATGCTTGCGTCAAGCCGCCTTCTTCGCGGAGCCGAGATGCCCAAGGCGCGGCATCACCTCGTTCTTCAGCAGCGAGAGCGAGTGGTGCCAGGCCTCGGCCTTATGCTTGTAGTCGAAGCCGAACACGAGCAGCACGCCGAAGCCGCCGACCTCGTCGTAGATCTTCTCGATCTTCTCGGCGACGGTCGCGGGCGAGCCGACGATCCAGTTCCGCTTCGCGCAATATTCGACCGTGACGTCGCTGTCTGGCACATCGGGCGCGTGCTTCAGATAGTCCTTGAAGCCGAAATGCCCGAGCAACGGCAGGAAGTACTCGCTCATCATTCGGCCCATCATGTCGCCGGTCGAGAGTTTCCAGGCCTCTTCGTCGGTGTCGGCGACGAATACCTCGCGCACTAGGCGCCAGTCCTGGCGGTTCGGCTTGCGGCCGGTCTTGGCGGCCCCGATCTCGACCGAGTCCCAATGGCTCGAGACATAGGCCGGGTTGAGGTTGAGGCTCATCGGGATGAAGCCGCGCTCGCCGGCGAGCTTGAGCGTGTCCGAGTTCTTGGAAAGGCCCGCAACGCCGATCGGCGGATGCGGCGCCTGCAGCGGCTTGATATGGGGCTTGAGGAAGTCGAACATCGTGTCCGGCTTGGTCACCGTCCAGTACTTCCCCTTGTGGGTGAAGGGCGCCGGCTCGGTCCACAGCTTCAGGATGATCTCCAGCGCCTCGCGCGTCATGTCGCGGTTCTGCCCGCTCATGCCGTCGACGTTGAACATCGCCCAGTCGCTCGGCAGCCCGCTCGCCGCCACGCCGAAATTGAGCCGGCCTTCGGAGAGATGGTCGAGCATGGCGACGCGGTTGGCGAGCTCGGCCGGGTGATGATAGGGCAGCAGGAAGCCGCCCGGCCCGATGCGCAGGCGCTTGGTCTGCATCAAGGCCTGCGCGATCAGGAGGTCCGGCGTGGGATTGGGTTCCCAGGGCGCGGTGTGGTGCTCGCCGACCCAGGCCTCCTGATAGCCGAGCTCGTCGAGCCAGCGCATGACCTGCAGGTCCCAGTCGTTGCCTTCCTTGAGGCCGCACTCCGGCGGATGCGAAGGCATCGTGAAATAGCCGATCTCCATGGGTTTCCTCATCTGATGTTGACGCGTCTTGTCGCGCGTTGACGGAGTTGAGTGATGAACCTTGTCGAGTGATGAACCTTGAGCAAGCGGTGTGCCAGCGCGGCGGAGCCTCAAAATTAAGAGAAAGGGCTGGTTTGCCCGCGCAATAACCGATATCTCGACGGGAGCCTGCTGGACATCGTCTCATGTGTCGCGAGACGGCGTCTTGGCCATGAGACGAGGACGAGACCTGACATGACCGAACCCGCCTATGTCGCGGTGGATTGGGGCACCAGCAGCTTCCGGCTCTGGCTAGTCGATCCCGCCGGTCAGGTGCTGGCCGAGCGCCGCAGCGGTGAGGGCATGCTGGCGGCGGCTAGGACCGGTTTTCCTGCCGTGCTGCAAGCGCATCTGGCCGCGGTCGAAGCGCCCGCGCATCTGCCGGTTCTGGTCTGCGGCATGGCCGGTGCCAAGACCGGCTGGGTCGAGGCCGGCTACGTCAACACGCCGGCAAAGCTCTCAGCCGTCCTGAAACAGGCCGTGCGCGTGCCGGGCGAGACGCGCGACATTCGCATCCTGCCGGGCATCGCCCAGCGCGATGCCAAGGCGCCGGACGTCATGCGCGGCGAGGAGACGCAATTGCTCGGCGCGCTCGGCCTCGATGCCGCGGGCGAGGCGCTGGTCTGCATGCCCGGCACGCATTCGAAATGGGTGCGGGTGAAAGACGGCACGGTCGAGCGCTTCTCCACCTTCATGACCGGCGAGCTGTTCAGCGCCGTCTCGCGCGAGACGATCCTGTCGCTCGCGGTCGCCGGCGCTGATGACGCCGAAGATTTCGCGAGCTTCAAGGCAGCCGTAAAGGCCGCATTCGACGCTCCGGCCTTCGCCGCCAACCTGCTGTTCACTGCACGGTCGCGACAGCTCTTGTTCGGCGGCACGCCGGCAGCGGCACGTGAGACGCTGTCGGGCACGTTGATCGGTGTGGAGCTCGCGGCAGGGCTCTCCGGCACCGTGCCGCAAGCGGGCGTCCAGCTGATTGCCGCGGGGCGGCTTGCGGTGCTGTATCGGCTGGCATTCGAGGCGCTCTCGGTGACCGCAAAGCCGGTCGATGCGGATGAAGCCGTCCGCCGCGGCCTGTCGATGGCGGCAGCCGCGATCTGGACGAAGTAGAAGGACTGCGAGAGATGAGCGTTTCCTTTCCGCCGATGCAGCGGCCGCTGGTCGCGATCCTGCGCGGCATCAAGCCTGAGGAGACCGAAGCGATCGTCGGCGTCTTGGTCGAGGCCGGCATGACCGCGATCGAGATCCCCCTGAATTCACCCGATCCGTTCCGCTCGATCGCGCTTGCCGTGAAGCTCGCGCCATCAGACGTGTTGATCGGCGCCGGCACGGTGCTGACGACGGCAGACGTCGATCGTCTCAACGATGTCGGCGGCAGGCTGATGGTCTCGCCCAATGTCGACACCGAAGTGCTGGCGCGCGCGCATCAGCATCGCATGGTGACCATGCCCGGCGTGTTCTCGCCGACCGAGGCGCTGCTGGCGGCGCGCGCGGGCGCGTCGAGCCTGAAATTCTTTCCGGCGAGCGTGCTCGGCGCTGCCGGCATCGCCGCGATCCGTGCCGTGCTGCCGGCAGGCGTGATGATCGCCGCCGTTGGCGGCGTCTCCGACCAGAATTTTGCCGAGTACATTAAGGGCGGGGTGACCGCCTTCGGGCTCGGCTCCAGCCTCTACAAGCCCGGCATGAGTGCAGCAGATGTCGCGGTTCGCGCAGAGGTGACGATTGCCGCTTACGATCGGGCAATTCAGAAAGAGTGAGCCGACAATAAACTAGCCGTGATCCTGACATGGTCTATTCTGCCATAGGGTGGCGCGATGCCGACATGCGCGTATCGTGTTATGCGACTGGCTGAATCAGGAGACCGACATGGCGATCAACAACGTAGCCGATCTGTTCGTGGCAACGCTCGAACAGGCCGGCGTCAAGCGCATCTACGGCATCGTCGGCGACAGCCTGAACGCGCTCACTGAGGCGCTGCGCCGCCGCGGCACGCTCGAATGGATTCATGTCCGCCACGAGGAGGTCGCGGCCTTCGCTGCGGCCGGCGAAGCCGAGATGACCGGGAGCCTCGCGGTCTGCGCGGGCTCCTGCGGCCCCGGCAATCTGCATCTGATCAACGGCCTGTTCGACGCGCATCGCAGCCGCGTTCCCGTGCTGGCGATCGCGGCGCAGATCCCGACCGCTGAGATCGGCGGCGGCTATTTCCAGGAGACGCATCCGCAAAACCTGTTCCGCGAATGCAGCCATTATTGCGAGCTGGTGTCGGACCCGAGCCAGCTGCCTTACGTGCTGGAGAATGCGATTCGCGCGGCGGTGGGCTTGCGCGGCGTCGCCGTCGTCGCCATGCCCGGCGATGTCGCCTTCCGCAGTCCTCCGAAGCGCGCGCTGTCGACGACGCGCGGCCTTGCGCTGGCTCCGCCGAAGGTCGTGCCGCAGCCGGACGAGCTGAAGGCGCTCGCCGATCTTCTCAACGGCGCCGAGCGCATCACGCTGTTCTGCGGCCGCGGCTGCGCCGGCGCACACGCGCCCTTGATGCAGCTTGCCGAAGCGCTGAAGAGCCCGATCGTGCACGCGCTCGGCGGCAAGGAGCATGTCGAATACGACAATCCCTATGACGTCGGCATGACCGGCTTCATCGGCTTCTCCTCAGGCTATGCCGCGATGCACGCCTGCGACGCGCTGGTGATGCTCGGCACCGACTTTCCCTACAAGCAGTTCTTCCCTGATGATGCGAAGATCGCGCAGATCGATATCCGCCCGGAGAATCTGGGACGGCGGTGCAGGATTGATCTCGGCCTCGTCGGCGACGTCAAGCTCACCATCGAGGCGCTGCTGCCGCTGCTCAAGACGAAGACGCAGCGCAAGCATCTCGACGACGCCGTCGCGCACTACAAGAGAGCCCGCGAGGGCCTCGATTCGCTTGCCAAGGGCACGCCGGGCAGCAAGCCCATTCACCCGCAATATCTCGCCAAGGTCATCAGCGACCATGCCTCCGACGATGCCGTCTTCACCGCCGATGTCGGCACGCCGACGGTGTGGGCGGCGCGCTATCTCGACATGAACGGCCGCCGCCGGCTGATCGGGTCCTTCGTTCACGGCTCGATGGCCAATGCCATGCCGCAAGCGATCGGCGCGCAGGCTGCACAGCCCGGGCGCCAGGTCATCTCGCTCTCTGGCGACGGCGGCTTCACCATGCTGATGGGCGACCTGATCACGCTGACGCAAGAGAAGCTGCCGGTGAAGGTGGTCGTCTTCAACAACGGCGTGCTCGGCTTCGTCGCGCTGGAGATGAAGGCGGCGGGCTTCGTCGACACCAATGTCGACCTGGAGAACCCGGATTTCGCCGCGATGGCGCGCGCGATGGGCATCTTCGCCAAGCGCGTCGAGGATCCCGGCGAGCTTCCGGGCGCCATGAAGGAGATGCTGGCGCATAATGGGCCGGCGCTGCTCGACGTCGTCACCGCCAAGCAGGAGCTGTCGATGCCGCCGACCATCACGGCCGAGCAGATCAAGGGCTTCAGCCTCTGGGTGCTGCGCGCGGTGATGAACGGACGTGGCGACGAGGTGCTGGACCTCGCGAAGACGAATCTCTTGCCGCGGTGATATCAGCCGGCGCGGTGGTTCACCTCTCCCCGCCGAGGAGAGGTGAAAGTCTGCCAGTGCAGCACGACGCCGATTAGCAGCGCCGGCAGAAAGCCGAGCGCGATCAGGAAATGCGGCAGCTGCTTCGGCGAGATGAAGGCGATGGCGATATCGGAGATCAGCCACAGCGCTGCGAACATCACCGCAAAATCGGTTCGCGGGCAGCGCAGGTAATAGAACACGGCGGTGATGACCATGGCCGGGCCGATCGCGATGCCGATCATGATCGCGGTCAGCTCCTTCGGCGTCAGCGCGTCGAGCACCATCGAGGCCAGCAGCCAGAGTGCGGCGAACATGGCAACGATGTCGAGCGGTTTCCGCAATCCAATTCCTCTGGCGAAAGGCGCGCAATCGTTGGGGCCGGGATTGCGGCCGTCAAGTCAAAATGGGCTTATTCCTCGTCACTTCCAGGCGTCGGACGCAGCATGAAGTGACCGAAAGCGGTGGCGATCGGCCTTGTCGCATCGTCCTGCCAGGCCCGCGCCTCGAAGGCGACGATACGTCGGCCCTGCTTCACGATCGAGACGTCGGCAAACGTGTCGAGCGCGCGTCCGGAGCGCAAGTAGTTGACGGTGAGGCCGATCGGCTTGGGCGGTGCGCTAGCGCCGAGCTCCCGCGCCACGCCGATGATGGCGGTGGTCTCGAGGAAGGCGCCCGTCATGCCGCCATGGATCGCCGGCAGGATCGGATTGCCGATGATCTGCGGCGAGAACGGCATCGTCAGCGTGCCGTCATCGTTGACGCGGATGCCGAGCGCGCGCGCGAACGGGCTGCGCGCAAAGGGCCCGTCCGGATCCTCCGGCGCCTCCAGCGTCGGGATGCTGCGCGCATCCATCCGGCGGTCGGCGAGCATGTTGGTGCGGTTGGCGCCGATCATGAAGCAGGCGGTCGCGGTCGCGACCGGATCGTCCTCGGACTCCTGATAGGCGGTGGAGCGCACGAAGGCGATCGAGCGCGTGGTGCGGTAGCAGACCGAATGCGCTTTGATGTCGAGGCCGGGCGTTGCCGGCTTCTGGTAGTCGATGCGCAGATCCAGGGTCGCGATCGCGCGGGTGCCGTCGAGCGCAAGTTGCACCGCCATGCCGCAGCTCTCGTCCAGCATCGCGGTGACGACGCCGCCATGCAGCACGCCGGTCGCGGTGTCGCCGACGAAGACCGGTCGATAGGGCAGGCTGGACCAAGCCTCGCCAGGTGCGAACCGGTCGAGCTGGAGCCCGCTGATATGGCCGTAATCGGAGCGGCGGCCCTTGATGGCCTCGGCGAGTTCCTCGAAGGCAAGCGTGGTCGGCGTGGTGCTCATGGGGACCTTCTAGACCAGTGTCGGGCCTCGCGCAAAATCCCGAATGAGCCCCGCATGGGACGGTTTGGTCTCGACAGGGCGCGCCGAAGCGTCGATGGTGGGCGCTTCGTTCGTCGATGAACTGCAAGGAGCGCCCATGGCCGACCCCGAAACGCCCTCGACCGCCCAGGGGCCCGTCACCATTTCCACCTCCAGCGCCGAGCGGGCGCCGATCATCTATTTCGACGGCGCATCCTGCTTCGGTCACCACAACGGCGCGATCCAGATCGAGCTTGCCGCAAACCTGTTGATGCCGGTCGGCGCTGCCGTCAGGGTCGACGTGGTCCAGACCGCGCATCTGCGTTGCAGTGTCGCCGCAGCACTGGCACTGCGCGAAGCCCTCGAAAAGGCGCTCGCGATGTATCAGCAGGGTCAGAAGCAGCCGGTGGCGGAGGAGATACCGGCGGTCAAGAACTGAGGCTGTTGCGATCGCGTATCGATGCGATCGCACACTTGCTAAAGCGAGATCCATGCCACGGGCTCGCTGCAACCTCTCCCGCTTGCGGGAGAGGTCGCGCCGAAGGCGCGGGTGAGGGCTGGATTGTCCCATCGCGGAAACACCCTCTCCCCAGCCCTCTCCCGCAAGCGGGAGAGGGAGTGCACCTCCGCCGTAGCGATCGAACTGATCTCATCACGCTCTAGTAGCCTACATGCACCTTCGGTTTCTTGCCGCCGTTCCACTTGCCGTCGAGCGCGCGCTCGATCTGGGCGGCGAGCTGCAGCAATAGGCCGTCATTGGCCTGCTTGGCGATCGCCTGGATGCCGAGCGGCAGGCCGTGGTCCTGGCTTGCCATCGGCATCGAAATCGCCGGCATGCCGCAGAGATTGGCGAGCGGCGTGAAGGCGAAGAAGCGCCACAGATTGTCGAACCAGTCGCGCACATCAGGATTGTCCGAGATGGTGAGATATTCCCTGGTGCCGACCTTCGGCGTCGGCAGCGCCGTGATCGGCGTCAGGATCACGTCCCATTGCTCGAAGAAGCTGCCGAAGCCGCGCGAGGTCGTGTTGAACACGGCCTGCATCTTCGCCCGCTCGGCAAAGCTGGTGTGGCGCCCGGCTTCCCAGATGCGGATGTTCATCGGCTCGATCAGATCCTCCGGCGGCTTTTCCAGTCCGCGCGCAGCGAGCATGTTGGAGATCACCACCGCGAAGTTCGAGATGTAGCAGGTGGTCTGCGCCTCGAAGGCGGCCGGGAGGTCGATCTCCGGCAGCGCATAGTCGACGTGATGGCCGAGGCCTTCGAGGAAGCGTCCGGCCTTCTCCAGCTCGGCAGCGAGCTCGGGCGTCGCGGTGTAATTGCCCCATGTGTGCGACAGCGCGATGCGAAGCTTGCCGGGATCGCGCTTGATCATCTCGCAATAAGGCTGCGCCGTGGTCCAGAACGGCATGAACTCGCCGGGCGCAGGCCCGCGCGCATGATCGACGAAGGCGGCAGTGTCGCGCACCGAGCGCGACTGGCAGCCCTGGATCGAGACGAGGCCGGTCAGGTCCGACATGTGCGGCGCGAGCGAGAACACGCCGCGCGAGACCTTCAGGCCGATATTGCCGTTGACGCCGGCGGGAATGCGGATCGAGCCGCCGCCGTCGGTCGCATGCGCGATCGGCACCACGCCCGCGGCCACCATCGCCGCGCTGCCTGCCGATGAGCCGCAGGTGGTGTAGTCCGTATTCCAGGGATTGCGCGTGACGTAGACGGCAGGATTGTCGGCCGACGAGCACACGCCGAATTCTGGCGTCGTGGTGCGACCGATCAGGTTGAGCCCCGCCTGACGGAATTTGCCGGTGAGGAACGTATCGGCGCTCGCGCGATTGCCGCGCATCAGCAGCGATCCCATCTCCTGCAGCCGGCCCTTCATGGTCGGTCCGAGGTCCTTCATCAGGAAGGGCAGGCCGGCGAACGGACCTGCGAGATTGGCGCCGTCCTTGGCGGGATCGGCGATCACGTCCTCGAACAGCTCGACCACGCCGGACAGCGCTGGATTGACCTTGGCAACGCCCGCGGCGGCCTGGCGCGCCAGCTCCTTCGCCGTCAGCTCGCCCTTGCGAACGCGCCCCGCCAGCGCGACGCCATCGTGCTGTGCCCATTCATTCCAGCTCATCGGCAAAGTCATGAAGTCAAATCCCCTTAAGGCCGCGGCGTCACCTTTTTCGCAACGGCCCGCGTGAATCAACCGAGGCGCCACGAGGGGCAGGGTTGCGCCCGGCGGAGAGGTCGGGCTGCCGGCTATCAATCCGACAGTCGTGCGATCGCTGCAACCGGGCCGCCGCCGGCCGGCCCCTGATGCTCGGCGCCGCCGGACACGTAGATTGCACCGGTGCCGGCAAGGCCCGCGATCAGGCCGCCGACCGCTGCGCGGGCGTGGCGTGTCGCGCTGATGTCGGTGTCTTCAAGCATGGTGTGGCGGAAGCCGCGCACGGTGCCGTCCGGCGAGGCCTCCGCCTTGGCGAAGATGTTGATGAGCGCGCGGCCGGCGGTGGTTTGCGGCGCCGCGCCGAGCCCGACGCTGTTCAACGCCGATACCACCGCCGCGGCGTCGATCGCATCCTCCATCACGGCATGGCCGATCTCGAACTCACTCGCTGAAGATGCCGAGTTGCCGAGCACGATGACGACGTTATGCATCAGCTCGATCCCCGACGAGGTCGAGGCCACCTTGGAGAACAGATCATAGCGCCGCAGCACGTCCTCGTCGCCGACGTTGGAACTGATCTCGCCGAGCGCGACCGCAACGCCCAACGCGGACGCACCGCGCGAATAGGCCATCGAGCCGTAAGCGTTTGTCGTCGCCGTCTTGTTGCCTCGCGCGTTTGCCGCGGCAACGCGCTCGCTGGTCAGCAGCGGGCACTTGATCTGCACGAAATGGACGTCCGCGGGATCGTTGATGCCGGCATCCGCCATCGCGGTTTGCACGGCCTTGGCCGTCTCGGTGATCTGCGCGGAGCGGCCGAGCTCCTCGGGCAGCAAGTCCCGCGTGTGCGCCATGCCGATGCCGAGGCGTTTGCCGGAGAGGCCTGCCGGGCGCTCGGCCTCGCTGCGCGTGAACACCGTGATGTGCGGGCTCAGCACGCCCTCGGTGCCGCCGGACATCACGAAGGCGATACGCTGCTCGACTGCCTCCGCCGACAGGCCAAGCTTGGGTGCCAGCGCCGTACATAGCGCGGCCACCGCGTATTCCCGGGTAAAATCGTTGACGCCGCCGTTACCCTCGGTCTTGCCGAGAACGGCGAGGATCGAGGTGGTATCGATCGCGCCTGAAACGATCAAGTCCATCAGGCCGGAGACGTCGCCGGGTCCCGTGGTGGCGATCCTGAAGACGCCGACCGATGTGGTACGCATGATTGGTCCTCGTGCGGAGAGTTCATTGGCCCGGCGGGAACAAGCAGGCGCGGAACGCGGGGCCGATGTCAAGTCGCCGCGCCCCCACGAATGTGGCGAGATCGCATCGGTCGGGCAAAAAATCCTCTGTCGACGGTTGCGCACCGCACCTTGATGAATCAACCTTGGTTGGTCCATAAGCGGCGTCCCGCGGCCGGTGGTTCGCCCCTGCGCCCGCGTGCTTGGATTAGAGGGAATCTCGCGTGGCCAACATCAACCAGAAAATTGCGCAGGAGCTTGGGGTTCGCGCCGAGCAGGTCGAGGCGGCGGTGACGCTGCTCGACGGCGGCGCCACGGTTCCCTTCATCGCCCGCTACCGCAAGGAAGCGACCGGTGCGCTCGACGACGCGCAATTGCGCACTCTGGAGGAGCGCCTGGTTTACCTGCGCGAGCTCGAGGACCGCCGCAAGGCCATCCTCGAATCGGTTCGCGAGCAGGGCAAGCTCGACGCCGCGCTGGAAGCCACCATCATGGCCGCTGACAGCAAGGCCCGCCTGGAGGACATCTATCTGCCGTTCAAGCCGAAGCGCCGCACCAAGGCGGAGATCGCCAAGGAAGCCGGCCTCGAGCCGCTCGCCAATCAGCTTATGGCTGAGCCCGGCAATGATCCGAAGGTGGTCGCCGAAGGCTTCATCAACGCCGAGAAGGGCGTCGCTGACGCCGCTGCCGCGCTCGACGGCGCCCGCGCCATCCTGGTCGAGCGCTTCGACGAGGACGCCGATCTGATCGGCGCCCTGCGCGAGGAGATGTGGACCAATGCGCGCATGGCCTCCAAGGTGCGCGACGGCAAGAAGACCGAGGGCGAGAAGTTCGCCGACTATTTCGATTTCTCCGAGCCGCTGACAAAACTGCCCTCGCACCGCATCCTCGCGATGTTCCGCGGCGAGAAAGAAGAAATTCTCGACCTGCAAATTCAGCCCGAGGCCGAGGCGCCGCCGCCGGGCGTGCCGAGCGCCTATGAATTGAAGATCATGAAGCGGTTCGGCATTGCCGATCTCAAGCGTCCCGGCGACCGCTGGCTGATCGATACCGTGCGCTGGGCCTGGCGCACCAAGATCCAGGTGCATCTCAATATCGATCTGCGCATGCGGCTGTGGAATTCGGCCGAGACCGAGGCCGTGCGCGTGTTCGCCTCGAACCTGCGCGACCTCCTGCTGGCCGCGCCCGCCGGCACCCGCGTCACCATGGGGCTCGATCCCGGCTACCGCACCGGCGTGAAGATCGCCGTCGTCGATGCCACCGGCAAGGTGGTCGACACCACCGCGATCTATCCGCACGAGCCGCAGCGGCAATGGAACGAGTCGCTGGCGACGCTCGGCCGGCTCGCAATCAAGCACCGCGTCGAGCTGATCGCGATCGGCAACGGCACCGCCTCGCGTGAGACCGACAAGCTCGCCACCGAGCTGGTCAAGGGTCTGCCTGAGCTGAAGATGAACAAGATCGTGGTGTCGGAAGCCGGCGCGTCCGTCTATTCGGCCTCGGCCTTCGCCTCGGAGGAGCTGCCCGGCCTCGACGTCACCCTGCGCGGCGCGGTGTCGATCGCGCGGCGCCTGCAGGACCCGCTCGCCGAGCTGGTCAAGATCGAGCCGAAGGCGATCGGCGTCGGCCAGTATCAGCACGACCTCGGCCAGGCCAAGCTCGCCAAATCGCTCGATGCCGTGGTCGAGGATTGCGTGAACGCGGTCGGCGTCGACGTCAACACCGCCTCCGCGCCGCTGCTGGCGCGCGTCTCGGGCGTCGGCTCCGGCCTCGCCCAGAGCATCGTGGCGCATCGCGACGCCAATGGTCCGTTCAAGTCGCGCAAGGCGCTCAAGGACGTGCCGCGGCTCGGGCCGAAGGCGTTCGAGCAGTGCGCGGGCTTCTTGCGCATCCTCGGCGGCGAGGATCCGCTTGATGCCTCCGGCGTGCATCCAGAAGCCTATCCCGTGGTGCGCCGGATTCTCGAAGCGACCAGGAGCGACATCAAGGCGCTGATCGGCAACAGCGACGTCGTGCGCACGCTGAAGCCGAAGGATTTCGTCGACGAGACCTTCGGTCTGCCGACCGTCACCGACATCCTTCGCGAGTTGGAAAAGCCCGGTCGCGACCCGCGCCCTGCGTTCAAGGCGGCGGTGTTCAAGGAAGGCGTCGAGGAGATCAAGGATCTCAAGAAGGGCATGATCCTCGAGGGCACCGTGACAAACGTCGCCGCCTTCGGCGCCTTCGTCGACATCGGCGTGCACCAGGATGGCCTCGTGCACATCTCGGCGATGTCGAAGACCTACATCAAGGACCCGCGCGAGGTGGTGAAGCCCGGCGACATCGTCAAGGTGAAGGTGCTGGACTTCGAGGTGGCCCGCAAGCGCATCTCGCTGACGCTACGCCTCGACGACGAGGTCGGGCCTAAGAAGGACGCCCCCGGCATGCAGCGCGACAACAATCAGCGCAACGCAAGCCGCATGACGTCGTCCGCGCCGCGCAAGCAGGAATCTTCGGGCGGCGGCGCGCTCGCCGAAGCGCTGCGCCGCGCGGCGGAGAAGAACAACGGCAAGCGGGTGTAGCGGCTGAGCGGCGCCGTTAGGGCTGTCAAAGCTCGATCACGCCGCGGCGCGCCGCATGCGCCACCGCATCGGTGCGGCCGGTGGCGTCGAGCTTGTCGAGCAACGAGCCGACATGGAATTTCACGGTGTGCACGGAGATGCCGAGCTGCCGCGCGATCATCTTGTTGGACGCGCCCTCGGCCATCAGCGCGAGCACGTCGAGCTCGCGCTGCGTCAGCGCGATGTCCGCAGGCATGATGCGCGTATCGCGGGCGACGATCGTTGCGGCGGGCTGCTCGCCGGGCGCTGCGAGGCGAAGCCCGGCGACATTGCCGAGCAGGGCCGCGAGGCGATCGGCGAGGGCGGAATCGTCGATCTCAAGCGACAGTACGATCTCGGCCGTCTTGTCCTCGCTCACGCCTCCGGCCTTTCGCCGACCGTGACCTTGAAGCTGACCGGCTCGCCGCCACGGTGCACGGCGACGTCGACCACCGCGCCGACGCTCGCAGGTCCCAGCGTTCGCGACAGTGCGCGCACGCCCGAGAGCTTCTGGCAGTTGACCGCCACGATCACGTCGCCCTGGCGAATGCCGGCCGCGGCCGAAGGCCCGGCCTTGTCGACATTCATCACCATCGCGCCGATACCGTCGTCGAGCCGCACCGGCTGCAGACCAAGGCCGAGATAACCGCGCGCGATGCGGCCGCGCGCCTCCAGCTGGGGCGCGACACGCTCGATCGTCGCGGTCGGGATCACCAGCACGCGCCGCGGCCCGAGCACGGCCATGCCGAAGGCTTCGCCCGATGCATCGAGCGCGAGCCCGCCCTGCTGGCTGCCGCGCAGGCGGACGTCGAGCTCGATCCGCGCATCGATGTCGCCGCCGCGCAGGGAACGCCAGCTCTTTCCGGACGCCGACACCATCCCGAGCGCCGCGCTTGGTGTCTCCCGGCTGGTCGCGACCACGACCGACAATGCGCCCAGCGGCGGGAGGGTTGCGGCGAGCTTGACCGGCGCGACCGCGGCCTCAGTGCGCAGCAGCGCGATGTCGGTGGTGTGGTCGCGGCCGGCGATCGTGGCAGCGACCCGACTACCGTCGGCGAGGCCGATCTCGACCTCACCCTCGTCGGCGAGGGCCTCATCTGCGGTGATGATCAGGCCGCTCCTCCAGACGAAGCCGGTCGCGCGAGAGCGATGCGAATGCACGGAGACGACGGACGGCGCGGTGCGCGCCACAATGTCCGCGAGCGCGGAGGACAGTGAGGACAGGGGACTAAGATCAGTCATGGCGGGCTCCCGTAAGTTGTCCTCAATCTGGGATGCCGCGGGCGATTGCGAAACTGGCCGGGTGGCCAGGACCAGGACGGCCTCCGCAAGACCGCGACCGACGAACATGTGATTGGGAGCGCCTCACGGGAACGTGTAGCAATCCCAAAATTGGGCCATTTGGCCTCGAGGATTTCCAGCGAGCCCGACCGATGACCATCGACTTGACCCGCCGCACCCTGCTGCAGCTCGCCGGCGCCACCTCGCTCGCCATGGCCGCCACAGCCGCGGCCCGTGCCGAGGGCACAGCGCAGGGCGGCGGCCCCACCTTTGCCAGCCGTACGCCGATGCGGGTCGGCATGGTGACGCTGCGGGTGAAGAGCCTCGACAAAGTCGCAGATTATTACCGCGATGTGATCGGGCTCACCGTGATGGAGCGCTCGGCGGCCACAGCCAAGCTCGGCACATCAGGCCTCACGCTGCTGGTGCTGGAGGCCCGTCCCGAAGCCGCGATTGAATCGCGCAGCGCCGCAGGCCTCTACCACACCGCCTTCCTGATGCCGACCCGCAAGGATCTGGCGCGCTGGCTGGTTCATGCCGCCTCGCACCGCGTGCCGTTGTCGGGCTTTGCCGATCATCTCGTCTCCGAATCCGTCTATCTCGACGACCCCGAAGGCAACGGCATCGAGGTCTATGCCGACCGCGACCCCTCGCAATGGCAATGGAGCGAGGGTAGCGTGAAGATGGCGACCGACGAGCTCAACATTCCCGACCTGTTGTCGCTCACCAATACGCGCGTTCCCGATTATGCCAAGGCGCCGGATGGAATGCGCATCGGCCACATGCATCTGCGCGTCGGCGATCTCGCCCAGGCCGAGAGCTTCTATCACGGCACCGTCGGCCTCGACCCGACCCGCCGCCGCAGCGGCGCGGCGTTCCTGGCGTCGGGCCGCTATCACCATCACCTCGGCATGAATGTCTGGCAGAGCCAGGGCGCCGGCCAGCGCGACGAGTCCACGACCGGTCTTGCCTGGTTCTCGCTGGTGATGGCGAACCCGGAGCTGCTCGCCGCGCAGGAAGAACGGCTGCGCAAAGGCGGTGTGAAGGTCACGGCGCTTGCGGATGGGGTGGAGGCGATTGATCCCTGGGGCACGCGGGTGCGTCTGCTCAGGGTTTGATCGCCGGCGCTGGCATTGGTAATAGCGGTCAGCCGCAAACCAATCGACCGGGATCAGCGCCGCATGTCCGAATTCCACGGTGTCTTTCCGTATCTCGTCTCGCCCATCGATGCCGACGGCACGGTGCGAACCAACGTGCTGGCAAAACTCTGCGACGACCTGATCGGCGCCGGCGTGCACGGGCTGACGCCGTTGGGCTCGACCGGCGAATTCGCTTACCTAAACGCCGCGCAACGCATGGCGGTCGTGCAGACCACGATTGAGGCCGCGCAGGGGCGCGTGCCTGTTATCGCCGGCGTCGCCTCCACCGCAACGGCGGATGCGGTGGCGCAGGCGAAAGCCTGCCAGAAGTGTGGGGCCGACGGCATCCTTGCGATTTTGGAGGCGTATTTCCCCCTGGCCGATGCGCAGGTCGAATCCTATTTCCGCGCCATTGCCGATGCCGTCGACATTCCCGTCGTCATCTACACCAATCCGCAATTCCAGCGCTCCGATCTCACGCTCGACGTCATCGCGCGCCTCGCCGAGCATCCGCGCATCGGCTACATCAAGGATGCCTCCACGAACACCGGACGGCTGCTCTCGATCATGAACCGCTGCGGCGACGCCTTGCGCGTGTTCTCCGCCTCCGCCCACATTCCGGCAGCGGTGATGCTGATCGGCGGCCGCGGCTGGATGGCGGGACCTGCCTGCATCATCCCGCGCCAGAGCGTCGCGTTGTACGAGCTCTGCACGGCCGGCCGCTGGGACGAGGCCATGGCGCTGCAGCGGCGGCTGTGGCGGATCAACGAAGCCTTCGCCCGTTTCAATCTCGCGGCGTGCATCAAGGCCGGCCTTGCGATCCAGGGCTATGACGTCGGCGGCCCCGTCCCGCCGCAGGCGCCACTGACGGCGGATGCGCGCAAAATCGTGGAAACGGCGCTACGCGAGCTGGAATAGCTCGCCACGCGGCAATATGCCCCGGCATCTGTGCCGGGCGCAAAATGGTCCATACCTGACCGAGAAACTTCCGCGCGTTTGCGACGTTGCTGCGTAAGCGAGATCCTGCCACTTCATGCATGTGCATCTCACAGCCCGCATTCAGCACAAGACACGGTGATCACCCAATGAATCGTCGCTATGCGATTGCCGCGGCAGCCTTCGCCGCCCTGCTGGTCGCGGTCACGGCCGCGAAGATCCTGCATGTCCCCGTCTCGTATGTCCCATGGGCCGCGCCCTCCGCACGTGCCGTCGAGCAGCGCGGGCCGCTGTGGGACGGCGAGAAGGCGACCATCGACATCTTCGAGCGCGTATCGCCGTCGGTCGTTCAGGTTGCGGCCAAGTCGGCGGCAAGTCCCCTCATGGGCGAAGAAACTCAGGCCGGCGGTGGTGCTTCCGGCACGGGATTTGTCTGGGACCGCGACGGCCACCTGGTGACGAACAATCATGTTGTCGCCAATGGCGGCGAGATCGCCGTGCGCTTTGCCTCGGGTGAGGTGGCCCAGGTCGACCTGGTCGGCACGGCGCCCAATTACGATCTCGCGGTGTTGCGCATCCGCAGCGTGCGCCAGCTTCCAGCTCCGATTGCGCTGGGCAGTTCGAATGACCTGAAAGTCGGACAATCCGCCTTCGCGATCGGCAATCCCTTCGGGCTGGATCAGTCGATGACCTCTGGCATCATCAGCGCGCTCAAGCGCCGGCTCCCGACCCATGGCGGCCGGGAGATCGCGAACGTCATCCAGACCGATGCCGCGATCAATCCCGGCAATTCGGGCGGGCCGCTATTGGATTCCGCCGGCCGGCTGATCGGCGTCACGACTGCGATCATCTCGCCCTCCGGATCGAACGCCGGCATCGGCTTCGCGGTGCCGGTCGATGTCGTGAACCGGATCGTGCCCGAGCTGATCCGCAACGGCCGCGTGCCGACGCCGGGCATCGGCATCGTGGCCGCCGGCGAGGATGTGTCGACCCGGCTTGCTGTCGAAGGGGTGATCGTGGTGCGGACGGCCCCCGGCAGTCCTGCCGAGCGGGCGGGGATTCGCGGCGTCAACTTTTCCACGGGAGCGGTCGGAGACATCATCACCGCGGTGGAAGGCAAGCCGGTGCGGCGCCTTGCCGACCTGACCGATGCGCTCGAGCAGGCCGGGGCCGGAAAGACCGTTCGGCTCACGGTCAAGCGCGGCTCGGACACCCGTGACGTGAATGTGAGCATTGTCGATATCGACAGGTCCTAGCCGCCCAATCCGCCCCTGCAAGGGGCTCTGACGCGCATCGCAGATGTGCCGGGGCTCGGTTGTCTGGCGCGCAAAATCGGTTAAAACCGCCGCCGTCGTTTTTCCCGATCTCGAGGATACAGCGGAATGAACATTCTTCCCGGCAATTTGCGTTTCGGAGCGGGGCAGCCCGTCAAGCGTTTGGAAGACCAGAGGCTGCTCACCGGGAAGGGACAGTTCATCGACGATAAGCCGGCCGACGGCGCGCTGTGGTTGCACGTGCTGCGCTCGCCGCACGCCCACGCCAAGATCGTCTCGATCGACACCAGCGCCGCGGCTTCGATGCCGGGCGTTGCCGCGATCTACACCGGCGCGGACTTGGTCAAGGACGACATCGGCACCATCCCGACGCTGAACATCTTCAAGCGCCCGGACGGCAAGCCGATGACCGTGCCGCCGCGCCGGCTGCTCGCCCACGAGGTCGTCCGCTACGCCGGCGAGGCCGTGGCCGCGGTGGTGGCGTCATCGCGCGTGGAGGCGCAGAGCGCGGCCGAGGCGATCGCGGTCGAATACGATGTGCAGCCCGCGGTGGTCGATCCCGTCGAGGCGGTGAAATCAGGCGCGCCCGTGGTGTGGCCGGAGGCGCCCGACAACATCGTCGGCGCGATGTCTTACGGCGACGCCGCGAAGGTCGACGAGGCCTTTGCCAAGGCCGCGCACACCGTCGAGCTCGATATCGTCAGCCAGCGTCTCGTTCCGTCCTCGATGGAGCCGCGCTCGACCATTGCCGAGATCGACAAGAAGTCCGGCCGTCTCCTGCTGCACGTGCAGTCGCAGACGCCGGCCTCGACCCGCGACGTGCTGGCGGAAGCCGTGCTCAAGCGTCCCAAGGACAGCGTCCGCGTGCTGGTCGGCGACATCGGCGGCGGCTTCGGCCAGAAGACCAATCTCTATCCCGAGGACGGCATCGTCGCCTATGCCGCGACCAAGCTGAACAAGAAGATCCGCTGGCGCGGCGACCGCACCGACGAGTTCGTCGGCGGCACCCACGGCCGCGATCTCACGTCGACGGCGTCCTTCGCGCTGGACGAGAAGGGCAAGGTGCTGGCCTATCGCGTCAAGTCGATCGGCTGCACCGGGGCCTATTCCTCGGGCGCGGCCAACATCATCCCGCTGGTGCTCGGGCCGTTCGTACAGACCGGTGTCTACGACCTGCCGCTGGTGCACTTCGAGGTGCAGTCGGTGATGACCCACACCGCGCCGGTCGGGGCCTATCGTGGCGCCGGCCGCCCTGAGGCGGTGTTCATCGTCGAGCGCCTGTTCGACGCCGCTGCGCGAAAAATCGGCATGGATCCGCGCGCGATCCGCAAGGCCAACTACATCAAGCCGGCGCAGCTGCCCTACACCAATGCGGCCGGCCAGGTCTACGATTCCGGCGCCTTCGCGCACATGCTCGACCGCGCCGTGAAGCTCGCTGACTGGGACGGCTTTGCCGCGCGCAAGAAGGCCGCGAAGAAGAAGGGCCTGCTCTACGGCCGCGGACTCACCTCCTACATCGAGTGGACCGGCGGCCGCGCCCACACCGAGAAGGTCAGCCTGCACGCGACCTCGCAAGGCCGCGTTGTGCTGCATTCCGGCACCATGGCGATGGGGCAGGGGCTGCAGACCACCTACACCCAGATGATCTCCGACACGCTCGGCATTGCCATGGACAAGATCGACGTGGTGCAGGGCGACACCGATCTCGCCATGGGCTTCGGCAGCGTCGGCTCGCGGTCGCTGTTCGTCGGTGGCACGGCGGTCGCGGTCTCCTCCAACGATCTGATCCAGAAGGCGCGCGAGAAAGCAGCGAACGTGCTGGAGACCTCGGTCGAGGACATCGAATATCAGGGCGGCATGCTCACCGTGGTCGGCACCGACCGCCGCATCAGCCTGTTCGATCTCGCCGAGAAGGAGAGCGGCGCCAAGCTCAGCGTCGATTCCGAAGGCGAGGTCGATGGTCCGAGCTGGCCCAACGGCACGCATATCTGCGAGGTCGAGATCGACCCCGAGACCGGCGTCTCCAAGGTCGTGCGCTACACCACGGTCGACGACGTCGGCGTCGCCGTGAACCCGATGCTGGTCACCGGCCAGATCCATGGCGGCGTCGCGCAAGGCATCGGCCAGGCGCTGTATGAAGGCGTGTCGTATGATGCCGACGGCCAGCTGCTGACGGCGAGCTACCAGGATTACTGCATCCCGCGCGCGGACGACGTGCCGCCGATCGTAGTGACGCTGGATGATTCCGCGCCCTGCCGCACCAATCCGCTCGGCGCCAAGGGCTGCGGCGAATCCGGCGCCATCGGCGGCCCGCCCTGCGTCACCAACGGCGTGATGGACGCGCTCGCCGAGCTCGGCATCACCCAGCTGAACACGCCCCTGACGCCGCAGAAGATCTGGCAGGCGATCCGGGACGCGAAGGCGGCGGGGTAAGTGCGCTAGCTGTTGCGCAGGCTATTGCACCAAACTCAGCTCGTCGTCCCGGGGCGCGCAAAGCGCGAGCCCAGGACCCATAACCACAGGGAGTGGTTGTCGCGCGAAGCTGGCAACTCCGAGTCCCCGTAACCACCTCGGCCTGTGGTTATGGGTCCCCGCCTCCGCGGGGACGACACTGAGGATGTGGCGCCGGTTCGCCCTAAATCCCCAGCATCATCTTCGCGATAATATCCCGCTGGATTTCCGAGGTGCCGCCGAAGATGGTGTAGGCGCGGCCGTTGAGATATTCCGGCATCACCGTCAGCATCTCCTCAGGCGTCGCCGGCTCGTGGTTGAGCTTGTAGAGCGGGCGCATCGGCTCGACGGCGAGGGCGTCGTGGCCGATCACGTCGGCTCCTAACCGCGTCACGGCCTGACGGATCTCGCTGTTGCGCAGCTTCAGGATCGACGACACCGCGCCGGGATTCTGGCCGGTCTGGAGTGCCGAGAGCACGCGCAGCTCCGTCATCTCGAGCGCGTCGATGTCGACCTCGACCTCGGCAATCCGCGTCGCGATGTCAGGGCTGTCGATGGCGCGGCCCGTGAGGTCGGACTCGGCAAGATCGGCAACCGCCTTCAATCCTTCGCGCAGCTTGGCCGAGGCGATGCCCGCGCCGCGCTCGAACTCGAGCAGATATTTGCCGTAGGTCCAGCCCTTGCCTTCCTCGCCGACGCGATTGGCCACGGGCACGCGCACGTCGTCGAAGAACACCTGGTTGACCTCGTGGTCGCCGCCGATGGTGAGGATCGGACGGATGGTGATTCCAGGCGTCTTCATGTCGATCAGGATGAAGCTGATGCCGTCCTGCTGCCGCGCCCCGTCGCTGGTGCGCACCAGCGCGAACATGCGGTTGGCGTGATGCGCATGCGTGGTCCAGATCTTGGTGCCGTTGATGATGTAGTCGTCGCCGTCGCGCACCGCGCGCGTCTTGAGGGACGACAGATCTGAGCCGGAGCCCGGCTCGGAATAGCCCTGGCACCAATAATCCTCGCCGGAGAGAATCCGCGGCAGGTAGAAATTCTTCTGCTCGGGGCTGCCGAAGCCGATGATGACGGGCCCGACCATCTTCACGCCCATCACGTTGACGTTGGGCACGCCGGCGCGGGCGCATTCAGTCTCGAAGATCCAGCGTTGCGCCGGCGTCCAGTCGGGGCCGCCATATTCGACCGGCCAGCCCGGCGCGCCCCAGCCTTGGGCGTGCAGCGCGCGCTGCCAGGCCATGCCGATGTCGGGATCGGAGAACACCGATGGCGTCAACGCGGTCGCGCGCTTCATTTCCTCGGTGAGATTCTTGGCGATGAAGCCGCGCACCTCGCTCTGGAAGGCGCGCTCCTCGGCATTGAACGACAGGTCCATGATGCGCTCCTTGTTAAGCAGAGATGGCCCTGCGGCTCAGCTCGGCGTGGCGGGCATAGTGATGCGCGCTGCCGCCGAACAGCGTGTCGAACGCGACGAGGCGCTTGAAATAGGCGCCGACCTCAAGCTCCTCGGTGACGCCCATGCCGCCATGGAGCTGGATCGACTGCTCGCCGACGAAGCGCGCGCATTTGCCGATCTTCGCCTTCGCGCCCGAGGCTGCCCGGGCACGCTCGATCGGCGCGCTATCGGCCTTCAACGCCGCGCGCAGCGCCATCGAGCGGGCCTCGTCCACCTGCATCGCCATGTCGGCGAGGCGGTGGCGGATCACCTGGTTGGCGGAGAGCGGCCGGCCGAATTGTTTTCGGATCTTGGTGTAGTCGAGCGTGGTGTCGAGCAGCGTCTGCATGATGCCGACAGCTTCCGCACCGAGCGCGGCCATGGCGCGATCGATCGCCCATTCGATCGCGGGCACGGCGTCGCTGCCGTCGCCGAGCAGGGCGTCTTCCGGCAGATGCGCGTCGAACAGCTCGATGTTGCAGGCGCGTCCGCCGCCGAGACGCGGATAATCACTGATGACGAGGCCTGACGTCGTCGCCTGCACGAGGAACAGGCCGATCCGGCCCGAGGGGCCCCGATGATCGTGGATATGGGCGGAGACGATGATCTCGTCGGCGGCATGTCCGTCGAGCACGGCGATCTTGCTGCCGGAAAGGCGCCAGCCTTGTCCGGTCTTGTTGGCGCTGGTCGTGACCTTGGCAAGATCGAACCGGGCGGCGCGCTCCGAATGCGCCAGGGCAAGCTTCAGTGATCCGTCCGCCACCTTGGGCAGGCTCGCCTGCTTCTGCTCGCTGGTGCCGCATCTGGCGATCAGCGCGGCCCCGAGCACGATTGTTGCGACATAAGGCTCAGAAACCAGGCCCCGGCCGAAGGCCTCCATCAAGATGCCGATATCGACCGCGCTGCCGCCGAGCCCGCCGAACTCTTCCGGAAGCGGCAGCGCCAGCCAGCCGAGCTCGGCGAATTGCTTCCAAACGGCCGGGCTGAAGCCGAGCGGATCATTCGCGATTCTGCGGCGGTGCTCGGCATCGTAGCTCTCGGCCACGAAACGTTCCGCGCTTTCGCGCAGCAACTTTTGCTCGTCACTGAGATTGAGATCCATCGCGTCTACTCCGCGGCGGCCGGCGGCTTGCGCACGGAGGGATGCAGGCCGGATGGATCGACGATCATGCCGAACTCCTGGAGATTGTGCGCGTGGCAGAGCTGATGCAGCGCGAAGGCCTGGTCGATCGCGGCCGGCTGGCCCATGACGTCGACCGAGCGGTTGACCGCCTCCTTGGTCAGCTTCAGCGCGAAGGACGGTTTTGTTGCGATCCTTCGCGCCAGCTCCAGCACGCGCGACGACAGCTCGGCGCGCGGCACGATTTGGTTGACCATGCCGAGCTGGTGCGCCTCCTGCGCGCTCCAGCTGTCGGCGGTGAACAGGAACTCCTTGGCCTTGCGTGGTCCCAGCTCCCAGGGATGCACGAACCATTCGACGCCGCACACGCCCATGGTGACGACGGGATCGCAGAACTGCGCATCGTCGCTGGCGACGATGAGATCGCAGGCCCAGGCCAGCATCAAGCCGCCGGCGATGCACTTGCCATGCACCTCGGCAATGGTGGGCTTTGCCAGATTGCGCCAGCGCCGGGTGATCTGGAGATAAATCTCCTGCTCGCGGGCGAACCGGCCATGGGCGTTCGGCTCGGCGAAACCGCCCCAATTTCCAATCGGCGGGAAATCGACCCCTGCGGTATTCTTGTCTCCGGGGCGCAGGTCGTGGCCGGAGGAGAAGTGCGGGCCGTTCCCGGCGAGAATGATCACCTTGACCGCATCGTCCTGCACCGCCGCGTCGAAGGCGGCGTTGAGGTCGTAGGTCATTTGCAGGTTCTGCGCGTTGCGCGCCTCGGGCCGGTTCATCACGACACGGACGATCGCCGGCTCAGGCCGTTCCACGAGGATGGTCTCGAACGAGGACATCGCGTTCCCCCTGGTGTTTCCGCTCTTGTTTTGCCGGAGTTGACTATGTCGGCCGGTGCGAGGCAAGAGGCTTGCGTCAGCCTGCTGCTTTTCTCAGGCGCGCAATCTGATAGTTTGCGCCGGATTCCACCGGGAGAAATTTAATGCGCAAGATCCTGACCGTGCTGGCCGCCCTGGCCTCGCTGAGCCTGACCAATTGCGGCTACAACGCGATCCAGAGCGAGGACGAGCAGATCAAGGGCAATTGGTCCGAGGTCGTGAACCAGTATCAGCGCCGCGCCGATCTCGTGCCCAATCTCGTCAACTCGGTGAAGGGCTTTGCCCAGCAGGAGAAGGACGTGCTGCTCGGCGTCACCAATGCACGCGCCAAGGTCGGCAGCATTCAGGCGACGCCGGAGGTGCTGAACGATCCCGCCGCGTTCCAGAAATTCCAGGCCGCGCAGAGCGAGCTCTCCAGCGCGCTGTCGCGCCTTCTGGTCGTCACCGAGAACTATCCGCAGCTGAAGTCCGATGCCCTGTTCAAGGACCTGATGTCGCAGCTCGAGGGCACCGAGAACCGCATCACGGTGGCGCGCAACCGCTACATCAAGGCGGTGCAGGATTATAACGTCACCGTCCGCTCGTTCCCGACCAATCTCACCGCGATGGCGTTCGGCTACAAGGAGAAGCCGAACTTCTCTGTCGAGAACGAGAAGGCGATCTCGACCGCGCCGAAGGTGGACTTTAACGCGGCGCCGGCGCCGTCGAAGTAAGCGCGTCGTTTCGAATGCGCGCCCCACACTCCGCTGTCATTCCCCGCGAAGGCGGGGAATCCAGTACGCCGCAGCCTCTCCGCATCCCACGGGCGTCTCTGGAATATTGGATCGCCCGGTCAAGCCGGGCGATGACAGCGAGGATTTGGTGGGCGCATCGAGCGATCGCCTCTTTTGTGTTCGCCATCGCCCTCCTCCTCACCTTTGCCTTCCCCTCCCATGCCGACGTCGCCGTCCCCCAGCTCACCGGCCGTGTCGTCGATCAGACCGGCACGCTCTCCAGCAGCGACATCGCCACGCTCACGCAAAAGCTGCGCGACTTCGAAAACCGCAAGGGCAGCCAGATCGCTGTCCTGATCGTCGCGACCACGCAGCCGGAGACGATCGAGCAATTCTCGATTCGCGTCGCGGAGGCCTGGAAGATCGGTCGCAAGAAGGTCGACGACGGCGCGATTCTCGTCGTCGCCAAGAACGACCGGCATTTGCGCATCGAGGTCGGCTACGGTCTCGAAGGCGTGCTCACCGACGTCACCTCTCGGCGCATCATCGACGAGGCGATCACCCCCAAGTTCAGGAGTGGCGATTTCGCCGCGGGCATCAGCGCAGGCGTGGACCGCATGTTGCGGGTGATCGACGGCGAGCCGCTGCCGTCACCCTCGCGCAGCGTCAACTTCGCCCACAATAGTCTGGATGATCTGGCGCCGGTGTTTGCGGTGGCGCTGTTTGCCTCGATCGGCGTCGGCGGGTTCTTCCGCGCCATCCTGGGGCGGCTGCTCGGATCATTGGTGACCGGGGGCATCATCGCAGCGGTAACCTGGCTCATTCTCGGCTCCGCGGCGCTCGCGGCGGCTGTCGGCATCCTCGGCTTCATCGTCGGATTCATCGCCGATCTGTTTTCGGCGATCACGCCGGGCACGGGCCGCTCGCGCGGCGGCTCGTGGTCGAGCGGCTCCTCCGGCGGATGGAGTAGCGGATCGTCGAGTAGCGGCGGCTTCAGCGGCGGCGGCGGCAGTTTTGGCGGCGGCGGCGCCTCGGGGAGCTGGTAGCTATCATGAGCATCAAGCGCATTGCCCGGCATCTCGTGCAGCATCACTGGCGGGCGAAGCAGATCTTTCCGCAAGCGGTGCTCGACCGCATCGAGCAGGCGATCAAGCGCGGCGAATCCACCCATTCCGGCCAGGTCCGCTTCGTCGTCGAAGGGGCGCTCGACGGCCGCCCGCTGTTCCGTAACCAGCCGGCCCGCGAGCGCGCGCTCGACGTGTTCTCGCATCTGCGCGTCTGGGACACCGCTCACAACAACGGCGTTCTGATCTATCTCCTGCTCGCCGACCGCGACGTCGAGATCATCGCCGATCGCGGCATCGACGCGAAGGTCGGCGCGGAGGGTTGGGAGACGATCTGCCGCGCGATAGAGGCCGAGTTCAGATCGGGCCGGTTCGAACGCGGCGTGATCAGTGGCATCGAGGCCGTCTCGCGCGAAATGGCAAAGCATTTTCCTAAGCAAGGGCCGCATGCGAACGAGCTGCCGGATGCTCCCGTCGTGATGTGACGGATAGTGATTTGATCGGAGCGCGCGCGGCGCGCTCCCTCATTGCGAGGAGCCCTTGCGACGAAGCAATCCAGACTGCCTCCGCGGAGTTGCGCTCGCAATGACGCCATGGGGGCCATTCCGCCCCCATTCATCTTCCCCCGATTACGAACTGTTTCACGCCCGCCACACCGGTTCCACTTTCCCGGCCCAATTCGGCCCCGGATGAATTCCTAAAATTTCGGTAAGCGGGTCCCGAGGTAAGGATTTCGCAAGCAATGAAAGTTACCAAAAGGTCAACCGAGACTGGAGTATTTGAGCCGTGAGCGAACCAATGCCCGAGCAGGCTGCCCAGGATTCCGCTGCCATCGACGCGGCAGCGCCGCAGGCCATCGAGGCTGCCGCGGGTATCGAGGCCCCCTCGATCGCCCCCGACCACGAAGCGCCGCCCAAGCCCGATCCGGTCAAGGCGGACGCCCCGAAGATTGAGCCGCCGCGGATCGAAGTGCCGAAGTTTGAGGCCAAGACTGAGGCCAAGACTGACGCCAAAGCTGAGGCCAAGCCTGAGCCGAAGCACGGCAAGCTCATCGTCATGCCGCCCGCCGACCGCGCCTGGGAGCGCGAGGAGTTCGCCCCGCATGGGAAGGCGGACGAGCCGCGCGAGTCCGGCAGCAAGCGCCGGCTGTCGGCGATGGCCGCGGTGGTGGCGATTGCCGCCAGCGTCGGCGCGATCAGCGGCGCGCTTGCGACCGCCGGCATGATGCGTTTCGCCGCACACGCCCCGGCTCCGGTCCAGGTCGCCGATACCAGCGCGCTGGATGCGTCCGTGGCGCGGATCGACGCCGACCTCGTCGCCCTGAAGGCCAATGTCGAGCAGAGCTCGAAGACCGGCCTCACCCAGTTCAACCGGGCCAACGACCGCCTGGACAAGCTCGAAAAGGCGCAGGCCGAGCCGCTGGCCAGGATCGCAAAGCTGTCCGAGGCCGTCGACAAGCTCCGCGCCACGCCGCCCGCCGCGCCTGCGCAGGCCGCTGCAGCGGTGCCCAAGGAGACCACCGGCTCGATCGCGCCGACGCAGGTCGCGACCGCGGCGGCCGCACCGGTCCCGGCGCCCGCAGCTCCCAAGACCGAAGTTGGGCGTCTGCCGACGATCGAAGGCTGGCGGCTGCGCAGCGCCGGCAATGGCGGCGCGCTGATCGAGGGCCGCGACGGCCTCTACGAGGTCTATCCCGGCGACCCCATCCCCGGCGTCGGCCGTGTCGATGCGATCCGCCGCCAGGATGGCCGCTGGGTGGTCGTCACCTCGAGGGGGCTGATCACCGGACGCTGAGCGGCCGATATCCGACTTTCGAAGAGGCGCTTCACTGCGATGTGAGGCGCCTTTTTGCTTGAATAGGTGTCCCTGCGCGGTGTTACCTCAGGCATGGGCCGCGCCTTGCGAATTCTCGTTGCTGCCGCCGCATTGCTGGGCGGTGTGGTTTCGCTGTTCGCAGCGGAGAATGCCGCGCTGACGCGCGGCACCGCGATTACCGATCCCGATCTCCTGCGCAAGCTCGACCAGAACAACACGCTGACGATCTCGCGTCTTTTGTCGCCGGAGCGGAATTCGGACGTCCCGCTCACGACCGAGCCGATGTTCGCCTCGCTGCCGCAGCTGAAAGACATTCTGCCCGCGATCGATGCGGAATTCGACCGCTATATCGCATGGTTCAGGGCGACCTATCCGGGCGAGACCATCGGCGTCGGCGAGGGTTTCGGCGTACAATTGTTCGATCGGGCCAATCTGAAATCGCGCGAGGCGCGCTTCGTGCTGGCCGGCATCGTCAATCGCATGGATCGTGCCTATGTCTCGGAAGAGTCCTGTGGCGAGATCCGGCTGATCTATCGTCTGGCGCGCTTCGACAGCGGGCCGGATGGCGGCAAGACCGCAACGCGCCTGCCGATGACATTCAACCTCGTGATGAAGGCGCGCGATGGGCGCCAGACGGATGCGAACGGCAAGCCGATCAGCTGCGCCGAGATCGCGCGGCGCTGGCTCGACAATGGCGACTGGCAGGGCTTGATCGGCGGTCGCGCTCCGCCTGACGACGCCATGCTCGACAGCATCGAGACCAACATCCAGGTCTCGGTCGCGCCGAAATCGGCGCTGCACGATTTCCGCTCGGACTATCTTCTCAAGGTGTTCAAGTACAATGCCGCCACCAGGACATTCGTGGAATCGACGCTGGAGAACCAGATCGACCGCGATCGCATTCTTGCCGACGATGCGCTGCGGCGCGACTTCAAGGCGTGGCTGCTCGCGCCGGAGAACTTACGCGCGTTCGATCGCGGCACCGTGTTGATCCCGGAGAAATTTCTGGCCAGGGCCGCAATCGTGCCGACCCCCGCCGGCCTCGACGCCTCGGCGTTGCAGCCGGAGTTCGGCATGATGCAGGGGGAGGGCAAAGGCGATCCCGTCTTTACCGACAATGACGTGGTCGGCGCGCTGAAGCAGGCGGCGGCCCACGGCCTCGACATGCAGAACGTCCGCTCGGTCGCAGGCTTCCAGCGCCGTCTCAACGACGTCACCTGCACCGGCTGTCACCAGACCCGTGGCATCGGCGGCTTCCATTTCCCGGGCGTCGATTGGCTTGCGGACAGACCGTCGAATGCCGCCATCGTGGCGGCCTCGCCGCACTTCTTCGGCGACCAACTCCGCCGCCGCGACATCCTGACCGCGTTCGCGGCCGGAAAGATCCCTGATTTCTCACGCGGATTTGCCAGTCGGCCGCAGACCCGCGGCAGTCGCGAGCTCGCCGGCAGCGAATATCAGGACGGCTGGGGCGCGCATTGTTCCCTGCAAGATCCGGGATCGGGAACGCCGGACAGGAGTTTTACGTCATGGAGCTGTGCTAGCGGTCTGACCTGCCAGGCCGCCGCGGCCTCGCGCCGCATCGGCATGTGCTTCATCAAGACGCGTTAGCGCGTGATCCAGGAAAAGTGTGGAGCGGTTTTCCGAAGGATCACGCGCAAGATAAGGTCTCAAGCGATTTGGATGACCCATGACGGATACCGGCAACGCCAACAAGGCGCGCAATCGCGAGATCGCGCGGAACGAGGAAGTCAAGCAGGTCACCGGCAGCGCCCGCGTCAGCATCTGGGCCGTCGCGGTGGCCGTCATCGTCGGCGGCATTCTGTTCACGCTGGGCTGGCTGTCGTTGAGGTGAGCTTGCTTACCTCTCCCCGCTTGCGGGAGAGGTCGAATTCGATCGCAGATCGAATTCGGGTGAGGGGGTACAGGTCCCTCGACGAACTCACATGTGGAGAGAAGCCCCTCACCCAACCCTCTCCCCGTAAGAACGGGGAGAGGGAGAAGAGAGAGTCCTCACGTCGCGTAGTTCGTCATCCGTTTTCCCGGCAGCAGCTCGTAGGCCGGCTTCCAGCCCGGCAGCGCGGCCATGCGGCCGAGCCAGGCATGGATGGCGGGATGGCTCGATGCGAAATCGAAGCCATGCTCGTCGCTGGGATAATGCAGATAGGCCATCATCGAGATGTCCGCGACCGTCGGCCTTGCGCCGATCGCGAATGCATTGTGCTGGAGATGGCCGTCGAGGATACCGAGAAAGTCTTCGAGCCGCCGGCGAAAATGCTTCAGCACCTGCGGATCGTTCTTCTCGGTGAAGGCGCGCATGAAGCGGTAGGTCGCCATGTAGCCGGTGAGCTTGTGGTTGTCCCAGAACAGCCAGCGCAGCAGCTCGAACTTCTCGTCCTCCGTCTCGGCGCCGAAACGGCCGTATTGCTCGGCCAGTTTCAGCAGCAGCGGCGCAGTCTGCGTCATCTTCACGCCGTCGATCTCGAGCACGGGAATCTCGCCCATCTCGTTGACGGCCTTGCGCCATTCCGCCGTGCGCGTGACGCCGCCGGCAAAATCGGTCCAGACCGGCTCAAACGTCTCGCCGCAGAGCGTCAGCATCAGCGCCAGCTTGTAGCTGTTGCCGGATTCGGGGAAGTAGTGCAGGCGGTAGCTAGGCATAGGACCTCGCGAGGCGTGTTGTTGCTGCGATTATAAGCGAGATCGCCCCACGCCGTCATTGCGAGCGCAGCGAAGCAATCCAGCAATGCGTCCGCGGAGACACTCTGGATTGCTTCGCGGAGCCTGTCATCGGGCCGCGCTCCGCGCGGACCCGTTGGCTCGCAATGACGAGGTTAGAGCGGCGCGCTCCTAACCGACCGCTCCCGACCCCCGCAGCGCCTTGATCGCCGCCTCGTCAAATCCCGCCCCGCGCAAAATCTCGTCACTGTGCTCGCCGACGGCTGGCGGCTTGCGCGGCTGCACCTTCTTGGCGCCGTCGATCCAGATCGGGCTGTTGATGGTCAGCATGGTGTCGTTCTCGAACGGCACCAGCACCTCGTTGTCGAGCATCTGCTTGTCGTTGGGGATGTCGTCCAGGATGGCGACGACGCCGAACACGAGGCCGTTACCGTCGAGGATTCTCCGCCATTCGGCGAGATCCCTGGTGGCGAAGGTCTCGTCCAAAATCCTGATCAGCTCGACCGAGCGGGCGTGACGGTCGGCCTTGGTGACGAAGCGAGGGTCGTTGATCAGATCCTCACGGCCCAGGCATTTGGCCAGCGTCGGAAACTGCTTCTCCTCATTCAGCAGCGACAGGATCAGCCAGCGGCCGTCCTTGCACTGGTAATGATTGGCCACCGCGTTAAGCGCGCGCTCGCGCGGGCGCCGCTCGCCGAACTTGGCGCCGCAGAGCTTGGCCTGCGCCAGCACGCTCGCGGCCCACACCCCGTTCGCCATCAGGTTGGAAGCGACGTGCGAGCCCTTGCCGGTCTTCTCGCGCTGATACAGTGCGGTGACGATCGCGCCGTAGAACGCCATGGCGCAGGGATGGTCGCCCATGCCCGCGACCGAGCGCGCCGGCGTGGTGTCGGTGTCGGCGCGGACGAGATCCATCAGGCCGGACCGCGCCCAATAGGCGTTGCTGTCGAAGCCGGGTTTGTTGGCTTCCTCGCCCTTCTCGCCATAGCCGGTGAAGGAGGCGTAGATCAGCCGGTCGTTGAGATGGGCGAGATGATCATAGGTGATGCCGAGCTTGGCGCGCACCGGCGGCGGCATGTTGGTGATGAAGACGTCGGCCTCCGCCACGAGCTTGTAGAGCACGGCTTGCGCCTCCGGCTTCGACAAGTCGAGCGCGATGCTCTTCTTGTTGCGCGCCTCCAGCAGCCAGGCGAAATTGTGCTCGCCTGAGGGATAGCCCGGCAGGTTCGGCAGGTTGCGATAGGGGTCGCCAGTGCCGGGCGGCTCGATCTTGATAACGTCTGCGCCGAAATCCGACAGCACGGTCGCGGCCGCGGGCGCTGCGATGAAGCTCGCGCAGTCCAGAACCTTCAGGCCTGCAAAAATGCCCTTCTCCATCGCGGCGTCGCTCCCTCGCTTCAATCGTTTCCCGCGCGCTGGAATTGGCGCGGGCGCGTGATGAGAGCATTAGACCGATGTTTTGCCGGGATGCAACGGCGCGTGGCGCAGGGCCTCACTCCTCCCCCGCAAGCAATGCGGCATTGCCGCCGGCCGCAGCCGTGTTGATCGTCACCGTCTGCTCGGTGGCAAAGCGCGCGAGGTAATGCGGGCCGCCGGCCTTGGGGCCGGTTCCGGACAGGCCGCTGCCCCCGAACGGCTGCACGCCGACCACGGCGCCGATCATGTTGCGGTTGACGTAGATGTTGCCGACCTGGACGCGGTCGACGATGGCCTCGATGGTGTCGTCGATGCGCGAATGGATGCCGAGGGTGAGCCCGTAGCCGGTGCGCGCAATCGATTGCAATACACGTTCGAGGTTCTCCGCGCGATAGCGCACGACATGCAGGATCGGGCCGAACACCTCTTCGGTGAGCTGACCGGCCTCCTTGATCTCGAAGATATGCGGCGCGACGAAGCAGCCATCCGGCGCGGTGCCCGCAAAATGCAGCCGCGCCTCGCGCTTCATCCGCGCGATATGCGCATCGAGGCGCTGCTTGGCCTCCTCATCGATCACCGGACCGACATGGGTCGCGACATCCGCGGGATCGCCGATCTTCAGTTCGCGCGCGGCGCCCGCGATCATCTCGACCATGCGGTCGGCGACATCCTCCTGCGCGAACAGGAGCCGCAAGGCCGAGCAGCGCTGGCCTGCGGAGCGGAACGCAGAGGTCACGACGTCGTCGGCGACCTGCTCGGGCAGTGCGGTCGCATCCGCGATCATGGCATTGATGCCGCCGGTCTCCGCGATCAGCGGCACGATCGGCCCGTCCTTGGCCGCCAGCGTCCGGTTGATCTGGCGCGCGACCTCGGTCGAGCCGGTGAAGACTACTCCGGCGACATCAGGATGCGCGGTGAGGACGCCGCCGATGCGGCCGTCGCCGGTGACGAGATGCAGCGCGCTTCTGGGGATGCCGGCCTCGTGCAGCAGGGCAACGGCCTCGCGCGCGATGCGCGGCGTCTGCTCGGCGGGTTTCGCCACCACGCTGTTGCCGGCCATCAGCGCCGCGGTCACCTGGCCAAGGAAGATTGCGAGCGGAAAATTCCACGGCGAGATCGCGACGAACACGCCGCGGCCGCGCAGGCTAAGCACATTGCTCTCGCCGGTCGGGCCGGGCATGGCGGCATCGTTTCCGAACAGCTTGCGGCCCTGCGCGGCATAGTAGCGGCAGAAGTCAGCGGCTTCGCGCAGCTCGGACAGAGCGTCGTCGAGCGTCTTGCCGCCCTCGGCTTGCAGCAGCGCGATGAAACGGGCGCCGCGGGTTTCCAGGAGATGCGCGGCCTGCTCCAGCGCCGCCGCGCGTGTGCCTGCAGGTGTCCGGCTCCAGGCAGTAAAGCCGGCGCGCGCAGTCGTCACCGCCGCGTTGGCCTGATCCCGTGTTGCGTCAGCGACAGGCTTGAGGTCGGCCGCCGCGGCCTTCACGTCCGTCAGCAGCTGGTCGAGGGCGGCACGCTCACCGAATTCGACGCCGCGCGAATTGCGCCGCTCCGGCGCGAACAGATCTGCCGGCAACGGAATCTTGGCATGAGGTGCCTGCAATGCCTGGCCGATGGCATTCGCCGGGCGCTGCAGCAGCGCCGAAACCGGCACGCGATAATCGGCCGCCTGCGCCACGAAGGACGAGTTGGCGCCGTTCTCCAACAGGCGCCGCACCAGATAGGCGAGCAGGTCGCGATGGCTGCCGACCGGCGCATAGGTGCGATAGGCGATGTCAGGATGATCCTTTGCGAGTTGCTCGTAGAGCGCTTCGCCCATGCCATGCAGGCGCTGGAACTCGAAGCCGCCGCCATCTGCTGCGAGCTCCAGCACGGTCGCGACCGTCAGCGCGTTGTGGGTGGCGAATTGCGGGAAGATGCGCGGCCGCAAGGCGAGAAGCTTCGTCGCGCAGGCGACGAAGTTCAGATCGGTCATCGCCTTGCGCGTGAACACGGGATAGCCGTCGAGCCCGCGCTCCTGGGCGCGCTTGATCTCGGTGTCCCAATAGGCGCCCTTGACCAGGCGCACCATCAGCTTGCGGTCATGCGCGCGGGCGAGTTCATCGACATAGTCGATCACCGCGCTAGCACGCTTCTGATAGGCCTGGATCGCGAGGCCAAATCCGTCCCAGCCGGAAAGCGAGGGATCGGCGAGCGTCGCCGCGATCACGTCGAGCGACAGCTCCAGCCGGTCGGCTTCCTCGGCATCGACGGTGAAGTTGAGGTCATGCGTCTTGGCGCGCTGCGCAAGGTCCAGCAATAGCGGCACCAGCTCGGCCATCACGCGGCCGCGGCTGATCGCCTCGAAGCGCGGATGCAGGGCCGAGAGCTTGACCGAGATGCCGGGCCGGTCGGGCAGGGGATGGTTGCCCGAAGCCTTGCCGATCGTGTCAATCGCGCTGGCATAGGAGTCGAAATAGCGCTTGGCATCGGCGGCCGTGCGCGCGCCTTCGCCGAGCATGTCGAAGGAATAGCGCGGCTTCTGGCCCGAGCGCGGCCGAGCCCGCTCCAGCGCCTGTTCGATCGTCTCCCCTAACACGAAATGGTTGCCCATCAACCGCATCGCCTGGCGCGTCGCGGTGCGCACCGCCGGTGCGCCGAGCCGCTTCACCAATCGGCCGATGGTGCCGTCGGGCGTCTCGCCGGGCTGGATCACCCGCGCCGACAGGCCGAGCGCCCAGGCCGAAGCGTTGACCAGGAACGCGGTGGACTTGGTCTCGTGATGGATGAAATCGCCCTCGCCGAGCTTGTCCTCGATGAACTGGTCGGCCGTGCGCGCATCGGGCACGCGCAGCAGCGCTTCCGCCAGCACCATCAGCGCCAGCCCCTCCTTGGTCGAGAGCGCGAACTCCCGCAGCATGTCCTCGACCCCGCCGAGCCGGTCGTCGCGCTTGCGGATCGCCTCGATCAGCCGCGTCGCGATGCGGTCGATCCGGGCCTCCCGTGCCGGCATGAGATGCGAGGCCGGCAGAACCTTTGCGGCGATCTCGGAATCATCGGGGGCGTAAGGCGCGGAGAAGGGGGGCGGGATGTTCGGCATGGCGTGTCCTGTGGCTGAAATCAGGATAAGGCCCGCGTGACCGTAGTTCGATAGACAATCTAGCTAGTGTGCCTTAGAAAATGAAGAGGATTAGCCATTTGGCCGGATAAGATATGGAACTCGATCGAACAGACCGGAAAATCCTCTCGATCCTGCAGGAGGATGGGCGCATCGCCAATGTCGAGCTCGCCGAGCGCATCGGGCTGTCGCCGACCTCGATCGGCGAGCGGTTGAAGCGCCTGCAGCGCGAGGGCTTTGTCGAAGGCTATGGCGCGCGGCTCAACCCGCACCGGCTCGGCCTTGGGCTCCTGGTGTTCGTCGAGGTGCTGCTCGACAAGACCACGCCCGACAATTTCGAGCGGTTCGCCCGAGCCGTGAGGCTCGCCCCTGAAGTGCTGGAGTGTCACATGGTTGCCGGCGGCTTCGACTATCTTGTGAAGGCGCGGCTTGCAGACATGACCGCCTATCGACGCTTTCTCGGCGAGACCCTGCTGTCGATGCCGGGCGTGCGCGAGACGCGAACTTATGCGGTGATGGAGGAGATCAAGCGCGACGCACCGCTGCCGGTGGGTTAGCGAAGTGCAGTCGCGATTGTCATTGCTGTGGTTCGATGAGCGGTCTTCACAAGGAAAAAATAGCTATCCTTGTGCAATCGCAACGCCTGTCGTCGAATGCACCGGCCGTCTTCTTAAATTTTCTTGGCCCGCTCCCGGACAAATCCGGGAGGCAGCAAAGGCTGGCGCGGGCTTATACTTTGAGGTTTTCCGCGGAGGTCTTGCCCCGGTTTGCGATCTCTTCGTATTCCACCGTCTGTCCCTCGTTGAGGGTCGACAGACCGGCCTTCTGCACTGCCGAGATATGCACGAACACATCCTTGCCACCCGACGCAGGCTGGATAAATCCATAACCCTTCGTCGGGTTGAACCACTTGACCGTACCTTTAGCCATCACGACTTCTCCGCGGGTCTTCCTCCGAGATCTCGAACCGCCAGTCCCCGCCAACCGGCCGGTTCGGTCCTAACAGGATACGCGGAATGTGGCAGGCTTGGTAGCTCAAACCACATCGCCATTTCGCCGAATTCCGCTCAACTTCGCGGCGTTTTTGCCGGTTTTGCCCGTTTCGCGGTCAAATGGCAGGAGCGCGTGATGCCATCCCTCAGTAGGTCGCGGTCAGATAATCGACGATCTTGCCGACATCGGCATCGTCGATCGGTGCGCCATAGACCTTGATCATCTTGGTCACCTCGGCCTGCCAGAACGCCCTCTTGTCCTTCATCGGCGGCTGCGTGGCGACGTAGTCGGACGAATGGCAGGCGCTGCAATTGCCCTGCACGACCTCGAGATTGGGACCGGGCTTGAAGGCGGCGACCTCGTCGGGGGTCTTGTAATTGACGGGCGCTGCAAGTGACGAGCCCATCAATGCGGCGACGGCGAGTGAGATGGCGAGGAGAACGATGCGCTGCATGGTCAGTCTCCTTCAGGCCACGCTGACGCGGACGGTTTCGACGACGTTGCGCAAGTAACCCGCCGGGTTCCAGCGCGGCATGTCCGGCTGGGTCTCGCCGCCATTGCCGGTGGCGCGGACCTTGAGCTCGTGGCTGCCGGCCGCGAGCTTCACCGGCAGCTTCCATTCGCGGAAGGCGTATTTGCCGAGGTCCTTGCCGAGCTTGGCGCCGACCCAGGTCTTGCCGCCGTCGGTGGAGACCTCGACCTGCTTGATGCCCTTGCCGCCATCGAACGCGATGCCGCGCAGGGTCACGGCTCCCGCCTTCAGCTTGGCGCCATCGGGGACGCTGGTGATGAAGGAGCGGATGGTGAAGCGGTTGATCGGGATCGTCGCCTTTGGCGCGGTGCCCGGCTCGACCGCATTGTTCGGCGTGTCGGGGATGCGGTAGGCCGACTTCATCCAGAAGCCGTCATAAACGTCGTCGATGACGGTGATCTCGTTGAGGTGCTTGACCCAGTAGGTGCCGAAATAGCCGGGCACGATCAGGCGCAGCGGAAAGCCGTTGAGGAACGGCAGGTCCTCGCCGTTCATGCCATAGGCCAGCATCACCTCGCCGTCGGTGGCGTGATCGATGTCGAGTGCCTTGATGAAATCCGGCGTCTTGTCGTTGACCGGTCCGTCCATGCCGTTGAAGGTGACCTGCCTGGCGCCGCTGTGCACGCCGGCTATCTCCAGCACGTTCTTCAGCGGCACGCCCCGCCAGCGCGCGCAACCCATCGCGCCGTTGGCGAGCTGACCGCCGGCGACGCGCGGCTCGAAGAAGCCGCGGCTGTTGCCGGAGCACTGGTTGACGGCGACGATCTCCGTCGCCTTCATCTTGCGGATGTCCTTCAGCGACAATTTCAGCGGCTTGTCGACCTTGCCCTTGACCTCCAGCGTGAACTTGTCGGGGTTGAGATCGTAGGGCAGGTCGGAGAGGTGGTAGCGCACGAAGAACGCGTTGTTCGGCGTGATCGGGCCGTCGTTGAACACCGCAAACGGGGTCTCGAGCTGCGGCGGCCGGCTGGTCAGGCCGATCATCGGCCGCTTCTGCGGATATTTCACCAGCGGCCGTTCGCCATTGGCGAAGGGCAGGGTCACCGTGTCGAGGGCCAGCGCCTTGGTGGAATTCAGTGTGGCCGCCATGGCGGCAAGGCCTGCTCCCTTGAGCAGGTCGCGTCGATCGAACATTCTTTCTCCTCCCGGAGCTTCTCGTTGGATCGGCGGTCATCAGCACGATCCTGCGCTCATCTGTCGCAACCATTTGCGTGAAGTCAATTCGCGCTTTCGCAGCAAGCCCATGCCGCTGCGTTGCAGCAGGCCGGTGTTGTGCTCGTAACGAGATTGACGAGCAGTAGGCCGCGACGACGGTGCGCTCCCTCGCCCCGTTCTTACGGGGAGAGGTAAAGAATCACGCCGCCACGCGCTTGCTGCGATCGACCAGCGCCGCCAGCTCCCTCGCATTCGCCACCACGCGCACTGCGAGCGGCTGGTCGCGGCCGCGGATGGCGACCTCCTGCTGCGGCAGGGCGTCCTCGGCAATATCAGCGGTACGGCGCACTTCGTCCGAGACGATCGCCTCGCAGGCCAGCGTCTTGGTCATGTCCTGGAGGCGGGCGGCGACGTTGACGGCATCGCCGAGCGCGGTGAAGACGATGTGATCGCGATAGCCGATGTCGCCGATGATGACCTCGCCGCCGTGGATGCCGATGCCGAAGCGGATCGGCTGGCGCAGATCGTGGCTCAGGAGATCGTTGAGCTCGTCGATATGCGCAGCGATTCCCGCGGCGGCCTTCATCGCCTGCCGGCAGGCGGTTTGCGGGTCGGCCGCGAGTCCGAACAGCGCCAGCATGCCGTCGCCGACGAACTGGTTCGGCTGGCCGCCGTTCTCGATCACCGCTTGCGACACCGCGCCGAGGAAGCGGTTGACGATGAAGACCGTGTCGAACGGCAGGCGCTTCTCGGCCAGCTGCGTCGAGCCGCGCATGTCCACGAACAGGCTGACGAGATAGCGCTCCTGGCCGATACTGGCCGATGTCGAGGCTCCGTCCGTTGCATGCGTGTGAGCTGCGAAGAGCTGGAAGAACGAGAGATCGGAGGTCGGACGCAGCTGACAGGCCAATCTGATCGAGGGATCGGCGGTGCCGACGCGGGTGAGCACGAAAGCCTCGCGCTGCGACGGAGTGGGCAGGGCATCATGATCGCCGATGATACGGATGCGGCAGGTCGAGCAGCGGGCGCGGCCGCCGCAGACGCTGGCGTGCGGCACGTTGTGGCGCAGGCTCGCCTCCAGCACCGACAGGCCCTTGGGGACCCGCACCGTCTTGCCGTTGCCGTAGGACAGCGCGATCATGCCGCCGCGCCGTTCGCGCAAAGCGCGCACGCCGCGCGCCGCCAGCACCAGTCCCAACAGACCGAAATAGCCCATGGTGAGACCGCCCGCGATGCGCTCGAGCGTGTTGCCTTCCGCAACCGTGCCGACCTTGCTGCGGGTGAGATGCTGCTTACGCCATTCGCCGTCGTCACTGTCGGCGGCGACGCTGCGGCCGCCCTGGTAGATGCCGAGCAGCGATAGCGTCGGGATCAGCACGGCGGCCGCGAGCAGATAGGGCGCCGCGCGTGTGAAGAACGGCTTCAGCCGAAGCCAGAAATAGACGCCGATGCAGCCGTGCACCCAGGCGATGAGAAGCAGGATCGTCATCTGCCAGAGCAGGCCCGGCGCCGCGACGAAGAACAAATAGAGCTCCTGCGGATACAGCTTCTCGTGTCCGTACAGCGTCTGCGCGAGCCGCACGCCGATGACATGGCCCATGACGAGGACGGGGATGCTCAAGCCGAGCACGAGCTGGAGCGGCTCGATCGTTCGCCAGCGGAACTGGCGGCGCTGATACAGCGCGTAGACGCCGAGGCCCATATGGGTGAGGGCGGCCGTGTAGAACACGATCGCGACCGGGAGGAACTGCCAGAACAGCGTGTGGTAGTAGACCCCGGTCTCCATGGCATCAACCGAGATGTTGCCGAGCGCGTGGTTGAGGAAATGACTGACCACAAAGGCGAACAGGATGATGCCGCAAACGAGTCGCACCTGCCGCACCCCGGCGGCGCGGACGACTGACATCTGTGTGGGAGCGGTGGCCATGATTCGGTTGTGTCAGGTCCTGGAGGAGACCAGCCAGCGTAACCTTTAATTTCCGATATGGACAGCCAGCAGGATCACAGGGACGACGGCCCCACATTGACTCCCCCTTCCAAGTCGGGGAAAAGCGCCGCCGTGACGATCGCTCCCGACATCTCTGCAAAGCCTGACGGCGCCGAACGGCGTCTGATCCTCATGGCCGCAGCGATCATCGCCGCGATGACGCTGCTCCGCATCGTCTATGCCTCGGCCATCGAGCTGCGCACCGACGAAGCCTATTACTGGACCTGGTCGAAGGAGGCTGCGCTCAGCTTCCTCGATCATCCGCCCGGCATCGCCTGGCTGATCCGCTTCGGAACCGCGATCTTCGGCGATACCAATCTCGGCGTCCGCTTCGGCGGCATCGTCGCCATGCTGGTGACGCAGCTATTGCTCGCCGACATCGTCCGCCGCCTCACCCATGATGCGCGCACGATCGTGTTCGCGGTGCTGATGCCGGAGGCCGCGCTTTATTACGGCCTGTTGATGGCAAAGGTCGCGCCCGACGTCGCCATGATCCCGTTCGCGGTCGCGATGATGTGGTCGCTGGTGCGGCTGGCGCAAAGCGGCGATGGCCGCTGGTGGTTGGCGGCCGGTCTGTTCGCGGGCCTCGCGATGCTGTCGAAATTCACCGTGGTCATGTTCGCGCCGGCGGTCGCCGCCTTTCTGCTGGTGCCGGATTGGCGCTGGCGCTGGCTGCGCAGTCCTTACCCCTATCTCGCCGTGCTGGTCGCGCTAGCGGTGTTCTCGCCGGTGCTGATCTGGAACGCGCAGCACGACTGGGCCTCGTTCCGTTTCCAGGGCGTGCGCGCCACCGCCAATTACGGCATCTCGCTGCGTACGATCGGCGATTACATCGGCCTGCAATTCGGTCTGGTCGGTTTCGTCTTGCTGCCGGTGGTGCTGATGGGCCTGGTGCTGACGGCGTGGCGCGGCTATCGCACGCGCGAGCCGGTCGCGATCCTTTTGTCGAGCGCGGTGCTGGTGCCGTTCGTCTACTTCTTCTTCAAGTCGCTGACGCTTCGCGTCGGCGACACCTGGCCGATGTTCATGTGGCCGGTCGGTTTTGCCGCCACCGCGGTCAACCTCGTCACGATGAGGAAAGAGGGATGGTCCGCCCGAATGCTGAGGTCCTCGCTGTTCTGGGCCAGGACAGCGATCGTCTCGGGCATTCCCTTCGTCATCATCGTGTTCCTCTACTACGTTGCCGCGCCCTGGAATCTGCTCGGCAAGATCGACCCGATCGGCGCCGAGGCCGGCTACGAGCAGGTCGCCGCGCGCACGCAAGCGGCCCTCGACGTAACAGGCGCGACCTGGATCGCAACCACGGACTACCGCACCTACGCCATGATGCGCTGGCTGTTCCGGGGCCGCGTGCCCGTGATCGAGATCAACGAGCGCGGCCGTTTCCAGGATTTCCGCGACCCTGGCATGGACCGGATCAAGGGCCATGCCGGCATCTATGTCGGGCGCGAGCCGGACAACCGCGCATCACTGTGGGAGCACATTCCGGCGCAGCGCGAGCAACTCGCCACGGTCGAACGCCGTTGGCGCGGCGTCGTGGCTGATACTTATGTGATCGAAAAGCTCACCGGCTGGACCCCGCAGCTCTCGCCGCCAAAGGACTCGCCGCTGTTCCAGTGGAAGGTGCTGGCGGACGCCGGCGGGCGCTCGCGTTCTCTCTCCAAGCCTCTCCAGGAGCCTGGAGCGGGAGGGTAAGCGCGAGACTACTGCACGAGGTCGGCGACGGTGGTTGCGGCCTTGAGGCCGGTGCCGGTGAGAACGGCGACCGTTGTTTCGTTCGCATTGATGGCGCCGGTTGCGGCGAGCTTGTCGAGCGCCGCAGCCGCGCTGGCGCTGGTCGGCTCGGCAAACAGGCCCTGGCGCGCGAGGCGGCGCAGGGCGGCGACGATCTCGTCCTCGGTGAGCGCGATGGTGGCGCCGCCGCTCTCGCGCAGGGCGGCGATGATCTCACGCAGGCGGAGGGGAGTCTTGATCGCGGTGCCCTCGGCAACGGTCTTGCTCACCCCGCGCGCGACGGGCGTATCGACACCGGCCTTGAAGCTTGCATCGATCGGCGAGCAATTGAGCGGCTGCGCCGCGAACAGGCGCGGCAGCTTCGAGATCTGCCCGGCCTTCATCAGCTCGCGGAAGCCGAAGGCGCAACCCAGCAGACTGCTGCCGGCGCCGACGGGAACGATGATGTTGTCGGGCGCGCGGAATCCCAGATCTTCCCAGATCTCGTAGGCCAGCGACTTGGTGCCTTCGAGGAAGAACGGCTGCCAATTGTGGCTGGCGTAGAAGGTCCGGCTCGACTGCCGGATGGCCTCGGCCTCGGATTCCTCGCGCGGGCCCTCCACGAGCTGCACGGTCGCGCCGTAGGCGCGCACCTGCGCGATCTTGGCCGGCGACGTCGAGGCCGGCGCCAGAATCTTGACGCGCATGCCGCCGGCCGCACCCAGCCCCGCCATGGATGAGCCGCCGTTGCCGGAGGAATCCTCCAGAATGGCGTCGACACCGATCTGTCGCAGGAACGACAGCATCACCGCCGAACCGCGGTCCTTGAAGCTGCCAGTGGGGTTGAACCATTCGAGTTTGAACAGCGGGCGCAGCGCGCCCCAGTCCTGCTGGACCAGCGGCGTGCAGCCCTCGCCGAGCGTGATCGGGTTCTCGATCTCGACCGGCAGCGCCGCCCGGTAGCGCCACAGCGAGCGCGTCCGGCCATCGATGTCCTCGCGTGAGATGCCCGCCCCCGGCGTCACCAGCAGCGGCGTGCGCTCGTCCGAGCACCAGCGCGGCTGGTCCATGGGATAGAGCTTTCCGTTGCGGGGATCGATGTAGCTGGCGGCAGGCATAGCAGTCTCCAAGGCAGGGCAGCGCGGTGCGCCGAACTTGAAGCCCACCGCACCAAACGAAGCAACACCTTGAAAACACGAAAAATGGAACTATTTCAATTCCTTAAACTGGCCTCGCAGGCCGAGCGGCAAGCGCGATGGGCGCGCTGGCATCGGATGCGACGGCCTGACGGCCCTCTCGATGACGGGAATTTGGCCCCGAACGGCCCCTGCGCCCTGCCACGATTAACTTGTCTGTCGTCGCCGGCCGCTACAATATGTTGGATTGAGCTTGCGCCGCCGGTTCGGCGTCGCAAGTGAGCCAGGCCCGTCCGAGCGGCGGGCCGTTGGCTTTTTGGGAGCCTGGACATGAGCCGTGCCAACCGTACCGACCACATCCGCCTGACCTCCCATCCGGAGCCGGGCCGGAAGGCCGCCTTTCCCATCCATTGGGGCGCCGCTGATGCGCGCGCGCGCGGGCCGATCATCGGTACGGTGTCGCGCGCCGGGGATCGCAACGTGATCGGCAGCCATGGCGGGTCCTACGCGATGTACCGCGCGCTCGCGGTCTCCGCCGGGGCGCTGGACCCGATCAGGCGTCCTGACCTCACCAATACCTTTCCGGCCGCCACCATCGGTCCGTTCGAGCAATGGACCGATCCCACAAAAATCGTCGCGCTCGATCCCTGGGGGCATCTGGTCGCCGAGAATTTTCGCCAGGAGATCGCCGAGGGCGCGGACATCCGCCCGAGCATCGCGGTGACGCGGGCGCGGCTCGACCTGCCGGAGATTCGCGATGCGCTCGCCGCAAAGCGGCTGCGCGCCGATGGCGAGGTCGTGCACGCCAGTGGCAGCGTATCGGTGGTGAAGATCGCGATCGATCCGGTGTGGTACCTGCCGGGCCTTGCGGCGCGCTTCGGCACCGGCGAGACCGAGCTGCGGCGCACGCTGTTCGAGCAGACCGCCGGGATGTTCCCGGAGCTGGTGACGCGCCCGGACATGAAGGTATTCCTGCCGCCGATCGGCGGCACCACGGTCTACCTGTTCGGCGACGTGACGAAACTGCCGGACCATCGCACCAGGATCACCTGCCGCGTGCATGACGAGTGCAACGGGTCCGATGTGTTCGGCTCCGACATCTGCACCTGCCGGCCCTATCTGATCCACGGCATCGAGGAATCCGCGCGCGGCGCGCAGGAGGGCGGGCTCGGGCTCGTCGTCTACAACCGCAAAGAAGGCCGCGCGCTCGGCGAGGTCACCAAATTCCTAGTCTACAATGCGCGCAAGCGGCAGGAGGACGGCGATGCGGCCGCCGCTTATTTCGAGCGCACCGAGTGCGTGGCTGGCGTCCAGGACGCGCGCTTCCAGCAATTGATGCCGGATACGATCCATTGGCTCGGCCTCAAGCGCATTGACCGCTTCCTGTCGATGAGCGACATGAAATACGACGCGTTGACCTCGCAAGGCATCGACATCGTCGAGCGTGTGCCGATCCCGCTGGAGCTGATTCCCGCCGACGCCCATGTCGAGATCGCCGCCAAGAAGGCCGCGGGCTACTACTCGACCGACATCGCACCGGAAAAGGACGTGAACGGCGTGGTCGGGCGTTCGCTGGAAAAATACTGATCGCGATGGCGGACGCTTTGGAATCGCAGGCACGCGCGCTGCTCACCGCAAAGGCGGTGCGCGCGCGCGCCGGGCAGATGCTCGAGCTCGGCCTTGCCGGCGGGCTCACCCATTTCACGGTCGATCTCGACCGCATCGATGGCGTTGCCGATGCCGTGCTCGCGGTGACCCGTAAAGCCTATCCGACGCTTGACATTCCCTTCCATGCGCGCTGGCGGCACTTCGTGCTCGGCGGCGTCGACCGCTGGGCCCGGCTTGCCGATGCTGCGTCCTGGCCGGATCGCGCGGCGCAAGCGCGCGCCGAGTTCGACCTCGCCATCGTCAGCGTGCTGCTCGATGCCGGCGCCGGCGCAGCTTGGCGCTATCGCGACAGCGTGACGGGAGCAGACGTAGGGCGATCGGAAGGGCTCGCGATCGCGAGCCTCGACATGTTCGCGAGCGGGCTGTTTTCGCGCGATGCGCGTGCGCCGTTCAGGGCCGATGCGGAGGTGCTTGAAAGACTGCCTCTTGGCTCACTCACCTCCGCCTTTCAGGTGACCGAGGCCAATCCGCTGCTCGGCCTGGAGGGACGCACCGACCTGCTGCGGCGTCTGGGCAGGGAGGTCTCGGAGCGTGCGGACGTGTTCGGCTTGCACGATACGCCGCGGCCGGGCGGGCTGTTCGATCATATCGCAGCGCATGCGATCGGCGGCGCCGTCGCTGCGCCCGCGATCCTGTCCGCGGTGCTGAACCGGCTCGGGCCGATCTGGCCGTCGCGACTTGAGCTTGCGGGCGTGCCGCTCGGCGATTGCTGGCGACATCCGGCGATCAAGGCGGACGACGGCACGGCAGGCCTCGTGCCGCTGCACAAGCTGTCGCAATGGCTGAGCTATTCGCTGATCGAGCCGCTGCAGCGCGCCGGCTTTGAGGTGACCGACATCGATGGCCTGACCGGGCTCGCCGAATACCGCAACGGCGGTCTGTTCGTCGATCATGACGTGCTGCGCCTGCGCGATGCCGCCGATGCCGCGCGTGCGCATGAAGTGGATTCGCTGCTCGTCGTGGAGTGGCGCGCGCTGACAATTGCATTGCTCGACAGGTTGGCGGGGCGCATTCGCGCCAAGCTCGGCCGCACCCCTCGGACCTTGCCGCTTGCGAGCATCCTCGAAGGCGGCACGTGGGCGGCGGGCCGCGCCATCGCATTTGCACGCCGTCCCGATGGATCGCCGCCGCTCAAGGTGATCAGCGACGGCACGGTGTTTTAAACCCTCTCCCCTAGTGGGAGAGGGTGGCTTCGCGAAGCGAAGCCGGGTGAGGGGTTGTCGCCGCGGGCACATCTCTCAGTTGGAGTTCGCGGAGAGATACCCCTCATCCGGCGCTTCGCGCCACCTTCTCCCACAAGGGGAGAAGGGAAAAGCAAGAGCATCTCATCATGGAAGGCGTCACGATCGTCGATCATCCGCTGGTGCAGCACAAGCTGACGCTGGTGCGGGACAAGTCCATCTCGACCAAGTCGTTCCGCGAGCTGATCAAGGAGATCGGCATGCTGCTGTGCTACGAGGTGACGCGCGACCTGCCGCTCACCGACACCGTGATCGAGACGCCGCTGGCGACGATGCACTCGGCCAAGATCGCCGGCAAGAAGCTGGTATTCGTGCCGATGCTGCGCGCCGGCACCACCTTCGTCGACGGCATGATGGATCTGGTGCCGACCGCGCGCGTCGCCCATATCGGGCTCTACCGCGAGCCGCACAGCTTTGCCGCGGTGGAGTATTTCTTCAAATCGCCGTCTGACCTCAGCGAGCGCCTCGCCATCGTGGTGACGCCGGTGGTCGCCACCGCCAACACCGCCGTCGCCGCCATCGACCGGCTGAAGGAGCGCGGCGCCAGGGACATCCGCCTCGCCTGCCTGATCGCCGCCCCGGAGGGGCTCGAACGGCTGCGCGGATTGCATCCGGACGTGCCGATCTGGACGGCCGCCGTGGATGAAGGGCTCGACGACAACGGGTTCATCCTGCCTGGCCTCGGCGATGCCGGCGACCGCGCCTACGGAACGCGGTAAGTGCTGGGCGCGTTTTAGGAACAGCTTCCACCGCGCGAGGTTCTCCTGCTTTGCGATGGAGAGCAACGATGACCTATCAGAATGACGACCGCAGGGCCGACAGAGCGCGCCGCAACAGCCCGGTCGGCTGGGCGGTCGGCGCGATCTTCGTGATCGCCGTGGTCGCGGCCGTCTTCTTCTACAATGGTCGCGAGTTCGGTCCCCAGACCACGACCTCGAATCCGAACACGGCGCCGAACGTCACCACCGGATCGAATCCACCTGCTCCGCCGGCGAAGTGATGCGCTAGGAGCGGGCCGTCACACCTTCCCGCTGCCGCAAATGCCCTTCAGTGCCTGCCACTCCTTGTCGGTCAGCAGCGGCGGGCCGCTGGCGGGCCGGTCCTCCTTCGTCATGCGCGCGAGGCGGTCCTCGGTCAGCGGATGGCTGGCGAGGATATTCGTCAGGCCGGAGCCGCCCTCTTTGCCGGTGATGCGGAACATCAGCTGGGCCGCGGGCTTCGGCGACCGGCCGAGCGCATGCATGATCTCGATCGCGAAAGTGTCGGCGCCGGTCTCGGCTTCGCGCGAATAGGACGCTTCGACCAGGCTGCGCGAGGCGAAGATCACGGCCGATGAGCCGGTGATGTCGCCGAACAAGAGGCCGATCAGGAACGAGGTGCCGCCGTTGTAGATCAGGCCGCGCATGTTGTCGTAATGCTTGAGATGGCCGAGCTCGTGGGCGAGGATGCCGGCGAGCTCGTCGGGACTCTCGGCCTTGTCGAGCAGGCCCTTCAGCACGAACACCTTGCCGCCGGGCAACGCGAAGGCATTCGGTATCGAGCTCGGCAGCACGCCGGCCGTCATTGTGTCGTCGAGGCCGGCCGCATCGCGCAGGCGGTTGACGAGCTTCGTGAACGCGGCCTTGCCCGCGGGGTCTTCGCACACGCCGCGGCCGAAGATGGTTTTCATCTGCACTTCGGCGGCGTCGCCGATGCGCCGTTCCACGGGCTTCGGCACCAGCGGCGCGAGCCGGTCGGCGGCGAGCGGCACGCCGAACAGGACGACGCAGACGATGGAGACGGCGGCGGCAACCGACCAGCCCACGATTTTCGCGACGCCGCTGCGCGTCGTCCGGTGCTCGTCGAGGCGCGTGCAGCGCGCGGCTACGTCCGCGGCGAGCACGGCATCGCGGATCTCCAGCCGCGCCAGAGGCGGTGCGGACGTCGCAGCCAGGCGCAGGATTCCGGGGGGACTGTCGGCGCGGCGAACGTCGGCATAGGCCCAGCGAACAGGCGTTGCGCCGTCCTCGGCGATCTCGAGCGCATCACTGAGCGTCAGCGTCACCTGCCGTCTGCGGCTCGACACGCCGTCGAAGAAGATGGTCGGACTCTCCGACTGCGCCGGGGTCTCGGCAAACACGTCACTCACAGCTCAGAATCCCGCGACATCGAGTCCGTCGGCAAAGCCTTCGCCGAGCGCGCCGGCAAGCTGACCGCTGCCGCGCACGTCCGCCGCGGCCCAGATGTTGTGCACCTCGACGGTCTCCAGCACCTTGGCCCAAAGATCGCGTTGAAGATAGACCCGCATGACGATGTTGATGGCAAGAGCGAGCGCGAAATAGCCGATCACCATCATCGCCACCATCGGGATGCTCTTCGTCGCATTGTCGCCGGCGAAGATCTCCTCGGCGGAAACGCCGGTGAGCGAGACGACCAGGAAGGCGCTGCCGCCCATATAGGCTGCGAACGCGACCGTGAGCAGCATCCACCAGCCGATCACTTTCCAATACAGGCCGTAGAAGGCATCATGAGGCAATTCCGAGGACAGGCTGACGCCACCGATGCGGATGCCGTCGAGCCACCAGCGCCATTCGCGCGCCTTGAACTCGGCGTAGAAGAACGGTGCGAGCGGGAAGATGAGGAGCGCGATCGGGCTGAGCAGCCAGAGCCACCAGCCGCGCTTGAAGAAGGTCCAGCCGTCGGCGTCGAAATCGCCGCGGAGATCGCCGTAATGGGTGTGCCGCATCTTGTAGCGTTCGAGCGCCGCCGCGCGCCAGGGCAGCGCGAGACCGAGCGTCAGGAGCACCAGCAAGCCCCATAGCATGGCGCGAAACGCGTAAGCCCAGCCGGAGCCGTCCATCCAAAAGCGGACGCCGCGCCAGACCGTGCGGGTCAGGCGGTAGCGCCGCGCGCGAAAAATCGCGAACTGGCCGAAGGCGTAGAAGGCGATGAATAGCGGCGTCGAGGCAAAGGCCTGCCAGCGCTCGAACTCGATGCCAATGAGAAAATAGGCGAGATAGATCGGCACCAGGATCGCGAGCGCGAACAGGAAGCCGACCAGGAGCTCCTTGGCCCGTCCGGTGTATTCGGCCGCATCGCCATCGATCGCGGTGTGCGTCCACAGATGACGGCGGATGTCGGTGACGAGCCAAAACCGGTAGAAGCCGAAGGTCACGAGCTCGAGCATGGCACCCTTGGTGACCATTTTGCGGAACTCGGAGCGGCTGCCGGAGAAATCGACCCGCGTCGCCGGCAGCGGCGGGGGCAAGGGTTCGGACCCGATCGGGGTCCATTGCATGTCGTTCACGGCGGCAACCTCGGGATGCGGATCTGTTCCGGCCAAACTATAGATCAGAGATTAGTCGATCCCCAAGATGAGCGGGTTCGATTTAGCTCGATTCCAGCGGGCTTCTCGCACGATTCTCTGTCGTTCGACGTGCGGGAGGTCACGTTCTCGTGGCCGTGACGATCGTGCAACGCGCTCGTGAAGGCTGGATGAGGCAAAACTCTCCCTTGCCCCGGCGCAGACAACCGGCTGTAATTGCAAATCAAATACCGCAGCGCAGAATTCAACGACGTGCGGTTCATATCCAGGGAGAACGGTCATGCATGGGACCATCGAAAGCGCGGCCAAGCTCGACGCCTTGCGCGAGCGCGCCATGTCGCTGCCGCTGGAGCAGTTCGATCCCGGCGACCCCGAATTGTTCAGAACCGATACGTTCTGGCCCTATTTCGACCGGCTGCGCCGCGAGGATCCCGTGCATTACTGCAAGGACTCGATGTTCGGGCCGTACTGGTCGGTGACGCGCTACAACGACATCATGGAGATCGAGACCAACCATGCGGTGTTCTCCTCGGCCTCCGCGCTTGGCGGCATCACCATCCGCGACATCGATCCGGATCTACGCCGTGAGAGCTTCATTTCGATGGACCCGCCGCGCCATGCCGCCCAGCGCAAGACCGTGGCGCCGATGTTCACGCCGACGCATCTGGACAATCTCGCCATCAACATCCGCAAGCGCTCGGCCGAGTGCCTGGACAACCTTCCCCGCGGCGAGGTGTTCGACTGGGTCGACCGCGTGTCGATCGAGCTCACCACGCAGATGCTTGCGGTGCTGTTCGACTTCCCCTGGGAGGATCGCCGCAAGCTGACGCGCTGGTCCGACGTCGCCACCACGATTCCCGGGCCTGACGGCCTGGTCGCGACCGAGGACGAGCGGCAGGCCGAGCTGACGGAATGTGCGGCCTATTTCTCGAAGCTGTGGAAGCAGCGCATCGAACAGCCGCCGAAGAGCGACCTATTGTCGATGATGGCGCATGGCACTGCTACGCGCGACATGGATGCGAAGAACTTCCTCGGCAATCTCATCCTCCTGATCGTCGGCGGCAACGACACCACGCGCAACACCATGTCGGGCTCGCTTCTCGCGCTGAGCCAGCATCCGGAGCAATATCGCAAGCTGCGCGAGAACCCTGACCTGCTCGACAGTTTCGTGCCGGAGGTGATCCGCTGGCAGACGCCGCTCGCGCATATGCGCCGCACCGCGCTCTCCGATTTCGAGTTCCGCGGCAAGCAGATCAAGAAGGGTGACAAGGTCGTGATGTGGTACGTCTCGGGCAACCGCGACGAGGACGTGATCGACAGGCCCTACGAGTTCATCATCGACCGCGCCCGCCCGCGTACGCACCTGTCCTTCGGCTTCGGCATCCATCGCTGCGTCGGCCTGCGGCTCGCCGAGCTCCAGCTCAAGATTATTTGGGAGGAAATTCTCAAGCGGTTCGACCATATTGATGTGGTCGGCGAACCCACCCGGGTCTATTCGAGTTTTGTAAAGGGTATCGAAACGCTGCCGGTGAAGATTGCTGCGTGAGTCGAACGCAACGGAGCCACGATCATGAACATCCAAGCGCCGGTTAAAGTGGACAAGGCCGAACGCATGCGGAAGGCGCGCGACGAGGCCTATGCGACGCCGTTGTCGCAATTCCACCCCGGCGCGCCCCGGCTGTTCCAGGACGACACGCTGTGGCCCTGGTTCGAGCGGCTGCGTAAGGAAGAGCCGGTGCATTACTGCACCAATGCGCCGATCGAGCCGTATTGGTCGGTGGTGAAGTACAACGACATCATGCATGTCGACACCAATCACGGCATCTTCTCCTCGGATTCCAAGCTCGGCGGCATCTCGATCCGCGACGTGCCGGAAGGCTACGACTATCCGAGCTTCATCGCGATGGACCAGCCCCGGCATTCGGCGCAGCGCAAGACGGTGTCGCCGATGTTCACGCCGACACACCTGGACGAGCTGGCAAAGCTGATCCGCCAGCGCTCGCAGACCGTGCTGGACAATCTGCCGCGCAACGAGACGTTCAACTTCGTCGAGCGCGTCTCCATCGAGCTGACCACGCAGATGCTGGCGACCCTGTTCGACTTCCCCTGGGAGGAGCGGCGCAAGTTGACGCGCTGGTCCGACGTTTCCACCGCGCTGCCCAAGAGCGGCATCGTCGCCAGCGCCGAAGAGCGCCGCCGCGAGATGGACGAGTGCTACGCCTACATGTCCAAGCTCTGGAACGAGCGTGTCAACTCCGCGCCGCGCAACGACCTGTTGTCGCTGATGGCCCACAACGAGGCCACGCGCCACATGGACCCCGACAACCTCATGGGCAACATCATCCTGCTCATCGTCGGCGGCAACGACACCACGCGCAACACCATGACCGGCTCGGTGCTGGCGCTGAACGAGAACCCGGAGCAATACGAAAAGCTGCGCGCCAATCCGGAGCTGATCGATTCCATGGTGCCGGAGGTGATCCGCTGGCAGACGCCGCTGGCGCATATGCGTCGCACCGCGCTTGCCGATACCGAGATCGGCGGCAAGCACATCAGGAAGGGCGACCGGGTCGTGATGTGGTACGTCTCCGGCAATCGCGACGAGGAGATGTTCGACAAGCCGAACGAGTTCATCATCGACCGCCCCCGCCCGCGCACGCACCTCTCCTTCGGCTTCGGCATCCACCGCTGCGTCGGCATGCGCCTCGCCGAGCTGCAGCTCAAGATCGTCTGGGAGGAGATGCTGAAGCGCTTCGACCGCATCGAGGTGGTCGGCGAGCCCAAGCGGATCTATTCGAGCTTCATCAAGGGATATGAGACGCTGCCGGTGCGGATTCCGGGCTGAGCTCTCTCCTACCGTCATTGCGAGGAGCGAAGCGACGAAGCAATCCAGACTGTCACCGCGGAGGGATTTCTGGATTGCTTCGCTGCGCTCGCAATGACGGGGTCCTGGACACACCTGCTCGTCACGCCCGCACCGGCAGGCACGGCACTCCCCAGCTATAAAATTCCGGCATGACAGCTCGCGCCAGATGCGAAGGCACGACCGCGCGCGGCTGTTCTACGACACGCCATCTAACTCAACCTGATGTCCCACACGCCGTCCTTGCGGCAGGCGGCGACCTCCTCGCGCAGCAGCGCGGTGATGGCGAGCGAGGCCGTCGAGGCCGGGCGGTCGATTGGAGAGGCAAAGATGAGCTCGCGCGTCATCGGCTTGGATACGGGGGCGGTTTCCAGCCGCCCGTCCGCGACCTCGCCGTGGACCGAGGACGGCGGCAGCAGCGCGAAGCCGAGGCCCTCCTCGACCAGGCTCGTCAGCACGCGAAACGAATCCGCCTCCAGTTGGACGTCGAGCTTGATCTTGCGCTGGGCCGCGGCGTGCTCGATCAGCGCGCGGAGGCCGTGGGAATGAGAGGGCAGCACCAGGCGTTGCCGCAGCAGCCAGCCGATGTCGACGCTCTTCTTGCGCGCCAAGCCGCAGCCGCGCGGACCTACCGCGACGATGTTGTCGCGCCCCAGGCTCTGCACGTTGAGGTGCAGGTCGGCCGAGCGGCCGTAGAGGATGGCGAGATCCATCTCGCCGCGATGCAGCCATTCGACCAGATGCCCGCTGTAGCTCTCGACGATGCGCAGCGAGATGCCGGGAAATTTTTCGACACAGCGCCGTGCAAAGCGCGCCGACAGCACGCAACTCACGGTCGGAACCAGGCCGAGCACGACCTGGCCGGACGGCGGCCCCTTGGCCGACTGGATGTCGTCGCGGATCTGGTCGATCTGCCGCACGATGCCGGAGGTGCGTGCGAGCAGCAGGCGGCCGGCCTCGGTCAGCACCATGCCGCGGCCGTTGCGCGTGAAGAGTTCGGTGCGCAGCTCGTGTTCCAGGAGCTTGATCTGCCTGGAGAGCGCCGGCTGCGCCACGCGCAAGGTGTCGGAGGCCTTGGACAGGCTGCCGAGCTCCGCCACGCAACTGAAGGTCCTGAGCTGCCGGAAATCCATGCTTGCCAATCCTGGAAGGCTACTCCATACGCTATAACAAATGAGCATAGGGGGCGGGCATTGTTTTCACAACGCCCGTGGGTTGGCCGGCGTTATCTTTAACTGCCGCTGAGAATTGGAAACGCCATGAGTCAAGAACACCACGCCGAAGATTACGCCGACATCCGCGAGGCCGTAGCCAAGCTCTGCGCGCAGTTCCCCGGCGAATATTGGCGCAAGCTAGACCGCGAGATGGCCTACCCCAAGGCGTTCGTCGATGCGCTGACCGAGGCCGGCTATCTCTCGGTGCTGATCCCCGAGGAATATGGCGGCGCGGGCCTGAAGCTGTCGGCGGCCGCGGCGATCCTGGAAGAGATCCAGCGCGCGGGCTGCAACGGCGGCGGCTGCCATGCCCAGATGTACACGATGGGCACGGTGCTCAGGCACGGCAATGCCGAGCAGAAGGCAAAATACCTGCCGAAAATCGCGAGCGGCGAGTTGCGCCTGCAGGCGTTCGGCGTCACCGAGCCGACCAGCGGCACCGACACCTCCTCGCTGAAGACGTTAGCGCGCAAGGACGGCAACGACAGCTACATCGTCAACGGCCAGAAGATCTGGACCAGCCGCGCCGAGCATTCCGATCTGATGGTGCTGCTGGCGCGCACCACCCCGAAGGACCAGGTCAAGAAGCGCACCGACGGCCTGTCGGTGTTCATCGTCGACATGCGCGAGGCCAAGAACAACGGCCTCGAGATCCGCCCGATCCGCACCATGATGAACCACGCCACCACCGAAGTGTTCTTCACCGACATGAGGGTGCCGGCGGAGAACCTGATCGGCGAGGAAGGCAAGGGTTTTCGCTACATCCTCTCCGGCATGAATGCCGAGCGCATCCTGATCGCGGCCGAATGCGTCGGCGACGCCAAGTGGTTCATCGCGAAGGCGACGAATTACGCCAAGGAGCGCGCCGTGTTCGGTCGGCCGATCGGCCAGAATCAAGGCATCCAGTTTCCGATCGCCAAGGCCTATGCCTCGATGCGCGCGGCCGAACTGATGGTGAAGGAAGCCACGCGCAAATACGAGGCCGGGCTCGATTGCGGCGCGGAGGCCAACATGGCCAAGATGCTGGCGGCGGATGCGTCCTGGGAAGCGGCGAATGCCTGCATCCAGACCCATGGCGGGTTCGGCTTTGCCGAGGAATACGACGTCGAGCGCAAGTTCCGCGAGACGCGGCTTTACCAGGTGGCGCCGATCTCGACCAACCTCGTGCTGTCCTACGTCGCCGAGCACGTGCTCGGCATGCCGCGCTCGTACTGAGGCCACAGCCATGGGAGCACTTGACGGGATCAGGGTGATTGCGGTCGAGCAGGCGGTGGCGGCGCCGTTCTGCTCCTCGCGCCTGGCGGATGCCGGCGCGGAGGTGATCAAGATCGAGCGGCCCGAAGGCGATTTCGCCCGCGGCTATGACGCGGCGGCCAAGGGCCAGAGCAGCTATTTCGTCTGGCTCAACCGCGGCAAGCAATCGGTCGTGGTCGATCTCACCACGAAGGAAGGCCGCGCCGAGCTGGAGAAGCTGATCGCGAGCGCGGACGTGCTGATCCAGAACCTGAAACCCGGCTCGATGGACAAGCTCGGCTTCTCGCGCGAGCGGCTCCTGAAGGACTATCCCAGGCTGATTTCGTGCACGATCACCGGCTATGGCGACGAGGGCCCCTATGCTCATCGCAAGGCCTATGATCTCCTGATCCAGGCCGAGAGCGGCCTTGCCTCGATCACCGGCAATCCCGACGGCGCCTCGCGCGTCGGCATGTCGATCGTGGATGTTGCGACCGGCGCCACCGCGCATGCGGCGATTCTGGAAGCGCTGATCGCGCGCGGGCGCAGCGGCAAGGGCGCCGACATCCGCATCTCCATGTTCGACGTGATGGCGGACTGGTGCACCGTGCCGCTGCTCAATGCCGAAGCCGGCAATCCGCCCAAGCGCATGGGCCTGCGCCATCCCTCGATCGCACCCTACGGCGTGTTCACCTCCAAGGACGGCAAGGACATCCTGATTTCGATCCAGAGCGAGCGCGAGTGGAAGACGCTGTGCGCGAAGGTTCTGGATCAGCCGGACCTGCCGGCCGATCCCCGCGTCGCCAACATGGTCGAGCGCGTGCGCAACCGCGACTTCACCGACACGACGGTGGCCGACATCTTCGGCAGGATGACGCGCGACGAGCTGTTGAAGCGGCTGTCGGACGCCGACATCGCATTCGCCGAGGTCAACACCATGGCCGACCTCGCCAACCATCCGCATCTGCGCCGCATCGAGGTCGACACGCCGAACGGCCGCGTCAGCTATCCCGCGCCGGCGCCGATCATCGTCGGCGAGGCGCGCAGCTACGGCGCCGTGCCCGCCATCGGCGAGCGTCCCCAGTCCAAGTAAGAGAGCGAGGCGCCATGACCGAGAAGCTCGACATCGATCATCTCAGGCAATGGATCGGCCGCAGCCAGGAGGCCACGGACATCGTCACCGCGCAGCTCGTGAAGGGCCTGCGCGCGACGCTGTTCCAGGAGGTCGGCGAGCCCAAGGCGGGCGACGCTGCGCCGTTCACGGTGCATTGGTGCCTGGCGCAGCCGGTGTTTCCAATGTCGATGCTCGGTCCTGACGGCCACCCGACCCGCGGCGGCTTCCTGCCGCCGGTGCCGCTGCCGCGCCGGATGTGGGCCGGCGGCGAGATCGAGTTCTTGCAGCCCTTGCGCGTCGGCGATGAATCGACGCGGACTTCGCGCATTGCCGACGTGCAGGTGAAATCAGGATCGACCGGCACGCTGTGCTTCGTCTCGGTCGAGCATAGCATCTCCTCACCGCGGGGCACGGCGATCCGCGAGCGGCAGGACATCGTCTATCGCGAGATGACCGGCGGCGCGCCGGCTGGCGGCAAGGCGTCGCCTCCGCCGCCGCAGGCGCAGCATCGCGAAACGCATGTGTCCGATCCCGTGCTGCTGTTTCGCTATTCCGCGCTGACCTTCAACGGCCACCGCATCCACTACGACCGCGACTACGTCACTGAGGTCGAGGGCTATCCGGGCTTGATCTTCCACGGTCCACTACAGGCAGCGCTGATCGTCGAGATGGCGGCCAAGCTTCGTGGCGGCAAGGCGCCGAAGAAGTTTTCGTATCGCGGCGTGCAGCCGCTATTCGAAGGCACGGAGTTCTCGGTCAACGCCAACGAGACTGAGGCGGGCATGGAGCTGTGGACCGCGAACGCGGAGGGGCAGCCGACGATGAAGGGCACGGCGGTGTGGTGAGCCACCACTGTTTCTTCCCGTCATTGCGAGCGTAGCGAAGCAATCCAGAATCCCTCCGCGGAGATAATCTGGATTGCTTCGTCGCTTCGCTCCTCGCAATGACGGGGTGAGGCTGCTACCCTCAATCAACAACACGGGGACGGAACCAATGGCCAAGAACGGCAAGACTGGCACCAAGCCCGTCACCGTGAAGCAGGCGACGCTCAACCTTCTGCGCGCCTTCGGCATCGACAGGGTGTTCGGCAACCCTGGTTCGACCGAACTGCCGTTCCTGAGCGACTGGCCCGACGATATCGACTACGTGCTGGCGCTGCAGGAAGCTTCCGCCGTCGGCATGGCCGATGGCTATGCGCAGGCGACGCGCAATGCCGGCTTCGTCAATCTGCATTCGGCGGCCGGCGTCGGCAATGCGCTCGGCAACATCTACACCGCGCATCGCAACCAGACCCCGCTTGTGATCACCGCAGGCCAGCAGGCGCGCTCGATCCTGCCCTTACAGGCCTTCCTCTATGCCGAGCGCGCCTCCGAGTTTCCGCGGCCTTATGTGAAATACAGCGTCGAGCCGGCAAGGCCGGAGGACGTGCCCGCCGCGATCGCTCGGGCCTATTACACCGCGATGCAGCCGCCGTGCGGGCCGACCTTCGTGTCGATCCCGATCGACGACTGGGCCCATGCCTGCGCGCCGGTCGAGGCGCGGAAAGTGAGCCGCGAGATCGGCCCTGAGCTGGAGCCGATGAAGGCGCTGGTTGCGGCGCTCGCCTCAAGCAAACACCCTGCGCTCGTCGTTGGCCCCGGAATCGATCGCGCCGGTGCGGTGGAGCTGATGGTGCGCGTTGCCGAGAAGGCCAAGGCGAGCGTCTGGGTCAGTCCGTTCTCGGCACGCTGCTCGTTCCCCGAGCGGCATCCGCAATTCGCGGGCTTTCTGCATGCCTCGCCGGCGCAACTGTCCGACGCGCTGCGCGAGCACGATGTCGTCATCGTCATCGGCGCGCCGGTGTTCACCTTCCATGTCGAGGGCCATGCCGCGATCTTCGACCGCGGCGCGACCATCTTCCAGATCACGGATGACGCGGATGCCGCCGCGGTGACGCCATCAGGCACCAGCATCATCGCGACGATGGAGCCGGCGCTGAGCCTGCTGCTCGACCTGCTGCCGGAGAGCAAGCGCGCGGCGCCAAAAGGCCGCACGCTGCCGCCGGCGCCGCAGCCCGTCGATCCGCTGCCGGTCGAATTCCTGCTGCATTCGCTGTCGCAGGCAATGCCGGATGATGCATCACTTGTCGAGGAAGTGCCCTCGCACCGGCCGGCGATGCAAAAATTCCTGCCGATGCGCGGCCAGGACAGTTTCTACACCATGTCGAGCGGCGGCCTCGGCTATTCTCTGCCCGCCGCCGTCGGTATGGCGCTCGGCAAGCCGAAGCAGCGCACGGTGTGCCTGATCGGCGACGGCTCGGCGATGTATTCGATCCAGGCGCTCTGGACCGCCGTGCAGCGCAAGCTGCCGCTCACCGTCGTGGTCATCAACAATTCCGGCTACGGCGCGATGCGCTCGTTCAGCCAGGTGATGCAGGTGCGCAATGTACCGGGGCTGGAGCTGCCGGGGATCGATTTCGTGCGGCTTGCCGAAGGCATGGGCTGTCATGCGGTGCGGGTGACGAAGGCCGCGGAGCTGGGCGAAGCGCTGAAGCGCGGCATGGCGTATGCGGGCACGAGCCTCGTTGAGGTCGTCGTGGATTCCGCAGTGCCTGTGCTGTACGGGCAGAAGCATTGACCGTCTCGTAGCCCGGATGGAGCGCAGCGTCATCCGGGAATCCTGCCACAGGCGAGTCGGCCCTGGATTGCGCTGCGCTCCATCCAGGCTACGACATCACGACGCCAAAAAACCTCCGTCGGCCGCGAGCACATGCCCGACGACATACGACGACGCATCCGACGACAGCCACACCACGGCCTCGGCGACCTCCTCCGGGCTGCCCATCCGCCGCAGCGGCAGGCCTGCGCTGACCGTCGCCACATCGCCGACGCCGGCGCGCAGCATCATGTCTGTGACGACGCGGCCGGGCGCGATCGCATTGATGCGAATGCCGCGCGGCGCGTTCTCCATCGCCGCCGAGCGCGTCAGCGAGATCGCGGCGGCCTTTGAGGCCGAGTAGAGCGAAAAGCCTGGATTGGGATTGCGCACCCCGCTGACGGAGGTGTTGACGACGATGCTGCCGCGCCCCTGCGCCAGCATCGCCGGCAATTGATGGCGCAGGCAGAGGAACAGCGCGCGGACATTGGTGTCGAACACGCTGTCGTAGATCTCCGTGCCCTGCTCCTCCAGTGGCGCGCGGCGCTCCTGGAAGCCGGCATTGTTGAAGGCAACGTCGAGCCGGCCGCAGCGCCCGACGGCTGTGCCGACGAGGCGCGCGACCTCGTCTTCCTTCGTGATGTCGGTCTGAAGCGCGATCGCCTCCGTGCCGAGCTCGCGGCACGCGGCGGCGGTGGCCTCGATCTCGGCCTCGCGCCGGCCGGCGACGACGATCGCTTCCGCCCCTTCGGCCGCCATCCTCAGCGCCGTCGCACGCCCGATGCCGCTGCCGCCGCCCGTGACCAGGCAGACCTTGCCGCTCATCCGCTGACCGGTCGGCAAGGCTTCGCTCATGGTCTACTCCAAACACTTGCGCGCGCCGTTGCGCCCATATAGTTGTATGATACAACTATATGGGTCGAGTCAAGCCATGGCCGAGCTTTCGCTGATCGACGACATCCGCGCCGCCTCGCGCCTGATGGTGCGCGAGCTCGGTTTCATGGACGCCACGGTGGCGGCCTCGGGCTATCCCCCCTCGGCGGTCCACACCATCCTGGAGATCGGCATCCGCGGCCCCATGACGTCGGGCGAACTCGGCGATTTCCTGCGGCTGGAGAAATCCAGCGTCAGCCGTCTGGTGCGCAAGCTGATCGATTGCGGCGAGCTCAAGGAGACGCCGGACGAGGTGGATGCGCGCAGCAAGCTGCTGTCGCTGACGGCGAAGGGCCGGCGCACGCTGGAGGCCCTCCACGCGTTCGGCCGGCAGCAGGTCCGCGGCGCGCTGGCGGCGCTGACGCCGGCCGAGCAGCGCACGGTGTGCGAGGGCATGATGCTCTATGCGCAGGCGCTGCGCGCGAGCCGGGTGGGGGAGACGGTGGCGGTGGTGTGATGCGCGAGGTTGCTGAAGCTGCTTCTACACGCTCGGTGTCATCGCCCGCGAAGGCGGGCGATCCAGTACTCTGAGACGGTTGTGGTTGAGCCGACAGGGGCGGCATACTGGATGCCCCGCCTCCGCGGGGCATGACAGCGTCTAGCGTGGGAGCACCTAACGGTCACTTCCCGAACTCCTCCCGCATCTTCGCCTGGATCTTGGCCATGCCGCCGATCCAGCGGTCGTAATTCTCGGTCTTCTTGCGCATGTAGCCGAGCACTTGCGGGTGCGGCAGGATCAGGAACGTCTCCTGCTCGAGGCCGGCGAGCACGTCTTTCGCCACTTGCTCGGGCGTCAGGTCGCCGTCGCCGGATTGCGGGCCCTTGGGAATCGAGCGCAGCATGTTGGTGTCGACACCCTGCGGACACAGGATCGAGACCTTGATGTTGTGGGCCTTGTGCGAGATCGCGAGATTCTCGGCAAAACCGACCGCCGCGTGCTTCGTCGTCGAATAGGCCGGGCTGCCGACCTGCGACAGCAGGCCCGCGGCCGAGATGGTGTTGAGGAAATAGCCGCCGCCGCGCGCCCTCATCCGAGGGACGAGATGCCGCGCCGCATAGACATGCGCCATGACGTGGATCGCCCAGCTGCGCTGCCAAGGCTCGTCGGAAGCGCCACCGGCGTTCTCCGACATTGGATCGAAGCCGCCGCCGATGCCGGCGTTGGAACAGAACAGCGCGATCGGGCCGAACTGCCGCTCGGTCTCCTCGATGACGTGGACGATGTCCTTTTCCTGCGCGACGTCGCATTTGAACGCGGCGCCATCGACCATGGCCGCGACCGCTCGCGCATTGGCCGCGTCCATGTCCGCGACCACGACCTTGGCCGCACCCGCACTGTGAAAGGCCTCGCACAGCGCCTTGCCGATGCCGTTTGCGCCGCCCGTGACGACCACGACCTTGCCGGTCACCTGCATGCGACGTCTCCTCTCGTCTTCTTATACCGCTTCGCGGAAACTTCTCAGCTCAACACGAGGTCGAGCACCGCGGTATAATGGCATGCCGCGCCGGCCAAGACAAAGCCGTGCCAGATCGCATTCTGAAAGCGCAGCCGCCGCCAGGCGTGGAAGATCACGCCGAAGCTGTAGAGCAGGCCGCCGGCAAGAATGAAGCCCAGCACCAGCGTGGGCAACGCCCTGACCACGGCATCGTAGAGCATCATGCCGCTCCAGCCCATCGCGAGATAGATGCCGACCGAGACGCGGTCGAACCGGCCGGGATAGAGCAGCTTCAGCACGATGCCGAGGATTGCGACGCACCAGACGCCGGCCAGCAGCACCAACGCGAACACGCTGTCCTTCAGCTCCAGGATGAACGGCGTGTAGGTCGCGGCGATCAAGAGATAGATCGCGGAATGGTCGAAGCGGCGCAGCAGCCATTTGGCCGGCGAGACCGGCCAGAGATTATAGGTCGCCGACAGCACCAGCATCGAGAGCAGGCCGGCGACATAGACGGAGACGCCGACGATGTCGGTGGCGTCGGCATAGACCGCCGTCAGCACCACCAGCACCGTCGCGGCAATGATGCCCGCGAGCACGCCGATCCCGTGGACGATGCCGTCGGCGATCAGCTCGGCGCGATCGTAGTCCCAGCCGATCGCGTCGGCTGCGGCGTGGACGGAAGAGGATGCAAGCTGCTTCAACTGGAAGACGGTCATGGCAATCCGCAAAGGCTCGAGGCAATGCCCTCTAGATGGGTGTTTCAGGACCGGCGGGTCGTTCAAACGGCTGATTTGCCGAGAAAGGCGGTGGAAGTATGAAAGCTTGAATTTCTTCAGGCAATTGCCACTTTTGTGACTAATCCGTTTTGCGTATCCCTCGCCCGAGATCCCCTCACGTTCATATGGCATTCAGTTTCCAGGATATGGTCGAGGAAGCGCGGCTGTCGGCGCGGGCGCTGATCGACTATGGCGAGCACTTCTTCAACCCGACGGTGCGGCTTGGTGTCACCGGTCTGTCGCGCGCCGGTAAGACCGTATTCATCACCGCGCTGATCCATGGACTGACGCGTGGCGGCAGGTTTCCGGTGTTCGAGGCCTACGCCTCGGGCCGGATCGCGCGGGCGCACCTGGCGCCGCAGCCGGACGATGCCGTGCCGCGCTTTGCATATGAGAGCCATCTGCGCGCGCTGATCGAGGAACGGCGCTGGCCGAGCTCGACCGTGGACATCAGCGAGCTCAGGCTCGTGATCGACTACCAGCGCCCGAACGGCGCCGACCGCACGCTGACGCTCGACATCGTCGACTATCCCGGCGAATGGCTGCTGGACCTGCCGCTGCTCCACAAGAGCTACGAGCAATGGTCGGCGGAGAGCCTGGCGCTGTCGCGCGAGGCGCCGCGCGCGCATCTCGCGGCCGAGTGGCACAGTCATCTCGCGACGCTCAAGCCCGAAGCGCGCGAGGACGAGCAGGCGACGCTGACGGCCGCAAAGCTCTTCACCGACTATCTGCGCGCCTGCCGCGACGAGCGGTTTGCGATGAGCCTGTTGCCGCCCGGTCGCTTCCTGATGCCCGGCAATCTCGCCGATACGCCGGCGCTGACCTTTGCGCCGCTGGACGTGCCTGCTGGCGGGCAGGCGGGCGAGGGATCGCTGTGGGCGATGATGGTGCGGCGCTTCGAAGCCTACAAGGACGTCGTGGTGCGGCCGTTCTTCCGCGATCATTTCGCGCGGCTCGACCGTCAGATCGTGCTGGCCGATGCGCTCGCCGCGTTCAACTCCGGCCCCGAGGCGCTGCACGATCTCGAAGCCGCGCTCGCCGGCATTCTCGACTGCTTCAACACCGGCCGCAGCACGATCCTCTCCAGCCTGTTCCGGCCGCGCATCGACCGCATCCTGTTCGCGGCGACCAAGGCGGATCATCTGCATCATTCCAGCCACGACCGGCTCGAGGCGGTGCTGCGCCGCGCCGTCTCGCGCGCGGTCGCGCGCGCGGAAAACACCGGCGCGGCGATCGACGTCGTCGCGCTCGCCGCCGTGCGCGCCACGCGCGAAGCGCAGGTGGCGCACGGCCGCGACAAGTTGCCGTCGATCCTGGGAACACCTGCCGCGGGCGAAAGCGCCGGCGGCGAGTTCTTCGACGGCAACACCGAGGTTGCGACCTTTCCGGGCGATCTGCCGCTCGATCCCGAGCCGCTGTTCAATGGGACGGATGCGTTCCGCGGGCTCGCGTCGGAGGCGGCCGGGAACAGCGATTTCCGCTTCCTGCGCTTCCGCCCGCCGAAGCTCGAACGCGAGGGTGCCGACGAGCCGACGCTGCCACACATCCGCCTCGACCGTGCCTTGCAGTTCCTGATCGGAGACAAGCTCGCATGAACGACCGATCGAAGCCCCGGCGGCCGGCGACGTTCCGGCTCGATGATCCCGGCGTCGTCGTCGCCGAGGCCGACGAGACCGGCCGTCTCGGTCGCGCCACCATCCAGATCACGCCGGAGCCCGACCCGGCGATGCTGCCGGTGCCGGTGCAAGCCGCAGTCCCGGCGCGGCGCGGCTTTCCCTGGGGCACTCTGTTCTGGTCGGGGCTCGCCGGATTGACGCTGCTCGGCACCGGGCTCGGCGTGGTGCATCTGATCGAGGATCTGTTCGCGCGCAACGAGACGCTCGGTTTCGTCGGGCTTGCCTTCGCCGCCGTCACCGCGCTGGCGCTTGCCGTGGTGATCGGACGCGAGGCGTTCGGCCTCGCGCGGCTTGCGACCATCGAGAAGTTGCATCAACGCGCAGCTTCCGTGCTGGCCAGCGACGATCGCAAGGAGAGCCGCGTCATCGTCCAGGACCTGCTCAAGATCGCGCACCAGAATCCGCAGCTGGCGCGCGCCCGCGCGACGCTGGAGAGCCACGCCGGCGAGATCATCGACGGCGCCGACATGATCCGCCTCGCCGAGCGCGAGCTGATGTCGCCGCTGGACGCCGAGGCGCGGCGGCTGGTGTCGTCGGCGGCGCAAAAGGTCTCGATCGTGACGGCGGTGAGCCCGCGCGCCGCCATCGACGTGCTGTTCGTGTTCGTGGCGGCGCTGCGCCTGATCCGCCAGCTCGCTTATCTCTATGGCGGCCGCCCAGGCGCGCTCGGCATGATCCGCCTGCTTCGCCACGTCATCGCCCATCTCGCCATCACCGGCGGCATGGCCGCGAGCGACAGCCTGGTGCAGCAGATGCTCGGCCACGGCATCGCGGCGAAGCTGTCGCAGCGCCTGGGTGAAGGCGTGCTGAACGGGCTGCTGACCGCGCGACTGGGATTGGCCGCGATCGATGTGACGCGGCCGCTGCCGTTCGCGGCCCTGCCGCCGCCGAAGCTGTCGGATCTGGCGACGGATCTGCTGCGGAAGAAGGACGCCGACGAGTAGATCGCTCCCTTGGACCGCCTCACTCCTTCAGATTATTCGCCCGCTTCACCCAGGCGCGCACGTCCTTGAGGACGGCGGGAAGCACGGTCTTGACCTCCGCCACGGTCATGCCCGGCTTGATGCGGGGATCGTACAGAAGGTTGAGGATGTACTGGTCGTAGACGTCGAAATAGCCCATCGAGACGTTGTCGTTGAACATGGTCCAGGGCACGCTCGTGGTGTCGTTGATCGGCCCGAGCGATTGCAGCAGCTCCTCATAGGCGCAATCGAGGAAGGTGAAATCGCCGTTGTCGACGGTGAGGATGACGTCGGAATGCTCGATCTCGAAATTGTCGTTCTTGCGGAAGCCGGACAGGCATTGCGGATCGAGCGAGGAGCGGATCTCGCGCGCCTTCTCGGCGCCGTAGAAGCTCGAGATGGTGCGGAAGAGATCGCGGTCGCGCACCAGCTTCACGCGCACATTCGCCGCCTCGTTGGTGTCGATCATGGCGATGTCGAGATGCTGCACGCGCTTGCCGATGTCGGCCACGACCTTGGCGAGCTGCGTCTTGCGATCCTCGCGGTCGCTCTCGGCGTAGACGCGTACCGGCCCGTCGAACTTGCGGATGCGGTCGACGCGGCCGGCAAGATGGTATTCGGCGCCGAATGCCGTCTTCAGGAAGCCTTCAATGATCTCGCCGTCGGTGAAGCTCTTCTTCTCGGCGCGCTGGCGCGAGGACACCGCGGGCAGCTCGCCGGCGGCAGCCATGGGTGCGATGTCAGGCGCGCAGGCGAGCGTCGCGAGGGCCAGCAGGGCGAAGCGAAAGCCGGGCGAGGGCGGGACGAATGCGCTCATCGTGCTGTGACGCTGCCGCATTCGCCCCGCGTGCACAAGAGCGCAAATTCACGCGCCGCGCGGGTTCCTGGTCAGTTGTTCAGCACCACCACCGGGGTGCCGATCGAGACGCGGCTATAGAGGTCGGTGACGTCGTCGTTGGTCATGCGGAAGCAGCCCGAGGAAACGGCCTGACCGATCGTCTCCGGCTCGTTGGAGCCGTGGATGCGGTACAGCGTCGAGCCCAGATACATGGCGCGGGCGCCGAGCGGGTTGTCGATGCCGCCCTTCATGTGGCGCGGCAGGTCCGGCCGGCGCGCCAGCATCTGCGAGGGCGGCGTCCAGTCCGGCCATTCCCTCTTGGCGGTGATCCTGTGCACCCCGGCCCAGCGGAAGCCGTCGCGGCCGACGCCGATGCCGTAGCGCAGCGCCTGCCCGTTCCCGAGCACCAAATAGAGCCGCCGCTCGGCGGTGTTCACCACGACGGTGCCCGGGGCGTAGCTGCCGTTATACATGACGGTGGTGCGGGGAATCGGGCTCGCGCCGCCGCGGCCGATATAGCTGGTGGAACTGGTGCCCGTGAAGTCTATCATCCCCGTCGCGGACGCGTCGGCTGCGCCAGCCAGCAGCAGCGCCATTGCGGCCATCGGTGCGGCAAAAAACCGGATCATCATCTCCCCCAGAAAAAAATCGATTCAACCGGACCCAGAGGCCATATTTGCGCGCGTTTCGCAAGCCACGGGCCCGTGAGGGTCGCATCGTTAACGACTGGCGTTACCAAATCGCAACTGCGCCAATTTGCTGGAAAGCGTTAGCCAAATCCGCGTCTCACCACGCGGGGCAGGGCCGCAATGCCCGCTATTGCTTTGACGCGCCGCGCGAACAATGATTGACCGAACGGATCACTGGCAGGTTGCGGGAGCAGACAGAATGAACGGTGCGGAAAGCCTGGTGCGGACGATGGTCAAGGGCGGGGTGGACGTCTGCTTCACCAACCCCGGCACCTCCGAGATGCATTTCGTCGCGGCGCTCGACCGTGTCCCCGGCATGCGATGCGTGCTCGGCCTGTTCGAAGGCGTGGTGACGGGCGCGGCCGACGGCTATTTCCGCATGAAGGGCACGCCGGCCTCGACCCTGCTGCATCTCGGCCCCGGCCTCGCCAACGGCCTTGCCAATCTGCACAATGCCAAGAAGGCCAATTCCGGCATCGTCAACATCGTCGGCCAGCACGCCGTCTACCACATCGGCTACAACGCGCCGCTGACCTCCGACATCGAGGGCCTGGCCCGGCCGATGTCGTCCTGGGTCCGCACCTCGCCGGATGCCAAATCGGTCGCCGCGGACGGCGCCGCCGCCATTGCCGCCGCCAAAAGCGCGCCGCCGCAGATCGCGACCCTGATCCTGCCCGCCGACACCGCCTGGAACGAGGCCGACGGCATCGCCGAGGTTCCGGCCGAGCAGCAGCGCGCCGGCTATTCGCCGCAGGCGGTCGAGCAGGCCGCAAAGATCCTGCATGGCGACGGCGAAGGCACGCTGCTCCTGATGACCGGCAGCGCGCTGAGCGCGCAGGGTCTGGCGCTGGCCGAGCGCATCGCCGGCAAGACCGGCTGCACCGTGATGGGCCCGACCTTCCGTCCGAAGATGGCGCGCGGCCGTGGCCGTTTCTCGATCGACCGCATCCACTACGTCATCGATCAAGCCCTGCCGATGCTGGCGAAATTCCGTCACATCGTGCTGGTCGAGTCCGACGACCCCGTGGCGTTCTTCGCCTATCCGAACAAGCCGAGCATGCTCAAGCCGCAGGGCTGCGAGGTGCATCGCATGACCTCCTGGGGCGAGAATTCGGTCGCCGCGCTCGAGGCACTCGCCGGCGCCGTGAAGGCCAGCACCAGGGACGTCAAGCCGCAGGCTCTGGCTGAGCTGGTCAAGCCGACCGGCGCGCTCACCTTCGCCTCGATCGCGCAGGCCATTGCCTGTGCGATCCCCGAGAACGCGATCATGGTCGACGAATCCCTCACCACCGGCCGCGGCTTCTTCCCGCCGACGGCAGCGGCCGCCCCGCACGACTGGCTGCAGAACATGGGCGGCTCGATCGGCTTCTCGACGCCGCTGTCGATCGGTGCCGCGATCGCCTGCCCGGACCGCAAGGTGATCACCATGGTCGGCGACGGCAGCGCGATGTACACGATCCAGTCGCTGTGGACCCAGGCACGCGAGAACCTTGACATCGTCACCATCGTGTTCGCCAACCGCATCTACCAGATCCTGCGCGGCGAGTTCGACAATGTCGGCGCCGGCGAGCCCGGCCAGCGCGCCAATGACATGCTCCGCCTCGACCGCCCGACCCTGGACTTCGTGGCGCTGGCCAAGGGCATGGGCGTTCCCGGCCGCGCCGTCACCAACGCCGACGAGTTCAACAAGGCGCTGGCAGAGGCCGTCGCCGAGCCCGGCCCGCGCCTGATCGAAGTTCAGATGTAGGACTGCAGCAGACAGAGCGCCGTGAGCCCGGAGGCACGATGCAGACCGAGCTGAATAAGGTGATCGCGGCTGTCAGGGACTTCTACGCCCACGAGGGCTTCCTGTTCGAGAAGGACGTCGGCGAGCGGGCGGTCACGCACCGTTTCGCCGTGCATCTGGAGAAGCAGTTCTCGGGCTGGTCGGTCGACTGCAACTACGACCGGCTCGGCGAGCGCACGCTGCATCTGCCGCACGGCACCATCATCTCGACCGACGACCATCTCGGTAAGTCGATCTACCCCGATGTCGTCGTGCATCAGCGCGAGATCCCGAACAATCTGCTCGCCGTGGAGATCCGCAAGGCGAGCAACCACACGCCGCTCGATCACGACCAGCACAAGCTGCGGGCGCTGACCGACGTCCATGTCTGGTTTCCCTATTGGATCGGCCTGCTCCTGGTGCTGGACAGGCAACATGTGACGATGTCGGAGGTCTATGTCAGCGGTGCCGTCGACGAGCCGCTGTCACGCTGGTTCGCCTCGCGACTGGAGGAGACCGGCCGCGCAGCTCGCGCATAGCCGAGCGCGCCATTGCGAACCTGCGCACGCTGCGAGGTCGTGAGGCAGACCACGCCGGGAGTGTGACCCCCACCACAGTTCCGGCGTGCGATCGGGCCTATCGTGGGCGGACTTGCACGCGTCGATGCCGGAGGCCTACGCTGGCTCATTCGGATCAGGTATTTTGGAGGTTCTGATGCAGAAATCATATTTGCTGGCTGCGACGGCAGCGCTGATGCTCATGATGCAATCGCCGCTCGCGCTGGCGCAGGGCGCGCCGGCCGCGGGCGGAACCGCTGCGCCTGCCGCGACAAGCACTGCGCCGGCTGCGACGACCACAGCGCCAAGCGCGACCACCGACACGTCCAGCCAGCCCACTGACGGCAAGAAGAGCGCGTCGAAGAAGCCGGCGAAGAAGAAGATGACCCGCCAGCAGGAGATCGATCATTCGGTCGACACCGGCACCGTGCCGGCGCGCTATCGCAGCTCGGTGCCCAAGCGGTACCACCAATACATTCCGTTCGCTAAGCAGTAACGGATCGCACGCTATCGCCTATGACTTGTGGCGCGGCCGGCGCGCACGCCTCGTCCTTCGAGACGGCGCTTACGCGCCTCCTCACAGGATGAGGCTCTGCGGCACCAGCGCTCGTTGAAGCTGCTGCCGCGCACTCGGACCTCATCCCGAGGAGCCCGCCAAAGCGGGCGTCTCGAAGGATGGCCGCAAGGGAAGAGCTCCCATGTGCGATAGCCCTGCCACATCGCCGGTGGCGGTCTGCGCGAGCGGTGCTAGAGTAGGCCGAAGCCCGGGGGGAATGATGAGCGATGAGGTGAAGGATGCCGGCCTTGTGGCCATGATCAGCAGCATCCTGGGAGGCAACAAGCGCGCAGACCCTGCTGCACCGCCTCCGCTCGCCGAGGTCCCGCCGATCGTGCCGGCGGATCCCATGGAGCCGGCCGCGACGTCCAGGTCCGAGTCCACGTCCGAGTCCAGGTCCGATGCGGCCGAAGCCGAGAGCGCGCCCGATGCCGCAGCGGCGGCCGCCGAGCCGGCCGAGCCGCCCGCGCAAATCGCAACCACGCGGGACGGCAAGCGGCTGCTGCCGGCGGAGGCGATCGCCGATCTCGTGCTCGGCGAGCTGCGCAAGCTGGACAACTTCCCGAGTTCCGGCGTCTCGGTCACGGTCTACGGTTACCGGCACTGGAACGCGATGCTCACTTTCGCGCCGTTCTCCACCAGTTTCCAGAACGCAATCCGGTTCCGCCAGGCCGTGCCGGACCTCGTCTTCAAGCTCCGCCGTTTCGTCGAACTTGAGATATAATCTCGGTCGTCGGCGCCATGGCGTCGCAAGCGAAACAGTTCGACAGGATCTTCAATTGAGCGTCGCCTTCACCAAGGAAGAGAGCGCCGAAACCGCGTCCGAGACGCTGTTGCCGGACCGCCCGATCTCGCCGCATCCGAACCTCGTGACGGAAGCAGGCTTCAACGCATTGCAGGCGCAGCTCGCCGAAGCGCGGGCGGCCTATGAAGCCGCGCAAGCCATCGAGGACGTCAACGAGAAGCGCCGGCAGTCCGCCGTGCCCCTGCGCGATCTCCGCTATCTCACGGAACGCTTGCGCACGGCGCAGGTGATGCCCGATCCTGTCGCGACCGAAATCGTTGCGTTCGGCAGCACCGTGAGCTTCAGCCGCGCTGACGGCCGCGTCCAGACCTACCGCATCGTCGGCGAGGACGAAGCCGATCCCAAGGCCGGCTCGATCTCGTTCGTCGCGCCCGTCGCGAGGTCGCTGATGGGCAAGGCGGTCGGCGACGTCGTCGGTTCAGGTGCGCAGGAGATCGAGATCCTGTCGATTGCGTAGGGGTGCGCAAGCCGAGGTGAGTTGCGTGGCAAAGAGCGCCATCGACAGCCTCAATCCCATTCGCCTAAAGCAGATCCGGAACAGCGCGAGGCCGTCGTCTCCGCCAAACGAAGTTGATGATTGGATGAGACGGTTTTTGTCTGGAGCCTTGCCGTTCTATGCGCTGGCGGGCCTCGCCATGTGCATGTACCTCGTTCTCTACAGGACGAGCCTGTTCGACCTGAACGCCATCGTCCATGGCGCGGCCGGGTCGGCATGGTTTCCAGCCTTCATGTTCGCCTGCGTGCTGGTGGAAGCGGTCTTCCCGTATTTCGGCTATTTTCCCGGCACCGCCCTCATCCTGATGTCCGTGGCGCTCAGTCCGAAGGCCGTGGATGGCTCCGTCTTCCTCGCGGCGTGGCTCGCCATCATCCTGGGCGCCGTTCTCAGCTATGGACAAGCGCGTTTCTTCAGGCCGTTTCTGCAGCGGGTGGCCTCGAAGGCGGCCTTGCGCCGATGCGAGTCCCTGTTCGACGCCTATGGCCGCTATGCGCGCATTGCCTTGTTCGTTCATCCCAACGCCTGTTCGATGTATTTCACGGCCCTCGGACTGCTCGGCCGCAGCCTGACGCGCGAGCTCGCTTATCTCTGCGTGGGTGCCGCGGCCGCAGTGGGCATTCTGTTCGTCATCGTATCCCGGCTGGTGTCGTCCATCGGCCCCACCGACAACGGCGAATTGCAGGTGCTGCTGGCAGCCGCGCTGGTCGCCATGGGGACACTGATCGGTCTCTACACGGCCTGGCGGCCGAAGGCCGCCTGAAGCCTGCTTCGTCATTGCGAGTCTGCAATGACAACGAATCGTTGTGCGTCACTCCTCCGGCAGCTCGACGCCCGTCAGCTCGGTCAATTTGCCGATGAGCCGGTCCTGAAACCTCGGATCGGTCGCCTCACGGGCCGGCGCTTGCTGCTCGAGGCGATGCCAGTAGCGCCCGCTCACGAGGGCCGCGGGATCCTCGCTGACTGCCAGCCAGGTCTGGGTCCGTTGCCCGGTGTCTATATCGACCGGGGCGCCCGCGCCGCCCATCTTCGTGCGCACCCAACCGGGATCGACGGCGTTGCAGAGGACGTCGGGCCACCGCCGCGCCAGCGCGTAGGCGAGCGCGACGACGTGCAGCTTGCTCTCGGCATAGGCCGTGGCGGCGTTCCAGGCCCGCTTGGTCCAATCGAGGTCGTCGAGCGAGCCCTCTCCGCCGCGGTGCAATCCGCTGCTGAGATAAATCAATCGAGCGGGCCGCGCGATCAGAGCCGTCAGCATGAACGGCGCAAGCGTGTTGATGGCCAGCGTCTCGGCATGGCCTTCCGGCGTCGCGCCGCGGCTCGGCCGCGTGTAGACGCCGGCGTTGTGAATGACCGCATCCATGCGCCCGATCGCGTTGACCTGGTCGGCGATGCTCCGCGTCTCCGCCGCGCTCCTGAGATCGCCGATCACCAATCCCTTCGCACGCGAAGTGAGGCCGCCGAGAGCCGCGGCACGATCGGCTGAACGCGCGTGCAGCACCACGCGGTGCCCCTGATCGAGCAGCGATTGGGCCGCCGCCCGGCCGAGGCCATCGGTGCTGCCGGTGATGAATATGGTCGCCATGGGGCTCTCCTAGGTGTTTCGGGACGCAATCTACGGCGCTCGCGGCACGTGGGTCCCGGGATCCCCCTGGCGCCAGCACCAGGCGGACCCGAGGTAAATCGGCCTCCAGCGGCATTGTGTGAAACTTGCCGCTTCAGTCGATCACGAGGACGAATTGACGCGTAGTCGATCGAAAATCAACTCACGGTATGTCTGGTCGGAAGCACCTGATGGTGAAATAATTCCCGGCGCTTTCTTGATTAAATTTTGACGTCGGCCGCGAACCGGCTGCCGACACGGATTTTCATCATGGCCGCGCTTCCTCAGGGCGTTGTGGCGGAATTGCAGCAGGAGAACGCGCGGCTCCTGGCCGAGTTGCGCGCCGCACAAGATCGCGAGACCGCCACCGCGGACATTCTCAAGATCATTGCCAGCTCGCCATCGGAGGTGAAGCCGGTATTCGATGCAATCGCGAGGCGCGCAAATGCCTTGCTCGGCGGCTTTTCGACGACCGTATTCCGCTTCATCGACGGCAATGCCCACTTGGCGGCGTTCACGCCGACGAATTCTGCCGCCGATGAAGCTTTGAAGAAGATGTTTCCGCGTCCGATCACCGATTTCGAGAGTTTTGCGAGGACACAGGCGGGCAAGGTGGTGCCGACCCCCGATACGGAAGCGTTGACGAACGAGATCAAATTCATCGCGCGCGCCCGCGGCTTTCGCAGCATGTTGTTCGTTCCGCTCGCGACTGGCGGCGTGGTGATCGGCATGATCAGCGTCACGCGGGCAGAGCCGGGGGCCTTCGCTCCGCATCACGTGCAGCTTCTGCAGACCTTCGCCGACCAGGCCGTCATCGCCATAGAGAACGTGCGGCTGTTCGACGAGGTGCAGGCGCGTACCGACGACTTGCGGGAATCGCTGCAGCAGCAGACCGCGACCGCCGATGTGTTGAAAGTCATCAGTCGCTCCGCGTTCGATTTGCAAACGGTTCTCGACACGCTGACGGAATCGGCGGCGTCGCTGTGTGGGGCCGACATGGCGGCAATCCTCCGGCAGGACGCCGATGGCTCCTTCTATCACGCAACTCGGTACAATTTCTCGCCGGAGTGGGCCAAGGTCTCGGCGGGCGTTCGGCTCAATGCTGGACGCGGTAGCCTCGTTGGGCGCGTCCTGCTGTGCGGCAAGGCTGTTCAGATTCCGGATGTCCTGGTCGATCCCGACTATGCCTATCCCGAGCAACAGAGGGCCGGCGGTTACCGCACCCTTCTGGGCGTACCCCTGCTGCGGTCCGGAGAAGTGATCGGCGTGCTATTCCTAGGCCGCAAGACCGCGAACTCGTTCACGGACAAGCAGATCGACCTGGTCTCCACTTTCGCTGATCAGGCCGTGATCGCGATTGAGAATGTGCGGCTGTTCGATGAGGTCCAGGCGAAGACGCGCGATCTCGCCGAATCGCTCCAGCAGCAAACTGCGACCGCCGACGTGCTGAAGGTGATCAGCCGCTCGACCTTCGACCTGCAAACCGTGCTCGACACGCTGGTCGATTCGGCGGCACGGCTGTGCGAGGCGGAGATGGCCTTCATCATGCGCCGCGAGGGCGATGAATATCAGGCCGGAGCAGCGGTCGGGTTTTCCGAGGACTACATTGCCTTTCTGCGGGCTCATCCGATCGCTCCCGGCCGGGGCACGGTCACGGGTCGAGCCGTCCTCGAACGCCGTCCGGTGCAAATCCTCGACGTCGCTGCTGATCCCGAATACGGCCTGGAGGCGTCGATCACGATCGCTGGTCAGCGCACGGCGCTCGGTGTTCCCCTTCTGCGCGAAAATGAGCCGATCGGCGCGATCGTGGTCGCCCGCAAGCGCGTGCAGCCCTTCACCGAAAAGCAGATCGAACTCGTCGCCACCTTTGCCGACCAGGCCGTGATCGCCATCGGCAATGTGCGTCTGTTCGAGCAATTGAATGAATCGCTGGCGCGGCAGACGGCAACGTCGGAGGTGCTGGAGATCATAAGCGCTTCATCGGGCGCGCTCGCTCCGGTCTTCCACAAGATGCTGGAGAATGCGACGCGAATTTGCGGCGCCGGCTTTGGCACCATGAATCTGTACGAGGAGGGCGGCTTTCGCACGGTCGCATTGCACAACGCGCCGCAAGCTTATGTCGATACCCGGCTCTACCAGAACATTCGCCCACATCCCGCGAGCGGGCTCGGCACCGTCGAGAAGAGTCATCAGACCGTTCATATCGACGACATCAGGACGCAGCCGCCCTATATCGAAGGCAACCCCAATGTTCGCGCGCTCGCTGACCTTGCCGGCGCAAGGACCCTCGTCATCGTTCCCATGCTCAAGGAAGATGAGCTGATTGGCACGATCACGATCTTCCGCCAGGAAGTGAAACCCTTCACAGACAAGCAGATCGAGCTCGTGTCCAACTTCGCACACCAGGGCGTGATCGCGATCGAGAATGCACGCCTGCTGAATGAACTGCGCGAGCGCACCATGGAATTGTCGCAATCGCTCGAGGAATTGCGAAATACGCAGGATCGGCTGGTCCAGACCGAGAAGCTTGCCTCGCTCGGGCAACTCACCGCCGGCATTGCGCACGAGATCAAGAACCCGCTCAATTTCGTCAACAATTTTGCTGCGCTATCCTCCGAACTGACCGACGAGCTCGGCGACGCGCTGCGCTCAGCCGGCCTCGGCGAGGTGGAAAGGCAGGACATCGACGCGCTGATCCACATGCTGCAAGGTAACCTGGAAAAGATCGTGCAGCACGGAGCGCGCGCCGATTCCATCGTCAAGAATATGCTTCTGCACTCCCGCGAGGGGTCCGGCGAACGCCGCGCGGCGGAGATCAACGCCATCCTCGAAGAAAGTCTCAACCTGGCCTATCACGGAGCCCGCGCTGAAAGAGCCGGCTTCAATATCACGCTTGAAAGAAAACTCGATCCGTCTGCGGGAGCCCTCGAGCTGTATCCGCAGGAAATCACGCGGGTGTTCCTCAATCTGGTTTCAAACGGTTTCTACGCGGCCAGCAAACAAAAGGAGGTCGTCGGTGACGGCTTCGAGCCAAGGCTGCGTGCGACGACCACAGACCTCGGCGGCGCCGTCGAAATTCGCATTCGCGACAATGGCACCGGCATCCCGGCCGACGTCAGAGAGAAGATATTCAATCCATTCTTCACGACCAAGCCGGCCGGCGAAGGAACTGGCCTTGGGCTTTCGATCTGCCACGACATCATCGTGAAGCAGCACGGCGGCAGCATCGAGGTCGATACCGAGCCGGGCGAATATACCGAGTTCATCATTACGCTGCCGCGTACGCGGGCGGCACCATTGTAGAGCGGAGGCAGAAATTGAGCGTCTATATCATGGTGGTCGACGACGAGCCCGATGTCGAGGCGCTGTTCCGCCAGCAGTTTCGGCGCGATCTGCGCGCCGGTCGTTTTCTGATGGAGTTTGTATCCTCGGCGCCCCTGGCATTGCAGCGCGCGGCCGAGATAGCGGATGCCACCCTGATTCTGATCCTGTCCGACATCAACATGCCCGGAATGAGCGGACTGGAGATGCTGCCTATCGTGCGCTCGGCCCGCCCCGATGTACCGGTTATCATGATCACGGCCTACGGTGATGCCGAGACCAAGCGCAAGGCGCTGGAGAAGGGCGCCGCCGACCTGTTGACCAAGCCAATCGACTTCGCCGCGCTGCGCCAGGAGATCGATGCGAGGCTTGAGCAGGCCGCATGATTGCAACCGTTGCCGGTGGCAAACGAGAGCGGCTCGCAAAGTGAAGCTGTTGCAGACGCCGCCCCAATTGAGAGCATGCATCCACCGTCAATCTTCGTCAGAAAATCGGAGATTCGAAATGAAGACGCTCCTGGTCCCGCTTCAGAATATTCCGATGATGACAGCTACGCTCGCTGTGGCCGTAGGCCTAGCGCGTCGCACCGGCGCCTATATCGAAGGCTTTCCACTCCGGTTCGGCATCCCTCAATATGCGGCCGCCGAATTGGCCACCGGCATTCTCCTGGACACGTATCAAGTGAAGAGCGAAGCCGAACTGAACGACATGCGGAACTTTTTCGAAGCATTCATGCTGAAGCATGATGTTCCCCGCGCCACCGCAGGGTCGAACCCGCCTTGCTTCGGCTGGCTGGAGACCGCGCCTGAGGGCGAAGACTTTGTCGGAAGTTATGGGCGCGCTTTCGATCTGATCGTGATGGCGCGGTCTGACATTGATGCGGTGGGCCCTCACCGCCGCGCGATTGAGTCCGCGCTGTTTGAGAGCGGCAGGCCCGTTCTACTGGCGCCGTCGAATGGACCAAGAAGCGTCGCAACGAACATTATGATCCACTGGAACGGGAGTACCGAGCAAGCTCGGGCAAACGCATTTGCCATGCCGTTGCTTCGTCTGGCCGAAAGGGTATCGGTCCTAACCGTTGTCGGCGGCCAAGCGGTGCCAGGACCGTCTGCCGGTCAGATCGCTCGGCAACTCCAATACAATGGCATTGCGGCCAGCTTGATCAGCGTTGAGCTGGACGGGCGCGAAACTGGTGAGGCGGTCCTCGATGCCGCCAGGGCACACGGTTGCGATCTATTGATCAAAGGAGCCTTCACCCGCACGCGGCTACGGCAGATGATATTCGGTGGAGCGACCAGCTATATCATGGAGCACGCGGATATCTCCGTCCTTATGGCTCACTAGCGCGCAAAAGGCCTGGTTTTATCGCCATTGGTGAGGCAAAAATCCATTGCTTTACAGAGCGACCGGCGCATGGCTTTGGCTATCAACATTCGGTCCGACCATTCCTCCGCAGAGCGCATCGAAGCCTTGTGGGATGAAGTTGCCGCGTTTGAGAGCCAGCCTTCGATGAGGGGGCTCGGTTATCGGCCGCATTTCACATTCGCCATTTATGATGCGCCCGAGATTACCGCGAAGACCGCGTGGGAGACCATGCTCCGCGCAGTTGGAGGCGAAGGGCCATTGCAGGTCGCGTTCAGGCGAATTTGTTGGTTCGCAGGTCCGCCGCTCGTGCTCTGGGCGGAGCCGGAGTTCGATGAAACGCTCGTCCGGTGGCACGCTTCCATCAGCGCTGCAATCGATCCAGCCTTGTGTCGGCTGCATTATCGGCCGGAAAACTGGCGACCTCATTGCACGCTCGGCACACAAATCGCCGACGCAAAGCGCGATGACGCGATCGCTTTCGCGCAGTCATTCAGCGGCAGCATCAGCGTGCTGTTCGACGTCGTGGATTGCGTTTCTTTTCCACCAGTGCGCGTGGTTGCGGAGCAGAGATTGCCGGTTCGGGCTCCATGAAGTGGTGATCATTCGTCGAGCCCGCAGATCATTTGTAATCGATCCGGATCGAGCCGACCTTCTCATCGTGCCGGATGAAGCCTCCCTCGACCCCTGGCATCATCGCAATTTCGACGACGTTGCTCCCGCGCCAGCTGGGTAGTATCTCCGCGTGACCGGCGAAGCCAAGGAATGCGTGGTTGCGATCAGGTGAAAAGGTCCGGTCCATCGGTGCGATGCTCGCATATGTGGAATCCGGAACCGTTGCGTTGCATTCCTGCCTGAAGACGAACACGGCCTTGGTGCCGTCGGGCGACCACGTCGAGCTCAGGACCACGTTGCGGCAGCTGGCAAATCCTTCGAGTGCGAACCAGATGAGACCAACCATGGCCGCGATTCCGATGCCGGCCACAGCAAGCACCGCGATCGCGATTCGTACCCAGAGTTTCGAAGGAGGGCGAGGGAGCGTCATCCAGCTCATCCCTGAATCTCTAAGCCGGCGATGCCGTGCGGGCCCTCAGGCGCAGCATGCTCATCAAGCGTGCGCCCCTCCCGACGATGCCATCATGCCCCTGTTTTGCCCGACGGAGCAAGAAAAATTCGGAAAAGTCGTAACCCTTTGATCCGACTGAGGTCGGCTACTGTGCATGGGGTTGTTTTCGAGTTTCTTTTCAGAGCGGAAGCAAGACCCCCGGTCCGTCTACGCTCTTTGAGCTACGCCGCCCACGCTTCGCTACCATTGGGGGTGGCTGCGCCACGCGAAGCCTCTTGGCGAAGCGTGGTGGGCGCACAAGGGATCGAACCTTGGACCTCTCCCGTGTGAAGGGAACGCTCTCCCGCTGAGCTATGCGCCCGGGACCATCATGCAGGCGGCCGCAACCTTGGGCCGGCCGGCACATCGGAGCCCGCGATTTAGAAGTGCCGGCCCAAGGTGTCAAGTTTTCAAGCCGTCGCCGGGGCGGAAAACCTTGGTCAGGTCGCGCCTTCCGCAGGGGAAGCCGGATTTTTGGCCGGTTACGCGCCCTGCTGGCGGGCGCGGGAGGCGTGGGCCTGGAGCGCGCGGATGCGCTCGGCCAGCGTTCCACCGCCTTCGGGCAGGCGGGGCGCAGAACCGCTGCTGGTCGCGGCGCCGCCCGTCGCGGCGTCGTTGGCCGGGCGCGGCGCCGGCTTCGGCGGCTGGCCGGCCTCGGCCGCGAGCAGCGCCTCGATCGGCGAGTTCGGGCCTTCGAGCTGCATCGCGAGTTTTGCCACCTCGGCCGCGATGTCGTTGATGCGCTCGCGCAGAAGCGCGTTCTCCATGCGCTCGGTCGCCCAGGAACTCTCGGCCTGCTGCTGGATCGCGTTGATGTCGCGCTGGAGTTTCGCGCGTTCGTCGCGTGCGCTGCGCAGCTGCTCCTCCAGCGCGGCCTTTTCCGCGCGCAGCTGCTCCATCGCAGCCGACGACTTGCCGCCGCTGAGGCCCGCGATCTCGACGCGCAGCTCCTTGATGGTGCGCTCGTTGGCCTCGTTGGCCTGGCGCAGCTGGTTGTTCTCGTAGTCGCGCTCGGCGAGCAGCTTGCCCTGCGTGGCAAGGCGTCCTTCGAGATCGGCGACGCGGCTCGACAGCATCTCGGCCTCCTTGACCTGCACGATGAGCTGGCGGTCGAGCTCGGTGACGCGCTGGCTCAGATTCTCGACGCGGCCGCGCGCCTCGCCGAGCTCGCGCGAGGCGGTCTCGGATTCGGTGCGCTCCTGTGCGAGGCGCGCTTGCGTCGCGGCAAATTCCTTCTCGGCATCGCCGACCCGGTGCTTCAATTCCTCGATCTGCGCGCGCACTGCGACCAGCTCGACCTGGCGGCTCTCCGCCATCATCGAGCGGTCGGACAGCTCGGAGTTGATCTTGGCGAGCTCGGCCTGCTTGTCCGTCAACGCGATCTCGGCTTCGCGCAAGGACGCCGTCTTGGCGGCGAATTCCTCCTCGGTGGCGCGGAGCTGCTCCTTCACCGCCTTCTCGCGCGCCTCCAGCGCGAAGATGGTGGCGTTCTTCTCGCCGAGCTCGATCTTCATGCGGTTGATGGCGTCGCTCTTCTTGCCGAGCTCGGCGAGCTGGCTCGTGGTCTTGTTCTTGAGCTGCTCGACGCTCATCTCGAGCCGCCGCGCGGACATGGCGAATTCGGCGCGGAGCTGGTCCTTGTCGGCCTGGATCTCGGCCATCGAGAGCGGGGTGGCGGCCTCGAGCCGGCGCGTGGTCAGGCGCACCGCGCGGTTATGCACCAGCGGCACGATCGCAAGCCCGCACAGCATCGAGAGTAGGAAACCGATCGCCAGATACATGATCGGTTCGACCATGGGCCAGAACTCCCAAGCTTAAGGAAAAATTCACCAACGACAATGCCATGGCGGGCCGGCAGAAAGCCAGCCCCGCTCTGTCGTTAACCTTGATCGGTGGGCAGTGGGGAGGACGTGGGCCTAGAACGGGTTCCAGGTCGCCCGCGGGGTGTATTTGAGATAGCCGATATTGGCGCCGAGGCGCAGGCCGAGCCCGGAGCGGATCGGCACCAGCACGATGTTGTTGGAGGTCAGCGCCGTCATGCCGAAGCCGCCGATGATGTAGGCCGAGCCGTCGATGCCGGCGAAGCGCTGGTAGATCGCGTTGGTGGCCGGCAGGTTGTAGACCAGCGTCATGGTGCGGGCGCCGTCGCCGCCCCAGTCGAAGCCGAGCGAGGGGCCCTGCCAATAGACGCGCAAGTCGCCGGCGTTCTTGGTGTAGAGCGTGCCCTCGCCGTAGCGCAGGCCGGCGACGAAGGCGCCGGAGCCTTCCTCACCAAGGATGTAGCCGTTCGGCAGGCCCCATTGGCTGACCGCCTTCTCGATGATCGAGGCGAGCCCGCGCGAGACGTTGCCGAAGAAGCGATGGCCGGCGGTGACGAGCTCGTCCGGCCCATAGGTATTGGGCGTCGGGGTCCGCTGCGGCGGCGGCAGGTCAGGCGGCGGCGCCTGCTGGGCGGAGGCCGGCACGATCCAGCCGATCATCGCGGCAAGCGCGAGCGCAGCAAGGCGTGATGCGAAAGTCATAAAAGAACCCCTGGTACCGAATCCGGTCGCTTCCTTAACCTCACGCCAACAGGCATGGCCCTAGGTTGCGCCGGATGTCCCCTCGACTCGGATGTTATCCGCAGCAACTATGACGGCACAACGGCAGGAAGATAGCCCTTTGCGCCCCGGAATTGCCTTGATCGCCCGCCGCCTCTGCCTGCTGGCGGGCATTTGGATCCTCGGTGCCGGCGGACCGACAGGGGCCGCCACCACCGAGCGGATCGTCGTCAACCGCTTCAGCGGCGTCGCCATCGAGGGCTTCGACCCCGTCGCTTATTTCGTCGCCGGCGCGGCCGTGCAGGGGACGGCGGAGTTCGAGGCGAACCTCTGGGGGGCCGTCTGGCGCTTCCGGAACGAGGGCAACCGCGCCTCTTTCCAGGCCCATCCCGAAATCTACGGACCGCAATTCGGCGGCTATGATCCGGTCGATATCGCCCGCGGCGTCACCGTCCCCGCCAATCCGCATTTCTTCGCGATCGTGGCGCAGCGGCTCTATTTGTTCAGCCGGGAAGACAATCGCGACGCCTTCGTCGCCGATCCCGAGCGCTTCCTCTATGAGGTGGGCAAGCGCTGGCCGGCCCTGCAGGAGAAGCTCGGGCAGTAACGAGCCCTGGTCAGTCGCAGCCTACCGCCTGCGGGTCGCCCCACGCGATGAATTCCGGGATGATGAAGCCGGTATCGCGGCGCTGGCCAAATCGGAGCTCGCCGCCCTTGCCGTCGGTCACCTTGCCGCCGGCCGCGGTCACGACCGCGCAGCCGGCTCCGACGTCCCATTCCGAGGTCGGCCCGAAACGGGGATAGATGTCGGCGCCGCCTTCCGCGATGCGGCCGAATTTCACGGCCGAGCCGCACGTCATCCTGACGGCATTGGGCCTGTCGGCGATGAACGCCTCGCTTCTGGCATCGCCGTGCGAACGGCTCACTGTGGCGATCCAAGGCTCCCCGCGCGCCGGCAGCTTGCGGGTGCGGATCGGCTCGGCGGCGGCGATCGTCGCGCCGTTGAACCTCACGCGCTCGGCGCCGCGGCTGACGATGCCGCGCCAGAGCAGGCCGAGTGCGGGTGCGGAGACGATGCCGAGCAGCGGCACGCCGTCCGTCACCAAGGCGAGGTTGACGGTGAACTCGTCGCGGCCGGCGACGAACTCCTTGGTCCCGTCGAGCGGATCGATCAGGAAGAAGCTGCCCTGGAACGGCGGGGAGGCGAGCTGGGTCCGCTCCTCCGACAGCGTCGGAACGTCGCCCGCGAGCTGCGCGAGTCCGTCCGCGATGATGCGGTCGGCGGCAAGGTCGGCCTCGGTCACCGGCGAGCCATCCTGCTTGCCGTCGATCCGCATGGCCGCGCGGTTGACGGCGAGGATCGCCTCGCCCGCCTTCACCACCAGCGCAGTCAGCGGCTCCATCAGGCCGGCAGCGGCCGCTCCGTCAATGATCCGTTTCACCTGCATGCCTCATCTGTCGGCAATATCGTTCCTCGTCCACTGATTCGCCCCGATCGATTCGCTTGGGGCTTATGGCCGCCTCGAACCGATCGCAAGCTAGCTGCCGCGGGGTTGCGAATGTTAGAACCCGCAGCATCCGTCAAGCATGCGTGATTCGCGGCGTCCAGCGCCGTGCAATTCCAGGAACCCTCCAGGACCCCATTATATGTCTGACGCTTCGTCGCCCGCGACCACTGCCGCTCCCGATATGCTCGAACTCGCCGCGCTGCTTTGCTCGCGGGTCTGCCACGATCTCATCAGCCCCGTCGGCGCCATCGTCAACGGGCTCGAAGTGCTCGACGACGATCCCAAGCCCGAGGACCGCGAGTTCGCGCTCGACCTGATTCGCAAAAGCGCCAAGACGGCCTCCGCCCGGCTGCAGTTCTGCCGCCTTGCCTTCGGCGCGGCCGGCTCCTCCGGCGCGCAGATCGATCTCGGCGATGCCCACACCATGGCGAAGGGCCATATCGAGGACGGCAAGTGCTCGATCACCTGGAATCTGCCGCGGCTGCTGCTGCCGAAGAACCGCGTCAAGCTGCTGCTCAACATGCTGGTCGTCGCCCAGCACACGATCCCGCGCGGCGGCATGCTGACGGTCGATCCGGTCGGCGAGGGCGAGGTGATGAGCTTTCGCATCACCGCGACCGGACACAATGCACGCCTGCCGCAGAACATCTCCGAACTCCTGAGCGGCGAGCGCGGGCCGGCTGCCGATGCGCATGCGATCCAGCCTTATTATACGCGGCTGCTCGCGCAGGCCTGCGGGCTCACCGTGACGCTCAAGCCGGAAGGCGAAGCCATCATCGTTACCGCTTCGTAAACGCGAAGCGTCGTTTCCGACGCGTTAATGCAATCTTTACGAGGCGCTTCGGCTTGTCCGGAGCGCCTTATCTCTTTGTTGGTGCCGTTCTTTTGCACATACTCAACCAATATTAAACGCTTTGCGGTGAAGCTGGCCCCATTCCGAAATGGCGCATCACGCCTCGTGCGCGCCCTTCCTGTATGAAGGCCTGTTTTCATGGATGATCTGTTGCGGGAGTTTCTGACGGAGACCAGCGAGAGCCTGGACACCGTGGACAATCAGCTGGTGAAGTTCGAGCAGGAGCCGAACAACGCCAAGATCCTGGATAACATCTTCCGCCTGGTCCACACCATCAAGGGCACCTGCGGCTTCCTCGGCCTGCCGCGGCTGGAAGCGCTGGCCCATGCCGGCGAGACCCTGATGGGCAAATTCCGTGACGGCATGCCTGTGACTGCCGAGGCGGTGACGGTGATCCTGTCCTCGATCGACCGCATCAAGGAGATTTTGGCTGGCTTGGAGGCGACCGAGGCCGAGCCCGAGGGGAACGACCGCGATCTCATCGACAAGCTGGAAGCAATGGTCGAGCAGGGCATGGCGGCCATGTCAGGCTCGGCGCAGCCGATGCCGACTGCCGGCACTGCGGCTCCCGTTGCCGATGCGCCGCCGCTGGTGCCGGAAGCGCCCGCCGCTGCAGCCGCCCCCGCCAAGGAGATGACCATGGGCACGCTGGTCGATCAGACCCTGGAGCGTCCGCTGCGTCCGGGCGAGGTTTCGCTCGACGAGCTCGAGCGCGCCTTCCGCGAGACCGCGATCGAAGCGCCGGTGCCCGTTGCTCAGGCTGAGGCAAAGGCCGAGCCCGCGGCTGAAGCCCCCGTGGCGAAGGAAGCCGCAAAGCCCGCCAAGGAAAAGGCCGCGCCGAAGAAGTCGATGGCCGACGAGATGGCCGGCGAGGGCGACCGCATCGCCAACCAGTCGATCCGCGTCAACGTGGATACGCTGGAGCACCTGATGACCATGGTCTCCGAGCTGGTCCTGACCCGCAACCAGCTCTTGGAGATCTCCCGCCGCAACGAGGACACCGAGTTCAAGGTGCCGCTGCAGCGCCTCTCCAACGTCACCGCCGAGCTGCAGGAAGGCGTCATGAAGACGCGCATGCAGCCGATCGGCAATGCCTGGCAGAAGCTGCCCCGCATTGTCCGCGACCTCTCATCCGAACTCGGCAAGCAGATCGAGCTCGAGATGCACGGCGCCGACACCGAGCTCGACCGCCAGGTGCTCGATCTGATCAAGGACCCGCTCACCCACATGGTGCGCAACTCCGCCGATCATGGCCTCGAGACCCCTGCCGAGCGCCTCGCCAGCGGCAAGGGCGAGCAGGGCACCATTCGCCTGTCCGCCTATCACGAGGGCGGCCACATCATCATCTGCATCGCCGACAACGGCCGCGGCCTCAACACCGAGAAGATCAAGGCCAAGGCGCTCTCGTCCGGTCTCGTCACCGAGGCCGAGCTCGAGAAGATGAGCGAAGCCCAGATCCACAAGTTCATCTTCGCGCCGGGCTTCTCCACTGCCGCTGCCATCACCTCGGTCTCGGGCCGCGGCGTCGGCATGGACGTGGTCCGCACCAATATCGACCAGATCGGCGGCACCATCGACATCAAGAGCGTGGCCGGCGAAGGAAGCTCCGTCACCATCAAGATCCCGCTGACGCTCGCCATCGTCTCGGCGCTGATCGTCGAAGCCGCCGGCGACCGCTTTGCGATCCCGCAGCTCTCGGTGGTGGAATTGGTCCGTGCCCGCGCCAACTCCGAGCACCGCATCGAGCGCATCAAGGACACCGCGGTGCTCAGGTTGCGCAACAAGCTGCTGCCGCTGATCCATCTGAAGAAGCTCCTGAAGATCGACGACGGCGCGGCCTCCGATCCCGAGAACGGCTTCATCGTGGTGACGCAAGTCGGCAGCCAGACCTTCGGCATCGTCGTCGACGGCGTGTTCCACACCGAAGAAATCGTGGTCAAGCCGATGTCGACAAAACTGCGTCACATCGACATGTTCTCCGGCAACACCATTCTGGGCGATGGCGCGGTCATCATGATCATCGATCCCAACGGCATCGCCAAGGCGCTCGGCGCCGCCGGCTCCTCGGCCCATGGCATGGGTGACGAAGCGGCCGGCCATCACATCGGAAGTGGCGAGCAGACCA
>NZ_JADYVF010000049.1:0-1048 GCF_020193625.1 Bradyrhizobium sp. IC3123 | reverse complement strand
CACCCACCGCGCCGAACGGCACGGGCGCGCCATGGCCATCCAGCAAGTACACACGCGTGTTGGCGATTGGGCGCCCGATCGGGACCAATGACCCATTAAAATCAGCCGGGCAAGTCCAGATCGTCGCGAATGTCGTCGTCTCGGTGGGCCCGTAGCAGTTAATGAGACGTACGGGGCCCTTTTCCTTTAACAATCTCAGAAACGAGGCAAGATCACCGCACTCACCCCCACAGAGGAGGTGCTTCAGTTGCGCCAACGTCGGAGCAATCGTTGATGTATGTTGGTTGAATAATGCTGTTGTTAGAAACAGTGTCGTCACCCGGTGCTGTTCAAGCGCGCGGGCAAAACTAAGAGTATCCCTGACGGTGGCGGCATGCATGGCAACAATGCAACCACCGTTAAGCAGCGGTGCCCATACTTCGAACGTGCTTGCGTCGAAGGCGGGATTGCCAGCCCATGCCACCCGATCTCCTGCATCGATCTTCACATACCCACTGTTGATCACGAGCCGGTTGACGGCACGATGAGGAACAACAACTCCTTTGGGAAGGCCAGTTGAGCCAGAGGTGTACATGACGTAAGCGGCAGTTTCAGCGCTCAACGCCAGCCCAGGATCGGAACTACATCCCGTTCCAGCTATGAGCGGCCCAATAGTACGAACAGGTATCGTCGCCTCAACCAGATCATCAGCGCAAAGCACCAAGCGTGCAGCACAATCGGCCCTCAGCAATTCTTGTCGTGCCGGCGGGAGGGCGCGATCGATCGGTACATACACGCCGCCGGCCTTCAGAATTGCCAGCTGCGCCACCAGAAGAGCGACGGAGCGGTCCAGCACTGTGGCAATGCGATCCCCAGGTTTGACCCCGAGGGCGATCAGGTGATGCGCCAGGCGGTTGGCCCGCGCATTGAGCTCGCCGTAGATCAGCCGCTCATCTTTGCAGACCACCGCCACCGCATCCGGCGCCTTGTGCACCTGCGCCTCGAACAGCTCGTGGATGCACCGCTCCGCAGGATACGGCGCCGCCGTCCGGTTCAGCTCCTCCAGCAG
>NZ_JADYVF010000048.1:0-1179 GCF_020193625.1 Bradyrhizobium sp. IC3123 | reverse complement strand
CCCACCCTTGTAATAGCGCAATCGGATATTGATTGGGGTGTTCCGAGAGGAATGGCCTGCCGGGGCTGCAACCCCGGCAGGCCGCTGGCGATCGGATCGAGCCCACCCAGAGCAGTTTGTGGCTGCCCGGTAGCGTGATCGCGTCAGCACCTTCATCGGACCCGGATGGTTGCCGGAACAATCTGGTTCGCTTCACAAGGCAGGGGTCGGCGAAGATGACGAAGACTACCACGATTGCGGCCGGTATCGATACGGCCAAAGACAAGCTGGACGTTGCGGTTTGCGGACAGGTTCTGCGTTTGCAGGTCGCAAACTCAATGCGGGGCTGGAAGCAACTACGCTCAGAGCTGACAAAAGCGGGCGTCGAACGCGTCGGAATCGAGGCGACCGGTGGTTACGAGCGTGGTGTGGTCAACCACCTGCGGGCAGCGGGTTTTGTTGTTTTGGTTCTCCAACCAATCCAGGTGCGGGCTTTTGCGCGCCTGCACCGCCAGAGAGCCAAGAATGATGCTCTCGATGCGGCCTTGATTGCCGCTTGTGCGGCTGCAATCGAACCGCATGAGATTGCGCCAGATCCGCGACTGACTGCGCTTGCCGATGCCCTCACCTTCGTCGAACAGATCGAGGAGGATATCGCTCGCTTCAAGACCAGGCTCGAGCACATCGGTGAACCACGCCTTAAACGAATGGTTCTCGCCGACATTGCGCGGCTCAAGGTACGAAGACTCGCGCAGCTGCGCCTCATCGCCAAGCAATTGCGCGCTCACCACGATCTCGCTGTTCGATTTGATCTCGTGCTTAGCGTTCCAGGCATTGGCGAACGCACCGCGCTGGCCCTGATCATCCGGATGCCGGAGCTCGGCCAGATCAGCCGAGAGCAGGCATCGGCACTCGCCGGCCTGGCTCCTTTCGATGACGACAGCGGAAAACACCGGGGCCAGCGCCATATCGCCGGCGGCCGGGGCCGCCTTCGGCGCTCCCTCTACGCCGCGGCGCTCCCAGCAGCCTTTCGTTGGAATAAGGCGCTGATCGGCCTCTACAGCCGCCTGACAGCCGCAGGAAAAGCGCACAGCGTCGCCCTGATCGCTTGCGCCAGGAAGCTCCTTATCTACGCCAACACCGTTGTTGCCCGAGGTACGCCCTGGCGTGAAAATACCGCCGCAACTTAATGGTTGCTAC
>NZ_JADYVF010000047.1:0-1288 GCF_020193625.1 Bradyrhizobium sp. IC3123 | reverse complement strand
GTGACCTGCCACTGCATTTTCATCCAGCGGCAGTTAGAGTCTCGGGGTTTTTGTGCAGCGAGACCGAACTTTGGACCACCCGGAACTAGAGTTTTGCGCCTCTGATCACGTTGGCGGGCTGGTGGCGCCGACGTGATTTTGGAGCACAATCGGCGGCCGATTGCCGATCGCGCCGTGGGGGCGTTCTTCGTTATAGTATCTACGCCAAGTCTCCACCTTTTGCCGGGCATCCGCAAGCGACAGGAACCAATGGGCGTTGAGGCATTCGGCTCGGAAGCGGCCGTTGAACGCCTCGATGAAGGCGTTGTCGGTCGGCTTGCCAGGCCGTGAGAAGTCCAGCGTGACGCCACGCTGATAGGCCCACAGGTCAAGATCGCGCGACACAAACTCGCTGCCTTGATCGACGCGGATCGTCGCCGGGAGTCCCACTTCATTGCAAACCCTTTCCAGCACCTCCACGACGTCGGTGCCGCGGAAGGTGAGCCGCGGCTCCAGCGCGGGCGAAAAGCGGGAGAAGATATCGACGATCGTGAGCACCCGGAGCTTGCCGCCGGTGGCCAGCTGATCATGAACGAAGTCCATCGCCCAGGTCTCGTTGACCCGCGTCGCAGGCCGCCGGTCGTCGCGCAGCTTGGCCTTGACCCGGCGCTTGGGCGATTTATTGCGTAATTGCAGGCCCAATTCGCGATAGATGCGACGCGTCTTGTTCTGGCCGTGATGCCATCCGTCGCGGCGCAGCAGCACATGGACGCGGCGATAGCCGTAGCGAACGCGAACATGGCAGATCTCCTTGATCCGAGCTTCGAGGGTCGCCTGGTCGGAGCGACGAGATTTGTAGTGATAGGTCGACCGGTCGAACTCGAGGGCCGCACAGGCCTTGCGGATCGACACCTGCCACTCACCGCAAACCTCATCGACGAGCTTGCGCTTCCGACCAGGCTTCACAGCTTTCGGCGGATCACGTCCTGCAGCATCTCCTTGTCGAGTGACAGATCAGCCACCAGCTTCTTCAGCTTGGCATTCTCGTCCTCGAGCTGCTTCAACCGGCGCATCTCCGTCGGCAGCAGCCCGTCATACTTCTTCTTCCAATTGAAATAGGTCGCCTGGCTGATCCCGGCTTTGCGGCAGATATCCGCAACCGGCACCCCGTCATTGCCCTGCTTCAGGATAAACGCCTTCTGGGCGTCCGAAAACTTCGAGGCCTTCATCGTCGTCGCTCCTCCCAGTCGAGGGATTTACGCAGCGCCAACTCTAGCCAAAAATGGTCCAGTTTGCCGGCCTCAGATCA
>NZ_JADYVF010000046.1:0-1312 GCF_020193625.1 Bradyrhizobium sp. IC3123 | reverse complement strand
CCGTCCTCGGGCAGGCGCAGCACCTCGCCGATCTGGTCGATCAGGAGGCCATAGGATTCGCCGCGCAGGTCGACGCCGACCGCCATCGCGGTCTTGCCGTCCTCGTCCTTGGGCAGGCCGAGGCGCGAGCGCATGTCGACCACGGTGACGATGCGGCCGCGCAGGTTCAAAACGCCTGCGATCTCACGCGAGGCCAGCGGCACGCGGGTGACGCGCTCGGGCATGAACACGTCCTGGACGCGGGAGATCGGCAGGCCGAACAGCTGGCCACCGATCATCGCGGTGACGTACTCGACCATGGCGCCTTCGCTGGACTGGGTCTTCTTGCTCATTTCAGTGTCTCCTGGTCCATGCCGCTCAAGGTTTAAGCCGCGGCCGCCCGGCTCAGCTCGGAGGCGCCGGCGGCGCCCGCGGTCTGCTCCTTCAGCGCCGCGATCAGGCCGGGACGGTCGAACTTGGCGACGTAATCGTGGAAGCCGGCCTGACGGCCGCGCTCGATCGCCGCCGGCGACACCAGCGCCGACAGGCCGATGATCGGCGTCGCAGCGAGGTTGTTGTCGGAGCGGACGACTTCCGCGAACTCGAACCCGTTCATATCGGGCATCTCGATGTCGGTCAGGATCACGTCGAAGCTTTGGGCGCGCAGTGCCGCGAGGCCCTCCTGCGCGGTCGGCGCGGTGCGGACGCGGTAGCCGGCGGCCTTCAGCACCGGCGCCAGCATGTTGCGGAAGAAGGCCGAGTCGTCGACCAGCAGCACCGACTGCGAATGCAGCGACGGCTTCATCTCCTTGCGGGTGAACCAGTCGGCGAACGCCATCGGCAGGAAGTGGCCGACGTCGATCACCTCGGTGGCCTGGCCCTTGATCACGGCCGAGCCGAGAACGCCGGAGGAGGAGCCGCCGACCTCGATGTTGAGGCGTTCCTCGACGATGTCGATGATCTCGTCGACGACGAGGCCCATGGAGCGGCCGTCGTCGGCGAACACCAGGATCGGCTGGGCGCCCTGGGAAGCAATGGTGACGCCTTCCATGGCCACCAGCGGCATCAGCTGCTCGCGGTACTGCACCATGTAGCGGCCGTTCGAGAACTCGATCTTGTCGGCCGGCAGCTCTTCCAGGCGCGTGACGAGGCCGAGCGGAACCGCCTTGGGCTGCGACGAGCCGGCGCGGAACACCAGCAGCGAGGTGGTCTGCTCGCCACTTCCGATGTGATGGCCGGCCGCTTCGTCACCCATGCCATGGGCCGAGGAGCCGGCGGCGCCGAGCGCCTTGGCGATGCCGTTGGGATCGATGATCATGATGACCGCGCCATC
>NZ_JADYVF010000045.1:0-1367 GCF_020193625.1 Bradyrhizobium sp. IC3123 | reverse complement strand
GTGAAGTGGACCCCGGGAGCAGGACCACTGACGCCGCCTTCTTAGTTGGAACTCTCGCCGCTCCGATTTTCTGATATGAGGCCGCGAGGGCCTCTGTCTGCGTCTGTTGTTGAGGTTGTGGGCATGTGGGCAACGCCTCTTCGGCGTTGTCCACCATGTCCAGAGCCTTTGCTGTAGCGCCGGCGCGCCAGACCGCCATCGGCGTGCGATAGCCGTGTGCCTGGTGCGGGCGCTCCTCGTTATAAAAGGCGATCCAGTCGGCGAGGCCCGCGTGCAGCTCTTTGCCGTCGGCATAGAATTTGAGATAGACGTCCTCGTGCTTGAGGCTGCGCCACAGCCGTTCGATGAACACGTTGTCCATCCAGCGGCCGCGACCGTCCATCGAGATCCGAATGCCGGCGGCCTCCAGCACGCCGGTGAAGGCCGCGCTGGTGAACTGGCTGCCCTGATCGGTGTTGAAGATTTGCGGCTTGCCGAACCGCGCCAGCGCCTCCTCCAGGGCGTCGATGCAGAACGACACGTCCATCGTATTGGACAGGCGCCAGCTCAGCACGGCCCGGCTCGCCCAATCGATCACAGCCACCAGATAGAGGAAGCCGCGTCCGATCGGGATGTAGGTGATGTCGGTCGCCCAGACCTGGTTCGGCCGGTCGATGGTCATGCCGCGCAGCAGATAGGGATAGATCAGGTGCCCCGGCGCAGGCTTGCTGGTGCGCGGCTTCGGCCCCAGTGCCTCGATCCCCATCTTGCGCATCAGCCGCTGCACGCGCTTGCGGTTGATCGGGACGCCATCCTCGCTCAGCAGCCACGCCATCCGCCGCGAGCCCAGAAACGGCCGCGCGGTGAACAGTTCGTCGATCTGGCGCATCAGCGTCAGATCGTCGTCATTGGCCGGCTGCGGCGTTCGGTAAACGCCCGAGCGCGACAGCCCGAGCAGCCGGCACTGGTGGCGGATCGACAGCACGCCATGCGCGCGGTCGAGCTTCGCCCTGCGGTCCGGGACGCTCATCTTCCGGACCTCTTCGCTAAAAAATCCCGCTCCACGACCAACTGCCCGATCTTGGCATGCAGCTTCTCGATCTCACGGTCGCGACCAACGTCCGCCGCCTCCCCAGCGGGATCAAAAGCTCTGGCCGCCTGATCCAGCAGTTGCTTCTTCCAGGAATAAATCTGGTTGGGATGCACCTCGTAGCGCTGCGCCAGATCGGCCACGCTCACCTGTTCACGCAGCGCCTCCAAAGCGATCTTCGCCTTCAGCGCCGCGTCGATCTTCCGTCTCGTCTTCTTCGTCATCGTCCGCTCCGTTTACCAAACGGAACGGCTACATTCCAACTAGGCTTCCGGTCCCAAATCCGGGGGCCACTTCA
>NZ_JADYVF010000044.1:0-1399 GCF_020193625.1 Bradyrhizobium sp. IC3123 | reverse complement strand
CTCGGCCCTGGACAATCCCACCAACTTCTTCACGGCCCAGTCGCTCGACAACCGCGCCAGCGACATCAACAACCTGCTCGACGGCATCGCCAACGGCGTGCAGGTGCTGCAGGCTGCCAACACCGGCATCACCTCGCTGCAGAAGCTGATCGACTCTGCGAAGTCGATCGCCAACCAGGCGCTGCAGACCACGGTCGGCTATTCCACCAAGTCCAACGTCTCCGCCACCATCTCCGGTGCGACGGCGGCCGACCTGCGTGGCACGACCTCCTACGCCAGCGCGACGGCGAACAGCAACGTCGTGTATAGCGGTGCGGCCGGCGGCACCACCGCGGCGACCGGAACCACGACGCTCGGCGCCACCATCGGCGTCTTCGCCAGCACGGGCGCAACGGCCGGCGACGGCACCACGGCGCTGACCGGCACCATGACCCTGATCGCCACCAACGGCACGACCGCGACCGGCCTCGCCGGCAACGCCCAGCCTGCCGACGGCGACACGCTGACCGTGAACGGCAAGACCATCACCTTCCGCAGCGGCTCGGCTCCGGGTGCGACCGGCGTTCCGACCGGCTCGGGCGTCAGCGGCAATATCGTCACCGACGGCAATGGCAACAGCACCGTCTATCTCGGCACCAACGGCACGCCGGCAGCGACCGTCAACGACCTGTTGAGCGCGATCGATCTGGCAAGCGGCGTCAAGACGGTCTCGATCAGCTCGGGTGCGGCGACGATCGCCACGAGCAACGGCCAGACCGCTTCGACCGTCGCTGCGGGCGCCGTCACGCTGAGGAGCTCGACAGGTGCGGATCTGAGCGTCACCGGCAAGGCCGACCTGCTCAAGGCTCTCGCCCTGACGACGTCAGTGGGCGGCGGCAACGCCACCGTCAACGTCAACCGCACCACCAGCGCGGCCTCGCTGGGTGCGACGATCACCGACGGTTCGACGTTGAACGTCAACGGTAAAGTCATCACCTTCAAGAATGCGCCGATCCCGGGCTCGACCGGTGCGCCGAGCATTCCGACCGGCTATGGTGCGAACGGTAACGTCCTCACCGACGGCGCCGGCAACTCGACGGTCTATCTGCAGGGCGGTACCCTGAACGACGTCTTGAAGGCGATCGACCTTGCCACCGGCGTGCAGACCGCGACCATCAGCGCCGCCGGCGCTGCCACGCTTGCGACGGCCTCCGGCCAGACCAACTCGTCGATCAACGCCTCGGGCCAGCTGAAGCTGTCTACTGGCGTCAATGCCGACCTGTCGATCACCGGCACGGGCAACGCGCTGAACGCGCTCGGCCTTGCCGGCAACACCGGAACGGCGACCGCCTTCACCGCGGCGCGCACCTCCGGCATCGGCGGCATCAGCGGCAAGACCTTGACCTTCACCTCCTTCAAC
>NZ_JADYVF010000043.1:0-1465 GCF_020193625.1 Bradyrhizobium sp. IC3123 | reverse complement strand
TGAGAAAGAATGTATGGTCCGCACCGTCCGTGCAAGGGTCGTAACAGCGAAAATGACGCTTCCAGTTGCATAAATGTATCCGGCCTCTCGCGAGCGGACTGCTGTTGCAGCCAGGCCATGATGAGATCCGCGCACGCCGTTCCCAATAAATGGTTCGGGCACGAAGCCCGCTTTTTTGCACAGGGCTTACGGCATGTTGATCCACTGTTTCGTCATCACTGTTCCCGAGCCTTGCAATCTCGCCAGAAGTCGTCAGCTGAAAGCAGGATCCCTGCGTTCGTAGAGTGCTCCTGGCTTGTTCAAGACCACCCAGACAATGCGAGCCATCTTGGCGGCTAGTGCGACAACGGCCTTATTCGGATGCATCCGAGCTTGGAGCCCGTTGAGCCAGCTTCCAAAGCGATCGCGCGTTCGGTCCAGATGCCGGAAGCAGGATCGCGCGCCATGCACTAGAAGTTTTCTCAAATAGCGGTTGCCGCGTTTGCTGATGCCAAGCAACGTCTGTTTTCCGCCGGTCGAGTATTGTCTGGGCACCAACCCCAGCCAGGCAGCAAGGTCGCGAGCCTTGCGAAACTGCAACCCATCACCGATCGCGGCAAGCACAGCGGTCGCACCTAATGCGCCGATACCAGGGATTGTCATCAGCCGGCGTGTAACGTCCTCTCGGTTAGCGACCGCTTCGATCTCCTGTGTCACTTGGCGGATCCGTTCTTCGAGGCGGCAGAGATCGGCGTAGAGATCGCCGACCAGACGCCGCATCACCGGTGATATACCGTTTCCTTCGTCTTTCAAAGCGAGCGGTAGCTCGAGCTTGAATATTCCGGCCCCCTGACGCAAAGGTACGCCATACTCGAGGCAGAAAGCCCGCATCTGATTGATCAGGCGTGTCCTCGCGCCGACCATCTGGTCACGGATTCGATGCAGCGCTTGAAGATCGACCTGGTCCTCCTCCTTCACGGCGACGAAGCGCATTGTCGGTCGCGTCGTGGCCTCAGCGATCGCCTCGGCGTCGATGATGTCGTTCTTGTTTGACTTCACGTAGGGCTTCACGAATTGCGCGGGGATCAGGCGCACCTTGTGACCAAGTGCCTGTATCTTCCGGGCGAGCCACTGTGAACCGGCGCAGGAATCCATGCCAACTATGCTTGGTTGTGCGCGAGCAAAGAACTGAAGAAGAGTGTCCCGTCGAGAGCGAACTTTCTGAACAGGTGTGCCGTCGCAGCTCAGGCCAACGACGTGGAACAGGTTCTTGCCAATGTCGATCCATAGACAGCCGCAGGTCGCGGCAAATTGCGATGGGCCATGATACTCTTCTCTATTGATCTGACCTCCCCCATGATGAGGGAGGAGGACGGTGCGGACCATCCCATTAATGGTGACGCAAGCGGCCAAGCGGAAAGCTGTCGCCCATCTCCGTGGAGCCTTCGGGATGAGCGAACTGCGGGCGTGTAAAGTCATCGGCTGC
>NZ_JADYVF010000042.1:0-1467 GCF_020193625.1 Bradyrhizobium sp. IC3123 | reverse complement strand
CACGGGCAACGCGCTGAACGCGCTCGGCCTTGCCGGCAACACCGGAACGGCGACCGCCTTCACCGCGGCGCGCACCTCCGGCATCGGCGGCATCAGCGGCAAGACCTTGACCTTCACCTCCTTCAACGGCGGCACGGCGGTCAACGTCACCTTCGGCGACGGCACCAACGGCACGGTCAAGACGCTCGATCAGCTCAACACCAAGCTGCAGGCCAACAATCTGGCTGCGACGATCGACGCCAACGGCCTGCTGACGATCTCGACCACCAACGACTACGCGTCCTCGACCATCGGTTCGAGCGCCGCGGGTGGTGCGATCGGCGGCACGCTGACCTCGTCGCTGACGTTCTCGACGGCTTCCAGCCCCGTCCAGGACGTCGTCGCGCAGACCTCGCGTGCCAACCTGGTGTCTCAGTTCAACAACATCCTGAACCAGATCGACACGACCGCGCAGGACTCCTCGTTCAACGGCGTCAACCTCTTGAACGGCGACCAGCTCAAGCTGGTGTTCGACGAGACCGGCAAGTCGAACCTCAGCATCACCGGCGTGACCTACAACTCCAAGGGTCTGGGCCTCGCCTCGCTGACCAGCGGTGTCGACTTCATCGACAACGCTGCCACCAACAAGGTGCTGACCAACCTCAACGCCGCCTCGAGCACGCTCCGCTCGCAGGCCTCGAGCCTCGGCTCGAACCTCTCGGTGGTGCAGGTCCGTCAGGACTTCAACAAGAGCCTGATCAACGTGCTGCAGACCGGCTCGTCCAACTTGACCCTGGCCGACACCAATGTTGAGGCGGCCAACAGCCAGGCGCTGTCGACCCGCCAGTCGATCGCGGTCTCCGCGCTGTCGCTGGCCAACCAGTCGCAGCAGAGCGTGCTGCAGCTGCTCCGCTAAGTCGCGGACGATATCGCAAGCAAGATCCGGCGGCGGGGCTTCAGCCCCGCCGCTTTCTTTTTGGGCCGGCGTGCGAGTGCTGCCCGGCAAGGTCGCAGCGGTGCATTCGATGCAGCCAATTGCTCACTCTCAGTTATGGTTGACAAGTCGCAAATGCCTCATCGGTGCACGGAAAAGCACCGTCCTATCATGACGATATGGGTGAGAACGCTGAGGCTCCGGATGCGCACATGGTGAATCGGTGGAGGGCCTGGCGCGACTCGCTTCATGCTTTGTTAGCCCACAACGTTCACCGTCCCGGCCATCGATTAATCCTAATCGAAGTTTTGTTGCGTTGCGTACCAGAAGGGTAACACTCAATGTCCGGTATCGTTCTCTCCGCGTCGGTTCGCCAGAACCTGCTCTCCCTCCAGTCCACCGCCGATCTTCTCGCCACCACCCAGAGCCGTCTGTCGACCGGCAAGAGCGTCAACTCGGCCCTGGACAATCCCACCAACTTCTTCACGGCCCAGTCGCTCGACAACCGCGCCAGCGACATCAACAACCTGCTCGACGGCATCGCCAACGGCGTG
>NZ_JADYVF010000041.1:0-1495 GCF_020193625.1 Bradyrhizobium sp. IC3123 | reverse complement strand
TTTTAACCTGACGATCCCGTCGACCGAGACATTCCAGAAGCCCGTCGGAACGAACGCGCCCAAGATCACCTGTCCGATATAGGCGCCGGAAAGATAGGTCGTTTGAGAACGGGTTCGGCCCAAACGCATCCTTGGTGCGGACATGGTCATTGACGTAACCGGCAGCGACACCGACGCCGCTAACACAGATTTCGCCGACTTCTCCTACACTGCAGAGTCGTGGTCCGTCCGCGACATAAACCTCAACGTTTTGAATTGGCCTGCCGATCGGCACATAAGGCTCAGCCAGCGCAGGCGGAACGGAAACCAGATGATGCGTCACGCCGTCGGCGCACTCGGTCGGCCCGTAATGATTGAGAATGGAAACGCGGGGATACAAGGCCAGCCACGCACGCGCCAATCCGGGCGTTAGAGGTTCTCCGACCGTAGAAATAATCCGCAAGCCGTCCATGGCTCGCTCTGCCGCGGCAAGCGATTGCAGATATTCAACAAACACTGCCAGCATCGACGGAACGAGTTGGACGATCGTAGCGCCGCATCGTTGAATTGCTTGAAGGAGCGATGAGGGCGATCTCAGTGTCGAATCATCGATGATTGATGTAGAGGCTCCGACGCAAAGCCCAGAAAGAAGCTGCCAAAGCGAGATGTCAAAGCAGTGCGATGCCGTTTGCGCGACGCAATCCGTCCGAGTGAGACTTAGGGCATCGATCTTTGCCGCCAAATGATTGTTTAGGCCGTCGCGCTCGATCATTGCGCCCTTAGGCTGGCCCGTCGAACCAGACGTAAACAGAATATAGGCAAGTCCATCCGCGTTCGGGGATGGCACAACAGACGAGGTCTGCACCCGGCGCAGTGCCGCCTCTATAGCTACGAATTGCGGAGCTGCTTTGCTGCTCTTCTGGAATAGGCTGAGCGAATCCGGCCGGTCTCGGCCCATCAACAAAGCGCAGCGGCTCTGCTCGATCATGAATGATGTACGGGAAGCCGGCAGCGATGGATCGAGCGGTAGGTACGTTGATCCAGCTTTCAAAATTGCGATGACCGCCGTCGCCCAGTCGAGGTCCCGCCCTCCCCAATAGCCGACAACCGCGCCGCGAGCACCCTGCTCTCGTAAGGTCCTTGCAAGGGCATCCGATCTTGATCGTAGCGCCTCATATGTGAGTTCGTCTGCGCCGTGCCTCAGCGCAACTCTCTCCGGATCCGAATCTGCAAGCCGATCGATCGCCGTGACCGCGTCAACCGGTTGACGTTCCATAGACTGCTCCTTGCCTGATTGATTTTCCGTAGGCACGCGCCCCGCCATTCGTCGCCTTCTTCGGCGCCCAAATCGGAACGCCGGAGCTCGTCATCGAGGTGACATGCGCAGCCACCCTGATTCCGCACGTCGGTTTTGTCCGTATGACCTTCTCGCTGTTCGCTTCTGGCTCGATGATCGGCAGAGGAACAGGAGGACGCTAGGACCCCGCGTCCACTTTGGCACCTACCTACTCTTGTA
>NZ_JADYVF010000040.1:0-1655 GCF_020193625.1 Bradyrhizobium sp. IC3123 | reverse complement strand
GTGGTATGTGCGCCATGACGGCGCGAAGAAGGAGGTTGAGTATGTAGACCATCTTCCGAGCAGCCTTGCTGCGCAAGAGATGAGGGCAGGCCCCTCGGACTCGGATTGCAGGATCAGAGTCCAAACCGCCACAAGCTGCTTTAGCTCAATGGCTGAGGTGGTGAGCGTTGCTGGAAAAGGCGGGCAATCAGCCTGTCAGGTGAGCCACGGGAAGACGAACGCAAGTAAACCGCCGATGATGCATCGAAAGTACAGTTCAGATGTTGTCGAAACCAGGGGCGATACCACCTCCTGGGATCAAGCGCGGCGAGAGCCTGTGTATTGGCCGGGCGGCAACCGGTGTAGAGGCGGCGCGATCCCGATGCCAGGCTCTTGCGCGGAACATGGGAACCTGCGTCGCGATGCCAAGGGAGACCCCAAAGGCGGCGGACCCGCCGAGGGCAGAGTACCAATGCGCGACGCAGGGGCGGACGGGTTCGTAATAGTGATGAGGCCCGGTAATACGGGCGGAGCGAAGGGACCCGATCTTCCAGCCAAAGTCACAAGCCAACCGGAAACGGGAGGAGCCGATGACTGAGGCAAAGTCGTATCAGATCCCCAAACATCTCGTTTGGGAAGCTTGGAAACAGGTGAAAGCGAACCGCGGGTCAGCGGGTGTGGACGGGGTCTCCATCGAGGAATTCGAAAAGGACTTGAAGAGAAACCTCTACAAGATCTGGAATCGAATGTCGTCGGGGACATACTTTCCGCCTCCCGTCCGTCTCGTGGAAATTCCCAAGGCTAATGGAGGGAAGCGTCCGTTAGGAATACCCTCTATAGCTGACCGCGTGGCTCAGACGGTTGCAAAAATGGTTATGGAGCCGACGATGGAACGAATATTCCATCCGGACTCCTACGGCTATCGGCCCGGCCGTTCGGCGCTTGACGCAGTGGGGACAGCGCGAAAGCGTTGCTGGAAATTCGACTGGGTTATCGACCTTGATATCAAGTCGTTCTTCGACTCGATTCCTTGGCACCTAATCGAAAAGGCCGTCGCCCAGCACACGGAACTGAGTTGGATTCGTCTCTACGGTAAAGCGGTGGCTGCAAGCTCCCGTGGAGAAAGAAGACGGAATCCCTGTGGAGAGAACACGCGGAACCCCTCAGGGTTCGGTGGTTTCACCGCTGCTCGCAAATTTGGTTCTGCACTATGCATTCGATCACTGGATGCAGCGGACCTTCCCTTGTTTGTGTTTCGAAAGATACGCTGACGATGCGATAGTCCATTGCAGAACTGAAAGCGAGGCTCGAACCGTGATGGAGGCGATCCGAAAACGTCTTGCGGAATGCGGTCTGGAGCTCCATCCGGAGAAAACCCGGATCGTCTACTGCAAGGATAATAAACGGAGAGAGGAATGCGAACACATCTCGTTCGACTTCCTTGGCTACACCTTCCAGCCGCGCAGCGCTCGCGATCGAAAGGGCGAGAAGTTCCTCAACTTCCTCCCGGCAATCAGCAACAAGGCTGCCAAAGGAATCCGACAAACCATTCGCTCATGGCGACTGGGTTCGACGCGAAACCACTGGAGTCTTGAAGAACTCGCCAAGCTGATTGATCCTGTCGTGCAAGGATGGCTGAACTATTACGGACGGTTTTACCGGACGGAATGTGTCAA
>NZ_JADYVF010000003.1:0-894160 GCF_020193625.1 Bradyrhizobium sp. IC3123 | reverse complement strand
TTGCGGGCCGAGCTCGCAGATCGTGCGGCGCGCTCGTTGCGGGATGAGGAACTGCGGGCCGATCGTGCAGCGCGCTCCCTGCGCGACGAGGAGTTGCGGGCCGAGCTCGCAGATCGTGCGGCGCGCTAGTTGCGGAATGAGGAACTGCGGGCTGATCGTGCAGCGCGTTTGACGCGACGAAGGGAGTGAAATGGCTGTACTTGCAGCGCGTGTGGCGCGTGAGCTGGGAACGGTGGCCGCCCGATGGTGGCGCGATTTCCAGGCGGTCTAGAATTGTGAAGTAGTACAGTGCTCACTCCATCCGAGAAGCGAGTGGGCCTCCTCCTAAATTTGGAGGTCCGACCGCATATCTCCATGAGGAATACTTCATCCGCCATCGCATCGACGCGACTAAGCGAATCCTTCTCACCGCCAGAATCGATGTGCCGGCTGTTGCTTCGCATGATCGAGGAGGACCCCGATAGTAACCGTTTCTGGAGGTCACTACGCCACGGAAGAGCTGAACCAGGACATCCTTTATAGGCGTGACCTTAAGCAGAACGGCCACAGTGATGAAGTCATAGACGAAACTCCTCCACTCGGTGCGACAGAGTTCAAATTTAGGAGCGATCATGAATCCGTCCGTGGTTAACAGAGCGTGGCTGGAGACCGCGCAATCGATCGAAAGCATCGCTACTCCGAGTGCAGAGGAATTTTATCGACGATTTGTGCGTCCGGCGCTTCCGGTCGTCATCAAAGGCGCGGCATTGACCTTGGGGGCTATCGAACGTTGGAGCTCCGGCTACTTAAAGGCAGCAGCAGGCCATAGGCGGGTGCCCATCGAATTCTCTCCGGACAAAGAGTTCGCAGTCCCAGAGCGAATTGGCAAAGATCAAACCCACTCGACCTTCGGCCGCTTCGTCGATTATCTGCTCTATGGCGACGTAGCCAGTCAAACGACCTATTATCTCGCCCAGATTGATACGTTGCGGTATCTCCCTGAACTTGTGGGTGATGTCGTTCGTCCGCCGTTCGCCCCACTCGCGAAGATAATGAGGCCTCCATACTTATGGATGGGAATTGGCCGTAACGCCTCGAAGCTGCATTACGATTCCTACGACAACCTGTATGCAATGATAAGCGGTCGTAAGCATATTACCTTGTTCCCGCCGGCGGATCGCAGGAATCTCTACCCATATAATGACCATCCTAAGCATCGTCACTTCAGTCGTTTAAACCTTCGCCTTCCAGATCTCGATCGGTTTCCGAGATTGTTGAACGCGCGGCCTTTCGAATGCGTATTGTGTCGTGGCGATATTCTTTACATTCCCGAGGGGTGGTGGCACTATCTTCGGTCTCACGGCCTGAACGTTGCTGTGAACTGGTGGTGGATAGAAGGGCATGCCTGAGGGCGCTGGCGCAAGCCTTGTTGGTCGTATAGTTGCGGCTGAAGCTCGCATCCGATCACTCGTGAGGGAGACTTTCGTCGACCGTTCCCCAATTCTTTCGGGTTTGTCCGGGGGAGGGGAGGTGTGGCTCAAGTACGAGAATCTTCAGCACACGGGATCTTTCAAGGTCCGCGGCGCTCTCAACAAGATCCTGTCCCTCTCCAAAGACGATCTCGCCCGAGGCGTCATCGCCTCGTCAACGGGGAACCATGGACTTGGCGTCGCCTATAGCCTTTCCGCGCTAAAGGCACGCGGGACCATATTTCTGCCCACGACTGCCTCGAAATCCAAGATCGTCGCTCTTGAGCAGTACAAATCCGTCAAGCTGCAGTTTTTCGGCGCGGATGCTGTTACTTCCGAAGCGCACGCGCGCGAAGTCGCGGTCGTCCAACATAGGACATACATCTCGCCCTATAATGACTTAGACGTTATCGTGGGTCAGGGCACCATTGGCATTGAACTTGAGCGGCAATGCCCTAGGCTAGACGCAGTGTTTGTATCGGTCGGTGGCGGCGGCCTTATCAGCGGCATCGCTAGTTATCTCAAGCCCCTCCATCCTGAGCTCCGGATCGTCGGCTGCTGGCCTGAGAATTCCCCGGCACTGTATCTTGCGTTAAAGGCTGGAAAAATAGTGGATGTGTGCGAGAACCCTACATTGTCGGACGGTACTGCGGGCGGCATCGAAAGTGAGGCCATCACTTTCAATTACGCTAGAGATCTCATAGACGAGTGCGTCCTGGTTCAAGAAAACGAAATCGTGGACGCTATTCGGCTCGTGCTCGCTGGCCACAGGATGGCAATCGAAGGAGCCGCAGGAGTGGCGGTAGCCGGCTATCTGAAGACGGCGGAGCGATACGCTGGCCAGAACGTTGCCGTCGTGGTTTGCGGCGGTAATATTTCCTATGAGATGCTATGCTCAATCCTCTGCTAACAGAGCGGCCGGCTGTCGGCTTCAGTGCGCGTGCGGTGACGAACGGGGCGTGGCATGCCGCGATTAGAGCACGATCGTAGGTACCTCGCAAACTATCGATCCTAGCCGAGCTCGCACAAATAAGCCTACGAGATAAGGTAATTGAAGTATTGCTGTTTGCACGGCACGTTCCAGCCTGAATCCAGCGCTCAGGCGATTGTCACCTTACCGACCCAGTGGTGAGCTGAACCGGGGACACGAGCCCGCCCCCGGGGAACCCAGAGTGCGACTCCGAACAGACCACACTCGCCAACCAATCGTATTCCTCCATTGAGGACCGTCTTGTTTGACGAAGGCGAGGGCTGCAGGCCCTAGGGGTAATCCTAGGCTAGGCTAAGATCCACTGCGGGGCTTGCGGCGACCTTCTTGGCAACCGACCTTCCAAGACTAGCGTGCGGGGGGAACGAGCGGCGCCAGAAATCGCCGCCAAAGAAGTCTTCGAACAAGCGATCCACCTCGTTGCGCAATGCCTCGAGTGGGCGCCATGCTTCAGGAAAAAACGCGGGCTCACTAGCCTTCCTGGTGACGGGTACTCTCGTCTCATTCGCCATGATCTAACTCCATGTTTGAGATCATTCTGGAAGGCGCAATCTCTGACTGCGCTGAGCGGACCAGGTCGTCATAGACCGTAATAGCAACCAATGTGCCAACTCGCCTCCTGATTGAGCGCTCATGTGTGAGAGATCATGTTTGAGGCGATGGCTACGGGCGACCGGTCGAAAGTTTGGAAGATTGAGCAGGACCCATCTGAAATAATAGGTGGTCCCGGGGAATGCTCCCTAGGCATGCGAGGTGGCTGTCTAACAAAGGCGACCCACAGCGTCCGATCTCTGACAAGCTTGGTTCTCAATCGGACAAACGCTATGCAGCAGAAGAGGAAAGACGGAAGTTGCTTGGCCATCCTTCGTCTCGGCAGCAACGAGATGCCTGGCATCGACTTTGCACCGAGAGATCTGGGAACGTCGTGGAAAGTCACCCTGCTCGCAAAACGTCCTCTTGAGGTTACGCTTCCTTGGTCACACTTTGACCTCGCTTGCGAGCAGTTTGCCGGATGAAAGACGCCATCGATAGGCAATCCGGCACCACAGCGCAATTTAGTATCACGGGGCGGCATCGACTCTAGAACAGAGGAGGTCAGGCCATGTCTGACTCGTTCCAGCGCTCCAACTTGGCCCAGTCAATGGAAGCGCAACATGCAGAACTCGAGCACGCGCTCACCCGCAGCCCATTCAGACTCCACGCTGATCGCATGGTCCAACAGGGCGCGAAGACCATCAACATTCTACAAGTTGCCTGGATACTGCGGGTCAAGCGCGGCTGCGAAATGGTCTTTATGCGCCTGCCCGAGCTCTTGGCAAGCGGCGAACGTCTAGCCAAAGATCTGCGGAGCCTGCGTGACGATGGACAGCTTGGCGTTTCCTGGCGTGAATACACCCGCGACGCGGGCGAGCGCGCTATATTGCTAATCGATCTTCTCCGGGAGAGCGGCGACCTCTTCCTTGAACATGAGGCGGCAGGCTGTCAGCCGGTTCTTTTCTACGAGTACGAGAAGATCATGGACGGAAGGGATCTTCCCGTAAAGTCCAACTTCGTATTGCTGCGCATCATCCCGCCGCAAGATGTTACGGTCGATTACTCCCGTCGTCGGCCCTTTGTTATCATCCCTCCACGAGCGGGACACACTGCGGGTGTGGGAGCTCACGAGCACGATAGTCAGCTCGGCGTCGCATTGCGCGAAGGTCATCCGGTTTATCTGGTGAGCTTCCGTCGCGAGCCGGAGCAGGATCAGCAACTCTCTGATGTGGCCTATGCGGAAGCGGCGTTTGTTCGAGAAGTGATCCGCCGGCATCCGCGCGCGCCTCTGCCGGCCATTATCGGCAACTGCCAAGCAGGCTGGGCGAGCCTCGTTCTGGCCGCAACAAACCCTGACTTGACAGGACCCGTCGTCATCAATGGATCACCGGTGACGGCTGTGTCGGGAAACATCGGCGACAACACTTTCCGCTACATTGCCGGCATATTCGGCGGAGTCTGGATCCCGATGCTTCTGTGCGACCTTGGCCAGGGCATGTTTGATGGAGCCAATCTCATACACAATTTCGAGATGCTCAATCCCGAGCGCCGGCTGTTCCTAAAGGTACGCCGAGCTTTTCCGCGACGTGGATACGACGCGCGAAAGCTTTCTTGCCACCGAGAAGTGGTGGAGCAGCTTCTGCTTGCTGCACGAAAACGAGATCTGCTGGATTCTCGAAAACTTGTTCATCGGCAACCGGCTCGGCAAGAACATGGCCTACCTGGGATCGGGGCGTCAGCACGTGGATCTCAAGCAGATCCGCGCGCCGATCATCGTGTTTGCCAGCCATGGCGACAAAGTGACGCCGCCCCAGCAGGCTCTGAATTGGATCACAGATGTTTACGAGGACGAGGAGGAGATCCGCGTTCGCGGCCAACACATTATCTATATGGTGCATGACGACATCGGGCACCTCGGCATCTTCGTCTCTTCAAAAGTTGTCAACAGGGAGTTCCGGCAAGTTGCAACCACGCTTGAGGCAATCGAAGCGTTGATGCCCGGCCTCTACGAAATGTGCGTCAAAGATGTTCAGGAACATGATGGACGAAAAAGCTTCAGTGTTGAACTAGTCGAACGCAGCTTCAAGGACATCCGGGCATTGAACGACAACTATCGCGATGAGTTCCCTTTCGGTGCAGTTGACCGGGCGTCTGAACTTCAGGCACAGATCTATCACACAATCGCCCGCCCCTTCGTCAGAGCTGCAGTCACGACCTTCACGGCCCAAGCTTGCCGTAGTGTTCACCCGGAGCGCCTGTCGCGAGCGCTAATTTCTTCGCGAAATCCGATGCTGGCTGGCTTCAGGTCCATAAGCGAGCAGGTTCGCCAGTCTCGAGCCAAGGCCAGAGTAGATAATCCATTCCTGCTGGCGGAAGCCTTGTATGTGCAGCATATCGCACAGGTGATGATCTACTGGCGCGACCTGCGCGACATGATGTATGAGCTGACGTTCCACAGCATGTGGAACACTCCTTTGCAGCACTATTTTGGTGATCGCTACGAAGTGCAGGCGAGGCAAATGACGCCAGAAGAATTGAGGTCGCGCCCGGACGTTCAGTGTGCGCTTAAGATGATCGCGACCGGCGGCTTTATCGAGGCCGTCATCCGCATGATGGCGCTGCTTGTGAGCGATCGCGGCGGTATCCGCCGCGATCGTCTCGATCGCTGGTCACGCGTCCTGACGCAGAACGAGCCGTTCCGCTCGGTCCCTTCTGACCGTCTGACTACAATCACTCGCCAACAGACCATCATCGCCACTTTGGAACGGGAGCAAGCAATCGAGACCCTGCCATTGCTGCTGGATGACTCTGAGGAGCGCCGCCGCGCCTGCCTGGTCGCACGCTATGTACCCGGTCCCATCGCGGAAATGTCGCCGAAGACGATCGACCTCCTAGGGCGGTTTGCTCAGGTGCTTGAGCAGCCGCCAATCACCGGCGATGTTACCGAAAATCCTTTGGCGCAAATGAAGGCTGAGTAAAGCGTCGATGCTTGGCGTAAAGGATGACCATCGGCTTGAGCGCCAGGCGTGGCAACTGAGGGCAATGTCGATGCGCCTCGTAGTTGGCACAGGATGAAGCCAGTTCGTCCTGCACGTTGTACTCTGACGCTTGCGGCTGGAGCGGCCAAACATGTTCGACACGCGCCTATTGTGTGTTCCGGATCCTGTGCGCTGATGGTAACGGAGGGCTCGACGTTCAAGAATTAGCTTGACGAAAGAAGCGAGCAGATACCGATGCGTTCCCTTTGCAGAAAATAACCAGCCGCGCTGAAGTCATCGAATCTGGCGACTTCCTCCGGACCGAGCAGAGATATTAGTTGTTGGGGCACTTTCTCCCTGCCGAAATCCGCGGAATGGAGTTCTTCGCCGTGGACCACGATACCATCCGCGCCGAGCTGATGTACTTGGAGTCCCTTGGCTCCCGAATCTCGGGCTCAAAGAGCCACGATCAACTTGTAGAGCATGTCAAACAGCAGTGGGCCGACTTCGGTATGCGAGTTCACGAGGACGTCTTGCATTTCGATCGCTGGAGCATGGCTGCAGAAAATCCCGACGTTCTGCGTCTTAAGATCGACGGGCGCGACATAGCGATCTCTTCGGTCTTTCCCTACTCCGGGACCACCGGCCCCCTAGGGACCGAGAAGCAGTTGTACAGATTGCGCGGTCCAATACCGCGATGGACCAAAGCGCGCGGAGGAATTGCGGTCGTCGAGGTCCGAAATCGGGAGTTCCCGTTTGATGCGGCGGTCAAGACTTGGGATCGGGCGCGTGCATGGGGCAAGACCACTATGCCGCTGCTTCCTGCCAGTTCGCCGGCCTCGGTCTGGCGCGTGCTCGACGAGCTGGCGTTGAGGCGGTGATCTTCGCCTGGCGTGGCATAAGCATTTTCAACGCCAAAGGACAGTACTTACCGTTCACGTTGCCCTACCAGAACATTCCAGCGGTCTTCGTGGCCGGAGACGACGCCGACTTTGTGTTGGACGCCGCCTCACGGGCCAGGCGGGCGACGCTCATCCTTGACGCGGTGATCGAACGAAATAGCGCCATGCGTACAGTATGGGCGGCTGTGGAAGGTCGCGGCGCACCCCACGAAACTGTGCTCGTGGTAAGCCACAGCGATGGTACAAATATTGTCGAGGAGAACGGCCACATCGGTGTGGTCGAACTCGCGCGCCAGACTGTCGCTCACCCATTGGCACGCACGGTCATCTTCGTGTTAACAGCTGGACACCTTCGAATACCGGCGGTGACCGAGCATGGCCAAGCCACTTCGCGCTGGTTGCGGGATCACCCACAATGGTGGGCTGGTGGCCCGGGAGATCGCCACGCGGTGGCGGGCCTGGTGATCGAGCACCTCGGCGCTCGGGAATACCGGGACAATCCCCTCAAAAACACCTACGGGCCGACAGGCAACCCCGCACCCGAACTGCTCTACGCCTCCACCGCGCAGCTGACGGCGCTTATCGAATCAGAGTGGCGTACACCGGGCAAGCGCCGAGAGTGTCGGCCCCAAACGCGCTCATTCAGTTCGGCGAAGGCCAGCCGCTCTACCTGAAAGGCATCCCAAACATCGCGCTCGTAACCGTGCCGCAGTACCTGTTAAGTATTGAACCGGGTGACTACGTCGACGTCGCTCTTCTGGACAGACAAGTCAGCAGCTTCGCGCGACTGCTGCAACGAATTGACACCATGCCCAGCAACGAAATCGGCACCGTCAAGATGACTACACCACTCGCGAAAGCGGCCGCCGCGCTGCGCGCGATTGGCATTCTCGCTGGCAGCTCGTTGCATTGCCGATGAACCGCCTGCACCAAGCGGCAAACTTATGAAGAGCGTAATTAGCTCGGAGCTCCAGCCAAGCGAACCGATAAAAGCGCCTTTTCGCGTTCGCTTCTTGCTCGGGAGCTATGCGGGATTTTGGGTGATGAGGCGATCAGGCGGCGTGGTTTGCCGGCACGTGGATGACCTCGATGCCGTCGTTGAATCTGACACCTGCGATGACCTTGGGCAACTGATTTGTGCCTTTGAGCCGCCGCCAGGTCTTTGAAGCGGTGATCACCAGCTTGAACACCATCAGCTTGGCGGTGGTCGGCGACAACGAGCCCTTCGTCCGCACGGTTCTGTGCCGTACAGTCGCGAACACGCTTTCGATGGGGTTGGTCGTGCGCAGATGATCCCAATGCTGGGCAGGGAAGTCGTAGAAGGCCAGCAGCGCGTCGCGGTCCTTGGCGAGGCAGTCGACCGCCCGGCCGTATTTGGCGCAGTATTTCTCGGCAAAGACGTCGATCGCCGCTTCGGCGGACGCCCGGCTCGGCGCCCAATAGACCTCGCGCAGATCCTTCTTCATGGTGGCCTGCACCGAGAGCGGGACCTTGTCCAGGACGTTGACGGTCTTGTGTACCCAACATCGCTGGTGCCGTGTGCCGGGAAAGACCTCGTCGAGCGCCTTCCAGAAGCCGAGCGCGCCGTCGCCGACGGCAATTTCCGGCGCGATCTGCAATCCGCGCTGTTTGACGTCGATCAGGAGTTCGCGCCAGCTCTGCGCGCTCTCCCGGACGCCGACCTGGAAGCCGATCAGTTCCTTCTTGCCTTCCGGCGTCGCGCCGATCAGCACCAGCATACATTCGCCGTGGTCTTCCATGCGGGCCTGCAGGAAGACCCCATCGGCCCACACGTACACGTATCGCCGCGCCGACAGATCGCGTCTCTGCCAGCGCTCGTACTCGCCCTGCCACTCGGCCGTCAGCCGGGACACCACCGCCGGCGACAGGTTCGGCGCATCCTTGCCCAGCAGGGCCGTCAGCGCCTCCTGGAAGTCGCCGGTCGAGATGCCGCGCAGATAGAGCACTGGCAACAGCGCATCCAGACTTCTGGTTCGCCGCGCCCACAGCGGCAGGATTGCCGAGCTGAACCGGATGCGTTCGCCTTCGCTGGACGCTCCACGGTCGCGAACCTTCGCCCGCGCGACCTCGACCGGGCCGACGCCAGTCTGGATCGTTCGCGTCGGGCCGTAACCATGCCGCACGACACGGGCGCGTCCGTCGGCAAGCTTCAAATCATTCACCGTGGCAAGAAATGTCTCGACTTCGACCTCGACGGCCTGTGCAAGAAGCTGCCGCGCTCCGGCGCGCAGGATATTGGTCAGTGGATCATCGATCTCGTCGGGCTGACGAAGCGGGACAATGTTGCTAGTATCGTTCATGGCGTATCGCTCTCCTCGAGAGGTTCTGGCAGGCTCGACACCCGCCTCGATACGCCGCCTATCTCATTCCGTCAGCACCCACTTTCCCGCATAGCTCATCTTCATCCGAGCGAGTCCTCTAACACCGAATGAGGTGCTTGGCATCGACGTTGCATGCGACAGATAGAGAGGCCTATCGAGTTATCATCATCGTCGGTGAGCATACTTCACGGGAATGAACGCACGATCGTCAAGCTCATTCTGCACCACAGAATTGAGGTGCAGCGCGCAGTACTGTACGCGTCGTCGGCGAGACGATCATGATCAGCGCTCTATGAGCCGAGGGATCACCGAGCTGCATTGGAGGTTGCATCATCGAGGTTGCATCATCACAGTCTCTTCAGGATGCTTCAAAAACCGAGCACTGTTGCTGAGATGAGTTAGCTGAATCTACAGTTGCGTCCAAACACTCCAAGAGCGAGGAGGAATGCGATGCCCGAGGTAAAAGGTATTCCTCTTGATGCGCCTCTCTACCGTGGGAGCAGAGACCGTGGCAGCGCGTTTCTCGGCTGCCAAGCCATAAACCTTGTATTCAGCGTGGGGAGCGAGGTGTCCTCTCTACTACCGAAGGGATTAGTACCCGTAGCAAACCCTGCTATCGCCGTTGTGGGGGTCGCGAGCTATCCCTCAAGCACTGTGGGGCCGTACTTGGAGTGCTATTCAGGAATTCAAGTTCGTGATCCCGGCGGTGAGACCGGCTTTTACATTCCTTACATTTACGTGACAACGAATGATGCAGCGCTTGCCTCGGGACGAGAGGTTCTTGGTGCTCCAAAAAAGCTGGCGCACATTACTCTGATTAGAGAAGGTGGCCTAATTCAGGGTACGCTCGAGCGTCCAGCTGGCAAGCGCCTGCTGACTCTTACCGCTCAACCGGACCAGCGCATGAGCTCGAGTTCGCAACAGATGTTTTCTGCGCGGACGTATTTCTACTCGGTTCGGCATTTGCCCCCCATCAATGAGCGCGGGAAGGGCGCAGTAACGCAGCTCGTCAAATGGTGCACCGCGCGAACGTTGCGACGCGACGAGCTTGGCGATCAAGTTCAATTTACTGGACCCATCTCCCTAACTTACGACTCACCCTCGATTGTCGATCCCGTGCACAATATTGCACTTGGCGAACCCATGCTTGGCACATACGAGGAGTATGACGCCAAGCTCGAGGTCATTGATATCCTTTCGGAAACCGCAACTCCAGGCAAATAGTGATCGATAAGCTTTAGGAGTTCATCGGATCCTGAGTTCAGCCGCGGGCTCTCGGCGTGCCCATTGATGGGCCATTACAGCGACGCAAGCTAGGGTCCTAACGCACTGCATGAAACACGCAAGGGAGAAGGCTGCCGCGTGCGCCCGCCGCGGGGCGACTTCTCGGTGGCGACTCGACGGAGAACGTCCGCCTTTCATCGCCATCTAACGCCCGAGACCATCAACGCCGTCTACGCCGACGGCTATGAAAGAACCCGTTGGCTCTCCTATGCCAGCTATGCTGCGCTGGTGCCCCTCCACAGCTGCCGAGCAGCCGCGGGCACGTGCGTTGCGTCGTTCGGAACTAGCCGCTTGGTCAGTGCCATGCCAGCGGCGACCTGGTCCCCGCGCAGCGACGTGGCGACCAACGGGTGCCAGCCTCGAAGCGAAGAAGACTGCTCATGCGGCATAATCCGGCTTGCGGCATAATCAGCGAGCTCGCGGATGAAAAGCGGTGATCATCACTGCTGCAGACTGCGAATATGAACAACGTCGATCATTCGCATGATCACCACAACGCTTCAGCGTATCCCTAATGGCTGGCCCAGGACAGAAATCGAGGCGCTAATGCCAAGGAACCCACGCCGCCAGCGGCCTTTGGCTCGCGGCTTCCGAGTTCTTTCAAGGTGCGCCTGCAGCCACGGTGCGGACCGGCACATAAGCAATGCTGTCGCTGCTCCGATCGTGGCCTTATAATACAAATTGCGGGCACCAATGCCTGGACGGCCTTCCTGCTCTTACACCCGCGTCCGTTTTCAGCAAACGGCGACAATGAGCTGACGACCGGCCGCTCGAAAATGCTTTGCTCTACCGAAGGCGCATTGCCATCAGAACTGGCCGATCAGACGATCTTGGGAAAGTACTAGGCGACTGCCCCAAGCTCGTCGTCGCTTATATGATCTACACGATTCGACTGCTCAACGCTGATGTTGTTGTATCTTGAGATTATCCAACAACTTCGAGCCTTCACTGAACGATCTCGACCAAGATCGCTCTGCCAAGTCCAGATAGCTTTTCAGCAACTCGGAGGGCGTTTTGACCTCAGCAACGACTTTTAGAAAATTGGCGTGATCGTGCAAAGAGGAAGCAGTCAATCTCAAACCGTCTTTCAAAGCCGCCGCGAAGAAGTTTGTCGTTGCTTCGATCGACTTCTGCCAATCTGCAAACACGAATGAAGCGCGCGTGGCTGCCGTCGACTGCTTAGTGTGCTCGGCGGCGCCACCTGGCCCAGCAGCCGATGCCTGGGTCACTTGCGGCGCTTGCTGTGTACGGCGTTTCTCGTCTTCAGCTACGCTCGATGCCATTGGAACGTCTCCTCTCTGAACTGTAACGTTGTGATTGGTTTCGCGGCTCAGCTCAATCAACCTTCAGAGGGTAACACGATCTCCAATATGGGACACCTGCCACTTTTGGTAGCCCTGATCGCAAGGACCTGACTTAAGGACGACATTTGACGTGACCAATGCTGGAGGCGGATTGTTCAGTCTGCCAGATTCCCGGTAGGTGCTCCGATGGCTATAATTCGCGGAGAGTCTGAATCGGCATGTCGCAAAAGCCGTGTAGAGAGCGGCCAGTGGGTCTATGGCGTCGGCGAAGATGGTGTTCAGGCGTTCTGCGACTTTGGCATCGAAAACCTGATCGAGTTCGTCAGGTTCCACAAAGAAAACCCCAAGCTGCTCAGCGCTGGCACGGGAATGAACCAACCAGCCTGCGGCCTACACCGGCTACACCGGATCGGCGCACCGGCGGGTGCTTTCGCGTACAGCGGCGCATCCGACCATTGCGCCGTCCATGGGTCGGAGCCAAAAGGTAGTTCAAGCCGATCTTTCCGATGTGATAGTTGCTGGAGAGGCCCGTTGTGTTCGCCGGAAGAATTGCGAACGGCGGATTCTGCTCCGTCGGAGGAGTCGCGACACTCGGTCCGCCGAAATGCAGATAGTCATACTCAGCTTTCACCGACCATGCAGGCGTAAGCGCTTGCTCGACGCCCAGCCCGATGGTGGCGCCAAGGCGACCATAGTCGAAGTGGGCTTTCTCCTGTGGCGACCCGCCTTCGAAGTTGTTGACGACGTCGCCCCGGTTGTTTTGCCAAGCGACGCCTCCCTTGAGATAGGCCGGCGTGTGGCCCAGCGCGCCAAACGCGTAACCGACGCGACCGGTCCCGGTGGCAAAGACGTTGGGACCTGCCTTGCAGTTTGCGCTCACAATAAAGCCGGAGGCGGCGAGGCAGGTATTTGTCCCGTCGGAGACAGCACCGCTGGCATCCAGTTCGACACCAAATACCCAACCGTTCTTCTGCCAATTGTAGCCGATCTGGCCACCGGCGAGGAACACTGGGGTATCGACGACATCGCCATAGATCGACGGACCGTAGGGATTGCTGAAGGAGGTGCGGCCGTAGCCGCCGCCGACGTGCCCGCCAATATAGCCGCCGGTGGCAGTTTCACTCCTGGCTCGAGGTCTGCCGCATTCGTTGCATCGGTTGCGACGAGCGCAATTGTCGTGGCTCCCAAAAGAAGAACTCCAGATCGCATCCAACACGTCCCTGTATTTTCTCGGTCCACGACCGAGCGCCCTTAAGTTATCGCGCAGCAAAACCGTCGGGGCGGACCAGACGCTAACACCGACGCGCGCCGAGTCCGTCCCGAAGACCATCGCACTGCGATTGGTGATGATGCGGCAAAGAGAGCAAGTCGCGTGCCGAAGTGAATTCGCGGGCTCTGCAGGCACTTCGTCGCGGCGTCCGGCGTCAAGTTGCTGACAATGGTCTCAATGCCGACAGCCAGCGCAGCCGGTGCAGTACGTTCGGCTACCGGGACCAAGCGCTCAAGATCGAGCTGGCCGGATTAGACGAGACCTGCGCCGACAAGGGCACGGCCGATGATCGTGATCGATGCGCCGCACTTCCACGCTGCTGTAGTCCTAGGACCGACAAGCCGCGTGATCCGAACACACCCCATCCTCAGCTACATGCTCGGCTGGGATCGGCAGCGCGTGGTCTCTGATGCCGAGCGCAAGGGATGGCGCGCGACGTGGGTCGATTGACCCGCGCGAGGCCGCCGAGGGCCATCGATTGCAAAGGTACTTTGGGAAAGCCGAGGCGGCCCGGGATCGCGGGACTGCGCACCTTCCCTTTCGGCCTTTGACTGCGCTGCGAACCAGCTAGAAATCGGCCAGAAGACGCGAGGAAAATTGGCGCGGAAATGGACGCACAAAGCCGCAGTCGAGCTGTGGCTCATCGGGCGAATGCGGCCTTAATTAGCGCAATTTGCGCCAGCAGTCGCCAAGGCGTGTTTCAGAAAGACCCATAAGACGACTTGAGTGTCTTTTGTCCGTGTTGTGTAGCACCAGTGTTCGTTCCCCTAGCGGAAGACGTGCGTACGCGCGCCCCGGGCCGGGAGGTATTTTGGCAAGCCCGACTCTCACGTGCATGTGCCAATCTGGCGCCTTCATCGTATGCCTACGGCGGCGAAGCACTAGGTCATTCTTCAAGCTCATCAAGCAAGATGCGCTTGTCGTGGAGCTCCCTGAGGTACTCGGCAATCGAACGCTGCGTCTCCTGCCATTCGATGCGTTCTTCCGCGGTCCAAAGGAAACACTCAAGTTTGAAGCGAGCTTTCTCAGCCTCTGCGAATTCATTGTAAAGCGTGATATCTCGCTCCACTTCTTCGAGCTGTTCACGAATGGTCCTTGGCATAGTCGGCCTCTGGGGCTTTGCCTCCAGCCAGTGGGCGTATTCATCTCAATTTGCGCGATTTAGCAACTACTCATTTTCTCGGTGCGGGAAGCTGACGCAAGGCGCTACTACCGCAAAACAGGCTTCGTATTTGGCTTCACGAGGGCTGAATAACGGTCCGTGTTTTGGAACGCCACCCCGATAAAGTCTCCCTGTCGCCACGTGAGGCGACAAGGAGAGGTGGTGCGAAACCCATCGAAAGAAAGCGAAAACTCCGTCGGCAGAAGCGTGAGTCCGTTAAGCTGAATGCCAGCGCCTCTACTGGATAGATCACGCACCAGGCATGGCTCGGAGGTGATGTGTCCCGGAATTGAGAGAAGAACCTCTCGCCACACCGACTGCCTTTCGAGGGACCGCCGGGACCAATTCTTCCCTTCACGTTGACGGACCTTTTCTTGCAAATCCTTTAGCTCTCGGTACTGGCGCTCCAGGCTCATATCCCTCATTCTCCGTTATTCTTGTTGGCGCTTCCCACATTATTCCGAAACCCAATAACCATCGCGATAAATTCTGTAGAGCGATCCTCAGGTTGAGGGAATTCCGGAGGACTACCGTTTGTGGCCGATCGCGATTTCGCGGTTGGACCCGTAGCTTTCCGGGCCTTGAATGGCACTGCTGGCCTCAACGGTGGAGATGGCGGCAATGGTGCAAAATACCACGGTAGGCCTGTGGCCGCTCGCCGCAGAAAGGACTGTCAGTGGCTGGGGTGGAGGTGTTGTGTAAAGACGATTGTGTAAGGCAAATTGTCCTCCCGGTGTGTTCCTTCAGTATGTCAAAAGGCAGGATTGAGCGGATGGTATTGCCACAGCAAGGCCGTTAAATCTTCATAATACCCCACCATCTTGGTAGGTGCGTCGCAGTTCGCCTTCGGCGATAATGCCTCATCGCGACCGTCACTCGTAAGGGGCGGAAGCATGGGAATCTGCCCACCAAGATCGCCCCCTCGAATTAACGCCAAGAGATCACCATCCAAGCCGCTAGAATAGCTTTCGCGATAGCCATGACGGCAGTGGTAGCTGCGGGGGCGTTCTTTGCTATCCGCCTTTTGATTCGATTCTACGGATAGGGTCCCGCCGCTGCACCTCCAGCCGAACCGACCACAAATCGAGGCCGTGTCGTGATGGCGAATGAACAGGATGTTATCATTGGACGTATTGCCGAGATCGAGATCGACAAGTCGGCTGCCATCATAGTTGAGCAGATAGATGGTGAAATCTCCATTGCCATCGCGAGCGTCGTCGGCGTTCACCTCCAGGTGACGGCGGGGCAGGCACGTGAGTTATCTCGATCCTTAGCTGTGGCCGCGGAGAATGCTGAAAAATTCCGCGCGTCAGCCAAGACGTAGTGGCGCCCGCTCCACTATCACCGCGGGATTTCGGTCAGGTTGCGCCATACAGGTCGGCCCGTTGCCCTAGTGAAGCGCGGCAATCTCCTCCAGGTTCTCATCGTTGTCGGTTAAGATGATGACGCCCTCAATCCAATCCTCAATAATGCTGGTTACTGCCGTGGGCACTGGCCAAAGGGGCCGATGGTGATTTCGGGCCCTCGTTCCAATGAGCGTCGCGGTGTACCAGCCGGGGATGTCCCGATCGCTGTTGAACTAGGTCGGATCGACGTTGCCGGAATGAATGTTACGCGGCCCTCGTGACGTGGGCAACGGGGTTGATCGTCATGCGATTGTGGCGAGCTTGAAGAGCCGCACGCAGAACCGACAATTGCTTATGCGCCTTCAATCGTCGGAAGCCCTTGTTGGCCTCGATCATGCCGGCCGCGACCCATCGCAAGGCCATACCGGCATCCCGCCAGCGTTTGACGTTGCGCGTGACGCGGCGAATGGTGCCCATCATGTTCTCGGCGATGTTGGTACAGGCGAGCGATCGACGAAGCTCCTTCGGCAACTTCAACCGGACGACGGTCAGGATTTCGTCGAGGCCTTCGAGGATGCTGGCCGCTACGCCGGGCCATTGCTGGTCGAGTCGACGCGCGGGATTGCGGATCAATTTTTCGGCCTTGTCGGTATCATCGAGCTCCCAGGCCTGGCGCAGCGCCCGACGGGTGGCCGCATGATGCTGTTTCGGCAGGCGTTCCATGATGTGGCGCGCCTTGTGGATCTGGCAGCGCTGGATCGCAGCGGCCGAACCGAAGGTGCGGAGGATCGCCTTCGACAACGCCTTCGCGCCGTCGGCGATGAACAGTCTTGGCACCGTCGGGTCGAGCCCGCGCGAGACCAGGTTGCCCAGCAGGGCCTGAACCGTTGCGGCATTCTCGGTCGCCCCTTCCACCAGCGCCAGCGGATGCTTGTTGCCTTCGCCGTCAACCCCGATCGCGGCGACCAGCACGAGATCGTCGCCGAGATGCAGCCCGTCGATTTGGACCACCAGAAGGTCGAGCGCGGACAGATCGGCAGCCATGAAGTCGGCCAGCCGCGCCGCGACAGCGCTACGAACCTCCGCGAGGCCGCCGACTTCGAAACCCCCGATCCGGGCGGTGCCGGCACGTCACCCTCGGGCAGCCGGACAGCGCGGCCGAACCGGCGCGTCGACACATTGATCAGCATCAGGTTCATCGCCCAGCGACCGTGCCAGTCCTCCTGCGCCGCCGTTTCCCAGCTCGGGATCGTGACCTCGCGGCCGTCCACGCCCCGGACCCGCGGGCGCTCGACCTCGATCTTGCCGCCGTGGAAACCCATCCGTCCGCGCGTTCGGCCCCAACGGTGCGCCCGCCGCGCCGCATCGCGACCGTGGCGCGGCCCGCAGGCCGCCGTCACGTCCGCCTCCATCATCGTGCCGAGCGCCTCGATCCCCGCCGCAAGGCAGAACCGATCAAAGCTCGCCCGCACTTCCGCAAACGCTTCGTCCACAGCCCCAGTGGCCGGCGAACCAGCCGGTGTGATATCTCTCGTCATGGCGTTGCTCTCCTTTGTGGAATCAGCACCCCGAGCCTACCGGCTCAAGGTGAGCAACGCCGACCTCTTCAGAAATTCAACAGAACCCGGGACATCCCCGTACCAGCCGGTTCTCGGGTGGGATGCCTGTGAGACTTTCGCCAGCGCGCCGCGCCCGTGCTGCCTACGATCCGGGACTGATCGCCAAGTCACCGCCCTATCCTGGTAGTTGCGCTAGGGCATTCGTCGGGATGATGTATCCCCGTCAGCTTCTTTCGTCGCTGAGGCTGGCTGCGTAGAAGTCACTAGCGAGTGGCAGGGACAGCACTTTATTGGTCCACTTCCAAGCGTCGAGTCAAGTTGCCGCTAACGTTCCCGCTGTTTAGGTCGCGCGGCTGCCACCGTGAGTCCGGTGTGATCCTTGAGGCTATCGACTACCGTGACCGCCGCTTCGAGTTCATCTCGAAGACGCTTCGTAATCCGCAGAATGCTGCTCGCGAGCTCCTCGCGGCTGATTTCTGCACCGAGAGCAACTTTTTCTTCGAGGTCGCGTATCGCTTCGTCGATCTTGTGCAGCGAGAATGTGCTAGGCATCATCCGGCTCCGTCCTGATTGAGGGTCGGGCATCCGCCGAACCACGGTGTAAAAATGCGTCCGCTACACGGTTAAGTAAAGCGGGTGGCGTTGCGGGAAAATCTGTCCCCATCTCGCGTCTGAGCGCCTCGAATTCGGATAAGGTCGAAATCGGGCAATCCGCCACCGCGTCCATTTTTGAGCGGATAACTTCAACCCGGGATCGCCAATCGGCCAGCTGTTCTTTAGTTCGCTGTGGGCCGTACGTGTCTTCTGCCGGTGTATGGCTTGGCCTACGGACGTAGTCCGTGAATGCTTGGATTGCCACTTCGGTCCTTGGCAAGGCGTTACTCCTATGAGCGGAGCCAGCTCGAACAGTTACAGGCCGAGCATTTTATACAGGCACGCGGGATGCGGCAACCCCCTCGTGCTGGTAGGTGCTCTCCAACTGTTCTCAGAATACAAATTGGTAGCATCTTGAGAATTTCAGCCTCTCGGGAGCAAAGGTGGTCAGCCTCAGTCTTCGAGGACGGGCTGGCCACCATCGCTTGCGACGCCACCTTGCAGGTCCAAACGGAATGCACACGTTGGAGCGACACGCCACCTCCCTACGCTCGCAGGCGCTTGCGGTGCTTGCAGCCAATCAGGCCCGGGCGGCCGATCAATCTTTGAGCCTGGCAGATCGACAAGTCGCGACGTTTAATGCTGAGGAGGCCCAGGCGCTGCTCAGCATCCTCGATTGCGTGAAGCTCGAACCCGGGCCTGAGGAGGCACGGAAGATCGCAGCGCGCATACGCGCGCTTCTAGAGGACCCACGGAGGAGCCAACCGATTCGAGTGGCGTGCTTGTAGGGTTGCGGATTCCGATCGATGTCGCCCAGGATTCCGAGATGATCTCGCCCACCATTCCGATTTGAAGTCGCCCACCCGTTCCGAGATGATGTCACCCACCATTCCGGGATGATGTCGCCCGGGTCTCGCAAGGGCGAACCCGGGGTGACGAGACCTCTTCTGGCTCCCATAGGGTCAACCTTTCGGTTTTGCGAAGGGGGACCCTGGATGCCGACGGAGAGGCTTGCGATGCGCCGTGTGCGCGATGTGATCAGGATGAAGGCGGCTGGGCTGCCGAGCCGCGAGATTGCTCGGCGGATGGGCGCGGCGCCCTCGACAGTGCGGCTGACCATCCGGCGATTCGAGGCCGCAGGCCTGAGCTGGCCGTTGCCCGACGAACTCACGGACGCGGCCCTGGAGGCCCGCCTGTTCGCCAAGACCGGCAACGGTAACCGGCAGGGTCATCGCCGCATCGCCGAGCCCGACTGGGCGGCGGTGCACCGCAGCTCAAGCGCAAGCATGTGACGCTGTCGATCCTGTGGGAGGAGTACATCGGCGCCGAGCCCGGCGGATACCGGTACTCGCGCTTATGCGAGCTTTACCGCGCCTGGGAGGGACGCCTGTCGGTGACGATGCGCCAGGCGCACGCGGCCGGCGACAAGCTGTTCGTCGACTACGCGGGCGACGGCGTGCCGGTGGTAGTCGACCGCCTCACCGGCGAGCGGAGGACGGGGCAGATCTTCGTCGCCGTGCTCGGCGCCTCGAGCTTCACCTCCGCGCAGGCGACGTGGACGCAGGGACTCGCCGACTGGATCAGCGCCCATGTTGGCGCCTTCGCGGCGATCGGCGGCGTCCCGGCGCTCTTGGTGCCTGACAACACCAAAGTCGCAGTCATCAAGGCGAGCCTCCACGACCCGCAGATCAATCGCACCTATGCGGAGATGGCCGCGCATTACGGCACGGCCGTCTTGCCGGCGCGACCTCGCAAGCCGCGCGACAAGGCCAAGGTCGAGCAGGCCGTCCTCATTATCGAGCGCTGGCTGCTCGGCCGCCTGCGCCACCGCGTCTTCTACAGCCTCGCCGAGGTCAATGCAGCGATCGGCGAGTTGCTCACCAGGCTCAACGAGGAGCGGCCGATCCGGCGGCTCGGCGTGACGCGCCGCCGGCTGCTCGAGGAGATCGACCGGCCGGCGCTCAAGCCGTTGCCGGCGAGCCCCTACCTGCTCGCCGAGTGGCGGATCCGCCGCGTCAGCCTCGACTACCACGTCGAGGTGGAGAAGCATTATTACAGCGTTCCGCATCGCTTCGCGCGTGCCGAGGTCGAGGTGCGGTTCACCGCCCGCACCGTCGAGATCTTCCACAAGGGCGAGCGGATTGCCGCGCATCAGCGCATGAGTGGCAATCACAAGCACACCACCGTGCCGGAGCACATGGCCTCCAGCCATCGGCGCTACGCCGGCTGGACTATCGGGCGTATCCGTCAGGACGCCGCCGCGATCGGGCCGGCAACCAGCGCATTGTGCGACCTCATTCTCGACGAGCGCTCGCACCCCGAACAAGGCTTCCGCGCCTGCCTCGCCATCCTCAGGCTCGCCGCCTCCTATGGGCGCGAACGGCTGGACGCGGCGGCTGCGCGGGCGATCGACATCGGCGCGCGCACCTATGGCTCGGTCAAGTCGATCCTCGCCAACAATCTCGATCGGCGTCCCGCTCACCAGCGCTCCGCGGACGATGCGTCGATCCTGCATGCCAACATCCGCGGACCGCGCTACTACAATTAGGAGACCGTCCCTTGCTCACCCATCCGACCCTCGACCGCCTCAACGCCCTCGGCCTCCACGGCATGGCCAAGGCCTTCGCCGACATTGAAGCCGCCGGTGAGGCTGGCAGCCTCGGTCACGCCGAATGGCTTGCTCTGCTGCTCGAACGTGAAGCCTCGCTGCGGCACGACAAAATGGCTCGCCACTCGCCTGCGCTACGCCAAGCTGCGCCAGCAGGCATGCGTCGAGGACATCGACTATCGCACCCCGCGCGGTCTCGACCGCCCGCTGTTCGCCAAGCAAGCAAAGCCGTCGCCGTCATTGGTCCTACGCCTGGGATTGTCATCAAACGGCGGGCATCTTCTTCTTTTCGGGCGCGATGGGTGATCTCGCTGTCGAGTTTCTTGATCTGCATTTCCAGCGTCAACATCGTCTTGATCAATATCTCGAGTACGAACCGTGCCGCTTCGGGCACGTCGGTTTTTGGATCCATTGCGCGCTCGACAAGCTCTGCGACATAGGCCGTGCCCTTTGCCATAATCACCCCGTATTCGGCGAGATGACCACGCAAAGCATTGATCGCCTGGGTCCGCTGCCGGATCAGCAGGTCGCGGGTCCGAAACACCACCGCGCTCGCTTGCTGCTCTTCACTCGTCGGTCTCTGCGCCGCTTCACAGATCGCCGCTGCATCGGCCATGTCGTTCTTCTGCCGCTTCACGAAGGGCTTCATAAGCCGGTGGGATCAGCCGCACTTCATGGCCGAGCTTGCCGATCTCACGAGCCCAGTAATGCGCGCCCGAGCAGGCTTCGATCGCCACGAGGCAAGCCGGCTGCTCGGCAAAGAATGCCAGCAGCTTATTCCGGCGCAGCTGTTTGCGAAAAACGACCTTGCCGGCGGCATCCGCTCCATGGGCCTGAAAGACATACTTCGCTAAATCTAGTCCAATCGTGCTAACTTCGTTCATGGACGCTTCCTCTCTGGTGATGGTTGTTCAACACCCTTCACTTTGGCACATCGATGCCGTCGAGGGGGCGTCCACCCCATCACAGCAACCGCAGAAGAAGAAAAAAGGTTGAAGTCGCGATTCCAGATTGACCGCGCGGCTTGACCGATGCCAGAGAACCAGCCGGCCAGCACGCCTCGCCGCTGGGCGAGATCAAATCGGAAAGGTGGGCGACATCGTCTCGGAATCCACGGGCGACTTCATATCGGTACGCCTGGGCGACTTCGTCGGAATCCGCATGTAGGGTTTACTTGGAACACGACGAGTCCGTTTTTTGGCGCGTTTAGAGGAATCGAGTCACTCTTTCGGTGTCCGCACATTTTACCAAGTTAGTGGTGAGCCCGGCTGGACTTGAACCAGCAACGAGACCATTATGAGCGTACGCGTCCGGTGACGCTTTCAATTACCCACATTTGGCCGAACGGGCTGAGGGAGCGCACAAACCATTGCATCGCAGGAATCGACCGGATTCCTTGTCTGGCACCGATTCGCAGGGGGCGGTGCCAATGGACGAAGAAGCCGACGCATGGTTTGATCGCGAGCTCGCTGGCTGCAGCCTTGCCGACGAGCGCCTGAACAAGCGGCTCCGCAAACTGGTAGCGCAGATCGGGAGCGCGATGGGTGAAAGCATTCCGCTGGTGTGCCAGGACTGGGCCAATACCAAGGCTGCGTATCGTGTTTTCTCCAACGACCGGGTCAGTGAGGCGGACATTCTGGCCGGCCACTTTCAATCGACGCGGGAGCGCACGATTGGCACCGACGGTCCTGTTCTAGTGCTCCATGATACGACCGAATTCAGCTATCAGAGAGAGCTCGGACGCGATCGGGATCACCAAAAGCACAAACAGCGGCCGGGACAAGGCGGGCGGCCTGAGATCGCACACGGTTTGCGGCATCCTGATGCACTCGAGCCTGGCGGTGACGACCGAAGGGCTGCCGCTTGGACTGACGGCGGTCAAATTCTGGACCCGGAAGAAATTCAAGGGGACCGCCGCGCTTAAGAAAACAATCAATCCGACGCGCGTTCCCATCGAGAAGAAGGAGAGCATTCGGTGGCTGGACAATGTCCAGCAATCCACGGGGCTGCTGGGCGATCCAGGACGATGCGTTCACGTCGGTGATCGCGAGAGCGACATCTATGAGCTGTTCTGCGCGGCTCGAGAAGTAGGAACGCATTTGTGACTAGGACTTGCGTTGACCGTTTGGCTGGGGATGGAGATGCGATCCGCTGGACATGCGAGTCCCTTAATAGCGCCCGCGGTGCGAGTGGCTGCGATCCAAATGCCGTCCAACCAACACGAACTCTGGTGCAAATTGCTCCGGTGATTGGCTGGAGATCAGCCTGAGATTCCCCGGTGAGTGTCGCCGCCTACGTTCTGGTTGACGGAGGACTGACACATGGCTTCCAGAAGCATCGGCCTGACAGCGGATTTGCGCGGATACGCACCTGCAATCTCGCGGACCATCCAGCCATTGCGGGTGGCGCGATGAACACCCCCTATCAGCAAAATGAGGGCGGCATTGTTGCGCTCTTGCCGGATGGACGGGTCGAATTCCTTCATCCAGCGGCGCTCCCTCTACTCGAAGCCGCCCGCGCGGGCGACGCCAAGTTGCCGGACATTGACGACAACATCCTCTCGTCTCCTCTGGTCCGGCTCGAGCAATTCCATTTGACCGCGCCGGCCATTGCCTTCATCGAGCTCACCAACCTTTGCAATCTGCGCTGCAAGCATTGCTATACGTGGTCGGGTCCGAAGCGACCCAACGAAATGACGACCGAAAAGATCATCGGTCTGCTGGATCAGTTTGCGGAATCCGGCGTATTGCAGGTGTTTCTCACCGGTGGCGAGATTTTCGCCCACCCGGACGCAATCGAAATCATAAACTATGCCCGAACTAAGCCGTTCAGCACGCAAATCTTCACCAATGGTCTTCTGATCACGGAAGAAGCCCTGGCGCGCATAACCCCTGGGACCTCCTTCTTCATCAGCTTCGACACCGCGGACCCTGAGCGAACAGTTCGCGGTAAGATGGATTTTCCGAAGCTCCGAAGCGCCTTCGAATGGATGAAAACGCACGGTCACGCCTTTCGAACTGCGATCTCCGTCCATCGCAACAATGTAGCTGACGCGGAGGAGATCTTTGAATGGTGCGCGATCAACGACTATCCGCGGCCGCAATGGCTTGAAACACGCCCGGTCGGCCGGGCTCTTCTGCACCCAGGCATTCTTCTCCAGCCGGATCAGATCGACGAGGTGTTCGAGGTGTATCGTCGGTGCATGGACCGCTACTCGGCCGCGCCGGAGGCGGAGGAAGTCGGGGGCGTAGCATCGGCGGTGGCCGTCCGCAGTGTCGATACGATCAAATTCTGCCAGAGGCTCGAGCGCGCGACCGGGCAGGAGAAGTGCGGACGTTCGCTCGTCTACGTCAACAGCGTGCGATGTGTTTCCCTGCAGTAACTGCATGAGCGGCGGGCTCTACAGGGCCGGCAGCGTCGTCGATCAGCCGTTCGCCGAGATATGGGCCAATGGTTTTGACGAATTCAGGCGCATCACGTTCGACGATCACAATGGATGTCAGGAATGTCCTGTCCACAATGCCGGAATCTGGTGTCAGTTTCGGTGTCCGCCACTCGCGCAAAATGTCTCCCGGAATCAAAAGGGATGCGGCGCGACCGAATACCTTCGCCTGTTCATGCTGCGTGCGGGCGCCTTCTGGGAAGAGAGACGAAAGGCGGGTGTCCGGCTCACGATGGCGCCGTCCCGACCACATCGAGCGGAGCATACCGTCGCCTGAGATCGGCACCGGTCGCCCGCCCCGCGCCGATATGGTTTGGCGGGCTGCAATGAAAGGAGACATCGAACCATGAGCACGAAAGCCATTGGCCGACAGCTGTTGCCAGTTGACGGCATCGAGATCAGCGCGAGTCCCGGCAACGGCCTCGATCTGGCGCAAGACGGAGTATCGCTGGCAACCGTCGGCGCCGCCTCTGCCGTCGCTCAAAAGCGGCAATCGGCACGTCGCCCGCCTTACCCCAAGCAACGACGGGATCACCCTTGCGCTTGTCGGGGCCGCCTCCGCAACCAAGGCCTAAGAAGCCGATCCCGGCCGCCACCGGTGGCCGGGATTACAATCCGGAGAAAGATCATGCATGCACCGACTGCTACTCCGCTGGTGAGGTCGGCTCCGCCGCGATCGCGCATCACAAATCCAGGTGCTCTGCTGGCGCTACACCCCGAATTGCGCATAGATCAAGACATCTACAACATCAATGTCACGGCCAACTTCGGTGCGACGCTGACTGCATCAGAGACTTGGCAGCAGATCGCGACACATGATGGCGCGCAGAAGCCAGTCCATCTTTATTTCCATTTGCCCCTGTGCAGCTACGTTTGCCGGTTCTGTAACTACGTCAAGCGGCAGGCCCCGACCGGCGCGAAGCTCGATGATGCCCTCGATCATTGGACCGGCTTGCTGATTGAGGAATCGCAACGATATCTGCGGGGAGCGCCGTGGTTGTCAGCGGCTCGCGTTGAGTCGCTGTTTCTGGGGGGCGGCACCGCATCGCTGCTCAGACCCAGGCACCTGGCGCGGATCATGCGGCATGTGCAAGACAACTATTCCGTCATACCGGGATGCGAGGCGACGTTGGAAGGCAATCCGGACAACTTCCTCGCCGACGAAGTCAGTGATGCAATCGAGATCGGCTTCAACCGGTTCAGCGTCGGCCTCCAGTCGCTCGACAGCAAGGTCAACGCCTTCGCTGGTCGGGGGCACGACCGACAAATGTCGCTGAAGTCCATCGAAAAACTGTCCATGGGCGGTCGGCCCTTCAACGCCGATCTGATGTTCGGCCTCCCTTATCATACAGCCGATTCCGTACGGGATGACGTGAGCCTTCTGGTATCTATGGGCGTGCCCACCATTACGATCTACTGCCTGCGAAATGCGGATAGGCACAAAATGGGGATCGGAAATCAAGCCGCCTGGAACAACGACAAGATCCGCCAACGTCTGCACGACCAGAATCTGTTCCCGACGCTTGAAACCACCTACGCGATGCGCGAAGCGATGGTGGATGTCCTGCTCGATGCAAACTATGAACCCAGCCCCTGCGGCTGGTGGAGTGCGCCAGGATCTTATCCTGACGGCAACATCCCACAGGTGTCGCGCAACAAGTGGCAGAATTACGACACGATGATCGGATTCGGTCCCGGCTCCTATGGCTGGCTCGCGGGTATTCGGCCGGATCCTATCCAGACCCGCAACATCGCCGACATCTCCGCCCATGCGCGCCATGTGGAATCTCAGAGCACCGCACCGCTCGCGTCCGGCAGGCGCCTGACCGGCGCGGAAGCCGTCGCGACGGCGCTTGGGTTCGCCTTCAAGTCAAACCAGCCGATCTCCGTGCAGCGGTTTGCCCGGATCTATGGCGTGAATCTGTTGTCCGATGAGCCCTATGCCGGCGTGATCGAAGACCTCATGGCAAAGGGACTGCTCGAGCCGGTCAATGGGTCGTCGGAGTACCTGAAGCCGACGCTTGATGGTGAAACCCTCCACGAGGAGATCATTACGACGCATATCCACGGCCGTATCGGCGGTGTCGTCGCCGCCGTCTGCCGGCGCTAAGAGGCTGCCTACTCATGTTGCAAACGCAGAGAACGATGAACCCGGAAGCAATTCGCATTCATGAGTTCGTACCGATATCGGGATCCGAGATCGGCCGCGTCTTGATTGTACCATCCGGAAATGTCGGGCCGATGGATCAGGGCGGCTTCGAATCCGAATTGTACGAGCGGCTGGCCGGCAGGCTCGTTTCCTCCGGAATGATTACGGTTCGATTTGATGTCGAGTCCGATCGACCGCGCGGAGGTGTGTCGATAACGGCGCGCCGGGCGAACCGGACGCGGCGGTTGTCCGAGATCTTGGAACACGAGGCGATTGCGGCACGATCATCTCCGCTCATTCTACTCGGCGTGTCGCTCGGCGCACTTTCGATTGTTGACGTTCTAAGACGCCCGACCTCGCTCAATATCTGCGCGGCTGTTCTGCTTGGATGTGTGATCGAAGAACCCAGCGTTGTTATGCCGCCGGTCGAGCGAATCGACTTCCTCTACGGCGCGCGGGATCTGGTCGGATATTGTAACAGTGACGGTGAACTGAGCGAAGTCGTCGGTCCGGACACGTATGGACCTCGGTCGGCGCAGCAATTGATCGTTCGGCCGAGAACCGTCGTTACCACCCGCATCATCGAAGGGGTCGGACACATGCTCGCGCGGCCTGGTGCCCACGCGCCTGACGATGACACGTTGGATGTCATCGTCGACCTAACGAAGCAATCCGCTTTTCCGCCGTCTGCCCCGGCCGCGCAATAGGAGAGATCGACGATGACGTCTTTGGCAACCCAGCGCTTCGACAAACTGTCGACAAACTTTGCGACAAGCGAGGTCCATTCGAGCAGTCATTCCATCAGGCGATTGCATGAATTGCTCGACCTGCCGGCCGGCGCGTCGGTTGTCGACATAGCCTGCGGCGCTGGCCATCTTGCTCTGTCGTTTGCAGGTCGCGCGAAACGCATCGTGGGAGTCGATGGTGCCCCGACCATGCTGGGGGCCTTCCAGAGACTTGCGAACGAGAAGGCAATCCAGGTCGAAACTGTGCTGGCCATGAGCGATTCTGTCTCGCTGCGATCCGGCGAATTCGACGTCGCGGTTTCCCGGCTTGCACCGCATCATTTTCCGAACCTGCAAGCGTCGGTGCGGGAGATGGCGAGGCTGGTTCGGCCGGGGGGCATGTCGCAGTTATCGACCTGCATGGCTACGACGATTCCGACCTTGACGAATTCAACCATCGGCTGGAAGTTTTGCACGATCCAACGCACGTCCGAAGCCACACGCCGCTGGCCTGGCGAGATACCCTGGCGGGCGCCGATCTGGAGATCCTGACCTTCGAGACGCATCTTCGAGAGAGTCCGAAAGGTGTCAGCATACAGCGCTGGTGCGAAATTGCAGCCTCTGGCCCTGAGGCGGAACAGGCTATCCGTGCGCAGCTTGCGTCGGCCCCCGCGGCGACGTTGAACGCCTTGGGGATTGATTTCGCGGTAGATCAAGCCGAATTCCTGATTCCGGTGAGGACGTTGCTTGCGGTTGCGCGCAAGCCGGCCGTTAATCACTGAGCGGGGACGGGGGCCTTTGTTGCGAAGCGCGTGTGTCACGGTTGGTGGGTGAGGTTCAGGTGCCTGTCCTTCATATCTATTCACCTCTCGATTCGCCGCCATCGGCGCTGCTCGAGAACCTCTGCTCGGGGATCCTCGGCATTCTTCACCTACCGCCGGGGCATTGCTGGGCGATTTGGCACGAGGTGGCGCCCCACAATTTCCATCGCGACGGCTGGCATTACGGCGCCATGGACAACGGGCCGATCGTCACGATCTACTGCAAGCGAACATACAAAAGGAGGAGATCTCGCGGATGTTGCTCTTCACGCGGGATACGCTTGCGAGTGGCTTGTCGTGCGATGCGGCTGCCGTCTACGCGACCGTGCAGCGCGTTCAACCGGGAGAGACCCTGGTGCGAGGCGGGATTTGGCAGGAAGTTGAGGGGGCAACGTGACCGAAGCAGGATATATGCATCCGACCCGTGGCGACCGTCAGGTCGTCGCGTAAGACACCTGAAGATGACCATTGGGGGGCGGTGGAATCATACATCGACTTCGATCAACGCCAATTCGGTGCAAACGCGCTACTGGGGCTCTCGGAGTTTTGTCACGTTGAAGTAGTTTTCCTGATGCACAAGGTGCCACCGGATTCGGTAGAGAAGGGCGCGCGGCACCCGAGGGAGCGAGCGGATTGGCCCTTGGTGGGAATCTTTGCCCAGCGCGGCAAGTCGCGGCCGAACCGGCTGGGTGTCTCACGTTGCGCGTTGCTCGGGGTTTCGGGCCACACACTCCATGTGCGCGGGCTGGACGCAATCGATAGCAGCCCGGTCATCGATGTGAAACCCTACATGGAAGAATTTGGCCCGCGAGGAGCGATAGCGCAACCAGCTTGGTCCAACGAGGTCATGAAGGATTACTACAAGGAATGAAGGAAGGAGTGGCGAGTAGTTAGCCCAAGGTGATCAGGGGCAGCGTGAGAACGCCCGCCTTACGGAGGTCCTGAAACGGAAGCTCTATAAAATGGAGCTTCGGGCAATCCTCACCATGATGGTGCTGCCTCGGGATGAATTATCCGACCTGGCTCGTTTTCTGAGTAGGCGGTGCTTCTTCGATCATTCTGATTGCCTGTACGGCGAGACGATCAAGAGTAGGGTGTATCGACCAGGTACGAAGGACGGGAATGTCGCCGGCGTTGCCGAAGCGCCCGAGGATTTCAAGAGACTTCGCGACAACGTCTTCGGCGCGGAAGAATTCGAAGTAGCCAGATTGCGTGGTTGGGCTTGCAAGCGCGGCCCGATAGGATCGCCGCGATTTCGTTCGGAAAGAACTCGACGAATAATGCTACGGCAGGCTCGGTTCCGGGAAGATGCTTCGCACGTTCAGAAAACATGTGGTCCCTGTGGTAAAACTCTCCAACGAACGCCGCCGCAATCACCATGCCGAACGGCTGCTCAAAGCCTAGTTCCATAGGCGACGTCAAACCGCGCAGCGACGCGCTGACGCCTACAAGCTGTCCTTCGGCGGTGGCGACAGCCCCCGGCAGGCGCACAGCCCTCGCTGGACGGCGGCGTCGACGGCGGCTATCAATGCCTCGAAGCTGGCCACCGGTTTGCCTCGGATCGTAATGAGGCGCGTCGCCAGTGTAAATCTTCCCGGCCAGTTAGAATCTGAAAGCCTCAGCCCGGGCCAGGTCGGCACGCCATGCCGCGTAAAACCTGGTCGCAGTTGACCCCGTAAAGTCCGAGTAGCGCGTGTTCGGATATCAAGCAGTGCAATCACTAAGATCGTGCGACGAATGCCCACTTTCAGTCGGATAAGCCCAGTGGTGCGACCAGTAAGTCATTGATTGTTCTCACCCCGGGGCTGTCTCTTAATCAGCGGCCCGGTCCGAATCAGTTATGCAGCAAGCTTAGGAATCTCCTGTTCAATCAATCGCAACAATCGGGTGTTGCGCCTCCCCGCAACCAAATTCGGATTGACCGGATCCGAGACGGAAACGGCCCGCGTGAAGCGGGCCGTTTTTGTTTGGCGATGGGATCGCCGCGCTACCTCGCCGCGGTCTGCCAGGCGAGTAGCCGCTGCTCGACCAGTGACATCGCAATCGACGTCAAATATCCGGTCGCGCCGAGCAGGATGACGCCGGCGAAGAGGTCGGCGGACCGGAACGCGCGTGCCGAAAGCAGCACCCAGTGACCAAGGCCGTCGAGGCCGGCCAGGATCTCGCAGACCACCGAGAGGATCAGCGCGACGGTCAGGCTGAGCCGCATGCCCGCGAGGATATCCGGCAATGCCGAGGGCAGGGCGATCTTGGCGATGATTGCGGTGCGCGACATCTGCAGCGAGCGGGCGACCTCATAGAGCCGCGGCTCGACTGCGGCAAAGCCGTGAATGGTGGCGAGCATGATCGGCCAGATCGCGCCGAAGGCGATCACGAACAGCGCCATGCCTTGCGTCAGCCCGAGCATCGCGATCGCGACCGGGATGATCGCCGAGACCGGCAGGGGCCTTAAGAATTCCAGCGACGGCGCGACATAGGCGCGCATCATCTTGGACGAGCCGATCAGCGCGCCCAGTGCAATGCCGGCGATCGATGCGGCGAACCAGCCATAGGCCATGTGCTCCAGCGTGCCGATCAGCTTGCCCGCGAGATCGCCGCTGGAAAAGCCGCGCACCAAAGCGGCCCAGGCGCGGTCCGGACCGGGCAGGAACACCGGCGACACTAGCTTCAGATTGGCGACGAGTTGCCACGCCGCGATGAAGCCGGCTGCGACGAGGGCGCTTGCGACACGCCAGAGGATCGCGGTGCGCTTCATGGATTGTCTCCGGCGAGCGCGGCGCGGCCGAACAGACGGCGCTGGGCGGCGATCAACAGCATGTTCAGCGCGTAGCCGATCGCGCCGATCCAGACGAGATAGGCCAGCATCAGGTCGGCGCGCAGGGCCTGCTGTGCCAGCATGATGCCGGCACCCAAGCCGATCGGGTTGATGGCGATCTCGACGGTGACCGCGACGATCAGGGCGATCCCGGCCGACAGGCGGAAGGCGACGAAGATCCGCGGCAGTGCGGCCGGGATCACGATCTTCGCGATCCGTTGCGGCGCGCTCAGCCGCAAGGCCCGCGACACTTCCATCAATCGCGGCTCGATGCTGCGCACCGCGCTGCGGGTCATGATCAGCATCGGCCAGACGCAGGCGAACGCCACGATCACGATCTCCATGCGGTAGCCGAAGCCGAGCGCGATCAACGCAATCGGCAGCAGCGCGATCGAGGGAATCGGGCGGATCGCCTCGACCGTCACCTCCATCAGCCGGTCAAGCGGACGCGAAATGCCGAAGGCGATGCCGAGCGCAAGCCCGATGGCGCTGCCGATGGAAAGACCCGCGAAGGCAGCGAACAGCGTGTCGCGGGTCGCGATCGGGATCGAGAGATCGGCGAGCGCCGTGGCCAGCGCCGCGAGGATTGCGCTCGGCGGCGCCAGGCTGTCGCTTTGCAGATGGGTGAGGCGCGCCCAGAGCTCAAACGCCAGCACCAGCGCCAGCGGCAGCAGCAAGGGCTTGGTGCGATCGAGGCTCAATGCTCGGTCGCCTTGATGAAGTCGAACAATTGCCGGCGCAGCCGCAGGAATTCCGGATGCTCGCGGGTGGCGAGCTGGTCGCGCGGACGCGGCAGGTCGACGTCGAGCTCGATCCCGATCCGGCCCGGATGCGGCAAGAGGCCGATGACGCGGTCGCCGAGATAGATCGCCTCGTCGAGATCGTGGGTCACGAAGATCACGGTGGTCTCGCTCGCCTGCGTCAGCGACAGGACCTCGTCCTGCAAGCCCTGCCGCGTCATCGCATCCAGCGCGCCGAACGGCTCGTCCATCAGCAGGGTGGTCGGCTCCTGCGCAAGGCAGCGCGCGATCTGCAGGCGCTGCTGCATGCCCCCGGACATCTCGGTCGGATATTTGTCGGCATGACCGGGCAGTCCGACCTTCCGCAGCAGCGCCTCGATGCGTGCGCCGCGTTCGCGCGCCGGCACGCGCGAGGCTTCCAGCGCCAGCGAGATGTTTCCGGCCGCGGTCCGCCACGGCAACAGCGCCTTGCCGTAATCCTGGAACACGATCGCGACCTCACGCCGCGGCTCGGTGATCTCTTCGCCGTCAAACGTCACCGCGCCGCTCGTGGGGCGATAGAGACCTGCGGCGAGCCGCAGCGCCGTGGTCTTGCCGCAGCCGGAGGCGCCGACGATGCAGAGGAATTCGCCCGGCCGCACCTGAAGATCGAGATTCTCGATGATGGTCTTGCCGCCGAGCCGCAGCGTCGCGGCATTGAACGCGATCAGCGGTTTCTGCCGCCGCGCGGCGCGCGCCTCAATGAGCCTTGCAACGACGCTCATGATTGTTCCCCGCTCACCTGCGGATAGACGAAATCGATGGTCGAGTGCAGATGCGCCGCCAGCATTTTTTGCGCGGCGGCCACGTCGCGGGCGAGCACGAGGTCGGCGAGCATCTGGTGACTGCGGATGAATCTCTCGCCGCTGTCGATGGCGCCCATCATCACGCGGCGGTAGCGGTAGGCCTGGTCGTAGAGGTCGGAGTGGGCGGCCAGCATGCGCCGCGAGCCGCAGGCGGCGAGCAGCGCGGTGTGGAAGCCCTTGTGCAGCCGGTCGAACTCCGCCGCGCCCTCGCGGAATTCGTCGCCGGTGCGCTCGATGTGTCGGCGCATCTGATGCAGCGCGCTGATGATGCCGGCCTCCCAGGCAGCATCGCCGTGGAGGATGGCGAGCTTGACCGCCTCGATCTCGACCGCCGTCCGCATGCAGGTGATGTCGGCGAGATCCTCGCGGCTGACCTCGGCGACGCGGAAGCCGCGCTGGCCGATGCCGACGATGAGGCCGCGCGACATCAACCGCGAAAGGCCTTCGCGCAGGGGCGTGGCGCCGATATCGTAACGTTGCACGAGGTCGAGGATGCCCAGCCGCGATCCCGGTGCGAGATCTCCCGCCAGGATGTCCTGCTCGATGAGGTTTGCGGCACGCTCGCTCAAGGTGCCGGCTTCCGTCGGCAGGCGTTCGAGAGTGCGCTCGGGAGCTGGCATCGTCGATATCCCTTAGTTCAGCACCAGTTTCGCGGTGTCGAGCTTCGATTGAAGCATCTTCTGCGACGACATCACCTCGATCCACCAGCTGAGGTTTTGCGGCTTGAGGTTCGGCTCGGACTGGTTCGGCGGCGTCGCCTTGACGAGATCGAGCGGCTGCTTGGTGAACTTGGCGATCGAGGCCGAGGCCTTCTCGCGGTCGCTGTTGACGATCGCGGCGGCCTCCGCGACGGCCTCGCGAAACTTCTTCACGGTGGCCACATTCTTCTCCGCCCAGTCGCGCGATGCGGCATAGAAGATGATCGGATCGGTGCGGCCGAGCTCGGCGCCGTACCGCGCGCCAACCGAGCCGAGCCCCGCATTGCTCATGCGCGTGACGAACGGTTCGGCCGTGAGCACCGCATCGACGCCGCCTGATTTGATGATGTCGGCCATGGTCGGGAAGGTGACCTCGACGAAATTGACGCTTTTGGGATCGACGCCTTTCTCGACCAGCCATTTCACGAAGAGTACGTGCAGGAAGGCGTTCAGGCCGGGCGCGCCGACCTTCTTGCCGATGAAATCCTTGGGATCCTTGATGGTGATGCCGTTGCGGACGAAGGCCGCGATCGCGGTGTTGGAGGTCGGGTTCATGACCGAGGCGCCGGCGATCGCGACGAGGTCGAGGCCGCCGTCCACGGCTTGCAAGAAGACGGTGGAGGTGGGGCCGCCGACCTGAATCGAATTCGACAGGATCGCCGCCGGGATGTTGGAGTTGATCGCGATCGGCGTCATCTCGACCTCCAGCCCGTGCTTTTTGAAGATGCCTTCGTCGACCGCGACCATGGCCGAGGCGCAGTCGGAGGTCGCGGTGCAGCCGATCTGGATCTTGGCCTGCGCCAGCGCGGGTGCCGTCAAGCCAGCAGACATCCCCAACACGAGACCTGCCAACATCGCTGTGATCTGCGTTCGCCCCACTGCGCTCCTCCTCATTTTATATTTTTCGTTCTTGTTTATCGATATTTTATCTGATCATATATTCGAAACGATGACAAGGGGTGCCCAAGGTGAAGCTCGCAACATTCAGATCGGCCGGTCAGGAGAAGATCGGAGCCGTCCACAGCAACGACAGCCAGGTGTTCGACCTCGTTGCCGCGGCCGCACGGGACGGCGGGGCCGATCCGGCCTTCGGCTCGATGCTGGCGCTGATCGACGCCGGGCCCCGTGCGCTGGATCGGGCCCGGGCTCTGCTGGACAAGCACGGCCAGGACGCGACGCTGTCGGCGGCGGTCAGCGCCGTCGACATCCTCGCGCCGGTGCCGGAGCCCAGGCAAATGCGCGACGGCATGTCGTTTCCCCTGCACATCCTGCAGGCGCCGCGCGGGCAGCTGAAGCTCGCCGCGCGTGCCAAGGGCGACATGGCAGAGTTGGCGCGCATCGACGCCGAGCCGCTCGGCGAATTGCCCGAGGTCTATCGCAAGCAGCCGATCTTCTACATCACCAACCGCTTCAGCGTCCGCGGCACCAACACCACAGTGAAATGGCCGCGCTACAGCAAGGTGATGGACTACGAGCTCGAATTCGGGATCATCACCAAGAACAAGGGCGCGAACATTTCCGCCGCGAAAGCCAAGGATCACATCTTCGGCTACACCATCTTCAATGATTTCTCCGCGCGCGACGCCCAGCGCATCGAGATGGAGGGACGGCTCGGCCCTGCCAAGGGCAAGAGTTTTGACGGCGGCAACGTGATGGGGCCCTGGATCGTGACACCGGACGAGATCGGTGATCCCTACAAGCTGAAGATGGAAGCGCGCGTCAACGGCGAGACCCGCTCGAAAGGCGTGAGTGAGGGCATGCTGTTTTCGTTCGAGGAGATCATCGCGCACGTCTCCCAGGACGAGACGCTGATGCCCGGTGAATTCATCGGCTCCGGCACGGTCGGCAATGGCTGCGGCCTCGAGCTCGGCTGGTTTCTCGAGCATGGCGATACGATCGAGCTCGAGGTCGAGAAGATCGGCATTTTGAAGAATCGCGTCGAGCGGCAAGAAACCTGAAGGGGGCGTCTGAAGGCGCGCTTGAAGCGACGCCTGACTGCCGCCAACGAGAACAATCAACGAGGAAGCGCCATGACGAGCAAGCTGATCGACATCTCCGTCCCCCTCCAGAACGACGTGCCGGCCGACCCGCCTGGCAATCATCCGACGATCCAGTACATCAATCATCAGCAGGGCCTGCCGCGCATGCTGCAGTTCTTCGATGGACTGAAGGCCGAGGATCTGCCTGATGGCCAGGGCTGGGCGGTGGAGCAGGTCAGCCTCTCCACCCACAACGGCACGCATCTCGATGCGCCCTGGCATTTTCACCCGACCATGAATCGCGGCGAGCGGTCCTGGACCATCGACGAGGTGCCGTTGGAATGGTGCTTCCAGCCCGGCGTGAAGCTCGACTTCCGGCACTTGCCGGACGGCTATGTCGCGACGGCCAAGGACGTCGAGGCCGAGCTCAAGCGCATCGGCCACGAGCTGAAGCCGCTCGAGATCGTCGTGGTCAACACCAGCGCCGGCGCCAAATATGGCCGGCAGGACTACGTTACCTCGGGCTGCGGCATGGGCTATGAAGCTACCATGTACCTGCTCGAGCGCGGCGTGCGCCTGACCGGCATCGACGGCTGGAGCTGGGACGCGCCGTTCGTTCACACCGCGAAGAAATACGCCGAGACGAAAGACGCCAGCCTGATCTGGGAAGGCCACAAGGCCGGACGCCATATCGGCTATTGTCATCTCGAGAAGCTGCACAATCTCGAACAGCTGCCGCCAACCGGCTTCAAGGTGTCATGCTTCCCCGTGAAGATCGAGCGAGCCTCGGCGGGATGGACGCGAGCGGTCGCGATTTTGGAGGGGTAGCTTATTGTCCCGTTGGGTGCCCATGGCGTCAAAAGGTCGAGCCACCCCGCCCGTCGCTTGTTGTCTCTACCCTTGATGGAATCGAACCCGGTAGTCATGCGGCAGCACGTTCAGGCGGCGGCGGAACGCGCGGCGTAGATGCTCCTCGCTCTGAAAGCCTGCGCGCGCGGCGATTTCCTTGATAGGGGAGGCGGACTCTTCCAGCGCGCGCCGGGCAGCCTCGACGCGAAGCTCTTCGACCGCCTTGGCGGGCGTGCGGCCGGTCTTCTGGCGAAACACGCGCGCGAAGGTGCGCGGGCTCATGCCCGCTCGTTCGGCGAGACTTTCGACACGCAAATCGCGGCCGAGATTTTCTTGCATCCAGCTCGAAATTTTTTCGAGAGCCCGATCTTCCGAGGCCTGCATTGACAGCGGCACGCTGAATTGCGCCTGCCCGCCGGGCCGCTTGAGGAAAACGACGAGGCGCCGCGCGATGCGCATGGCCTCGCGATGGCCGAGATCATCTTCCAGCAGCGTGAGCGCCAGATCGATGCCGGCCGTCACGCCTGCCGATGTCCAGATGCCGCCGTCATGCACGAAGACCGGGTCGACCTGAACCGAAACGTCGGGATGTTTTGCGCGCAGCAGGTCACAGGAACCCCAATGGGTGACCGCGCGCCGCCCGCGCAGCAGCCCGGCTGCGGCGAGGATGAATGTGCCCGTGCAGACCGAGCAGACGCGCCTTGCCTTCGGCGCTGCCAGGCGAAACCAATCGACCAGCGCGGCTTCTGCAGCGGCGCGATGGACGCCGGGACCGCCACCCACCATGAGGGTGTCGATGTTCTTGTGGTCGCAGTCAGCGAGGGCGGTCGTCATCACCTCCAGACCGGACGAGGTTTTGACCGACCCGCCTTTCAACGAGCAGATCTGCCAGACATAGGGCGCGCGCCCCGCTTTCGACGTTTCGCAGGCCAGTTCGAAGGCCTGTAGCGGTCCGGCAAAGTCGAGCAGCAGACAGTCGTCGAAAAGGACGAAGACCACGCGGCGGGGGGCGGAACGGGCCATTGGCAGCGCCTTGAGCAGGGAAGGCTTGGCAGGAATTGCGTGTGTTATGACATTTCGGCAAAGGCCCTCCGCTGTCAACATGAGTTATCCAACGTTAGGAGGGCTCCATGTCCGGCAAGCGGATCGAAATCGGAATTCTGTACTATCCTGGGATGACGCAACTGGACGTCACCGGACCATTCGAAGTTTTTGCCCGTCTGCCGAACGTCCGCATGCACCTGCTGTGGAAGCGCATCGAGCCCGTCGTCAGCGACGTCGGTCTGCCGCTGCTGCCAACCACGACCTTTGCCGACTGCCCGGATCTGGACGTGTTCTGCATCGGCGGCGGTCCGGGACAAGTCGCCACCATGGACGATGACGAGGTGATTGCCTTCGTTCGCGACAAGGGTGGATCGGCGCGCTACATCACCTCAGTTTGCGCCGGCTGTCTGATCCTCGGCGCCGCGGGCCTCATCGATGGATACAGGTCAGCCTGCCATTGGCTGATGAGCGACCAGCTTGCTGCGTTTGGCGCCATCGCCGTCGACGAACGCGTCGTGGTCGACCGCAACCGCATTTCCGGCGGTGGGGTCACCGCCGGTATCGATTTCGGTTTTCAGGTTGCCGCCGAACTCTGCGGCGAAGACGTTGCAAAAAACCTCCAGCTGATGCTGGAATATCAGCCGCAGCCGCCGTTCGACATCACCGTGCAGAATGCGCCGCGTGAGCTGATTTCCCGCATGCGCCGCGAGGCCGAACCTTGGCTGCAAAAGCGCGCAGCCGCGGTGCAGAAGGCGGTTTCTAAACTCAAGGCGAGAGCAACGGCGGCTTAAGCTGTTCGAGACAGGGAGGAAAGGCACAAGCGCCCTTATTGGAAAGGTGTTCGCATGAACTGGCACGGCCGCATCGCTACGCTTCTCGTCGTTGGGACTTTCATCGCATCTTTTCTGCCCACCCACGCCGCCGAACTCTCCGGTCGCGTGGTCCGGATCGGCATTATCAATGACCAGACCGGGCCATTGTCCGACCTGTCGGGATCGGGCTCCGTGGCGGCAGCCAGGATGGCGGCGGAAGACTTTCAGAAACTGGTGCCGTCGATCAATGTCGAGATTTTGGCCGCCGATCACCAGAACAAGCCCGATATCGGCGTCGGCATTGTCCGGAAATGGTTCGACGTCGACGGCGTCGACATGGTCGCCGACGTCTCCAATTCGGCCGTGGGGCTGGCGATCCAGTCGCTGGCGCGTGACAAGAACAAGATTGCGGTCTACTCGGCGGTGGCGACCACCGAACTGACGGGCAAACAATGTTCGCGAAACGGCCTGGCGTGGCTGCACGATTCCTACAATCTGGTGTCGGGACCGATCCGCACCCTGGTCAGCCAGGGCTACGACACCTGGTTCTTCATCGCGGCCGATTACGCGTTCGGCAAGAACATGGTGTCGGAATCGCAGCGCGTGCTGGCGGCGGCGGGCGGCAAGTCGCTCGGCGCGGTGTATCACCCTATTGGCAACGCGGACTACAGCTCTTTCATCCTGCAGGCGAAGGCGTCCGGCGCCAAGGCGATCGCCTTCGCCAATGCCGGCGACCAGCTCGTCAACCTGATGAAGCAATGGAACGAGTTCGGCATGAACACGGGAAGCCAGAAGCCGGTGGCCGAACTGATGTTCGACACTGATGTTCATGCGATGGGCCCGAAAACCGCCAAGGGCCTGACCACGCTGACGGCATGGTACTGGGCGTTGGATGACGAGAGCAGGGCGTTCGGCCAGCGCTTCTTCAAGCTTCGCAGCGCCATGCCCACGGCACCGCAAGCCGCGGTCTATTCCGGCGTCAGCCACTATCTGAAAGCAGTCGCTGCCGCAGGCACGGATGCGACGGATCCAGTGCTGGAGAAGATGCGCTCGACGCCCGTCGACGATTTCTACGCACGCGGCGCGAGGTTGCGCGACGACGGCAAGCTCGTGCACGACTTCTATCTTGTGCAGGTGAAGGATCCGTCCGAGGTCAAGGCACCCTGGGAGTACTATAACGTGCTCGAGAAAATCCCAAGCGGCGAAGTCTACGCTTCGCTGGCTGACAGCGAATGCCCGCTGGTCAAGCGGGGCAATTGAGGTTGGAGTGCCAAACCCGCGATCTGATGGATAATCGTGATCGCGGGCTTGGTCGGCGCGCATTACGGTGACGGTGCTGGACCGCGCCACGGTGACAGTGCTGGACCGCGCCAACTCCGACTGTGCATCGGCCAACGTTGGAGAAAACAAAAAGGCCTGACGAGCCTCAACCGCGCAACTCGCTCGCCGAAAGGCGCCGCCACATCCCGGCCCGCCCGACCTCCTGCGATGATGCCACTATGCTCCTGTTTTGCCCGACGAAGCAAATCGCGAGAGACCCCATTCGGAATGGGCGGCAACGATCGCGGCCAATTCGCCTCGGCTCGCTTGGGCGAGCCGGACAGGCGAGTCACCACGATTCCTCGGCCTCTTGGCTCCTGAAAGCCTGCCGACCCGCACCCAATCCGGCTCCACACCTAACCCATTGATCTTGCAGCCCCCGTCTACTGTGCATGGGGTTGTTTTCGCGAGTTTTGATCTGCCCCGTGCAATTTGACGTCGCTGACAGCGCCGACTACGTTCCGCGAAACACGAAAGCTCGCGAGCGTTGAGCCGAGCGAAATTCCACGGGGAAGAAATGACCGGCGACACCGCAGCCACCATCTCGAAAGCGCGCGAGCATTCCATCGGCGATCTCCTGCGCCGCTCCGCAGGCCGTGAGCCGAGCAAGCTCGCCGTGAGCTGCGGCGATGTCAGCTGGAGCTTTGCCGAGATGGATGCGATCTGCAACCGGCTCGGCCGCGGCCTGCTTGGGCTCGGCGTCGAGAAGGGCGATCGCCTCGCCGTGCTCTCGCGCAACTCGCACGTCTTCGCGGCGTTGCGCTTCGCGGCCGCACGGATCGGCGCGGTGCTGGTGCCGATCAACTTCATGCTCAATCCGGACGAGATCAACTTCATCCTGAAGAGCTCCGGCGCAAAGCTGCTCGCGACCGGTCCCGATTTCGTCGGGCCGGCACGCGCGGCGAGCGCGAAGGATTGCGCGGTCGAGAAGATGATCTGGCTGCCGGGCGAGGATCCGGCCGCGGCGCCTGCCGACCTCACCACCATCGATGATCTATTGCATCCCGACGGGTCGTTCCTGGACGCCTCGGTCGATAGCCGCGATCTCGCGCAGATCGTCTACACCTCGGGCACGGAATCGCTGCCCAAGGGCGCGATGCTGACCCATGAAGCCGTGATGTGGCAGTATGTCAGCTGCATCATCGATGGCGGCATGAGCGTGGACGACAAGTTCCTGCACGCTCTGCCGCTCTATCATTGTGCGCAGCTGGATGTGTTCCTGGGTCCGCAGGTCTATCTCGGCGCCTCCGGCGTGATCACGGGCAAGCCGACCGCCGACAACATCCTGGCGCTGATCCAGGCGCACAGGATCACCTCATTCTTCGCGCCGCCGACGATCTGGATCGCGATGCTGCGCTCGCCGAACTTCGACAGGACTGATCTGTCGACGTTGCAGAAGGGGTATTACGGCGCCTCGATCATGCCGGTGGAGGTGCTGCTCGAATTGCAGCGCCGGCTGCCGGCCGTAAAGTTCTGGAATTTCTACGGCCAGACCGAGATCGCGCCGCTCGCGACCGTGCTGCGGCCGGAGGATCAGCTCCGCAAGGCCGGCTCCGCCGGCAAGCCCGTGCTCAACGTCGAGACGCGCGTCGTCAACACGGCGATGGAGGACGTCAAGGTCGGCGAAGTCGGCGAGATCGTGCATCGCTCGCCGCATCTGCTCTCCGGCTATTACAACGATCCGGTCAAGACCGCAGCGGCATTCACCGGCGGCTGGTTTCATTCCGGCGATCTCGCCACGGTCGACGAGGAAGGCCACATCACCGTGGTCGACCGCGTCAAGGACATGATCAAGACCGGCGGCGAGAACGTCGCGAGCCGCGAGGTCGAGGAGATGGTCTATCGCATCCCGGAGGTCTCCGAAGTCGCGGTCGTCGGCCTGCCCGATCCGCGCTGGATCGAGGCGGTGACCGCCATCGTCGTGGTCAAGACCGGGGCAAAGCTCGACGAAGAAACCGTCATCAGACATTGCGCCGGCCATATGGCCCACTTCAAGGTGCCCAAGCGCGTGATCTTCGTGGACGCCCTGCCGAAGAATCCGAGCGGCAAGCTGCTCAAGCGCGAGCTGCGCCAGCACTTCGTCGGCGGCGAGACGCTCGACAAGGCGGTGCAGAAGAGCTTTGGGACGTAGCAGGCGCCGTTCCGGCGCCGTCGCGGCGAACTCGCCTATTCGGCCTCGCCAGCCAGCTTCCTGACGTCGTCGGGCGTCGCTCCGAAACGGCGGCGAAACGCGCGATGGAAGTAAGAGACGTCGTGAAATCCGGCGAGGTGCGCGATCTCGATGATCTTGCGGCTGCGCATCGCAGGATTTCGCAGCAGTCGTTCGGCGCGCAGTAATCGTTGCTCCAGCACGAAGCCGCTATAGGTGATGCCGGCCTTCTCGAACAGTAACTGGATCGTGCGCGCGCTGATGCGGTGCGTGGCTGCAAGGTCGGACAGCGACAATGCGGTGCTGTCCAGCTGCGCCAGGATGTCGGACTTGAGCGCTTCGAAGCGCGCCGCCGCAAGGCCGCGCAATTGAGCCTCTTCGGCGGCATCGCCGCGTGCGCCGAGCATCAGGACGGCGAGGTCGAACAGGTGCTGCGAGACCGCATCGAGCTCCGCCGGCGCGAGCTTGTCCGCGTGCGCATGCGCGAGATCGTAATATCGCAGGAACATCGATGTGATCGGGTTGGCGCCAGAGATCGACCCCGCGATCAGGTCCTCGGCATTCGGGCAGGCGCGCAGCAGGGCCTTTCGCGGCAGCAGCGCGGTCTGGAAATTACCATACGCCAGTTGCGTGATTTGGGCCCCCTTGATCGAGGGATCGCCGATCGTGATGTCGCCGGCGGCGACCTCCAGTGGCCGTTTCCCCATGGCCCCACGCAATGCCGAATTGGGCGACGTCGTGATCACCAACTCGTCGTTCGTTCCCAATGACACGAAGGACATCGGCGTGCCGAACGAGGCCGAGAGCCTGAGGCGGGGAAGAATGGCAGGCGCAATGGTTCGGTGAACGCGCCCTTCACCAACCGGCACGAAATCGACGTTCGCTACCTGACGGCAAAACTGCTCGCGCCATTGTTCATAGGCCGCACCGTTCGGGTCGCCATCGAATGAGAGCTGCGGCTGGGTCATCGATCGCCGGAACGCCTATTGCCGATTCATTGCGGTCCGCACTTTCGTCGGCGCGCCGGGGATGCGGCAACTGGAAAAGCGCCAGATTGCGCAAAAAACCATTCGCGCCTACGCGCTGAGCCAGCGACCAGGTGCCGCAGCCTGCTTATTGGGCAGATCGAAGGCGGGCACGTTGCGCCGCGACCGCCATACGGCGCTGTCGCTCAATACTTCTTCACCGCCGCACTGAAGGCCAGCCACAGCGCGATCGACGCCAGGCCAAAGCCGCCGAGCAGCAGGAAGGTCGGCCCATAGCCGATCCATTGCGCGATCCAGCCGCCGAGAGCGGGACTGAGGCTCGCGCCGATACCCTGCACGGTGATCACGGCGCCCTGGCCGAGATTGATGCGGCCGGTGCCGTTGAGCGAGCGCGCGACCATGCCGGGGACGGCGACCGTTTGCAGTCCGGTGCCGATGCCGTCGAGCACCTGCATCGGCACGACGCCCCACCATCCCGTGACGAAGAAGGCGAGCACGCCGCGGACCGGCAAGAACATGAAAGACACCAGGATCACCGGCCAGTAATTGCGCTTGCTCGCGGCCTTCATCGCGATCAGCGACGTGACGATCATCACGCCCTGTGCGATCACCACGGTGGTTGCGACGAAGCTCGGGCCGTTGGCCTGTCCCTCGGCGACCGCGGCAAGTCCGTACAGCGGCACGATCGCGGCATTGCCGAGGTGGAACAGCGCGAGGGCGAGAGCCAGCACGAGCAGCGCCTTGTGCTTCAGCAGCATCGTCATCGCATCCGGCGGCGCCTTGGAATCGTCCTCCTTGCTGCCGCGCGCGGCGCGATCGTCGATCGCCTTGGCTGGAATCATCAGCACGCAAGCGATGGCGATGGCGCCGAACAGGGCCGCCAGCGCGAACACGGCAAAATAGCCATACTTGTAGCCGAGATAGCCTGAGAGCGCGGCTCCGACCATGTTGCCGGCGTGGTTGTACGCCTGGTTGCGGCCGTTGAGCGCATTGAAGCCCTTCTGCTTGGCGATGCCGAGCGTGATGCCCGTGACGGCCGGCACGATTGCGGCGCTCGCCAGCGATTGCGCGACTTGCGAGAACGTCACCGCCCAGAAGTTTTGCGAGATCAGGATGATTGCAGACGCCGAGACGACGCAGATGCCGGGAATGATCACCCACAGCCGCTTGTTGCGGCTGGAATCGATGAAGCCGCCGATCGGAGTCGTGACCAGCATGCCCGCGACGTTGCCGATCGTCATTGCCGTGCCGATCAGGCCGGTCGCCCAGCCGCGTTCCTGAAGGAAGACCCCGACGAACGGCCCGATGCCCGACTGCATGTCGGCCATGAAGAAATTGAGCGCGAACAGGGGCCAGATGCGAGACGTTGAAGGGCGAGATGTCATCGAGACGCTGAACTTGATGCTGCCGATCGAATCGGATCTCGCATGATGCGGACTCGGCGGGCGGGTGCCCGGGCGGACCAGAACTTAACCTGCTCTCATGGCGTTGGTTCCGGTTGCTCTTGCGATCCGGCGAGTGCGACGTCATGTCTTGCAAGACTGGATCATGATGGATCAGCGCGATGCCCCTCTGGACCTGCGCAACCTGCGGCGCTCAATTCCCGGATAGCGGAAAACCCCCTGCGGCCTGTCCGATCTGCGAGGACGAGCGCCAGTTCGTCGGCTGGGACGGTCAAGCTTTCCTCACGCGCGAGGAGCTCGCGCGCAAGCACCGACTGGTGGGGCGCGACGATCTCGGCCTGACCGGGATCGGCATGGAGCCGAGCTTTGCCATCGGGCAGCGAGCGCTGCTGGTGCCCGACGGCGGCGGCTGCGTAATGTGGGACTGCATTCCACTCGCGAGCGACGAGGCCATCCATCACATCACAGCACTCGGCGGTCTCAAGGCCATCGCGATCTCGCATCCGCATTACTATGGCGCGGTCGCCGACTGGAGCGACAGGTTCGGTGGCGTGCCGGTCTATCTGCACGCCGACGATCGCGCCTTTGTCACGCGGCCTCATCCGGCGATCGTGCACTGGACCGGCGAAAGCCATCGCCTCTCCGGCGACGTGCTGCTGCTTCGCACCGGAGGCCACTTCTCCGGCGCCACCGTGCTGCATTATGCGCGTGGTGCGGACGGCAAGGGTGCACTGCTCACGGGGGATATCGCGCAGGTGACGATGGACCGGCGCTTCGTCAGCTTCATGTATTCCTATCCGAACTACATGCCGCTCAACGCCGCCGCGGTGCGGCGGATTGCGTCAGCCGTCGAGCCGTTCGCCTTCGACCGGATCTATGGCGCCTGGTGGGGCCGCAACATCGCCAGCGGTGCCAAGGCGGCGTTTGCTGCGTCGGTCGCGCGCTATCTCGCGGCCATCGCCTGAGCCGGGTTGCGGATCGGATTTATCTTGCCGGCCTCTAATTAGTGTACTATAAGTACATTATAAGATCGGGCGCAAACGGCGCATCTGGCGGGAGCCGGCATGATCGATGCATCGAAGAAGCCGTGAGGTCTAGCGGCCTCCGTGAGCGGGAGCTGAGTGCATGACGGCGCAGCGCGGCTACGACATCTTCGAGGCTGGCGACGTCACGCTCCAATCCGGGTCCGTGTTTCCCGCGCTGAAGCTCGCCTACAAGACCTACGGCACGCTGAGCCCGGCCAAAGACAACGTCATTCTCTATCCGACCTCGTTCAGCGCCCAGCACACCGACATTGAATGGCTGATCGGGCCCGACGGCGTGCTCGATCCCACGCACTACTTCATCATCATCCCGAACCTGTTCGGCAACGGCCTGTCGTCGTCGCCCTCGAACACGCCCGCGCCTTTCCCGGAAGTGAGCTATCACGATGCCGTCGCGGTCCAGCACCGGCTGCTCACCGAGCGCTTTGGCATCTCGAAGCTTGCGCTGGTCTATGGCTGGTCGATGGGCGGCATGCAGGCCTATCACTGGTCGGCGCTGCATCCGGACATGGTCGAGCGCGCCGCGGTCGTCTGCGGCAGCGCCCGCTGCGCACCCTACTACGTCTTCCTTGAAAGCGTGAAGGCCGCGCTCACGGCCGATCCCGCCTTCCGCGATGGTCGTTTCCTCGAAAAACCCGTCGCCGGCTACCGCGCCATGGGACGCGTCTATGCCGGCTGGGCGATGTCGCACGGCTTCTACCGCGACGAGCTCTGGCGCGAGGCCGGCTTCACTTCACTCGAGGATTATCTCGTCCGCGCCTGGGATGCGACCTTCGCGCGGCGCGATGCCAACGATCTTCTGGCGCAGATCGGCATCTGGCAGCGTGGCGACATCAGTCGGTGTGGGGCATTCGCCGGCGATCTCGATCGCGCGCTGGCGGCGATCAAGGCCCACATGCTGCTGATGCCGGGCGCGACTGACCGTTATTTCGACGTGCACGACAACGAGGACGAGCTCGGCAAGCTCGTCAACGCGAGATCGGCGGTGCTGCATCCGATCCCGTCGCTGCATGGCCATCGCTCCGGCAATCCCATCAACAATCCCCGCGACCAGGCCTTCATCAAGGTCGAGATCGCCGAGCTTCTCCGCAAGTAGGGCACGCAACCGACCATGAGCGACGCAACCATTCCGGACGCCGGCCATCGCCTGAAGCCCCTGACGCCCACCACGCTGCGCGAATTGTCGGTTCGCTCCAACATCAGAGGTGCGGTGCAGAGCCTCGGCCATTACAGCGTGATTGTGCTGGTGGGCGGGCTGATCTGGAAGGTTTCGTCGAGCTGGGGCGCGCTCTGGGCGCTGCCGCTGATGGTGGTGCAGGGCTATGTCGTTGCCTTCCTGTTCATGGCGGTGCACGAGACCGCGCACAAGACGGCATTCAGGAGCCGGGGCCTCAATCTCGGCGTCGGCTATCTCTCGGCGTTCATCATCGGGCTGCCTTACGAATATTACTGTCTGTTTCACTGGGACCATCATCGCTTCACGCAGGACCCGGAAAGGGATCCCGAGCTGATCGTTGGCGTGAAGCCGACGTCCGACACCCAGCTTGCGCTCGCCTATAGCGGCCTGCTCCAGGTCGCCGGCCGTCTGCGGCTGATGCTCGGCCACGCGATCACCGGCAAGGTCGTCGTGCCATGGATTCCCGAGAGCAAGCGCAGCACCATCGTTGCCGAGGCGCGCGCCTATGTCGCGCTCTACGCCCTGCTGCTCGCGCTGTCGCTGTGGTTCTCTTCAGCGCTGCTGCTCTGGGTCTGGATCGTGCCGCTCGTGATCGGGCAGTTCTTCCTGCGGCCCTATCTCTACGCCGAGCATACCGGTTGCGACCGCACCCGCAGCGCCTTTCAGAACACCCGCACGACTTACACCGGTGCTATCGTCAAATGGTTCGCGTGGAACATGCCGTATCATGTCGAGCACCACGCTTATCCCTCGATCCCCTTTCACGCCCTGCCGAAGCTGAACGCGATCGTCGACGGCGAGATCGTCCATCGCGGCCGCGGCTACATCAGAACGACGCGCGAGACCTGGGCCTGGTTTCGCCGGCAGCGGCAGGCCGGCTAGCTCAACGCAAAACTCCGGCCGCGATGCGACCGGAGCTTTGTCGTGATATCGAGATATCAGTAGATCCCGTAGGCGCAGACGTTCACGACGCGCACGCGCAGGCCGTGACGGGTCCGGACCAGGCGCTCCTGATAGCAATTGCTGACGCCGGTGTTGAGGTAGATACCGCCAAAGCCCCAGCCGGGACCCCAGTGGTGATGACCATGATGGTGATGGAAGCCGCCGGCCGAGGCCGCGGTGGGGGCGAGAGCGGCAACGCCGAGCGAGCCGGCGGCGATCAGACCAAGTGCAAGCTTACGAAACATCTTCATTCTCCATTCGGCGCTAGGGCCATTGTTGCGTCCCTGCATTTCCGTCGAGACGAGACGCGATCGCGTTCATGGCAAGCGGGAAGAATCGTGTTTCAGGAATGTTTCGTCGGCTGCGGCAGAATGCGCCGCGATCAGGCTTTCTGCGCCGCGCGATAGCGCACGGCCATTGCCTGCGTCAGCTCGGCCATCTTGTCGCGGAGATCGGCCGGTTCAAGGACTTCGGCTTCCGGGCCGAGCCGCAGCAGTTCGGCCGCGGCATGCCACGATGTCTTTCCGACCGGCACGCGCGCAATGCGCCAGCCGTCTGCATCGGTTGTCTCCTCGAGCTGTGTGCGTGCCTTGACATAGGGCTGGCTGAGCGCGTCGAGCAGCTTCACGCCGAACGGCGACAGCCGGACGATCGCAACATTGGGGTGCATCTCGCCTTCGAGCCGCAGCGTCGCGGCCCGCCAATGGGCGGCGAGGTCGAAGCCGGCGGGACGATCGAAGTGGTCGCCGAGGGCTGTGCAGTCGAGCACGCGTGCGACGCGATAGATACGCACGCTGCCATCGACTTGTCCTGCGAGATACCAGCTGCCGCCCTTCAGCACGAGGCCGAGCGGCGCGACGCGGCGCTGCTTCTCGGCGCGCCAGCTCCGGTACCGGATCCTGATCAGCGTCCCGCGCAGCACGGCGCCGGCGATGGTGCGCAGGTGCTTCGGGTCTTCCGCTTCGCCGAACCAGCCGGGCGCGTCCAGGTGGAAACGCTCCTGCATCCGCCCGGCATCCTCACGCAAATTCGGGGGCAGTGCCGCCATCAGCTTGTTTTGGGCGGCGATCATCGCAGCATCGAGCCCGAGTGCGGCGGCCGGGCCTGGCAATCCCGCCAGGAACAACGCGCCCGCCTCGCTCTGCGACAGTCCGTTCAGCCGCACGCGATAGCCGTCGAGCAGGCGATAGCCGCCGTCTGCGCCGCGGTCTGCATAAACGGGAACGCCGGACGCCGCGAGCGCGTCGATGTCCCGATAGATCGTGCGCACCGACACTTCGCAGGCCTCCGCGAGCTCGGGCGCGGTGACCTGTCCCCTGGCCTGGAGGGTGGTGAGGATCGACAGCATCCGACTCGCGCGCATGATCCCTTAGACCATACCTGACACAAGATGTCAGGTATGGTCCGCTACAAGCAGCGCCATCGCCAGCCGGCCAGATGGAGACTGCCATGACCGATCCAAACCGCATCACCCTGTTCTATTCGCCGCAGACGCGCGCCACCGGCACGCGCGTGCTGCTGGAGGAGCTGGCGGCACCTTACGATCTCCATGTCCTCAATATGAAGGCCGGCGATCAGCGCAAGCCCGCCTATCTCGCCCTCAACCCGCTCGGCAAGGTGCCGGCGATTCGCCACGGCGAGGCGCTGGTGACCGAGCAGGTCGCGATCACCATCTATCTCGCCGACCTGTTCCCGCAAGCGGGGCTGACCCCCGCCCTGAACGATCCGCTGCGCGGGCCTTATCTGCGCTCGATCGCCTATTATGGGTCGTCGTTCGAGCCGGCCTTGATCGACAAGTTCATGCAGCGAGAGCCGGCGCCGATCACGCAATCGCCCTATGCCGATTACGATACGATGCTGGGTGCGCTCGAGGCCCAGCTGGCGAACGGGCCCTATCTGCTCGGCGAGCGCATGACGGCGGCCGACGTATTGTGGGGCGTCGCGTTCAGCTGGACCATGATGTTCGGCATCGTGCCGAAGAAGGATGTCTTCGTCCGCTATGCGGAGCGCATGACGGCGCGGCCGGCGTTCCAGCGCATCAATGCCGCAGATGCGGAGATGGCGGCGCAGCATGCCGCCGCGGCGGGTGGATGAGAGGGCGTCAAAATCGCGGTGCCCGCTTGTCGGCGAACGCCTTGATGCCTTCCTTGATCTCGTCGCCGCGCATGCTGTCGCGGTGGCGCCGGTCGGCGGCGCCTTCATCGAGCTCGCCGCGGGCGAACTCGTTGATCGCGCGCTTCATGCCGCGCATCGCTTGGGGGGCGTTGCCGGCGAGGATCGTAGCGAGCGTGTCGACCTCCTCGTCCAGGAATTCCACCGGCACCATTGTGGTGAGATAGCCGATGCGCAGCATTTCCGGGGCGTCGATCTTCTGCGCGGTGAGGAACAGCTTCTTCGCATTGTCGACGCCGAGGCGGGTCACGTAGCGCTTGATGCCGCTCGGGTAGTAATGCAGCCCAAGGCGCGCCGCCGGCATGAACATTTCCGCGGTATCGACGCCGACGCGGAAATCGCAGGCGAGTGCGAGGTCGGTCGAGCCGCCATAGACGCCGCCATTGAGCCGGCAGATGGTCGGCACGCCGAGATCCTCGAGCCGGTTGACGACGGCCTCGAAGGCCGAGCCCGCGCTCTGCTGCTCGCCCGCGCTGACCGCGCGTTCCGCGACCGAATTGAGATCGTAGCCGGCGGAGAAGGCGCGCCCGGTTCCGGTCAGCACCAGCACGCGAATATCGGGATCGGCCTCGACCCGGTCGAACAGTCTCGTCAGCTCGTCGAGATCCTCCGCCTGCAGCCGGTTGAGATGTTTCGGCCGGTTGAGGCGGATGGTGGCGCGGGCGCCGATGATTTCGAGCAGGGGGCTAGATGCTGCGTCGGCTGTGTCCGACATTCTCGTCTCCGTTGTCGGCGCCAAAGTGCCCGCCCGGGCGGAGGCCGTCAACGACGGCGCCGGTCGTTTGCCGCGCCGCTGCAGCGGGCCTGCCGTCCACGCCGCCGTCCCGGGCGGGGTGCCTTACCTGAAATGTGGCGGCTCGTCGTAGCCGCGGCGGCTGCTGAAGAACAGCAGCACCATCAGCCCGACGCCGACAATGACGGAAAACCCCGCGCCCAGCGCCAGTGCCACATAGCCTTCCGTCGGGATCGGCTCACCTTCGACCGCCATTGCGGAATAGGCGAAGTAGCCGGCCGCCGCCAGCATTGCCAGAAGGAGGATGATGAGGAGTGCACGCATGCCGCGTTCTCCGGTTGCAACCGGAAACCAACGGTTGCGGGTGGGCAGGGTTCCAGACTGGCTGGCGATCGGACGGGTAGCCTCCGTCTCGTGCCCCGGACGCGGCGCAGCACGAAGTGATGCACCGCAGGACCGGGGTCCATGTGGTCACGGATATTGTGCCGGTTCCTGGGTCCGGCTCATCGCTGGGATGCCTTCGGCATTGCAGCTTGTCCGGGACACGACAACGGTGGGGGCGGCTGTCAGGCGCTCTGGGCGGTCTTCACCACCACGACATTGCTGTCGTCTGACGGAGCCGGGCCGGCATCGCATAGCGTCTTGTCGGCTTCGCCGGCATGACGTTTCAGATAGTCGCGGCGCATGCCGATCTCGTCACGGACGAATTCGTAGCCGAGCTTGAAGGTGTCGAGCCCGTCGGTACTGATCGTGCCGTCCCTGAGGCCGATGACGGCACCGCGCAAGATGGTCTCGAGCTCATCCTGGAGACATTCGAGCTGATCCAGCGAATGGGCGTGCTCGATCCGCTCGCCGATGTCGAGGATGGCGGTCGAGAGCTCGCTGGCCTTCTCCGGCGCGATGCGGGTGATCTTGGCGTAGATCGCGGCGAAGATCGACCCGATGACGCTGAGCGCCGCGACGCCCAGATACATCAGGTCGCTGTACTTATCCACGAACGACTTGGTGTCGTCGTTGATGTAGTCGGCGGCGCCCCGATGCGCGATCACGAAGGCGTCCTTCTCCACCGAGGCCGGCTCGATCCTGGTGGCAAAGCCGTTGTCGAGCCCGAGCGCCGACTTGTTCTCGTAGACGATGCGGGCGAGCTCGCCGGCCGTGCTTGGGGACATCCGGGATTGCGCGACCAGCAGCCATTCGAGACCGATCGTGTCGAGATCGTCGTCGGGAATCTGCGGGGATGTCGACACCGAGCCAGCTGTCACGGTCTCGTCGGAAATGCCGGGAAATTTGCGCGCCAGCGTCTTGGCTTCTTCGATGGTGTTCAGTGTGAAGCCGCCGCGCTTGGCGGCTTGCTCATAGGATTTGTCCCGGACCGCCTTCGAGGCGTGGACGATCGCGATCACCGCGCTGAAGCCGTTTGCCGGGGCGAACAGCTTGTCGAGCGTCGCGCCCTGCGGCGCCATCTGGATCTTCGCAGCCTCAGGGCCATCGGGGACGTCGAGGATGCTGCGGACGAAGGCGAGCGAGGATTCGTTCTCGGCGACGACCGCGACCTTCTTCTTCTTCAATTCGGCCAGCGACTTGATCTTCTTGTTGCCGGGACCGAGCAGGAGCACGAGATCGTGCTCGAGGATCGCGAGCGTGCGCGCCCGCAGCGGCACCTTGGCGTCGGTGCGCAGCACGGCGAGGTCGGCCTGCCTGCGGTCGAACTGCGCGAGCGCCTTGGCATTGTCGGCGTTGTTGACGATGTTGATCCGCAAGCGCGAAGCGTTGTTCTTCAGGAGGGCGGCGAGCTTGGCCGCGAACAGCGCCTCATCGCTGTTGGGGCCGCCGACGGCAAAGGTCAGCGTCTCCGAATTGTGCACCAGCGTGCGGCCGGCCCAGACGGTGGCGAACGACAGCAGCAGGGTCAGCACGACGTAGAGGAGAACCTGCTGCTGGTTGGTCTTGATCACCTTGGGGCGCCGGGGCGGCGGCATGGTCGGCGATGCGATGGGGCCTTCGGTACTCATGGCGGCACTCTGGCCTTATCGTTTGGCTGGCGGCGGCGCGTGGCTTGGAAGCGCGGCGGGCCCGGTAATTCGTAAACGCCTGAAAAAAGAACGATATTCCCGATCGCCGATGATAGCGCGAAGGCAGCGGAATGCAAATTTCGAGCCGAAGGTAACCTTAGTCGATATGTCCGCGGCGATTGGCCATCCTATCACCGGTTAGCCACACTTGGCGATTTTCCGGTTCCACCCGGCTGCATTCCGCCGCGGGAGATGTCATAAATTGCGCGTCCCGGCGATTTGACCGGTCCAAGAAGAAGTTGCGCTGAACGCTCCAATTCTTCTCGTCACGTCAATGAGGGCGTCAGCTTTGTCGTTTCCACCCATGTCATCGGCGATTCCGGTTGAAGCGCTCATTGGCTGGATGTTGCTGCTCACCTTCAAGCACGTCATCGCCGATTTCGTTCTTCAAACCGCCTGGATGGCGCACGGCAAGGATCAGAAGCATGGCTGGGCCCTGCCGCTCCTGGTGCACTGCCTGGTCCACCTTGCCGTCGCGCTGCCGCTGATCGTGATCGTGGCGCCGCGATTCTGGTTCGTGGCCTTCTTCGACTTCCTGATCCACATCACGATCGACCGCGCCAAGGGATACGTCTCCGCCAATTTCGGCGTCGATCTCGCCCATCCCTGGTTCTGGACGCTGATCGGCGTCGACCAGGCGCTGCACCACCTGACCGGCTTCGGCCTCGCGATCTTCATGGCGGCGAACTGAAGGTCGCCTTTGGGCCTTTCGGGGAGAGGCAATCGCCATCAGCACGAGGGATCGTCATGCCCGGGCTTGTCCCGGGCCTCCACGTTCTTCGTGCCTCCTGGCTTTCCGTGAAGGGTCGGGACAAGCCTGGTCATGACGCCGCGGAAGTCTTTGAAAACCCCACCAAGGCGTCCCACCGATTCGCGGCCGACGCGCAACCGCCCCGGGTGACTACCGGCAGCGTGGTTAACCTTTCGTTAGAGAATTGCGCTGCATCTTCCTTACACGAGGGAGAACTGCAATGTTTTCAAGCCGCGACGCCTTTGAAAGCGATTTCTGCCCGGTCCGCGACGAGCTCCTTGGCGAGATGTATCGCGCCAGCGAGAGTGGCCTGCCGAGGCTGGTTGAGAGTGTTTCCCCTGACGTGCGCGCCAGGCTGGCGCTGTTCTGCTACCGCCGGAGCCATTTGCACTCGCTGGCGGTCGCGATCGCAGCGAGCTGCAGCGAGCGCGACCTGATCGAGAATGGCGGCCGCGTCGGCTCGACGCTCTTCGCGCTGTCGCGCGAAGGCACCGCGAAAGCTTCGACGTCGCTGACGGGTGGGCGCAAGCCGATCACGCTGTCGACCAAGCCGCTCTCGGTGCTCGCACCGCTCGATGACGAGCTCGACGACGAGATCGGCGAAGCCGTCCCCGCCTAAGCGGCCTCGATAACGGGCAGGCCGAACTTCCGCCGCGCCATCGCGCATTCGGCGTCACCAGGCATGCAGGTGCGGCACACCTCCGGCCGCACGTCATAGATGCCGCAGGCCGTCATCCTTCCGATCTCGCCTTGCAATGCCGCGCAGCGATCGCCCTCGCAGCGCATGCCCGATTGCCGGTCGTTGACGAGCGCCTCCGGGATCAGCGCAAGCTCCTCGTCGCTCTCGATCGAGAAGCGCGGCCAGTTCTGCGAATAGCCGCAGCAGGCGCCGCAGCCCTGGCAACAGCTCGACAGCTCGGTCTCGTCCATCGTCCTCACGTGTCCTTCGGCGGACCCCAGACCAGGCTCTGCCGCCATCTCGCGCGCAGCACGTCGCGCCGTTCCGGATATTTCTCGTCGAGATAGGTCGCATCGACCACGCGGTCGGTGCGGAAGCTGCGGAAGTCGCCGCGCAGCTCGCACCAGGCCGCCAGCAGCCGCACGGCTTCGAGATAGCCGACCGAGATCGGCCAGATCATGCGCTCGCTGGGGCGGCCCTGTTCGTCGCGATAGCGCAGCATGATCTTCTTGCCTTCGTGGATCTGGGTCCGGGTGCGCGCCATGTCCAGGCGGTCCGGTTCCCGGTTCCAGCTCGGACGCGCCCGGCTCGCCGGCTCCAGTACGAAGGGGCGCAGGCGCTCCGGGACGGTATCGGCGATCTTGGCCATCAAGTCTTCGGCCGCGCGCGCCAGCGCGGAATCGGCGTGGCCTGCGACCCATTGCGCGCCCAGCACGGCCGCCTCGATCTCGTCCGGCGTCAGCATCAGGGGCGGCAGGTCGAAACCCTTTTCGAGGATGTAACCCATGCCGGCTTCGCCGCGGATCGGCACGCGCTGGCCGATCAGGGTTGCGATGTCGCGATAGATGGTGCGCTTCGAAGTCTCGAGCTCGGCCGCGATCGCGTCTGCCGTCAGCGGCTTACGCGTGCGCCTTAGCACCTGGATGATTTGAAACAGCCGGTCGGCGCGTCTCATGACAGTTCTCTTCTCGAACGACGGATCAGAAATCGGCGCGCGGCTGCTGACAGGATGTTGGCAGCAGGGGGGTTCTATACCGGGACAACACATCGACTGAAGAGGATTTGTCCATGATCATTCCAACCCATTTCGGCCAGGCCGGTCCACTGTGGCGGGCGCAGCTGTGGCACGGCCAAATGTTGCGGGCTTGGGCGTTTGGCCGCCTCGTTCCGCTCGATCTCATGGCCGTTGATCTCCGATTTGCGCTCGCAAGCGTGGTGACACGCTCGCTGAACCATGCCGCGAATGCGCTGGTCCGCCATCTGATGGGCCGCGCCTGGCGCGGGGCCCGCTTCGCAGAAGATATCACGGCTGCTGCCACCATGGTGGCAGCAGCCGGCCGCTAGGTTCCTTCCACTCGTTCGACAGGTTCAGGAGAGCTTGCATGATCACGCTTTACGGTTTTGGCGCCGGCTTCGGCCTGCCGGAAATCAGCCCCTTCGTCACCAAGACCGAGGTGCAGCTCAAGATGGCGGGACTGCCTTATCGGAAAGAGCGGGCGATGCCGCCGGCCTCGCCCAAGGGGCAGCTGCCCTTCATCGACGATGGCGGCGAGGCGGTGGCCGATTCCACCTTCATCCGGGCCCATATCGAGCGCCGCTACGGCTTCGATTTCGATGCCGGCCTCACCTTGGCCGAGCGTGCGCAGGCCTGGGCGTTCGAGCGCATGATCGAGCACCACGTCTATTGGGCGCTGGTGGGCGCGCGCTGGGTCGATCCGGTCAATTTCGCCAAGGGGCCCGCGCATTTCTTCGACGGTGCGCCGGAGCACAATCGCGAGAAGCTGCGCGAGGACGCTCAATTCCGCGTCGCCGAGAACTATCTGCTCTCTGGCCTCGGCCGCCATGCGCCGGATGACGACGTCGATCTTGCCGTGCGTTCGCTGTTCGCGCTGTCGGTGCAGCTCGGCGACAAAGCCTTCCTGATGGGCAACAGGCCCTGCGGCGTCGATGCCACTGCGTTCGGTATGCTCGCCGGCGTCCTCTCACCGTTCTTCGAATCCGCCTTGCGCGAGCGGGCCGAGGGATTTCCGAACCTCACCGCCTATGTCGACCGCATGATGGACGACTATTATCCCGAGTTCGCCTGGACGCCGCTGCGGCAGGCGGCGTAGCCGCGGTGCATCGGCTGACTCGGTGCAACCTCTCCCGCTTGCGGGAGAGGTCGGCGCGAAGCGCCGGGTGGTTTTCTCCTCTAGGGGGTTTTCTCCGTAAGTCTCGGAGGGTCCCTCCGCGGAGGCACCTCTCCCCAACCCTCTCCCGCAAGCGGGAGAGGGGGCGCACCGGTGCCGGAGCTGCAGCTCACTCCACTAACCAAAACAAAGAGCCGGCCCATCGGGCCGGCTCTCGTTGTCTCGAATCTTGGCGACGCCTACTTCACCAGCGTGTACTTGCCGTCCTTCACCGTGAGCAGGATGCGCGAGCGCTCGTCGAGGCCGTAGCGGTCCTTTTCGGTGAAGTTGTAGACGCCCTGGCTCGCCGCCAGCTCCTTCTCCGTCAGCAGCGCCTGGCGGATGGCCTCGCGGAATTCCGGCGTGCCGGGCTTGGCCGTCTTCAACGCCGCCGGAATGACGCGCTTGAGGATCTCGAACGCATCAAAGGAATGGCCGGCGAACTGGCTGCGGCTGTTGGGGCCGTACTTTGCCTCGTAGGCGGAGTTCAGCGCGAGGCCGGGCTTTTTGGTCAGCGCGCTGTCCGGCTGTTCCTCGGGGGCCATCACGGGACCCGAGGCCATCAGCACGCCTTCCGCTGCTTTGCCGGCAATGCGGATGAAGTCCATGCTGGCCGCGCCGTGGGTCTGGTAGATCAGGCCCTTGTAGCCGCGCTCGCGCAGCTCGGTCTGCGGCAGCGCGGCCGCGGTGCCGGAGGCGCCGACCAGGATGGCGTCGGGATTGGCGGCGACGAGCTTCAGCACCTGGCCGGTCACCGAGGTGTCGGGACGAGCGAAGCGCTCCTCGTCGACGATCGTCATCCCCATCGGCACGGCCTGCGCCTTCAAATCGTTGAACCAGAGGTCGCCGTAGGAATCGGAATAGCCGATGTAGCCGAGCGTCTTCACGCCCTTGGCCTTCATGTGATCATACAGCACCTTGCCGACGATCGGAATCGGCTGCGGCATCGCCACCGACCACTTCATGCGCTCCGGCGTGATCGGGAAGGGCGCCAGACCGAAGTGCGGGATACCGGCCTCGTTGGCGACGTTGGAGACCGCGATGGTCGGCGGCGTCAGCGCCGAGCCCATGATGATGTCGGCCTTGGATTCGGTGACGAAGCGGCGGGCGTTGGTGGTAGCGGTGGTGGGATCGCCGCCGTCGTCGAGCACGATCACCTTCAACGGCACGCCGCCGATCTCCTTCGGCACGAATTCCAGCGCGTTGCGCTCGGGAATACCGAGTGCCGCACCTGGACCGGTCGTGGTCGTGGTGATGCCGATGGTGACTTCGCTGGTCTGGGCCAGCGCGGGCAATGCCGGCAGGGTCAGCGCAGCCGCAGTGATGGCAGCGGTTAAATAAAAGCGTTTCATCTATTCCTCCCTTGACGTGTTTATTTGAAAGCAGAAATCGCGGGGTAATTCAGCCCCGTCTTTTGGTGATGCGGCGATTTAGCTCCGGACTTAACTCCCCGTGAACTTGGCTACCATTTCCGCCGGGAATGGTGCGGATTTCAGCTTGTCGTGGTTATCAGGGTCGCGGCCCACCAGGACGCGGGTCTCGAAACCCTCGATCGCGAGCGCCTCGCCCTTGTAGACATTGTGCTTCACCTCGAAGCTCGAGCGCTTGATGCTCTCGATTCTGGTCTCGATGGTGATCCAGTCGCCATAGGTCGAGGGGATGTAGAACTTGGCCCGCGTGTCGACCATCGGGATGCCCACCAGGCCGTATTTGCGGACCAGGTCCTGCTTGGAGAAGCCGGCGGCTTCGAACAGGGTCGAGGTCGAATCGTCGAACATCGCGAAATAGCGCGGGTAGTAGACGATGTTCGCGGGGTCGCAATCGCCCCACTGGATCTGGACCTCGCGCCGGTTCACGAACATCTGGCGGCCTTACTCTGCGAATTTACTTGGGCGCCATGCGCAGCGAGCCGTCGAGGCGCACCACCTCGCCGTTCAGATACGCATTCTCGACCATGTGCAGCGCGAGCGCGGCGAACTCGTCGGCCTGGCCGAGCCGGCGCGGGAACGGGATGGCGGCGGCGAGCGAGTCCTGGGCTTCCTGTGGCAGGTTCGCCAGCAGCGGCGTCAGGAACAGGCCGGGGGCGATCGTCAGCACACGGACGCCGAACTGCGCGAGCTCGCGCGCGATCGGCAGCGTCATGCCGACGATGCCGCCCTTGGAGGCCGAATAGGCGGATTGGCCGATCTGGCCGTCATAGGCGGCAACGGAGGCAGTGTTGATGATGACGCCGCGCTCGCCGGTCGCCTGCGGCTCCAGCTTTGACATTTCGGTGGCGGCGAGGCGCAGCATGTTGAAGGTGCCGATCAGGTTGACCTTGATCACCTTGTCGAAATCCGACAGCGCCATCGGGCCGTCGCGGCCGACCACGCGCTTGGCAACGCCGATGCCGGCGCAATTGACCAGCACGCGCGCCGGGCCGTGGGCCTTGGTCGCCTGCGCGATCGCGGCTTCAGCGGAGGCGGCATCGGAGACGTCGCAGGTGACGGCAACGCCCTTGATCTCTGCGGCGACCGTTTCGGCCAGCTTGGTGTTGAGGTCGCACACCGCGACCTTGGCGCCCTGTGCGGCCAGCTTTCGCGCGGTGGCCGCGCCCAGTCCCGATGCGCCGCCGGTGACGATGGCTGCCTGATCCTTCAACAACATGGCGTTCTCCTTTGGCGATATTCTTCTAGGTGACCGATATCACACGGTTCGACGGATTGGCAGCGTAGAGCTCCTCGATCAGCTCGCCGCGATGCTCCAGCACTGCGCGCTGGTTGATCGAGCCCTTGTCGGTGACTTCGCCCTTGTCGATCGAGAGTGGCGTGTCCATCAGGATCGCGCGCGTGATCCGTGTCGAGGATCCCGTGGCCTGGCCGAGGAAACGGGTCAGGCGCTCGCGGAAAGCCTCGCGCACCAGGCGGTCGCGCGTCGCGACGACGAGATCGTCGGGCGGCAGCGTCGGGTTGATCAGCCGGCAGCCGTCGAGATCGAGCACGACCAGCGCGGAGATCTCGTCGCGGTTGATGCCGGCGATGACGACGTCGCGCACCAGGGGCGCGCAGGCCGCGGTGAGGCGCGCGCGCAGAGGACCGACGCTGACCCAGGTGCCGCTCGCGAGCTTGAAGTCCTCGCTGACGCGGCCGTCGAAATCGAAGCCGGCGTTGAAATCATCGGGATCGGCGGGCTTGAGCGCATCGCCCATCTTGTAAAATCCTTCCTCGTCGAAGGATTTTGCCGTGATGTCGGGTTGGCGCCAGTAGCCAGGCATCACGTTCGGCCCCTTGGCGCGCACTTCCAGCTTGCCGTTGTTCGGCACCAGCTTGGCGTCGTTGCCGGAGACGGGCAGGCCGACATGGCCGGAGCGGCTGGTGCGCGGATTGACCGACATGAAGAACGGCGCGGTCTCGGTCGCGCCGAGACCGGTCAGCATCGGCACGCGATAGCCCTTCTCCTTCGCCGCGAGCTCGTCGAGGCTGTCCCAGACGAACGGCGACAGCGCCGCGCCCGAGAAGAACATCGCATGCAGCCGGTCGAAGAACTTGGCGCGCAGGCCCTGGTCGTCGCGCAAATAGGGCAGCAGCGATTCGTAGCCCTTGGGCACGTTGAAATAGACCGTCGGTGACATCTCCCGGAGATTGCGCACGGTCTCCTCGATGCCCCCAGGCACCGGCTTGCCGGCGTCCAGATACATCGAGCCGCCGTTGTAGAGCGTCAGGCCGATATTGTGATTGCCACCGAAGGTGTGATTCCACGGCAGCCAATCGATGATGACCGGCGGCTCGTCCTTCAGGAAAGCGAGCGTCTCGCGCAGCATCACCTGATTGGCGCAGATCATACGCTGGGTGTTGACGACGGCCTTGGGATTGCCGGTCGAGCCCGAGGTCAGCAGGAATTTTGCGATCGTGTCAGGGCCGATCCTGCCGTGAACGTCGTCGAGATCGCCACGGATCGGCGTCGCCATCAGGTCGGCGAGCAGGGTGACGTCGTGGCCCGGCACGTGGCCATAGGACGCGGCGATCTCGGTGCCGAGCGAGACGTTGGCGGCGAGCGCATCGGCGAACTTGTCGGCATCGTCGGCGAAGACGAGGCCCGGCGTCAGCAGCTTCATCAGATAGGACAGCTTGCCGTAATCCTTCGACACCAGCGAATAGGCCGGCGACACCGGGCAGAACGGAACGCCGGCATAGAACGCGCCGAACGCCAGGAGCGCGTGGTCGATCGAATTACCGGAGAGGATGACGACCGGCCGCTCGGCCGACAGGCCGCGCTGGATCAATGCGGAGGCGATGTGACGGCTCGCGGTGAGCAGCTCGGCATAGGTGATCTTGCGCCAGCCGCGGCCGCCTTCGCGCTCGGCCATGAAGACGCGGTCCGGCGTCGTCGTGGCCCAATGATGCAGGCGGTCGGTGATGCGGACCGGATAGTCGCCAAGCGGCTGCTTTGGCCGCAGGTAAATCGTGCCGTCGTCGCGCCGCTCGATGTTGACGACGGGATCGCCGAACGAGATGGGCCGCAGCGGGAAATTGCTCGCGCCGCGCTCGATGCCGGAAGTGGACGGCTGGGCGCTCATGACTTTACGCTCATGATTTGGGCTTCACCTTCGCGGTCTTGTGCTCGAGGAATTCGCGGATCCGCCGCTTGGCCTCCTTGTCGCTCTGCGCGACGGTGGCCATCAGCGACTCCATCAACAGGCCGGTCTGCGGATTGGCCTCCGCGATCATCGGCAGCGCCTGGAGCACGGCGAAATTCGTCAGCGGGGCGTTGGACGCCACCTTGGTCGCAAGCTCCAGCGCTTTGCCGAGCCCGTTGCCGGCCTCCGTCAGATATTGCGCAAAGCCGTAGGACGCGCCCTCGGTCGCGCTGTAGACGCGTCCCGTCAGCATCATGTCCATCATCCGGGCAACGCCGATCAGCCGCGGCAGCCGCACCGAGCCGCCGCCGCCGACGAAAATGCCGCGCTGCCCCTCCGGCAGCGCGAAATAGGTCGAGGGCTCGGCGACGCGGATATGGGCCGCGCAGGCAAGCTCCAGCCCGCCGCCGATCACGGCGCCCCGGAGCGCTGCGATCACGGGCACGCGGCTGTACTGGATGCGGTCGAACACCCGGTGCCACATCTGGGAGTGCAGGAGCCCGCCGGTGGCGTCGTGCTCGGTCAGCTCGGAGAGGTCGAGGCCACTGGAGAAATGGTCGCCGATACCGTGGATGACGACCGCGCCGATATCCTCGGGCAGGTTCGCAAAACACTCGCCGATTTCCAGGATGATGCCGTCATTGAGCGCATTGCGCTTGGCCGGCCGGTTCAGACCCACGGTCAGAACCCGGTCCGCCCGCTCGATCCTCAACAGCCCGGAGGGACCCGCATTCGCGGTCTCGGCGTTTCCTTGTGTCATTTGCGTCCTTGTCAGAATAGTTATGTTGTATAACGAATTTTGGGGGAGTCAAGGTGGGGCAAGGCCAGGTGGCCGTGACCCCACCCTCCCGGGAGGCCGAGGCGAGCCCAGGGCTATCGCATTTGAGATTTCCCTGCGGCCATCCTTCGAGACGCCCGCTTGAGGCGGGCTCCTCAGGATGAGGTCGGAGTGCGCGGCAGCAGTTTCAACGGGCACTGACGCCGATTTGCCTCATCCTGAGGAGGCGCGTCAGCGCCGTCTCGAAGGACGAGGCGTGCGCGCAGACCGCCGCCACAAGTCATATGCGATAGCCCTGGGGGCGAGCGAGAAAGCGGTGCAGGCCTACTCTCGCGTCACAAACTTCGCGAACGCATCGGCGTAATCCGGATGCCAGCGCGACAATGGCGGGCGGTTCTCGACGATGTCGCCGGCCGCCCAGAGCATGCGCTTCTCGTCGAGCGCGCGCGGCACATCATTGTCCGGGCAGAGAATGTAGAAGTCGCCGGCCTCCAGCCGCGCCAGCATGAAATCGACCGTCTGCTCCGGCGTCCAGGCGCCGGCCGGCTTCTCGGTGCGTCCCTTTGCGGTCAGGCCGGTGAAGACGAAGCCCGGGATCAGCAGGTGCGCCGTGACGCGACAGTCATTCGTGTTGCGCAACTCGTGCTGGAGCGCCTCGGTGAAGGCCTTCACGCCGGCCTTGGAGACGTTGTAGGCGGGATCGCCGGGCGGCGTGGTGATGCCCTGCTTGGAACCGGTGTTGATGATGAGGCCGCGCCTGCCACGGGCGATCATGTTTGGCGCGAAGATGCGCGAGCCGTTGATGATGCCCCACATGTTGACGGCGATGATGCGTTGCCAATTGTCCGGCGCGTCGAACAACGTGCTGCCGGGCTGAATGCCGGCATTGTTCATGAGGACATCGGTGCCGCCGAACCGCGCGTGGACGGCGCGCTCGAGTTCCGTCACGCTCTCGATCTTGCTGACATCGACGGCCGAGGTCATGACGTTTGCGGCCGATGTTACGGATGACAATTTTGTTGCAGCTTCTGCCAAGCGTGTCTCGTCGACGTCAGCGATACATACCTTCATTCCAGCGCGCGCAAATGCCGCGGCGGCGGCAAATCCGATGCCGGCTGCGCCACCCGTGATCACGGCAACATTGTCCTTGACGATGGCGGGATGTGACATCGAGCGTCTCCGTGGAAAGCCTTCAGCCGAGCTATAGCATGGCAGCGATGCGACCCTGCACAAGTCGGCATGGGAGGTCTTCGTTCCGCGCTGCCTTTACGCCTATCAGGCGCGGCTGTATCCTCGGCCGAACGATCCCGCCCAGATCGAACCAATCAATCACCTGACAGGGAGTGCAGCCATGGCTGTGTCGCAGGCTATTCCGATCACGCGCCATCCGTTCGCCAACGGGTCCTACAAGCAGATGCTGATCGACGGCAAGTGGGTCGATGCAGCCTCGGGCAAGCGCTTCGAGACCCGCAATCCCGCCACCGGCGAGCTGCTCGCAACCGTCGCCGAAGGCGACAAGGAAGACATCGATCGTGCGGTCGCGGCTGCGCGTCGCGCTTTCGAAGGTCCGTGGAGTAAGGTCAAGCCGTTCGAGCGGCAGAACCTGCTCCTGAGGCTCGCCGATCTCGTCGAGAAGAATTTCGACGAATTGTCGCAGCTCGACACGCTCGACATGGGCGCGCCGCTGAGCCGCACCCGTGCCTACCGCCTGCGCGCCGTCGGCATGCTGCGCTATTACGCCGGCCAGACCACCGCGATCCACGGCGAGACCATCGAGAACTCGCTACCCGGCGAGATATTCTCCTACACGCTGAAGGAGCCGATCGGCGTCGTCGGCGCCATCATTCCCTGGAACGGGCCGCTGACCGCGACGATCTGGAAGATCGGTCCGGCGATCGCGACCGGCTGCACCGTGGTGCTCAAGCCTGCCGAAGAAGCGCCGCTGACCTCGCTGCGCATCGCCGAGCTCGCAATGGAAGCGGGCGTGCCGCCCGGCGTCATCAACGTTGTCCCCGGCTATGGCGAGACCGCGGGGGCGGCGCTCGCCTCGCATCACGACGTCGACAAGGTCGCCTTCACCGGCTCTCATGTCACGGGCCAGTCGATCATCCGTGCGTCCGCCGGCAATCTCAAGCGCGTCTCGCTCGAGCTCGGCGGCAAGTCGCCGGACATCGTGTTCGCCGATGCCGATCTCGACGCCGCCGTGCCCGGCGCGGCGATGGCGGTGTTCGCCAATTCAGGGCAGATCTGCAGCGCCGGAACGCGCCTGTTCGTCGAGCACTCGATCTATGACGAATTCGTCGGCCGCGTCGCCGAGTTCGGCAAGAAGCTGCAGGTCGGCAACGGCCTCGATCCCAACGTGCAGATCGGGCCGCTCGTCTCGGAGCAGCAGCTCGAGCGCGTCACCGGCTATCTCGACATCGGCCAGAAGGAGGGCGCGAGGGCGCTTGCCGGCGGCGGCCGTGTCACCGAAGGCGCGCTGTCGAAGGGCTTCTTCGTCTCGCCGACGGTGTTCGCGGGTGTCGAGGACAACATGCGCATCGCGCAGGAGGAGATTTTCGGCCCCGTCATCTCCGCAATCGCGTTCAAGGACATGGACGAGCTGGTCAAACGCGCCAACAACACCACGTTCGGCCTCGGCTCCGGTCTGTGGACGCGCGACGTCAGCAAGGCCCATGCGGTGGCGAAACGCTTGCGTGCCGGCTCGGTGTGGGTCAACTGCTACCAGGCGATGGATCCGGCCGTGCCGTTCGGCGGCTACAAGATGAGCGGCTACGGCCGCGAATCCGGCAAGCAGCACGTCGAGGAATATCTCAACGTGAAGGCCGTCTGGATCAAGACGGCGTAAGGCCGGCTCTCCTTCGCCTCTCCCCGCTTGCGGGGAGAGGCCGGAATTCGCGCAACGCGCGGATTCCGGGTGAGGGGGACTCTCCGCGAGTCCAACTCTCACCGCGATTGCCGAGGCAGCCCCTCACCCCAACCCTCTCCCCGTAAGAACGGGGAGAGGGAGAACAACCACCGCCTTCAGGCGGTCAGTCTCCCTCACAATCATCTGCATCCTTTCAAAGACATCCGGGGACCACATGAAATTCGAAGCCTTGTTCAAGCCGTTGCAGGTCGGTCCCTACCAGCTCGCGCATCGCGTCGCGATGGCGCCGCTAACGCGCATGCGGGCCGAGCGCGACACTTTCGCGCCGCGGCCACTCAACGCCGAATATTACGGCCAGCGTGCGACGAAGGGCGGCCTGATCATCGCCGAAGCCTCGCCGGTGCTCTCGCACGGCCGCGGCAATCCGGCGACACCCGGCATCTATTCGGAGGCGCAAGTCGCGGGCTGGCGCAAGGTGACGGATGCCGTGCACGCCAAGGGCGGCATCATCTTTCTCCAGCTCTGGCATGTCGGCCGCGTCTCTCATTCCTCCTTCCACGGCGGCGAGCTGCCGGTTTCGGCTTCGGCAATTCCGATCAAGGCCGAAGGCATGAAGGCGATGACGGCCGACGGAAAGATCGCCGACTACGAGACGCCGCGCGCGCTGGAGACTGATGAGGTGAAGGGCATCGTCGAGGCGTTCCGGCAGGGTGCCAAGAATGCGCTCGCCGCCGGCTTCGACGGTGTCGAGATCCACGGCGCCAACGGCTATCTGCTCGAGCAATTCCTGCAATCGCGCAGCAACCAGCGCACCGATCAATATGGCGGCGGAATCGAGAACCGCGCGCGCCTTCTGCTCGAGGTCACTCAGGCTGCGATCGACGTCTGGGGCTCGAACCGTGTCGCTGTGCGACTGTCGCCCTACGGCATCGCCAATGATTCCGGCGAGCCCGATCCGATGCCGCTCTATACCCATGTCGTGAAGGCGCTCGAGAAGCTGGGTTTGGCGTACCTGCATTTCATCGAACCGCGCTCCAGCGGCTCGGGCCGCGCCGAGGTCAACTGGCAGAACGTGCCATCGGCGATGGTGCTGTTCCGTCCGCTCTACAGCGGCGTGCTGATGACCGCCGGCGGCTTCACCGGGGAGACCGCGAATGCGGCGATCGCCGACGGACATGCGGACATCATCGCCTTCGGCCGCATCTTCATCTCCAATCCTGATCTGCCGCGTCGTCTCGAGCACGGCTACCCAATCACGCCGTATAATCGCGCGACGTTCTACAGCGGCGAGGAGAAGGGGTACACGGATTATCCGGTGTATGACGAGCTGACGGCGGCTTGATCTGTCATTCCGGGGCGCGACGAAGTCGCGAACCCGGAATCCATCGGGCCGCATACCTGGACGTGGGATGGATTCCGGGCTCGATGCTTCGCATCGCCCCGGAATGACGAGCTTGCTTCGCTGCGCTAGCGATGACGACGGAGAGACGTCCATGGCCAAAGCCGCAGCCGCCGCAGGGATCGCCACCGGCCAATGCCTCTGCGGCAAGGTCGCCTTCGAGATCGACGTGCCCGCGCGCTGGGCCTGGCACGATCATTCCGCTGCCAGCCGCCGCGCCCATGGCGCGGCCTACGCCACCTATGTCGGAAGCTGGAAGAAGCGCTTCCGCATCACCTCAGGCAAGACCGCGCTGACCCGCTACGAGGACAAGGCGACGAAGATCGCGCGCAGCTTCTGCTCGCATTGCGGCACGCCGATCATGTACGAGCGTCCGCGCGGGCCGCACATGGTCAACATCCCCCGCGCCCTGTTCAACGAGCGCACCGGCCGCCAGCCGCTCTATCACATCGCCATCGAAGAGCTGCAGGAATGGGCCTATACCGGCGAGTCCCTGGTGCCGCTGAAGGGCTTTCCCGGCGTCGTCTGGCAGCGCTCGAAAAAGAAGAAGCGCGCGAGCGGGGACGACCCGTTCGAACTCGGGCGGGAGGAGATGTAGCGCCTCTCCCGCGCAACGCAGCCATGACCGCGCTTCCTTGCGCCTCTGCCAGCATCTCGGCCATCATGCTTTCGGTCCTTGCGGCAACGGTCCGCTCCTGGAGGAAACATGAAGAACAAGATCACCGGCCGCTCCGCCTTTCTCGCGCTGCTCAAGGACGAGGGCATCACGCATCTGTTCGGCAACCCTGGAACCACCGAACTGCCGATCATGCATGCGCTGAAGGACCATCCCGATCTCACTTATGTGATGGCGATGCAGGAGAGCCTGGTGGTCGCGATCGCCGACGGCTACAGCCGCGCTTCGGGCAAGCTCGTCGCCTGCAACGTTCACGTCGCGCCCGGCCTCGGCAACGCCATGGGCTCGCTCTACAACGCCCAGTTCACGGGCACGCCGATGATCCTGACGGCGGGCCAGCAGGAGCAGGGCCACGGTCTGATGGAGCCGGTGCTCTATGGTCCGCTGGTGCGCATGGCCGAGCCGCTGGTGAAATGGGCGGTCGAGGTGACACGGCTGGAGGACCTGCCGCGCATCGTGCGCCGCGCCGCCAAGGTGGCGATGACGCCGCCGACCGGGCCGGTGTTCATCTCGCTGCCCGGCGACATCCTCAACAGCGAGGCGGGACTCGATCTCGGTCGTTCCACCCGCATCGATGCGCGCACGAAACCTTCGGACGAGGCGCTGAAGGCCTTTGCCGCACGTCTGCTCAAGGCCGAGCGTCCCGTGATCGTGACCATGGACGAGGTGGTCAAGAGCGATGCTTTGACGGAGGCGGCTGAACTGGCCGAGCTGCTCGGCGCTGCGGCCTATCAGTCCTCGACGCCCTACGGCTCGCACTTTCTGTCCGAAAGCCCGAGCTTCGTCGGCACGCTCGCGCGCGTGCAGAAGGCCGCGCGCGATACGCTCGCGCCCTACGATCTCTTGATCGCCCTCGGCGGCGACCCGCTGCGGATGTCGGTCTATAGCGAGGTCGACGCGCTGCCTGAGGGCCTCGGCATCGTGCAGATCGGTCTCATCGATTGGGAGATTGCCAAGAACTACGGGGCCGAGATCGCGCTGAAGGCGGATCTGAAGGAAACACTGCGCGCGCTGATCCCGGTACTCAAGGAGATGGGCGGCGCGGCCCTCGCGAGCCGCGCCAAGCAGCGTCTCGCCGAGCTCGCGCCGAAGAACTGGACCGCGCGCCGCGCCGCGCTGGTCGAGCAGATCGGCAAGAGTGCCGGCCGCACACCGATTGATCCGGACTTCCTGGTGCTGCAAATGGTCGAGGCCATGCCCGATAACGCCATCCTGGTCGACGAAGGTCTCACCTCCAGCCGCCAGATCACGGCCCTGCATCCGCATCGCGACCGCTACGGCTATCACGGGCTCGCCTCCGGCGGCATCGGCTGGGGCCTGCCGGCCTCGGTCGGCGCCAGCATTGCCAATCCCGATCGCCCCGTGGTGTGCTTCTCCGGCGATGGCAGCGCGATGTACTCGATCCAGTCGCTCTGGACCGCAGCGCATCACAAGCTGCCGCTCAACGTCGTCATCGCCAACAACGGCGGCTATCGCATCATCAAGCAGCGCCTGCTCGCCTTCCACGGCGATGACAATTACGTCGGCATGGATTTCGTCGATCCGCCGGTCGATTTCGCCGGCGTCGCCAAGGCACTCGGCTGTGAGGCGATCAAGGTCAGCGATGTCAGCGAACTGAAGGCAACGCTGACGTCAGCGTTCAATCGGCCGGGAACCAAGCTGATCGAGGTGATGGTGGACGGGAAGGTGTAGCCCCGCAGTCGTCCCCGCGAAGGCGGGGACCCATACCGCGTGATCTATCGACTGCGGCTGGTAGGCGTATCGAGCTCCCGAGTCTTCGCCAAACTACTTCCTGTGGTTATGGGTCCCCGCCTTCGCGGGGACGACAGCCTGGCTGTGGCGCGATCTTCCGCCTACCCCTTCTTCCCCACGCGATACTCCGCCGCGGGATGCGGCGCGTCGAGGCGCGCGCGGCCCTCGCCGAACAGTTTTTCCCGCAACGTGCCCTTGGCGTACTCGCTCTTGTACCTTCCGCGCCGCGTCAGCTCGGGCACCAGCATGTCGGCGATATCCTCGAAATCGCCGGGCGAGATCGCGAACGCGACGTTGAGGCCGTCGACATCCGTCGCCTCGAACCATGCTTCGATCTTGTCTGCGACCATCTCGGGCGTGCCGACCACGACCGGGCCAGCGCCGCCGATGCCGACATGCTCGATGACGTCGCGCACGGTCCAGACGCGGTCAGGGTCGGCGCGGGTCACGTTGTCCATCGCGCTGCGGCCGGCATCGTTCTGGACGTGGCGCACCTGCTGGTCGAGGTCGTAGCCGGAGAAGTCGACGCCGGTCCATCCCGACATCAGCGCCAGCGCGCCTTCTGGGCTGATGTGGCGGCGGTAGTCGGCGTATTTTTCCTTCGCCTCGGCTTCCGTCCGTCCGAGGATGATCGTCATCATCGAGAACATCAGGATCTCCGCCGGATCGCGGCCGAGTGCGGCCGCCTCCTGCCGGATTGCGGAGACGCGCGGCGCGATCACCTTGGCTGACGGTCCCGACATGAACACGCACTCGGCGTGCCTGGCCGCGAATTGCCGGCCGCGCGGCGAGGTGCCGGCCTGGTACAGCACGGGCGTGCGCTGCGGCGAGGGCTCGCTGAGGTGAATGGTGTTGTTGATGCGGTAGTTCGCGCCCGCATGATTGACGCGATGAACTTTTGCCGGGTCGGTGAAGATGCCGCGCTTGCGGTCGCGCAGCACGGCATCGTCTTCCCAGCTGCCTTCCCAGAGCTTGTAGACGACCTCCATATATTCGTCGGCGATGTCGTAGCGGTCGTCATGGCCGGTCTGCTTGTCCTTGCCGGCACCGCGCGCGGCGCTGTCGAGATAGCCGGTGACGACGTTCCAGCCGATCCGCCCCTCGGTGAGGTGATCGAGCGTCGACATCCGCCGTGCGAACGGATAGGGCGGCTCGAAGGACAGATTGCTGGTGACGCCGAAGCCGAGATTTTGCGTCACCGCCGCCATCGCCGACAGCAGCAGCAGCGGCTCGTTCGACGGCGTCTGCGCTGCATTGCGCAAGGCTGCGTCAGGGCTGTTGCCATACACGTCATAGACGCCAAGCACGTCGGCCAGGAACAGCCCGTCGAAACGGCCGCGCTCCAGCGTCTTGGCGAGATCGATCCAGTAGGACAGGCGGTTATACTCGGCGGTACGGTCGCGCGGATGGGTCCACAGGCCCGGTGATTGGTGTGCGACGCAATTCATCGCAAAGGCGTTGAGCCTGATCTCTTTGGCCATGCTGGTCCCTCGGCGCCCTGTACTGAGCGCTCTTCGAATGATAGATGTGCGCCCCAACTTGGCGAAGTTCTTGCATATAATTGGCCCTTGGCAAGGGCCAAGATAGAAGGCTTGCGCTTGGCAAAGCCAAAGTCAGCGTCGCAGCTGTGCCTGGCAAGCCAGTCTCAAGGAAGCAAGAACGAAATCCCAAGAGGACCACGAGAAGAGACCTACAAGAAGCGAACTACAAGAACTATCCGAGTCCCCGCCACTTTCGAAGGCCAACCCGCCTCAGGTAAGGTCCTTCGTCTCACATCTCGAAAAGCAAGCATGACCAGAGCCGACGCCATCGCCCGCGCCCGTGAGGATTTCAAGTCCGGCGCGTTCCTCGCTGAACTCGACCGCCGCGTCGCCTACAAGACCGAGAGCCAGAATCCGCAGCGCGGCCCCGAGCTGCGCGCCTATCTGGAGCAGGAGATGCAGCCGGCTTTCGCCGCGCTCGATTTTTCCAGCCGCATCGTCGAATCCCCGAGCGGCAAGGCGCCGTTCCTGTTCGCCGAGCATCACGAGAGCGCGTCTGCGCCGACCGTGCTGGTCTACGGCCATGGCGATGTCGTCGACGGCATGGAAGGCGAGTGGCGTGATGGCCGGGATCCCTGGCGCACCAATGCTTCCGGGACGCGCCTCTATGGCCGCGGCACCGCCGACAACAAGGGGCAGCACAGCATCAATATGGCCGCGCTGCGTGCGGTGCGCGAGGCGCGCGGCGGTAAGCTCGGCTTCAACGCCAAGTTCATCATCGAGATGGGCGAGGAGATCGGCTCGCCCGATCTCGGCAAGGTCTGCGATCTCCATCGCGACGCGCTCAAGGCCGACCTGTTCATGGCCTCCGACGGGCCGCGCCTCTCGGCCGATCGGCCGACGCTGTTTCTCGGCTGTCGTGGAGGCATCCGCATCCACCTCGACGTGAACTTGCGCGACGGCGGCCACCATTCCGGCAATTGGGGCGGCGTGCTCGCCAACCCCGCGACCATCCTGGTCAACGCGATCTCTACCCTGGTCGACGGCCACGGCCGTCTGCAGCTCGATGCCTTGAAGCCGCCGCGGCTGACCAACCAGATCCGCTCCTATCTCGCCGACGTCGAGGTGGTGCCGACTGCCGACGAGCCGGCGCTGGCCGAAAATTGGGGCGAGGAGGGGCTTTCGGCTGCTGAACGGCTCTACGCCTGGAACACGCTGGAAGTGCTGGCGATGTCCTCAGGCAATATCGAGAAGCCGGCCAACGCGATCCCCGGCCAGGCCAGTGCCGTGCTGCAACTGCGTTTCGTGGTTGGGACCAAGGTTGAAGGGCTGATCGACGCTGTCCGCGCACATCTGGTCGGACGCGGCTTTCCGATGGTCGAGGTGCGCGCGGCGCAGAGTTTTGCTGCATCGCGCACCGATTTCGACAGTCCGTGGATCAAATGGGCGGCGGATTCGGTGCGAGCGACCACCGGCAAGGCGCCGGCCGTCCTGCCGAATTTCGGCGGTTCGCTGCCCAATGACGTGTTCTCCGAGATCCTGGGACTGCCGACGATCTGGGTGCCGCACTCCTATCCCGGCTGCTCCCAGCATGCGCCCAATGAGCACATCCTGCTGCCATTGACCGAAGAGGCCTTGACGGTGATGGCCGGGCTGTTCTGGGATCTCGGAGAGTTGCCAAAGCCACTGACAGGCCCGTTAACCTGAGCCGACGATCCAGCCGAAAGTTACATTCTAATCCGGCCCGATTTGTGCTTGCATCCGGGCCGCATCATCCGAAAGGGGAAGAAAAACGTGAAACATTTCCGTCACATCGGGCTCGCGCTCGCCGCGACCTTCGTCGTCAGCCAAGCCGGGGCCCAGGAGCTGACCGGCACGCTGAAGAACATCAAGGACACCGGCGCGATCACGCTCGGCTTCCGCGATTCCTCGATCCCGTTCTCCTATCTCGACGACAGCCAGAAGCCCGTCGGGTTCGCGATGGACATCTGCTACAAGATCGTCGAGGCCGTGAAGAAGGAGCTCAAGCTCGACAAGCTCGAGGTCAAGCTCAACCCGGTGACGTCGGCGACGCGTATCCCGCTGATGGCCAACGGCACCATCGACCTCGAATGCGGCTCGACCACCAACAATGCCGAGCGCCAGAAGCAGGTCGCCTTCACCAACACCCACTACCTGACCGCCAGCCGCTATGTCTTCAAGAAGTCGAGCGGCCTGAAGTCGATCGATGACCTCAAGGGCAAGACCGTGGTCTCGACCGCCGGCACCACCAACATCAAGCAGCTCACCGAAGCCAATGTCGCCAAGGGCCTCGGCGCTAACATCATTCCGGCCAAGGATCACGCCGAAGCCTTCCTGATGGTGGAGACCGACCGCGCGGTCGCCTTCGTCATGGACGACATCTTGCTGGCGAGCCTCGTCGCCGGTTCGAAGAACCCGGACGACTACGTTATCTCCAAGGACGCGTTCTCCAAGCCCGAGCCCTACGGCATCATGCTGCGCAAGGACGATCCCGCCTTCAAGAAGGTGGTTGATGCGGCGACCGCCGCGCTCTACACCTCCGGCGAGGCCGAGAAGATCTACAACAAGTGGTTCACCCAGAAGATCCCGCCGAAGGGCCTGAACCTCAACACGCCGATCTCGGCCGAGCTGAAGAACGAGTTCGCCAAGCCGACGGACTCGCCGAACCCGGACGACTACAAGTAAGATAAAACCTCGATTTTTCGATCGGGATCATGTCCGGCCACTCTTGACACCAGGGTGGCCGGACATTTGCATAGGCGCTCAAGACGTCCAATGACGGGCGCGTTCGCGCGGGGGACACGTGAACTACAACTGGAACTGGGGAATCTTCTTCCAGCCGAATCCGATGGGGACCGGCACCTACCTCGACATGCTGCTGTCGGGGCTGGCGCTGACCCTCGAGACCGCGGCGCTGGCCTGGGTGATCGCGCTGATCACAGGCTCGATCGTCGGCGTCATGCGCACGCTGCCGTCGAAGGGCGCCAATTGGTTCGGCTTCGCCTACGTCGAATTCTTCCGCAACATGCCGCTTCTGGTGCAGCTCTTCCTGTGGTTTTTCGTGCTGCCGGAAATTCTGCCGAGGGCGGCCGGGCTGTGGCTGAAGCAATTGCCGAACGCGCCGTTCTGGACGGCCGCGATCGGCGTCGGCTTCTTCATGTCGGCGCGCGTGGCCGTGCAGCTGCAGGCCGGCATCTCCTCGCTGCCGCGCGGGCAGAAGATGGCGGCGACTGCGCTCGGCCTGACCACCGTGCAGGGCTATCGCTACGTGCTGCTGCCGATGGCCTTCCGCATCATCCTGCCGCCGCTGACGTCTGAATTCCTCAACACCATCAAGAACACCGCGGTCGCCATCACCATCGGCCTGCTCGAGCTGACCGGACAGGCGCGCTCGATGCAGGAATTCTCGTTCCAGGTGTTCGAGGCCTTCACGGCCGCGACCATCCTCTATCTCCTCGTCAACGCCGTCGTCGTGACCGCGATGCGCTTCCTCGAGCGCTGGGTCGCGATCCCCGGCTACATCACGGGGAAATAAGCGATGTTCGGCAATCTCGATTTCGACGTCATCCGCCGCGCGCTGCCGTATCTGTTCTACGAGGGCATGACGTTCACGCTGACGCTGACCTTCCTCGCAGCTCTCGGCGGCCTAGTCTTCGGCACGGCGCTCGCCCTGATGCGCCTGTCCGGATTCAAGATTCTGGGCCGCATCGCCGGCATCTATGTCGACTTCATGCGCTCCCTGCCGCTGGTGCTGGTGATCTTCTGGTTCTACTTCCTGGTGCCCTATATCGGGCAGTGGGTGACAGGCGCCTCGCGTCCGATCAGCGTCGGCGCGTTCACGTCCTCGCTCGTCACTTTCATCATGTTCGAGGCGGCATATTTCTCCGAGATCATGCGCGCCGGCATCCAGTCGATCTCGCGCGGCCAGCCGGCCGCGGCCAGCGCGCTGGGGCTGACCTACGCCCAGACCATGCGCTACGTCGTGCTGCCGCAGGCCTTCCGCAATATGCTGCCGGTGCTGATCACGCAGACCATCGTGCTGTTCCAGGACACCTCGCTGGTCTACGTCCTGTCGATCACCGACTTCCTGGGCGCGGCGAGCAAGGTGGCGCAGCGTGACGGCCGCCTGGTCGAAATGTATCTGTTCGCCGCCGTGGTCTACTTCACCATCTCCTGTATCGCGTCCTACGGCGTCCGCCGCCTCCAGGCGCGCATCGCCATCATTCGCTAGGGCTCCCCGCTCATGATCGAAATCAGCCACGTCAACAAATGGTACAGCCCCACCTTCCAGGTGCTGACCGACTGCACCACCAATGTCACCAAGGGCGAGGTCGTCGTGGTCTGCGGCCCCTCCGGCTCGGGCAAGTCGACGCTGATCAAATGCGTCAATGCGCTGGAGCCGTTCCAGAGCGGCGACATCCTGGTCGACGGCACCAAGGTCAACGATCCCAAGACCGATCTGCCGAAGCTGCGCTCGCGCGTCGGCATGGTGTTCCAGCATTTCGAGCTGTTTCCGCACCTTAAGATCATCGACAATCTCTGCCTGGCGCAGGAGAAGGTGCTGGGCAGGGGGCATGACAAGGCGCAGGCCAAGGCCGTGCAGCTGCTCGAGCGCGTCGGCTTGAAGGAGCAGGCGCAGAAATTCCCGGCGCAGCTCTCCGGCGGCCAGCAGCAGCGTGTCGCCATCGCGCGCGCGCTCGCAATGGATCCGATCGTGATGCTGTTCGACGAGCCGACCTCGGCGCTCGATCCGGAAATGGTCAGCGAGGTGCTCGACGTCATGGTCGATCTCGCCCGCGAGGGCATGACCATGATGGTCGTAACCCACGAGATGGGTTTTGCCCGCAAGGTCGCCAACCGCGTCATCTTCATGGACCGCGGCGAGATCGTCGAGGACGCGGCAAAGGACGATTTCTTCGGCAAGCCCCGCAGCGACCGCGCGCAGAAGTTCTTGTCGAAGATTCTGTCGCATTAACTCCTCTGTCATTCCGGGACGCGCCTTGGCGCGGGCCCGGAATCCATAATCACCAGCCGGGGTTATGGATTCCGGGCTCGTCGCTTCGCGCCGCCCCGGAATGACAAATAGAGGGATGATCCGTCCCTCTAACTGGCGTATAAGCGCGCCAAATTCCCCCTCCCAGGAGACCTGCCTTGGACTCGATCGCCTACGTCAACGGCTCATTCGTCCCGCTCTCGGAAGCCAAGATCTCGGTGCTCGATCGCGGCTTCCTGTTCGCCGACGGCATCTACGAGGTCTCGGCCGTGCTCGACGGCAAGCTGGTCGACAATGCTTCGCATCTGGCGCGGCTGGAGCGGTCCGTCGGCGAGATCAAGTTGAAGCTGCCGGAGACCATCGAGCGCATCACCGAGCTGCAGAAGGAGCTGATCGCGCGCAACAAGCTCGTGAACGGCCTCGTCTATCTCCAGGTGACGCGCGGTGCCGACAAGGGGCGCGACTTCCCGTTCCCCAAGGCTGACGTCAGGTCGAGCCTGGTGATGTTCACGTCGGAGAAGGACATCATCAATGCCGCGGTGGCCAAGACCGGCATCAACGTCATCACGGTGCCCGACATCCGCTGGGAGCGCCGCGACATCAAGAGCGTGGCGCTGCTGGCGCAGGTGCTGGCAAAGCAGGCCGCGGCGGAAGCCGGCGCCGGCGAAGCCTGGATGCTGCAGGATGGCTATGTGACCGAAGGCGGCTCGTCCACGGCGTTCATCCTGACCAAGGACGACGTCATCGTCACCCGCCAGAACTCCAACGCGATCCTGCCCGGCTGCACCCGCAAGGCCGTGATTGCGCTTGCCGAGGAGCGCCAGCTGCGCGTCGAGGAACGCTCCTTCACGGTCGCCGAAGCGCTCGCCGCCAAGGAAGCCTTCATCACCAGCGCATCCTCCTTCGTGCAGCCGGTGGTCGCCATCGACGGCAAGACGATCGGCGACGGCAAGCCCGGCCCGATGGCGACGCGCCTGCGCGAGATCTACGTGGACTTCGCCAAGGCGACGGCGGTGTAAGCGGCATAGGCAGCTGTCGTAGGGTGAGCAAAGGCGCGCTTGCGCCGTGCCCACGCCTTCTCACGTTTTTGCTGAAGAATGGTGGGCACGCTTACGCTTTGCCCACCCTACGAGACCGTCCGTTGCCGTCGGTTTAAGCCACTGACGCCTTCACCTTCACCGAATGCACGGCGCGGAATGCGATCGCGATCCTGTTCCAGGCATTGATGGCACCGATCAGCATGGTCAGGTTCACCGTCTCCTCCTCGGAGAACTGCGCGCGGACCTGTTCGTAAGTCTCGTCGGGCGCATGCGTCTCTGAGATCAGCGTCACCGCTTCGGTCCAGGCGAGCGCGGCGCGCTCGCGGTCGGAATAGAGCGGGGATTCGCGCCAGGCATTGAGCAGGTAGATGCGCTGCTCGGTCTCGCCGCGCTTGCGGGCGTCCTCGGTGTGCATGTTGATGCAGAAGGCGCAGCCATTGATCTGCGAGGCCCGGATCTTGACCAACTCGATCAGCGATTTCTCGAGGCCCGTCGACTGGATCTGCGCCTCCAGCGCCATCAGCGCTTTGATCGTATCGGGTGCGGCCTGATAGTAGTTCATGCGGGGCTTCATGGTCGTTCTCCTTTTCGTTGGTTGATCAGTGGGCTCCGCCGGCCGAGACCTGGCCAGGCTTCTTCAGAAAGAATACGGCGATGAGAGCGACGATCAGCGCCATGCCGAGCAGGTAGAACGTGTCGCTGAAGGCGAAGATGAAGGCCTGCTTCTGTACGGTATGGCCGATCGCGACATAGGCGCGATGCGCGGCGTCCGCACGGTCGATAACGCCGTGATTGACGAAATATTGCGTGAGCTGCTCGAGCCGCGTGCGCGTGGCCTCTTCGAACACAGAGACCGACTGCATCAGCACGTTGGAGTGATATTGCTCGCGCTTGGACAGCACGGTTTGCAGCAGCGCGATGCCGACGGCGCCGCCGAGATTGCGCATCATGTTGAACAGGCCGGAGGCCGAGCCCGCATTCTCCGCTTCGATGCCTGCGGTCGCGACCGCCGACAACGGCGCCATCACCAGCGCCTGGCCGATGGCGCGCACGATATTGGGCCACAGCAGCTGGTCGGCGGCATAGTCGTTGGTCATGTTGATGTTCATGAAGTTGGATGCTGCGAACAGAACGAAGCCGACGCCGATGATGATCCGCGCATCGAACTTCTGCATCAGGCGCGGCACCAGCGGGATCAGCACGAGTTGCGGCAGCCCGGTCCAGGCCAGCACCATGCCGATCTGCTCGGCATTGTAGCCCTGAATACGCGCCAGATATTGCGGCAGGATGAACACGGAGCCGTAGAGTGCAATGCCGAGCAGGAAGTTCGCGAGCATGCCGAAGCCGAAATTGCGACGCACGAGCAGACGCAGATTGAGCAGTGGCTTCTTCACCGTGAGCTCGATGATCAGGAATGCCGTCAGCGCAACAGCGGCGATGATCGAGAGCTTGACGATGAACGGCGAGCCGAACCAGTCGTCCTTGTTGCCTTCCTCCAGCACGGTCTGGAGCGCGGACAGGCCGATCGCCATGGTGATGATGCCGGCCCAGTCGCCCTCGCGAAGCAGCGCCAGCTTCATCGGCTTGGGCTCGAGCGCGTACCAGAGCATGCCGACCATCATCGCGCCGGGAACCAGGTTGACGTAGAAGATGTATTGCCAGCCGAAATTCTCGGTGAGATAGCCGCCGATGGTCGGGCCGATCGCCGGCGCGAAAGTCGCCGACAGCGCGAACAGCGCAAGGCCGACCGGCTGCTTGGCGCGCGGCAGCAGCATGATGATCAGCGTGAAGGCCATCGGGATCAGCACGCCGCCGGTGAAGCCCTGGATGGCACGCAGCACGATCATCTGCGACAGATCCTGCGCCAGTGCGCAGGCCGCGGACAGAACCAGGAACAGGATCGCGTTGGTGAGGAGATAGATGCGGATCGAGAACACCTGCGCGAGCCAGCCCGACAGCGGGATGACCACGATCTCGGCGATCAAATAGGAGGTCGAGATCCAGCCGCCGTCGTCGATGCCGGCGCCGATCGCGCCCTGAATGTCCGCGAGCGAGGCGTTGACGATCTGGATGTTCAGAACCGCCATAAAGGCGCCGAGCGTGGCGCCGATCACCGCGATCCAGGTCTTTGTCGACACCGCCGGCGCGGCGGATGCTACGGGGGCGGGAAGATTGGCGGAGGTGGCGTTGAGGGCCGGTTGGAGCGTGCCCATGGCTTCAACCCCCATTCGCGCGGGGCGTATTGTCGGCAAGGCGCTTGGCCGTCTCGCGCTCGGCCAGCACCGCCTGTTTGGTGTCGACGGTCGGCACCGCGGACATGCCGGGCCGCAGCAAGCCGGTGAGGCTGTGGTCGTCGAGGACGATCTTCACCGGAACGCGCTGCACGATCTCGGTGAAATTGCCGGTGGCGTTGTCGGGCGGCAGCAGCGCGAATTCGAGCCCGCTCGCCGGCGACAGGCTGTCGACATGGCCGCGCAGGCTGATGTTGCGGAAGCTGTCGACGTGCAGCTCGACCGGCTGGCCCGGCCGCACATGCGTGAGCTGGGTCTCCTTGAAATTGGCGACGACGTAGACGGCGTCGAGCGGCACCACCGCCATCAATTGCGTGCCGGCCTGCACGTATTGGCCGACACGCAAGCTGCGGGCGCCGACCGTGCCGTCCACCGGCGCGGTGATCTCGGTATAGGACAGGTTCAGCGCCGCCTGCTGCGCGACCGCGCGGGCGCGTTCGAGCTGGGCGGTGGCCTGGGCGCGCTGGGTGGTGAGCACGTCGACCTTGCGCTGCGCGGCGACGAGGCCGGACTTGGCATGCTGCAATTGCGCGCTGCTGGCGCGCAGCGCCGCGTCGGTCTGCTGCGCGCGCTGGATCGTGCCGGAGCCCGACTTCATGAGGTCGTCGTAGCGGGCGCGCTCCTCCTGAGCGAATTTCAGATTGGCTTCTGCAGCGGCGACGTCGGCGGTGCTCTGTTCAATGATCGGCTGCTGCAGTTCGAGCTGGGCGTCGATGTTGCGGACCGAGGCTTCGCCGGCAGCGACGTCGGCTTTCGCCTGGTCGAGCGCCGCCTTGAAATCGCGGTCGTCGATCTTGGCCAGCAGCTGGCCCGCCCGAACCTTCTCATTGTCGCCGACCAGCACCTTGGCGATGTAGCCGGAGACTTTCGGCGCGACGATCGTGGAGTCCGCCTTCACATAGGCGTCGTCGGTGGATTCGAGGTAGCGGCCGTTGGTCCAGTAATCGTGTCCGTAGTAGGCCATGGTCGCAGTGCCTGCGAGCAGCGCGAGCGCCAAGGCCGCGCGCCGGACCCTGTTCCGGGCCGGCATAGCGGGCGGCGCCTTGGCGTAATCGCGCGTGATTTCAGTGGCTTGCTGGAAGGTCTCGGTGCGGGGCATTTCGGACATTGCAGTCTCCTGTCGGCTCGCTGAGACTATCGGTCTTGCTGGCCCGGATGATAATTGGCTAGATTCTGGAAGGATTATCCATTCAAGGTGGATAATCTGAGCGGTCACCCTGGTTCGTGATGTCTACCGGGTCAGGCGAGCGGCTACGCCAGCGCGATTGCCGCGCGATTGCTGCTGAGGCGCACATCCCAGTCAAGGAAAGCCATGGATCGATTGACCAGCCTCGAAGTGTTCAGCCGGGTGGTCGAGACCGGCGGCTTCTCCGCAGCAGCCCGCAAGCTCAACATGTCGACCACCATGGTGAGCAATCACGTGCAGGCATTGGAAGACCGGCTCGGGGTGCGGCTGCTTCACCGCACCACGCGCAAGGTCAATCTGACCGAGATCGGGAAGGCCTATTACGACCGCTGCGTGCAGATTCTCGCCGACATCGAACAGGCCGACGACATCGCGAGCGAATTGCAGTCGGTGCCGCGCGGCACGCTGCGCATTCACGTCGCCACGCACATGGTGCCGTTCGTCGCGCCGATTGCGGCCAAACTGCTGTCGACCTATCCGGAGCTCAAGATCGATCTGCGCATGGGCGAGGCCGAGGTCGACCTCATCGAAGAAGGCTATGACGTTGCCCTGCGCATGACACAGCCACCGGATTCAAGCCTGATCGTGCGCAGCCTTGCCACCTGGCGCCACGTGCTGTGCTGCTCCCACGATTACATCGAGAAGCACGGCCGGGTGCAGAAGCTCGACGAGCTCACCGGGCACAATTGTGGTCGGCACTTGAACTATCCGTTCGGCGACGAATGGCGCTTCCTCGATCGCAAGGGCACGCCGGCCTCGGTGCGCGTCTCCGGCAGCTTCGTCACCAATAGCGGAGAAGCGCTGCGCGAGGTCGCGCTGGAGGGCGCCGCAATCTGCCTGATGGCGGGGTTCCTCATTCAGGATGATCTCGAAGCTGGCCGCCTCGTGCGCCTGTTGCCGGAATATCGGACGGTCGAGCTCTCCATGAACGCGGTCTATCCGCATCGTCATCATCTGTCGGCGAAAGTGAGGACCTTCATCGACCTGCTCGTGCACCACAGCGCCGAGCAGCAGAAGCTGATCAACCCGTATTCATGAGACCTTTCACCGCCGGCTCCACGTGCGGCAGAAAGCGTGTTGACAACGCCGAGTTGCCTGCAACAATACAACCTGAGATATGAATGATGTATTTGGGACCGAGGCATTCGGTTCGATTCTTTTTTGATACGACGTTTCGTCCAGGCCAGCTTTCTAGCTTCTCCTCTTCCATCTGTTGCTCTTCCATGTTTGACCGATCGACCGGGGGCAAGCCGGTCAACGTTCGCTTGCGTGAGAGCTTCGCAAGGGATTGGCGGCATCATCCTGTGATGGAGCTGGATGGCTTGGTCTGGCCCGACTGCGGCTCTAGGGAGGCTTCGATGACCATTGCCAGAACAGGATGGATTGCGACTTTGCTGCTCGGCCTCGTGATGGCTGGTGGCGTGCAGCCTTCTCCTGCTGCGGCCGACGATGTGTGGCCGGTCAAGAACAAGCTGATCGGCAAGGACGGAGGCAAGTCGAAGGATGTCAGCGGCATCGCCTGCACGACCGCTGATGGGTTTCCCCGTTCGTGCCTCGTTATCGACGACAATCTCCAGGGCGCTCAATTCATCGAATTGACCGACGGCAAGCTCGTCGCCGGCAGCCCCGTGAAGTTGATCGACAACACGTTCAATGGCAAGGCGCTCGAACTTGATGGCGAGGGCGTCGCCTTCTCCAAAGGGCAGTATTACGTCATCGGCTCGCATGGCCATCCGCGGGACAAGGACCACAAGCTCGACCCCAAGAAAGATGCCGATAAGATTCGGGCGAGGATTGCCGCAAGCAGCCAGATCGTTCGGTTCCGCACGACGGGGGCAGATGGCAATGCGTCGGGCATCGAGCGTACAGGGCAATTGCGAGAGGTCATCGCGGCCGAACCTGCGCTTCTCGAGTTCATGGATATCAGGCTGGAGGAGAACGGCTTGACCATCGAGGGCCTGGCGATCAAGGACGATCGGACGTTGCTCGCGGGATTCCGGGGCCCCGTCTTGAACGACAATCGCGCCGTCGTCCTGTCGGTAGAGATAGACGCGCTGTTCGGTGATCGAAAAAGCACGACTCACCGGCTGTTCCGACTTCCGCTCGGTGACAACAGGGGTGTACGCGATCTCGCCGCGTTCGGCGATCGCACCCTCATCCTGGCCGGTCCTGTTGCGGACGGGCCGGGAGCCTACGCAATATATTCTTGGGACGGAGAGTCCGAGACCGTGCGGCTATTGAAGGAACTCCCGTTCGATCCAAAGCGAAAGCCGGAGGGACTGCTGCCGTTGGGCGCGACTTCCGCCGGACTGCGGGTCCTGATCGTATTCGACAGCGATAAGGAAGGTACGCCCACCCCCATCGAAATACCACGATGAACGGGATCGGACCTCCCCTCGCCTTGTCCAGCCGGCCGAACGAACGAGGCGCCACCTTCCAGCATTTCCGGAGGGAGTCCGTCAGCGAGCCGGTGGCGGCAAGCGCCCGAACGCAGCCTCGAGCGCCATGCCGATCGCGAGCAGGCGGGGATCGCTGCCGGCGGGGCCATCGAGCTCAAGCCCGATCGGCAATCTGCTGCTGGCGCCGAGCGCGATCGGGATCTGGATGCCGGGAATCCCGGCATTGCTGCCTGGGTCCGTGTTCTGAATGAACAGGCCGAAATTCTCGAGGCTGCTGGACTCCGGATTGGAGGGAATGGCGACGCGCGGCGTGGTCGGGAAGGCGATCGCATCGAGCCGGTTGTCGGCAAAGCTCCTGGCGTACAGCGCCTGCAGCGCGGGGCGCGCAATCTCGATCGCGGCGTCGTAGATCGGCTTGGCGTCAACCAGGGTGCCGTCGGGACCAGGCAGCTTGCGCGGGATCACCAAGCCGTCATAGGTGCCCTTCACATCGGCGCTGGCGATCTGCTCCGCCAGTGCCGCGATGGAGAGGCCGGTGCCGGTGTGCCTGAGATAGACGACCAGATCGTCATAGGCCTCGTACAGCGCGACGGGAAAGCTGACCTGGGCGTCGAGCTCTGCCAGTTGCGGCATCTCGATCCCGACGACCGTGACGCCTTGCACCTTCATTTTCGCGACGGCTTCCTGGAACGCGGCCTCGGTGTCGGCATCGAGATTGGCCAGCATCGATCTCGCGAGGCCGACGCGGACCTGCGTCAGATCCGCCGGCGCAAGCGCATCGCCACCGGCGATGACGCGGTCGAGCAGCGCGACATCCGCTATGGTCGCAGCCATCGGGCCTGCGGTATCGCGGGTGTGCGAGATCGGCGCGATGCCGTCTTGCGGGTAGCGGCCGACCGTCGGGCGCAGCGAGGCGCATCCGTTCAGGGCGGCAGGCACCCGCACCGATCCGCCGGTGTCCGTGCCGAGCCCGCCGGCGACGATCCGTGCGCCGATCGCCGCGCCCGTGCCTGACGAGGAGCCGCCGGCGATCAAAGTGCGATCATAGGCGTTGCGCACGCCGTACTCGGCGCCGGTCTTGAACGCGGTGTTGTAGCCGGAGATGCCGAAGGCGAGCTCGTGCATGCTGGTCTTGCCGATGATGACCGCCCCGGCATCGCGCAGCTTTGTCACGACAGGCGCGTCGGCCTTCGGAATGTAATCCTTCAGCGCCGGTGTGCCGGCGCTGCAGGGCAGTCCCGCGACCTCGATATTGTCCTTGATCACGATAGGTACGCCGCCGAGCGGCTTTGTCTTATCGCCTGCCGCGTCGAACGCGGCCGCGGCCTTCAAGGCGCCGGCTTCGTCCAGGGTGACAAAGACATTGAGTTCGGCGTTGGCCTTGGCGCGGGCCAGGGCTTCCCGGGTGAGTGCGGTGCTCGTGAATGTCCCGGCGGCGAGGCCGGCCGCGGCCTCGGTCAGTGTCAACTGGTCGAAATCCATGATGCATCACCCGATCGCAGGAGGCCATCAGAGCGTCCCTTAAGGAGCAGAGGCTGAAGCGTCCGCGGCGCCGCGTCAACCGGTGGCGTGCATCCTTGCCGGCGATGGCGTGTCCAGTTCGGCGAGCAGCCGCTCGACGTCGGCCTTCACCTGCACAACCGCGATGTCCTTCACCGGGCCATAGCCGCGGATATCCATCGGGCCTTTGGCGATCGCCACGAGATTTGGCAGATGCGCCGCATCGAGCTCGCCCAGCATCCGCTCGATCAGGCCTTCATACCAGGCGATCAGTTCACGCTCTGCGCGCCGTTCCGCGGTGTAGCCGAACGGATCGAAAGGCGTTCCGCGCAGTGCTTTCAAGCGCGCGAGCATGGCCAGAGGCACCTGAATCCACTGGCCGAAGGCGCGTTTGCGCGGACGTCCCCGTGCATCGCGCCGCGACTTCAGGAACGGCGGGGCGAGGTGGTACTGGATGCTGAAGCCGTCCTCGAATTCACGCTTCAGCTCGTCGAGAAAGCCGCTTCGCATGTGGAGCCGCGCCACCTCGTACTCGTCCTTGTAGGCCATCAGCTTGAACAGGCCGCGACCGACCGCCTCGGTCAGCGCCTCACTGTTCAGCTTGGCCTCGGCATTGCGGACCTTTCCGACCATCGCCCGGTAGCGCGCCGCGTAGGCGTTGTTCTGATAGGCCGCGAGGAACTCGGCGCGCCGGGCAATGATCTGGTCGAGCGTCTCGGCTTCAGGTGCCTTGTCCGAGGTCGGCAGAAAATCCGGATCGGCAGCGGCGATCCGGCCCCAGGCAAAGGCCTGCTTGTTGCGTTCGATCGCGACGCCGTTGAGCTCGATCGCGCGGAGCAGCGCCTGCAGCGAAACAGGGACGAGACCGCGCTGCCAGGCAAAGCCGAGCATGATGATGTTGGCGTAGACGGCATCGCCGAGCAGGCGTTCGGCCAGCGCATTGGCATTGAACGTGTCGAGATTGTGCTCGCCGATGACCTGACCGATTGCGCGCAGGCGGCTTGGCGCAGCGAGATCGGCGTCGCGGAAGCGGACCACGTCGCCGGTCGGCATTTCCGCGGTGTTGACGGCGGCACGGGTGCCGCGGCGATATGTGCCTGAGGCTTTGGGCGAGGAGCTGACGACGAGGTCGCAGCCGATCAGCGCATCGGCCGCGCCCTGGTCGATGCGGACCTGGTGCAGCGCCTCAGGGCTCGCGGCCAGGCGAATGTAGCTCAGCACAGGCCCGAATTTCTGCGCAAAGCCGGTGAAGTCGAGCACCGAAACGCCGCGGTGTTCCAGATGCGCGGCCATGCCGATCAGCGCGCCGACGGTGATCACGCCGGTGCCGCCGACGCCGGTCACCAAGAGATCGTAGGGCCGCTCGAGCGTTGCGGGCGCGGGCAGGGGTAGTGTGGCGGCGCGGCCGGCCGCATCGATCCGGCTCGCGCTCTTCTTCCGCCGCGTCGCGCCTTCGACTGTGACAAAGCTCGGACAGAAGCCGTTGAGGCAGGAAAAATCCTTGTTGCAGGCCGACAGATTGATCTGCCGCTTGCGCCCGAACGGCGTCTCCTTCGGCTCGACGCTGAGGCAGTTGGATTCCACCGAGCAGTCGCCGCAGCCTTCGCAGACGAGATCGTTGATGTAGGCGAAGCGCATGGGATCGGCCATCTGCCCGCGCTTGCGCCGGCGCCGCTTCTCGGTGGCGCAGGTCTGCTGGTAGATCAGCACCGAGACGCCGGGAACCTGGCGCAGCTCGCGCTGCACGGCATCCATCTCCTCACGCGGATGGATGGTCACGCCGGATGGCAGGTCGGCCGGCCTGAATTGCGCGGGATCGTCCGACACCAGGGCGATGCGCTCGACACCTTCGGCGCGGACGCTGTGGGCGATGGCATGGACGCTGACGGGCCCGTCGACCGGCTGGCCGCCGGTCATGGCGACCGCGTCGTTGAACAGGACCTTATAGGTGATGTTGGCCTTGGCCGCGATCGCCTGCCGGATCGCCATCGAGCCGGAGTGATAATAGGTGCCTTCGCCGAGATTCTGGAACACGTGCTTGCGGCCGGTAAATCGCGATGAAGCAGCCCAGTTCACGCCCTCGCCGCCCATCTGGATCAGCGAGGAGGTCTCGCGGTCCATCCAGCTCGCCATGAAGTGACAGCCGATGCCGGCGAGCGCCTTCGATCCTTCCGGCACTTTGGTCGAGGTGTTGTGCGGACATCCCGAGCAGAAATAGGGCGTGCGCGTCGCGCCGCTGACATTGATCGTGCGCGCGGCTTCCGGCATCAGGGCGGCCGCGCGCGCGGCGAGATTGAGACCCGGAAACATCGGATCGAGCCGGCGCGCGAGCACGTTCGCGAGCGCGCGAGGCGACAATTCGCCGATCCAGGAGATCAGCCGTGCGCCGGTTTCGTCGTGCTTGCCGACCATGCGCTCGGGCTTGCTGCCGGGATAATCGTAAAAATATTCCTTGAACTGGCTCTCGATGATGCCGCGCTTCTCCTCGACCACCAGGATCTCGCGCTTGCCCTTCACGAACTCCATCGCGTCGTGCAGCGCCAGCGGCCAGACCATGCCGACCTTGTAGACGTCGATGCCGATGCGGCGACAGGCCGCTTCATCGAGGCCCATCAGCCGCAGCGCTTCCATCAGGTCGAGATGCGCCTTGCCGGTGGTGACGATGCCGTAGGTGGCGCTGGGGATATCGTAGATGTGCCGGTCGATCGGGTTGGCCTTGGCAAAGGCGTAGACCGCGTGCTTCTTCGCTTCCAGCCGTTCCTCGATCTGCGGGCCCGGCAAATCGGGCCAGCGATAGTGCAGGCCGCCCGGCGGCGGCGTGAAGTCTGGCGTGCGGAAGACGCGCGGCGGGCGTAGCGCGATGGATGCGCCTGATTCCACGATCTCGGAGATCGCCTTGAAGCCGACCCACATGCCGGAGAAGCGGCTCAGCGCGTAGCCATATTCGCCGAACGCCAGATATTCGCCGACGTCCGAGGGGTGCAGCGTCGGCATGAACCAGCTCATGAAGGCGACGTCGGACTGGTGCGGCATCGAGGAGGAGACGCAGCCATGGTCGTCGCCGGCGACCACCAGCACGCCGCCATGCGGCGAGGAGCCATAGGCATTGCCGTGCTTGAGCGCATCGCCGGACCGATCGACGCCCGGGCCCTTGCCGTACCAGAGCCCGAACACGCCATCGACCTCGCGGTCGCCTTGCGTCTCGACCTGTTGCGAGCCGAGTACAGCTGTCGCCGCGAGGTCCTCGTTCACGGCGGGAAGGAATTCGATGTGATCCCGCTTGAGCCGCTGCTGGATGCGCCAGAGCTCGAGATCGATGCCACCGAGCGGCGAGCCGCGATAGCCGGAGATGAAGCCGGCGGTGTTGAGCCCGGCCGCACGGTCTCGTCGCGCCTGGTCGAGCGCGATGCGGACGATGGTCTGCGTGCCCGTGAGGAAGACGCGGCCCTCCTCGCGCTCATAGCGATCGGAGAGCTCGTACGTGTCGAGTGACGGAATGGCGTCCATGGCGGACCTCGCGCGGCATCCTGCCCAGTGCTGGAAGGTTATGCCCGGGCCGCTGGTAGGTCTTACCTATTTATCCCTTCTGTTATGGAAATCCGGTAGAATTTTGCATGCAGGCGCCCAATCTGGTAGATCTGCTCGAATTGGAGCCTCCCATGATCGAAGAGCAGGACACCCGCATTCTCGCCCATCTCCAGCGAGATGGCCGCGCCACCAACCAGCAACTCGCCGACGGGGTCGGCATGTCCACCTCGGCCTGCTGGCGGCGGGTGCGCGCGCTGGAGGAGAGCGGCGTCATCCAGGGCTATGCGGCGCTGGTCGCGCGCGAGCAGGCGGGCTTTGCGATGTCCGCCATCCTCCACGTCTCGCTGGAGCGGCACGATGCGAAGTTCGTCGATGAATTCGTGGCGAGGGTCACCAAGCGCCGCGAGGTGCTGGAGTGTTTTGCGACCACCGGGGACGCCGATTATCATTTGCGCGTCGTCGTGCAGGACATGGCGGCCTACAACCGCTTCCTCGACGAGTTCATGTTCCGCATCCCCGGCATCCGCTACGTCCGCAGCAACGTGGTGCTGAAGGAGATCAAGACCAGCGTGGCGCTGCCGTTTTGAAGGAGGTGCTACGGCACCGCGATATCAACCTCCCGTAAACCAACACAGGCTGCAAAGTGGTAACTGAACATGCCATTCGTAGGCGGTTCGGCGTCGCAGCGGTATTCCGGTCAGTTTTGTCGCGCTCGTTCGCAGCTCGTTCACTTTGATCGACGGTTTGCGCCGCGCAATAACGACCACTTAGGCGATCGCCGCGCATAAAGGTCCCGGGATAAATAGGCAGAAATGCCCGGGAGCTGAGATCGTGCCGACGACACTCGCGCGCACCTTTGCGGCGTTGAGCGCCATCAATGAAGCGATCCTGTACGCGAGATCGCCGGAGGAGCTGTACCAGAAGGTCTGCGACGCCGGGTTTTCGAGCGGGGATTTTCTGGCCGTTGCCGTTTTCCTGGTCGAGCCGGACGGCCGAAGGCTGCGCTACGCGGCCGGTTGTGGCGATGACGTTGCGCGGCTCCGCTCGATCGTGATCACGACGGAAGCCGGGACGCCAGAAGGAGCCGGCGTCGGCGGCGAGGCGTTTCGCGATCAGAAGCTGTGCGTCAGCAACGACTATCTGAACGATCCGCGCTCGCTGGCGTGGCGCGAAGGCGCCGCCAAGGCGCATATCGGTGCGGCCGCGGCGCTGCCGCTGCTCTGCAATGGCAAGAGCGTCGGCGTATTGTATGTGACGCGGAGCGAGGCCAACTCGCTGAACGAGCAGATGGTGTCACTGTTCGAGCGCATGTCGGCGAACATTTCCTACGCGTTGGACAATTTCGCCCGTGAGACCGCGCGGCAGACCAGCGAGCGGGCGACGCGGCGCCTCAACCGCATGTTCGGCGCCATCAGCGCCACCAACGAAGCTATCCTGCGCGCCAAGACCGAGCGGGAGCTATACCAGCTCGTGTGCGACGCTTCGGTCCACAGCGGCAAGTCGCTGGCGACCATCGTGCTACTTCGCGAGCCGGACTCGCACTGGATGAAGCCTGTCGCCGCCACCGGGCAGAACCTCGATCTCGTCACCCAGGCACGCTATTCGGTCGATCCGGACAATCCTTACGGCAAGGGTATCTCGGGCGAGGTGTTCCGGACGCAGAAGGCCATTGTCGAGGACGATCTCGCCAGCCGCACCAGGGGCACGCCGTGGGAGCAGGCCAACGTCAACACCGGCGTCGCCGCCTGCGTGGTCGCGCCGTTGATCAGGCACGGCGAGAGCGTCGGCGTGCTGCTGTTCTTCATCAGCCGGTCCTGGGCCAAGGACGAGGAGATCGTCGCGCTGCTGCTGCGCATGACCGAGAACGTCTCCTTCGCGATCGAGAATTTCGGCCGCGAGGCCGAGAAAGCCCGGATCTCCGCCGAAGAAGAGTGCCTGGCGCGCATGTATGCAGCGCTCAGCGCCACCAACGAGGCGATCCTGCGGGCACGGTCGCGGGCTGAGCTGTTCGACCTCGTCTGCGAGGCGACCGCAACGGGAGCAAAGTTCACCTCAGCCACCGTCGCGCTGGTCGACGATCGGACCGGGCTGCTGCGCGTCGTCGCCTGCTACGGCCCGAATGCGGATCAGGTTCGCAACTTCACGTTCTCCACCTCCGACCAGGTGCCCGAAGGGCGCGGCTTGACCGGCACCGCGTTTCGCACGCGCCAGCCCGCCGTCAGCAACGACGTGCTCGCCGACGACCGCATTGCGCCCTGGCAGGCCAGCGCCCGCCGCACCGGCATCGCATCCTCCGCGGCCTTGCCGCTGTTCAACGGCGACCGGGTCGAGGGCGTCTTTCTGTTCAACTCCCCGGAGCGCGGCACCTTCACGCCGGAGCTCGTCGAGCTGCTGCGCAAGCTTCAGGCCAACGTCGCCTTCGCGCTCGAAAGCTTCGACCGTGCCGATGAGAAGGCGCGGGCGGACAAGCAGCGCAATCGTCTGAGCGGAATGTTCGAGGCGCTGAGCGCGACCAACGAAGCCATCATGCGCGCCAAGACGCGCGAGGAGTTGTTCGACGCGGCCTGCCAGGCGGCCGTGCTCGGCGATCTGTTCGCCTCGGCGACGATCGGCATCATCGACGAAGCACGCGAACTCGTCCGCGTCGTTGCCGTCAAGGGACGCTTGCAGGAGCGCATGAGCGGGCGTACCTGCATCATTTCCGCCGACCATCCCGAGGGCCAGGGCATCATCGGCACCTCGCTGCGGACGTGCCGGCCCAGTGTGATGAACGATTATCTGAACGAGCCGCGCTCCGCATATTGGCGCGCGCAGGCCATCGAGGATGGAACGCGGGCTGCGGCGAGCTTCCCGCTTCTGAGAGCGGGACGGGAACCGGTCGGCATTCTGCTCTTCCTCGCACCGGAAGAGAATACGTTCACGCCCGATCTGGTCGAGCTGCTAGGGCGGCTCGCGGAGAACGTCTCCTTCGCACTCGACAATTTCGAGCGCGCCGAGGAGAAGGCCCGCACCGAAGCGCAGAAGGAGCGCCTGACGCGCATGTTCGCGGCGCTGAGCGCGACCAACGAGGCGATCATGCGCGCGAAGTCGCGGGCCGAGCTGTTCGACCTCGTCTGCCTTGCGGCGTCGAACGGCGCCAAGTTCACTTCGACCACGATTGCCCTGGCCAGACCCGGCACGGACCAGCTTGAGATCGTCGCCGCCGCAGGTCCCTCCGCCGGCACCACGCGCAATGTCCGTCTTTCCGTCGATCCCGAACGGCCGGAAGGGCGCGGCATGAGCGGCACGGCGTTCCGCACGCGCCAGCCCTGCATCAGCAACGATTATCTCAACGACGACCGCGTCCGTGTCTTCCACCCCATCGTGCGCGCGGACGGCGCGCGGTCGGGCGCCGCGTTTCCGCTCATCGTGCACGACCAGGCGGTCGGCGTCATGATCTACATGTCGACCGAACCGGCGACCTTCACGCCCGAATTCGTCGAGCTGTTGCAGCGCCTCGCCGACAACGTCTCCTTCGCGATGGAGAACTTCGATCGCGCCGACGAGAAGAACAAGGCCGACGAGCGCATCGAATACCTCGCCTCGCACGACAGCCTGACCGATCTGCCGAACCGCGAGACCTTCAACGCCCTGCTGCGCGAGGCGATCGATGCGGCGCAACGCCACGATCACCGCTTTGCGGTGCTGTTCATCGACCTCGACCGCTTCAAGGTCATCAACGATTCGCTGGGTCACGAGGCGGGCGACCTGCTCCTGCTCGAGGTGGCGAACCGTCTGCGCGGCGCCCTGCGGGCGAGCGACGTGGTCGCGCGGCTCGGCGGCGACGAGTTCGTGGTGATCCTCGACCAGTGCGGCGAGATCGAGGACGTCCAGCGCATCGCCACCGGGCTGCTCGCCGCGCTCGCCGAGCCCATGCAGCTGGCCGGCCACGAGTGCCATTCCACCGCCTCGATCGGCATCGCGATGTATCCAGCCAACGGCTCCGACGCGCAGACGCTGACCAAGAACGCCGACATGGCGATGTACCTCGCCAAGGAGGACGGCAAGAACGGCTATCGCTTCTTCTCCAACGAGGTGAAGACGCAGTCGATCGAGCGGCTGTCGCTGGAGAGCGCACTGCGCCGCGCGCTGGAGCGCGAGCAGTTCTCGCTCAACTACCAGCCCAAGGTGGACATGGCGACGGGTCAGATCACGGGCGTCGAGGCGCTGCTGCGCTGGACGCATCCCGATCTCGGCAGCGTCTCGCCGGCACAGTTCATTCCGCTTGCTGAGGAAACCGGGCTGATCGTGCCGATCGGCCGCTGGGTGCTGAAAGAGGCCTGCGCGCAGGCCATGGCCTGGCAGCGCCGCGGCCTGCTGCCGCTGTCGATGGCGGTCAACCTGTCGCCGCGGCAGTTTGCCGACGAGCATCTGTTGCAGGACGTCGACGAGGCGCTGGCGGCCTCCGGCATGTCGCCGGTGCTGCTCCAGCTCGAGGTCACCGAGAGCATGATGATGCGCAATGTCGGCCGCGCGCTGAAGGTGCTCGACTCCATCCAGAGCCGCGGCATCCGTCTCGCCATCGACGATTTCGGCACCGGCTATTCGTCGATGTCGCTGATGAAGCACTTCCCGATCGACACGATCAAGATCGACCGCTCCTTCGTGCGCGACCTGCCGCAGGATTCGGAGGATCAGGCCATCGCGCAGGCGATCATCAGCATGGGCAAGGCCCTCGGCATGACCGTCGTCGCCGAAGGCGTCGAGAACGCCGAGCAGGAGGCATTCCTGCGCGCCCATGGCTGCGACGAGATGCAGGGCTTCCTGATCTCCAAGCCGCTGCCGGGGCGGCAGATGGGCGAGCTGCTGCGGCCCATGGCGCTGCCCGTCGCGCCGCCGCTCCAGCCGGAAGTGGCCGACGAAGACGCAGGCTCAGGGCTGAAACGCGCTGTCGTCTGACGGCTGCGGGTGCAGCTCGCGCACCTCGTGCTCTTCCCCCTCGGCCTTGCTCGGAAAGTCCTGGGGACCGGTCAGTGACGTCTGCTCGGTGAACAGCGCGAGAATGGCGCGCGCGCCCTCGGCGAAGCTCGTCCCTTCGCTCACGTTCAACGCGCAGCAGCTTGTTGCGCTCATCGGCTCCTGGTCGTCGACCACGGCCATCGCGGGCCCCCACCACCAGGCGGGCGCGGGCGAACGCTCGTTCTCCGGCACCACATGCCAGCGGACGAACTCCTCCATCACGCGCTCGAATTCCAGGCGGGCAGCCTGATGCATGTGGTCGATGCTCCCGGAATCGCGTCCGACGACGGGTCGACACGCTGATTTGATCGTCACGTCGTTCGGAAAAATCGGCTCGTGCAAGCGAGCCGAACCATGCAGGCCGACGTCGTCGTCGGCAATGCGGAACGTGCGGCTGCCGGCAATGTGCCGGCGCAGCCGCGACAAGTCATTCTAGCCGCTGCAGGGCACGGCAAGCAAGCGATCGGAGCCGCGATTGCCTAACGCGGCCTGAACGGATGCGCCTTCTGATGCCAGGCCCAGGCCGTGCGGACGATCGTCGGTAGGTCGGAGTGACGCGGAACGAAGTTCAGCACCTTTCTTGCAGCAGAGGGATCGGCGACCAGAAAGGTGGGATCGCCGGCGCGGCGCGGCTTGATCGTGTGCGGCACCTCGCGCCCGGTCTCCTGCCTGATGGCGTCGAGGATCTCGCGCACGGAAAAGCCGGAGCCGGTGCCGAGATTGAAGCTGCCGCCGGCATGGCCTTGCTCCAGAAGCCTCAAGGCCGCCACATGCGCCGCCGCAAGGTCCGTGACGTGGATGTAGTCGCGGATCGCGGTGCCGTCGGGCGTGTCGTAATCGTCGCCGAACACCGCGAACTCGACATGGCCCTGAAGCGCCATCATCGCGCGGGGAATGAGGTGGGTTTCGTTGTCGCGCAGCTCGCCGATGCCGCCGGCCGGATCGGCGCCGCTGGCGTTGAAATAGCGCAGGCAGAACGCGCCGAAGCCATAGGCCGTGCGGTAGTCGGCGAGCATGCGCTCGATCATCAATTTCGACGCGCCGTAAGGATTGATCGGCGCGCAAGGAAAGTCTTCCGGCAGCGCCTTGGAATCGGCGTTACCGTAGACGGCGCCGGTCGAGGAGAACACGATGCGATGGCAGCCCGCGTTGCGCATTGCCTGCAGCAGCGACAGCGTGCCCTGGACGTTGTTGATGTAATATTTCTGCGGGTCGGACATGGATTCCCCGACGAGGCTCGCCGCCGCGAAATGCATCACCGCCGTGATCTTGTGGTCGGCGAAGGCGCGCGCCAGCGCCGTGCCGTCGAGCAGATCGCCCGTCACCAGCGGGCCCGATACGAAGCTGCGATGACCTGTCGAGAGATTGTCATAAACGACGGGCTGATAGCCGGCGGCGGACAATGCACGGCAGGCATGCGAGCCAATATAGCCAGCGCCCCCGGTGACGAGGACGGTCGGTCGGTCGGTCATGTCGTATTCTGCTCTTCTCTTAACGGAGGGGCCGGTTGCGGCTGAAGAGAAGATAGAGCGCGCGGGGGTTGGTGGTCAAATAACGCCAGAGCAGACGGCGCGGCTCGAGCAAGGTGCGCCAGGCCCATTCGAGCCCGATCTTCTGCATCCATTGCGGCGCGCGGGAACGACTGCCTGACAAGAAGTTGAACAATCCGCCGGATGTCTTGATGACGCCAACATTGGTCAGATGCGGCGTGAATTCCTTCACGAATGCCTGTTCGTTGGGCACACCGAGCGCGACCCACAGATAGTCCGGTGCCAGGGCGTTGATCTCCTCGACCTTGGCACGCAGCGCCTCGCCGCGCAGATAGCCGTGGCTGTGCCCGACGATCTTGAGATGTGGATACATTTTCTGGACGTTCGCGACCGCCGCGGCGTTCTCGGCCTCGCTTGCGCCGAACATGTAGAAGGTGCGGCCGGCGGCTTCGGCCTTGCGCGCGACGACGTGGAACAGGTCCGTGGTTGCGACGCGCTCCGGCAGCGGGAACCAGGATTGCAGCTTTGAAGCGGCGACCAGCGGCTGTCCGTCGGCGTTGATCAAATCGGCGGCACGGAACAGCTGCTCGGTCTGCGGCTCGGTCGAGCAGCGCGCCAGGACCTCGCCATTGGCCGAGGTCAGGAACAGCGGACGGCCGATACGATGGTCGGGATTCGTCGCCTCGATCATGAAATCGGCGGTCTCTTCCAGGTCGATCGCGGCCATGCGAAGTCCGCCGACGGTGATTCTGGGCACCTCGGCAGTTGCTGCCCGTCCGTCGAGGTTGACGCGGCGCTCAAGCATATTGTCTGCCTCGCTGGCGCGTTTGCATTGCAGGGGTGAGCTCGTCGAGCACGACGCCGACGAGCTTGCGCTCGGCCGGGCCGAGCGCGGCTAGGATCTCTTCCAGGCTATCGTTGACGTCGAGGCTGGTCGGCAGCACGGCCACCAGCGAGTCGATGTCCTCGAGCAGCTTGCGGCCGCCGGCCGCGAGCGGAATGGCCGGGCCGTCGAGGATCACGAGATCATAGCCTCCCGCGGAACGGGCCTGCGCAATCGCCTTGTGGATGGCATCGGCGGCCTTGCCGGCGTCGCCTTCCGCGGCCGGCAGCACCGAGATGCCGTTTACCGTCTTGATCTCGCGCGCGTCCTTGCTGCCGATCGAGAGCCAGCCGAGCCTGCTCGGCTCGCTCTTGCCGGGACGGATGACCCTGTTCGAGAGCGAGCGCGCCTGATGGTCGGCATCGATCATCAGCACGCGGGCGCCGTCGCGTGCGGCCGCCAGCGCGAAGTTCAGCGCGGCCACGCTGCGGCCGCTGGTCTTACCGGTGCCGACGAGCGCGACGACCGGCATCGCCTTGCCGCCGGCGCGCCGCGTCAACGCGGCGCGCATGTCGCGCCAGGCGTTGAGCAAGCTCGTCATGGGAAAGCCGGGGCGCAGCGTCGGCCAACCCAGCCGTGTGAGATCGACGCCGCCGCCGGTGGGAAGTATGGCGCCGAGCGTATGGATGACGTCGGCCTCCTGGAAGCGTGCGATCAGCGGCTTCTCGATCATTGGCTGCTCGACCATCGAAGGCTGCAGCGGGGGCGCGGCGAGCTCCGGCATCGACGGCGCAGCTTCAGGAGCGCGCGGGGCCTGGCGCGGCTGAGCAACCTCCGCAGCGCGCGGGAGCTCCGGTGCTCGGGACGCCTGCGGCGCCGACGAGCGCTCACGCCGGGCGGGTGTCGGCGTCGCGGGCGCGGCTGCACCGGCGAAAAGCAAATCTGCAACGACGAACCAGCTCGATGCTGCGATCGCCCCGAAGATGAAGCCGATCATGGCGAACAGGCTCATGGCCGGCGGGAACGAGCGCCGCTGCGGCACAGTCGCCTCGCCGATGACGCGGGCGGCCGAGGTGTTCAGGCTCTCCTGCTCCTCGGTCTCGCGGGAGCGCTTGAGAAAGGACTGATAGACGTCACGGCTTGCGTCGGCCTCGCGCTCGAGCTCGCGCAGGCGCACGGCGGCCTGGCTGAGCTGAACGCTCTGCCGCTTCTGCGCTTCCAGCGCGCGGTTGAGCGAGGCCTCGAAGTCGCGGGCGCGCGTCAGATCGTTCTTGGCGGACTGGGCGAAGCGGTCGATCTCCTCGTTGATGGTGCGCTTGAGGTCCTCGACCTGCTTCTCGGTCTGGCGCAGCGCCGGATGGCGCGGGCCGAGCTCACCGGCCTGCTCCGCATATTTCTTCCGGGCGTCGGCATATTGCGCGCGCAAATTCGCAATGGTCGGCGATTGCAGCGCCTCCGGAATCGCGCCGGCATCGGCAGCGGTGCGGCGGCTCGCCTCGATCTGGTCGAGCCGCGCCTGCGCGTCCATCGTCGCCGCGCGGGCCGCGGAAAGCCGCTGGTTGCTGGCGGAGAGCTGCTGATCGCTGATCAGCGCATCCTGCGTGCCGACGAAATTGTTCTGGGCCTTGTAGGTCGCCAGCGCGGTCTCGGCGTTACGCAGCCGGTCGCGCAGCTCCTTCAGGCGGCTGGAGAGATCGTTGGTGGCGCGCCGTGCCGCCGAAGCCTGCGACTTGCGGGATTCGGAGAGATAGGCATTGGTCAGCGTGTTGGCGAGCATCGCAGCCTTGGCGGGATCCGTCGACCAGACCTCGATGTCGACGATGAAGCTCTTCTCGGTTTTGCGGATCGCGATGTGCTTGTTCAACGCATCGAGCGCCGCGAGCTCCACTTCCCTCTTCTCCGCAGCGGAGGGCGCGCGCGGTTGCAGGCCGATCAGGCCGAGCAGCGACGACATCAGGCTCCCAGCCTCGCCGCCTCCGAATTCCGGATCCTTGTCGAGGCCGGCCTGCTGGATCACCTGGAGCAGCACGCTGTTGGAGGTGATCAGGCGCGCCTGGCTCTCCACCACCATGGCCATGCCGGTGACGTCCTGGGCCCGGGGCGTGAGCTCGCGGTCGACGAGCTGAAGCTCGCGCGGGTCGACATAGAGCTGAGCGGTGGCGGTGTAGCGGGGCGTCACGCTCTTGCCGATCGTGACGGCAAGCGCCGCACCGAGCAGGGCGGCCGCGGCGATCGCGACCTTCCGCCGCCAGAGCAGATTGGCGAGCTCCAGCACGTTGAAGCCGGCCTGAGGCTTCCGTTGCGCGGCCTCCGGTCTGGCTCGATCGATCGGCTGGCTATAATCAAGCATGATCCCCAGCTTTCATTCCAAGTGCCGCGGGCTGAGGGGTTACTCTTCGCTTTACGCCACGCACCCGGGATATAGGTGCCCAATCAACGCAACAGGGAAAATTAACCATACTCATTGTGGGACTATTCACCGAAATGGCAAACAAAGCGTTTAAGCGCATGCCATCCCTCGGCGCCTTCCTGTGAACCTCGCGATACCCGCTCCTTAACGGTTCGTTACCGCGCGCAGCATGGCCGCGAGCCGTCGTTCGTCCGTTGATGGGCCGCGCACGTGCCATCGCCGTCAGATCCTCCGAAGGATGACGTGATAGTCGCCGCGGCGGACGTCGGTGCCGCGCGGCAGCACGGCGTTGAGCACCGCGGCCCCGGCGTCGACCAGGGCCGCAAACAGCGGCTTGCGCCGGCGCATCTCGGGATAGCGCGGACTCTCGACCTCACGACGATAGATCATCTCAAGGCCGTTGGCGGCCGCGAATGCTTCCAGCCGCGGCAACGTCACCAAGGGATGGAAGAACGTCGGGAACGGCGGCTCGCCCGGCAGGCCGGCGTCCTTGATGCCGCGGATGTGCCGGTAGAACCAGACGTGAAACCAGTGCGGCGAATATTTGGTGACGAACCCGGAGAGCGAGCGCGGATTCGGTGCGCCGATCAGGATCATCCCGCCGCGCCTCAGCGCATCGCGGAAGTTCAAGAGCGCGGCGTCGACATGGGGCAAGTGCTCGATCACGTTGTAGCAGATCACGAGATCGAAGGTCTCGCGGGCGAAGCTGTAGGTCTGGACGTCGCCGAGGATCGCCTCGTCGGCGTAGGTGTTGTTGCGGACCTGGTCCTCGTCGATGTCGACCACGGTGACCTTGCTGCGGCTCAGCAATTCCGGTGGCAGAACGCTGCACGAGCCGCCGCCCGCCTCATAGATCGCGAGGCGGCCCTGCGGCAGCTCGCGGCACAGCACGTCGTGGACGGCGAGCAGGCTGTCGCGGGCTTCGCCCGGAACGAGATCATGGAGCGCCTCGGCATATGGTGCAGCCGCGGGGAATTGGATCGCCGTGGCTGTCGCGAAATCGATCGGGGCTGGCTTGTTCATGGATTCTGACCGCGCTTGTTCTATTCAAATTTACAGGAAAAAATGCGCCTGCCCGAAGAGCAAATCCGATGCCGCACCGTCTCACCGGTCGCAGTGCTTACGGCCCGGTTAATGCGCATGCGCATTAACTACGGTATTGTTCATGTTGGAGCGTTGTCGGCGCACGGACCGCCAATTGCAGCAAGACGCGCGGCGAACTTGGTGGCTATGTGCCGCGCGGCAGCCGTTCATTTTGAAACGCATCTGTCCCGCGGCGATGTGCCGTCGTGGGACGCGCGATCGAAGCAGGGATTCTTCAATACATCTCGGACATCTAGATCTCATGACATTGATCCCGACAGACCTGTCTGCGGCCCGGATCGCGGATGCCGTGCGCGATCCCAACCGGGAGATCGTGGCGAGCTCTCGCGTCATCGACCTGTCGGTCGGCATCGTCGTCTGCGTTCCATGCTTCCGTCGTCCGCAACACCTGCGCCTGACGCTGGAGTCGCTCGCGAACCAGCGCACCCCGCGTTCCTTTGCCGTCGTCATGGTCGAGAACGATGCGGTGCGGCGCGAAAGCGCGCCGGTTGCCGCGGAGTTCTTGGCCGATGGGAGGCTTCAGGGCGTCTGCCTGATCGAGAAGCGACAGGGAAATTGCCAGGCGATCAATGCTGCCTTCGAGACGGCGCAGCAGCTGTTTCCCGCCGCCACCCGTTTCCTGATGATCGACGACGACGAGATCGCATCAAGCGACTGGCTCGAACTGATGGTCCGCACCGCGGAGGCGACCGGCGCCGAAGTGGTTGGCGGGCCGGTGCTGCCGGTCTTCGACGACGACAGCAAGCCCTGGCTTTCGCGTCATCCCGCCTTCTGTCCCGCCTACGACTACAGCGGTGCGGTGCCGCTGATCTACGGCTGCGGCAATTGCCTGATCACGCGGGCCGCCTTCGAGCGGTTCGACCGTCCCGCGTTCGACCTGCGCTTCAATTTTCTTGGCGGCGGCGATTGTGATTTCTTCGTGCGGTGCCGTGACGCCGGTATGCTGTTCCACTGGACGGCGGAGGCCGTCATCACCGAGACCGTGCCGCGTAGCCGCACCAGCCTCGGCTGGATCGCAAAGCGCGGCTTGCGCATCGGCGCGATCAATTATCGTGTGCAGTACAAAGCCGCCCCGAGCGCAGCAGCGCGGGCGCGGGTGTTTGCGCAGATGCTGGGCCGCTTGCCGCTGTCGCTGCTTCGCGCCGCCGCCTTGTTGCCGTCGTCGAAAGCCGTCGTCGCGATGCATCCCGTGATGGTTGCGTTTGGCGCCGCCCTGGCGGCCCTCGGCCTCGAGCCGAAGCCTTACGAGGCCTCGAAGATCGCGTCCTGACGCGGCGAGGATTAGATACCGAAACGGGCGAGGGCGACCCGGATTGCCGAGCGTGGCAGCGATTTGAGCGACTGCCGGCCGATCATCGCGAGATAAGCGAACGCCTGGCGATACCTGCCGAAGCGGACCGCTTGCATCGCCGAGTAGGTAACGAGATGAATCTCGGCGGCAAGGCGCAGCCCGGCTGTCATGTGCTCGGGCAATCTCGCCAGGATCAATCCGTCATCGAACACCCGCGCGATGGCCGGGAAGAAGTCCTTCGGCGTCCGGACCGCGGCGTTCATGGTGTTGGTGGTGTGAAGACGATAGTCGAGCAGCAGCTCTGGCGCGAACGCGAACTCCCCGATCGCAGCGAGGCGGCACCAGCAATGCCAGTCCTCGCAATATTTGAGGGACGTATCGAAGCCGCCGATGGCACGGAAAGCTTCCGCGCGTGCGAGCGCGATGCCGCCATTGACGATGAAATTGCCGGCGGCGAGCCGCGTCAGGACGTCTCCGGACGGCTTCCGGCGCCCCTTCAAGAGGCCGCGCCGGCCGATCTGGCGGCCTTCGCTGTCGATGGTGTTGTAATCGCCATAGACGAGGACGGCGCGCGGCGCGCTACGCGCTGCAGCGAGCAGCGCCGCTACCGCGCCGGGGCGCAGGCGGTCGTCGGCATCGAGGAAGAGCAACCACTCGCCGCTTGCCTGTCTTGCGCCGAGATTGCGTGCGGCCGATACGCCCGCGGAATCGTTGTGGAACAAGTGCAGCCGCGGGTCACGCATGCCGCGGACGATCGCAACGGTTTCGTCGTCCGAGCCGTCGTCCACGACGATCACCTCGGTCACCTCGCGCTGCGCCAGAGCGCTGGCAAGCGTTTCGCCGACATAGGCCGCAACGTTCTTGGCCGGAATGACGACCGATACCGGTGTGGTCGAGCCGACCTGAAGCGGCAAGCGCGCCGGCGCTGCCGCGCGGGATGCGGCTGGCAGTTCGAGAACCTCTTCAGCGGTGATCAAGCTACGGCTCGCCTTTAATGATCCGTTAACCAGGACCCCATGTGCCGCGCTGGTAATGCTGGCGATCTGCAAGTCCGGCGTGCGCGCATGATACTCGCATTCCGCTCGAACCGTTGCCGAGAAGGGCCGTGTGCCGCCGGTTTCGTAGAATAACGTTAAGCCGCTGGCATTAAGCCTGTGGCAAATTTGGAAGAGTGCGGCGGACTGCCTCGTGCGAGAATGCGCATCGGACTGCCGCGGATGGAATCCCGTGCCCGCAAACACGTTCGAACACGCCCCCGATACGATGATCCTGAACCTCTTTTACGAGGACAAGGATGACCGCTGGTTTCCGGGCGACAGGCATCTGCGTCGCATCGCCCGCCGGTTGTTGCTCGGCGAGCCGCGCATGAGTGGCCAGCTGCGCGTGTTCCTCAATCTCTGTGCGGGGCTCGACCGGCTCGGCATCCGCTACCGCGTCAACGATTACGGTTACATCGCGGAACATCCCCACGAGCTTGCCTGTATCGTCGGGCGCACGTTCCTGCTCGACAAGTTCCTATGGAAGAACCCGATCCTGCTCGGCGCTGCCGTCCACAATCATCCGCTCGACGACCCTGATCTATTCAAGCGTCTGCCGGTGAAGAAGGTCGTGGTGCCCGGTCCCTGGTACGTCGATATGTACCGGCCATATTGGCCCGAGACCGAGGCCTGGCCTGTCGGCATCGACACGAATCTCTGGGCGCCGTCGGCTCGAGCGCAAAAGACCGTCGATGTCTTGATCTACGACAAGGTCCACTGGGACCGCGAGCGCTACGCGTCGGAGATGATTGAGCCCGTGCGCGCCCGGCTCGTCAAGGAAGGCCGCTCGTTCACGGAGCTGCGCTACGGCAGCTACAAGGAAGCCGATTTTCAGGCGGCGCTCGCGCGTTCGCGCGCGATGATCTTCCTGTGCCAAAGCGAGAGCCAGGGCATCGCCTATCAGCAGGCCTTGTCCTGCGGCGTGCCGGTGTTTGCCTGGGATCCGGGCGGGCCATGGCGCGACCCCGACTATTATCCGCATCGCGTGCAGTTCGCGCCGGTGTCGTCGGTGCCGTACTGGGACGAACGCTGCGGGGTCAAGTTCACCGACATCGCCGGCTTCGAGACGGGCTGGGACAATTTCTGGGCCGGGTGCACCGCGGGCGCGTTCGATCCGCGCGGCTACATCCTGGACAATCTCACGCTGGAGCAACGGGCGCTGCAATATTACGAGATCGCGCGGAGCATCATGCGGCAGCCCGCGATGTCGCAGACCTCCGCAAGACCCGTTGACGAAGCCTCGGAAGGGTTGAGCCGCGACCCCAAGCTTCACTGGCGTTACCGAATGTCTTGAGCCATGGACCGCAGTGCCGCCAACATGACCGACGTCGGGGCCCGATCGTTCGGCCATATCCTGCGTGATCGCCTCGCAGGGCTCGATGCCGTGCAGGTGGCGCGCTGCCTCGTCGCGGTCGGGGCGCTGCTGCTGGTGCTGGTGACACTCGATCCGTTCCCGGACCTGCGCAATCCCGACGTCACCATGGTCGTCGGCGGACGAATGGCGCTGACCTATATCGCCTGGGGTCTGCTGGCTGCGGTAGCTATACTGTGTGTCGCTGCCACCGATGCGCTCGCGCTGAAGAGCCTGGTGACGCCGCTGCATCTCTGCCTGCTGGTCTGGCTTGTGATCAACATCGTGTTCTCGGAAAGCCGCGGCGTTTCGATGCAGCGATTCGTGCTCACGGTCAGCGTGACGTCGCTCGCCATCGTGTTGCCATTGCTGCCGCCGACGCGGCGCAGCTTCAACCTTTGCCTGGGCGGCGCCGCGCTCGTGCTGCTCGCGCTGTGCTATCTCGGCGTCTTCCTCGCGCCGCAATATGCGGTCCACACGGCGCTCGACGTCACCGAGCCGCAGCTTGCCGGCGACTGGCGCGGCAGCTTTGGCCACAAGAATATCGCCTCCGCCGTGATGACCATCCTGGTCTATGTCGGCATCTACCTGTCCGCCGTCGGCTCGTTCGTGATGGGGCCTGTGATCGCCGTGCTGGCCGGCACCTTCCTGATCTTCACCGGCGGCAAGACGTCCTCGGTGCTGTGCCTTGCGATCTACGTGCTCGCTTCGCTGGTCTATGTCACGCCAAGCCTGTGGCTGAAGCGGCTCATCTGCTTCGTGCCGCTGGTTGCGATGAACCTGTTGACCGTCGGCAGTGTCGTCAGTCCGGTGCTGGCGGCGATGACACGGCTGCTTCCGCTCGATCCCACCTTCACCGGACGCTCCGCGATCTGGGACTTCGCGCTCGCGGCCGTCGCGGAGAAGCCGATCATCGGCCACGGCTATTCTGCGTTCTGGGACGACGTGAGTGCGCGGGCCACCGCGGAAGGAGCCGAATGGGCGACATCGGCGGCGCACAGCCACAATAGCTACCTCGATCTCGCGGTCACGATCGGTCTGCCGGGGCTGCTGCTGGTGATCCTCATCTTCGTGCTCGCCCCGCTCCGCAATTTCCAGACGGCGCAGGCTCACAGCCGCAGTGGCGCACTGGCCAAGCTGTTCCTGACCGTGTGGCTGTTCGGCCTGTACTACGGTGCCACCGAGACCTTCCTGCTCGAACGACAGAATCCGATCTGGTTCATGTTCGCGCTGGCGGTGGCCGGCCTGCACTTCCTGGCGAGGTTCCAATGCATCGAGCAGACCGAGCCCCGCGCATGACCTTCCTCAGCGTTGATCAGCCCGACGATCTTGCGTCCAGCGCGTCGGCCATCGCGGTCGATTTCCTGCGTGACTGGCGGCACGCGGCCTCGCGCCTGAGCGCCGGGCACCGCACCGCCTTCCAGCATGCTAACTGGCTCGGCGCCTGGTACGAGTCGTTTCACGACGTCGCGCCACTGATCGCCGTGATCTCCGATGCTGCCACCGGCAAGGACATCGCAATCGTGCCGATGATCAGCCATGTCAGGCGCGGCATCCGCATCGTCGAGTTCGCGGACCTCGGCGTCTCCGACAACAACGCACCGATCCTGGCGCTCGATGCCGCGTTGGATGCGGGCGCGACGGACGCGATCAACACGGCGCTGATCGGCGCGCTACGCGCTCTGCCCGACCGTTTCGATCTGCTCCGCCTGAAGAAGATGCCGGCGGAGGTCGGCGGCAAGCCGAACCCGCTGGTATCGCTCGGCCGAATCGGATCCTCCTCGCTCAACGGCAATCTCGTGTTGATGGGCGACGACTATGGCGGCTATCAGGCCGCGATCAAGCGCCTGCAGATGCCGCGCTGCTGGCGGGTCTTCAGCCGTCTTGCCGGTGCGCGGTTCGAGATCGCCGCCGATGTCGGGCGTGCGCACGAGCTGTTGGACGTGATGGATCTCCAGCAGCAGGCACGCATGCAAAAGCTCGGCTCGCGGTTCGTTCTCAACGACGAGACACATGCGCGATTCTATCGCGAGGTCGTCCGCCGGGGCCTCGCGGGAGGTCATGCCATGGTCTCGGCACTGGTGTGCGAGGAAGGCATTGTCGCCACCGCGCTCGGCGTCAAGCATGGCGCGACCTATGTCCTGCTGCGCATCAGCCATGGCGGCGATCAATGGTCGAGCTGCTCGCCGGGTCTGCTCGTCACCGAGCGCACCCTGGCGGCGCTGCATGCGCAAGGCCTGCGCCGTTTCGACCTCAGCATCGGCAATCAGGACTACAAGCGGCGCCTCGGCGCCGAGAGGGTGCCGCTGACCGATGTCAGCGTCGCGCTGTCCTGGCGCGGTCTGCCCTTCGCCTGGCGCGATCACGCCGCGCAGGGCCTTCGGCGCTATCCGAAGCTCGCCTCCCTCGCGGCGAGGGCGATGGGCAAGGGAGCGCGCTGACGGGCGCCGTCTGTTTCGCCATCACCTCGGAAGGCCCGCCCGGAAAGCATCCAGCAACGCGCGTCCTTGCGGCCAGTCGCCGAGCCCGCTCGCGGCATTGATGTGGCCGAGCGCGCCCGGCACGATCAGGCCGGACTGCCAGTCCTGCGCCCGCCGCCGTGTCACCTCGAGCGCTCCATATGGATCATTCGTGCTCGAGATGATCAGCGCGGGAAAGCGCAACGCGCCGCCGGGGACCGGCTTGAACGCTGCGGCCTCCGCGGGAAAATGGCCGCCATCGGGATCGGGCACGGCGACCAGAAAGGCGCCCGCAATCGCGGAAGGGAAGCGCGCGGCCCAGTGCGCCACCAAAAGGCAGGCGAGGCTGTGTGCGACCAGGAGGGGCGGCCTGGCGCAGCGCGCGACCACGTGCTCCAGGGCTTGCTCCCAGTCGTCGAGCTCCGGCTGGTCCCAGCTCGCCGGCTGGAATCGCGTGAAGCGCGCGTCAGCGCGCTCCCATAGCGTCTGCCAGTGGGTATCTCCGGAGCCGCCGAGCCCGGGCAATGTGATGATGTCGTGCATGAACGTCCCGTGATATCTGAGTTGACCGCAGTGTGACCGATCGCGGTCCTGCATCACATGGCAAGTCATCGGCGAAATCGACCATCTGCCGATGATCTCAAGGTGGAACGGAGAATTGAGTTTGGATCGCTTCGGGAGCATCGATGCCAAGGATTTGAAGATCCTCGAGGCGCTGCAGGCCAATGCGCGCGTACCGTTGTCCGAGCTCGGCCGTTCCGTCGGGCTGTCCCAGCCGGCCGTGTCCGAACGCGTCAAGCGGCTCGAGGAAGCCGGCATCATCGAGGGCTATGGCGCCCGCATCAACCCGCGCGCTCTCGGGCTCGGCCTGATGGCGCTGGTGCGCCTGCGCACCTCGCACGAGCACATTAAGACCTGCCTCAAGCGGTTCAGCGAAATCCCTCACATCATCGAAGTCCATCGCGTCACGGGCGATGACTGTTTCGTGCTCAAGGTGCTCGTTCCGGCGCCGGAGGATCTCGAGACCATCGTGGATCGCATCGCCGGTTTTGGTGCTGTGACGACCTCGCTGGTGCTACGGAGCGAACCCGTGCGGCCGATCGGCAAGGACCTCGTCAGGAAGAAAATGGAACGGAGTTGAGGCGTGGCTACGTCACGGCGCCGTCACAAAGGCCGCGATTGCGCAAGCCTTCCGATGATCGTCCTCGTTGTGTTATCGTCGCTTCCATTCCGCGGAGGCGACATGGAAGACCGTTCGGCAAAATATCGTGCATTCTATGCGCAGTTGATTTGCGGTGCTGCGAAGGCTGCAGACCCTCGCCTCGAACAGGCCTTTCGGACCATCAGGCGCGAGCCGTTCGCCGGGCCCGGGCCGTGGTCGATCTGTCTCGGCGGTCATCCCTATGTGGTCACGCCTGACGATGATCCCGCCTTCCTCTATCAGAACGCGCTGTTGGCGCTGGACCCGGCGCGCGGTCTCAATATCGGAATGCCCGGTGCGCACGCCTACTGGCTCAATGGCTGCGCCGTGAAGGAAGGCGAGACCGTGGTCCAGATCGGCGCCGGCAGCGGCTATTACACCGCAATTCTCGCGCATCTCGTCGGTCCCGACGGTCGCGTTCACGCCTATGAGATCGATGAACGTCTGGTGGGACTTGCGCGCGACAATCTGAAGGACGTCGCCCATGTGGACGTGCGCGGACGCTCGGGCATCGCGGCGGATCTGCCGGAGGCCGACGTGATCTATGTCTGCGCGGGCGCGGCGCAGCCGGCGGCGGAATGGCTCGATGCGCTGCGGCCCGGCGGGCGGCTGGTGTTTCCGCTCGCGCCCGAAGGCATGTACGGCGGCATGTTGATGATCACGCGGCCGGATGACGGTGCGATCTGGCCGGCGAAATTCCTCAGCCGCGCCCAATTCATCGGCTGCGCGGGATTGCAGGATGCCGAGGCCGGCGGGCGATTGGGCGAGGCGTTCACGAAAGGTTGGGAAGGGGTGCAGTCGTTGCGGAGAGAGGGCGTCCCCGACGAGACATGCTGGTTTGCCGGCGAGGGCTGGTGGCTTTCGACGGCGCCCGCACCTCTACCGACGGAGCCGGTTCGGCCTCACGCCGACATCACGCAGATTTAGCGGTGACCGTATCCCAATTCCGGATTGGGGCGGCATTCCCCGACTGAGAATGCCGCCCGGGTTGCATCAGCCATGCAGCTTTTTGGCGGTCTCCGCGATCTGGCGGCCCTGATAACGCGCGCCGGCAAGCTCGTTGGCGCTGGGCTGGCGGCTGCCGTCGCCGCCGGTGATCGTGGTGGCGCCATAGGGCGCACCGCCCGTGACCTCGTCGAGCTTCATCTGGCCGGCAAAGCCGTAGTTCATGCCGACCACGACCATGCCGAAATGCAGCAGGTTGGTGATGATCGAGAACAGCGTGGTCTCCTGGCCGCCGTGCTGGGTCGCGGTGGCCGTGAAGGCACCGCCGACCTTGCCGTGCAGCGCGCCCTTGGCCCAGAGCCCGCCGGCCTGGTCGAGGAAGTTCGCCATCTGCGAGGCCATGCGGCCGAAACGGGTGCCGGTGCCGACGATGATCGCGTCGTAATTGGCGAGGTCCTCGATCTTGGCGACCGGCGCGGCCTGGTCGAGCTTGTAGTAAGAGGCTTTCGCGACCTCGGCCGGCACCAGCTCGGGCACGCGCTTGATGTCAACGGTCGCGCCGGCCTCGCGCGCGCCTTCGGCGACGGCATTGGCCATCGCCTCGATATGGCCATAGGCGGAATAATAGAGGACGAGAACTTTGGTCATGGTGGTCTCCGTTGGGATTGGGTGAGGTGATTGGTTGCTTGTTCGTCACGCCGCGTCGACGAGCACGAGCTCGGAATCTTCGAGCGCCGTGATCTTCAGCTTGGCCTCGTCGCGGATCGCGGCGCCGTCGCGGGCATTGACGCGGACGCCGTTGACCTCGACAACGCCTGCCGCCGGCACCAGGTAGAGATGCCGCGACGTCTGCGGCTCATACTCCGCGCTCTCGCCCGCCTTCAGCGTGGTGGCGAGCACCCGGGCATCGGCGCGGATCGGCAGTGCGTCCGTGTCGCCCGCAAAGCCGCTCGCGATGGTGACGAGCCTGCCGGAGCGGTCTGCCTTCGGAAACGGCTTCGAGCCCCAGGTCGGCTGTCCGCCGCGCATCGCCGGCTCGATCCAGATCTGGAAGATCCGCGTCCTGGTCGGCTCGAGATTGTACTCGGAGTGGCGGATGCCGCTGCCGGCGCTCATCACCTGCACGTCGCCCGCTTCGGTGCGGCCCTCGTTGCCGAGGCTGTCCTGATGGGTGATCGCGCCCTCGCGCACATAGGTGATGATCTCCATGTTGGCGTGGGGATGGGCGGGAAAGCCGGTGTTCGGCGCGATCTCGTCGTCATTCCACACCCGCAAGGCGCCGTGGCCCATGTTGTTCGGGTCGTAATGGCCAGCGAACGAGAAATGATGCTTGGCCTTGAGCCAGCCGTGATCGGCGCCGCCGAGCTTTTCGAAAGGTCTGAGTTCGATCATCTGTGCAATTCCTTGATGTCGGATTGACCTGTTGGATAAGCCTTCGCCTGTGGTATAGAAATAGAAACTGTCGAAACGCATTGTTTCCTTAAATGCCCCATCAGGACCGGCTGCCATGGCAAAACTTCCAGATTTCGAAGCGCTCGCGATCTTCGCCAAAGTCGTGGAGCTGCGATCATTTGCGGGGGCTGCGAGCGAGCTTGGGATGTCCAAGGCCACGGTGTCCAAGGCGGTCACGCGATTGGAGGAGCGGCTCGGCGCGCGGCTGTTCAACCGCACCTCGCGCCGGCTCGCGCTGACCGATGCCGGCCACAAGCTGGCCGAACGCGCGACGCGCCTCTTGGCCGACGGCGAGGCCGCTGAGAACGAGGCCTTGGCGCAGTCGGTGGCGCCGCGCGGCCTGGTGCGGCTCGCCGTCCCCATGACGTTCGGCATCAAGGCGGTGGCGCCGCTGCTGCCCGAGTTCTTCCAGGCCTATCCGGAAGTCTCCGTCGATCTGCATTTGAGCGATGCGACCGTCGACCTGATCGGCGAAGGTTTCGACATGGCGGTGCGGATCGCGCGGCTGCCGGACTCTTCGCTGATCGCGCGGCGGCTCTTCACCATGCCGCGCTACACGGTCGCCGCGCCGTCCTATCTCAAGAAGCACGGCCGGCCGACGCACCCGATGCATCTCGCCGCGCACAAATGCTTCAGCTACGCCTATCTCTCCACGCCCAACGCCTGGCACTACACCAATTCGGCCGGCGAGCAGGCCAGCGTGCGCCCGGGCGGCCAGCTTCGCGTCAACAACGGCGAAGCCGTGATGCCGGCGTTGATCGCGGGGCTCGGCATCGCCGAGCTGCCGGAATTCATCGTCGGCGAGGCGATCTCGTCGGGCGAGGTCGAAGTCATCCTGAAGGACTGGAAGCAGGCCGAAGGCGCCGTGCACCTCGTTACCCCGCCCGGCGGCCCCCGCCCCGCGCGCGTCGAAGCGCTCGCCGATTTCCTGGCAGCGAAGCTGCCGGGCACATGCAAGCGGCGGCCGCGCGGGAAAAGCAAAGCGTCGTAGGAGCGCGCGCGGCTTCAACGCTCTCCGTCATTGCGAGCGCAGCGAAGCAATCCAGCATGTCTCCTCGGAGAGATTCTGGATTGCTTCGTCGCAAGAGCTCCTCGCAATGACGAACTACGACACCTTCACGCCATGGATCGCGACGACGCGCAGGCTTGGCTTCAGCGTCCCCTCCAATTGCGCCTTCAATTCGTGAACGCGTGGGTCGCTCGACCGCGCCGCACACACACCATATTGATGGACGGATCGCGCCAGCGCGCGCCGCGCTTCCGGCGTTCCCGTCAATTCGGGCGTCGAAAGCCGCAACACGATCGCTGCGAGATTCACCAGCATCTCGTCCAGCGCAACGTCGATAGTCGCCAGATTCCGCATCATCCACTCTCCCTGGGAAGGCAACAGCGGGCCCGGACATGCGTTCCTGAAGGAGCCCGATATGGCTAACGGTTCGTAAACGTCTTGTTCTTGCCGCCTGGCGCGTTAGCCTGGCAGCGAAACAAGAAAATCAGGCGAGGGCAAATCATGGATCGACGCGGTCTCTTGCGTGCGGCTGCGGCATTGCCGCTGACGGAGTTTTTGCCCAGGCAGTTTGCCAAGTTGAAGAAACGCTAGGGCCCTCGCGTTGCGGTCATGAACTTTGTTGTCTATACCCGCGCCGCGTTCTGTTTCCTGCTTCCCGTTTCTCAACAACCCGACGACCGCTACATGATGCTTCGTCTTATTTGCCTCTTCCTCTTCGCACTGTGCCTGGCCGGCCCCGCGCAGGCGCAAACCAACCAGCCGGCGACGGTTGCCAAGCCGGCAAAGAACGCGCCTCCCAAGCCGGCACCTGCTTCGCAGTCCACGCCGCAAGCTGCAGGACCGTGCGTCGGCGTGATATCGCTGCTGGGCGATCGCTTCATCGTGAAGAAGATCGGCGTGACCGTGTTCGGCAACGAGAACAAGGAGGTTCCGGTCGACGGTTTCGGGCTCGATGACCTCGTTGTCGAACGTGTGAGGGCCGCGGTCGGCTCTGGTTTTGTCGTCCGCAGGATCGCTGCCGATAGATCCGCATTCAGTTCCTACGATCCCGGGCTTGGCATGTTCGTTCGCAGCGACAAGGCCGGCGCCATCGTCCGCCAAGTTGCCGGTCAGGCCGGATGCAAACGCTATGTCGTCGTGATCAAGGGAATACGCCAGGGTGGATTCTTCGGCATCGGTGTCATGAAGGTCAGCCCGCTGTACGACATCGCCGACATCTACGCGGTCATACGGATCTACGTTCATGACGGGCAAAGCTTCGATATTCTGAAGAGCGGCGAAGGCTCGATCAGCGGAAGCAACTTTATGACCGGGCCGCCGACGCTGCGTATCGATTGGGCGCAGTGGCCAGAACCGCCGGAAGCCGCCAACAATCCAGTGATGCGCGCGTCGACGCGGCAACTGCTCGGCAACGTCCTCGACAAGAGCCTGCCCACCCTGTTGCAGTCGCAGTAGTTGGGGAGATGCGGCCAACCGGCCGCCCCCTCCAGGCCCCGCCGGGGAGGGTGCAAGCGCACGGCTATCGCAACACAATCCATTCCGGTTAGGCTGCCTCCCAATCACGAAAACAATCGGGGAGGTACCCACCAATGAACCGCCGCGAACTTCTGAAGGCCGCTGCCGTGCTGCCCCTAGCACAGGCCGCTTGCTCTCGATCAAGCTTTGCCCAAGCTCTTTACCCCTCGCGCAACATCACCATGATCGTTCCGTTCCCGGCCGGCGGACAGGCCGATCTCGCTGCGCGACCGGTCGCGACGGCATTGGAGCGGATCCTCGGCAAGCCTGTGATCGTCGACAACCGGGCGGGAGGCGGCGGCGGATCGGTCGGCAATGCCGCGGCCGCGCGTGCCGAGCCCGACGGTTACACGCTGCTGATGACGCTGTCCTCGCTCGCGGTGCTCCCCGAGGCCGACCGGCTGTTCGACCGACCCGTCGCCTACGAGGTCTCGCAGTTCATGCCGATCGCGCGCGTGCTCGCCGATCCCACGCTGCTCGCGGTGCCGGCCTCGGCGCCCTGGAGAACCGCGCAGGATTTCGTCGAGGATGCGAAGAAGCGGCCGGGCCAGATCGCCTATGGCTCGTCCGGGCCGTACGGCACGCTGCATGTGGCCATGGAGATGTTCGCGAGCAGCGCCGGCATCAAGCTGCTGCACGTGCCGTTCCGCGGCGCAGGTCCTGCGCTGACTGCGATCCTCGGCGGCACCGTGCAGGCGATCGCCGCCGCACCCGGCACGCTGAAACCGCAGGTCGACGATGGCAAGCTGCGCGTGCTCGGCAATTGCGGCGCGCAGCGCATCGCGAGCTTCCCTGATGTGCCGACCTTCCAGGAGCTCGGCTACAAGGATGTCGAGTTTTACATCTGGGCCGGGCTGTTCGCGCAGAGCGCTCTCCCTGCGCCGATCGCGATCCGCCTGCGCGAGGCGATGACGCAAGTGATGACGAGCCCTGATGTGCTCAAGGCATTCGAGACCTCGGGCAGCCTCGTCGCCTATCAGGACGCGCCGGCCTTCTCTGAGTTCGTCGCGACCGACAGCAAGCGGCTGATCGCGGCGGTGAAGAAGATCGGCAAGGTGGAGTAGGGCCGTTCAGAATTCGCTGCGGACCAGGCCGCGCAGCGTGTGACGGTCGTATCCCGGCGCGAACGCGCCCTCGTACGAGGCCTTGAACGATGTCGCGGTCGTCAGGTCCCACCGGATTTCGGCGCCGGCAAGCGCCACCGTGCGCGCGCGCTCGACGCCGGTGATCGCGAACGGAATGCCGGGTGCGCCCTCCAGCGCCGCCGTCGTGGTTGCCGCGCTGCCGGTAAACTCATGACGAACGGCAATGGTCGCGCCGAACTGTGCCGCGTGGCCATTCGGCATCATCATGCGCTGGCTGCCGCGCAGGCCGGCCGTGCCATAGCCGAGGTCGAAACTGCCGCCTCGCACCAGCTGATTGACCCCCGGCGCACCTGCCTCTGAAAAACTGCCCTGGCGTGTCGCGTACCAATCAGCCTTGGCAAAGGGCTCGGCGACAAGACCCCATCCGGTCTGGAACGGCCGCGAGATGCCCAGCGAAGCGGCAAAGGTGTTTGCACGCGAGGCGGCAGTTGCCGTCTCGCCGAGGAACGCGATCGTGCGCGAGGAGTCGAGCGCCGCAAAGGAATAGCTGATCGCCGATGCGAGATTGAAGCCGCCGGCTTCGCCGCGCGCGTAGACGCCGGCATGCCCGGCATTGGCCTCGATACGGTCGGCGCGGCCGGTCATTCGCAGTTGGCCGGTCGATGCGCCGACCGCGAGGCCTGCCGTAAAGCCCGGCATGTGCCAGAGGTCGGCACCGAGCGCGGCGCCGGCGATGGTCGTGTTGGTTCCGAAGGCAATGTCGCTCGCGGCCACCTTGTCCCAATTACCATAGCCGCCAAACCAGACGCTCTGCATCGGCGCCGCGCGGCGGCGGTTCAACGCCTTGCCGATCGGGTCCCTGGGCTCCGGCGCGTAGGCGGACGCGGTCATCCGAACGGTCTCGCCGCGCGACTGCGTCCCGGCATTCCACATGAAGCTCTGGAACATGTCGGCCTGATCCGCAACGAAGCGGCGTCCATCGGCGTGGATTTGACCGGCCAGGTCGTCGAGGCCGGCCTTGATGCCTGGCGTATTGAGCGCGGCGAGTGTGTTGATCGCAGTGGCCAGCGGTCCCGATGCGCCGCCGAGCTGTACCTGGTCGAGTGCGCCGGCCACCGCGGCCTGGTTCGGCGTCAGCCCCGACAACGTTCCGAAGCCGCCGATCTGCTGCAGCAGGAAGTAGACGTTGTTGGCGTCATAGCTGAGCTGCCCTGTGACTAGCGGGCTGCTAGAGCTCGTGAGCGCGGCGAACGTGCCGCTGACGCCGCCCGCCGCCGTGAGGATGGTGTATTGCGTGTTGGCGATAAAGCCTGCGCCGAGCGGCACGATCTGCACCGTACCGCCGTTGAGCGTGGCGGTCCCGGTCGCTGCGATCCTGTGGGACTGGCCGCCGGGGTTGATCTCGACCTGGAAGGTCGAGCCGGCATTGAAGGCGACGTTGCCGTTGACGTTGAGCGTCCCGATCGAATTGCCGGGCGCGACCATGCCGCCATTGTTGACGACGAGTCCGCCGACGGTGCCGGTGCCGCCGAGATAGCCGCCATTGATCGTGACGACCGAGGGCAATGTGCCGTTCACGACCAGGCCGCCCGCGTCCACTGTCGTCGCGCCGTTGAAGGCGGTGGTGCCGGTCAGCGTCCAGACGGAGTTGCCGTTCTTCTTCAGTTGCTCGAACTCGTCATATTGCAGGCCGGGGCCGAGATTGCCGAGGTCGAACATGGCGCTGCCAATGCTGCCGAAGTTCAGCGTATCGGTACCGCTCCCGCCGCGAACATTCCCGGTGATCGTCGCGCCCGGCGCGAGGCCGAGCTGATCATCGCCGCCATTCAGCTCGATCGCTCCGCTGCCGCCGCCCGAGATGGTGCCGGCGTTGAAGATGGTGTCGCTGCCGGAAGAGCCCTGGATGGCGAGGAAGAAGCCGCCGGAGATCGTGCCGCCATTGACGAGCGAATTGCCGCCGGCGATGAATTGCACGCCGGTATGGCCGCCGCCGATCGATCCGCTGTCATAGACGAGGACGACATTGCCGCTCGACGTCCCGCTGATCCGCAGTCCCGTCGTGTTTTCTCCGGTGCCGACGGCCGTCCCGCGAATGTTGAGGAGGTTGTCGTTCGAATTGTCGATGACGATGGCTGCTTCGGCGTTGCCCGTACCCTCCGCGATCGCACCGGCGGCGACCGTCACATTGTTGTGGGTCGATCCGTTGGAGAGCAGAACCGCTCCGCTGGAGGTCGAGACTGTCGCCTGATTGTTGACGGTGACATGCGAGGCGATGGTGGCGTCGAAAACGATCGCAGGTATGCCGGCGCCGGGCAGCAGCGATGTCGTGGTGCCGTCGCCGACATTGACGGTGACGTTGGTGCCGCCGGTGGCGTTGATGTGATCGGTGTTGCCGAGGCCGGTGCAGGTTGCGACATCGCCCGAATTGAGTGCGCCGATCGTGCCGGTGCCGGCCACGGTGCAGGCGGCGCGCGCCGGCCTGGACGTCAGGACCAGGAAGGCCAGCACGAGGGGCGCCAGCGCGGTGGTGACCAGCAGCTTGCGGCGAAAGATTGCGGCCGTGGCGACGTTTTGCGCACAGACCGGTCTTGCAGTCGGCATCGACATTCCCCTCATTGCAGCCCATTGCTAGCGGGAGCGCCGTGATGATTCTTGGCGTCAGGCGAAATGCCTTATGGCGAAAGGCGCAAGAGGCCGGTTTGCTTCTGCCCTGTTGCTGGGGCGCCACGGACCAAGGCGTCAGCGGGAGCTGCCATGGTTCCAGTCGCGCTTTTCACATTTTGTTGTTGGTCCAGAACAAGCTCGCGTCTCATTGATTGAAGAGAATTCGAGAGACTTGGGAAGGATCTGGACATGCGAACAGAGCGGATCGCGCTAGGTGTGGCGCTTGCGGTCGGCGGCATCATGGCGCACAGCGCTGCATCCGCGCAGGAATACCGCGGCACGATGGAACAGCAGATGGCCTGCACACCTGATGTGTGGCGCCTGTGCAGCGATCAGATTCCCGACGTGAACCGCATCGTGGCCTGCTTGCAGCAGAATACGCCACAGCTTTCGAGCGGCTGCCGTGCGGTGTTCCAGTCCAGCAACCAGATGCCGCCGCAGCAACAGGTTCCGCGCGGCCGGGCCGCACCGCCACCACGCTACATTGCTCCGCCGCCTCCACAGCGGCCTTACGACGAGGACGAATAGCGCCGCTCAGGGCCTGTGCTCGCAGACGTCGACCCATTCAGCCGCGGTCAGCTCGGCCATCCGCTCCGGTGTGATGCGCACCGCGCTATGGGTCGAGCCGGCAGCCGGCACCACGACGTCGAATGCCTTCAGCGAGATGTCGCAATAGATCGGCAGCGGCGACTTCAGGCCGAACGGGCAGACGCCGCCGACCTCGTGTCCGGTGATGTCGGCGACTTCCTCCAGACCCAGCATCTTCGGCTTGCCGCCGAACTGCGCCTTCACCTTCTTGTTGTCCATGCGCGAGGTGCCGGCCGCGACGATCAGGATCACGCGCTCGCCGATCCGCAACGACAGCGTCTTGGCGATCATTCCGGGTTCGACGCCATAGGCTTCGGCCGCCAGCGCCACGGTCGCGGAGCTGATCGGGGATTCGATGACGGAAATGTCGGGGGCTTTCTCGGCGAAGAAGGCGCGAACGGATTCCAGGCTCATTCCGGGCAGCTCATCCAATCTTACAGCGGGCGACGACCCCTAAGCGATTCCCGGCAGCTCGGAGAGGGCGCGGACGCGATGATCCGGCGCAAAGCCGAGCTCGTCCATCTGGGTGCGGATCGCCTTGAACATGGTGAGCGGTGCCACGAGTTCGTTCTCGACGCAAGCCAGCGCCATCGCTTCGGGCGTCACCCGCTCGATCCAGGCAACCTTCAGTCCGAACGATTTTGCCCCGGCGGCGTCCCAGGGATTGGAGGAGACGAACAGAACCTCATCAGGCGCGGTGCCGAGCACCTCGCCGATCAGCTCATAGGCCTGTGGGCTCGGCTTGAAGATCTTTTTCGCGTCGACGCTGATGGTGGCATCGAGCAGGCGGTCGAGCCCGGAATTGCGTACCAGCGCATTGAGCATGTCCGGGCTGCCGTTGGAGAGGATGGCGAGCTTGCGCGGTCTCAGGGCCGCGAGCGTTTCGGCCGCATCCGGATAGAGATCGAGATGCAGATATTTCTCGATGACGCGCTCGAATGCCTCGCTCTCATAGGCGAGTCCGAGCACACGCAGCGTATAGGCGAGCGAGTCGCGCGTGACCGCGTCAAAATCCTGGTAAGCTTGCATCAGCGAGCGCAGCCAGGTGTATTCAAGCTGCTTGATGCGCCAGACCTGCGTGATGATCTCGCCGTAGCCGGGAAACGCATCCTCAGTGACGTCAGCGACCGACTGGATGTCATAGAGCGTGCCATAGGCGTCGAAGACGACGGCTTTGATGGGCATCGGCTGTCCTTCCGGGGTTGTGGTCACAAGAACTCCGATTGGGGCGTGCGTATAATTCGTCAGCTTACCAGAGCAAAGCGGACGTCTGCCACTGCAGGTGTGATCGGCAGCTTGTGACCCAAGACAGACATTGCGGGGTAGTCGCTATAATTTGAACTCTATTCTTCATGCAGACGTGCTTAGCTATTGTAGTTGCAGGGCAAATAAGGCGCTTCGTCCCATGCCGAAATGGCTTGTTGTACTTGTCGCTCTCCTCGCGGCTACGGCCTACGTCCCTCAGGTCCGCCACAGTGTGATCAACTGGCTTAAGACGCACCCTGCGCTCATTGGACCAGCTCTGACCGTCGCCGGAATACTGGCAGTCTTGTATCTGTTCATCGATCCTACCACGGTACTGTTCTTGGCCGTTGTCGCTGTCGTCTCCGCTCTCGCTGCATTCTTTGACCCGAGAACCTATTCGAGCCGATGAGACCCTCGTATGAACGACAGCTCGCGGCCCTTGAAGCTTCGTACAGGGAGTTGCTTCTGTCGGCACTACAGGGGTGCGCTAAGGGACAGTGGGGACTCTTCGGCTCGTACGAACGAGTTGGTTTGCGCGACCCCGCACGGGAGGAGCTCCTTGAATTAGGCTCCAAAATCGAGCGCCTGCGCCACAAGTGCGGCATTGAACCCTTCCAGCTCCACGAGCGGTTCCTGCAGATGGGCTCTCGCCTTTCAAACACTCCGGGTGAGCCGAAATTGGCTCAGCGGTGGTTGGACGAACTGACGTAAGCAATCACGCGGTTATGGCCCTTACACAAATGCGCACAGTTTTCCTGCTCTGGCATAGCTATCCGCGCGAAGATGCTCTGGATGAGAATGATACCGAAGATAAACTCGTCGGGGTCTATAGCAGCGCGGCCGAAGCAGATGCAGCAAGACTGCGCAAGCTGCGCTTTGAGGGCTTTCGCGACTATCCCGATAATTTCCAAGTCAGCGAGATGGAAATCGACAAGGACGCGTGGAGCGAAGGATTCGTCTCCGTGAAAACGTAAAGCGAATATCTCATCGAGCATGGAAGAGCACTCTTTCGTCGTGCCTAAAGAGCGTGAGAGCAATCGCTCCGATACGCGCCCGTTGATTTGGTGGTTCGTCCTCGCCCTTATAGCGCTAGTTGCGTCGCAAGTTATGCGGCTGCATCAACATCAAGCGGCAAGTTGGCTTCTCTGGGAATATGTGGGTCGGATCACTGCTCTCACCATTTTGGCGGCAGTGCCTTCTGCTCGGATCGCTGCATTTCGAACAGGTGGACGTCAAATTTCACTTTTTGAGATTGTCCTTTGGATCGTCGGAATTTGCTTGCTAGATCGCTTTGTCCAGTTGCCGCAATCTTTCCTCAATGCGGCATTCCCTACAACCGTTCTCGGCGCATAAGCGCGCTGGTCGGTAGAGCCGACCATTTCGACGACCGCGGTAAAATCGGCTTCGGCTTGGTCCCATCTTTTTGCCAGCTGAGCGGTTACACCCCTCATCAGCAGCAGCTCCGCCCGGTCCTTGAGACTGAATGGCTGCTCGAGCCCTTTGGAGTAGATTTGAATGGCTCGGTCAAAGTCCAGCTTGCTTACGGCAACGGCAGCAGCCGTCTGGTAAGTCTCGGCGTCAGACGCAATTGCCGCAGAACAGAAGGGCCAGAGCACGGACAGGAAAGCAATCCCGCGCAGGACCCGCCTTAGCTCTAAACCCACTTTCATTTGCTTCTCCGGGCTGAAAGACGCTCTTGCCGATGGTAACTCAATCGGCAGCAAGGCCCCATGGAGCACTGCAACGTTAACGCGGATTTCGGTTAAACAATCGTCAAGCGAGTAGAGGCCATTCGCCATTGCGAAGCTGGATAGCGTGGCCTTCGCATGTCATTTGTTGGCCCAAGTCGGACGCAAGTCGAGTTGCGGCAACGCGCTGCTATCAGGGGCGGAGCAGACTTCGGACGACGAGTAGCGCGAGCTAGCCAGTCGACTGACGTCCTGGCCGCGGCCAGGTCGCCCGCTCGGCGAAGACCCGGCTGACCTCCGCCATGTGCTCGGTGCCCCACGTGCAGAGCGGCACCAGCGCTTCGGCGAGGCTCTGGCCCAGCGGCGTGAGGCTATAGTCCACCCGCGGCGGCACCTCCTTGTAGTCGGTCCGCTTCACCAGGCCATCGGCCTCCAGCTCCTTGAGCTGCTGGATCAGCACCTTGTCGCTGACGTCGCGTATGGCGCGCCGGAGCTCGCCGTAACGGGTCGGTCCGTCCTGGGCGACGAAGTACAGGATCAGCGGCTTCCACTTGCCCGAGACGACCCGCAAGGTCGCATCCAGGCCGCAGGTGAAGCCGGGCAGATTCGGCGTGCAACGTTGGACGTCTGCTTGGGCTTGCGCCGGTGGGGAGATGAGGTCTGAACGATCTGACGACATTTTTTGGGCACTTACCAAAAGGTGCATACTTGTCGATAGGTGGGTACGCCGCCAGCTCAGTGCAACCTCAATGAAGGAGCACATCATGAGCAGACTACAAGGCAAGACGGCGGTGGTGACGGGCGGCGGAACGGGCATCGGGCTCGGAGCCGCCAAACGGTTCGTCGATGAAGGCGCATTCGTCTATCTCTTCGGGCGACGGCAGGAGCCGCTCGATGCTGCGCTCGCGCAGCTGGGGTCCTCGGCGCGTGCCGTCAGGGGCTCGGTCACCGATCTGTCCGACCTCGACCGACTGTATGCGACGGTGAAAGCCGAACGCGGCAATGTCGACGTTCTGTTCGCCAATGCCGGGACCGGCGCGTTTGCGCCGCTCGGCCAGATCACGCCCGAGCACTATGATCAGATCTTCGATGTCAACGTGAAGGGGCTGGTGTTCACCGTGCAGAAAGCCCTGCCGTTGATGCGCAGGGGATCGTCGATCATCCTGACCGGCTCGAGCACGGGCGTGATGGGGACGCCGCAGTTCAGCATCTACAGCGCGACCAAGGCCGCAATCCGCAATCTGGCGCGCAGCTGGGCGCTGGACCTGCGCGGCACGGGCATCCGCGTCAACGTGCTGTCGCCGGGGCCGACCAAGACGGAGCTGGCGCTGGAGGTCGTGGGCGAGGAAGCCTTCGATGCACTCGGCAGCGCCACGCCCATCGGGCGCGTCGGCGACCCCAGCGAGACCGGCGCGGTGGCCGCATTCCTGGCGTCCTCGGACAGCAGCTACATGACCGGCGGCGAGGTCTTTGTCGATGGAGGCTTGGCTCAAGTCTGAAGCCTTCGTCTGAGTGCGAGGGCTTTGGTCAATGGGATCGAAGCCCTCATGCGCTGCGATGAGGATACGATTAGAGCGAAATGGCTTTAGGTTGAATTGATCGGTGGGGCTCGTTCACCTCTCCCGCTTGCGGAGAGGCATAGGCGGCCTCTGGCCGCCGTTCTCTAAGACGCCGATGCTTCGCATCGGCTATGGCGCCGGGTGAGGGCTTTGTCCTCTTGGGGATTGTCCCATTGCGGAAGCACCCTCTCCCGACTCGCTCCCGCAAGCCTGCGGGAGAGAGGGCACCTCTGTTGTTGCAGCGATCAAGCACTCGGCGAGCCATACGTGATGCCGCTGTCCGATCAGATGCGTCATGAGAAAGCTCCCCCTATCATCTTCGGTGGCGCCCACGCAGAGCCCGCCGTTGCATCATACTATTGCGTGGTCCCATCCGCCGTAATGGGCGGCGCTACGGGTGCCGCGTGGCAGGCTCAGCCCGATGAGGAGGACACCGGTTGCAACGTTGGCTATCGTCGCCGTTGTCGTGGCGCCGTCGAGGACAAAGGGGGAGATTGCCACCCATGCTCCGAGCGCGACGTTGGCGAACCGCGCGGCACGCGCCACCTCCGCCATCGCCGTAACGGCGACGAGGATGACAAGGCAGCCGGTGATATGGTCGCTGAAGTAGAGGATCGGGCTCGTGCCGAAGGCAAGCGGCGTGATCATCAGCAGCATTCCAAGGAAAGAGCTCGCGACCAGCGTCCAGGGAAAATTGACGCCGCCGGTGACTATGTCGCGCAGCACCGCCGATAACGGGCGGTCGAGATCGGGCGTCGGCGCCTGCTTCTCGGAGAGCGCCGGGCCACCGCGCCAGAAAGTGCGCCAGAACGGCTGGCCCGCCTGCTTCGCGCCCCAAAGATACTGACAGCTCGCCAGTACCTCATCTATCGAATAGGGGATGAGCACTATCGTGATCGCGGCCTGGATGATGCAGAGCGTACACAGTGCACCGATCAAAGGGGGCTGGATAATGATGAAGCTGACGCTCACGAGCCCGAGCGGGATAACCAGTAGGCCGAACAGAATCACCATCCATGGCATTGTGCGCCAGCGGCGACGGTCGCCGATCGCGCCTGCCAGGGCATCTAGCGCGTAGGCGAAGGCGCCAAACCCGGCATCGGCGACCGGAAAGCCCTTCGAGACCCAGGAGGTCACCACCGCCTCGCTGCCATTGGCGACCGCTGCATCACCTGGGCCGAAGAAAGGATCCCACAACCCGTCGATATGACCGAGTTGATAGGCGGCGAGATAGCGCGAGACGAACAGGCCGACAAAGGCCAGAGCAATGATGTGGAGGCGCTGGCTGAATGTGGATGGCGAGTAGGTCCAGCCGAGGGGGCGATCATCGTCGGCGGCGAGGGCTTGGCGGCTGATGCCCGGTGTTGGGGGAACCATCACCGCGAGCGTCACGATCAGCATGCCAGCAAGCGTATCGGTGGCGTAGGCTCCAGCGCTCGTGGTCCAGAACACGAGAGGTGCGAACATGACCCATATGCCGACGGCAGCGGTGAGCCACTGCAACCAGCGCCAGCGCCGACGCATGCCGATGAGTGCGAACGCGACGACAAGAATGCCGGACACGATCTCGCTGATGCCGAGCCTGCCGTCACGTGTCTCGGGCGAAGCGATCTCATGTCCCAGCGCCGGTGGAATTGGCGCCGCGGATGGATCGAAGAGACCAAGCGTGACAGGCGAGGCGACGAGCCACAGTCCAATCGCTGCATTGGTCAGCGGCGCCCAGAGCGTGCGCGCCCGATGCCGTTCCGTCTCGGCCTCAACCTCATCTTTCGAAGGCTCCACCGATTGCCGCAGTCTCTCCGCGGCCTGGTCGAGCTCGGGTTCGGAAGCGGCGACCGTCGCAGGATGAAGTTTGTTCGTCTCGTACCAGTCCGTCGGGTCGACCTTAAGCCGCCGGATCATTTCGGGCAGCGTGGCGGTCAGACTGTGTCGGGGTTTCCACCCCAAGAGGCTCCTCGCTCGCGAAGTATCGATCTCATAATGGTCGTCGGCATTCTCGATCATCCACGACTTGATGTCGGTATCCTGATCGAGAACCTTCTCCTGCATCCAAGTGCCGAGCTTCGTCATCTCTTTCGGGAGGGACATCGTCCGCCATCTCTCCCCATGCACAAGCTGGCCAATCCGCCTCTGCATCTCGTCGTAACTCGGCGTTTCCTCTTCGCCAATGAGCAGTGTCGTTTCATCAGCAAGATCATTGCGTCGATCGACCACGCGTACCACGGCCTCGACGAGGTCGTTCTTGTGGAGATAGGGCTGGCCAGTGGTGATGTCGCCGGTGAAGAGATAAGCGGTCGGCAAGCGCTCGAAGATGCGGGCGATCTGCTGCGCGATGAATGCCGCACGGCAATCCTCGTCATAGACACCTGCAAGCCTCAGGATCGCGACCTTGATGTTGCCATGCTCGTTCAGGATCAGGGTCTCGGTCTCCGCCTTTGACTGCGGATAGGCCCAAGCTGGTTCGATCGGCGAATCTTCATCGATCTTTCTTCCCTTTGCCGAGCTAGGAGCATGCACGAGCAGCGTGCTCGAGAAGACGAACTGCTCCGTGTCGAATGCCTGAAGGGCCGCCAGCAGTCGGCGCGTTCCCTGAACGGTGACGGCATCGTATCTCGGGTTGTCCTCGCCGGTCGTGTCGTAATAGGCGGCAAGGTGAATGACCGAGGCGATCCGACGGCCTGTTCGCGCACGAACCTGGTCCAGCGCCTTCGCCACGATTGCATCCGAGGTGAGGTCGATCTCAATCGTCTCGATGCCGGACAACGGCTTCTTAGGGCGGCTGACATCGAGGCCGATGACCTGGTAACGATCCATCAAGCCGCGCGCGATCGCCTGGCCGAGAAAGCCGCTGCTGCCGGTGATCAGGACGGTGGGGCGAGACATGGCATTCGCTGCTCAACGTGTCTTAGCGAACGACCCGGGTACCCGAAAGTTTCCCTCCAACCTGCTTTTGCGTCCTGGATCGCCGGAGTATCACGCGCCCCACCACCTACTTCGACGCCGCTGGTGAGCCGCCCAAGCTTGAATCGGGTGGAATCACACAACGTCGTGAGGTCGATGTGGACCGCGGCCCGGCCGCCAGCCTGAGAGAACTGTGGGTACGATGTCGGTCGCTCTGACGTACCCAGAGGATCCGGAGCAGGCGGCGCGCGTCGTGTTCGAGGTACTCTACGCGCCGTCCGAATCCGGACCAGAGATGGAAGGGATACGCTAGGCTACGCCAGCCGAGATGTACCCCGTGGCCAAACCTAGTTGCATGCCGGTTTCATGGAAGCGGATCGTCTAGATCCCCAGCAGCTTGCGCGCGTTCGCCTTCAACACCTTCGGCCGGATTTCGTCGCGGATCTCGATCTTGGCGAAATCGGACAGCCAGCGGTCCGGCGTGATCACCGGCCAGTCCGAGCCGAACAGCATCTTGTCCTGGAGAATCGAGTTGATGTAGCGCACCAGGATCGGTGGGAAATACTTTGGCGACCAGCCCGACAGGTCGATGTAGACGTTCGGCTTGTGGGTCGCGACCGAGAGCGCCTCTTCCTGCCAGGGGAAGGATGGGTGGGCGAGAATGATCTTGAGGTCGGGGAAATCGGCCGCGACATCGTCCATGTACATCGGGTTGGAATATTTCAGCCGCATGCCCATGCCGCCGGGCATGCCGGAGCCGACGCCGGTCTGGCCGGTGTGGAACAGCGCGATCGCGCCGCCATTGTTGATCTCTTCGTAGAGCGGATAGGCCATGCGGTCGTTGGCGTAGAAGCCCTGCATGGTCGGATGGAATTTGAAGCCGCGTACGCCGTATTCCTCGATCAGCTTGCGCGCCTCGCGGGCCCCGAGCTTGCCCTTGTGCGGGTCGATCGAGACGAAGGGGATGAGCACGTCGAGATGCTCGGAGGCGATCTCCAGCATCTCCTCGTTCTTGTAGCGGCGGAAGCCGGTCTCGCGCTCGGCATCGACCGGGAAGATCACCGCAGCGATGTTCTTGGAGCGGTAATAGGCCGCGGTCTCCGGCACGGTCGGCGGATGCTTGTGCGGCGACTTGAAATACTCCGCCATCTGCGCCTGGAAATCGTCGTAGCCGTCGTCGGGATGGGTGCCGCAGGGCTCCTCGGCATGGGTGTGGATGTCGATGGCGACGACTTTGTCGATATCAGGCAGCTTCAGCTTCGGCATGGGTGTCCTCCCGACGGGTTGCCGAATTGATTATAGGATATAACGAATTTGGCAAGGCGCTGGTGGCGGCGAAAGCGCAGGCGGCTAAAGTCTTTGCCGGGCCTGACCTCCAATGCGCCGGATCGGGCCGATCCGGCCGCTTCTACTGTGCATGGGGTTGTTTTCGCGCTTTTGCTCGTTGGGAGCCGGGCAGTTAACATTGACATGACCTCCCGCCATGCCTTAAGAACCGCTCCGTCCCGGGCGGTCGGTCCGCCAGCGGGAAAAACCTCATTTTGCCACATTCGCGCGTGCCGAAACGGTAGTGCCGAACACGGCCTTTCGAACGTTCAGGATTCTGCCATGAAGGTCCGTAACTCGCTGAAATCGCTGCGCGGTCGCCATCGCGCCAACCGCTTGGTCCGCCGCAAGGGCCGGGTCTATGTGATCAACAAGGTGCAGCGCCGCTTCAAGGCGCGCCAGGGCTGATCTGAGCAGCCGATCCCGCCGGGCGCCGCTGCGTGCCCCGCAAGACCACGGTCTCACACGAGTTTGACGCCGCCTTTGCTTTGCAAGGGCGGCTTTACGCGTTTAGACTTTCACCATGGCAGTGAGAATCCGTTTCGCGCGCACCCTGTGTCTGGCCCTCGTGCTGGGAACCGCCGGCCTTGCGCCGGCCGCCCTGGCCCAGCAGGTCGAGCCGCCCGGCAAGCAGAAGAAGCTGCCCGAGGCGCCGTCAAAGCTGCCGAAGGTCGACCGCAGCAAGAATCTCGATTTCCTGTTCGGCGCGCTGAAGGCCGCGCCCGACGAGGCCAGCGCCAAGCATGTCGAGGCGCGGATCTGGGCGATCTGGCTGCAGACCCCGAGCGACACCGCCGCGCTTCTGATGTCACGCGCCAAGACCGCCGTCGACGCGAAGAAGATCGATGTCGCGATCAAGCTGCTGGATTCGATCATCAAGCTCAGGCCCGATTACATCGAAGCCTGGAACCGGCGTGCGACGCTCTATTACATGCAGAACGATTATGGCCGCTCGCTCGCGGACATTCAGCAAGTGCTGATCCGGGAGCCCCGCCATTTCGGCGCGCTCGCCGGCCTCGGCATGATCATGCAGGAGGTCGGGGATGAGAGGCGCGCGCTCGAGGCCTACCGCAAGGCGCTGGCCGTCAATCCGCACCTGGAAAAGATCCCCGACCAGGTCAAGGCGCTGACCGAGAAGGTCGAAGGCCGCGACATCTAGCTATAACTCGATCATTTCTTGAGCGATCGCGGCCGACGCGGATTAACCACGTTCCGAGCCAGGGCGTTGCAAGGACTATTGCGGGGCCTGTTATAGGCCTACCTGCATGGCAGGAGCGAAAGCCATGAAGCGTTTGATGGTCGCAGCGACATTGCTGCTCGCGTCGGGAACGGTGAGCCTCGCCGACGGACTGTTCTGGGTGGTTGGCAACCGCGCCACCGGCAAATGCGCCATCGTGACCAGCAATCCGGTCATCATCGGCGACATCTGGTTCGGCGACGGTCCCTACAAGTCCAGGGCCGATGCCAAGCTTGCGCGCTCGACGATCAGCGTCTGTCCCCCGGTCACGCCCGAGGAAGAAAAGCAGGAGGAGGGGGCGAACTAGTCTGCGCTTAATGCAGCACGCTGCTGCCGCGCTCGACCATGCCGCGGTCGGCGGCTGCGGCGTAGGCCTTTGCCAGCTCGGTCTCGAGATGCTCGTTGATCAGGAGCAGCGCCCGCACGGCACCGCGCAGGTCGCCGTTGCAGCTCGCGACGATTTCGTCGATTGCACTATCGTTCGATCTGAAGCTCATCGAAAATTCTCCGGTTCAAACCAGGACAATCTGCCGGTCTTTCCCGCATCCCCTGATGTTGCGAGGAGGATCGGCGCCCACCCGCGCCTAGATGGCGGAACCGACCATGGCGATTATATGGAAGCTGCGATGACGCCCGCATGAAGCTGGTCCGAAGCTTGCGTTTAGGTTAGAATAGCCCTGATTTCATTGGGTTTTCTCGATCAGCAATTATGCACATATCCACAGCCCCAGCATTTTCGGTGGAAGCGCGCGCCGCCCACGGCGAAACTGCCGGCCGAGCAGACCCGTAACTGCCCCGTGCCCAGGATCACCCGGATTCTCTCCATGATCGTGATGTCAGTCGTGACGGCGCTGGTCCTGCTGGCGCTGCTCACGCAGGCCGGAATCGTCGCCGTGCAACGCGCCTTTCCGCCGCAGGGCCGCATGATCGACGTCGATGGCGCCGCGCTCCACGTCGTCGAGATCGGCCCGCGCGAGGCCGCCCCGCCGATCGTGATGCTGCACGGCGCGAGCTCCAACCTCGAAGCGATGCGGCGGCCGCTGGGCGATCTCCTCGCCCGGGATCATCGCGTGATTCTGATCGACCGCCCCGGCCATGGCTGGAGCACGCGCGCCAGCCGGCAGGACTCCACGCCGCAGATCCAGGCGCGCATGATCGACGAGGCGCTCGGCAAGCTCGGAATCGCTCGTGCGGTCTTCGTGGTGCATTCCTGGAGCGGGGCCCTCGGCGCGCGGATCGCGCTCGATCACCCGCGCCGCGTTGCAGGTCTCGTGATGCTCGCGCCCGTCACGCATCCCTGGCGCGGCGGTGTCGGGCGCTACAACGAGATCATCGCAACGCCTGTGATCGGCCCGCTGCTCGCCTACACCATCACGCTGCCGCTCGGCTATTTCATCACCGAAGCCGGGGCCCGCAACGTGTTCCTGCCGCAGATCATGCCGGATGGTTTCGTGCAGGACTCCGCGACACCGCTCTTGCTGCGCCCGCGCGAGTTCATCGCCAATGCTTATGATCTGGTGACGCTGAAGGAGTCGGTCGCCGCGCAAGTCGCGAGCTATGGCGCGATCACGGCGCCTGTTACGATCATCGCCGGCGAGCCCGACAAGACGGTGAGAACCAATATCCACGCGGGTCCGTTCGCCGCGGCTGTGTCGAATGCAAAGCTGATCGTGCTGCCCGATCTCGGCCACATGGTGCAGAACGCCGTGCCGGATCTCGTGAAGGCGGAGATCGAGACGATGATCGCAAACATCGCCCCGGCGCAGGCGGTCGCCGACTAAAGCATTTTTCGAGCAAAGTGGAAACCGGTTCGCGCGAAGAAACGCGTCAGAACAAGAAAGCCAGAGCTTCGATTCTGGTCCGATCAGAACCGAAGCTCTAGCGTCCGCCTCGTGCGCGCTTACTGCTTGATCTTCCCGTCCTTGTCGTATTGGGCAAGGAAGGCCCAGAGATTGTTGATCTCGGTCTCGTTCTTGATGCCGGCGAACGCCATCTTGGTGCCGGGGATCTTGGCCTTGGGATCCTTGATGTATTCCTTGAACGTGGCCTCGTCCCAGGTGATGCCGGAATTCTTGTTGGCGTCCGTGTAGCTATAGCCCTCAACCGCGCCCGACTTGCGGCCGTTGAGGCCGTTGAGCTCCGGGCCAACCTTGTTCTTGGCGCCTTCGCCGATCGCGTGGCAGGCCAGGCACTTGTTGAACGATGTCTTGCCGGCCGCGACATCCTGCGCCATCGCGGCGGATGCGGTGGCAATGACGGTGAGGATTGTCACCGCGCCGAAAGTCAGTTTTGTCATAAGTGTGCTCTTCGTCTCTTCCCGGGTCAGATGGAGGGTCGTGGTTTTGGCAGGTCCGGTGCAAGTGGACAAGCCGCGAAACTCTGACAGGTTTCCTGCTAGCAGACTTGCCCCAGAGAGAACTTGCGCTGCAACAAAGCAATGCGACCTTCGGAGGACCTACCCAAAGTCCGCAAGACATGATTGATTTGCCGAGATAATTCCATCCGTCGGACGAAGGCTTCTTAAAATGGCCATCATGATGCCCGCAAGCGACCAGGCCGTGCTGGCGCGTCGCAGCGAAATCGTCGCCGCCTTGCGCGCAATCGTGCCGGGCGAGGGCGTGATCGACAGCCTCGCCGAGATGCGGGCCTATGAATCCGACGGGCTGACCGCCTATCGGCAGCCGCCGATGGTCGTGGTGCTGCCCGATACGACCGAGCAGGTCTCGCTCGTCCTGAAATATTGTGCCGCGCAAGGCATCAAGGTGGTTCCGCGCGGCTCCGGCACCTCGCTGTCCGGTGGCGCGCTGCCCCTCGAGGACGGCGTGCTGCTCGGCCTCGGCAAGTTCAAGCGCATCCGCGAGATCGATTTCGACAACCGCGTCGTCGTCACCGAGCCCGGCGTCACCAACCTCGCAATCAGCCAGGCGGTCGCCCATGCCGGCTTCTATTACGCGCCCGATCCGTCCTCGCAGATCGCCTGCTCGATCGGCGGCAACGTGGCGGAAAATTCCGGCGGCGTGCACTGCTTGAAATACGGCATGACCACCAACAACGTGCTCGGCTGCGAGATCGTGCTGATGAGCGGCGAGATCCTGCGCATCGGCGGCAAGGGCTGCGAGAATCCCGGCTATGACCTGATGGGCGTCATCACCGGTTCCGAGGGCCTGCTCGGCGTCATCACGGAGATCACGGTGCGCATCCTGCAGAAGCCCGAGACGGCGCGCGCGCTGATGGTCGGCTTCGCGCAGGTCGAGGCGGCCGGCGAATGCGTGGCGCGCATCATCGGCGCCGGCATCATCCCCGGCGGCATGGAGATGATGGACAAGCCCGCGATCCACGCCGCGGAGGCCTTCGTCCATGCCGGCTACCCGCTCGATGTCGAGGCACTGCTCATCATCGAGCTCGACGGGCCCAAGATCGAGGTCGACGAGCTGATCACGCGTGTCGAGACCATCGCGAGAGGCTGCGGCTCGGTGACGCTGCAGATCTCCAATTCCGAGGCCGAGCGCAACCTGTTCTGGGCCGGCCGCAAGGCCGCATTCCCCGCGGTGGGCCGCATCTCGCCTGATTATCTCTGCATGGACGGCACCATCCCGCGCGGCGCGCTGCCGAAGGCGCTGGCGCGCATCCGCGAGCTCTCGGAAAAGTACCAGCTCGGCTGCGCCAACGTGTTCCACGCCGGCGACGGCAATCTGCATCCCCTGATCCTCTACGATGCCAACAAGCCCGGCGAGATCGAGCGCGCCGAAGCCTTCGGCGCCGATATCCTGCGCGCCTGCGTCGAGTTCGGCGGCGTGCTCACCGGCGAGCACGGCGTCGGCATCGAGAAGCGCGACCTCATGCCCGACATGTTCAGCGAGATCGACCTCAACCAGCAGCAGCGCCTGAAATGCGCCTTCGACGCGCAGGGCCTGCTCAATCCCGGAAAAGTATTTCCGACCCTGCACCGCTGCGCCGAGCTCGGCCGCATGCACGTCCACGCGGGCAAGCTGGCGTTCCCGGATTTGCCGCGGTTCTAGGTCGCCTACTGCGCCAGCGCCAGGATGCCGCCGGCAAATGCGTGCCACGCCGCCGTTTCGCTGACCGGCCAGTTGAGCACCTTCACCGCCAGAAGCGCGAGCGTGCCCGTGATGTATACCGGATGCACGCGGCCCTCGGCGCGCCAGTCGCGCACCATGGCGACGACGAGCAGAAGGGAGGCGACCACAGCAGGCGCGATCGTCACGGGCACCGGCGGCGGGCCGGACGGTCCTGATGGTGCGAGGAAGGTCAGGAACCAGCGCGCGATCGCGGCGTCGAGGATCGAGACCGCCGCGAGCAGCATCAGGCGCTTGTGAACCTCGAGCCTGCGCGTGTTCATGATGGCGAGCGCGAACACCACGGCAAAGAATGTGATGCCGCTCAGCGGCACGATCGAGAAGGCGATGCCTGCATCGGCCTGTCCGAGCGCCGCGGCGTTCTTCATCGAGGTCACGGACGCGAAGAAGCCAGAAATGACCATCGCGGTCGCAAGCGAGACGCCGACGATGCCGAACGAGCGGTGATTGACCACACGGCCGGAGGCTGCGAGCCAGGTCTGGAGCACGAAATAAAGCGACCAGGTGAAGAACAAGAGTCCGTGAAAATGGATCACCGGGCTTGCGGACAATGTCCGGTGAGCGAGCGGCACCCAATAGGTCGGTGCGAAGCCGAGAAAGGCAGTGGCGGCGCAGGCGAGCGCCATGCGGAGATAAAAATATCGTGCAGGCGACGCATCACGCGCGCGTACACGACGGTCGTCAATCAGGGTCGTCATCAGGGGTGAGTCTGGAGAGGCGGGGTTTGGTTCAAGCTGCGGGATGCTGCGTGTGACTCGGCGCACATTGCAGAGCGCCCAAACTCTTGTCGGGACGACAGCGGAGAGACATCATCCGCCGGCGCTCAATTCTGCGCGATCGAGCTCCTCCTCGAGCCGATGAAACGCATCGTCGCCGATCACCTCGGTGGCGCGCAGGTCGAAGATCGCCTTGCGCGCGGCCTCGATAGCGCGGCGGCGCAGGGGATCGGCGGGCAGTTCGCCGTTGCTGATGCCGCCGTTGGGATCGGTCTCGGCCTGCATCAGGATGGCGCGATATTCGAGCCGCAGGATTTCCCCCTCCTCCGACGGATCGCTCTCGATCGCATCGAGCGCGGCGCGATAGGCCACGGCGCGGCCGCGGGCGACCTCGATGCCGACGGGATCGTCGTCCTTGAGGTTGAAAGCGAGGATCAGCGGCCGCAGCGTCAGGCCCTGGATCACCAGCGATCCCAGCACCACCGCAAACGCGATGAAGACGATGAAGTCACGATAGGGAAAGTTTTCCGGCAGGGCAAAGGCGGTGGCGAGCGTGACGAGGCCGCGCATGCCGCACCAGGAGATGATGAGCCCGCCCTTGGGCGAGGCCACCTGCTGCGGATCCTTGGGATGATAGAGCCCCTGCGCGATCAGCACCCGCAGGCTCGTGCGATAGAACGTCACCCAGAACAGGCGTACCAGGATCACCGTAAGCAGGATCCAGGCGGCGGCCACGCAATATTCCCAGCGCACGTCCGCATCCAGCCGCGTCCAGATCGGCCGCATCTGCATGCCGATCAGCATGAAGGCGAGCACGTTGAGCACGAACACGGTCGTCTCCCACACCGCATAGGACGGCACCCGCAGCCGCGCCGGGATGCGCGCCGGTGCGGTGCGCGCGACCGTGATGGCGTAGACCACGATGGTGAGGATGCCGGAGAGACCGAGATGCTCGGCGGCGATCCAGACCATGAAGGTGGTGGCGAACTGCACGATGATGGCGCTCGGCGCCTCCGTCACCCGCTCCATGAACAGCGGAATGATGCGGCCTGCGGCCAGACCAGCGATGACGCTGCCGACCAGCGCCAGCGCCATGGTCGGGGCGACCTGGCTCCAGGTCAGATGCTCGGTGGCGACCGCGCCGACGGCGATGCGATAGATCAGCAGCGCGCTGGCATCGTTGAGCAGGCTTTCGCCCTCCAGCACCTTGACCATGCGGTGGGGCAGCTTGACCTGGCTCAGGATCGCAACCGCAGCGGCCGCATCCGGCGGCGCCACGATGGCGCCGAGCGCGACCGCGGCGGCCCAGGGCATGTCGGGCATCAGCCGGTGCGCGACATAGGCCACGGCGGCCGTGGTGAGGCCGACCGCAGCCACCACCAGGGTCGAGACCGGAACCCAGTTCTTGCGAAGGTCGCGCAGCGACGTGTCGAAGGCGGCATCGAGCAGGACCGGCGCGACAAAAAGGGCAAGGGCGAGGTCCGGCTCCAGCGTCCAGGACGGGCTCGACGGCACGAAGGCGATCAGCGCGCCGCCGATGGCGAGAAAGGTCGGGTAGGGCACCTTGATCCGCCGCGCCAGCGCCGATAAGCCAACCGCGCCGAGCAGCAACACAATGATCCATTCGAATGTCGACACGATGATCCCCGAAGCCGATTTCAGCGGCGCCACAAGCTAGCACCAATCCGGCCGTATGATGGATAGTGCGGCTTCAAGGCAAGAGCTTAACATCGACGACAAGGCTTCGACTGCAACGCATGCGTTTTCTCATTCAGCTGATCGGCGCCGGACTGCTCTATGCGCTATCGTTCGCCCCGGCCGATGCCGCGACCGGCGGCGAGCCGGTGGCTGTGACGCAGGTCGATGTCGCGCCCTGCCTCGCCGCGGCCGCAGCCGATGACATGGACAAGGCCGCCACTGCCTGCGCCGAAGTGATCGACAACGAGAAGACGACGAAGGCCGATCTGATCAAGGCTCTGATCGCGCGCGGTGCGCTCTATGCGCGGCACAATCAGGTGGACCATGCCATCGCCGACGACAGCCGTGCTCTTCTGCTCGATCCCGGCCTTGCCGACGTCTTCAATGCGCGCGGCGAACTCTGGCTGAAGAAGGGTGACAAGCCGAAGGCGGTGCAGGATTTCGGCGCAGCGCTCAGGATCGATCCGAACCACGAGAAGGCCAAAGCCAATCACAAGGCGATGGCGCGCGAGATCGAGCGGATCGGCGCGCAGATGGCGGTCGCCGGCAAGCCCAGCTTCAATTGCGGGCGAGCGCGTCGGGCGGTGGAACGGGCGATCTGCGGCAATCGCGAGCTCGCCGATCTCGATCGCGAGGTCTTTGCCTCCAATGCCCGTGCGATCCGGGAGGCGCGCAATGCGGCCGAGGCCAAAGCGCTCCAGCGCGAGCAGGTCGAGTTCATCGCGCGCCGCAATGCCGATTTCGGCCGGCCGGGATACGACCTGAAGAAGGCGATGCAGCAGCGCTTGCAGCGGCTGAACGGTGTGGATGGATATTGAGATTTTCGCCTCTCCCCGCAAGCGGCAGGGCAATCGCATTTGAATATTGCAGGGGTCGTCATGCCCGGGCTTGTCCCGGGCATCCACGTTCTTTGTGCCCTGTGAAAAGGCGTGGATGGCCGGGACGAGCCCGGCCATGACGCTGTGGAGACAGCCGGTGCCCATAGCCACATCTCATATGCGATAGTCCTGCCCAAGCAGGGCGAGGGAGAGCCGGCAGCGCTCCGTCCCTCCCAGGCCCGGTTTGAACCCATCGCTTGCCAGCTGCGACAACGGTGAGAACCCGACGTCACGGAGCCCTATGTCATGTGCGGCACTCACGCCTCCGCGCAAGCGCTTTCGCCTGCCAAAATCTCGCTTCGCGCCCTCTTTCTCGGCGCGGCCATGAGTTTCGTTCTCGCGGCTCCCGCCGCGGCGAGCACCGAGTGCGTGCTGGGAAGCAAGGCCGCCCCGGTTGAGTTGATCTCCGCGTGCAGCGCCATCATCGACCAGACCGCCAATTCGGCCGCCGAACGCAGCGCGGCCCTCGTCGTCCGCGCCGAAGCCAATGCGCAGACCCTTGGAGGCCAGTCACAGGCGCTGCGGGATCTCGACCGCGCCATCGCGCTCGACGGCAAGAACGCGAAGGCCTGGCGCGTGCGCGGCGATCTCCTGCGCGAGGCCGGCGGCGACCTCAATCGGGCCGCGGCGGATCTGACCAAGGCGATCGAGCTCGACCCTCAGGATGCCGAAGCTTACGAGCTGCGCGGCGTCGTCTACACCAATCAGCGCCGCCTCGACCGCGCGCTCGCCGATTACGACCAGGCGATCAAGCTGAAGCCGGACGATGCGCAAGCCTGGTCCGACCGCGGTGTGGCCTATTATCTCGGCGGCGACAACGAGAAGGCGATCAGAAATTTCGACGAGGCGCTGCGGCTCGATCCCGACCGCGCGCGCACCTACACCAATCGCGGCGCGGCCTACAAGAAGCTCGGCCAGCTCGACAAGGCGGTCGCCGACGACGGCGAGGCGATCAGGCTCGACCCGAAGGTGCCGGAATATTACGACAACCGCGGCCTGACCTATGCTGCGATGGGCGAGTACGACAAGGCGATTGCCGATTACGACCAGGCGATCCGGCGGGAGCAGCGCGCCAACTTCCTGACAAACCGCGGCGACTCCTACCAGTTCAAAGGCGAGCTCGGGGCGGCGCTGAGCGACTACGAGGCTGCGCTGAAGCTCGATCCGAATTTCGCCAAGACCTACAACAACCGCGCGGTGCTCTACAAGAAGATGGGCGAGCGCAAGAAGGCGCTTGCCGATTATGAGACGGCGCTGAAGCTGGATCCCGGCAACGAGAATGCAGCGAACGGCCGCCGCAGCATGATTGCCGAGATCGCCAGGTTCGGCGCGGCGTCGCCGGGCCCAATGCATGCGCGCTCGGCCGACGATAGCGGTCCGTCCTTCAAGTGCGCGACCGCCAAGCGCGAGGTCGAGAAAGTGATCTGCGCCGATCCGCAGCTCGGCGTGCTCGACCGTCAGATCGCCGAGACCTATGAACGCGTGCTGAGGGCTTCCAAAGGACGTTCCGCTAGCGACCTGCGCAAGACCCAGCGCGAGTTCCTCACGACGCGCAATGCGAGCTTCCGCCGCCCCGGATACGATCTGAAGAAGATCATGCAGGACCGCTTGCAGCGGCTGAACGCGATGGAGAGCTGAGAGGCGAAGGAGCTGAAGCCTTGCGGCTGGTTCCGTAACCTCTCCCGCCTGCGGGAGAGGTCGACGCGCTCGGAGAGCGCGGCGGGTGAGGGCTCTCTCCTCTTGGGGACCTCATGGATCTTGCACGATCCCAACGCGGAGACACCCCCACCCCAACGAGGGAGCCGACTGCCGATGCCGCGCAAGCTTCACACCTCTCCGCCAAAAACCCATCCTTTTCACCTTGAACCGCGGCCCGTTCCCGGGAAAATGGGCTCCAACAAGGCCGGCAATTGATCCTGGTCATGGCGGGGCGCCTGTCCTGCCACGAGGTTCAAGCCAGGTGAATCAAGGGAACGGGAGCGCGGGAATGAATATCCAGGGCAAAAGCAGCTATCATGAAGTCCATGCGCGCTCGCTGGCCGATCCCGAGGGCTTCTGGGCCGAGGCGGCGAAGGAGATCGACTGGATCGAGCCTGCGACGAAGGTCTTCGATCCCTCGCAAGGAACCTACGGCCGCTGGTTTGCCGGCGGCGTCGTCAACACCTGCTACAACGCCCTCGACCGCCACGTCGAGCGCGGCCGCGCCGACCAGGTCGCGCTGATCCATGATTCGCCGCTGACGGGCTCGGTCACCAAGCTCACCTATGCCGAACTGCTGAACGAGGTCCGGGCGCTCGCCGCAATCATGCAGGATTTCGGCGTCGCCAAAGGCGATCGTGTCATCCTCTATATGCCGATGGTGCCGGAGGCGGTGGTCGCGATGCTCGCCTGCGCGCGGCTCGGTGCGGTGCACTCGGTGGTGTTCGGCGGCTTTGCCGCGAAGGAGCTTGCCACCCGCATCGACGATGCGCAGCCCAAGCTGATCCTGTCCGCTAGCTGCGGCATCGAGCCCGGCCGCATCGTGCAGTACAAGCCGCTGCTCGACGAGGCGATCAAGCTTGCCAGCAGCAAGCCGAAGGCCTGCATCGTGCTGCAGCGTCCGCAGCTCACCTGCGAGATGACGCCGAGCCGCGATTACGACTGGGCCAGCCTGCGCCGCAAGGCGCTGAACGACGGCAAGCGCGCGGCTTGCGTGCCTGTCGCCGCGACAGACCCGCTCTACATCCTCTATACCTCGGGCACAACAGGCGTGCCGAAGGGCGTCGTGCGCGACAATGGCGGGCATCTCGTCGCGGTGAAATGGTCGATGTTCAACCTCTATGGCGTCAAGCCGGGCGAGGTCTGGTGGTGCGGCTCCGACATCGGCTGGGTGGTCGGCCACAGCTACATCGTCTACGGCCCGCTGCTGCATGGCGCGACCACGATCATGTACGAGGGCAAGCCGGTCGGCACGCCCGACGCCGGCGCGTTCTGGCGCGTGATCTCCGAGCACAAGGCGGTGGCCTTCTTCACCGCGCCGACGGCCTTCCGCGCCATCCGCAAGGAAGACCCGGAAGGGAAATTCATCCGGCAGTACGACCTCTCGAAATTCCGTACCCTGTTCCTCGCCGGCGAGCGCGCCGATCCGCCGACCGTGGAATGGGCGGAGCAGCAGCTGAAGGTACCGGTGATCGACCATTGGTGGCAGACCGAGACCGGCTGGTGCATCGCCGGCAATCCGGTCGGCCTCGGCATGCTGCCGGTGAAGCACGGCTCGCCGACGGTGCCGATGCCGGGCTATCAGGTCGATGTCGTCGACGAAGCGGCAAAGCCGGTCGGCCCCAACACCATGGGCTCGATCGTCATCAGGCTGCCGATGCCGCCGGGCTGCCTGCCGACGCTGTGGAATCAGGACGCGCGCTTCAAGGAGGCTTACCTGAGCGAATTCCCCGGCTATTACAAAACCTCCGACGCCGGCTACAAGGACGAGGACGGCTATATCTTCGTGATGGGCCGCACCGACGACATCATCAACGTCGCCGGGCATCGCCTCTCCACCGGCGGCATGGAGGAGATCCTGGCCTCGCATCCCGATGTCGCCGAATGCGCCGTGCTCGGCGTCAAGGACGCGATCAAGGGCGAGGTGCCCTGCGGCTTCCTGGTGCTGAAAGCGGGCGTGAAGCGCCCGCCGGCCGAGATCGAGAAGGAGATCGTCGCGCTGGTGCGCGACAAGCTCGGCCCGGTCGCCGCGTTCAAGCTCGCCATCACCGTCGGCCGCCTGCCCAAGACGCGCTCCGGAAAGATTCTGCGCGGCACCATCAAGAAGATCGCCGACGGAGAATCCTGGACCATGCCGGCGACGATCGAGGATCCCAAGGCACTCGAGGAGATCGGCGAGGCGCTGAAGGGACGGATGTGAGGCGAAGCGTCATCCCGGGCGGGAAGGGCGTTGCTTCACCGCTCTCCACTGTCATCGCCCGCCTGTGCGGGGAACGACAGCGAGCGTGGAACGGCGTCCAGGGACTTACAATCTCCGCATTCCGCGCTAAACAGGGCCGGCCGATAGGGGACCTCGTATGCCACTTGCCGCCGCGCCACGCCTGCTGACCGCCTTAGCTCTCGCCGTCGCTCTCTCCGCCTGCTCGGCGCGCTACCAGAATCCGGTGGCGGCGGGCGGCGATGATGACGACGCCGTCTGCCAGAGCCGCGGCTATGCGCAGGGCTCGCCGGAATACGTAGCCTGCCGCAAGGACCGCGACGTCCAGCGCAACGCGGCCACCGCGCGCGCCGACCGCCGCCAGCGCGATCTCGGCGAGTACATGCTGAACAACCCCGTGCGCCCGTGATGTGAGCTGCGGCACTATGCTGCCGCGCCACCCGCTTCGCATTCGCGGTTTCCGTGACACATCTGCAACGCCGGGGGCCAAATCGCGTCGCGATAGTCCTGGTTTGATCGGCATCAAATCCTTCACCATCCTCTTTCTGCTCTGACGCTGATGTCGCGCAACGACGCGTCGACATGGTTGAAGGGGATTGAAAATGGATGGAACGATAAGAAACTTGGCGCGGGTCGCGACGCTCGGCGCGATGCTCGTGGGCACTTTTGCATCAGTGCAGGCGGCAGATCTGCCGGTCTACAAGAAGGCGCCGGTGCCGGTGGAGGCGTTCAATCCGTGGATGATCCGCCTGCGGGTGCTCGGCGTATTGCCGGATGCGGGCGGGAGCACCGTCAATGTCGCGGGCGTGCCTTCGCTGTCGTCGCCGAATTCAGGCCTGTCGATCAGCGACCAGGTCGTCCCCGAGCTCGACATCAGCTATTTCTTCACCAAGAACATCGCTGCCGAATTGATCCTGGGCGTGACCAGGCATTCGATCAGCGGCACCGGCTCGCTCGCGAATCTGCCGATCGGCAAGACCACGCTGCTGCCGCCGACGCTGACGCTGCAATATCACTTCGACCAGTTCGGCGCGTTCAAGCCGTATGTCGGCGCGGGCGTGAACTACACCGTGTTCTTCAACAATTCCGCGGCCAATGCGCCTTCCGCGATCGCCGGTCCGCCCGCGATCGTCGCCACCACCACCAACCTGCACGTCAGCAACGCCTGGGGCGGCGCCGTCCAGTTCGGCTTCGACTACATGATCGACCGGCACTGGGGTCTCAATGTCGACGTCAAGAAGCTCTGGCTGCGCCCGAACTACAGCGCCATCGTCTCCGGCCTGCCGGTCACCGGCACCGCGCATATCGATCCGTGGCTGGTCGGCGCGGGTGTGACCTACAAGTTCTGACCTGAAGCCCAGCTCGGGCGTACAAACAAAACGCGGCAGGTTTTCCTGCCGCGTTCGCGTTGATGGTGGATGAACGGGAGGAATTACTCCTCCTCGTCCTCGTGCTTCTTGCCGCCGAGCGTCTTCAGCTTGGCAAACACGGCGTCGACGTTGAGGTCGTCGCTGGACTTCTCCGCGGGCTCGTACTCGTCCTTGCGGGTGGTCTCGGAGGCCGGCAGCAGGGTGGCGCCGCCATAGGCTGCGTCGATCGGCTTCTCCTTCGCCGCGCGCTGCACCTCGAAATCGAGCTCGATCTGCGAGCACAGGCCGAGCGTGACCGGGTCGATCGGGGTCAGCGCCGAGGTGTTCCAGTGGGTACGGTCGCGCACGCTCGCGATCGTGCTCTTGGTGGTGCCGACCAGGCGCATGATCTGGGCGTCCTTGAGCTCCGCATGGTTGCGCAGCAGCCAGAGGATGGCGCTCGGGCGCTCATGGCGGCGCGAGACCGGGGTATAACGCGGGCCCTTGCGCTTGGGCTGGGGCGGCAGCACCACCTTGCTCTCCTGGAGGCGGAGCCGGTAGTCCGGGTTCTTCTCGCCCTTCTCGATTTCCTCGCGGGTCAGCTGGCCATTGGAGAGGGGATCCATGCCCTTGATGCCCTGGGCGGCGTCGCCGTCGGCGATGGCACGCACCTCGAGGGGATGCATCTTGGTGAAATCGGCGACCTGGTCGAAGGTCAGCGCGGTGTTGTCGAGCAGCCAAACGGCGGTCGCCTTGGGCATCAGAGGTGCGTTGCTCATGGCAAATCTCCTTTGTGCTTCGCCCACCCCTCTGGAGGCGAAACCGGTGGTCATCAGCGATGACAGGGAATTCGCGCTATATAAGCCCGGAGGGGGTAGCCATGCAATGGTTCTGCTATAGATAGTGCCTTGACACCGCCCGAAAGGGGGCCCAATTCCCTTTGAACCGCTGTAAGGTTCAAGCCGACAGTTTTAAGCCAAATTCCCATCCATCGACCGCCCCGGCAGAACGCGATCGGGTGATTCGGTCCCGAGATCGCTCAATGTCAGCCAAACCAGACCTCAAGATCGTGCTTTGTTCTCCCCGCGGCTTCTGTGCCGGGGTGGTCCGGGCGATCGACACCGTGGAACGGGCGCTCGATAAGTACGGCGCCCCCGTCTATGTTCGCCACGAGATTGTGCACAACAAGTACGTCGTCGATGGGTTGAAGAAGAAGGGCGCCATCTTCGTCGAGGAGCTCGCCGAAATCCCCGAGAATACCACCGCCCCGGTGGTGTTCTCGGCCCATGGCGTACCGAAATCGGTTCCGGCCGACGCCCAGTCCCGCAACCTGTTCTCGCTGGATGCGACTTGCCCGCTGGTGACCAAGGTGCATCGCGAGGCCGCGATCCATTTCAAGCGCGGCCGCGAGATCTTCCTGATCGGCCATTCCCACCATCCCGAGGTAGTCGGTACGCTCGGCCAGCTGCCGCCCGGCGCAGTGACCCTGATCGAGACCGCCGAGGATGCCAAGACCATCACGCCGAAGGACCCCAACAACCTCGCCTTCGTGACGCAGACCACGCTGTCGATCGACGACACCGCGGAGATCGTCGCGCTGCTCAAGGAACGCTTCCCCAACATCAACGGGCCGCACAAGGAAGACATCTGCTACGCCACCACCAACCGCCAGCTCGCGGTGAAGAAGGTGGCGCCGGTGGTGGACGCGCTCATCGTGGTCGGTGCTCCCAACTCGTCGAACTCGCAGCGCCTGCGCGAGGTTGCCGAGCGCGAGGGCTGCAAGATCGCGGTGCTGGCGCAGCGCGCCGCGGACCTCGACTGGACCAGGTTCGGCAACATCAAGAGCCTTGGCATCACCGCTGGCGCGTCCGCGCCTGAGGTGATCGTCGAGGAGATCATGGACGCCTTCGCCGAGCGCTACACGCTGCACGTGGAGACGGTCTCGGCCGCGGAAGAGAACGAGTTCTTCCCGTTGCCGCGTCAGGTGCGCCCCGAAGCTGCCGCCGAGTAGACCTTGATGGCGGTCTACACCGACGTCGCCGCCGACGAGCTTGCGGATTTCCTGAAGCAATACGATCTCGGCGAATTGCTCTCCTACAAGGGCATCGCCGAGGGCGTCGAAAATTCCAACTTCCTGCTGCACACAAGCAAAGGCTCGTTCATCCTCACGCTGTACGAAAAGCGCGTGGCAAGGAACGATCTGCCGTTCTTTCTCGCGCTGATGACGCATCTGGCCGAGCACGGCGTCAATTGTCCGCTGCCTGTGAAGGCAAGAGACGGCGAGGCGCTGCGCGAGCTGGCAGGCCGGCCCGCAGCGATCATCACCTTCCTCGAAGGCGTCTGGCCGCGCAAGCCGAACGCGACCCATTGCGCCGGGGTCGGCGAGGGGCTGGCGAAGATGCATCTGGCAGGCGCGAATTTTGCGATCAAGCGCACCAATGCGCTCTCGGTTTCCGGCTGGCGGCCGCTGTTCGACGCAGCTTCAAGCCGCGCCGACGAGGTGCAGCCCGGTCTGCGCGATTTTCTTGCCGCCGAACTTGATTATCTCTCGAGCGGCGTCTGGCCGAGCAACCTGCCCGAAGGCGTGATCCACGCCGACCTTTTCAACGACAACGTCTTTTTCCTCGGCGACAAGCTCTCGGGGATCATCGACTTCACCTTCGCCTGCAACGACATGCTGGCCTATGACGTCGCGATCTGCCTCAACGCCTGGTGCTTCGAGCCGGATCATTCCTTCAACGTCACCAAGGCGCGTGCCTTCCTCAACGCCTATGGCCGGGTGCGCAAGCTGAGCGAAGCCGAAGAGGCCGCGCTGCCGCTGCTGGCGCGGGGCGCGGCGATCCGCTTCCTGCTGACGCGGCTGGTCGACTGGCTCAACGTGCCCGCAGGCGCGCTGGTCAAGCCGAAGGATCCGCTCGAGTATGTCCGCAAGCTGCGCTTCCATCAGAGCGTGACGAGCGTGCGCGATTATGGGCTGATGCCGTCGGGGCTGGTGGCGTGAGCGAGCTACCCAATGTCACGATCTATACCGACGGCGCCTGCTCCGGAAATCCCGGGCCGGGCGGCTGGGGCGCGATCCTGAAGTTCGGCGACAAGGAGAAAGAGCTGAACGGCGGCCAGCCGCACACCACCAACAACCAGATGGAATTGATGGCGGCGATTTCGGCGCTCGAAGCGCTGAAGCGGCCGTGCACGGTCGACCTCTACACCGACAGCCAGTATGTCCGGCAGGGCATCACCGGCTGGATCTTCGGCTGGAAGCGCAACGGCTGGCGCACCGCCGACAAGAAGCCGGTGAAGAATGTCGAGCTATGGCAGCGCCTCGACGCAGCGCTGAAGCAGCACGAGGTCCGCTGGCACTGGGTCAAGGGCCACGCCGGCCACCCCGAGAACGAGCGCGCCGACCAGCTGGCGCGCGACGGCATCGTCATGGCGCGGTTGCAGCAGCGGGTGAGGGAGTAGGGGGCGCCATCGTCGCCTCATTCACCACTGTCATCGCCCGGCTTGACCGGGCGATCCAGTACTCCGATACGTTTCTGATTCAACCGAGAAGCCTCGGCGTACTGGATGCCCCGCCTTCGCGGGGCATGACAGCGTCATGTGTGGCTAAGACCGGTGGCGCCTCACAGCTGCCCGAGCAGCGTATCGCCGCCGGAGACCTCGACCTTGCCGGGCATCGCCTCGAGGTTCAGCTTCTTGACCACGCCGTCCTCGATCAGCATCGAATAGCGCTTGGAGCGGATGCCGAGGCCGTTGGCGGAGGCGTCCAGCTCCATGCCGATCGCCTTGGTGAAGTCGGCATTGCCGTCGGCGAGGAAGACGGCCTCGTCGCGCTGGTCGGTGTCGCGCTTCCAGGCGTTCATGACGAAGGCGTCGTTGACGGAGACGATGGCGATGGTGTCGACACCCTTGTCCTTCATGGCATAGGCGTTGAGGAAGATGCTCGGCAGATGCATCTTGTGGCAGGTGCCGGTATAGGCGCCGGGGACCGCGAACAGCGCCACCTTCTTGCCCTTGAAGATGTCGTCGGTGGTCTTCACCTGCGGGCCTTCCGCCGTCATCACGCGGAATTTCGCCTCGGGCAGCTTGTCGCCAATCTGGATCGCCATCGTCACTCTCCCTGAAAATCGGTCCCGCTTTTTAGACCGGGCGGCGGGCCTGCACAATATTGCCAGTGGCGGAAGCGGCGAGGATGGCGGCCGTTCACCGTGATGTCATCAGCCGGCAAAACCGCCGCCGTCGAGGAAGGCCTGCTCCTCCTCGGTGGTGTCGCGGCCGAGGAGACGGTTGCGGTGGGGAAAGCGGCCGAACCGCGCGATGATATCGGCGTGGTCGCGCGCGTATTTCAGGCTTTCGGTATTGTCGGTGTTTCGAAACAGCGCGACGCAATGCAACTGGTCGGCCAGGTGCTCGGAATGCATGAAGGGCAAATAGAGGAATTCCAGCAGGAGGGGATCGACCCTGCGATCGACGCCGCGCGCGATGGCGCGGCGGGCGACGTCGCGCGCCTGTGCGTCGCTGGCAAAGGCCTGCGGCGTGCCGCGAAACATGTTGCGGGGAAACTGGTCGAGCACGATGACGAGTGCCAGCACGCCGTCGTCGCTTGTCTCCCATGAGGCAAGCTCGCCGGCGGCTGCCTTCTGCCACAGCGAGAGAAAGCGGCGTCGTATCTCCGCATCGAAATCATCGCTGCGCTCGTACCAGCGTTGGCGCCCGGCCTCTCGCCAGAAGGCGAGAACGCCTGATGGCGTGATGTCGCGGGCGTCAGCCATGAATGGAGGCGCGCCTTACGCCGCCTCCGCCTTCTTCTCGTCGCGCAGCTGCCGACGCAGGATCTTGCCGACATTGGTCTTCGGCAGGTCATTGCGGAATTCGACGTGCTTGGGCACCTTGTAGCCGGTGAGCTGGTCGTGACAGAACTTGATCACGGCATCCGCCGTGAGGTTCGGATCCTTCTTCACCACGAAGGCCTTCACCGCTTCGCCCGACTTGGAATCGGGGATGCCGATCACGGCGCATTCGAGCACGCCTGGATGGCTCGCGATGACTTCCTCGACCTCGTTCGGATAGACGTTGAAGCCGGAGACCAGGATCATGTCCTTCTTGCGGTCGACGATCTTGATATAGCCCTTCTCGTCCATCACGCCGATGTCGCCGGTGCGGAAATAGCCGTCCGCGGTCATCACCTTGGCGGTCTCTTCCGGCCTGTTCCAGTAGCCCGACATCACCTGCGGGCCCTTGGCGCAGATCTCGCCCGCCTGGCCGAGCGGGACCTCGTTGCCCTCGTCGTCCCGGATCGAGATGTAAGTCGACGGCACGGGGATGCCGATCGAGCCGGCGAACTCGGTCGCAGTCGGCGGATTGCAGGTCAGGACAGGCGACGTCTCCGACAGGCCGTAGCCCTCGGCGATGCTGCAGCCCGTGATGTTCTTCCATTGCTCGGCAACGGGGCGCTGCACCGCCATGCCGCCGCCGTTCGAGATCTTCAGCTTGGAGAAGTCGAGCTTCTTGAAGTCGGGATGGTTCATCAAGGCGTTGTAGAGCGTGTTCACGGCCGGGAAGGTGTTGACCTGGTATTTCGCCAGCTCCTTGATAAAGCCGGGTATGTCGCGCGGGTTCGGGATCAGCAGGTTGCAGCCGCCGGCGCGCACAGCCAGCAGATAACAGGCCGTCAGCGCGAAGATGTGATAGAGCGGCAGCGCGCAGACGATCATGAGCTGCTCGACATGCGGCGGCGAAGCGAGCGCCGGCTGCAGCCAGGCATCGTTCTGCAAGACGTTGGCCACGATGTTGCGATGAAGCAACGTGGCGCCCTTGGAGACGCCGGTGGTGCCGCCGGTATATTGCAGGAAGGCGACGTCACCGGGCGACAGCTTCGGCTTGTTGAACGTCATGCCACGGCCGGCGGACAGCGCGTCGTTGAAGGAGACCGAGCCCGGCAACGACCAGGCCGGTACCATCTTTTTGACCCGGCGGACGACGAGGTTGACGATCACGCCCTTGAAGCCGAGCAGGTCGCCCATGCTGGCGACGATGACGTGCTTCACCTGCGTCTTCGCGATCACCTGCTCGACGGTGTGGGCGAAGTTCTCCAGCACGATGATCGCTTCGGCGCCCGAATCCTTCAGCTGGTGCTCGAGCTCGCGCGGCGTATAGAGCGGGTTGACGTTGACCACCGCGAAACCGGCGCGCAGCACGGCGGCCGTCGCGACCGGGTATTGCAGCACGTTCGGCATCATGATGGCGATACGCGCGCCACGCTGCAGCCCGCGGCCCTGCAAGTAGGCGGCAAGCGCGACCGACATCTGGTCGAGGTCGCGATAGCTGATCGACTTGTCCATGCAGATGAATGCCTTGCGGTCGGCGAACTTGGTGAAGCTCTCCTCCAGCAGGTCGACCAGCGATGCGTATTGCGTCGGCTCGATATCGGCAGGCACGCCGGGCGGATATTGCTTGAGCCAGATGCGCTCCATGGAAGACTCCCCTCATTGACCAGGGCCCGTTGTTCTCGGGCTTGCCTCGTTGTCGCCAGTATCCAGCTTGCCGGAACGGGTGGCAAGCCGTCGTGGCTTAGGGCAAAGGTCGGGCCGTCGCTACTGGAATCGTCGCAAAACGGTGCTGCCGCAGGTGCGAAGCGGGGCTGCGGTTTAGTGCAGAGCGGCGTTAACTGTTGTTGGCCGGTTTGGCCGCGGCGGGAGGCTTCGTCGCGGCGGGGGTCGTCGCTGCCTTGGGCTTGGCGGGCTTCGCCGCCTGATCGCCGCCGGCCGAAGGCTTCTCGGCGGGCTTCGCCACCGCATCCGGCTTGGTCGCGGCATGCTTGGCGCCAGCCGGCTTGGTTGCGGCCGGTTGGGGCGTGGCCGGCTTGGCCGCCTTGCCGTCAGTCGGCTTGGCATCCGGCTTGGCCGCCGCGGTCTTGGTGTCCTTGGGCTTATCGGCCGGCTTGTCGGCGGCGTCTGGCTTCTTGGCGACGCGCGGCTTCTTGGCGCGCGGCTTGGACGCGGCCTGCTGGTCGGCATCGGCTGCCACAGCGGCAATCAGGGCGGTGCCGGTGCGGGTCGGGCCGGTATAGACCAGCACGGGCTCGGTCGGAGCCGCAGCCGAGGCCATCAGCTCGGAAGCTTTCATCAGCGGCGGCTGCAGGCCTGCCGTGAAGAAGGTGAACTGGGCCGCGCCGCCGGTGGCGGAGCCCGATCCGGTCGCGCCGCCACTGGCCGCAATCAGCGCATCGTCGTCGTCGCTGGCCGGCCGCTTGCGGTTGGGTCCGCACATCTCGTCGCGCAGGTTCGGCGGCGTGGCATCGACCGGCACGAGATTGTCGACCGTGCCGAGCGAGGGGCGCAGCCAGGTGAGGTTGTCCGGAGCGAAGCCACGCTCCAGCAGCTGCGCCGCCTTCACCGCGCGTGCCGTGCCGGAGTTTGCACCGAGCACCACCGCGATCAGCCGGCGGCCGTTGCGCGTGGCCGAGGCGACGAGGTTGTAGCCGGAGGCGCAGATGAAGCCGGTCTTGAACCCGTCGGCGCCGGGATAGCGGCCGATCAGCTTGTTGAAATTGCCGGTGACGCGCTTGCCGAAGCGGATCGCCGGGATATGCATGTAGTACTCGTATTCCGGCAGGTCGCGCAGGAAAGACCGCGCCAAGATGCCGAGGTCGCGCGCAGAGGTGATCTGGCCTTCGGCGGGCAGGCCGTTTGGATTGACATAGCTCGTCTGCGCCATGCCGAGCTTCCTCGCGGTGTCGTTCATCACCGCGGAGAAGCCGTCGACCGAGCCGCTGACGCCTTCGGCGAGCACCACGGCCATGTCGTTCGCCGACTTGACCATCATCATCTTCAGCGCGTTGTCGACGGTGACTTGGGTTCCCGGGCGGAACCCCATCTTCGATGGCGATTGCGAGGCCGCGGTCGGCGACACCGTGAGCAGCGTGTCAAGCGTCAGCCTGCCGTCCTTGACCGCCTTCAGCGTCACATAGGCGGTCATGATCTTGGTGACGGAGGCCGGGTACCAGGGAAGGGTCGCGTTTTCGGCCTGCAGCACCTTGCCGCTATCGGCCTCGATCAGCAGGAGCGCTTCGGCGCTCGCCGTGCGCGGCGCGAGCATCGCGGCACAGGCGAGCGTCGCAGCGAACAGGTTGAACAGGGATTTGCGAAGCAGCGGGCGAAGGGCGTGCACTATCCGATTCCGGTCCTTGGAGATCCGCCTGATACGGCCGGTTCTCGTGATCTGATTGTCGGTTCTGAAATCCAGCGCCGCCGCTTGCGGCGTCGCAAACCTATACCGGCTGGTGCGTCGAGAATAGGGGGATCGGCGCGGTATTCCGCAACGAAGTAGGCCGAATTTCGACGGTCCTCTCGGGACTTGCTAGGGGGATTTGACAGCTGTCGCGGCAGCCTCGGCGGCCGTCACGCTGGCCCGTGCGTTCTCCTGCACCATGAACTGGGCCTTGGCCATCTCGGCAAAATGGCCGCCTTTGGCCACGAGTTCATCGAAAGTTCCGGTTTCGATCACCCGCCCATTCTCGAACACCAGGATGCGCGTGGCGTTGCGGATGGTGGAGAGGCGATGGGCGATCACGAAGGTGGTGCGGCCCCTCATCACTTCGTCGAGAGCGGCGTTCACCTTGACCTCGGTGACCGCGTCGAGCGCGGAGGTCGCCTCGTCCAGGATCAGGATCGGCGGGTCCTTCAGCAGGGCGCGGGCGATCGAGAGCCGCTGCCGTTCGCCGCCGGAGAGCATGCGGCCGCGCTCGCCGGCATTGGTCTCGAAGCCGCCGCTGCGTTCGATGAATTCCAGCGCCTGCGCGCGCTCCGCCGCCTTACGCATCTCGGCCTCGGTCGCATCCGGCTTGCCGACGCGCAAGTTCTCCGCGATCGAGCGGTTGAACAGCAGCGCTTCCTGGAACACGACACCGATGTTCCGCCGCAGCGAGGTCAACGTGACGCCGCGCACGTCCATGCCGTCGATCTTGATGACGCCGGATTGCGGATCGAAGGCTCGGTGCAGGAGCGCAATCGCGGTGGACTTGCCGGCTCCGGTCGGGCCGACCAGCGCAATGGTCTGGCCCGGCAGCGCGGTGAAGGTGAGGTCCTCGATCGCCGGCCGCTTGCCGTCATAGGAGAACGTGACGTCGTGGAACTCGACGAGGCCCGACAGCCTGCCGGCATCGATTGCGTCGGGCCGGTCGTGCACCGCGGGCACGGCGTCGAGCACATTGAAGAACTCGCGCAGCCGCGGAGCTTCCATGAACACGTTGTTGATGAAGCTGACCACCTGCTCGAGCTTCTGGATCAGCAGCGTCGCGAAGCTCACGAACATCACGATCTCGCCGACCGAGGTCAGGCCCTGGTCGTGCAACGCGATGCCGAGGGTGAAGATCGCGAGCACCGTGATGGTGGTGGAGGCGCGCGTGATCACCGTGACCAGCGCCCACCACGACAACACCGGCATCTGCGCGGCCAGCAGCTCGTCGGCGACCGAGCGCAGCCCCTTGACCTCGGATTCGACGCGCACGAAGCTCTGCACCAGCGCGACGTTGCCGAGCGCATCAGACGCGCGCGCGGAGAGCTCGCTGTAGTGCTCCTCGACCGCCATCTGCATGCCGAAGGTCCTGCGCACCACGAAGGTGGTCAGCGCCGTGAAAACGATGCAGAGCACGAACAGGAGGATCGCCAGCCGCCAGTTCAGGTAGAGCGACAACGGCAGCAGCACCAGGACCGAAAGGATCGCGGCAAAATGCTCGCGGAAAAAGCCGAGCCACAGCCGCCACAGCGCGTCCGTGCCGTTGAGCATGACCTTCATCAGCCGGCCGGAATGGGTGCCGGAGTGGAAGGTCAAGGGCAGCTGCAGGATGTGCTCGAAATAGTCGGTCAGCACCGCCTGGCGCTGACGATGCGAGAGCCGGTCGGCCTGCAAGGCCACCAGCGCGCTGCAGACGATGGTGAACAGTCCGAACGCGACCCAGGCGACCAGGAACGGCCAGGCCGAGCTCGAGCCGGCCACGGTCTTGCCCGAGAGCACGTCGACGATCCGGCCGAACAGCACGGGCTCGGCGAACTGGGATCCCGCCAGCAGGAGGTTGGCGACCGCGAGCAGCCAGCCCAGCCGCGCCTCCTTGCCGAGCAACTCGAGAACGCGGGTGTAGAGTCGGAGGATGGACATGCGGGCGGGGACTCGGTGACGACGGAGCTCACATTCTAAGCAGGGACCGCCGCGAGATACAGCGCAAGCTTTCAGTTTTGCTCAGTTGATCAGCCGCTCTGCCAGCGGCGGCAGGAACTGGCCGTCGAAGACGTCGCGAGCCGTCGGCCGTTTGCGGAATTTGAAGTCCCGCGCGATCTGATCGATCGAACGTTCCAGGCGCGCCGGCTCGACGCCGCCGAGGCCGTAGCGCTTGACCTCGTCGGTCAGGATATTGTCGGCAAGGACCGCGTGCAGGCGCTTCAGCTCCAAATTGCGGTCGCCGTCCTCGATGCGGCTCGCGGCCTCCTCCGCCGCACGCGCCGGCTCCCTGGCCGTCGCGGTGATGCCCGCAATCAAGGCGCGGACGAAGCCTTTCACGGCATCCGGCTTCGCTGCGGCGAAGGCGGTGTTGGCGACTACGGCAAAGCCGTAGGCCTCACAGCCGTAGTCCGCATAGCGCAGCACGACGAGATCGGCTTCGGGTACGCCGCGATCGCGCAGGTTCACCGCCGAGAGATAGCTGAACCCGGCGACGGCATCGACCTGTCCTGCGGACAGGATCGGCTCGCGCACCGCGGCACTGATCTTGTGGAATTTGACGTGCGATGCCTTGATGCCGTTCTGCTGCGCCAGCGCCGGCCACAGCCGCATCGACAGATCGCCGTCGGCAACGCCGACGGTCTTGCCGTCGAGGTCGGGCAGGAGACGGATGCCGCGGCTTTTGCGCGCGACGATCGCGTAAGGCGCGCGGTCGAACAGCACGAACACGGCCTTGACCGGCGCCGCGTCGTCCTTGTCACGAAAGCGTATCAGCTCGTTGATGTCGACGAGCGCGAGCTCGCTGTCGCCTTTGGCGAGCCGTGCGAGCGCCTCTGGCGATCCGCTCGCGCTGTTGAAGGACACGTTGAGATGCTCGGCGCCGAACCTGCCGTCCTTCGCCGCAAGGAAGAATGGCGCCATGCTCGCATCGATAGGACGGTCGAAGGTGAAACGGATGGCGGTCGAGGGAGTGCCGCTCTCGGCCGCAATTGCTTCGCGCACGGTCGATGCGGCGAACGAGATTGCAAGGGCCAGCAGGCACTGAAGGGCGATCGTCTTGAATCCGGACATCGGTCGCGCCGGCCCCGCATTGTTATGGTTTCGTGACGCTTGGCAAGCGCCGGCCCGCGACGAACGTGCGCGCGCGAACATGAACGGCGGATGAGCGGGCTTGCGGCATCGTTACGCAACCCCGTTCAGCTTGTGTTGGGATTGGGGAACCTACTTAGGTGGTGAGTGTTTGACAGACATCAGCCTGTCGTCAGGCACAAATCGAGGTCCCAAGGAGGGTCCAGATCATGTTTGACAGCCTTTCGAAGTTCGTCGGCCGCAAGGCCGTTCTGGCCACGGCCGCCGTGGTGGCCCTGACTGCCGCTGCACCCACCGCCTCTTACGCTGGCGGTCGTCATTGGCATGGCGGTGGCGGCGGCGCCGCTGCTGCCGCGATGTTCGGCCTCGCCGCGACCGGCCTCGCGATCGCAGCCAGCCGCAATGCCTACGCCTATGATCCGGGTCCGGGTTACTATTACGAGGGCGGCCCGGTCTATTACAGCGGCCCCGGCTATGGTCCCTATTACTACGACTCGGGCCGCCGCTACACCTATGGCGGCTACAAGAACCCCTGCGCCCACGGCTATTCCGGCTACAGCTGCTATTGACGGATCGGCCATTCTGATCGACGAACAGGCCGTCGCGCTTGCCGCGGCGGCCTGTTTTTTGCTTACATTGCCGCGTGTTAACACGCCGGCCATTTGTTTCGAGTAGTTTTGCGTACCATGAGTGATTCGCTTGAGCGGCTATATCTGGCTGTGCTCGCGGCCAGAGACCTTGATCCGGCAACATCGCGCACGGCCCGGCTGTTTCAGCGTGGGCCCTCAAAAATGGCAAAGAAGCTCGCCGAAGAGGCCATCGAAGTCGTCATCGATGCGGTCAATGGCGATAGCGAGGCCGTGATCCGGGAAAGCGCCGACCTGCTCTACAATCTCACCGTGCTGTGGGCTTCGGCCGGAGTGCGCCCCGAGGACGTCTGGCGGGAAATGACGCGGCGGGAGGACATGCTCGGAATTGCCGAGAAACTGCCGAAGTCGCCGCCGAAATTGCCCAAAGTCGCGTCACCGCGCATGGCCTCGCGGCGGCCTATTGTCGCGCTCGACGGCCGTGCCGCGCGCAAGCGCCACTAGAAACGTCACAAATCGCTCAAAAACTGGCGATGGACAAATCCGTCCCATGGTGCTTCATCGCGGCGCCATGCTGAAACGAATGTACGACTGGTGCATCGACGCCGCCCACAAGCCCTATGCGCTCTGGATCATGGGCATCGTGTCCTTCGCCGAAAGCTCCTTCTTTCCGGTCCCGCCGGATGTGATGCTGATTCCGATGTCCCTGGCGCGGCCGCAGCGCGCCTGGTTCTATGCCGCGATCTGCACCGTGACTTCGGTGCTCGGCGGCGTCGTCGGCTACGCCATTGGCGCGCTGCTGTTCGACTCGGTCGGCCAGTGGCTGATCCAGGTCTACGGCCTCGCCGACAAGGTTGACGCCTTCCGCGCCTCCTATGCGGAATGGGGTGCGGTCATCATCCTGCTCAAAGGACTGACGCCGATCCCCTACAAGCTCGTCACCATCACCTCGGGCTTTGCCGGCTACAACATCCTCCTGTTCGTCCTGTGCTCGATCGTCGCGCGCGGCGGACGCTTCTTCGTCGTCGCGATCCTGCTCAACCGCTACGGTGACTGGATCCGGGTCAGGATCGAGCGGCATCTCGGATTGTGGGTCGCGCTCGGCGCGATCGTGCTGGTGCTCGGCTTCGTTATCGCCATCAAGCTGATCTAGAGCCGCGGCGCTTTGCCGCCGCGCCGGCTTCGGCTACGGTTGTCGTCATGATGGTTCGATCCGGCAATCCGGCGGCACGGCATGGGACGCTGATGTCGACAGCGCTGCTGCTGCTGCTCGCTGCCGGAGGGACGGCCCGGCCGCAATCCGCCCCGCCGGCGCTCGGCCTTCAGCAGCAGGGAGCGCAGGCCGGCCCGTCGCCATCGACGCCCGCTCCCTCGGCGCCGCCGGCGCGCGAGGAGAATCCCGGGCTGATCAACGAAATGGGCAAGCTGTTCGACAAGCTGCCTTCGATCCTGCCGCCGATCAAAAGCCCCAGTGAAACCATGGACGACCTGTCGCGGCTGGCCAAGCCTTCGACCATGGTGTCAGGGCGCGTGATCTGCCCGGTCTCTGCGAACGGCGCGCCCGACTGCAAGCAGGCGGCCGACCAGCTCTGCCAGGGCAAGGGCTACAAGGAAGGCAAGAGCCTGAACGCCGACTCCGCGGAAAAATGCTCGGCCAAGGTCCTGATCCCGGGCCGGCAACGTAAACCGGACGACTGCCGCACCGACACTTTCGTGACCAGCGCGCTGTGCCAGAACTGAAGGCCGGCGCGCGAGAACCAAGGAGCGCCCATGAGCCGCACGGAGCAGGACTTCCTCGGACAGCGTGAGATCGCCGACGACATCTATTACGGCGTCCAGACCATCCGGGGTAAGGAGAACTTCCACATCACCGGCATTCCGATGAACCAGGAGCCTTACTTCGTGAAGGCGCTCGGTTACGTCAAGAAGGCCGCCGCGATGGCCAATCGCGACCTCGGCGCGATCGACGCCAAGGTCGCGGACGCCATCATCCTCGGCTGCGACCGCGTCATCGCGGGCGACATGATGGATCAGTTCGTCACCGATTTCATCCAGGGCGGTGCCGGCACGTCGACCAACATGAACGCCAACGAGGTGATCGCGAACCTCGCGCTGGAATCGCTCGGCTTTGCCAAGGGTGACTACCAGCACGTCAGTCCGAACGATCACGTCAATTACGGCCAGTCCACCAACGACACCTATCCGACCGCCTTTCGGCTGGCCCTGATCCTGCGGCTCGAGAGCTACATGACGGCGTTGCGTCAGCTCCAGGAAGCCTTCTTCGCCAAGGGACGCGAGTTCGAGCGGGTGCTGAAGATGGGCCGCACGCATCTGCAGGACGCGGTGCCGATGTCACTCGGCGCGGAATTCCGGGGCTGGGGCACCACGATCGGCGAGGAGGTCGACCGCATCTCGGAAGCGCGCGCGCTGCTGCGCGAGATCAATCTCGGCGCCACCGCGATCGGCACCTCCGTCACGGCGGCGGTCGGTTATCCCAAGCTCGCCGTCCGGCACCTCAGCGCGCTCACAGGCGTCGATTTCATCCTCGCCGGCGATCTCGTCGAGGCGACCTCGGACACCGGCGCCTATGTGCAGCTCTCCGGCGTTCTCAAGCGCACGGCCAGCAAGCTGACGAAAATCTGCAACGACATCCGTCTGCTCGCTTCCGGTCCGCGCGCGGGCTTGAACGAGATCAACCTGCCACAGCTTCAGCCGGGCTCCTCGATCATGCCCGGCAAGGTCAATCCGGTCATTCCCGAAGTCGTCAACCAGACCAGCTTCCTCGTCATCGGCCTCGATACCACGGTGACGCTGGCGGCAAGCGCCGGCCAGCTCCAGCTCAACGTGATGGAGCCGGTGATCTCTTTCGCGCTGTTCTTCTCGATCCGCACCATGGAGCGCGCGGTCAACAGCCTGCGCGAGAATTGCGTCGTCGGCATCACCGCCAACGAGGAGCACACCCGCAACATGGTGCTGAACTCGCTCGGCATCGTCACGGTGCTGAAGCCGCTGCTCGGCTACAAGCAATGCGCCGAGATCGCGCGCGAAGGCTACAAGACCGGCAAGTCGCTGCACCAGATCGTCGTGACCGAACGCAAGCTGCTGACGCAGGAGAAGTGGGACGAGATGTTCTCGTTCGAGCGGCTGATCAACCCGGATTTGATCGGGTAGGCGGTCGCTGTCATTCCGGGCGCGCGAAGCGCGAGCCCGGAATCCATTTCGCCACGCGTGCTGACGCCCGATGGATTCTCTGATGCGCAATCGCGCATCATAGCTCGACGCTCCGCCTCGCCCCGGAATGACGGGTGAAGGAATTCCGCTGCTTGGAATTGCGGCAATGGCCTCCGCTGCGGCGCCAAAACGCAATACTTGACAGTGGAAAGATTGCCTTGTTGGTATGGCTCCCAACTTCAATTTGACCGGCTGAGAGGATCGTACCGCAATGTCCATGCCTGCCTTGTTCAAGGGCCGCCTGTCGATCCCCGTGATCGGCTCGCCGCTCTTCATCATCTCGGTGCCCGATCTCGTGATCGCGCAGTGCAAGGCGGGTGTGGTCGGCTCGTTTCCGGCGCTGAATGCGCGGCCGCCGGAGCTGCTGGACGAATGGCTGGCGCGGATCACCGAAGAGCTCGCGGCCTATGACCGCGCCCATCCCGACAGGCCGTCGGCGCCGTTCGCGGTCAACCAGATCGTGCACAAGTCGAACAACCGGCTCGACCACGACATGCAGCTCTGCGCCAAGTACAAGGTGCCGATGATCATCTCGTCGCTCGGCGCCCGCGAGGAGCTGAACCAGGCCGTGCACGGCTGGGGCGGCATCGTCTTCCACGACGTGATCAACCAGAAATTCGCGCACAAGGCGATCGAGAAGGGCGCCGACGGCCTGATCCTGGTCGCGGCCGGCGCCGGCGGCCATGCCGGCACCATCTCGCCGCTGGCCTTCGTGGCCGAGACACGAAAATGGTTCGGCGGTCCGATCGCGCTGTCGGGTGCGATCGGCAACGGCAAGGCGATCCGCGCCGCGCGCATCCTGGGGGCCGACTTCGCCTATATCGGCTCGGCCTTCATTGCGACCAAGGAGGCCAATGCGGTCGAGAAGTACAAGGAGATGATCGCGGGCTCGAGCGCCGACGACATCGTCTATTCCAATCTCTTCACCGGCGTGCACGGCAATTATCTGAAGCCCTCGATCCTGGCGGCGGGCATGGACCCCGAAAATCTGCCGACGTCCGATCCCTCCAAGATGAACTTCGGCACCGACGCCTCCGGCGAGCGCGCCAAGCCGAAGGCCTGGAAGGAGATCTGGGGAAGCGGCCAGGGCATCGGCAGCATCGACAAGGTCGTGCCGGCGGCCGAGCTGATCGCGCGCTTCAAGAAGGAATACGACGAAGCGATCGATCCGCCGTTGTGATCGCACCCAGATCGAGTGCTGCATGCCCCCCATTTACCGCGTCGACGGCAACGACGTCGTCACCAGCCCCGATGCAGCCGGCCCCTGGGACCGGCGCATGCAGCACGGCTCGGCACCGGCATCGCTGGTGACATGGGCGGCTGAGCGCATCCCTGCGGCGGTGCCGATGGATGTCGCGCGCGTGACCATCGATCTGATGCGCCCGGTACCGGTGGCGCCGCTCACGATCGCCACCGAAATCTTGCGCGAGGGCCGCAAGATCCAGCTCTGCGGGATCAAGCTGGTCGCCGACGGCGTGCAGGTGGTCGGCGCCACCGTGCTCAAGATCAGGCGTCAGGCGCTGACGCTGCCCGACGAGGTCGAGGAACTTCCGGTCACGTTGCCGTCGCCGGAGGATTCATTGGTCGAGGACGGTCACGCCGCCACCAGCCCGTTCGTGCGATCGGTCTCGATGCGCGCCGCGCGCGGCCGCTTCGGCCAGGCCGGCGCCGGCGCGATCTGGTTTCGTGTCGACCATCCGCTGATCGAAGGCGAGGCCGTCTCGCAGGCGATGCGCGCCGTGGTCGCCGCCGACTTCTCCAACGGCACCGCCTCGACGCTGGATTTCCGCGCCTGGACCTACATCAACGCCGACCTCACCGTGAGCTTTGCGCGCCAGCCGGTCGGCGAGTGGATTTTGCTCGACGGCGATTCCTGGATCGGCCCCGACGGCGCGGGCCTTGCGATGTCACGCCTCGCCGACCGCCAGGGCTATTTCGGCCGCGCGGTGCAGAGCCTCGTGATCGAGAAGCGGTGAGAGGCGCTATGTGCGATCAGCCGGGCGATGACACCGATGGTGTGAGAGCTCTCTCGCGTATCGCGGGATTGAACGGCAGACTTCCGCCGCCGCGGAAGGGATGCAAGGTCGTGTTCGACCAGGGCATCCTGCCAGTTCACACACCGTAGAAGATCTTGATCCCCCACAGCACCACGATGATGGCCGTGATCAACGTGATCGCGGCGACTGCACTTTCCAGGGAAGCGACTCTCATTTCACTCTCCGCTTCCCAGCCCCGTCAGCGGTCTAGTTGATTCCCTGATTCGCCGGCAATTGCGCGGGCATCGCCGTCGCAGACTCCGTTGCGGGCTGTGGTGCCGAAGCAACAACGACACCGTAGAATTCCGGAGTATTTACCCCACCATCCGGTCTCGCCCGCTCCAAAAGCCCGCGCGCAGCGCCTTCTTGTCGACCTTGCCGACGCCGGTCATCGGCAATTGCTTGACGAACTGGATCTGCTTGGGCGCATGCGCCGAGCCCTTCCGCGTCTTCACCAAGTTGATCAGCTCGTCCGGATTGGGGTTCGTCCCTTCGCGCGGGACGACGATGGCGGTGACGGCTTCGCCCCATTTCTCGTCGGGAATGCCGACGACCGCGACCATCGCCACGTCCGCGTGCTGCGACAGCACGTCCTCGACCTCGCGGGGGAAGATGTTGAAGCCGCCTGTGACGATCATGTCCTTCTTGCGGTCGAGGATGAACATGTAGCCGCGCTCGTCCTGACGCGCGATGTCGCCGGTGTGGACCCAGCCGTTCTTCAGCGTCTCGGCGGTGATATCGGGCCGCTTCCAGTACTCCGCCATCACATGCGGCGCGCGCACGCAGATCTCGCCGGCCTCGCCCGTCTTCACCTCCTGGTCGTTGTCGTCGAGGATCTTGACTTCGCAGGCCGCGATCGGGAAGCCGCAGGACAGGAACAGCTCTGGCCGCTGGGGATCGTGGTCGGCCTTGCGCAGCACCGAGACGGGATAGCATTCGGTCTGCCCGTAGAGCTGCGAGAACACAGGGCCGATGCGTTCGATGCCCTCCAGCAGTCGGCTCGGCGACATCGCGGAGGCGCCATAGAGCACGAGCTCGAGCGAGGAGAGGTCGGTCTTGCCGAGCGCGGGCTGATCGAGCAGCACATAGATCATGGTCGGAACGAACAGCGTGAAGTTGATGCGCTCGCGTGCGATCGTTGACAGCACGGCTTCGGGATCGAAGCCTTTCAGCATGTGCACGGTGCCGCCGCGCATCAGGGTCGGCAGCACCTTCGTGCCCGCGACATGGCTGATCGGCGCGACCGTGAGGTAGCGCGCAGCCTCGGGGATCTCGAAGTCGGCCAGGATCGCGCCGGCGGCGCCGGCATTTTCGCGGTGATAGCGCAGCGCGCCCTTGGATTTTCCGGTGGTGCCGCCGGTGTAGTTCAGTGTGGCGAGATCGTCGGAGCCGGCGAGGCACTGTGCGCTGGCGTGCCCCGCACTCTCGACCGCCGCCAGCAGATCGACGCCGTAGCCGGCCGGTCCCATGTTGAAGACCGCCTTGAGCCGGCCGGCCTTCGCGGCGAGCTCGCCGCCGCGGTCGCGGAAGGCGGCCGCATCCACCACCAGCATCTCGGCTTCGGAATCCTCGAGCTGAAACAGCTGGTCCTCCAGCGAGCCCAGAGGGTGGAGCCAGGTGATGCAGAGGCGGGCCAATTGGGCGGCGACGCCGGCGCACCAGCTGTCGGCGCGGTTCGCGGTGAGGAAGGCTACGCGGGCGCCGGGCTCCAAGCCGAGCCGCATGAACACGCCCTGGATCCGTCCGATCAGGTCGATGGCACCCCGATAGCTCAGCGATCCCTCGGGCCAGGCGAAAGCAATGCGGTCGGGATAGCGCGACAGCGCCCGTAGCGTCTGCGCACAAGCCGGGGATGATGCGTGGAGCGGATCAGGCATATGTTTCCTCGTTGCTTTGTCACCGGCTTATGGCGTGCCAATGTTGCTGACGACGCTAGCACAGAGACTGCGGGAGGAAACCACAAAGCCCGCGCGAGGGAGGCATGCATGCCATCAGATCGACTGCAACGCTTCCGCGATCGTCTTGCTCTGCCGCTGATCGCGGCGCCGATGTTTCTGGTATCGGGCGTCGAGCTCATGGTTGCAGCCTGCCGCAACGGGGTGATCGGCAGCTTTCCCACCGCGAATTGCCGTGGCGCGGAACAGCTCGATGAATGGCTGACCGAAATCAAGCTGCGGCTGCGGCAGCATGAAGATCAAACCGGGCGAAAGGCAGCGCCACTTTGCCCGAACTTGATCGTCCACCGCTCCAATGCGCGGCTGGAGCAGGATCTCGCCGTGCTGCTGCGGCACAAGCCGGAGATCGTCATTACGTCGGTCGGCTCGCCGGCGCCAGTCTTGCAGCCGCTGCACGACGCCGGCGCGCTGGTGCTGGCGGACGTGGCCTCGATCCGCCATGCCGAACGCGCCGCGGAAGCGGGGGCGGACGGGCTGGTCCTGCTCACTGCCGGTGCTGGCGGCCAGACCGGCTGGCTCAACCCGTTCGCCTTCGTCCGTGCGGTGCGCGCATTCTACGACGGCATCATCGTGCTCGCGGGCGGAATTAGCGACGGTCGCGCGCTGCGTGCCGCCGAAGTGCTCGGCTGCGATCTCGCCTATATGGGCACGAAGTTCATCGCGACGCGTGAGAGCATGGCGGACGAGCGTCACAAGCAGATGCTGGTCGAGAGCAGCGCCGACGACATCTTGCTCACCACCGCGTTCACGGGCTTGCAGACCAGCATGCTGAGGCCATCGATCGCGGCCGCCGGGCTCGATCCCGACAATCTGCCGGCGCGCGGCGCGATCAATATCACTGAGGATATCGACGTCGCCGCCCGCGACAGCCGCCCCAAGCGCTGGCGCGATATCTGGAGCGGCGGGCATTCGACCTCGGGTGTCACCGATGTGCTCGCGGTCGAGGATCTCGTTACGCAGACGATCACCGAATATCGGGAAGCGGGTGGGCGGTAGCGTCGTCGCCTCTCCCACAGCGGATCGGGCAGGGTTAATCCCGCATGCCTCCGGCCCATCCCACTTAACGGCGGATTAACCATCGCCAGCCAAGAATCCCTCTTGTGGCCGCCAATCAGGACGAGAGGGACAGGCGATGGACTTCAATTATCTCAACGGCAAAACGGCCGCGACCCTGGACGAGATCCGCGTCCGCGTCGCCCATGCGCTGGCCCGCCACCCGCTGTGCCGCAACGTCCGGTTTGACATCGTCAGCATCCCCCGGACCCGCCGCGGCGGCAATTGGACGGTGACGCTGCAATCGGTCGAGCCGCGCGCGGTCTGGGAAGCCTCGGAGATCGTCGCCGACATCCAGGATGCCTATGACCTTGCGGCAGCAGCCTGATTTCGTTGGGGGTTTCCGGGCGATGTCGCCTTAGTCCGCGCGATTGCCGCCGCAATAGCACGGTTCAGCCTTAATTATCGCCCAGTTTCCGGGCAGTGATCACGTGGACTTGAAGTCGGACGCGGAGAGACGTTTGTCCAAAGCCATCACCATCGTCGCGCTGACCTGTTTCCTCGTCCTCGGCGCCGCCACCACCGCCATCCTCGGCCGCGACAGCGTTCCCAGCGTCAGCGCCGCGATGATCGCCGAGACGCCCCCAGCCAAGCCGCTCGCAACCAACCGCGCCGCCAAGGCCGACCGTCTGGTTCCGACGCTCGCGCTGGCCTCGGCCGCGATTGAGCCGGTCCAGGTTGCCGCCGACAAGCTGGCGCAGGCACCGGTCCTGACCGAGCCGCTGCGTCAGGCCTTCGCCGCCGCCACCCCCTCCGATTTTCCGATGCCGAAGCCGAGCGCGCACGAGGCGCCCGCCGCGACCGAGGTTCCGGCCGTCGAAGTTCCGGCCAAGCCGAAAGTCGTCGCCAAGCCGCAGCCGCAAAAATCCTACTCGCTGCTGTCCGACGTGCAGATCGCAGGCATCAGGGATCGCCTGAAACTCTCCTCGTCTCAGGAATATTACTGGCCCTCGGTCGAGACCGCGCTGCGCAACGTCGCGCGCAAGATCCAGGCGAACAGGCTGTCGAATCCGAATGCACCGCCCAGCGCACAGATCGATCCGAATTGCGACGAGGTGCAGCAGCTGAAGTCGGCCGCGATGCCGCTGTTGTTCCAGCTTCGCGACGACCAGAAGGAAGAAGTGCGCAAGCTCGCTCGCCTCATCGGGCTTGAGAAGGTCGCGCAGCAGATCTGACGCACGCGGTTCCTCGTCGAGGAGCCGCGGCTTATCAGGAACATCTGGCAATCCCCACGCGTTGCCCGCTCCGAAAGAGGGAGTGGACAAATGCGCGCCTCGACAGCCTATTTTGTCGGTGCCGGAACCATCGTCGCGGCCATCGCCATTGGTCTCGGTGGCGGCATCGTCGCCGGCAACATCATGAATCCGGTTGCGTCAAAACAGGGGCCGGACACCAGCAAGATGGCGCAGCGCGCGGCAAGTCCCACGCCGGTGAGCACCAACGCTCCCTCCGAGCGCGTGAACTATCTCACCGGCTCGCAAGCCTTCGGTGCGATGATCGCCGCGCCCGCACAGGCCGAAGCAAAGCCTGAACCCTCAAAACCCGACACGCCAACCACGCAGGCGAATGTCGCACCGGCGCCGCAACCCTCGCAAGCCGCTGCAGTCGAGCCGCCGAAGCCCGCCGCTGCGCCACAGGCCGCAAGGCCTGCCGAGCAGCAGGCCTCGACCGAGCCGTCGTCCTTACCGAATAACGCCTATGCCAAGGCAAGGGATTCCGATGTGAAGCGCGCCGCGTCCGAACGGCGCCGAGCCGAGCGTCGCGAGCGCTGGGCCGAGCGCCGCTATTATTACGAGTCCCGCGAGCCGCGCGGCCTGCGCGACCGCACCGATTGGGATGACGTCGCGCGCAACATCCGCGAGGATTCCGATGCGCGCGATTACGCGGGGCGGTCGCGCAGCGGCTTCCCGCAGATCAGGCTGTTCGGGCCTGACGACGATTAGCACCTGACACGGGGATCAAGCGGAGCGGTCGCGCCAGCGACCGTCACGTCATTCCGGCGCGCCGCAACCCCTCGAGATAGTGCGTACGATCCTCTTCCCGCAGCATCGGCAGCTCGCGTGTGATCCAGGCCAGCGAGACCTCGGGCTGGGTGCGGCGCAGGCCTTCCAGGGCGGATGCTGCGAGAGCGGGATCGCCGAGCATGCCGGCGGCGGCCGTCAGCACGCGGTGGGCGCCGACGAAATCCCCGCGCTGGCGCATCGATTCCCGAGCCATCTGCACGGCGCCCGCGTAGTCGCGGCCGACGAACCGGGCATAGGCCGCAACCCCGCAATAGATCGCCGCGAGCGGGTCGCGCGGGCTCAGCCGCAGCGCGCGGCGGGCGGCGGCATCGCCGTCCTGCCAACGTCCGGCATAGCACAGCGTCACGCCGTGGAAGGCATGCGCCATCGCGAAATTCGGATTGAGCCGCAAGGCCAGCTCGAATTCAGCCAGCGCGTCGTCGAAGCGGCGGCGGAACAGGTAGGTGTAAGCAAGGCCGTGATGGGCCCAGGCATCCTCGCGGTCGGCCTCCACCGCCGCGAGCGCCGCACGCTCGGCGACCGGCATGGTGGCAGCCATGTCGGCCCAGCCCATATGCGCGCCGAAGATATGGCTGGTGGCGAGCAGGCCGAGCGCCTTGCCATAGGCGGGATCGACCGCGACCGCTTCTTCCAGCAACTTCTGCGCGGCGGCATTGTCCTCGCGGGTGATGCGCCAATAATGCGACAACGCGCGCATCACGAGGTCCCATGCATCCAGGCTGCCCGGCGGCTTCTGTTGGGCCCGGAAGCTTTCGGCAGCATAGAGCTGCGGCTCGATGGCGGCGACGATCGCTTCCGTGATCTCGTCCTGCACGGCGAAGATGTCGGCGAGCTCCCGGTCGTAGCGTTCGGCCCAGAGATGGCTGCCGGTCGAGACGTCGTTGAGCTGGGCCGAGATGCGCACCCGTTCGCCGCTCCGCCGCACGCTGCCCTCGACCACGTAGCGCACCCCGAGCTCCCGCGCGACCTCGTGGATGTGCACGGCGCGGCCCTTGTAGACGAAGGAGGAGTTGCGCGCGATGACGAAGAACCAGCGCAGCTTCGACAGCGCCGTGATGATGTCCTCGCTGATACCGTCGGAGAAATAATCCTGCTGGACCTCGCCGCTCATATTGGTGAAGGGCAGCACAGCGATCGCGGGCCGCTCCGGCAGAGCGAAGGTGGCCTGGGACGGGGCGATCCGGACCGGCTCCGGCGCGACCGCGCCGATTTGCGTCTGGACGTCGCCGACGAAGCGAAAACCCTTGCGGGTGATGGTGCGGATCAGCGACTGGCTCGCGCCATCGTCGCCGATCGCCTTGCGCGCCGCGTTGATCCGGCTGGTCAGGGTGGATTCGGAGACGCTGCGCCCGTGCCAGATCTTGTCGATCAGCTCGTCCTTGCTGACGACCCGGTCGCGGTTCTGCATGAGGTGGACGACGAGGTCGAAAACCTGCGGCTCCACGGCAATGGGAACCTGCTCGCGGCTCAGCTCGCGCCGGTCGGTATCGAGAAGGTGGTCCCGGAACAGAAACTGCACGTCGAAAACTCGGGCCTCATTGCGAAATCGGGCAAACAAACAAAATGAAATTTGGGTCGAAAGATCGTGTGTCTGCCGAAGGGGGCGTTTGGTTCATCGCAATCGCGTGATGGCAGCCATGTGGTTTTCCGAGGGGAATACATCCGCAGCTAGAATGTTGCGGTGTAAATCTGGCGACGAGATCAGGCGCCCCTCCAGCACCGTCATCCTGGAGCGCGGGAGCGTAGCGCAGGCCCCCTCAGCGACAACGGCTTCGCCATTGCGCGGGAATGCCGTTTTAGTGTCGCGCACAACGGGGAATGCCCTTTGCCGATCTGCCCTGCGTACGTAAGGTACACCGACAGAAAACACCAACCCAGAAGAAGTGTCCATGCCTGCTTTCCCCGCCGCCACCACTGTGCTCGACTCCCTGCTGTTTCGCGACGCCTTCGGTACGCCTGAGATGCGCGAGGTGTTCTCGGACGTCGCGACGGTCGCACGCTATGCCGAGGTCGAGGTGGCGCTGGCGAAGGCGGAGGCGAAGTGCGGTGTGATCCCACACGAGGCGGCCGCAGCGATCGCGGCGCGGACCGACATCGGCGCGCTCGACTTCGATCTGCTCAGGCAGGAGACCGATGTCGTCGGCTACCCGATCCTGCCTTTGGTGCATCAAATGGTGAAGCAATGCGGCGAGGCGGGCCGCTACGTGCATTGGGGCGCCACCACGCAGGACATTATGGACACCGCCGTGGTGCTGCAACTGCGCGCCGCGCTCGAGATCGTCGAACGTGACATCGCCGAGCTGCGCAAGATCCTCGCCGATCTGTCGAAGCGCCATCGCGACACGGCGATGGCGGGCCGCACCCATCTGCAACAGGCGCTGCCGGTGACCTTCGGCTACAAGAGCGCGATCTGGCTCGCGATGTTCGACCGCCACGCCGAGCGGCTGGCGCAGCTGAAGCCGCGCGTGCTGGTCGGTCAGTTCGCCGGCGCGGCCGGTACGCTGGCTTCGCTCGGCGACAGGGGGTTCGAGGTGCAGGAGGCGCTCTGCAACGAGCTGAAGCTCGGCGTTCCCGCCTCGACCTGGCACGTCGCGCGCGACGGCTTCGCCGAAGCCGTGAACTTCCTTGCTCTCGTCACCGGCTCTCTCGGCAAGATCGCGCTCGACATCATGATCATGGCCTCGACCGAGTTCGCCGAGGTCTACGAGCCCTTCGTCAAGGGGCGCGGCGCCTCCTCGACCATGCCGCAGAAGCGCAACCCGATCTCCTCGGAGCTGATGCTTGCGGCCTCCAAGGCGGTGCGCCAGCACGCCGGCCTGATGCTCGACGCCATGGTGCAGGATTTCGAGCGTGCCACCGGCCCCTGGCACGCGGAATGGATGGCGATCCCGGAAAGCTTCGTGCTGACCGCCGGCGCGCTGCATCAGGCGAAGTTCGCGCTCGCGGGCCTCATCGTGGACGAGGCGAAGATGAACGACAATCTCGCCATCAGCCGCGGCCTGATCGTGGCCGAAGCGGTCATGATGGGCCTCGCCCCGCAGATCGGCCGGCAGGAGGCGCATGACGTCGTCTACGACGCCTGCCGTCAGGCCAACGAGAAGGGAATGAGCCTTGCTGACGCGCTATCCGCAGATTCACGGATATCGAGCCGCATCGATCATGCCACAATCGAGGCGCTCACTTCACCGAAAAATTACCTCGGCCTTGCGCCCGCCATGGTCGACCGGGTGCTGAAATCGGCAACGCGTTGAAAACCAAAATGCGTGAAACTGCGTATCTTTCCAAGGCCGCAAGACGCTCGCATACTTGTGTCTCGCGGTGCTAGACTTAGATTGGGTGAGCGACTTTCGGCAGAGGGCCCGGCATGACTGATCAACGCAATCCTTCCACTCCCATCGATCCGGCGAAGCTCGACCGGCTGGCCGAGGTGGCGGTGAAAGTGGGCCTGGGCTTGCGGCCGGGACAGGATCTGCTTCTGACCGCGCCCGCGATCGCGCTGCCGCTGGTGCGGCGGATCGCCGTGCATGCCTACAAGGCAGGCGCCGGCCTCGTGACGCCGATCCTGTCGGACGAGGAGATGACGCTGGCGCGCTACCGCCACGGCCACGACAATAGTTTCGATCGTGCCGCCGGCTGGCTCTACGAGGGCATGGCCAAGGCGTTCTCCGACAACACCGCACGGCTCGCCATCGTCGGCGACAACCCGATGTTGCTGTCGGGCGAAGATCCTTCCAAGGTGGCGCGCGCTAGCAAGGCCAATTCGATGGCCTACCAGCCGGCGCTGGAAAAGATCGTCAATTTCGACACCAACTGGAATATCATTGCCTATCCGAGCGCGTCCTGGGCCAAGCAGGTATTCCCGAACGATCCGGAAGACATCGCGATCGGCAAGCTCGCGGATGCGATTTTCGCCGCGTCCCGTGTCGATCGCGAGGACGCGATCGGCAATTGGGCTAGCCACAATGCGGTGCTGCGCGAGCGCACCAACTGGCTCAACGGCCAGCGTTTCCGCGCGCTTCAGTACTCGGGTCCCGGCACTGATCTCACCATCGGCCTTGCCGACGGCCACGAATGGGAAGGCGGCGCCTCGCTGTCCAAGAACGGCATCAGCTGCAACGCCAATATCCCGACCGAAGAGGTCTTCACCACGCCGCATTGCCGCCGCGTCTACGGCCACGTCGTGAGCTCGAAGCCGCTGTCCTATCAAGGCACGCTGATCGACAACATCGCGGTGCGGTTCGAGGACGGCAAGATCGTTGATGCCAAGGCCTCGCGCGGCGCCGAAGTGCTGAACAAGGTGCTCGATACCGACGAGGGCGCGCGGCGCCTCGGCGAGGTGGCCTTGGTGCCGCATTCCTCGCCGATCTCGCAGAGCGGGCTGTTGTTCTACAACACGCTGTTCGACGAGAACGCGGCCTCGCACATCGCGCTCGGCCAGTGCTATTCGAAATGCTTCGTCAACGGTGCCCAGCTCACGCCGCAGCAGATCGCGGCGCAAGGCGGCAACCAGAGCCTGATCCATATTGATTGGATGATCGGCTCGGCCGAGACCGACATCGACGGCATCTTGGCCGACGGCAGCAAGGTGCCCGTCTTCCGCAAGGGCGAATGGGCGAAGTCGTAATCTAGATTTTGGTCCAAATAGGCAGCCCAGGACGTGGTCAACCTCTCCCCGCTGGGGAGAGGTGAACGTCCTCGCGTCAGTCTTCCCCCTCACGCCGCCGCGTTGCGCAGGGTCGGGCTGTTGTCGATGCTGAAGCGGTTGAACAGCGTCGTGAACGGGCTGCCGTCGGTGGCCCGCACGATCGCGTCGGACGCCGCCACCGCCTCGTAGAGCGCGCCAATCGGATCGTCCGCGTCCGCCAGCGCGAGCGCGCCGCGGATCTGTTCGCGGGCCTCGCTGGCGTCATCCTCGTCTTGGAGCCTTGCCTCCAGCGCATCCGCCGCGCGGCGCATCTCTGCAAGGTCGCCGCCCCCGGAGAATTTGAGGATGTCGCGCCAGTAGGGACGGGCAACGACAAGCTGGATCAATGCATCGAAACTTTCCGCGATGATGCCCGCGCGGCCCTCTGACGAGACATAGAGCACATTCTGCGACGGCAGCAGCACGAACGCGCTGCCGGAGCCGTCACTGCCGATGTGCCGCGGGCTTTCGACGCCGTCGATGGTGAACCAGGGCTCCTCGTCCGGTTCGAAGGAGACGTCGAGACTGCGGAGCCTGGCGACGACCTCGCTGTTGGCTGTCAGAATCTCCGGCGTGAGGGGCATCGGTGCGGCTCCTTCCCAAGACTTCGCGCACTTTGTCGCACCCCGGACAAGCTAGGTTCATGTGTGCGAATTCGCAGAGGAAATCGTGACGTTAACCGTGTCGCACCCGCAACTCGGGGCTGATTGTCGAGTACCATGTAAGAAAGAATTAAAAGCACCCTACTAGCGTCCCAACTTCTTTCGAAGCAATCCGGGCCGAGACCCGGCCATTCATATTTATATCTTCTGGGGAAGCAGATGTCGCGCACATTGATTGAAATCGGTAGTTGCAATGTGGATCTCGAGCTGCGGCCGATCGAGCCGTCCTGGATCATCGAGGGCAATCCGGTATCCCGCTCCCGCGTCTTGTCGACCAGCGCCGACGGCACCGCGCAGACGATCATCTGGCACTGCACCGAAGGCCGCTTCAACTGGTACTACGACATCGACGAGACGATCATGATCATGGAAGGATCGATCGTGCTCGAGAGCGACGGCATGCCGCCCAAGCGCTACGGCCCCGGCGACGTCATTTTCTTCCGCGACGGCGCGCATGCCAAATGGCATGTCGAAGGCCACGTCAAGAAGATCGCCTTCTGCCGCAAGACCAATCCGGTGATGATCGGTTTCCTGATCCGCGTCATCAACAAGCTGAAGAAGATGTTCGCCTCCACCGGCGAGCGCCGTCCGGCCTCGCTGATGGGCGCCGGCTAAGCGGACACCAGGGTTTCAAGGACGCTTCCCAGCGGCCACGACGAAGAGGGGTCGGGATCAAGGTCCCGGCCCCTCTTTTCATCATGACGGCAGCTCGAGCCGGTAGACGTCGATCGCGGTCTGCGAGAACAACGCCGTCTTGTCGGCCTCGCTCAGCTTTGAGGTGATACGCTTGAAGGCGTTGAAGATCACCTGGTAGCTGCACTGGCCCTTGTCCGGGGGGAAATTGCTTTCGAACATCGCGCGCTTCGGGCCGAACGCCTCGATGCAGGTCTCGACATAGGGCCGCCAGGCCGCGGCAAGCTCCTCGGATGTCGGCGGCCTCTCGCGCAAATGGAAGTCGTAGCCAAGCAGGCACATCGCGAGACCACCGAGCTTCACCACCACATTTTCGCATGTCGCGATCTCCCGGATCGAGGCGCGCCATTGCGCAAACACCTCCTCGCGCCGGCCCGCGAAGCGGCCGGTTCCGACCGGGCCGCCGCAATGGTCGAGCACAATCCTGGTGTCGGGGAAGGCGCGCGCCAGTGCCGTGAGCTCACCGATCTGCGGATGGAACAGCCAGGCATCGAAGCTGAGTTTGAGGGGCGCGAGGCAGGCAAAGCCTTTGCGGAAGGCCGGGTCCTGCAACAATCCCTTCGGTCTGTTCGCATACATGCCGGCGACGACAGGATCTTCGTCCCAGGCCGATGAATGCCTGATGCCGCGAAAGCGGCCGTTGCCAGCGGCGATCTCGGCTTCCAGCACGCCCTTTGCGGCGTCGCCGAGCAGCAGATTGGCATGGCTCACGATGCCGGCGCAGATCGCGGCCTTGCCGTAGCCACCGCTTGCACTCATGGCGGCGACGCCGTTGGCGAACTCGACCTCGCCCACGGGCCGGAACGCCTCGGGTCCATGCGCGCGGTACATCGAACGGCAGTCGACATAGACGGTGGCGATGACGTTGTGACCGGAGGCGATGTCGGCGGCCATCTCCTCGATCAGATAGCGGTGCCCGCGATTCCACAGATGGTGATGGGGATCGACGATCGGCCGCAAGGGATCGATGGTCTCCTCCCGATGCAGCGCAAGCCAGTCCTCACGCGGATCGACGAACAGCCCGCTCGTGTTGGCGGGCACACCGCTTGCTGCCATCGGCCTTCGCTCCCTGATGTTTTGTGTCGGGAGCCTAGCACCTCATTTCCGCATGCAGCAGCGCGCCTTGCGCAACCGCACCCATCATCACGAGCAATGCGGTATGCTCGTCAGCCCGTCCGCCGTCTTGCTCTTACTTCGACCATCAGCCGCCAGTCCACTGCCGTGGCCGGCTTGACCTCCCCACGCCAACGGAAGGAGTCCCCGGTAATCTCAGTAAAGCTCCAGCGCGTCAGCTCGCCGGATTCGGTCGTGCCTTCCTGCACGATGTCCTCGCCGCGGGGACGGCCGATCTGCTGCCGGAACACGCGGCGGCCCGGATCGAACCAGGAAATCCGCCACGCATCCATGGCCGGATCGTAGACGCGCAGCGTGGTGCCGTACCAATTGCCGGCGATCGGAAAGGCTGCGCTGCCCGCTGGCCGGGGAATGATCCAGACGTCCTGCACCGCACGGCCTTCCAGCACCCAGCCGAAATGGATTTCGCCCGGCGCGGTGTGGCTTCTGCCGTCCGGTCCAAAGGCGGTGATCTCAGCGTCCCAGTCGCCGACGAAACGGCCGTAGAGCTGAAGCGCGGCCGCGTGCTCGGGATGCGGTGCGCTGGCGTGAAGAAGTCTCGCAAAGTCGTTCATGTTGCTCTCCTGCTGCGGAGGATTCAGCACGGATGAGCCGCGGGCGACTTGGAGAAAATTGCCGGCCGTCGTCAGGTCTTGCGCAGCGACAGATGTCTCATGGGACGATCGGCCTCCGCCTGCGTCGACCGATTGCTCGAGCTCTCAGCACGCCAGATGGCGACAACGGCGACAATGACGAGACTCGCGCCCACGAGCATCATGCGAGAGAACGGCTCTCCGAGCACGAGGGTGCCGAGCAGCACCGCGATGACCGGATTGACGAATGTGTAGGTCGAGACCAGGGAGGTCGAGACATTCTCGAGCAGCCAATTGTAGGCGGCGAAGCCGATGACGCTGCCGGAGACGATCAGCCAAAGAGCTGCTGCAACGGACGTCATTGAGACCTCGCTCGGTCTAAAACTCTCCAGCTCGCCCGTCAGCCAGCTGATCGCGAACAACACGGCGCCCCCGATCGACAGTTGCATGCCAGACAGCGCGATCGCGGATGCTTGATGCGACATGCTGCGCGACAGCACGGTGCCGATCGACCACGACAGCGCCGCCGCGAGCAGCCAGACGATCGGAAGCATGCTGATGCCGGCCTGCTGGGCGTTTTGCCATGCCACGAGCCCGACGCCCACGAAGCCGGGGATGAGCGCGAGCAGCGCGATCGGCCGCGGGTGCTGATCGCCCGGAAAAAGCGTGTCCGCCAGAAGGATCCAGAACGGAATCGTGGCGAGCACGATGGCGGCCACGCCGGACGGAACCGATTGTTGTGCGAAGGCGAGAACGCCGTGGCAGCCGACGAAGAAAAGCAGCCCGCAAAGGCCTGCCTGCAACCATGTCCGGCCCGGGGTATTCGCGACATGCCTGCCGCTGAAGGCGAGCAAGATCATGCCGCCGCATAACGATCGAACTGCCATCAGCAGAAACGGCGGTATCGATTGCAAGCCCAGCGTGATGGCGAAATAGGTGGAACCCCACAGGAGATAGATGGCCGCAAACGAGCCGATGACCAGGAACCGTCTGCTCATGATTGCTCCGACTGAGGTGGGTCTTGGAGCAACCAAGTCGTTGACGGGTGATGCGTTCCGGTTCTGAGTTAGACCCCGTCGAGGATGATCACCGTCGGCTTCGTCGGCAGCGTATCCCGTGACATCCGGAACGAGCGCTCGACGCGCCGGTCGATCTCGAATTGCTGGCCGATCCGGCGCATGAAGTCGTCGAGCGGAGTGGCGAAGCGGTGCATCGGCAGTACCACCGAGGCGCGCAGCCGCTTGGTGATCTCGGAGATGCCGTCGAGCGTCATGGTATAGGTGCCGTCGATCGGCACCATCACGATGTCGAGCCGTCCGATCTGGGCGAAATGGCTGTCGTCGAGCTTGTGATGGAGGTGGCCGAGATGGCCGATGCAGAGGCCGGCTGCCTCGAAGATGAAGATGGAATTGCCGTCGCGGATCATGTCGCTGCCGGCATCGTCGCCGTAATAGCGGCGGATGTCGGTGGTGACGTTGCGGATGAAGGTGTCGCTGATGCGCTGCGACACGATCGCCGGCTTGCCGTCCTCGCTCCAGCCATGCAGCACGTGGGGAATGCGCTTGTCCGGAAAGAGAGTGTAATGGGTGCTGTGCGCCCGGTTCATGGTGACGACATCGGGCAGTCGCCCGACCTGGTAGGCGCCGCTATAATCGGTGGCGATGCGCAAGCCGGCGGGCGTGTCGATGAAATAGGTGGAATGGCCGGCATAGGTGATCTCGACCTCGGGCGCAGCTGCAGCCTGCCTGAAGACGACCGGCATGATCCGCGGCGCCGCGTTGGCCATCGCCAGGCATTCGCTGCGCAGTGGTTGCTGGGCCAGGGCAGGGGTCAGGAATGCGCCGAACAGCGCGATAGCCGCCAAAACCAGTCGTCGCATGGATCCGTCCCCGATGACTTCACAGCGAAGTCTAGCGTGCAATGCGGAGCATCGCCAATGGGGTGCGATCAACAGCGCGTCAGTGTCGCACCTATTGCTCGCGCTTCGGGCTGAACTTCCAGGTGACCGCGACGAGGCCTGCGGTAATCAGGCCGCTGATGAGGCCGGCCACGGGAAGGGCGAGCAGCAGTGCGGCGGTGGCGGCCCAGCCGATCGAGGAAAAGGCCTCGGCGAAGGTTGCAAGCCTCGAAGACGTCTGACGGCGCCGGAATTGGCTGCGCCTTGCCTGCACCCGGAACCAGAGCTGGATCGCGGTCGCCGAGGCCGCGCTGATGATGATCGCACCCGCGCTGATTGCGGCCTGGGATGGCGAGGCAAAGGCTAGCGCCGCGAGCAGCGGAGCGAAGATTGCGGCAATCGCGATCAGCACCACCTCGATCTTGGCACGGATGATGCCGGACGGCATCAAGGGCGCGGTCGCGACCAGGTCGGGCGCGTCCTCGCCCGAGATCGTCAGCCAGGCGAGTCCGCCGGCGAGCTGTCCGGCCGCCATCACGATGACGGGTGTGATCAGTGTCAGCGCCGCGGAGCTGTCGGCGAAATTACGCCAGAGCAGCAGCGCCGGCGGTACCAGATAGAGCAGCTGCATCAAGGTCTGCGAGATCAGCCATGGATCGCGCCACAGCAGCATGAATTCCTTGCGACGCAGCGCCTGCTGGCGCGATCCGCCGCGGAACGGGCGCTCCTTGGCACGGACGCGGCCGGACGTGGCGTAGGCCGCCGCATCGATCGCGGTGTCGGCAAAGCGGTGCGAGAAGATCGCCATCACGCCGCCGAGCATGACCAGAGCGAGCGCGAGAAGCAGCGCCAGCGCCTCGCTGTCGCCCATCGCTGCCCGCGCCGGCCACCACCAGATGCTGTCGACGTCGGGGGCGTAGGCGGCAACGCTGCCCGAGGTCAGGATGGTGAAGCGCGACAGCGTGCCGTAGGACATGATCGCGGCGACCTGAAGCGCGATCACGAAACCCGCACCGATGATGGCGGCGAGGATCTGTGCGATCAGGCGCGTCCGCGCCGGGCCGATCAACCGGAACAGGAGAATGGTGACGGCGATCGCGATCGCCGCCGCGGACAGGCCCATCGCAATGACGACGCCGAAGGCCGCCAGCCAGCGCGCGCCGCCGCCGATCACCAGAACGTCGATGAAGGGCGTCGAGAACAGCAGCGCCAGCACGGTGACGGTCAGCGCGATCGCGGCGATGCGGACCGAGAACAGATTGGCCAGCCGCGCCGGCGAGGACATGATCAGGTCGAGATCGGCGCGGGCGTAGAATACCCGCGTCACGGATTCGATCGCCTGCGACAGCATCAAGGTCCAGGCGAGAAAGATCGTCGCCGAAATCACGATCAGAGAGGATTTGTCGAGCGGCAACTGCAGGTCGGCGAAACGGCCGATCACCGCCCAGGCCGGCAGGTGGAGCAGCGCGGCGAAGCACATGAGGCCGATCATTGCCGCGCGCGCCCGTTTGCGCCGCCCGCCCGTCATCATGGCGAGCCATTCGCGCCAGGCGAGCCGCAGCTCGTGGCGGGCAAACCAGGACAGCGCGGTGGCCGAGCTCATGCCGCTTCCTGAAGCGTCACCAGCGCGATGAAGAGGTCTTCCAGGCTGGTGTCGGCATGGCCGTTCTGGTGGCGCAGCTCGGTGAGCGTGCCTTCCGCGACCAGGCGGCCGGAGGCGATCACGCCGATGCGGTCGGCCATGCGCTCGGCGACTTCGAGGATATGCGTGGTCATGATGACGGTGCAGCCGGCGCGGACACGCGCGCTGAGCAGGCCCTTCACATGGCGGGCGGAAACCGCATCGAGCCCCGTCAAGGGTTCATCGAGAATGATGAGGCGGGGATCGTGCACCAGCGCCCCTGCGAGAGCGACCTTCTGGCGCATGCCCTTGGAAAAGCCCTCGCAGCGCTCGTGGCGGTGCGCCTCGAGGCCGAGCGAATCGAGCAGTTCCTCGGCGGCCGGTTGCGAGATCGACGGCACGATGCCCCAGAGGCCGGCGACGAATTCGAGATATTCGAGCGGGGTGAGCTTGTCGTAGATCATGGGCTCGTCGGAGACCCAGGCCATCACCTGCTTGGCGGCGACGGGGTCTTGGAGCGCATCGATGCCGAAGATCGAAACGGCGCCGGCATCGGGCCTGAGCAGGCCCGCAACCATGCGTAAAGTGGTGGTCTTGCCGGCGCCATTGGGGCCGACCAGGGCGTAGAATTCGCCGGCGTGAATGGTGAGATCGAGGCTGTCGACCGCCAGACGGTCAAAACGCTTCGTTAACCCTCGGACTTCCAAGGCCGAGTTGTCCGGCTTCATGACGGCCACACCATCCGGTTTGCATCGCCCGCGACCATGACCCGAAGATGTTTCGGCACCGTGAATCGCACTGCCGCAAATTCCGCCAACCGGATTGGACTAAAGACAAGGTATCCCGACAAGTCACCGTTTGTTGACAGCGCGCGGGCGTTCAGGCTGAATTGATTCCGGACAAATGGCGCTAACGCGGCGAAACGACTGCGTAGCGACTGGACACAAGATGCGGCAAGGCGGCCTCGAAGATCGCCGGTTGCATCGGGGAGGACGCGCGTCAATGCTGGATTTCGTTCAGCAGCTGGTCAGCGGTGTTGCGCTCGGCTGCGTCTACGGCCTGATCGCGCTCGGCTTCGTGCTCGTCTACAAGGCCACCGAAGTCGTCAATTTCGCCCAGGGCGATCTGATGATGCTGGGCGGTTTCTTCGCCTTCACCTTCATCGGCATGATGGGCCTGAACTACTGGATCGGCTTCGCCGGTGCGGTCGCCGCCATGGCGCTGTTCGGCATGCTGGCCGAGCGCGTGGTGGTGCGGCCGATCCTCGGCTATCCGCAATTCTCCATCATCATGGTCACAATCGGTCTCGGCTATTTCCTGCGTTCGGTCGCCGGCATGATCTGGGGCACCGACGACCTGAAGATCGAGACGCCTTTCAGCCAGGGCGTGCTGCGCATGGGCTCGCTGGTGCTCGCCTACGACAAGCTCTCGGTGATCGCGGCGACGATGATCCTGTGCACGCTGCTCTGGCTGTTCTTCAACAAGACCACGCTCGGTACCGCGATGCGCGCCAGCTCCGAAAATATGCTGGCAGCCTATTACATGGGCATTCCGGTCAAGCGCGTGGTGTCGGTCGTCTGGGCGATCAGCGCGGCGGTCGCGACCTGTGCCGGCGTGCTGCTGGCGCCGATCACCTTCATCCACTCCAATGTCGGCCTCGTGCTCGGCCTGAAGGCGTTTCCCGCCGCCGTGCTCGGCGGCTTCGGCTCGATCCCGGGCGCGGTGGTCGGCGGCGTCCTGATCGGCGTGATCGAGAGCATGGCCGGCTTTTACCTGCCCGAGGGCTGGAAGGACGCCGCGCCTTACATCGTGCTGCTCACCGTGCTGCTGCTGAAGCCCGAGGGCCTGTTCGGCCTCCACGTCCGCAAGAAGGTCTGAACGCCATGCGCTTCCTGTTCAAGACCGACTACGAGGACGACATCAAGCTGTTCCCGCATTCGGGCTACGTCGTCACCTACGGCGTCCTGCTCGCGCTGCTGCTGATCGCGCCTCACGTGCTCTCCAGCTATCTGATGAGCCAGCTCGTCTTCGTCTGCATCTATGCGATCGTCGGCGTGGCACTGCTGATTCTGACCGGCTTCACCGGCCAGGCCTCGCTTGGGCACGCGGCGTTCCTCGCGATCGGCGCCTACACGGCGGCGTACTTGCAGAAGTACAACGTGCCGTTCCCCGTCTACTTCCTCGCGGCGGGGCTGTTGACCGGCATCATCGGCGCGATCGTCGGCTTTCCGGCGCTGCGCCTCACCGGCATCTATCTCGTCATCGCCACCATCTCGTTTGCCCTGATCGTGGAGGAGATCCTGGCGCGGTGGGAAAGCGTTACCCACGGTAACGAGGGCATGCGGGTCAAGACGCTGTCGCTGCTCGGCGTCGCCGTGCCGCGCGACAGCCCGACCTTCTATTACCTCTGCCTTGCCGTGCTGGTGCTGACCATCGTCGGCACGCTCAATCTACTACGTTCGCCGACGGGCCGCGCCTTCGTCGCGATCCGCGATTCCGAGACGGCGGCGCGCAGCATGGGCGTCAATGTCGCGCTCTACAAGGTGAAGTCGTTCGCGATCTCGGCCGCGATCACCGGCTTTGCCGGCGTCCTGTTCGCGCACAAGCTCTCCTTCATCTCGCCGGAGATGTTCACGCTTCAGCTCTCGATCGAGTTCATCATCGTGATCCTGATCGGCGGCACCTTCAGCCTGCACGGCGCCGTGCTCGGCGCGATCTTCATCGTGATGATCGACCCGTTCCTCACCTATCTCAAGGACGACATGCCCGGCATCATCGCCGGCATTGCCGCGACATTCGGCGCCGGCGCGGCGACTGCGGGCAATATCGAGGCGAAGGTCGCGGCCTTCGCCTCGCTCAACGGCCTGAAGGGCGCGATCTACGGCATCATCATCGTGCTGTTCGTGCTGTTCGAGCCGCTCGGGCTCTACGGCCGCTGGCTCAAGATCAAGCTCTTCTTCCAGCTGTTCCCTCTCTACAAGCGCGCCACCTTCAAGCGGCAGAAGATCTACGTGAAGTCGGAGCGCAATCGATGAGCTATTTCCGCGCCGAGAACCTGTCGCTGCATTTCGGCGGCCTCAAGGCGGTCGATGCGGTCTCGTTCGCGGTGGAGAAGGGCGAGATCCTCTCGATCATCGGGCCGAACGGAGCCGGCAAGAGCTCGATCTTCAACCTGATCTCGCGGATCTACCGGCCGACCTCGGGCCGTATCTTCTTCGAGGACCAGGACATCACCGAGCAGCCGCCCTACGACATCGCCAAGCTCGGCATCGCCCGTACCTTCCAGAACATCGAGCTGTTCGAGAACGCGACCGTGCTGTCGAACCTTCTGGTCGGCCGCCACCGCCATTCGACCACGCAGCTGTGGCAGGAGCTCTTATTCCTGCCGAGCGTGCGGGCCAACGAAAAGGTTCACCGCCGCCGGGTCGAGCAGGTCATCGAATTCCTCGACCTCGAACCCTATCGCGACAAGCTGATCTCGGGCCTGCCTTACGGCGTGCGCAAGGTGATCGAGCTGGCGCGCGCGCTCTGCTCGGAGCCGAAGCTGATCCTGCTGGACGAGCCGTCCTCGGGTCTCAACGTGGAGGAGACCGGCGACATGTCGTTCTGGATTCGGGACATGAGGACCGAGCTCGGTATCACCGTGCTGATGGTCGAGCACGACATGTCGCTGGTCAACCGGGTCTCCGATCGCGTCATCGCACTGAACTACGGAAGGGTGCTGGCGATGGGCTCGCCCGCTGAAGTGCAGCAGCACCCCGACGTCGTCGCCGCGTATCTGGGAGCCTGACCGATGGATGCCGCTGCGCCCCAGGATATCATCCTCAAGCTCTCCAACATCGAGAGCTATTACGGGCCGATCATGGCGATCCGCGGCATCTCGCTGGAGGTGCCGCGCGGGCGCATCGTCACGCTGCTCGGGGCCAACGGGGCCGGCAAGACCACGGTGCTGAAGACCATCTCCGGCATCCTCGATCCGCAGAAGGGCGCGATCGAGTTCATGGGCAAGCCGATCCAGCGCATGGAGGCCGACCGCATCGTGCGGCTCGGCCTCAGCCACGTGCCCGAGGGGCGCGAGGTGTTCCCGTTCCTCTCGGTGCGCGAGAACCTGATGATGGGTGCCTATCCGCGCAAGGACCGGGACGGCGTCGCGGAGGACATGGAGCGCGTCTACGGCTATTTCCCGCGCCTGAAGGAGCGCATCAACCAGCCGGCGGGCCAGCTCTCCGGCGGCGAGCAGCAGATGCTCGCGATCGGGCGCGCGCTGATGAACCGGCCGACGCTGCTCTTGCTCGACGAGCCCTCGCTCGGCCTGTCGCCACTGCTGGTGAAGGAGATATTCACCATCATCCGCCGGGTCAACGAGGAGCAGGGCATGTCGATCCTGCTGGTCGAGCAGAACGCCAAGGTGGCGCTGGAAACCGCCCATTACGGCTATGTGCTGGAGATCGGCCGTATCGTGATGAACGATACCTGCGACCGCTTGATGCATTCCCAGGACATCCAGGAATTCTACCTTGGCGCCAAGGAAGCCGGCGCGCGCGGCGAGCGGCGCTGGAAAAAGAAGAAGACGTGGCGGTGAGGACGAGCTGGCAGTAAGATGAGCTTGCCCAACGTTGAGCAAAGACCGGCTGGCAAGGCAGGCAGCGGAGGGAAGGCGACAAGGAGGAGAGGTGCATGGCCCGACCGGCGGTGCTGACGGTCGCTGATACGATCGCGAAGAGCTTCTTGCGCGCCGCCGAGACGCGGGGCGACAGGCCGGCGATCCGCGAGAAGAAGTTCGGCATCTGGCAGCCGACGAGCTGGCTAGAATGGCTGGAGATCTCCAAAGAGATCGCCTACGCGCTCCGCGCCGTCGGCTTCATGCCCGGCGAGGTCGCCTCCATCATCGCCAATGCCGTGCCCGAATGGGTTTATGCCGACATGGGCATATTGTGCGCCGGCGGCGTCTCCAGCGGAATCTATCCGACCGATTCTTCGTCCCAGGTCGAGTATCTCGTCAACGACTCCGCCACGAAGGTGATCTTCGCCGAGGACGAGGAGCAGCTCGACAAGATTCTCACCTGCCGCGCGCGATGCCCCAGCTTGCAGAAGATCATCGTGTTCGACATGGAGGGCCTCAGCGGTTTCTCCGACGACATGGTGATGTCGCTGGACGAGTTTCGCGCGCTCGGCCGCAACCACATGGTCGGCCGCGAAGCGCTGTGGCAGGAGATGATCGACAGCCGCAGCGCCGGCGATCTCGCGGTCCTCGTCTATACGTCCGGCACGACCGGCCCGCCGAAAGGCGCGATGCACGCCAATCGCAGCGTCACCCACCAGATGCGACACGCCAACGACTTCATACCTGCGCGAGAGGACGAGAACCGGCTGGTCTTCCTGCCGCTCTGCCACGTCGCAGAGCGTATCGGCGGCTATTACATCTCGGTCGCGCTCGGCTCGGTGATGAATTTTGCCGAGAGCCCGGAAACCGTGCCTGACAATCTGCGCGAGGTGCAGCCGACCGCCTTTCTGGCCGTGCCGCGCGTCTGGGAGAAGTTCTATTCCGCCATCACCATCGCGCTGAAGGATGCAACGCCGCTGCAGCAATGGGTCTATCGCCGCGCCATCGGCATCGGCTACCGCATGGTCGATTGCCGGCTCGAGGGCAGGGCGCCGCCGCTATCGCTGCGCATCGCCAACCGCATCGCCTACCTGGTCGCGTTCCGCAACATCCGCCGCATGATCGGACTCGACCGCTGCCGCATCGCGTTCACCGGCGCAGCCCCGATCGCACCGGAGCTGATCCGCTGGTATCTGGCGCTCGGCATCGACATGCACGAGGTCTACGGTCAGACCGAGAATTGCGGGGTCGCAACCATGATGCCCGCGGACAAGATCAAGCTCGGCTCGGTCGGCACCGCGGTGCCCTGGGGCGAGGTCGCGCTGTCGCCCGCCGGCGAGATCCTGATCAAGGGCGACTTCCTGTTCATGGGCTATTTGAACCAGCCGGAGAAGACCGCAGAGACGATCGATTCCCGCGGCTGGCTGCACACCGGTGACGTCGGCACCATCGACAATGAGGGCTTCGTGCGCATCACCGACCGGATGAAGGACATCATCATCACCTCGGGCGGCAAGAACATCACGCCGTCCGAGATCGAGAACCAGCTCAAGTTCTCGCCCTACATCTCCGACGCGGTCGTGATCGGCGACAAGCGGCCCTATCTCACCTGCCTCGTGATGATCGACCAGGAGAATGTTGAGAAGTTCGCCCAGGATCACGACATCCCCTTCACCAATTATGCCAGCCTGTGCCGGGCGAGGGAGATCCAGGACCTGATCGGGCGCGAGATCGAGCATGTCAACGGCAATTTTGCCCGCGTCGAGACCATCAAGAGGTTCTACCTGATCGAGCGCCAGCTCACGCCCGAGGACGAGGAGCTGACGCCGACCATGAAGCTGAAGCGCGGCTTCGTGAACAAGCGCTACGCCGCCGAGATCGAGGCGATGTATCGCGAGCGTGCGGTGGCGTGACGAGTCGGTCCATTTCGAGAAAGCGAAGGAGCTGTGGCCCCGCCCTTCGTGCAATACGGGCCTTTAGGAGAGGAGACGTCAATGTCGAAATCGTTCAGCGCATTCGGCCTTGCTGTGGGTGCCGTGGTGCTCACCTGTCTGCCGGCCGCAGCGCAAACCAAGGTCACCAACGAGGGCATCTCGGCAACCGAGATCGTCATCGGCACTCACCAGGACCTGTCAGGCCCGATCAAGGGGTGGGGCGTTCCGGTCGCGAACGGCATGAAGATGGCGGCCGAGGAGATCAATGCGGCCGGCGGAATTCACGGCCGCAAGATCCGGCTGGTCGTCGAGGACAGCGGCTACGATCCGAAGAAGGCCGTGCTGGCGTCGCAAAAGCTGATCGAGCGCGACAAGATCTTCGCGATGGTGGGGCCGATGGGATCACCGACGGTGCTCGCCGCGCAAGACATCCTGTTCGATGCCGGTGTCCTGCAGCTGTTCCCGCTGACGGCGGCCGAATTCACCTTCAAGTTCGATCCGGCCAAGCCGCAGGAGCGTCTGAAGTTCAACAATTTGCTGCCCTATGTCGAGAGCACGCGGGCTGCGGTGAAATACATGATCGAGTGGAAGGGCTTCAAGAAGCCCTGCATCATGCATCAGGACGACGAGTACGGTAAGAACGTGCTCGATGGCTTCAATCAGCAGCTCACTGCCATGAAGGCGCAGCCGGCCTCGATCACGAGCTACAAGCGCGGCGCCTCCGATTTCAGCGCGCAGATCGCCAAGATGAAGTCAGATGGCTGCGACCTCGTCGTGCTCGGCACCGTGCTGCGCGAGACCATTGGGGCGATGACCGAAGCCAAGAAGCTCGGCTGGGACGTCACCTTCCTCGGGGCCACCCCCACGAACGTGATGGAGGTTCCTGCGCTGGGTAAGGACGCCGTCGAGGGTCTCTATGCTGCCAGCGGCTTCGAGATTCCTTATGAGGACACCGCCAAGGGCAAGGTGAAGGATTGGCTCGTCAACTACAAGAAGATGTTCAACGCCGACGCCAACACGCAAGCCATCATCGGCTACAATGCCATGATGACTTTTGCGTTCTATGCCAACAAGGCCGGCAAGGATCTCACCGGGCAGAAGATGCTCGATGCGCTCGAGTCGGGCGAGAAATTCCTCGACATCTTCAACTCGCCCCCCACCAAGTTCTCCAAGACCGACCACCTCGCCAACACCATCACCCAGGTGCAGCAGGTCAAGGGCGGCCGCTGGGTGCTGGTGAAGGACAATCTGATGTTCTGATGCTCTTCGCCTCTCCCCGCGCGCGGGGAGAGGCCGGAATTTGCGCAAGCAAATTCCGGGTGAGGGGGACTCTCCGCGAGTCCGTCTCTCACCGTCTTTGCCGAAGCAGCCCCTCACCCCGACCCTCTCCCCGTAAGAACGGGGAGAGGGAGAAGGGCCTCTACGATCCTCCGCCCGCGGTGCCCGAATTCACCGGGGCGAGCTCGTCTTCCCGGCAGCGCCAGCCGTCGGCGGCTTTGACGAAGGCGAAGGTTCGCTGGACCCTCAGCCGGCGCGTGACGTTGAAGACGTCTGCTGGGCGCGTCTTGTTGCCGGCTCCCTGCTGCGGCCGACCCGTCGTGGCGTCCCAGCAGGTGCCGGTGCAGATGGAGGCGATCCTGCTGCACACGGTGAAGGGAGCGAGCACGGCCATTTCGATTTCGCCCGTGACCTGTGCCTCCTGGTCGGTCACCTGGCTGTCGAGCGCATAGACGCGGTTGATGCGCAGGAAGTTGCCGCAGGAATTGGCCGCATGAATCCGCGCGGCGCAGAAATCGACGGCGTCGGCGTCGGGAATGCGGGCCGCGACCTGCCGGCCGAACACTTTTTTGGGATCGCCCTTCGCGGCGCGGATTTCATCTGTCTTGCGCTTCAAATGGTCGGCGAGACAGTCCTCCGCGGATTCCAGCTCCTGCAGCGGCACGTTCTCCTTGCCGACCAGATTGCATTTGCGGTCGCGCTCGCGCGTCCACCGTCCATATTCGGCGAAGGCAAAGCGTGCCGCAGTCGGGTCCAATTTGCCGATCAGGCCGAGCACCTGGCCGTTGAGCTCGGTTTCGGCAAGCGTCAGCGAGGGGTCTGCGCAGATCACCGCGCCCGCAGCAGTGTTGGCCGCAAGGCAGTCGAAATCCGGATCGCGAACGATCGCGGCGCGCTCCTCGGTGACCTTGAGCAGGCACGCCTTGACGGTCTCGAATTGGTCGGGGCGGATCGCGGTCTGGCCGACGATGCCGCAGCTGAGGTTGCGTTGGCGGACCCAGATCGCATTCTCCTCGATAGCGGGCAGGCGATCCGGCAGGCGGGCGAGCCGCTCCTCGATCGCGATGCTCAGCTTCTCGGCGGCGGCGGCAAGCGCGGCATCACCGCAGAACAATTGGTTGCCGGGGTCGCGAATCGGCTGGCAGTTGTTCCTGGCAAACAGCGGCAGCCTGTCGGCGATCGCGCGGTCGGATTGCGCGGACGCGGGCACCGCCGGCAATGCCAGCAGCGCAAGCACAGACAGCACGATGAATCGCATTCCAAGTCGCCCCCGCACGGAAGGCCCCATGCTAGCGTCTGGTCTTGCGCGGTGAAATGGGTTTGTGGGGACGAGCAGTGGAAGCTGTAGCCCGGATGGAGTGCAAGCTTAATCCGGGGCCGGTGCGAGTGGTAAGAGTCCCGGATTTTGCTGCGCTCTATCCAGCTACGAACAATCAACGTGCCTCGGCGGCCGCCATCGAGACCTGCACCGGCTCGTCGACATATTTCAGCACGGCCGACTGGTGGAGCACGAACAGTGGCTGATAGCTCCGCGTCGCGTCATCCTTGACCATCGCCATGCGGCGATTGTCCAGCATCAGCCATTGCCCGTCGAGCTTTGCCGCGGCAATTGCGTGCGCCTCGCCGGCCCTGACGTCTCGCACCACGACGATGCGGAGGTCCTCAGAGGCAATTCCCGCCAGCCGCAGCGCGGCCAGCTTGGCGATGGCATAGTCCTCGCAATCGCCGGTCCCGCGCGCGAAGGTCGAAAGCGGCGAGCTCCAGACGTCGTCGGTGCCATCATTGGCGGCATGGATGGCGAGATTGATGGCGCGGTTGACCTCGCCGAGCCGCGCGCGACCGTCGCGGGCGCGGGCGTGGTCGACTATGGCGAGCAGCTCGAGCGCTGCCGGTGAAGCGCAATTGTCCCGGTCGCCGTCGCACAGCGCGAGCTGCACCATGTCGTCGTCGAGCTTGTCCTTCAGCACGGACCATCTCTGCTGCAGGCTACCGGACGAGATGGCGAAGGCGAACACGCCGAACGGTTCGGCGGATTTGCGCACGAGGACGCCGGCGCCGGGCGACAGCAGCGTGCCGGCGCGAAGCTCGGCGGCCGATCCGAGCAGGATCAAGCCGCACATGACGAGGATTGCGCGCCAGGCGCGCGAGCGAGCAGCGGTCTCCATCTGACATCCCCTTCCCAGGCTTCACGAGATCCCCCTCGATCTCGACGTGCCGGGCTTTGTTGCTTTCGCGGAGATAGTGCGAGACGGGCCGTTTTGTTCTGCTTAACGCGCCCGGCAGGGGTTCCAAAACCGGGTGACAGGCTGAAATGGGCCTACCGAAATTGCGTAAAATTTTACGATTCGCCGGCTAGGAGGTGTCGCGTTGCCGCGAAATGGAGCCAATTGCAGACACAGGTTGTGGCAGTGCCGAATCCGGATCCTATGGCTAACAACCCCCATTTCATGGGGTTCTGTTAGATAGGTCACAGATTTAACTCCGTATTTGCCGCAGGATGCTGCGGGAGCTCGCGAAGGAAAGATGATGAAAGTATCTGCTTCGTAACTATACAGCAGGTTACTTTGGATGACTGGAAATGCGTGGAAACAGGCTGAATTCGACATACGAATATTTGAGAAATTACTTTCACTCCTCTGTCGCGGCGGCACGCCGTGGGGCCTCCCGGGGCCAAGTGATGCGAAATCACACAAGCAATAGATGGTATCGCTAAGGACTTGCTAATGCTATGCAAGCTTAGGCGGTCGATACTTACTTAAATTTTAACCCTTTATACGGTGCCCGGTTGAATTACGCTGGCCAATTTGACGGCGCGATTTCTTTGGACGGCCAGGGTTCCCGCTCGCCCGTCGGGGCAAATATCGATTCTTTTACCGCAAAGGCGAACGGTCACGTGCCCGACGGCGCGTTCGTCGTTCCCGACCCCAATCTGATCTTCAACGGCGAGTTCAAGCGTGCCGGGCTCGACCTTGTGCTGTCCCACGACGGTCATGAGTTCGTCGTTCACGATTATTTCAGGGGCGACAAGCGCGCCGCGCTCGCTTCGCCCGACGGCGCCCACCTCAGCGGCGACGTCGTCAACGCCCTCACCGGCCATGTCCAGGTTGCCCAGGCCGCGCCCGGTGCCGGTGCGGGCCAGGTCATCGGTCACGTCACCAAGCTCGTGGGAAGCGCGACCGCGATCCGCAACGGCGTCTCGGTCATCCTGAACAATGGCGACAACGTCGAGAAGGGCGACGTGGTCTCGACCGGGGCCGACTCGACGCTCGGCATCACCTTCATTGACGGCACCGTGTTCGGCCTGTCCTCCAACGCGCGGATGGTGCTGAACGAGATGGTCTACGACCCCAACGGGTCGAACAATTCCTCGCTGCTCAGCCTCGTCGCGGGCACCATCACCTTCGTCGCCGGCGAAACCGCCAAGCGCGGCGACATGAAGGTCGACACGCCGGTCGCCACCATGGGCATCCGCGGCACGGCGGTGCTGACCCAGATCAACTTCGTCGTTCCCGCCGGCGGCGGCGATCCGCAGCCGCAGGCGAGCTTCCAGGTGCTGGTCGAGCCGAACGGCACGACCGGCTCCTACATCCTGTTCGACAAGGTCACGCTGCTGCCGATCGCGACGGTCAACCAGGCCGGCCAGATGATCCAGATCAGCGGCGGCAACGTCTCGATCACCAATGCACTGATGTCGCCGGAGGTGCAGAAGCTGATCACGGACGTGTTCACGCTGAAGTTCACCGACAACAACACCAACACTAAGCTGACCACGAACTACACCGATACGATCACGCCGTTCGGCTATGAGGTGTTACTCAAATCGTCGTCCGGCCCTAGCGCCACCGCAACATTCGTCAATCTCAATCCGCAGGGATCGGAGACGCCCACCACCTCCACGCCGCTCATCGTACGCATTCCCGGCCAGCCGATCGCGCAGAGCTTCGACGCGAGCGGCAACGTGAAGACGGCGTTCGCGTTGACGGAGCGTGCGGACACGACCGGCGACACGCGCGCCGACACGATTTCCGGCGTGATCAGGTTCGTCGATCAGAACCTCGGCGACCGGCCGACGGTGAGCATCAGCCTCGCCGAGGCGCCGAACTACGTCTACAAAACTGCGGGCCAGAACGACGTCACCGGCTCCCTCTCGGAGCTCCAGAAGCAGGACATCGCGGCGACGCAGATCCAGATCAGCGTCGTCCCTGACCCCGCCAACAACAACAACGGCTCGGCGGTCTGGACCTACACGATCCCCGACCACGTCTTCGACTTCCTCGCCGCCGGCGAAACCCTGACGCTGACCTACATGGTCCGCGTCGACACCAATTTCACGGTGAACCCCGAGTCCAGGTTCATCCCGATCACCATCACGATCACGGGAACGAACGACAAGCCTACCGTTGCGACGTCAGGCGGCACCGTTATCGAACAGGTCGGGACCGGCAACGAGGCGCTGGACATCATCACGGGCACGGTCACCTTCACCGACGTCGATCTGACGGACCGGCCGATCGTGAGCGCGGCGCTCTCATCCGTCGAGCCGTTCAAATATCTCGATGCCGAAGGCAACGATATCACTGCGTCCCTGACGCCGGAGCAACTCGCGGCGATCGCTGCCGTCAAAGTGCCGCTGACCGTGGTTCAGGGTGCCGGAAACAGCAACAACGGCACGGCCACCTGGACCTACAGCGTTCCCGACCATCTCTTCGACTTCCTGGCCGAGGACGAGAAGCTGATCCTCAACTACGTGGTGCAGGTCGATGACGGGCACGGCGGCGTCGTCAGCACGCCGATCACCGTGTCCATCGACGGTGCGGACGTCAATGTCGAGGGCACCAACGACGTGCCGACGATCGTCGAGGACTCGACGACGCCCACCGGAGAAGTGACAGAGGATACGGCGGCAACCCTGACGGCGAACGGCACCGTCGCCTTCAACGACCCCGATCTCACGGATACGCACACTGCCAGTTACGTCCTGAAGTCGACGACGTCGAACGCGCATCTGCCCGGCTTCGGCAGCGGCACCTCGCATATCGGGACCTTCGCGCTGACCGCGGTGAGCGAGAGTCCGGGTGTCAGCACGCGCGGATCAGTGGGTTGGACCTTCACGCTCAACGACAACGATCCGGTGCTGCAGTCGCTGGCCGAAGGCCAGACCATCACCCAAGTCTACACCGTGACCGTCGACGACCATCACGGTGGCACCGTCACCCGGGACGTCACGGTCACCATCACCGGCACCAATGACACGCCGACCATCACGAGTGATGCAGACGCTGCAAAGGGCAGCGTCACCGAGGATGCCTGCGCGACGCTGTCGATCGAGGGCACGCTCGCGATTCAGGATCTCGATCTGATCGATACCCACACCGCGCAGGCCGCATTCAAGTCGGCGACGTCGAGCGCGCATCTGCCGGGCTTCGATGGTAATGCGCCGCTCGGCACCTTCACGATCGATTGCGAGGTCGCGGAGTTCAACACCGATACCGACAACAGCGCGACGCTGGGCTGGCACTTCAGCCTCGACAACGACAATGCGGTGCTGCAATCGCTGGCGCATGGCCAGACCATCACCCAGGTCTACACCGTCACCTTTACTGACGATCACGGTGCGCAGGTCTCCCAGGACGTCACTGTCACGATCAACGGCGCCAACGACGCGCCGACGATCACGAGCGATCCCGAGGCGGCAACGGGTGCGGTTACCGAGGATGACGGCGCCTCGCTGACGACCAGCGGTACGCTGGCGATCCAGGACGTTGACCTGATCGACACCCATACGGCGCAGGTGCAGTTCAAGTCATCGTCCGTCAGTTCGGCTCTGCCGGGATTCGAGGACGACAGCACGAATATCGGCACCTTCTCCATCGGCGCGGTGTCCGAATCCAACGCCGACACCAGCACCGGCGCGACGCTCGACTGGCACTTCACGCTCGACAACAACGATCCCGTGCTGCAGTCGCTGGCGGAAGGGCAGACCATAACTCAGGTCTACACCGTCACCTTCAAGGACAATCACAACGCGACTGTCACGCAAGACGTCACCGTCACCATCACCGGCACCAACGATGCGCCGACCGTCTCCTATGTGACGTCCGACTACATGAACTTCGACGGTGCGACCATCGCGGTCGGCGACGTACCGACGGTCGCCACCGACGACGTGACGCTGGACGGCTGGGTGAACTGGAACGGAGACGCTGCCTCCGCCAGCCAGGTCTTGTTCTACAATGGCAATACCTCGACCACCGGTTTCGGCCTCATGGGCACTGTCATCAGCGGCAAGCTGGAGATCGCGATTCTCGAGGGCGGCGTCGAGATCCAGGATACCGGCTTCGCGCTTACTGCGGGGCAATGGCATAACCTCGCCTTGACGCGTGACGACGGCATCTTCACGCTTTATGTCGATGGCAACGCCGTCTATTCCCACAGTGGCGGCGTCAACGCGATCGCTGGCGCTCAGGAGCCGTCCTACATGATGATCGGAGCGGCGAGCGGCAGGTACGCTCCGGGCTTCGGTACGCAAGGCTTCACCGGCTCGATCGCCGATGTCAGCGTCTGGACCACCGCACTCACGCAGGCGCAAATCCAGTCGTACGACTTCACCGCGCTCACCGGCAACGAGGCCAATCTGGCCGCCTATTATACGCTTGGCGACGGCAGCGGGAGCACGGCCTCCAACACGGTCAACCCAACCAAGAGCCTCGCCATTGAAGGTGATGCGGATTGGGCCAGCGGGACCTCCGGGCCGGGCGGCGCATTTGCCGATCTGACGGAGACCAATGGCGGCCAGCTCTCGCATGGCGTGCTGGCGGTCTCCGACGTCGACGCGACCGATCACGTCACGGTATCGGTCGATGCGGTGCAGGTTAAGCTCGACAACGTGTTGCAAACGGGCAGCGTCGGCGGGCTGTCGCATGCCGATCTCCTGAACTATCTGACCGTGCCGTCCGGCGACATTCTCAACGGCACGGCGACCCACGCCCAGTTTACCTGGCGATTCAACTCGGCCGGCCAGGCCTTCGACTTCCTCGCCGCCGGTCAGACGCTATCGCTGCAATACACCATCGTTCCGTCGGATGCTCAGGGCTTTGGAACTAGCGCGGTCGTAACCATCAACATCACCGGCACGAACGACGCACCGACGCTGTCCGATCTCCACATCGGCCCGCTCACGGACACCGCTGACGACGACACCTTCTCCAATCTCACCGGGCAACTGGCGGGGACCGACGCCGACAGCGGTGAGACGGCGACGCTGACCTATGCCGTCCTCAATTCAGATCACCAGGCGGCCACGACGGTCGCGGGACTCTACGGCTCGCTGACGGTCAATTCCAACGGCAGCTACAGCTACGTTCCGAATGATGCTGCGATCAATGCGTTGGCGGACGGATCGTATGTCGATACGTTCACGGTCCAGACCACGGATATCCATGGTGCGACCGACACGGCAACGCTCAAGGTGAACGTGACCGGTGCGGACGACGGCGCGGGCCCGGTCATCAACACCGAGAGCTTCCAGGTCGAGCACATCACCGAGAACAGCAACGAGATCATTACCGACCTCGTCGTCATGGACGCCGATCCCGGCGCTGCGACGGACACCTTCACGGTCACGCTGTCGACCGCGAATCCGGACGTCAGCCTCGCAAGTGTTTATCCGACGACCGGCACGCTCGAGCAGATCAACACCGCCCTCGCGCAAGGCGCGGGCATCGTCTACGAGCCGACCGGCGCTGATCCCGAGGCGGGACTGCCAGCCACCGATCAGATCACGCTGACCGTTGCCGATTCGGCGGGCCGCTCGGACACGGTGAACTTCATCTTCGTCGAAGGAGCCGAGAGCCAGGGCATGACCCTGCAAGGTACCGCCGGCAAGGACGTCATTTTCGCGACCGAGTCGAGTGATACGCTGATCGGCGGCAGTGCCAAGGATCAGTTCGTATTCGCACCGGCCTCGTCGCAGGATTCGGTTCAGCACACCGTGAATGATTTCGAGTACGGCCTCGACAAGCTCGACCTGCGGCAGTTCAGCGGCATCAGCTCCTTGAACGACCTTGCCCCGACCGCCGCGCAGGATGGCGGCACGTTGCTTACGCTGGATAGCCACGAGACGATCCTGCTCAAGGGTGTCGCCGTCGCGAATCTCCAGTCCAGCGATTTCATCTTCGGCACTCACGTCGGCTAGTGGAAGCAGGCGGCGCTTCCGGTTTGCACCTCGACCGCGGCAAAAAATCCATAATCCTCAGCACTCGGGGAATAGCCAATCGCACGCCGACGCTTCATGATCGGTGCGCCCGGCATGATCTGGGTCAGGAAGTCTGACTGGCATGAAGCGTTTCAAAATCCTGCGGCGGTGGTTTGCGCGGAAGTTTGGCCTTGCGCGGCTGATCTGCCTTGCGCTGCTGGTCTTGTTCGCAGGCGCGCGCCTGTGGGATCCGCCGCCGATCCAGGAATTGCGGCTGCGCACCTTCGACATGTTTCAATTGATCGATCCGCGCGAGAAGGCGGCGCGGCCGGTCGTCATCGTCGATATCGACGACAAGAGCCTCACCAGACTCGGACAGTGGCCGTGGCCGCGCACGCGCATCGCCGACATGGTCCAGAACCTCACCAAGAACGGCGCGGTGGCGATCGGCTTCGACATGGTCTTCTCCGAAGCCGACCGGCTCAACCCGGAGCAGGTCGCGAGCCAGATGCGCTATCTCGACGACGCGACCCGCGCCAAGCTGCGTGAGCTGCCGAGCAACGATCAGATCCTCGCCGAGGCGATCAAGCGCTCGCACGTCGTGCTGGGCGAGACCGGGCTTCCGGAGGTCTTGTCCGAGCTCGACAAGTCGCTGCCGTTCACGGGGGTTGCAACGGTGGGGGAGGACGGGGCCGAGCGTTTCCTGTTCGAATTCCCCGGCCTGCTCCGCAACGTGCCGGTCATCGAGAGGGCAGCGGCCGGCCGCGGCCTGTTCTCGATCCGGACCGAGCGTGACGGATTGATCCGCCGCGTGCCGATGATCATGCGCGCCCAGGGCAACATCATGCCCTCGCTCAGCCTCGAGATCCTGCGCGTCGTCACGGGCACGCCGACCCTGCTGGTCCGTACCGACAAGACGGGCATCAAGTCGATCCGCCTCAAGGGTTTGGAGGTTCCGACCGACAAGAACGGTCAGCTCTGGGTGCACTATGCCCGCCGGGATCCTTCGATCTACGTCTCCGCGGTCGACGTGCTCGACAATGCGGTGCCGCCCACGAGGTTTGCCGGCAAGCTGGTGCTGGTCGGCACCTCCGCGGGCGGCTTGAACGACATCAAGACCACGCCGGTATCCCGGGCCATGCCGGGTGTCGAGATCCATGCCCAGGTGCTGGAGGGCGTGCTGAGCCGCGCGGTGATCTCGCAGCCGAACTATGCGCTGGGCGTCGAGCTGATCGCGGCGCTGATCATCGGCCTGCTCGTCATCATCTTCACGCCGAATCTCGGCCCCGTCCGCCTCGTGCTGGTTGGAGCGGCCTTCGCGGCCATCCTGATCGGCGTGTCCTGGTTCTCCTACACGCAGCACCGTTATCTCATCGACTTCACCTATCCGCTGCTGTCGACGACCGCAGTCTACCTGACGCTGATCTTTGCGAGCTTCGTGCGCGAGCAGCGCCAGCGCGTGCAGATCCGCGGGCAATTCGCGCAATATATGTCGCCTGTGCTGGTCGAGCAGCTGGCGCAGTCGCCGGAAAAGCTCGTGCTCGGCGGCGAGGAACGCGAGATGACGATCATGTTCTCCGACGTGCGCGGCTTCACCACGATCTCCGAGAGCTACAAGCACGATCCGCAGGGGCTGATCGAGCTGATGAACCGCTTCCTGACGCCGCTGACCGACGTCATCATCGACCGCAAGGGCTATATCGACAAGTACATGGGCGACGCCATCATGGCGTTCTGGAACGCGCCGCTCGACGACGCCGAGCACGAGATCAACGCCTGCGAAGCCGCGATCCAGATGCTCGAGCAGATCGACGAGGTCAACAAGGAGCGCGAGCAGGAGGCCGCCGACGGCGGCCACGTCTATATCCCGCTCAATGTCGGCATCGGTCTCAACACCGGCATCGGCGTGGTCGGCAACATGGGGTCCGACCTGAAGAAGAACTATTCGGTGCTCGGCGACAGCGTGAACCTGGCCTCGCGCCTCGAGGGCCAGTCGAAGGCATACGGATTTCCGATCATCGTGGGCTCGCGCACGGCACTCGCTGCCAAGGAGAAATTCGCGATCCTCGAGCTCGACTTCATCATGGTCAAGGGCAAGACCGAGCCGGAAGTGATCTACGCCATCGCCGGCCGCGAGGACGTGATGCATTCGGCCGCGTTCCAGCGCCTGCGCAACATCACCATCGAGATGCTCGGCTGCTACCGCAGCCGCGACTGGCAGGGCGCCCTGGATGCCATCGAGCGCGGCCGCAAGAGCGAGGACGCCGACACGCTGGAGAAGCTGTTCAGGCTTTACGAGGCGCGGATCAAGGATTTCCAGATCGATCCGCCGCCGGAGGGCTGGACCGGCGCCTATGCCCTGCTGACCAAGTAGTCGTCACGGTCACCGCTCGTGCAGGGTGGGCAAAACATAGCATGCCTACCATATGCAGGTGCATCGAGGTAAGTATGGTGGTGGGACGGCGCTTGGCGCCTCTGCCCAACCAAAAGAAAAAAGGGCGAGCTGAGTGATGGACGCACAAGTGAGACAGAACGACCGCATCGGGGTGCTCGAAGAGCTCCTCAACGAGCGCTACTCCGTTCGCGCATTTCTCCCCAAGGAGGTCGATCGCGCCACCATCGAGCATGTGCTGGCGACCGCGCAGCGCACGGCGTCCTGGTGCAACAGCCAGCCCTGGCAGGTCATCATCGCCAGCGGCGAGGCCAAGGAGCGCTTTCGCAAGGCGATCTACGCGGAGGCCTCGAAGGGCCTCGGCGATGACTACGACTTCACGCCACCGCGCGAATATGTCGGGGTCTATCTCGATCGCCGCCGCGAGAGCGGCTTCCAGCTCTACAACACGCTCGGCATCGCCCGCGGCGACAAGGCGGCCTATGCCAAGCAGGCGCTGGAGAACTACAATTTCTTCGGCGCACCGCATGTCGCCATCATCCACACCAACGAGCCGCTCGGCATCTACGGTGCGATCGATTGCGGCGCCTATGTCTCCAACTTCGTGCTGGCGGCGCAGGCGCTCGGGCTCGGCACCATTCCGCAGGCCGCGCTGGCGCGGCATTCCGGCCTGATCCGCCGCCACTTCGATCTGCCCGATGACCGCCGTGTCGTCTGCGGCATCTCGTTCGGCTATGCGGACCATGCGCACAAGGTCAACAGCTACCGCACCTCGCGGGCGAGCGTGGCCGAGACCGCAACATTCGTGGATGTGTGATCGCGACGTAAGCCGGACGCATCGCGCGCGAAGACAGCCGTGGAAGCGGCCGTCTTCGTCTCGTTCCGGTGCGATTGACGGCGGCGGTCAGCCGCCGCTGCCGCCGATCACGGCCCGCACGGTCTCGTCAGGCCCAAAATCCTCGGCGCCGTCGACATAGAGCAGCGCGGCGAGCTTCGAGCGGGCGCGGTTCACGCGGCTCTTGATGGTGCCGACTGCGCAGCCGCAGATCGAGGCCGCGTCCTCATAGGAGAAGCCGGACGCGCCGACCAGGATCAAGGCTTCACGCTGATCCTGCGGAAGCTTGTCGAGCGCGGTGCGAAACTCCTCGAATTCGAGGTGCGCATTCTGCGAGGGCTGGGTCTTCAGCGTCTTGGCGTAATTGCCCTCGGCATCTTCGACCTCGCGCCGCCGCTTGCGATAGTCCGACCGGAACAAATTGCGCAGGATCGTGAATAGCCAGGCCGGCAGGTTGGAGCCGGGCTGGAACGAGTCGATGTTGGCGAGCGCACGCAGCAGCGTCTCCTGGACCAAATCGTCGGCGCGGTCCGCATTGCCGCTGAGCGAGATGGCGAAGGCGCGCAGACTAGGCACGGCCGCCAAGATGTCGTTACGCAGGGAGTCCGTGAGAGGCATTAATCCCTCCCATTGTTGTTGTCGTTGGATCCGCCCTCATTTTCTACGTGGGGTGACGCTCCCGGCGCATCAAGCTTCTTGATCAGTTCTGCGAACCGATCCGGAACCCCCTGTCGCACGACATCGTCGTACATGGCGCGCAACTGGTGCCCGATCCGGGATTGAATCTCCGGAGTCAGGCCTCCCTTGCCGGGGGTCGTGCTTCTGCTGGCTTGAGACTTGAGATCTTTCATGACCTGTTCCACGTTTCCCCGAGTTAAGTGACTGTAAAATCGAGAAGTTTTCTCAACCGGGAGCCGTTCCCTGGATAGGCACAATTCCAGCTGCGCCAAAAAGTTCCCAGCTCGGCGGAACTTTTGTTGTCGTGAGGCGTAGACAGCCCAGCAGGGGAACCTGGGCCCCCCGCGTGATGCCTGACCTCAGGATTGGACCTCAAGGTTGGCCCAAAGACGAATGGAGTGGGGATGTCCCGTTCACAGGTAGTTGCTGAACACTTGCCGTTGTTGCGCAGGTACGCGCGGGCTCTGACAGGCAGCCAGGCCTCCGGTGACGCCTATGTCGCCGCCATGTTGGAAGCCATGCTGGGCGATCCGTCGGTGCTCGACGAGAACCATGGGCCCCGGGCCGGCCTGTTCCGGCTCTTCACCCAGATCTGGAATTCAGTCTCGATCAACGACGATGCCGAGGTGACGACCTTGCCGATGCCGCCGGAACGGCGGCTGTCGAACATCACCCCGCTGCCGCGCCAAGCCTTCCTGCTGCTCTCGCTCGAGGGCTTTTCGGAAGAGGAAGTCGCCTTCATTCTCGGCACCGATGTTGCCGAGACGCGCCGTCTTGCGGACGCAGCCGGACGCGAGATGGCCGCCGAGATCGCCACCGACGTGCTGATCATCGAGGACGAGACCTTCATCGCCATGGACCTCGAGAGCCTGGTGAAGAATCTCGGCCACAACGTCGTCGGCGTCGCGCGCACCCATGCCGATGCGGTGGCGCTGGCCAAGAACAAGCGGCCCGGCCTGATCCTTGCCGATATCCAGCTTGCCGACGGCTCGTCCGGCCTGGACGCCGTTAACGAGCTCCTGCGCACCTTCGAGGTGCCGGTGGTGTTCATCACGGCCTATCCGGAGCGCTTCCTCACCGGCGAGCGTCCCGAGCCGGCGTTCCTGATCTCAAAGCCGTTCCAGCCCGCGATGGTATCGGCGGTGGCGAGCCAGGCCCTGTTCTTCCAGCGCAACTCGCGCAATCGCACGCCCAAAGCGCCTGCGGCTTAACAAGGCGCCTGCGGCCGTCCCAATAGCGAAGTCCGGCGTGCCCAAGGCACGCCGGATTTTTTTCATGCCGCCGGCCCGCTTGACGGGCGCTGAATTTCGCCGCCCATAGCTCATGTAGCAGCTGCGCGTGCGACCACGCCAATCGGAGACGTGCCCATGGACCAGCAACTCCTCGATCGTCTCGCCATCCGCGATCTCGTCGAGAACTGGGCGGTGTGGCGCGATGCCGGCGACTGGGAGCGCTTTGCCACGGTTTGGCACGAAGAAGGCTGGATGTCCGCGACCTGGTTTCAGGGGCCGGCCCGGGATTTCATGCGGGTCAGCCAGGAGGGTTTTGCCAGGGGCGTGCGCATCCTGCATTTCCTCGGCGGCACCAGCATCGATCTTGCGGGTGCGCGAGCGATCGCGCAGACCAAGATGACCATCTCGCAGCGCGGCCTCGTGCACGACGTGCTCTGCGACGTCGTCTGCACCGGACGCTTCTACGATTTCCTGGAGAAGCGGGACGACCCATCAGGTATCGGCAAATGGGGCATCGTCCGCCGCCAGCCCATCTACGAGAAGGACCGCATCGACCCGGTCGATCCCGCCGCGACGCTTCGGCTCGACCAGGATGCGCTGGCTGCACTCCCCGAGGGCTACCGCCACCTCGCCTACATGCAGGAGCTGATCGGCTACAAGGTGAAGCGCGACATGCCGGGCCTGATCGGCCCCGAGGTCGAGAAGCTCTATGGCGAGGGCCGGGAGTGGCTGGCAGGAAAGGCGAAGTAGGCCCCAGATAAAAGTAAGGCGCGACTGGCATCACCACAGTCGCGCCCTACGTCGCCGGCTTATGGGGCAGGGGGGAATAGCCGGCTGCTGAGACGACTCCTGTGCGCGAAAGTCGTTCCAAGGCGCGCGAAATATTTTGCCGTCTGCTGCATTTTTCGCACACGGTTAAGTGATCGTAGCTGTCGAGAACCCCCGATCCTGCGGCGGCGTTGTTCCCGTGCCCGCCATGGGGCGAGGGATCGGCAGCCATGTCACAGATTCAAAAGGTTTTTTTGAGCGCAATTGCGGTCGTCGCCACCCTCGGTGCCGTGCAACTGGCCTCCGGGCATGATCTCGCAGACCGCTGGCAGGCGGTCGCCGACCTCCCCAGCCACGGTTCCACCGTCGCGGTGGGTCACAACGTCAACCGCACCGCCAAGGCAGACCGGCTTGCAGAGATCAAACCCGCAGCCGTTCCCACCCGTACCGTCTCGATGCGGCTGAACGACCTCGCCGATACGTCGGTGCTGCTGCGGGTCCCCGCCGTGATCGAGACCGGCAATGCCAAGACGCCGGTGCTGCTCCAGAACCAGAAGAAGCCTCGCAACAAGCCGACGATCGCCTGTGAGCCGATGGTCAGCTCCCTGACCGAGGTCGCAAGGCTGCTCCAGCCCGGCCGCTGCGTGACCTGACCCCCTCTCCGCGAGGGGTGGTTTGGCGGACCCAGACTTCACATCCTCTTGATCCGCCATTGCCTCGCGCTATATCCGGGTTCCCTCCCTTTTGTTTGACCGGGTAAGCGCATGACGACGTCAGATACGGCTGTGCATACGCAGCCTTTCCAGGCCGAAGTTTCCGAACTGCTGCACCTGATGGTGCACTCCGTCTATTCGGAAACCGACATCTTCCTCCGCGAGCTCATTTCCAACGCCTCCGATGCCTGCGACAAGCTGCGCTACGAGGCCATCGCCAGTCCCGCCCTTCTGGGCGAAGGCGACGCACTCAAGATCCGCATCATCCCGAACAAGACGGCCAAGACGCTCACGATCGCCGACAACGGCATCGGCATGGAGCGGCAGGAGCTGATCGACCATCTCGGCACCATCGCCCGCTCCGGCACCAAGGCGTTCGTATCCAAATTGAAAGAGGCCAAGGATGGGCTCGGCCTGATCGGCCAGTTCGGCGTCGGTTTCTATTCCGCCTTCATGGTCGCAGAGAAGATCGTCGTGATCAGCCGCCGCGCCGGCGAGAGCGATGTGTGGACCTGGACGTCCTCCGGCGGCTCCGGCTTCGAGATCGCCCGTGCCAGCGACGAGGAAGCGGCGCGCCTGACGCGCGGCACCGAGATCGTCCTGCACCTGAAGGACGATTCCAAGAAATATCTCGAGACCTACGAGATCGAGCGTATCGTCACCGCCTATTCCGACAACATCCTGTTTCCGATTGAGCTCGTGCCCGAAGACGGCGAGCCGCGGCAGATCAATTCGGCGAGCGCGTTGTGGCAGCGCTCCAAATCCGAGCTCACGGCTGACGATTACAAGAAGGCCTATCAGCAGATCGCCTCTGCCTTCGACGATCCCGCGATGACGCTGCACTACCGCGCGGAAGGACGTTACTCCTACGCCGTGCTGCTGTTCGCGCCCTCGACCAAGCCGTTCGACCTGTTCGAGCCGAACCGCAAGGGCCGCGTGAAGCTCTACGTCCGGCGCGTCTTCATCACCGACGATGCCGACCTCTTGCCGGGGTACCTGCGCTTCATCCGCGGCGTGGTCGACAGCGAGGATCTTCCGCTCAACATTTCGCGCGAGATGCTCCAGAACAATCCGCAGCTGGCGCAGATCCGCAAGGCGGTGGCGACGCGTGTGGTGTCCGAGCTCGAAAGCCTTGCGGACAAGGACCCCGAGAATTTTGCCAAGATCTGGGACGCCTTCGGCCCGGTGCTGAAGGAAGGCATCTACGAGGATTTCGAGCGGCGCGAAAAGCTGCTCGCACTGTCGCGCTTCACCACCACGTCGGGCGAGAAGCGGTCGCTGAAGCAGGTCATCGCCGATTTCAAACCGAACCAGACCGAGATCTATTATCTCGTCGGCGACAGCATTGAGCGGCTGAAGTCCAATCCGCGGCTGGAAGCTGCGACCGCGCGCGGCATCGAGGTGCTGCTGCTGTCGGATCCCGTCGACGCGTTCTGGACCTCGATGCCCTCGGATTTCGAAGGCAAGCCGCTGAAGTCGCTGAGCCAGGGCGATCTCAATCTCGATTTGATTCCGCGTATCGACGATAAGGACGAGGCGAAGAAGGACGAGCCGGCTGCGGACGAAGCAGCCACCATCGCGGTGATCAAGGCCGCGCTGGGCGAGCGCGTCAGCGACGTCAAGGTCTCGACGCGCCTGACCAGCTCGGCCTCCTGCCTCGTCGCCGACAGCCAGGGTCCGAGCCGCGAGCTCGAGCGCATCTTGTCGCAGCAGAACCGCGGCATGAAGACCAAGCCGATCCTCGAGATCAATTTGCGCCATCCGCTGGTCACCGCGGTCACCAAGGCGCAGGCTGGCTCGACAGTCGTCGACGATATCAGCCTGCTTCTGCTCGAGCAGGCGCAGATCCTGGACGGCGAATTGCCGGAAGACCCGGCGGCGTTCGCGGCACGGCTGAACCGGCTGGTGTTGCAGGGGCTCGGCGGCTAGCGCTGCCTCGCAGCATCATTCGGACCGCCAGGTTGTCAGATCGCTGATCGCGCAACGCCTCTGGCGCTGCGCGTCTCACTCACCTTGACGTCATCAGGTCTCAGGAACAGTCGCGGACGGCGAGATGTTGTGTCATATGAAGCGACGTCACCAGTTCGAGGATTTCCCATGCGCTTGTCATTCCTCACTCTTACCGCGGTCTTCACGCTGCTGGGCGCAGCGGATGCCAGCGCGCAGCGATACGATCCGGCCTATCCCGTCTGCATGCACCGCTACGTCGGTGGCGGCCCTGGTGGCGGAGGCAGTGACTATTTCGACTGCTCGTTCACCTCGTTGGAGCAGTGCCGCGCCACGGCGTCGGGCCTTGCCGCGACCTGCGACCTCAATCCCTATTACGCCTTCAACGAATCGCCGCCGCCGCGCCGGCGTCCCAAGAAGGTGCACTGAGGCGAACGGGACCAAGGCCGGGAATTCTGTATTCATCGCTCTTTCGACCTGGTCACACCCGTCGGCGCGCTGCCGGCGGGTGCGACCTTGGCTGCGCGCTGCCGACAGTTAATCGCGCCCTAACCGGGTTTTACCTTGTCTCTTAACGCCTGGGTCAGGGCGCGCGGGCTAAACTGCCGGAAACCGCAGACCGCCCGAAAGAGTAAACAATATGACCACCGGCGTCATCGAGAAGCCGAAAGCCGCGCGCGCACCGTCGGCTTCCAAGATCTGGTTGAGGGCGATCGAGCTCACCGCGCGGATCGAAACGCTGCCGGGCCGCCTGTTCGCCGACGTCGTCGACGATTGGGCGCAGCGCCAGCCTAACCGCGTTGCTCTGGTGGCGGACGAGGCAAGCCTCGATTACGAAGGCCTCTCGAAGAGGATCAATCGCTACGCCCGCTGGGCGCGCTCGCTCGGCCTGTCCAAGGGCGATACCGTTGCGCTGATCATGCCGAACGGCATCGATTATATCGCGGCCTGGCTCGGCATCAGCCGCGTCGGCGGCGTGGTCGCACTGATCAACACCAAGCTCGTCGGGCAATCGCTCGCGCACTGCCTTGATGTCGCGAAGCCGATGCATGTCATCGTTGCGCATGAGCTAGCGGGGATGCTGGACAGCGCGGCACCTCATCTGAAGACGGCGGCAAAAGTCTGGACGCATGGCGATAGCCGCAGCGAACGTGCGATCGACGTCGCGCTTGCCGTTCTCGACGACGGCCCGCTATCGCCGGAGGAGCATGGCGAGGTCACCATCGACGACCGTGCGCTGCTGATCTACACCTCCGGCACCACCGGCCTGCCGAAAGCGGCCAGCATCAGCCACCGCCGCATCCTGAATTGGGGGTTTTGGTTCGCTGGCCTCACCGGCGCGACGCCGCAGGATCGGCTCTACGATTGTCTGCCGCTGTTCCATTCGGTCGGCGGCATCGTCGCGCCGTGCAGCATTCTGGCCGCCGGCGGTTCGGTAGTGATCGCCGAGAAATTCTCGGCCTCGCATTTCTGGTCCGACATCGTCCGGCACGACTGCACGCTGTTTCAATATATCGGCGAGCTCTGCCGTTACCTGCTCAAGGCCGCGCCCTCGGAATACGAGAATCGGCATCGCCTGCGGCTCGCCTGCGGCAACGGGCTGCGCGGCGATATCTGGGAGGATTTCCAGGCGCGCTTCGCCATTCCGCGCATCCTCGAATTCTACGCCGCGACCGAAGGCAATTTCTCGCTGTTCAACGTCGAGGGCCAGCCGGGTGCGATCGGCCGCGTCCCGGCGCTGCTCGCGCACCGCTTTCCTGCCAGGCTCGTCAAGCTTGACCCCGATAGCGGCGCGCCGCTGCGCAATGAAGAGGGCTTCTGCATCGCCTGCAGCCGCGGCGAGGCCGGCGAAGCGATCGGCCGCATCGGCACCGCGGACGAGGGCGGTGGGCGCTTCGAGGGCTACACCGATGCCGGTGAGACCGAGAAAAAAGTCTTGCGTGACGTCTTCGTCAAGGGCGATGCCTGGTTCCGCACCGGCGATCTGATGCGGATGGACGACAAGGGATTTTTCCATTTCGTCGACCGTATCGGCGACACGTTCCGCTGGAAGGGCGAGAATGTCGCGACCTCCGAGGTGAACGATGCCGTGCGCGATTTCATTGGCGTCGTCGATGCCGCCACCTATGGCGTCAGCATTCCCGGCGCCGACGGCCGGGCCGGGATGAGCGCGATCGTCGTGAACGAGGGCTTTGACATCAGCGCGCTGCCCGCCCATCTCGCGCAACGCCTGCCGGTCTACGCCCGCCCGCTCTTCATCCGTATCTCGCGCGAGCTCGACGCCACCGAGACCTTCAAGCAGAAGAAGGGCGAGCTCGCCCGCGAGGGATTTGACCCGGCCGCGGTCGCCGATCCGCTGTTCATGCTCGACCCGATATCCGGCGTCTACGTCGCGCTGGACGCGGAGACATATGCGGCCATCTCGGGCGGTACGATCAGGCTGTAGGGCAACCAAAATCGAGAGATAGGTCCAATTTTATCTGAATTGTCCAAGAAGCCATTTACTTCTGTCGGGTAAACAGACCGCGATGGGGAGGCGGTCAGCAAGAGCCGCCGCAACAACGAGATCGATAACAAAGCGAGCCAGCCATGTCGGTAAGGTCAAAGGTCATTGAAGCGATTCAGCAGATCGCCAAGGAGCAGCACGTCACGCTTCCCGCCCTCTCGGACGATCTGTCCCTGCATGAGACGGGCTTCGACTCGCTCGCCTTCGCCATCCTGGTCGCCCGCCTCGAGGACGAGACCGGCGTCGATCCCTTCACCATTTCCGAGGACGCAGCGTTCCCCGCCACGGTGGGCGATTTCGTGCGGGCCTACGAAAATGTCCCCGCGTGAGATCTTTGCACTTCGCGACCATCTTGGCGCGGAGCTGAAAGGCCGCACCATCTCCGATGCGCATGATGTCGTATCGCTGACGGGCATCCTGTCGCACACTGTTCTGGGCGGGCGGCTGCACGAGCTCTCTGGCCGTGCCGTGCTGCTCAAGCTGTCGGACCAGCTCCGGTCCGGCCTTGCCATGATCGAGCTCGACGGCATCGCCCGCCGCATGCTGTTGTGTCCGCCGGACCTCAACCCGGCGCATCTCGACGCCTTGATCGCGGATGCCGGGATCGATGCCGTCGTCACCGACGAGCCCGAACTCTGGGCGGCGTCCGGCGTGCCGCTGGTCGTCACCGCGCAATTGCCCCCGCAAGCCGCCGCGCCGGCCAAGACCGCGCGCGGCACCGAATGGCTGATGCTCACCTCGGGCACCTCGGGGGTGCCAAAGATCGCCGGCCATACGCTGGAAGCGCTGACCGGCGCGATCGTCGCCGAAGGCCCATCGCGCCGACCTGCACCGGTCTGGGCAACGTTCTACGACATCCGCCGCTATGGCGGCCTGCAAATCTTTCTCCGTGCCATCCTCTCCGGCGGCTCGTTGGTGCTGTCCGATCCCCGTGAGGCGCTCGCCGATCACGTCGCGCGGCTGAAGGCGCGCGGTGTCTCGCATATCTCCGGCACGCCTTCGCATTGGCGCAAGCTTCTGATGAGCGGCTCGGCCGCCCAGTTCGCCCCGGCTTACGTCCGTCTCTCCGGCGAGATCGCCGACCAAGCCGTGCTCGACGGCCTGAAGGCGGCATTCCCCCATGCGTCCGTCGGCCATGCCTATGCCTCGACCGAGGCCGGCGTCGGGTTCGCCGTCAATGACGGCCTGGAAGGCTTTCCGGCCGACTATCTCGGCAACCGCAACGGCGTCGAGATGAAAGTCGTCGACGGCTCGCTGCGCATCCGCTCGACGCGCACGGCTCATGCCTATATCGGCCGCAACGCCTCCGCGCTCACCGACGACGACGGCTTTGTCGACAGCGGCGACATCGTCGAGCTGCGCGGCAACCGCTGTTATTTCGTCGGCCGGCGCGGCGGCATCATCAATATCGGCGGGCTGAAGGTCCACCCCGAGGAGATCGAGGCGGTGATCAACCGCCATCCGGATGTGCGGATGTCGCGCGCGAAGTCGCGCAAGAGCCCGATCACCGGCGGCATCGTCGTCGCGGACGTGATCCTCACCGAGGGCACCGATCCGGCGCGCGCTAAAGAGATCCGCGACCAAATCCTGGATCTGTGCCGCGCCCAGCTCGCATCCCACAAGGTGCCGGCGGTCCTCCGCTTCGTCGAGGCGCTCGACGTCACCCCGGCCGGAAAACTGGCGCGCACCGATGCATAATGTTCTCGTCACCGGCGGCAGCCGCGGCATCGGGCTTGCGATCGGCAAGCGCCTTGTCGCGGCCGGCTTCAACGTCATCGCGGCGGCGCGGCGCGAAAGCGAAGAGCTCAAGGCGGCCATCGCAGCTGCCGACGGGCGCCTGCATTTCCGTGCCTGCGATCTTGCCGTGATCGATGCAATCCCGGCCTTCGCAAAGCTCGTGCGCGACGAATTCGGCCCGATCTACGGCCTCGTCAACAATGCCGGTCTCGGCACCGAAGGCCTGCTGGCCACCATGCACAATTCCGAGATCGAGGCGCTGGTGCAGCTCAACGTGCTGTCGCCGATCATCCTCACCAAATATGTGGCGCGCCAGATGATGGCCGACGGCACTGGGCGCATCATCAACATCTCCTCGATCATCGCGACGACAGGCTATAACGGCCTCTCCGTCTACGGCGCGACCAAGGCCGCCGCGACCGGCTTCACCCGCTCGCTGGCCCGTGAGGTCGGCAAGCTCGGCATCACCGTGAACGCGATCGCGCCGGGCTTCATCGACACCGAGCTCACCCACAATCTGTCTGAGGAAGGCCGCAAGCGCATTGCGGGCCGCAGCGCGCTGCGCCGGCTGCCGGAGACGGATGACGTCGCGCGCATGGTGGAATACCTTTTGGGCGAAGGCGGCCGCAACGTCACCGGCACCGTGTTCACCATCGATGCCGGGAACACGGCGTAGACGGAACCCGGCTGCCACAATTGCGTTGATCGTGCGCAATGACAGCCAGCCGGATTTGGTCGTAAGATGCCCCGCAATCGATTGGTTTACGTCAATCGATCTGCCCTAAACGAAGGGGAGCAGTCGATGGCCACTTCAGACATGACCGCTTCAAGCCGGGCCCTGAAAGAGCCGGTGCGTGTGAAGTCGGATGAGGTCCGCTGCCCGCCGATGTCGCATCAGAATTCCGGCGATCACGGCCACGAGGCGTATCCGCAGCAATTCGTGCGCCTGATCGGCTGCCACGACGTCCCTGCATCCCAGCTGCGCAAGCGTCAGGACGAGAAGCTGCACTAGCCGCTCACGGCCGCTGCTTCGGCAGGTCGATTCGTTCGTGTGAAAATTCCGGCGGCCCTTCGGTGAGGCGGCGAATGCGGCGCTCGCGCTCGTCTGGCGGCAATGCCGGATCGAGCAGTAACTCGATCTCATGCACTGCGATCTCTTCGATCTTGGTCGCGTCCGATACGACCGGGTGCGCGGGCGCGGAGACGGGGAGTGCCAACTTCAGCCCCAGCTCGATCAGCTTGCAGATCGCATCCGAGCGGGTCAGGCGGTGAGCTTCAGCCCAGGCATCGACCGCCTCCGTCAATCTTTCCAGCATCTTCACCGCGCTGATCGGGTCGACACCCGTGCGCCGGCGGACCGGAGAGGTGGAGTCCTTGCTGCTGAAGTCGGACACCTCGATTTTCCCATGCAACCCCTTGGAGCCGACCGACGATAGCCGCTCTCCCCGGATGGCCGTTTGATGCCGATCAATGATCCCGCCGAGGCATTGCAAGGCGGCCGCATCTTGTTGTCCGGGCCACTTTCGGCCAATGATCGAAAGGGGGCGCGAGCCAGCGAACCCGGATCGATCCTGCCACGTATCTTGCTTCGCATTCCAACAGTCCGGCAATCCCGATGAGCTCAGGCGAGTCCTTCTATGGCGGCATTCCCGTCTTCCGAGGCTTCACCAGCCTGATGGATCCTGCGCTTTATGCGCCGCTGCCGGACGACTGGAGCATCGGTGTTGCCGATATCGTCGATTCGACCAAGGCGATCGCGGCGCAGCGCTACAAGGCCGTGAACATGGCCGGTGCCGCCGTGATCGCGGCGGTGACCAATGCGCTGCAGGGGCGGGAATTTCCCTTCGTGTTCGGCGGCGACGGCGCCAGCTTCGCGGTGGCGCCAGACGACGTCGAGCTTGCCCGCCAGGCGCTGGCTGCGACCGCGACCTGGGTGCGCGAAGACCTCGATCTGACCCTGCGCGTCGCCTTGGTGCCGGTCAGCGTCATTCGCACACACGGCCTCGATGTGCGCGTCGCCCGGTTCGGGCCGTCGGCCAACCTGTCCTATGCGATGTTTTCGGGCGGCGGGCTCGCGTGGGCCGACGCAGCGATGAAGCGCGGCGAGTTTGCCGTCGATGAGGCGCCCGCCGGCACGCAGCCGGACCTTTCGGGCCTGTCGTGTCGTTTCGAGGTGATGCCGGCGGCGCGCGGCCTGATCCTGTCGGTGCTGGTGATGCCGGCGCGCGGCGTCGATCAGGTGGCCTTCCGCAGGGTGATCGAGGACATCATTCATCTCGTCGAGCGCAGCCCGGAGGGCGGCCGGCCGGTGCCGCCGCAGGGGCCGCCGCTGAAATGGCCGCCGCAGGGCGTGGAATTCGAGGCCCGAACCAGGCGCGGGGGTCCGCTGCTCGCGCGCAGAGCCAGCGTACTCGCCTATACGTTATTCGCCTATTTCATCATGCGCTTCGACATCAAGATCGGCGGTTTCGTGCCCAGCCTCTACAAGCGGCAGGTGGTCGAGAACTCGGACTTCCGTAAATACGACGACGGCCTGCGCATGATTCTGGACTGCACGCCGCAGCTCGAGCGCGCGTTGAACGATCGTCTCAAAGCCGCTGCGCGCGAGGGCATCGTGCGCTACGGCCTCTACCAGCAGGACGCTGCGATGATGACCTGCTTCGCGCCGTCGGCGCTGCGCAGCGATCACGTCCATTTCATCGACGGCGCGCGCGGCGGCTATGCCTCGGCGGCGACGGCGTTGAAGGCGATGATGGCAGCGGGTTAGCGCCCCGCGCGCGTCCAGGTCTCACCGCCGCAGAGCGCGCCGACGCAGCCTTCGACCCGCAGCGCGTCCGCGCCAGTCAGGCTGATGTTGCTCGCATAGGTGCTGCCGTCGTCCGCATTGTAGATCTGGCCCGACCATTTGTTCGGTCCCGTCGGCTCCATGCCGCTGAACAATGGCAGGCCGATCATCGGGCGCCTGGCGAGCGCGGGATTGGGATTTTTGCTGTCGGTGGCGGGCTGACCGGTCGCGCTGTCCATGGGCTCGCGCAGCCAGACGATGTGGCCGCAGATGCCGCCGCCGCATTTGCTGATCTTGACGCGTGCATCGCCCGCCTGCGTGAGCCAGGTCCCGTCGGCGCTCTGCGCATAGGCGGAAGGCGCACCGATCAGCGCAGCCAGAATGACGGTGAGAGCGACGAATCTGAATGTCATGGAGAGGAGCCCTGGAATGGAGGCGACTCCATAGCAGCAAATCGAGCGCGCGCAACGCCCGAGGGAATCACATCTCTGAGCTTATCTGCCGGCGCTTATTTGCCTGCGATCATTTGCCCCAGCGCGCGAATGCGACCGAGGCGGCGGTCGAAAGCCCGAACACGACCATGGCGCCCCCGACCAGCGCGAACAGGGTCCAGGCCGGAGCCTGCGCGGTCATCAGTCCGATGCCGCCGATCGCGACGATCAGAAGCCGTGCCGTCGAGGCGAGCACGGGCCCGCCGACGCGTGCGGCGCCTTGCGAGGAGAAGTAAAGCGACACGCCCATGCCGAAGAACACGAAGGCCGGACCGGCCCAGTGGAAATAGCTGTGCGCTGCGGCGGTGACGCCGGGATCGCGGGTGAAGAGCCCGACCCACAGTGACGGCGCGAGCGCAACGACGAGACCGATCAGCCCCACCGTGAGTCCCGAGGCGGCAGCCGCGGTCCAGGCGACACGCCGCGCGCGCTTCACATGCCCGGCGCCGATCGCCATGCCGACCATCGGCACCGAGGCGATGCCGAAGGCGAAGGTGATCGGGATCAGCAGAAATTCCAGCCGCGAGCCGATACCGTAGCCCGCCAGCATCTCGGTGCCGAAGGTCGCGAGGATCTTCGTGAAGATCAGAATGGTGAGCACGGTCTGCAGCGGCGACAGGCAGGCCACCGCGCCAACTTTGAGAATGTCCAGGAACATCGCGCGCTCGAAATGAAAGGCGCGGACATCCAGCGGCAGCCGGCTGCGCCCCGACAACAGATACCAGATGAAGAAGATCGCCGCGCAGCTGAACGCGATCAGCTGCCCGCTCGCCACGCCCGGCATGCCGAATTGCGGCACTCCGAACAGGCCGAGCCCCAGCGTGCCGCCGAGCACGATCTGCAGCGCGCTCGCGCCGATCAGAATCATCGAAGGCAGGCGCATGTCGCCGGTACCGCGGATCACCGAGGCCAGCGTGTTGACGAGCCAGATCGCGACCGCGCCGGAGAACAGCACCTGCGAATAGCCGCTGGCCTCCTCGAGCACGCGCTCGCGTCCGCCGAGCAGCGCGAAGAAGGAGCGGCCGAAGGCGAGCATCATCACCGTGAAGAACAGCCCGCCGCAAAGGCCGATGATGGCGGCATGCAGCGCCAGCGTCGCGGCGCGGTCGCGATCCCCTGCGCCGAGAGCGCGGCTGATTGCGGACGAGACGCCGCCGCCCATCGCGCCCGCGCTCATCATCTGCGTCAGCATCGCGAACGGAAACACCAGCGCGATCGCGGCGAGCGGGATGGTGCCGAGCCGGCCGATATAGGAGGTCTCAGCCACTGCGACGAGCGTGCTGCCGACCATCGCGATCATGTTGGGGATCGCGAGCCGCAGCAGCGTCGGCAGGATCGGCGCGGTCAGGAGGCTCGCGATGGGGGAGGCGACCGGCGCAACCGGCGGGACGGCATCTGCGGGGGCGTCGATCGTCATGTTCACCGGGCGGAAAATTAAATGATGACCGACATATTATAAGAGAATGAGCCGGCCGGCGCAGCCCTGGCTCACGCAGGGCTCACCACGGCAGGCCGCATAGGTCGATGGTGCCCAGCGTCGGCGCACGCACGATGTGGAAGACATAGGGCGCCATGTAGGTGAACCGAATCCGCCCTTCCGGCTGTTCGCAATAGACCTCGCCTTTGAACGGCAGCCAGCTCCGGGCCTCGTAGAACGCGAAATTGTGCGGCTCGCAGACCAGTAGGGCGAACCGAACCGCCTCGTTGGCGCGCATGGTATGCACCGCCGCGTCGATCGCCACGGTCGCATAGCCACGGCCGCGCTGGTCCTCGCGCGTCGAGACGCCGCCGATGCCGCCGATATGAACCTTCTGTCCATTCCAGGTGATGGTGCGGAAGTAGATGCCGACATGGCACACGAGACCATCCTCGGGCGTCTCGACCAGCACGCGGAGATCGGCATTGGCCCATTTGACATGAGCCCAGGGCTTGCCTGCGACCAACTGCGGTGCCCAGACCGCCTGAAATAGCGGCTCGGCCCTCGGCCACGAGGCGTCGCCGTTCAATATGTCGATCTCGATGCTCATGGCCTCGTCCTCCACAGCTCCGCTTCTTCGCGCGTTTGTTCTGTCTTAAGCGCCTCAAAGGCAATGATATTTTACAGCGAACCGCAGGTCTGATCACGGCGGCCGGATTGCGGCGAACTTGTGCATTCAAGCAGGACGCGCCAAGTCACGCCTTTTCGCAAATTCTGAGGTATTTAATGGCCGCGGAACCTTCTATAAGGGGTGACCGTTAGAACTCGTTCCCCACCAGTTGCGGACAAGAAGCCATGACCTTTACGCTGCCCCCACTTCCTTACGCCTATGACGCCCTCGGCCAGTACATGTCGAAGGAGACGCTGGAATATCACCACGACAAGCATCATCAGGCCTACGTCACCAACGGCAACAACGCGCTCAAGGGGACCGAATGGGAAGGCAAGTCCCTTGAAGAGATCGTCAAGGGCTCGTTCGGCAAGAACCCCGCGGTGTTCAACAACGCCGGCCAGCACTACAACCACATCCACTTCTGGAGCTGGATGAAGCCCAATGGCGGCGGCACCAAGCTGCCGGGCAAGCTCGAGAAGAAGATCAACGAGGACCTCGGCGGCTTCGAGAAGTTCAAGACCGACTTCCAGGCGGCCGGCGTCGGCCAGTTCGGCTCCGGCTGGTGCTGGCTCCAGGTCAAGAACGGCAAGCTCGAGATCTCCAAGACCCCGAACGGCGAGAATCCGCTGGTGCACGGCGCCACACCGATCCTCGGCTGCGACGTCTGGGAGCACTCTTACTACATCGACTATCGCAATCGCCGTCCCGACTATCTCAAGGCGTTCGTCGAGAACCTCGTGAACTGGGAATACGTGGAGTCCCTGTTCGAGAAGGCGTGACAGGTGTCATTCCGGGGCGCGCGAAGCGCAAGCCCGGAATCCATTTGTCTGCTCGGGTGGCGCCCGATGGATTCCGGGTTCGGCGCTGACGCGCCGCCCCGGAATGACAGAAACAAAGGCGGTCGCAGGCGCGACCGCCTTTTTGCTGTGCGGAATTGCCCTGCGTGGCGCGCGCATGGGTCTGTCGTCACACCGTTTGCATCGGGGGAACACCGCCCTTAATCAGGACGGGCATCACCCTCGAGCGACCCAGCCCGTTGTCAGGACCTTCCCCGAACCATCCAGCGCCTTCCGGCGACGCGGAATCCGAGCCGCGGCCGGGCCGGGTCCGCAAGCCGATCGGCTGGTCGACCGTCATCATCGCAGCTCTGGTGGCGGTGAGTGCTGCACTGGTCTGGCGGCGGGACGGCACTGACGGCGTTCTGGACATCCTCACCCACGATCTCTCGCTGTTCTCGGGCATCCTGCCGCGCGTGCTCGCCGGCTGCCTGCTCGGGGCCTTCATCTCGGAGATCTTGCCGCACGAGAAGGTCTCGCGCTCGCTCGGGCCGAAATCCGGCCTGATGGGCCTGCTGATCGGCACCGCCTTCGGCGCGATTCTGCCCGGCGGTCCCTTCACCGCCTATCCGGTCGCGAGCGCACTGCTCGCGGTCGGCGCCGATTTCGGCGCCACCATCGCCATGGTCGTGAGCTGGACGCTGATCGGTTATGGCCGGGCGGTCGCCTGGGAAATCCCGATCATGGGCACCGATTTCACGCTGTGGCGGATCGTGATCTCGCTGCCGCTGCCGGTGCTCGCCGGCGCCCTCGGCCGCTTCGTCTATGTCAGGCTCTATCCGAAGCCGCTCGCGAAGGACGACGAGAGTTGAGCGCAGCGCTTCTGATCGACATCCTGCTGTGGGGCTCGGTGCTCGGCGTCGGGCTGATCGCCTTTCGTCGTGGGCGCCCGGTGTTCGTGGCCTCGCTGCGCGAAGGCACGATGGATTTCGTCAACATCGTGCCGCGGATTGCGCTTGGCGTGATCGGCTCCGGCTACATCGCCGCCATCATCCCGCAAGAGGTGATCACCGGCTGGCTCGGCCCTGATAGCGGCTGGCTCGGGGTTGCCACCGCCGTGGTCGCCGGCGCCGCCACGCCCGGCGGTCCCGTGGTCGGCTTCTCCATCGGCACCGTGGCGTTGAAGTCGGGGGGCGGGGTGCCGCAGGTGGTTGCCTATGTCGTCGCCTGGGCGCTGTTCGCCTTCCAGCGGGTGATCTTGTGGGAGATCCCGTTCATGCCCGCCCGTTTCGTCTGGTTCCGCTGCGCCGTCTCGGTGCCGTTCCCATTCGTGGCAGCCGCCATCGCCATGGTGATCGGCAAACCCTGAGCCGCGATGTCAGTCCCGCCGTGGACAGGCGTAATGTTATAATATAACGTCCGCAAATGGCTCCCGCCGCGTCCCACGCCCACCAGCACGACCATGCTCATGGCCATTCCCATGGTCACGGCCATGGACATTCGCACGGGCACGATCACGCCCACGCCCATGTCCACGATGCGACCTCGCCGCATCCGGCCCAGACCGCGCCTTGGTCGATCCTGCGCATGACCATGGCGGGCCGTCTCGCGGCCGCGCTCGCGGTCTGTGCCGTGCTGTGGGGCATCGTCTTGCTGGCGATGAGGTGACGATGGCAGCGTTGCACTTTCACAACGTCACGCTCGGCTATGATCGGCACCCCGCCGTGCATCATCTCAGCGGCGAGGTCGCGCCGGGCGCGCTGGTCGCCGTGATCGGCCCGAATGGCGCCGGTAAATCGACGCTGTTGCGCGGCATCGTCGGCATCCTCAAGCCGCTCGACGGGACGATCCATCTCGGCGGGCTCGACGCCCGCGACATCGCCTATCTGCCGCAGAGCGCGGAGATCGACCGCAGCTTCCCGATCTCGGTGTTCGATTTCATCGGCACCGGGCTGTGGCGTGGCACAGGCCTGTTCGGCGGCATCGGCAAGGCCGCGCGCGACAAGATTCTCCGGGCAATCGGAGCAGTTGGCCTCAGCGGTTTTGAGAACCGCCCGATCGGCACGCTCTCCGGCGGTCAGATGCAGCGCGTGCTGTTCGCCCGTGTGCTGCTCCAGGATGCCAGCCTGATCGTGCTCGACGAGCCCTTCAACGCCATCGACAGCAAGACCACCGCCGATCTGCTCGCGCTGGTGAAGCGCTGGCACGGCGAGGGCCGTACCGTGCTCGCCGCGCTGCACGACATGGAGATGGTGCGCAACCACTTCGCCGAAACGCTGGTGCTGGCGCGCGGCCCGGTCGCGTGGGGCCCGACGGCGGAGGTGCTGACGCCGGAAAATCTGCTGGTCGCGATGCGAATGTGCGAGGCCTTCGACGACAGCGCCGCGGCCTGCGCGGCCGATGATATCAGCTCGCGGGCGGCCTGATATCCGATGCTCTATGACGCGCTGATCGGTCCGTTCACCGAATTCGAGTTCATGCGGCGCGCGCTCGCCGCGGTGATCGCGTTGGCGCTGGCGGGGGCGCCGATCGGCGTGTTCCTGATGCTGCGGCGGATGAGCCTCGTCGGCGACGCCATGGCGCACGCGATCCTGCCTGGCGCGGCGGTTGGTTTCCTGCTCTCCGGCCTCAATCTGTTCGCGATGACGGCCGGCGGCCTGGTCGCCGGCTTTGCCGTCGCGATCCTCGCTGGCGTGGTCGCACGCTCGACCGGGCTGAAGGAAGATGCCTCGCTCGCCACCTTCTATCTCGCTTCGCTTGCGCTCGGCGTCACCATCGTCTCGATCAAGGGCACCAACATCGATCTCCTGCACGTGCTGTTCGGCAACATCCTCGCAATGGACGATCAGACCCTGCTGGTGGTCGCCTTCAACGCCACGGTGACGCTGCTGGTGCTCGCGGTGATCTACCGCCCGCTGGTGATCGAGAGCGTCGATCCCCTGTTCCTGCGCACCGTGAGCCGCGCCGGCGGCCCCGCCCATCTCGCCTTCCTCGCGCTGGTCGTCATCAACCTCGTCAACGGCTTTCAGGCGCTGGGCACGCTACTGGCGGTGGGGCTGATGATCCTGCCTGCGGGCATCGCAAGGTTCTGGTCGCGCGATCTCACCGCGATGATCTGCATCGCCGTCATTGCTGCTGCGGTGTCCGGCTATGCCGGCCTCGTGCTCTCATTTCAGACCCGCGTGCCTTCGGGCCCGGCGATCATCCTGGTGGCGACGGTGCTCTACATCGTCTCCATCCTGTTCGGCCGCGTCGGCGGCATCGTCCGGCAGCTGTTTCCCGGCCGGCATCTGGAAGCATGACGATGCGGCTCATCCTGGTCTTTGCACTGTTGCTGATCGCCTCGCCGCTGCGGGCCGCGGAGCGGCTCAACGTCGTCGCGAGTTTCTCGATCCTCGGCGATTTCGTCCGCAATGTCGGTGGCGACCGCATCAACCTGACGACGCTGGTCGGGCCCGACAGCGACGTCCACGTCTATACGCCGGCCCCTAGCGATGCCAAGCGGGTCGCGGCGGCGAAGCTCGTCATCGTCAACGGGCTCGGGCTGGAGGGCTGGCTGCCGCGCCTCGTGCAATCCGCAGGGAGCAAGGCCAAGGTGATCACCGCAAGCGCCGGCATCGCGCCGCTGAAGCTGGGCTCGGCCGCTGATCCCCACGCCTGGCAGTCCATCCTGAACGCCAAGATCTACGTCACCGACATTGCGAGCGCGCTCGCCACGGCCGCTCCTGACGATGCGGAGTTCTTCCGCGCCCAGGCCAAGGCCTATCTGGAAAAGCTCGAAGCCCTCGACCGCGAGGTCCGCGACGCTGTCGCAAAAATCCCGCCGGAGCGGCGCAAGGTGATCTCCACCCATGACGCCTTCGGCTATTTCTCCAGCGAATACGGTATCCGGTTCATCGCCCCCCGGGGCGTCTCCACGGAGAGCGAGCCGAGCGCGCGAGATATCGCCGCCATCATCGGCCAGATCAAGGCCGCGAGGATCCCGGCCGTGTTCCTTGAAAATATCAGCGACGATCGCCTGATCCGGCGGATCGCCGCCGAGACCGGTGCCAGGGTCGGTGGCACCCTGGTTTCGGACGGTTTGACCGGCGAAAAGGGGCCTGCACCCACTTACATTGACATGGTCAGGCACAATATAAAGGCCCTGACCAGCGCGCTTGACCATTAGGGCAGGGGCCACCCCGCCTCGCGTCGCGCGAAAAAGCCTTGAAGTCCGGAGTTGTTATGTCTGACGCGACCTCCCAGAAGATTCCCGTGACCGTGCTGACCGGCTATCTCGGCGCCGGCAAGACCACGCTGCTCAACCGTATCCTGTCGGAGAACCACGGCAAGAAATACGCCGTCATCGTCAACGAATTCGGCGAGATCGGCATCGACAACGACCTCATCATCGGCGCCGATGAGGAAGTGTTCGAGATGAACAACGGCTGCATCTGCTGCACCGTACGAGGCGACCTCGTCCGCATCATGGACGGCCTGATGAAGCGCAAGGGCAAGTTCGACGCCATCATCGTCGAGACCACCGGTCTTGCCGATCCCGCCCCCGTCGCGCAGACCTTCTTCGTCGACGAGGACGTGCAGAAGAACGCCCGGCTCGACGCGGTCGTGACGGTCGCCGACGCCAAATGGCTGTCCGACCGGCTCAAGGACGCACCCGAGGCCAAGAACCAGATCGCCTTTGCCGACGTCATCGTTCTGAACAAGACCGACCTCGTCAACAAGGGCGAGCTCGCCGAGGTCGAGGCCCGCATCCGCGGCATCAATCCCTATGCGAAGCTGCATCGCACCGAGCGCTGCGCGGTGGCGCTGGCCGACGTGCTCGACCGCGGAGCGTTCGATCTCGACCGCATCCTCGACATCGAGCCTGACTTCCTGGAGGCCGACGATCATGACCACGATCATGATCATCACCACCATCACGGCCACGATCACCATCACCATGATCACGGCCACGGCCTGAAGCACTATCACGACGAGGAGATGCAATCGCTCTCGCTCAAGACCGACAAGCCGCTAGATCCCAACGTGTTCATGCCCTGGCTGCAGAACCTGGTGCAGGTCGAGGGCGGCAAGATCCTGCGCTCCAAGGGCATCCTCGCCTTCCACGACGACGACGATCGCTACGTCTTCCAGGGCGTCCACATGATGCTGGAGGGCAACCACCAGCGGAAGTGGAAGGAGGGCGAGCCGCGCGAGAGCCGCCTCGTCTTCATCGGCCGCGAATTGCCCGAAGAGGCGATCCGCAAGGGTTTCGAGAGCTGCATCGCCTCGTGATGAAAGAGTTTACGCCAGCGCCCGAGTCCGCTTCGATCGTTTCCGTCACCGACCGCGTCCAGCCGATTGCGCTCGGCATGGCCGTGACCTCGGTGCATTTCCTGAAGGATCGCGCCGCCTTCGTCGGCGGCGAGGAGAACGTCGCATTCGTCGATGCCAATTGCGAGATCACCACGGTTGCCGTGCATAGCGGCGGGATTCTCTCGACCGCCTCCGACGGCAAGCGCCTCGTCATGGGCGGCGACGACGGCAAGGTCGTCTCGCTCGATGCCAAGGGCGAGGTGACGCTGCTCGCCACCGATCCCAAGCGGCGCTGGATCGACGCGGTGGCGCTGCACGCCGACGGCGCCTTCGCCTGGTCGGCCGGCAAGACCGCGACCGTCAAGAGCGGCAAGGCCGAGGAGAAGTCGATCGACGTGCCCTCGACCGTCGGCGGCCTTGCCTTCGCGCCGAAGGGCCTGCGGCTCGCAATCGCGCATTACAACGGCGTGACGCTGTGGTTTCCGAACATGGCGGGATCGGCCGAATTCCTGCCCTGGGCCGGCTCGCATCACGCGGTCACCTTCAGCCCCGACAACAAATTCCTGGTCACCGCCATGCACGAGCCGGCGCTGCACGGCTGGCGGCTCGCCGACAACAGGCACATGCGCATGACCGGCTATCCCGGCCGCGTCCGCTCGATGTCGTGGAGCGCCGGCGGCAAGGGGCTGGCGACGTCGGGCGCCGACACGGTGATCATCTGGCCGTTCGGCAGCAAGGACGGCCCGATGGGCAAGGAGCCCGCGATGCTCGCGCCGCTGCAGGCGCGCGTCTCCGCGGTCGCCTGTCATCCCAAGAACGACATCCTCGCCGCCGGTTACAGCGATGGCACCGTGCTGATGGTCCGTCTGGAGGATGGCGCGGAGATCCTGGTCCGCCGCAATGGCACGCCGCCGGTGGCCGCGATCGCCTGGAACGCCAAAGGCACGCTGCTGGCCTTTGCCGACGAAAATGGGGACGGCGGTCTGCTCGAGCTTTAATCTGTCATGGTTCCCGCCGTATAGGGAACCATGCGATTTCTGACGACCTTCCAGCTTGCCGACTTTGGCGACACCCTGGTCAGCCTGATCACGGCCTTCGTGCTGGGCACGCTGATCGGCGCCGAACGGCAATACCGTCAGCGCACCGCGGGGCTGCGCACCAACGTGCTGGTCGCGGTGGGCGCTGCCGCCTTCGTCGATCTCGCCATGCAGCTGGATGGCGCCGACGGCGCGGTCCGGGTGATCGCCTATGTCGTCTCCGGCATCGGCTTCCTGGGAGCCGGCGTCATCATGAAGCAGGGCATGGATGTGCGCGGGCTCAACACCGCGGCGACGCTGTGGGCCTCGGCCGCGGTGGGCTCCTGCGCCGGCGGCGACATGGTCGCGCAGGCGGTCGCGCTGACCGTGTTCGTCATCGCCGGCAACACCATGCTGCGCCCGCTGGTCAACGCCATCAACCGCATCCCGCTGAACGAGAAGGCCCTGGAGGCGACCTACTATTTCAAGCTCGCGGTTGCGGCCGACGCTTTGCCCGACATGCGCGACCGCCTCGTCGACAAGCTCGAAGCGGCGAAATATGCGGTGGCCGATATCGATGTGGCCGAAATCGGCGAGGACATTCTGGAGATCGCCGCCAGGCTGGTCGCGACCGCGGTCGATCCGAACGAGCTGAACGCGGTCGCGACCGATCTGCAGCATCTGCCAGGCGTCCGGCATGCAACATGGGAAGTCAGCACGACGGAGTAGCGCGGCGTTTTGGCGCGTGCGGGTGGGTTCCGCGCGTTTTCAGGTTCCGGAACCGGCGCGCCCCAGTTTCGTTGATTCCGCGAACAAAGGCGGTGATCGACATGCCCGGCCGAGATGACAAACGTAGACTGAAGCTCAACCTGACAATCGCCGGTGCGCTGTTCGCAGCAGGCGTTGCGGTGTCGGTGATGTCCCTGGCGCAAATCCGCGCCGAAAGCCGCATGCAGCTGGCGCAGGCGACGCCCCCGCTCCAGGGCACCCCGTCCGACGAACAGAGCAAGGTGCCCGCGGAGGCGAAGCCCGGCGGCGATCGGCCGACGACGCCGGCCCCCGAGCCCGCACGGCCGGAGCCGCAGACTCAGGGCGCGGCTGGTGCGGCCAAACCGGCGCTGCCGCCGGCCCCGGCCGAGAAGATCGCGCCGCCCATGGAGAAGAAGTAGTTTTTCCGGTCATTCCGGGGCACGCGAAGCGCGGACTACGGTGCGCAATTGCGCCAGAGTCTGCCGCCCGATGGATTCCGGGCTCGCGCCAAGTGGCGCGCCCCGGAATACGGGCGGAGAGAGCCCGCCTCACCGCACCAGAATATTCCGGAACTGCCAGGGATCGCTGGTGTCGATGTCCTCCGGGAACAGTCCCGGACGATCCGTCAGCGGCGTCCAGTCGGTATAAAAACCCTTCACCGGGCCGAGATAGGGCAGCTGAATTTCGAGCAGGCGCTCGAAATCCATCTCGTCGGCCTCGACGATGCCTTCGTTCGGGTTCTCCAGCGCCCAGACCATGCCGCCGAGCACGGCGGAGGTCACCTGCAGGCCGGTGGCGTTCTGGTAGGGTGCGAGCTCGCGGGTCTCTTCGATGGAGAGCTGCGAGCCGAACCAATAGGCGTTCTTGTCATGGCCGAACAGCAGCACGCCGAGCTCGTCGATGCCGTCGACGATCTCGTTCTCGTCGAGGATGTGGTGCTTCTCCTGCATCTTCCCGGCGCGGCCGAACATTTCATGCAGCGACAGCACGGCATCGTCGGCCGGATGGTAGGCATAGTGGCAGGTCGGCCGGTAAATCGCCTTGCCCGACGCATCGCGCACGGTGAAGTAATCGGCGATCGAGATCGACTCGTTGTGGGTGACGAGGAAGCCATACTGGGCGCCGCGGGTCGGGCACCAGGTGCGCACGCGCGTGTTGGCGCCGGGCTGCATCAGATAGATGGCAGCGCCGCAGCCGGCTTCATGGGTGTGCGCATTCTCGGGCATCCATTTCTCGTGGGTGCCCCAGCCGAGCTCGGATGGCTGCATGCCTTCCGACAGGAAGCCTTCCACCGACCAGGTGTTGACGAAGACGTCCGGCTCCTTCGGCTTCTTCGAACGCTGGGTGTCGCGCTCGGCGATGTGGATGCCCTTGATGCCGGCCTGCCGCATCAAATCCGCCCATTCGCCCTTGGTCTTCGGCCTGGGCGCATTGAGCTTCAGATCGGCCGCGACATTGAGCAGCGCCTGCTTGACGAAGAAGGAGACCATGCCGGGATTGGCGCCGCAGCAGGAGATGGCTGTGGTCGAGCCGGCGGGGCGCGCCTTCTTGGCGGCCAGCGTCGTTTCGCGCAGCGCGTAATTGGAGCGCGCTTCCGGACCCTTCGAGGAATCGAAATAGAAGCCAAGCCAGGGCTCGTTGACGGTGTCGATGTAGAGCGCGCCGAGCTCGTTGCAGAGCTCCATGATGTCGGTCGAGCCGGTATCGACCGACAGATTGACGCAGAACCCCTGGCCGCCGCCCTCGGTGAGCAGCGGGGTCAGCACCTCGCGGTAATTGTCCTTGGTCAGCCCTTTCTGGATGAAGCGGACATTGTGCTTCTCGCAAAGCGCCTTGCGGCCCTCGTCCTTGGGATCGAGCACGGTGATGCGCGACTTGTCGTAGTCGAGATGCCGCTCGATCAGGGGCAGCGTGCCTTTGCCGATGGAGCCGAAGCCGACCATGACGATGGGGCCGGTGATCTTCGCGTAGATCTGCGAGGGAGGGCTCATGGGATGGGTTCTCCGGAACGTGCTGGCAGTGAGGGATGGATCAGGCGCTGCGGCGCTTGTCAGATGCTGCGGCGCTTGGCGGTGACTTCGATCTCGACCTTCATCTCGGGCCTCGCCAGACCAGAGACGACCAGCAAGGTCGCCGCCGGCCTGATGTCGCCGAGGACCTCGCCGCAGACGGCGAAGTGGGCATCGATATAGCTGGCGTCGGTCACGTAATAGGTCGCACGGACGATATCGGCCATCTCGAATCCGCCCTCCTTCAGGGCGGCGGCGATGGTCTTGAAGCAGTTGCGTGACTGGCTCGTGACATCTGATGGCATCGTCATCGTGGTGTAGTCATAGCCGGTGGTTCCCGCGACGAAGGCGAACTCGCCGTCGATCACGGCACGGCTGTAGCCGACGGACTTCTCGAGCGGGGAGCCGGTGGAGATCAGGCGACGGGACATGGTCATGGGCCTCGACTGAAGGGGTGTTTCGCGGGGTTAAAGGGCGTTTCCGGCGCCTGCGCAACCCCAAAGGAACGGGCCTCGCGCAGGCGCGGCAGGGCGTCGCCACTCGATGCGGCTGCGGTCTTCGCTACGCCAGCGATCCCTCAGGCCGCGTGCGCCTCAGGCGCGCGAACCGACCTCCGTTTGGGCAGGGCCGCGCCGGTCGGGACGATCATCCCGGCGGCGCCATCGAGCGCGCCATCAGTGAACTCGATCGCCAGCAGGCGGTTGCGCTCGAACGGGCCGGGCAGCGACAGCTCGGCGGTCTTCTCGGCTGTGAAGCCGAAGCGGGCGTAATAGGGGGCATCGCCGAGCAGGATCACGGCGCCATGCCCGCGCGCCCGGGCGGCAGCCAGCGCTTGTTGCATCAGCGCGGCGCCGATCCCGAGCTCGCGGCAGGCAGGGTCGACCGCCAGCGGTCCGAGGACCAGAGCGGGCCTGCCTCCGGCGCTGACATGCCACAGCCGCACGGTTCCCACGAGCTTGCCCTCGCGCATCGCCGACAGGGCAAGGCCTGCAGCGGGCGCGCGTCCGTCGCGCAGGCGCTGGCAGGTGCGGCCATGGCGGTTCTCGCCAAAGCAAGCATCGAGCAGCGCTTCACGCGTCGCGACGTCTCCAGCACGTTCCGCACGGATCACGAACGGAGCGGCTTTCGAGGTGAGGGCAACTTGCGGCTTCCGAGGAGCAGTCATGGCACGTCAGTCCCCGCTTGAACCGGCGTGCGCACAGCACGCCTGTCCAAGACGTCGTCAGAAATCGAGATGTTGGATGAGGAGCCGGCGGACCGGCTCCCGGGTTCGTCAGGCCTCTGGAAAAGAGAGGCGGATCAGATGTGGTACGTCCGCAGCGGCGGAATGCCGTTGAACGCCACCGACGAGTAGGTCGACGTATAAGCCCCGGTGCCTTCGATCAGCACCTTGTCGCCGATCTCGAGCGTCACCGGAAGCGGATACGGGGTCTTCTCGTACAGCACATCGGCGCTGTCGCAGGTCGGACCTGCGAGCACGCACGGGGTCATGTCCGCGCCGTCGTGACGGGTGCGGATGGCGTAGCGAATCGACTCGTCCATGGTCTCGGCGAGACCGCCGAACTTGCCGATGTCCAGGTACACCCAGCGCACCTCGTCCTCATCGCTCTTCTTCGAGATGAGCACGACCTCGGATTCGATGATGCCGGCGTTACCCACCATGCCGCGGCCTGGCTCGATGATGGTCTCCGGAATCTGGTTGCCGAAGTGCTTGCGCAGCGCGCGGAAGATCGAGCGGCCGTAGGTGACGACCGGCGGCACGTCCTTCAGGTACTTGGTCGGGAAGCCGCCGCCCATGTTGACCATGGACAGGTTGATGCCGCGCTCGGCGCAGTCGCGGAACACCTGAGAGGCCATCGCCAGTGCACGGTCCCACGCCTTCACCTTGCGCTGTTGCGAGCCGACATGGAAGGAGATGCCGCACGGCTCCAGGCCCAGGCGCTTGGCGAGGTCGAGCACCTCGACCGCCATCTCCGGGTCGCAGCCGAACTTGCGCGACAGCGGCCACTCGGCGCCGGCGCAGTCATAGAGGATGCGGCAGAACACCTTCGCACCGGGAGCGGCGCGGGCGATCTTCTCGACCTCGGCGGCGCAATCGACCGCGAACAGGCGAATGCCGAGCGCGAAGGCGCGCGCGATGTCGCGCTCCTTCTTGATCGTGTTGCCGAAGGAGATGCGGTCGGGCGTCGCACCCGCAGCCAGCGCCATCTCGATCTCGGCGACAGTGGCGGTGTCGAAGCAGGAGCCCATGGACGCCAGCAAGGCCAGCACTTCCGGCGCCGGGTTCGCCTTGACGGCATAGAACACGCGGCTGTCGGGCAGCGCCTTGGCGAAGCTCTGGTAATTGTCGCGCACGACCTCGAGGTCGACGACGAGGCACGGCTCGGTGTCGAGGCCTTCGTTGCGGCGGTTGCGCAGGAATTCCTGGATACGTTCGGTCATGGCACTCTCCAACGGTCCCAGCGACGGGAGCCGTATCAACGTGACGTCTGATGAGAGTGCTTCGGCCGCATCGCGCGATGGAGGCGCGCTGGGGCCAAAAAACTCAAACCAGACTGTGCTGCCGTGGATTGGTTGGGAGAGTTTCCCGCCCGCTCACCTGGCAATGAAGGACAAGCCTTTTCAGTAGCCCGCGCCGGCGTTGGACTGCCGGTAGAGACCAAAAAAGCCCGATCCGTCGTTGCTTTAAGTCGCGTCCCCCGTTGAGAGCGGGGTGCGCCGGTTCGCCTCCGGCTGCCAGTCACGGTTGCAAAGAGCGAAGTCACCTTCGACATGGCATCTCTTTGAGAGAGATGCTGGGCGCTCCGGGTTTGCTTCGGTCGCTCGACGTTTCAGTCTCGACTTCCGCACTTCCGAAGAGCCCCTCGGCTTCTTCACCCCTTGGCGGCTGTCCGGCCTCTTGTCCGGATACCTACCGACTGACACACGACCACAGGCACGTGCGAAATTGGGCAAGTCCGCACATAAGCGTTTTGACTCTGGTTCGCAAGAATTTTTTTAGGCTGCGGACAGGATTGCCTAACATCTGCTTGCGCACTGTTGCGCGAGCGACGCGGAAGATGAACGCGCGTTAAGTTTTCGCCGCGCAGCGCGTGCTGCCCACGCGCGAGACGCGTCAGCCGCGCTTGGTGAAGGGCTCGATGCGCTGAGCGCCGCGGATGAAGGCGGTCATCACGAGCACGCCGAGTGCGAACAGCACGGCCTGCAGGATATGGGCGCCTTGGTCGCCGAGCCCGAACAGGATCGCGAGCGCCCAGCCGCCGGCAAACGCCGCGCCGAACACCTCCGCGCCGATCAGGATGGCGGCGCTGATGACGGTGATGACGCTGGACCAGACGATCTGGCGGGACGATGAGGAAGGCGCGTTCATGGCTTCAGGGGATCCTGGCTTCGAGGGCCGCAATCTCCCCGAAAAGGCGGCCGGGGGCAAGGGCAAACGGCCCAAAAAAGCCCCACGCGTGCTATAGCTGGCCGCAACAATCGAGCCACGAAATCCGGGACTTGCGATGTCAGAAACCCGCCAAACTACGGACGCCGAGACCAATCCGCTGCTGAAGGCCTGGGTGACGCCGTTCGCGACCCCGCCCTTCGACGAGATCAAGCCGGAGCATTTCCTGCCGGCCTTCGAGCAGGCCTTCGCCGACCACGCCGCCGAAATCGCGGCGATCACCAACGATCCCGCGGCGCCCGACTTCGCCAACACCATCACGGCGCTGGAGCGCTCGGGCAAGCTCCTGAGCAAGGTCGCGGCGGTCTTCTACGACCTCGTCTCGGCGCATTCCAACCCGGCCATCCTGGAGATCGACAAGGAGGTCTCCTTGCGGATGGCGCGGCACTGGAATCCGATCATGATGAACGCCGTGCTGTTCGGCCGCATCGCCCATCTGCACGAGAACCGCGCGGGTCTCGGTCTCACGCCCGAGCAGCTCCGCCTCTTGGAGCGCACCTACACCCGCTTCCACCGCTCCGGCGCCGGCCTCTCCGAGGAGGCCAAGACGCGGATGGCCGAGATCAACGAGCGGCTGGCCCAGCTCGGCACCAGCTTCAGCCACCATCTGCTCGGCGACGAGCAGGACTGGTTCCTGGAGCTCGGGGAGTCCGACCGCCAGGGCCTGCCCGAGAGCTTCGTCGCCAGCGCCAAGGCTGCGGCGGAAGAGCGCGGCATGGCAGGCAAGGCCATCGTCACGCTGTCGCGCTCCTCGGTCGAAACGTTTCTGAAGAGCTCCGCCCGGCGTGACCTCCGCGAGAAGGTCTACAAGGCCTTCATCGCGCGCGGCGACAACGGCAACGCCAATGACAACAATGCGACCATTGTCGAGATCCTGAAGCTGCGCGAGGAGAGCGCCGGGCTCCTGGGCTATCCGACCTACGCCGCCTACCGGCTCGAGGACTCCATGGCCAAGACGCCGGACGCGGTGCGCGGCCTGTTGGAGCGGGTCTGGAAGCCGGCCCGCGCCCGCGCGCTTGCCGACCGCGACGAGATGCAGGCGCTGATCGCGGAGGAGGGCGGCAATTTCAAGCTCGCCCCCTGGGACTGGCGCTTCTACGCCGAGAAGCTGCGTCTGCAGCGTGCCAATTTCGACGATTCCGCGATCAAGCCGTATCTCGGTCTCGACAACATGATCGCCGCCGCCTTCGACTGCGCCACGCGCCTGTTCGGCGTCACCTTCGAGGAGCGCAAGGACGTTCCGGTCTGGCACCCGGACGTCCGGGTCTGGGAGATGAAGGACAGGGGCGGCAAGCACAAGGCGCTGTTCTATGGCGACTACTTCGCCCGGCCGTCCAAGCGCTCCGGCGCCTGGATGACCTCGCTGCGCGACCAGCAGAAGCTCGACGGCGACGTCGCGCCGCTGGTTCTCAACATCTGCAATTTCGCCAAGGGCGCCGGCGGCGAGCCGTCGCTGCTGTCGCCCGACGATGCCCGCACCCTGTTCCACGAGTTCGGCCACGGCCTGCACGGCATGCTCTCCAACGTGACCTATCCCTCGCTGTCGGGCACCTCCGTGTTCACCGACTTCGTCGAGCTGCCGTCACAGCTCTACGAGCACTGGCAGGAGCGGCCCGAGGTGCTGCAGAAGTTCGCCCGCCACTACCAGACCGGCGAGCCGCTGCCGGACGACCTGCTGCAACGCTTCCTCGCCGCGCGAAAATTCAACCAGGGCTTTGCCACGGTCGAGTTCGTCTCCTCGGCGCTGGTCGACCTGGAATTCCACACCCAGCCGGCCGCCGCCGCGCAGGATGTCCGCGCCTTCGAGCGACGCGAGCTGGAGAAGATCGGCATGCCCGAGGAGATCGCGCTGCGTCATCGCCCCACGCAGTTCGGCCATATCTTCACCGGCGACCACTACGCTGCCGGCTATTACAGCTACATGTGGTCGGAGGTGATGGACGCCGACGCCTTCGGCGCGTTCGAGGAGGCCGGCGACATCTTCGATCCCGCCGTGGCCAAGCGCCTGCACGACGACATCTATTCGTCGGGCGGATCGGTCGATCCGGAAGCCGCCTACGAGGCGTTCCGCGGCCGCCCGCCGGAGCCGGATGCGCTGCTCCGCCGCCGCGGCCTGCTCGAAGACGCCAGGGCGGCCTGATGAACATGCGCGCCCTGTTCGGATGCCTGCTCGCCGCCGCGATGTCGCTCGCGGCCGGGGCAGCGAATGCACATCCGCATGTCTGGATCACCGCCACCAGCGAATTGCTCTATGCCGCCGACGGCAGCATCACCGGCGTGCGCCATGCCTGGACCTTCGACGACATGTTCTCGGCCTATGCGGTGCAGGGGCTCGAGAGCAAGACCAAGGGCGCATACACAAGCGAGGAGCTGAAGCCCCTGGCGCAGACCAACGTCGAGTCCTTGAAGGAATACGCCTACTTCACCTTCGCCAAGGCCGACGGGAAGAAGGAGCGGTTCCAGGAGCCGGTCGACTATTTCCTCGACTACAAGGACACGGTGCTGACCCTGCACTTCACCTTGCCGCTGAAGAATCCGGTCAAGCCCAGGCAGCTGGTGCTCGAAGTGTTCGACCGCTCCTTCTTCATCGACTTCCAGATGGCCAAGGACAGTCCGGTTAAGCTGGTCGGTGCGCCCGCGGGGTGCCAGATGAAGCTGGAGCGGCCGAACGACGGCACCGCGAGCGCGCAGAAGCTGAACGAGCAGACCTTCCTGAACGGTGAGAACTCGAATTTCGGCATGATGTTCGCCAACAAGATCACGGTGGATTGCCCTTGAAGCCGCAACTCTCTCCGCTTGCGCGCGGGCTGCTCGCCACTGCCGCTGTGCTGCTGGTCGTGGCCGTGACTGATGCCGCGCTTCATGATCTTCTCGCGCAAAACCCGTTCGGTGCGCCGCGACCAGCGCAGGCGGCCGAGCGTGAAGCGAGCGGCCTCATCGGCTGGCTGCTCGCCAAGCAGTCGGAATTCTATCGCCAGATGTCGGCGACGATCCGCGCCGCGAAGTCCGATGGCTCGGCGGTGTGGACGCTGCTGTTCATCTCGTTCGCCTACGGCATCTTCCACGCCGCCGGTCCCGGCCACGGCAAGGCGGTGATCGCCTCCTATCTGGTCGCCAACCGCGAGACGGCGCGGCGCGGCATCGCGCTGTCCTTTGCCTCGGCCCTGATGCAGTCGCTGGTCGCGATCCTCATCGTCGGCATCTCGGCCTGGCTGCTGAATGCGACGGCCAAGACGATGTGCAAGGCGGAAGGCGCGATCGAGATTGCGAGCTACGCCCTGATCGCGCTGTTCGGCCTGCGCCTGGTCTGGGTCAAGGGTCGCACCTTCATCCGCGCATTTCAGGCCATCCAGCCGGTGCCGGCGATGGCGGGCGTGCCGCACGACCATGATCACCACCATCATGATGCGCATGATCATCATCACCACGATCACGGCCATGATCAACACCATGGCCCCGGCCACGCTCACCATCACCACGGGCACGACCACGTCCACGACGAGCATTGCGGCCATTCCCACGGACCCACGCCAAGCGAACTCGCCGGCCCCGGCGGCTGGCGGCGCGGCTTCGCTGCGATCCTGACCGTCGGCATCCGCCCCTGCTCGGGCGCAATCCTGGTCCTGGTGTTCGCGCTGGCGCAGGGCCTGTTCTGGGCAGGGATCGCCGCGACATTCCTGATGGGGTTGGGCACCGCGATCACGGTGGCGGCCATTGCTGTCGTCGCCGTCTCCGCCAAGGACATTGCCGCCCGCCTCAGCGCCGGACGCGACGGCGGTGGCGCGCTGTTTATGCGCGGCATCGAGTTCGGCGCCGCGAGTCTGGTCCTGCTGTTCGGCGTCGGCCTCCTGTTCGGCTACATCGCCGCCGAACGGACCACGTGTTTTTGAGGCGATAGATGTCGCGCGAACACTTCTGGTTCTTCCATCCGTTCCGGGTGCGCTATTCCGAGATCGACGGCCAGGGCGTCGTCTTCAACGCGCATTATTTGACCTATTTCGACACCACCATCACCGAATATTTCCGCGCGCTCGGCTTCGACCAATATGCGGATGCAAAGGCGAGCGGCATCGATTTCCACGTCGTCAAATCGCTGATCGAGTACAAGGCGCCTGTTAGGTTCGACTGGGAGCTCGACGTCGGCGCGCGCGTGGCGCGGATCGGCAATTCGAGCCTCCTGTTCGAGCTCGCCATCTTCCGGAAGGGCGGCACTGAGGCTCTGGTAACCGGCGAGATCGTCTGGGTCTATACGGACCAGAACACCCATCGTCCGGTCACGATCCCGGCATCAATGCGGGCACTGATCGCGACGCGAGAACGCCATCTTTCGGCGTGAAGCCGCTCACACCGGCAGAAACCGCTTCAATGCCGGCATGAAGAAGATGCCGAGATTGATCGCAAAGCCGATGCTCCAGAGGATCGAGCGCAGCGTCGGGCGGTTGCCGAGATACGTCAGCACATAGGCAATCCGCACGATCAGGAACAGCGCCGCGAGCTCGTCGATCAGCCGCTGCGGCGCTTCCCTGTATTCGGCGAGCAGCACCGCGAACGCAAAGAACGGAAACGTCTCGATGCCGTTCTGGTGCGCGCCGAGCGCGCGTTGCGACAGGGCGTCCTCATAGAAGGCGGGGTCGCGCGGCCGGGAATTGTCGAAGCGGCGAAACCTGATCCATTTGACCGTGACGATCGTCGACAGATAGAGCAGCAGCGCCCCGAAGACGCACCATTCCGCGAGTGTCATCCTGCCTCCCCCCGCTTGGGTGCGACCCTAGCGAACCCCGGCTCATCTTGACAAGTTCGGACCAACGCGCGACCCAACCAGTCATGAACAGCGTCCTCCCCCTCGAGACCGCGAAACCGGCCACCCGATCCGCCCTACCGCGCGTCGGCGTGCTCCTGATCAATCTCGGAACGCCCGATACGGCCGATGCTCCGGGCGTGCGGGTCTACCTCAAGGAGTTCCTCAGCGACGCCCGCGTCATCGAGGACCAGGGCCTGATCTGGAAACTGGTGCTGAACGGGATCATTCTGCGCAGCCGTCCGCGCACCAAGGCGCTCGACTACCAGAAGATCTGGAACAATGAGCGGAACGAGTCGCCGCTGAAAACCATTACGCGCTCGCAAAGCGACAAGCTCGCGGCCGCCTTGTCGGACCGCGACAACGTCGTTGTCGATTGGGCGATGCGCTACGGCAATCCGTCGATCAAGTCGGGCATCGACGCGCTGATCGCGAAGGGCTGCGAGCGTATCCTGGCCGTGCCGCTCTATCCGCAATATTCGGCCTCGACCTCGGCGACCGTCTGCGACGAAGTCTTCCGCGTGCTCGCGCAGCTGCGGAACCAGCCGACTCTGCGGGTGACGCCGCCCTACTATGACGACAAAGCCTATATCGAGGCGCTCGCCGCCTCGATCGAGGGCCATCTGGCGACGCTGTCCTTCAAGCCGGAGCTGATCGTGGCATCCTTCCACGGCATGCCGAAAGCCTATGTCGACAAGGGCGATCCCTATCAGCAGCACTGCATCGCGACGACCGAGGCGCTGCGCCGCCGGCTCGGCATGGACGAGACCAAGCTGCTGCTGACCTTCCAGTCGCGCTTCGGCAACGACGAGTGGCTGCAGCCCTATACCGACAAGACCATGGAGCGGCTTGCCAAAGAGGGCGTGCGCCGCATCGCAGTGGTGACGCCGGGCTTTTCCGCCGACTGCCTGGAGACGCTGGAGGAGATCGCGCAGGAGAACGCGGAGATCTTCAAGCACAATGGCGGCGAGCAGTTTTCCGCGATCCCCTGCCTCAACGACAGCGGACCGGGCATGAACGTGATCCGCACCCTGGTGCTGCGCGAGCTCCAGGGCTGGATCTGATGGGCATCCCATGAACCGCCGCCGGTGCCTGGCGCTTCTTGGGATGCTCGCGGCGCTGCCGGCCCCGGCCCTGGCGCAGCAGCCGAACGCGACACGGCGGCTCGGCGTGCTCTCGGTCACGGCTGCTGATGATGCGATCGGCCAGACGCGCAGCATGGCCCTGGTCGAAGCGCTCGCCGGCCAAGGCTGGAAGGAGCGCGACAATCTCAAGATCGATTGGCGCAACGGCGGCGGCGAGCGCGCCCGCATCGCGCAGTTCGCCGACGAGCTGATCGCGCTCAAGCCCGACATCCTGCTTGCGGTCGGCACACCCTCGGTCGAAGAGCTGCGCCGGCGCACCACGACGATCCCGATCGTGTTCGCCGTCGTCACCGATCCCGTCAGCCAGGGTTTTGTCGAAAACCTCGCGCATCCCGGCGGCAACCTCACCGGCTTTACCGATTACGACGGTCCGCTCGCCGGCAAATGGCTGGAGATGCTGACGCAGGTCACGCCGAAGGTGTCCCGCGCTGCGGTCGTCTTCAATCCCGCCACCGCGCCGTTCGCGCCACTGATGTTGCGCGCCATCGAGGACGCCGCACGGACGCTGCGCCTGACGGTCGAGCCCGCGCCCGTCCATGACGCCGTCTCGATCGGGGCGCTGGCTTCCAGGCAAGACGGCGCCATCCTGGTCCTGCCGGACTTCTTCACCATGGCCAACCGCGCGCAACTGCTCTCGGCGATCGCACAGGCGCGTGTACCCGCGGTATTCTGGAGCCGGACGTTCGTCGATGAGGGTGGGCTGATGTCCTACAGCACCGACAGCGTCGAGCAGCTTCGCCGCGCCGCGGACTATATCGATCGGATCCTGAAGGGCGCACGGCCGGCCGACCTGCCGGTGCAGAATCCCACCAAGTTCGAGCTGGTGATCAACCTGAAGGCGGCGAGAGCGCTCGGCGTCACGCTTTCCCCGGGCCTGCTTGCAATTGCGAATGACGTGATCGAATGAACCCGTCCGTGACGGACGCCTCGCCCGAATTCGCTAATTTCCGCTGCTAGAGCATGATCCGGAAAAGTGTGAAGCGGTTTTCCGAAAAGATCATGCTCAAACAATAACCTAAAGTGCGATGACGATTCATCCTGATCGCATCGCGCTTTAGGCCTGCGCCCGCGCGCTTTCAAGAGCCTGTCGCAAATACATATCGCGACCGTTCTCTTGCTGTGTGTCTTGTGTGGAATTGCCCCGATACCGACGTGAATTGCGACCGCTGAACCGGTAGGATCGTGATCCCGACCAATGACAGCGCCGGAAAGGGCTTTTTCCTGACGTCTTGTCCCGGCTTGGAGGAGATATGAGCGGCTTCGACATTTTCGCGATTGTTCTGGTTTTGCTCGTCATCGTCACGCTGGTCGCCGGCGTGAAGACGGTGCCGCAGGGCTATGACTGGACCATCGAGCGGTTCGGCAAATACACCCAGACGCTGAGCCCCGGGCTCAATTTGATCGTGCCCTATTTCGATCGCGTCGGGCGCAAGATCAACATGATGGAGCAGGTGATCGACATTCCCGAGCAGGAGGTGATCACCAAGGACAACGCCACGGTGACGGTGGACGGCGTCGCCTTCTATCAGGTGTTCGATGCCGCCAAGGCGAGCTACGAGGTCGCCAACCTGAACCAGGGGATCACGGTGCTGACCATGACCAACATCCGCTCGGTGATGGGCTCGATGGACCTCGACCAGGTGCTGTCGCACCGCGACGAAATCAACGAGCGCCTGCTCCGCGTGGTCGACGCCGCGGTCTCGCCCTGGGGCGTCAAGGTCAACCGCATCGAGATCAAGGACATCGTGCCGCCCGCCGACCTGGTCGAAGCCATGGGGCGGCAGATGAAGGCCGAGCGGGTCAAGCGCGCCGACATTCTCGCGGCCGAAGGCCAACGCCAGTCCGAGATCCTGCGCGCCGAGGGCGCCAAGCAGGGCCAGATCCTCCAGGCGGAAGGCCGCCGCGAGGCCGCCTTCCGCGATGCCGAGGCGCGCGAGCGGTCGGCGGAAGCCGAGGCCAAGGCCACGCAAATGGTCAGCGAGGCCATCGCCAAGGGCGATGTCGCTGCGCTAAACTATTTTATCGCCGACAAGTATATCAAGGCATTCGGGCAACTGGCCGACTCGCCGAACCAGAAGGTCATCATGCTTCCGGTCGAAGCGATGAGCATGCTGGGCTCGCTCGCCGGCATCGGCGAAATTGCGAAGGCCACGTTCGGGGAGAGCGCGGTGGCGGCGGCCCGCCGCGGCGGCTCGGTACCGTCGTCGGGCCCGACACCGCCGTTCGTGCCGCAGCAGTAACGGGACTATTCACAGAGGTCTTGTCATGACCGACATGTTCGTATCGCTCGGCAACTGGAACTGGCTGATCCTCGGCTTCATCCTGATGGCCCTGGAGGTGCTGGCGCCCGGCATCTTCCTGTTCTGGCTTGGGCTCGCTGCGCTGCTGGTCGGCCTGATCTCGTTCGCGGCTGCAATCTCCTGGCAGATCCAGCTCGTGATGTTCGCGATCTTTGCCGCCGCTGCCGTGCCGGTCTGGCGCCGCCTGGCCAAGCCGAAGCCGGACGCCAGCGCCAGTCCATTCCTCAACAAGCGTACCGAAGCCCTGCTCGGCCGTGAGTTCACGCTGGAGAAGCCGATCATCGACGGCACCGGCACCGTGCGCATCGGCGACACGGTATGGCGCGTGGCTGGGCCCGATACGCCGGCCGGCACGCGGGTGAAGGTGGTACAGGTCGACGGCGCGAACCTGACGGTCGCCGCGGCGTGAGGACTTTTCCCCTCTCCCCTTGCGGGAGAGGGTGGATCGCCGCAAAGCGGCGAGACGGGTGAGGGGTGTCTCTCCGCGATAGCTAAGCTGAGTTCGTGGAGAGAGACCCCTCATCCGGCGCTTCGCGCCACCTTCTCCCACAAGGGGAGAAGGAACACCAGCGCGTGGCAACGAGTGATGCTCACCTTCTCCATCGCTCCGCAAACCTGTGCAGCGGCATGAAGGTCTCGCACAATTCCCGGCCCAGCGGTGTCAGTCCGTAACCTCCGCCGTCGCCCAGCTCCACGAAGCCGGCCTCGCGCAGCTCGGTCAGCCGGGCCTGCAGCACCGTGGGCGAGGCCTCGTCGCAGGCGCTGCGCAGGGCGCGCGAGGTGAGGGGCTCTCCGCGCAACTCCCACAAGATCCGCAAGGCCCAGCGCCGGCCGAGCAGGTCGAGCAAAGCCATGATCGGCCGTCCGGTGCGCGAGCCGCGGACGCGGCGTTCTGCTGTTGTCGCCCGTTTCGCCATGGTCACCTCTTGCGTCATGCTACGGATAATGTAGCATAGTGCTACGGTAAATGTAGCAACGGAAATCGCTCATGTCCCAGGCCTCACCGCGCATCGCCGCGCTCTCGCCGCCTTATCCCCTGGACATCCAGGCGCAGTTCGACCGCATCATGCGGGGTGCGCCGCCGCTGGTGCTGTTCCGGGTGGTGGCGGGCCATGACCGCGCCTGGGACAAGTTTCGCGCGGGCGGGCTGCTTGATCCGGGGCCGCTCTCGCTGCGGCAGCGTGAGATCGTCATCGACCGCACCTGCGCGCTGAACGGATGCGAATATGAATGGGGCGTGCATGTCGCGATCTTCGCCGGGCCGGCGAAGCTCACCGCGGAGGAGGTGCGTGCGACGGTGCTGGGTGATGCGAATTCGGCCCTTTGGTCGCCGGCCGAGCAGGCGCTGATCGCAGCCGTCGACGCGCTGCATCATCGCGCGACGTTGAGCGACGATGAATTCGCCGCGCTCTCCGCGCATCACGACGAGGCGCAGATCCTGGAAATCATGCTGCTGTGCGGCTTCTATCGCACGGTGTCGTATTTGGCGAACGGGCTGCGCTTGCCGCTGGAGGAGAACGCGGCGCGGTTTCCGGCGCCGCTCTAGCGGCCGTCATTGCGAGGAGCGTCTCATCCTTACCGTCATTCCGGGGCGCGCGAAGCGCGAGCCCGGAATCCATCGGGCAGCGACCTCGGGGTGAATGGATTCCGGGTTCGCGCCAAGTGGCGCGCCCCGGAATGACGGGTGAAGCGGGCTGCGCGCCCTACGCCACGCCCGCGCGCAGCAGATCGTGCAGATGCACGATCCCGACCACCTTGCCCGCTTCCGTCACCAGCAGCGAGGTGATCTTGCGGGTGTTCAGCACCTCGATCATCTCGGTCGCGAGCATCGAAGGCGGCACGGTCTTGGGCTGCTTCGTCATGATCTCGTCGACGGTCACCGTCAGCAGATCGGGCCGCATGTGGCGGCGCAGATCGCCGTCGGTGATGATGCCGACGGCCTCGCCCGCATCGTTGACGATGCAGACGCAGCCGAGCCCCTTCGCCGACATCTCGACCACGGCTTCCGACATCTCGGTGCCGAGCGGCTTGAGCGGAATCTCAGCGCCCGTGCGCATGTAGTCGCGGACGAATTTCAGCATCGCGCCCAGCTTGCCGCCGGGGTGGAAATGCGCGAACTCCAGCGCGGTGAAGCCGCGTCCCTCCAGCAGCGCGATCGCGAGCGCGTCGCCGATCGCGGCCTGCATCAGCGTCGAGGTGGTCGGCGCCAGATTGTGCGGGCAGGCCTCGCGCGCCTTGGGCAGCTCGATCACGAGGTCGGCGGCCTGGCCGAGCGAGGACGACGCGCTCGAGGTCACCGCGATCATGGGGATCGCAAAGCGCGCCGAATAGTTCACGAGGTTCTTCATCTCCGGCTGCTCGCCGGACCAGGACAGCGCCATGATGACGTCGTCGGGCGTGATCATGCCGAGGTCGCCATGACCGGCTTCGGCGGCGTGCACGAAGAAGGAAGGCGTGCCGGTCGAGGCCAGGGTCGCGGCGATCTTGCGGCCCATATGGCCTGATTTGCCGAGCCCGGTGACGATGACGCGGCCTTTGGCGTTGCGGATCAGCTCGACCGCCTTGGCGAACGGCTCGCCCAGCGGGCCGCGCAGCGCGGCGGCGAGAGCATTGATGCCGCCGCTCTCCGTCTCCAGGGTGCGGAGCGCAGATTCGACGCTATCGGGAATGGAGCCGGATGATTGGGTCATCAGCGGTTTCGAGCTCGGCATGGTCGGGTCCAGGGAGGAGGGGCGTTCGCCCATTGGCGCCTGCTTAGCACGCCCCGATCAGCGAGGCGACGCGCGCCCGGATGCCCTCAACCGGTCATTAACCATAATTGTTTTAACTCCATTAACGATGGTTCTCGCCAGCCGGCGGGGGTGATCGAGAAAGTGTTTGATTTCGTTGGGGTAATTCCATCGTGGGGTCGTCTCCAGGCAGGGGCCGGAGCAAGGTCGCGCATTTCCTGCGCGCCGCTTTGCCGTGCCTCGTGCTGACAGCCCTTGAAAGCGGCCCGGCGGCGGCCCAGGGCCTCACGCCCGACCTGTTCAATCCCAACCGCGGCGCCTTTGCTTCGCCTGACACGCTGCCGACCCGCCGCACCGCCGGCGTGTCGCAGGCGCCCTCCGACGCACTGCCGAAACTGCCTGATCCCAACGCCGACCCGCGCCAGCGCCAGCAGGCGCCGGCGAGCTCGCGTGTCGGTCAGGTCCCGACCTACGGCCTGCCGGCCGCCACCGGCGCGAGCGGCTCCGGCTACGATTCGCTCAACCGCAAGCGGCAGCAGCCCAAGCTCTATCCGGGCCAGCCGAAGCCGAAGCGCGCCACAGGTCCCGGCTCGCCACCGCCGCCCGCAACGCCGGCCACGACGCTGGGCCCGCCGCGCATCGCGCCACCGCCCTCCGAGACCGCGCACAAGGTCCCGGTACCGGCGGCGATGGCGGGCAACGTGCCCGGCCAGCCGCTGCGCCGCCGCCTCAGGGCCGATGACGATCCGTTCGGCGCGGTCGGCGATTACGCCGGCAGCTTCCTGATCAAGGGCGGGCTCGAGCTCTCCGCCGGCTACGACAGCAATCCGACGCGCCTCAACAGGCCGGTCGGTTCGCCCGCCTATGTCATCGCGCCCGATCTGCTCGTGGTGTCCGATTGGGAGCGCCACGCGCTGGTTGCCGATCTGCGCGGTTCGTTCTCGGGCTACACCAACGACATGCCGGCGACGATCAACGGCTTGGCCTCGCCGTCGCCGGTCGAGGCCAATCGTCCCGATTTCAACGGCCATGTCGATGGCCGGCTCGACGTCACCCGCGATTTCAAGCTGACCTCGCAGCTGCGCCTGCGGCTCGCCACCGACAATCCCGGCAGCCCCAACGTGCAGGCCGGCCTGCAGAGATATCCGGTCTACGCCGCCTATGGCACGACGCTCGGCTTCGACCAGACCTTCAACCGCTTCCAGGTCGCGGCCGGCGCCACCATCGATCGCACCGCCTACACCGATTCCAAGCTCACCGACGGCTCGACCTTCAGCAACGACGACCGCAACTTCAACCAATATGGCGGCGTCGGCCGCTTCTCCTACGACCTCAAGCCCGGCCTAAAACCCTTCGTCGAGATCCAGGGCGATACCCGCGTCCACGACCAGGCTTCCGACCGCAACGGCTATTTCCGCGATTCCAACGGCGGCTATGCCAAGGTCGGCTCGTCCTTCGAGTTCTCGCGCATCCTCACCGGCGAGATCTCGGTCGGCTATTCCGCGCGCAGCTACACCGATCCGCGCCTCAGCCAGCTCGCAGGGTTTCTGACCACGGGCTCGCTGATCTGGAGCGCCAGCGGCCTCACCACGGTGAAGTTCTTCACCGACACGCAGATATCGGAGACCACGGTCCCCGGCTCATCCGGCGTCCTGGTGCGCACTTACTCCGCCCAAGTCGACCACGACTTCCGCCGCTGGCTCACCGCGGTCGGCAAGTTCACCTACGGCACGCTCGACTACCAGGGCCAGAACCGCAACGACAAGACCTACTCGTTCGAAAGCAATTTGATCTACAAGCTCAACCGCAACATCTGGGTCAAGGGCACGCTGCGCCACGACATCCTGAATTCGAGCCAGCCGGGCTCGAGCTCGCAGGGCACGGTGGTGCTGCTCGGGGTGAGGCTGCAGAATTGAGGCGCTTGTTAGCGCGTCGCACGAGACGAAGCCGAAAGGCGCGGCTCTCTCCAATTGTCATTCCGGGGCGCGCCACTTGGCGCGAGCCCGGAATCCATCGGGCGTCTGGGTTGGTGATGAATGGATTCTCAGGTGCGCAATTGCGCACCATAGCTCGCGCTTCGCGCGCCCCGGAATGACATCTCAGCGCGGCAAATCCGTCTTCCCCATAAGGAACGTATCGATCGACCGCGCGCACAGCCGGCCCTCGCGGATCGCCCACACGACGAGCGATTGCCCACGCCGCATGTCGCCGGCGGTGAACACGTTGGGGCGCGAGGTCTGGTAGTCCAGCGTGTTGGCCTTGACGTTGCCGCGCGGGTCGAGCTCGACCGCGAGCAGCTTGAGCAGGCCCTCGTGCACGGGGTGGACGAAGCCCATCGCGAGCAGGACCAGCTCGGCATCGAGCTCGAACTCGGTGCCGGCAATCGGCTTGAACTTGTCGTCGACGCGGACGCAGTGCAGCTTCTTGACCTGGCCGTTCTCGCCGGAAAATTTCTGGGTCAGCACGGCGTATTCGCGCACGGCGCCTTCGGCCTGGCTCGACGAGGTCCGCATCTTCAGCGGCCAGTTCGGCCAGGTCAGCGCCTTGTTCTCGCGCTCAGGGGGAGCGGGCATGATCTCGAGCTGGGTCACCGAGAGCGCGCCCTGGCGCAGCGAGGTACCGATGCAGTCGCTTCCGGTGTCGCCGCCGCCGATGACGACGACATGCTTGCCGCCGGCCAGGATCTCCTGGACGCCGCCGAGCGGCTCCTCGGAAACGCGGCGGTTCTGCTGCGGGAGGAAGTCCATGGCGTAGTGGATGCCGGCGAGCTCGCGGCCGGGGATCGGCAGGTCGCGCGGGGCTTCCGCACCGCCGGTCAGCGCCACGGCGTCGTACTCGTTGAGCATCTCGCGCGGATCGACATTGCCGTCCGCGCCGACATGGCTGTTGTAGTGGAAGGTGACGCCTTCGGCTTCCATCTGCGCCACGCGGCGGTCGATGACGCCCTTCTCCATCTTGAAGTCGGGGATGCCGTAGCGCAGCAGGCCGCCGGCCTTGGCGTACTTCTCGTAGAGGTGGACGTCGTGGCCGGCGCGCGCGAGCTGCTGCGCACAGGCCATGCCGGCCGGACCCGAGCCGATCACCGCGACTTTCTTGCCGGTCTTCACAGTCGCGACTTCCGGCTGGAGCCAGCCATTGTCCCAGGCGCGATCGACGATCGCGCATTCGATGGTCTTGATGGTGACGGGGTTGTCGTCGATGTTGAGCGTGCAGGACGCCTCGCACGGCGCCGGGCAAATGCGCCCCGTGAACTCCGGGAAATTGTTGGTCGAATGCAGGTTGCGCGAGGCTTCTTCCCAATTGCCCTGGTAGACGAGGTCGTTCCAGTCGGGAATCTGGTTGTTGACCGGACAGCCCGGCGTGCCCGGCGCGACCGAGCCGGTGCCGTGGCAATAGGGAATGCCGCAATTCATGCAGCGCGCGGCCTGGTCGCGCACCTCCTTCTCGGAGAGCGGAACGACGAATTCCTTGTAATGCTTCACGCGCTCGGCGACCGGGGTGTACTTGCGGTCGTGCCGTTCGATTTCCAGAAAACCCGTGATCTTGCCCATTAAACCCGAAGTCCCTGCCGCTTAAATTCGTCTTGTTGTTTCCTCACCGTCATTGCGAGGAGCGAAGCGACGAAGCAATCCAGTCTTTTTTCCGCGGAGAGATTCTGGATTGCTTCGCTTCGCTCGCAATGACGAGGTGTAATGCCTTACGCCCCGATCGCGATTTTCGGCTCGGCGTCCGCGTTGGCCGCCATCTCGCGCAGCGCGCGCCGGTACTCGACCGGCATCACCTTGCGGAATTTGGGCAGCCAGTCCTTCCAATTGGCAAGGATGTCGGCGGCGCGCTTGGAGCCGGTGGCTTTGGCGTGGCGCGAGATCAGGACGTGCAGCCGCTCGACGTCGGAGGCGAGCAGGTTCCTGAACACGTCGACCCGGCCATGCGCCTCGAGGTCGCCGGCATGGTGATAGGTGCCGGCGTTGATCAGCTCCTCCGACAGCACCGGCTCGAGCTCGACCATGCTGAGGTTGCACAGCTTGTCGAAGTCGCCGGCCTCGTCGAGCACGTAGGCGATACCGCCGGACATGCCGGCCGCGAAGTTGCGCCCGGTCTTGCCGAGCACGACCACGATGCCGCCGGTCATGTATTCGCAGCAATGATCGCCCGCGCCCTCGACCACGGCGACCGCGCCCGAGTTACGCACGGCAAAACGCTCGCCGGCGATGCCACGGAAGTAGCACTCGCCCTCGATCGCGCCGTACATCACGGTGTTGCCGACGATGATGCTCTCTTCCGGCACGATGGCCGAGTTCCTCGGCGGCTTGACGATGATCTTGCCGCCCGAGAGGCCCTTGCCGACATAGTCGTTACCTTCACCTTCGAGCTCGAAGGTGACGCCGTGGGCGAGCCAGGCGCCGAAGGCCTGGCCCGCGGTGCCCGTGAGGCTGACATGGATGGTGTCGTGCGGCAGGCCGGCATGGCCGTAGATCTTGGCCACCGCGCCGGACAGCATCGCGCCTGCGGAGCGGTTGGTGCTGTTGATGGCGGCCTCGATCTTCACCGGCGCGCCGCGATCGAGCGCTGCCTGCGCCTTCTCGATCAGCGTGCGGTCGAGCACCGCCTCCAGATGATGGTTCTGGCGCTCGGAGTGATAGATCTTCTGGCCCTTCTCTTCCTTCTGCTTGACGAAGAGCTTGGAGAAGTCGAGCCCCTTGGCCTTCCAATGCGCGACCAGCTTGGTCTGGTCGAGCAGCTGCACCTGGCCGACCATCTCGTTGAAGGTGCGGAAGCCGAGCGAAGCCATGATCTCGCGGACTTCCTCGGCGACGAAGAAGAAGTAGTTGATCACGTGCTCGGGCTGGCCGGTGAAGCGCTTGCGCAGGACAGGGTCCTGGGTCGCGACGCCGACCGGGCAGGTGTTGAGATGGCACTTGCGCATCATGATGCAGCCGGCCGCAATCAGCGGCGCGGTGGCGAAGCCGAACTCGTCGGCGCCCAGCAGCGCGCCGATCACGACGTCCCGGCCGGTGCGGAAGCCGCCGTCGACCTGGACCACGATGCGGCTGCGCAGCCGCTCGCGCACCAGGGTCTGGTGGGTTTCGGCGAGCCCGATTTCCCACGGCGATCCCGCATGCTTGATCGAGGTCAGCGGCGAAGCACCCGTGCCGCCCTCGAAGCCCGCGATGGTGACATGGTCGGCACGCGCCTTGGCAACGCCTGCGGCCACAGTGCCGACGCCGATCTCCGAGACGAGCTTGACCGAGACGTCACCCGTCGGGTTGACGTTCTTGAGGTCGTAGATGAGCTGCGCCAGGTCCTCGATCGAGTAGATGTCGTGGTGCGGCGGCGGCGAGATCAGGCCGACGCCCGGCGTCGAGTGCCGGACTCTTGCGATGGTCGCGTCGACCTTGTGGCCGGGCAGCTGGCCACCTTCGCCGGGCTTGGCACCCTGCGCCATCTTGATCTGCATCATGTCGGAGTTGACGAGATACTCCGTCGTGACGCCGAAGCGGCCCGAGGCGACCTGCTTGATCGCCGAACGCATGGAATCGCCGTTCGGCATCGGCTTGAAGCGGTCGGCTTCCTCGCCGCCTTCGCCGGTGTTCGACTTGCCGCCGATCCGGTTCATGGCGATCGCGAGCGTGGTGTGCGCCTCGCGCGAGATCGAGCCGAAGCTCATCGCACCGGTGGCGAAACGCTTGACGATCTCCTTGGCCGGCTCGACCTGGTCGAGCGGGATCGGCTTGCGCTTTTCTTCCTCCGCGTTCTTGATCCGGAACAGGCCGCGCAGCGTCAACAGGCGCTCCGACTGCTCGTTGAGGATCTTGGCGAAGGCGCGGTAGCGCTCCTGCGAATTGCCGCGCGCGGCGTGCTGCAGCAGCGACACAGACTCCGCGGTCCACGCATGGTCCTCGCCGCGGCTGCGATAGGCATATTCGCCGCCGACATCGAGCGCGGTCTTGTAGACCTGCGCCTCGCCGAACGCGTCGGCATGGCGGCGCACGGCTTCCTCGGCGATCTCCCCAAGGCCGACGCCCTCGACGCGGGTGTGCGTGCCGGCGAAGAACTTGGCGACGAAGTCGGCCTTGAGGCCGACCGCGTCGAAGATCTGCGCGCCGCAATAGGACTGGTAGGTCGAGATGCCCATCTTGGACATCACCTTGAGCAGGCCCTTGCCGATCGACTTGATGTAGCGCTTGACGATCTCATAGTCGTCGAGCGAGCCGGGCAGGCGGTCCTTCATCGCGGTGATGGTCTCGAACGCGAGGTACGGATTGATCGCTTCGGCGCCGTAGCCGGCAAGGCAGGCGAAGTGATGCACTTCGCGCGGCTCGCCGGATTCGACGACGAGGCCGACCGAGGTGCGCAGGCCGGTGCGGATCAGGTGATGATGCACGGCGGCGCAGGCGAGCAGCGATGGGATCGGCACGCGGTCGGTGCCGACCATGCGGTCGGACAGGATGATGATGTTGACGCCCTCGCGCACCGCGCTTTCGGCGCGCGCGCAGAGCTCGTCGAGCACCTGGTCCATGCCCGCCGCGCCGAGACCGGCGTGGAAGGTGGTGTCCAGCGTGCGCGACTTGAAGTGCGACTCCGCCACCTCCGAGATCGAGCGGATCTTTTCCAGGTCCGCGTCGGTCAGGATCGGCTGGCGCACTTCGAGGCGCTTGGTCGTGGCCATGCCCTGCAGGTCGAACAGGTTCGGCCGCGGCCCGATGATAGAGACGAGGCTCATCACCAGCTCTTCGCGGATCGGGTCGATCGGCGGGTTGGTGACCTGCGCGAAGTTCTGCTTGAAGTAGGTGAACAGCGGCTTGGCCTTGTCCGACAGCGCCGAGATCGGCGTGTCGTTGCCCATCGAGCCCGCGGCTTCCTCGCCCGTGGCCGCCATCGGCGTCATCAGGAGGGTGATGTCTTCCTGGCTGTAGCCGAACGCCTGCTGGCGGTCGAGCAGCGACAGGTTTGAGCGCACGCCGGTGGTCGGCACCTTCGGCAGGTCTTCCAGCACGATCTGGGTCCGCTCCAGCCACTCCTTGTAGGGATGGCTGGCGGCGAGCGAAGCCTTGATCTCGTCGTCCGGGATTAGGCGGCCTTGCTCGAGGTCGACCAGCAGCATCTTGCCCGGCTGCAGCCGCCACTTGGTGATGATCTGGTCCTCTGGGATCGTCAGCACGCCCATCTCGGACGCCATGACGATGCGATCGTCCTTGGTGACGAGATAGCGCGCGGGACGGAGGCCGTTGCGGTCGAGCGTGGCGCCGATCTGGCGGCCGTCGGTGAAGGCGATCGCCGCGGGGCCGTCCCACGGCTCCATCAGCGCGGCATGATATTCGTAGAAGGCGCGGCGCTTCTCATCCATCAACGGATTGCCGGCCCACGCCTCCGGAATCATCATCATCACGGCGTGCGGCAGCGAGTAGCCGCCCTGCACCAGGAATTCGAGCGCGTTGTCGAAGCAGGCGGTGTCCGACTGTCCCTCATAGGAGATCGGCCAGAGCCGGTTGATGTCCTTGCCGTAGAGCTCGGAGCTGACCGAGGCCTGGCGTGCCGCCATCCAGTTGACGTTGCCGCGCAGCGTGTTGATCTCGCCGTTGTGCGCGATCATGCGGTAGGGATGCGCCAGCGACCAGGCCGGGAAGGTGTTGGTCGAGAAGCGCTGATGCACGAGCGCCAGCGCGCTCTCGAAGTCCTTCTCGTGCAGATCGGGATAGTACTTGCCGAGCTGGTCGGCGAGGAACATGCCCTTGTAGATCACGGTGCGGCAGGACATCGAGCACGGGTAATAGCCGGCGAGGCCGCGGTCGCGGCGTTGGTAGATCGCCTGCGAGATCGACTTGCGCAGGATGTAGAGCCGGCGCTCGAACTCGTCCTCGGTCTTGGCGGTGCCGTTGCGGCCGATGAACACCTGCATGCAGGCGGGCTCGGTCGGCTTCACGGTGACGCCCAGCGAGGAATTGTCGGTCGGCACGTCGCGCCAGCCGAGCAGGGTCAGGCCCTCTTCCTTGATCTGGTCGGCGACGATGCTCTTGATGACGTTGCGCCAGGCGGTGTCGCGCGGCATGAACAACGCGCCGATGGCGTATTCGCCGGGCGCCGGCAACTTGAAGCCGAGTTCGGAGGCCTTACGGCTGAAGAAGGCGTGCGGGATCTGCACCAGAATGCCGGCGCCGTCACCCGCGCGCGGGTCGGCGCCGACGGCGCCGCGATGCTCGAGGTTGCAGAGGATGCTCAGCGCGTCCGAGACGATCTCGTGCGACTTCTTGCCCTTGATGTTGGCGATGAAGCCGACGCCGCAAGAGTCCTTCTCCAGGCTCGGATCGTACAGGCCTTCGGCTTTGGGGCGCGAATTGTGCTCTTGAATCGGTGAGGTGATCGGATCGGTCGTTTTCGAGGCGACCGTCGCCGACAGCTCTTCTGCCACGATGTTTGCGCGCTCGAATTGCGACCCGTTCATTGTTCCTGTCCTCTCCATGCGGCAAGCTGCCTCACCGCCATCTTCGGCGCACCTTGGGCGTCCCGCGGCACCCGCTCCTGGGCCACCGCTCGTCCTCTGCGAGCCGCATTTTCTTAAATTCAGGCCTAGGCGTTCTTCGTCCCCGAGAACGGCTTTGCCTGGTACCTTGCCGGCGCTCGAGAGCACCAGTTCTCGCTGCAATCCCTATGCCGGAACCGCAGGCAAAATTGAGACAGTCTTCCTGTCCTAACCATCACCTTGCCAAATTTTTGTCTAGCACACAAGCGCGCGGAAGTCCCGATTCCGCAGAAGTCAATCGATCGCTTTCCAAAAGTTGCGCAGCCCCGGTTTTGAGGCAAACACGCCCTGATCCGGCCCCGGCGGCGCCGAAATCCCAAATGAAGCTTCGGATCAACCCTTCGGAAGGCGCGCCACGCCGCGAGAAGCGAAAGAGGGCGGCCACCGGAGGGCCTGACAGGAGCGTCTGGATCATGAAGTTTTTCACAGGATGTGTGGCCGCCGCCGTGCTGGCGCTGGGTGCCAGTGCGGGGCAGGCCCAGGTTCCCGCGAGCGGTATCGCCAGAGGGGCCGTCATCGCGGTCTCGGATTTCGACGGGCCCTATGCGCCGCCGGAAGCCGCCCCGCCGCCGCGCTACGGTTATGGCTACGAGGAGCGCGGCCCTGCGCTAGCCTTGTTGCCGCCGACCGAGGTTTACGCCGTGCTGCGCGAGAACGGCTTCTCGCCCCTCGGCATTCCGCGCCTGCGCGGCAGCGTCTACACCATCGCGGTGATCGACAGAAACGGCGACGATGGCCGGCTGGTGATCGACGCGCGCGACGGGCGGATCATCCGCTTCATGCCCGCCTCCGACGCCTATGGCATGGCACCCGCCTATGACGAACGCGCCGTCGCGCCCTACGGGCCGCAAACCGCGCTGCCGCCGCCGACCGTGATCCGCAGCGGCCCGCCGCGCCCGCCGGCGTCGATCCCGCATGTGGCAAGCCGCGCCGTGCCGCTGCCGAAGGCCGCCCCGCGACGCGCCGAGACGCCGGTCGCCGCGAAGCCGGCCGAGCCCGTAGCGCAGCAGGCTCAGGCAGTACAGGCGCAAGCCCCGCAGCAGGCGGCCGTTGTGCAAGCCAAGCCGGCCGAGGCCGCTGCGCCGACCGTCGGTCAGGCAAAGCCTGCACCGACGATTCTGCCGACGCAGGACATGCCGGCCGCGCAGGGCCTGGATTAGGCCTCAGCAAACGGAAAGCGCCCGAGAAATTCTCGGGCGCTCTCGCGTCAATGTGCGTGTCAGCTCCGCGGATACCCCGCCGCCTCGAGGATCAAATTCGCCACCTCCTTCGGATGCGACACCAGCGAGAGGTGGCCGGCATCGAGCTCGATCGTGGTGGCGTTCATGCGCTTGGCGAGGAAGCGCTCGAAATCGGGGTTGATGGTGTAGTCGTTCTTCGACACCGCGTACCAGCTCGGCTTGGAGCGCCAGGCCGCCTCCGTGGTGCGGCCGGCGAAGATCGAGGCCGCCGTCGGCCATTGCACGGCGTAGAGCTCCTTGGCCTGCGCCGGCTTCACGCCGTTGGCGAAGTACTTCAGGAAGGCCTCTTCCGAGAGCTTGGTGTAGCCGTCGCGCTCGACGATGCCGGCGCGCGCCGGCCCGGCCGGAAACTGCTTCGACAGCGCCACGAAATCCTCGTTCGCATCGGGCGCGCGTGCGGCGACGTAGACGAGGCCGGTGACCTTCGGGTCGGTGCCGACCTGGCTGATCACGGTGCCGCCCCAGGAATGCGCGACCAGCACCGTCGGCCCGTCCTGCTCGGCCAGCGCCCGCTTGGTCGCCTCGACGGAGTCGCTGAGCGAGGACAGCGGATTCTGCACGGCGGTCACATGCAGGCCTGCAGCCTGCAGGATCGGGATCACCTCCGACCAGCTCGAGCCGTCGGCCCAGGCGCCGTGCACCAGCACGACGTTCTTCGCCTTGACCGTCTGCGGTGTCTGGGCATGAGCGAGGTTGAGGGGAGCGGCCAAAAGGCTCGCGGCGACGAAAAGGCTGCGCCAGAGTGACATGATCTTCTCCGTGTTTTTGGTTCGATGCCCAAAGGACGGAGAGCGAGGCGACGGTGTTACGCCATCACTGCTCTGTGATGCATTGCAACGAAAAAAACGCCCCGGGGCACCGGGGCGTTTTCGCAACCTGGAAGTCGCCGGGTTTGGTCGCTGGCTCAGGCGGCCTGCGCGGCGGAGTTCTCGATCACCTGCGCCTTGGCGCCGGCGTTGATCGCGATCTGGCGCGGCTTCTTGGCCTCGGGAATCTCGCGGACGAGGTCGACATGAAGCAGCCCGTTCTCGAGCGAGGCGTCCTTCACCTGCACGAAGTCGGCAAGCTGGAAGGCGCGCTCGAAGGCACGCGCGGCGATGCCGCGGTAGAGCACTTCGGATTTCGAGTTCTCGTTCGCGACCTTCTCGCCCTTGATCGTCAGCGTGTTTTCCTTCGCGACGATGGAGAGCTCATCCTTGGCAAAGCCCGAAACCGCAACGGTGATGCGGTAGGCATTCTCGCCGGTGCGCTCGATGTTGTAGGGGGGATAACCGGGGCTGCCGTCCGAGCTGGCCTGGTCGAGCAGGTTGAAGAGACGGTCGAAGCCGACGGTGGAACGATAGAACGGAGTGAGATCGTAGCTACGCATGGTCAAGTCCTCCATTGAGCGACTGTTGGTAACCCGCCCGCCAATCGGGCCGGGCTTTAGTCTGTGTGCAGCCTGATGTTCCGGTTCCGAAACACTGGTAGCGGCCTGCACGAAGGTGATATGGGTGGAACGAGACGGCGTTCAAGAGGGCGGGACAGGCGCCTTTTCGGCGCTTTGGCCCCTTGATTTGCAGCACTTCCCGCCCAAGCACGCCCAATGACGCTGGTCTCGATTCCCGCCAATCCGGTCCCCGAAAACGTCGTCAGCGGCACCATCAAGACCCCTGATGGCGTCGAGCTGCGCTTTGCGCGCTGGGCGCCGCCGGCGAACCGTAAGGGCACGGTCTGCGTCTTCACCGGGCGCAGCGAGCAGATCGAGAAATATTTCGAGACCGTGCGAGACCTGCGCGACCGCGGCTTTGCGGTGGCGATGATCGACTGGCGCGGGCAGGGCCATTCGTCGCGCCGCCTGCGCGATCCGCGCAAGGGCTATGTGCGCGACTTCGCCGATTTCGAGATCGACGTCGAGACCTTCGTGCAGCAGGTGGTGCTGCCGGATTGCCCGCCACCCTTCTTCGCGCTCGCCCATTCCATGGGCGGCACGGTGCTGCTGCGGGTGGCGCATGCCGGCAAGCGCTGGTTCGACCGCATGGTGCTGTCTGCGCCGATGATCGACCTGCCCGGGCGCACCACCTCGCTCCCCGTGCGTGCGCTGCTCAAGACGATGCGCCTGCTCGGGCAGGGCGGCCGCTACGTCCCCGGCGGCAGCGACCGCCTCACCGGGCTCGAACCCTTCATCAACAATCCCTTGACCAGCGATCCCGTCCGCTATGCGCGCAACGCCGCGATCCTGGAGGAAGACCCGACGCTTGGCCTAGCCTCGCCGACGGTCGCCTGGGCCGATACCGCCTTCCGCGCGATGCACACCTTCAAGCGCGTGAACTACCCCTCCCAGATCCGCCAGCCGATCCTGATGCTGGCGGCCTCCAACGATACCGTGGTCTCGACCGCGGCGATCGAGGAATTCGCCTATCATTTGCGCGCCGGCTCCCATCTCGTGATCGCCGGTGCCAAGCACGAGATCCTCCAGGAGCAGGACCGCTACCGCACCCAGTTCTGGGCCGCCTTCGACGCCTTCGTGCCTGGCACGCCGCTGTTCAAGTGAGAAGAGATCGGGAGCCTCCACGAGGACGGTGAGAATCGGAGTCGAGGAGCGTCCTCATTCTCCGTCATTGCGAGGAGCTCTTGCGACGAAGCAATCCAGGCTATCTCCGCGGCGACAGCCTGGATTGCTTCGCTGCGCTCGCAATGACGAAGCAAGATTCTTTACAGCGTCTTCAGATACTCGATCAGGTCGTAGCGCTCGGCGTCGTCCTTGAACATGCGGCCGATGACGCCGGGGCGCTTCGACTCACCGTCCTTGCGCTCGAAGGAATGGCCGAGCACGCTGTTGCCCTGGATCGGCTTGCCGTCGGAGCCGGTCGCGGAGAACTCCGTTTCACCGGTCTTGCAGCGCTCGTTGGCGGTGACTGCGAAACCGACGCTGTCGGGGTCGTAGTCGCGGCGGCCCATGCAGAATTTTTGCGGACGCTCGTTCTGCGGCTTCAGCAACCAGTACAGCGAAGGCACCGAGCCGTTGTGCAGGTAAGGCGCAGTGGCCCAGATGCCGTTCAAGGGCCGGGCGCGATAGCGCGGGTCAGGCGCCGGATTGAGACAGTTCTTGCGCGCCATATTCCACATTTGCGCCCGTTCGGCCTCCGGGATGTTCTCGTCGTCCATCCATTTGCGGGCGACGAGATCGACCACCGTCATGAGCCCGAGTGCATAGACCATCTCGTTGGGCGATTTGCTCGCGGTCGGGATCTCGCACTGCCACCACGTCTGCAGGTCAGCCGTGTTGACTTTCAGAAAGCCGGGCACGTCGACGGTCCGCTTGCTGAGAACGAGGGACTGCTCGGGATCGGTCTTGATCTCGTCGAGCGGGATCGTCACCGCATTCAGCACCTTGCTGTCGCCGCTCGGCTCCCAGCGCTTCGACGACCAGAAGGCCGGGGTGTTGATGTCAGGCAGATGGCATCCGGAGCACATCTCCGCGTAGATGGCGCGGCCGCGTTCGACCCGATCGGGCTTCAGCTTCCAGGCATCGCCGAGGATGTGCGAGGGCCATTTCGGTGCGAGCAGGCCGCCGAACTTCGGACCATCAGCCGCCTTGAATGGATCGGGGCCTCTCAGCATGTCCTCGATCCAGCCGAGCGTCCTGATGTTCACCGAGGAGCGCCACAGCCTGTCCTGCGGATAGGCATCGGACAAATTGAGCAGCGCCGTCACGCCGAGGGCTTCGCCGGCGTTGCGGATCAGCGGCTGCTCGATCGAGGCGTCGTACTGGGCGAATTTGAACCAGGGCACCGTCCAGATCGCGGGATAGCTGACCGGCGCGTCCTGGGCGTGCAGGTTCTTCTCGAATCCCTTGACCCCGCTCATTGCGAGGTCCTGCGAAAACACCTGGTTGCCGATGCGGTTGAGGGCATCGAGCCGGCCGAACCCTTCCTCGGTGTCCTGCTGCTGCTTGCCGTCCCAGGTCGTCTTGCCTTCGATCGTCTTCTCGTAAGTCTTGGCCCAGTCGATCAGGAAGCTGCCGATCGTGCTCAGCTTCTGCTTGAGCGCGGCGCGGTCCGCCTTGCTGGCGTCGGGGCCGAGCACGCGATCGGCGAAACGCTGGAAGCGGAACGGGACGTACAGCGTGTAGGCGATCGACAGGCCGGTCGCGAGCTCGAGCTTCTTCAGGTCGGTCATCGCCGGGCCACCGTCGAAACGGACGTCGATGCCCTGGTAATGGATCTGGCCGGTATGACAGGCGGCGCAGGTCAGTCCGATCATGTCGTCCTCGCGGCGGCTCGTCGCGGGATCGACCACGCCGGTCATGCGCGCGAAGCCGACCGGCAGGCCGTCAACGTTCTCCGCCGGCGTCCAGCGCGTCGACCAGTCCGACGCTTGCGTGGTCTCGTAGACATTGGCGTAGCCGAAGCGGCGCAGCGTCGCCGTGTCGGTCTGGATCGTCTGCGGGCTCGGGATGAAGCCGAAGCGTTCGAGATAGGCGCTGTCCTTGATCAGGCCCGGTTTGGAGAACAGGTGGAGCTGCGGCTGCTCCAGCGCCACGAACCACTCATAGGGCACCGGGAACGTCGCGGTGCCCTGGCTGGCGTGGTGGAACCAATGTCGGTCCTTGAGCGACCAGTTTTGCTCGAGCCAATAGGCAGCCTTGGTTTCGGGCATCGCCGGCAGGGGCGGCGGCAGGAGATTCACCAGCACGCCCTTCTGCGGCAGCATGGCACGAACCTGGTTGGGGAATTCGGCCACCGCGACCAGGGCGACGAGGCCGAGGCCGATGACGAACGCCGTGAGCGCGACCGCCCAGCGAAAGCGGAGCTGGCAGGACGACAGCAGCGGCTGCGATACGATCCGCTGATTGATGCGGTCGGGGAATTGGCGCTGTTCGAACAGCGTGCGCACGTCGGCCACGCTGAGATAGCGCTCTTCGCCCTGCTTGCCCTTGCCGATGATCTTCAAAAGGATGGGCCATTCGAACTTCATCAGCAGCGGGTAGTACCAGCGAGCGGCGCTGCCGGCGCGCTCGAGGTTGTCACGCATGAAGGTCTTGATTTCCGCGGCGTTGAGGCCGGGCTCGCTGCTGCCGGTGTTCGGGTCGGTGTAGTTCCGGCCGAAGCTCGCGAGCCGCGCGATCTCGTCCTCGTCGATCTTGCCGTCGACGCCGAGGATGCGCGAGCCGGCGCCGCGCTTGTCCAGCGGGCCGCCGCGCAGCGCGTCGAGCTGCGCGCCCGAAAAGATGCTCTTCAGAATGTGCTTGACGCCGTTGGCGATCATCGCGACGCCGCGGACCTGGATGCGGGCCGAGACCTTCTTCAGCCCCGTCTCACCGGTCGCATTGGCGATGGTCTGCGACAGCGTGTTGAGCGGGACGGTGCCGCCCTCGACGAAGCCTTCGCCGACGAGGCCGCGCAGGAACGGGCAGGGATTGTTCGGCGAGACTGGAATCGAGGGATCGAAGGGCGGCTTCGAAGCGGGGTGATGCATGGCCCAAATCCTGAAAGCAGCGAATCTTGAAAAAGCAGGCGCGTTGTTAGAGCGCGGAAAGTCCTAACAAACCAACAGCACGATATACTACTTCAGCGTGTGACGAGTGTGGCCCATTTCACTGTCGTGTCAACAACGAGCAGGCGGTCGCACCGGAACCACGTCGGGCCTGCGGCCCCCTTCGTTCAGGATTCGGCGGCCCGTTTGACGTCGCTCTGGACCAGCGTCAGCTTGCCGAGCGGCACGCCGGCCTTCAGCAGCCCCTCGCGATAATGGGCGATGTCCTCGGGCCGCTTCCAGTGGAAGTTGCGCAAGTGCCTGTCGACATTCAGCGTTGGATAATTTGCCATCAGCACGCGGGCAGCTTCGCTGGCCTCGTCGCTTCGCCCGAGCTGCGCCAACGCCGCGGCGCGGATCGCCAGCGCCTGCATGTGATTCGGGTTGATGTAGAGCTGCTCTCGCGCCCATGACAGCGTCGCGTCATATTGGCGCAGAAGGTAATGACTGAACGCGTTCAGCGCCGCCCATTGATAGCGCGGGTCGCTGTTGTCGCGCTGCGACGCCATCGAGAACAGCTCGATCGCCTGGCGGTGCTCGCCGATCATGAAATGGCAGATGCCGAGCACGCCGCGCGCGCCATTGTCGTAAGGGTTGAGCGCGACCGCGCGCTTGGCGGCGTCCATTGCCGCCTCGTGATGACCCTCCAACGCGTGCGCCCAAGTCAGGATCGAGAACGCGAAGGAGGAGCGCGGATCGAGCCGGACGCTGGTTTCGGCGAGGCTCATCGCCTCGGCCCACATCTCGCGCGTGCCCTTGACCCAGCCGAACTGAATGCTCTGGATCTGGATCGTGGCGAGATAGGCATGCGCGATCGACAGCTTGGGATCGAGCCCGATGGCCTCGCGGAATAGGTCGACCGCGACGGCCAGATCTTCCTTGGTTTGCCGATAGTAATGCGACAGCCCCTTGAGGAAGCGGTCCCAGGCGGTGACGTCGGTCGAGAGCCGCGCCGGCGCCGAGGCCTCGGCACGGACGATCTCGGTGGCGATGGCGGCGGACAAATTGGTTGTGATCTCGTCCTGCATCGCGAACAAATCGCCGATGTCGCGGTCGTAGCGGCCGGTCCAGAGCTGCTCGCCGGTCTCCGGCGCGATCAGCTCGGCGGTGACGCGGATCTTGGCGCCGGCGCGCCGCACCGAGCCCTGGATCAGATAGGTGGCGTCGATCTCGCGCGCGATCAGCCGGGTGCCCACGTTCTTGCCCTTGAAGGCGAAGGTCGAGTTGCGGCTCAGCACCCGGTAGAAGGATTGCAGCGACAGCGCGTGGATCAGGTCCTCGGTGAGGCCGTCGGAGAAATATTCGTCCTGGGCGTCGCTGAGATTGGCGAAGGGCAGCACGCCGACGATGGCCGTGCGGTACTGCTGCGACAGCGCCGAGGCCTCACGGAGCTCGGGGGCAAGCGCCGGCGCCCCTTCGGGCGTCCAGGTAAAGACCCCGATCGCATCCTTGATGTTCTTGAAGCGATGGTTGCCGGCATCGGTCAGCGGCACGGTGAGATGCTTGCTCGCCTCCCGGTAGGCCTTGGCCGAGATCGCGAAGCCGCCGGGGCTCGCCACCGATTCCAGGCGGACGGCGATGTTGACATCGTCGCCGAAGACCTCGTCCTCGTCGGCGATGACGTCGCCCATGTGGATGCCGAGCCGGAACTGCATGGCGCGGTCGGCCGGCAGATGGCGGTTGCGTTCGGCCATCAGCGTCTGCATCGCGATCGCCGCCTCGGCGGCGCCGACGATCGAGGCGAATTCCAGCAGGAAGCCGTCGCCGGTGTTCTTCACGACGCGGCCGCCGTGATTGAGGATGATGGGATGGATCGCGGCGCGATGGGCCTTGAAGGCGGCATGGGTGCCGGCCTCGTCGCTGCCCATCATGCGCGAATAGCCGGCGACATCGGCGCAGACGATGGCGGCCAGACGTCTTTCCATATCCTCAAAGCTCCAAGGGACCAGATGACCGGCCACAGCGTGGCGTTTGCCGCGAATCCCGCATTTCAAGAACCCCACCTTTATAGAGCAGATGCGCCGCAGCGGAAGCATGATCCGCATTGCAAATTCGAGGTAAATCCTGCGCAATCCCGGCGGTGGACGGGAACGGGCGAACCGACTAAGCGGAACCAGGACCGCCAGGACGGCAGCGGAGGACCTTCATGCTGGGCATTCACGAGATCGGGCTTTTCATCCTCTCGGGCGTGGTGCTCAACATCACGCCGGGGCCGGATTCGGTCTATGTGATCGGCCGCAGCATGCAGATGGGCTGGCGGGGCGGCGCCGCTGCCGCCCTGGGCATCAGTTGCGGCTGCTTCGTCCATGTCGCGGGCGCGGCGATCGGGCTTTCGGCTCTGCTGATGGCCTCGTCCACGGCCTTTTCGATCCTGAAGCTGGTCGGCGCAGCCTATCTGGTCGTGACCGGTCTCCAGATGCTGTGGTCGCGCCCGGCGCTGGCTGCAAGCATCGACGAGCCGGCGCGGAGCTCATTGCAGCGGGTCTTCCTCCAGGGTGTCTTCACCAACGCGCTCAATCCCAAGGTCGCGCTGTTCTTCCTCGCCTTTCTGCCGCAATTCGTCGCAGCCGATGCCCCGCACAAGCCGCTCGCCTTCCTGACGCTCGGCCTGATCTTCATCTTTACGGGGACACTGTGGTGCCTGGTGCTGGCGGCGTTCGCCGCCAGAGCCGCCTACCGGCTGCGCAAGTCCGAGGGCGCGATCGCCTGGGTCAACCGCGCGCTCGGCGGCCTCTTCATCTATCTCGGCATCCGCGTCGCCATGCTGGAGACACGGTAGCTCCTTCTAGTGAATGAGAAGCGGTCCGATCGAGGCTGCGCTCGGGAGGTTTCGATGATCCGTGGAAGCTGTCTGTGTGGCGCCGTGCGGTTCGAGATCGAGAAGGTGCGCGCGCTGACGCACTGCCATTGCGTCAATTGCCGCAAGCTGAGCGGCGCGGCCTTCGCCACCTACGCGCATGTCGATGCCGACAGATTTCGCTTCGTGGCGGGCGAGGACATGACGGCATCTTACGAATCCTCGCCGGGCAGTATCCGCTATCGTTGCAGGACCTGCGGCTGCCCGACGCCGGGCAAGGCGAGCTATCTCCCGACCGTCAGCATTCCCGCTGGCCTGCTCGATGACGACCCGGAAGTCCGGCCTCGCCTCCACGTTTTCACCTCGTCGCGCGCGTCGTGGTGGACAATCCAGGACGACCTGCCCCAGCACGAAAAATGGGTGCCGGGCTACGGGCCGAAATCGTAAGGCGCTTAAGCGAATTCTTTCGCCAGCGCGCTGCCGGCGAGGTAAAGGCCGAGCAGGATCATCGCGATCAGGAACCAGCGGCGAAACGCCTCCGCCGGCATCCGCGCCCGCACCGATTGGCCGATGAACATGCCGGCAAAGGCCATGGCGAGTCCGATCGCGCCCGGCACGGCATTGGCCGGCGTCAGCAATCCGACCGCGGTCAGGTTGAAGGCGAGCGCCAGCGTCGCGGTGGTGAAAAACACCCCGAGTGCCTGCACCAGCTCGTCCTTCTCCATGCCGATCGCCTGCATGAACGGCATCGACGGGATCACCTGCACGCCGGTCGAGGCCGAGATCACGCCGGTGATGACGCCGACCACGCCGCCGACCCATTTCTCGTTCTCGGGCGCGACGCGGAACTGGAACTTGTTCAGGCCGATCACGGCGTAGACGACCAGCAGGGCGCCGAGCACGATCGTGCCGTAGCGCGCATGCGGCCCGGTCAGCGCGCCGGCATTGAGCCAGCAGCCGACCACGGTGCCGATCATCAGCGGCCACAGCCGCTTCAGGATGTCGCGCAGATGAGGGCCGACGAAGGTCTGCCAGATGTTGGTGACGATGGCCGGCACGATCACGATCGCGATGGCGCGGCTCGGCGCCATGCTCACCGCAAGCAGCCCCATCGACACCGTCGGCAGGCCGAGCCCGACCACGCCCTTGACGAATCCGGCGAGCAGGAACACGGCGGCGATGAGGATGAGCAGCGGGTCGATCATGCCAGCACATTGACCGAAGCCGCGCCGGCGCACAATCTGGAGGTTACGGAGAGAGCCTTCGGCCTCAACGAAGGCTCAGGGAGCTCAGGGAGACATCGCATGCGCTTCGACCTGGTCGATCTCCAGCTCTTCATCGCGGTCGCCGACCAGCGAAGCATCACCCGCGGCGCGGAGCGCTCACATCTCGCCCTGGCCTCGGCCAGCGCGCGTATCAAGGGGCTCGAGGATGCGCTCGGCGTCGCGCTGCTCAAGCGCGGGCGCCGCGGCGTCGAGTTGACCGCGGCCGGCGAGAGCCTGCTCGATCATGCCAGGCTCGTGATCCATCAGATCGACGCCATGCGCGGCGATCTCGCCGGCTTTGCCAGCGGCGTGCGCGCCAGCGTGCATTTCCTCGCCAACACGTCGGGCCTGTCTGAGCATCTGCCGAAGGCGCTCGCCGGCTTCCTGCGCCAGCATCGCGACGTCGCCGTCGACATCGAGGAGCGCGAGAGCACCGATATCGCGGCGGCGATCACCGCAGGCGCCGCCGATCTCGGCTTCGCCGCCGAGCACGCGCTGCCCGAGCATATCGAGCGCTTTCCCTTCAGCGAGGATCGCCTGACGCTGGTGACGTCGAAACGCGGCCCGTTCGCCGGCCGCCGCCAGATCGACTTTCAGGAGGCGGAGGCTTGCGACTTCGTCGGCCTCACCAGCGCCACCGCGCTTCAGATGCACATCTCGAAGCACGCTGCGCGGCTCGGCATGCGGCCGCATTTCCGCGCGCGCCTGCGCGACTTCGACGCGATCTGCCAGATGGTCGCGGCCGATGTCGGCGTGGCGCTGGTGCCCGAAGCCGCCGCCCGCCGCTGTGCCAGGACCATGCCGCTCGCCATGGTCCGCCTGCGCGATGCCTTCGCCAACCGCCGCCTCGTGATCTGCGCGCGCAGCTTCAAGGCGCTACCAAAGCCGGCCAAGCTGCTGGTGGAGCATTTGCGAGCCGAGGCGGTGTGAGGAGCTGTTACCCTCCCCTGGAGGGTCAGGACAATCGCAATTGAATTTTGCAGAGGTCGTCATGCCCGGGCTTGTCCCGGGCATCCACGTTCCTTGTGCCGCGTGGAAAGGCGTGGATGGCCGGGACAAGCCCGGCCATGACGCTGCCATAGCGACATCTCATATGCGATAGCCCTGCCCTCCAGGGGAGGGTAAGACACCTACTTCGCCATCTCCGCTCCCGCGTCGGTGATGCAAGCCCTCCGCCCGCGCGCTACTGGTTCAAAAGCTTCAACGCTGCCTCGTGCACCCGTGCGTCGCCGGCGGCGATGATGCGGCCGCCGCCTTGGGCCGGCTTGCCTTCCCAGGTGGTGACGACGCCGCCGGCGCCGGTCACGATCGGGATCAGCGCCGCGATGTCATAGGGCTTCAGCTCGGTCTCGACCACGAGGTCGACGTGGCCCGCGGCAAGCATGCAATAGGAGTAGCAGTCGCCGCCATAGCGCGACAGCCGCGCGCTCTTCTCGATGTGGCCGAAGATGGCGCGGTCGCGCTCGTTCATCAGCAGCGGGCTGGTGGTGTAGGTCGTGGCCTCCGACAGCGAAGCGCAGCGGCGGACCTGGAGCCGGCGCTCGCCCGACGGCCCTTTATAATTGGCCGAACCGTTGTCGCCGGAAAAGCGCTCGCCGATGAAGGGCTGGTGCATCATGCCGAACACCGGCGTGCCCTTATGCAACAGCGCGATCAGCGTGCCCCAGATCGGAAAGCCGCCGATGAAGGATTTGGTGCCGTCGATGGGGTCGAGCACCCAGACATAGTCGGCGTCCTCGCGCTCGTTGCCGAATTCCTCGCCGACGATGCCGTGCTGGGGGAAGTTGGCCTTGATCAGCCGCCGCATCACCGCCTCCGCGGCGCGGTCGGCCTCCGTCACCGGGTCGAAATCCTTGGTCTTGCTCTTGTCGTCGATCGACAGCGAGGTGCGGAAGAACGGCAGGATGGTTTCGCCGGAGGCGGTGGCGAGCCGACCGATGAAGGCGGAGAAGTCGATCACCGTCACAGGCGAAATCCTCGAAGCGAAGTTGGAGAGCTTGCCTCCTGCCTAGCTCAATTCGCCTGCCGCGTGCAGCGCTGTCTTGATGTTGCTCCCTGGTATTTTGGATGCCGCGGCGGGCTGCCCCATTCCAGTCATCTGCTGGCCAAATATCGATCATGGAGTTGAAATCTTAGTTCCGACCTTGCCTTGTTCGTATGCAAATGACTATCAACCCATTGAATTCCCTTATCAAAGAAACTGAATCTGGGTTTCCATAGAAGCAACTGAGCCATGTGCGATTTGCATGGGAAACCGCGCAAAAGCCCTTGCACTTTGTGCGGCGCGGTCGCATATTGTTGCGGTGCGGTAGCGCCTCGCGTTACCGCTGCCCTCCTTGGGCGTTTCCTCCCTAGACTTGGGCCGCTTGCGTCATTCGCGAGCGGCCCTTTTTTCTTAGCCCCGCCGTTTTCATTTGGGGCGCGCAAGCTTGCGAAGCGAAAACGCAGTCGCGCGCAAGGCCTCGTCGTTTCGGAGAGAAGCTGCGTCCTATTCCGCCGCGGCTTGGAACGGGCCGAGATCGGCGAACGGAATCGTGGTCGCCAGCACGTCGGCGAGAACGCCGAAGTCGGAGGCCACTTGCGCAAAGCGAGCGCTGCGCTCGCGCCGCCGCTCGTCCATGTAGATCGCGCGGTTGAGCTCGAGCTGCACGGCGTGCAGGCCGCTCGCGGGATTGCCGTAATGCTCGGTGATGAAGCCGCCGGCATAGGGCTTGTTGCGGCCGATCGAATAGCCGAGCCCGCTCATGGTCTCCTCGACGCGATCGGGCAAGAGCGGCGTGCAGCTGGTGCCGTAGCGATCGCCGATCACGACGTCGGGCCGGCGCGGCTCGTCCCTGCTGACGCCGACCGACGGCATCGAGTGGCAGTCGACCAGCACCACCGTGCCGAACATCTGGTGCACCTTGTTGATCAGCCGGCGCAGCGCGCGATGGTAGGGCTTGTACAGCGTCTCGATCCGTCCCAGCGCATCGTCGACCAGAAGGCGGTCGCGATAGATCTCCTGGCCGTCGCCGACCACGCGCGGAATGGTGCCGAGGCCGCCGGCGACCCGCATCGAGCGGGTGTTGGCGAAGCTCGGCAGCCGGCCAGTGAACATGCGCGGGTCGAGCTCATAGGGCTCGCGGTTGACGTCGACATAGGAGCGGGGAAAGTTGACCCGCACCGTCGGAAAGCCGCGCGCGCTCAGATGGCCGATCAGCTCATCCATGAACGAATCTTCCGACCGTCGCAGCGTGGGCAGGTCGATCCGCGACGCCGCCAGGAATTCTTCAGGATAGGTCGAGCCGGAATGCGGCGAGTTGAAGATGACGGGCGCGCGCCATTCGGCAGGCTCGAAGATCTCGAAGGCTGGCGACATGTCGCCGTCAAAGCGGGTCATCTTCTCAGGCTTCGTCCCTTCGTGCCGCACGATCCGGACAAGCTCCGGGTCCAATGATTCGGCCGATCTCGCGGCTCTTATGTGTCGTCATTGTCCGGAATCGCAACCATTCTGCCAAGCGAAAAGATGTCATGGCCCCTTGGAACACGTCTTAACCGTGCAGGCATCGGGATGGGGACGCGCCGGTCCGGCTCGATTGATCTGGACCTCGTTCCGGTCCACAAAGAGCCGGCAGCGGGGCCGGCGCAGGGTTAAGATTTTCACCCCAAATTTACCCTCTGTCGGGCTTAGTGACCTCTGCTGATATCCTCTGGGGATTCGACGTTTCCTGCCATGCCAAAGATCCTGCTCGCCGAAGACGACAACGACATGCGCCGTTTCCTGGTCAAGGCGCTGGAAAACGCCGGTTTTCAGGTCTCGTCCCACGACAACGGCATGGCCGCCTATCAGCGGCTGCGGGAAGAGCCGTTCGAGATGCTGTTGACCGATATCGTGATGCCGGAAATGGACGGCATCGAGCTCGCCCGCCGAGCCTCGGAACTCGACCCCGACATCAAGATCATGTTCATCACTGGCTTTGCCGCGGTCGCCCTGAACTCGGATTCGGACGCCCCCAAGAACGCCAAGGTGCTGTCCAAGCCGGTGCATCTGCGCGAATTGGTCAGCGAAGTGAACAAGATGCTGGCGGCCTGAATCGGCCCCCTTCCGTCCTTGCGCCGGCTCCCCTGAGCCGTTATACGGACCCCACCCGACACAAGTGGACTTTAGGGCACGTAGCTCAGCGGGAGAGCACTACCTTGACATGGTAGGGGTCACAGGTTCGATCCCTGTCGTGCCCACCACGCTTCGCCTTCGGCTTCGCGTGGCACAGCCTGGAAGATTGCGGCGAAGCGTGTCCGGCGCAGCTCGAAGAGCGAAGACGGACTGGTGCGGCTTGCTCGAAAGCTTCTAGCCCGTTGCAGCGACGCGCAATCCGGCCGCAGTTTCCCGGCCGCTGTCCCGGATGACCCTGCACTCTATCCGGGCTACAATGACATCTCCGACACGAGGCCGCCCATGACCGTGTCCGTCATCGAGCAAGCGAAGATCCAGGCGCAGGTGCTGGTGCCGCTGATCAAGACGTTGCAGGCCGAGCTCGGCGAGGCGCGCGCCAATGCGCTGGTGCGCAAGGCGCTCGGCGATCTCTATCGCGGCTTCGGCGAGGCATTCTGGAAAACCAAGAACGAGAGCAATCTCGGCAAGGCCGTGTCGTCGGCCTTCCGCACCTATGCCCGCGACGATGCGCTCGCCTATGACGTGATCGAACAGACGGCGGACGCCTTCGCGTTCGACGTGACGCGCTGCGCCTATGCCGAGTTCTACAAGGCCCTGGGCGAGCCCGAACTCGGCTTCCTGCTGATCTGCACCGCGGACTTTGCGACCGCGGAGGGGTTCGGTCCCGACGTCAGGCTCACGCGCACGCAGACCATCATGCAGGGCGCCTCTCATTGCGATTTCCGCTACCGCCGGGATGGAGGCGGATCACAGTGAGAGGAGCGATGCGGACGATCTGTCTCGCCATGGCGATGCTGGCGCTGATGGCGCCGCGCGCCGACGCCGCGATCGTCGACTGGCAAGCCGAGCTCCAGCGCTGCCGCAGCTTGCGCCAGAACGTGGCGCCGCTGCTTCAGGCCGGCGAGGGGATCTCCGCCGTCGGCCGCTCCAGCAGGTCCGTCCGCCGCTGCATCTGGATCCAGCGGATGGCGGTGCGGAAGAAAATTCCCGGCGCGGAGGTGTGGTAGCCTGACCGAGCTCATGGTCCCGGCGTGACGAAGGCCGAGATGATCGTGCCGTCGTTGCCGAGCGCGATGTGCCAGTGCGAGGCTGCGCCACCCTGATGCCAGACGGAATAGACGTCCTGTCCTTGTGCGTTCACACCGAGGAATTCGATCGAGGTGATCGGACCCATTTCGGCAAGGCCCGGCTGCAGGCGCGGCAATTGCTTGCGTGTCGCCTCGGCCAAGTCGGCGCTCATCTCGCCGTAATTGGGCTGGCCCGATGCGACGCTCTCGATCAGACGGCGAAGCGCGGCCGCGGTCCCGGGATTGGCGGACCGGCTGCTCATACGAGACTCGATCGCGCGTTGGAGCTCTTGCGCCGTGCTCGTGTCGATGCGTGGCATGGTGTGATCGTTGCCGTGCTGGCGCAGGATCACGGCGGTAGGCACCCCATCCGGCCCGAGGGTAAACCGTAGCTCGACATCGATCTCCCGCGCGGCGAATTCCGTTTCGCCCACCGCGTAATATTGCGCCGAGCTTTGACCGCTCAGCCGTCCGGACAGATGATCCTGTTCACGCGTCACGGTGAAGACGGCGCTATGGAATTGGTATGTTCCGGCATAACGATCCAGCACCGCCTGCGGCAACTGAGTTTCTTTGGCTCTCGAGCGGAGCTGATCCGCAGCATCGGTCTTGGTGCTTTCCTCGTTGCTGCGGCCCGAGCCGGCCTGCTCCGCAGAACGGATTCGGGCCGCCAGGACATTCCAATCGGCCAGCCCGAATAACCTCGCGACGAGCTCGAGGCTCTCGCTGACGGTGAGGGAGACCGATCGGGCGTTGAGGGATTCTCGGAGCGTCTGCGCCATGGCTTTGGCGTCGCGGAAATCGCGCATACTCTGTTCCTTTGCAACATGAACGGAGAATGTCAGGGCTTGCGTTACTGACCCGTTCGCGTGAGCAAAGGAAGCGGGCGGCGGTCCGATACACTTCACCATACCCCGAAGGGCGCAAGCGGCCGGCGGTATCAACCTTTCGAAATTTGCTTGAGAGCGCCATGCTTGTCAACTGACGTCGTCGGCGTCTCGACATGGATCACGCATCACTCTTCCGTTGATGCACGACGCGCAGGCTGCAGCAGCAAGTCCTTCAGTCCGGTCGGATAGAGCTTCGGCCCGCCGTCCAGGTCGAGATCGGCAAGGTCGAACCACCGCGCGACGATCTGCTCTCCATTGTCCTCGCGGAAGTCGATGCGCTCCCGGCCGGCGAATGCGCCATCCGGAAACGCGACCTCCGCGATGTACATCACCTCGTGCCCGGTCGATCCCTCGTGCACAAAGATGTTCTCCAGCATCAAGGGCTCACCCACGATGCCGACGTCGATGCCGAGCTCTTCGTTGAATTCCCGCACCAAGGCCGCGCGCCAGCTCTCGCCGAACTCGATCTCGCCGCCGAGCGGGCGCACCCCCTTGATCCGCCCCGCATCGTCGCGCACCTCGGCCGCCAGCAGCCGCCCGCCGCGCCAATGCAGGCCGATAGCGACGACGCGGATACCGGGATGTGGGCGCCAAGTGGTCATGGCGGATCGTTAATCCGTGTCGCATGCTTTCGCAACGAGGGACGAGATCGTGTGCTTGCGATGGCGAGATGAGAGACCCGTCACTCCACCAGATACTTCTTCACCGCCGCTTCGTCCCACGCGATCCCGTTGCCCGGCTCCTCGCTCGGCAGCGCAAAGCCGTCCTTGATCTGCAGCCGCGTTGCCAGCACCGCGTCGGCCCAGTCGACATATTCCAGCCAATGCGCGGTCGGCGTCACGCAGAGCAGATGCGCGCTGACTTCAGAGAACAGGTGCGACGACATCTCGATGCCGGCAGCATGGGCAAGCGAAGCGGCGCGGAGCCAGCCGGTGACGCCGCCAATGCGCTGGACATCAGGCATCACGTAGTCGCAGGCCTCTGCCGAGAGCGCGGCTTGCATGGAAAACGCGCTGTCAAAATTCTCGCCGATCTGGACCGGCGTCTGCAGCGCGTCGGCAATGCGGGCGCAACCGGCATGATCGTCGTGGCGGATCGGCTCCTCGATCCAGCTGAGGCCCTCGTCGTCGAGCATCTCACCGCGGCGGATCGCTTCGGTGACCGTCAGCGCCTGGTTGTAGTCGCACATCAGCGTGACCTCGTCGCCGACGGCCTTGCGCACCGCGCGCACGACGGCGAGATCCTCCCGCGCATCGCGTCGGCCGACGCGGATCTTTGCGGCGTGAAACCCCTCGGCCAGCAGCTTGTGGGCTTCCTCCACCGCGGCGCCTGCCGGCATGATGCCGAGCCCCTTCGAGTTGTAGGCGCGCACTGGCTTCGGCGTGCCGCCGAGCAGGCGGGCGAGCGGCAGGCCGCGCGAGCGCGCCAGCGCGTCCCATGCCGCCATGTCGATGCCGGATTGCGCCAGCCGCTGCAGGCCGGCGAGGCCCAGCAGCGTGAAGCGCTGGCTCAGCTTGCGCTCGATCTCGAACGGCAGCAGCTCGTCGCCGGCGACGAGGTCCGACATTTCCGTGACCATCGCCGCCAGCGGCTTCAAGGCCGAGGGCGTGAGCGAGAACAGATAGGAATGACCCACCGCGCCGTGGTCGGTCTCGCAGTCGATCAGCACCAGCGGTGCCTTGGCGACCGCCCCGGTCGCGGTCTGGAGCGGCAGGTTCATCGGCACGATCACGGGACGTGCCTGGAAGCGCTTGATGCGGACGGTCTCGGTCATGGCTCTCTCCCGGCGGAGCGGATGCAGGTCGGCGCCGATCTTAAGCATCCGTGATCAAACGAAAAGGCGCTTGCTGCGACCACCATAAAATGGGGTTGCGCCGGCCGGCAATTCTTGGCTCTGTGCCGCCGCATGCATTGTCTCGGATTCCGGAAGGATTTGCGACAAAATCGCACAGAACGGAGCCACAGGGTGAAACAAGAGATCTCCGAACAACAGCGCAAGAGTGGCATTCTCACCGGCGCCGTGATCGTCTTCCTCCTGCTCGCCCTGCCGGTCGCGGTGTGGCTGGACCTGACCGAGCTCAGCAAGACGGCGCTGCGCCGGCAGGCGATCGATCTCAACTCGGTGATCACGAGCGTGCGCAGCTACTACGCCTCCAACGTGGTCGGGCGCGTGCTCGCCAACCCCAACGGCAGCACCAAGGTCGTGCACAATTACGAATCGGTGCCCGGCGCGATCCCGATCCCCGCGACGCTGTCGCTGGAGCTCGGCCGGGTGATCGGCGCCCAGCAGGAGAACATCACCTATCGCTTCGTCTCGGACTTCCCGTTCCAGAACCGCGCTCCGCACCAGCTCGACAAGTTCGAGAAGGACGCGCTCGATGCGCTGCGCCGGGATCCCGAGCAGAAGATCGTGGAGACCGAAACCTCGCTGTTCAACGACAAGGTCCGCCTGGTTGCGCCCGTCACGATGGGGCCGGCTTGCGTCAGCTGCCACAACAGCCACCCCGAAAGCCCGAAGAAGGACTGGAAGGTCGGCGACGTCCGCGGCATCCAGGAGGTGATCATCGCCCAGCCGATCGCCGCCAACATTTTCTCGTTCAAGTTCCTGCTGGCCTATTTCGTGATCGCCGCCGGGAGCGGACTGGCGTTCCTGTCATTGCAGCGACGTCAGGCGCGCCGCATCAAGAACATGAACAAGGAGCTCGAATCCGCCAACGACTTCCTGGCCTCGCTGTCGATGAAGATCTCGCGCTACATCCCTCCGCAGGTCTACAAGAGCATCTTCTCGGGCCAGAAGGACGTCACCATCCATACCGAGCGCAAGAAGCTCACCATCTTCTTCTCCGACATCCAGAACTTCACCGCCACCGCCGAGCGGCTGCAGCCGGAGCAGCTGACCCAGCTCCTCAACGAATATTTCACGGAAATGTCGGCGATCGCCCACGAATATGGCGGCACCATCGACAAGTTCATTGGCGATGCCATGCTGATCTTCTTCGGCGACCCCGAGACCAAGGGCGATCGCGCCGATGCACAGGCCTGTCTGCAGATGGCCTGGCGCATGCAGCAGCGCCTTGCCGAGCTCAATGCGAAATGGCGGGCGTCCGGCATCGAGCAGCCGTTCCGCTCGCGCATGGGCATCAACTCGGGCTATTGCAATGTCGGCAATTTCGGGAGCGCCGACCGCATGGACTACACCATCATCGGTGCGGAGGCGAACCTCGCCGCGCGCCTGCAATCGATCGCTGAGCCCGGCGGCATCGTCTTGAGCTACGAGACCTTCGCCCTCGTCAGCGACATCGTCCGCGCGCATGCGCTGCCGGCGATCACGATGAAGGGCATCAGCCGCGAGGTGATCCCCTATTCGGTGGATGCACTGAGCGACAAAGCTGCGGAGAACAGCGGCATCATCACCGAACGCGCACCGGGCCTCGAGCTCTATCTCGATCCCGCCGTGGTGAAATCAGGCGACGCCGCACGCGTCCGCTCGCTGCTGGAGAACGCGCTGGCCTCGCTCAAGCCGGCGTGAGGGGAGGGTAAGTGACCTCACCTTGCCGCCCCTTCCGTGAACGCCGTCTCGATCACATCCCCAAATGGCTGCCACGACCGCCCGTCGAACTGCACCAGCCGCATCTGCCTGATCGGCAGGTAGCGGTTGGGCGAGGTGTTCATCCTGATGTTGGGCAATGCGACCGAAGGCTGATAGTCCCTGAGCGAGGCCGCCTGGCGCATGATGTTGTCGCGTGAAAAATCGTCGCCGCATTGCTTCAGCACCTGCGTCAGCGCCTCGGCCGCGGCGTAGCCATAGACGGCCGCACTGTTGTTGGTGCTTTCGACCCGATGGTATTTGTCCATGAAGGCGAACCAGTCCTTCATGCCGGGATCGTCCTTCCAGGCGGGATCGCTCGGATCCTTCAAAAAGGCCGCCGAAATCACGCCGGCAGAGTTTTCCAGCCCCGCGGGCGCCATCGCGTTGGCGATCGAGGCGGAGGCATCGTTGACGATGAAGACGGGACGCCAATTCAGGGACGCTGCCAGCTTGATCACCTTGGATGCGGTCGAGGGCACGCCGAGGAAGACGAAGATGTCGGCGCCGGCGCGCTTGAGGATCGAGACGTGCCCGTCGAGATGCTCGTCGGCAAGGTCGAAGGCGATGTCGACCAGGACGTGACGGTTGAGATCGCCGAGTCCCTCCTGGATACCCTTGTAGAGCATGCGCCCGAACTGGTCGTTCTGCCAGAGCACGACGATCTTCTTCCTCGGGTAAGAGGCCTGGATGTAGTTGGCATAGATGCGCCCCTCCGACCGGAACGACGGCTGCCAGCCCATGGTCCAGGGATACGCGCTCGGCTGGCTCAGCTCTTCGTCGCCGGAGGCGACGAACAGTTGCGGGATCTTCTTCTCGTTCAGGTACCAGCGCGTGGCGAGATTGCCGGGCGTGCCGAACGAGCCGAACATCAGGTGCACGCCGTCCTTCTCGACCAGCTTGCGCGTCAGCTCGAGCGCGGTCGCCGGATCGGAATTGTCGTCGCGGGTGATGAAGCGGATCTTGCGGCCATTGATGCCGCCGCGCGCGTTGACCATGTCGAAATAGGCCGCTTCCGCCTGGCCGATCGCGCCGAATTCCGAGAGCGGCCCCGAATACGGCATGACATTGCCGATGCGGATTTCCTCATCGCTTGCGGGTTGATCCGAGTGCTGCTGCCGCGACATCGCGCCCAGCGATGCGATGGCAATCACGGAAACGAACAGCATCCTGCCGATGACGCGCATGTTCGATGCCTTGTGGTTGGCCCCCAACGAGGTCGGCTCAATCCCCACCAAGGCCGCTTGATCTAGGTCAAGCGTTTGGCAATCGTGTGGCTGTCGCGCTTCGATGAAAGCGGCAGGCGTGCTGCCGCAACGCGTTACGGCAACCCTCGCGCTTCCAGCTGACGCACCAGCAGCAGCGTCGGCTCCGCGAGGCTGTCGCCGGAACCATCGAGGCCGAAGGCGTTCGCGATGCCGTCGCGGCTGCGCAGCAGCGTGCTGCGCGGGCAATGGCCGGCGCCGCACAGCGTCTTCTTCAGCGTCTCGCCTTGCGCCACGAGGCCGGCGGAATCATCCGCGGCCCAGGCCAGCACGATCGGCACGTCGACATTGAGGATGCCGGGGAATACCGAGCGCTTGTCGTACTGGGTGGCGTCACCGCCGAGATAGGCCTTCTCGCTGTCGCTCGCGTCCTTGCCGACGCGGTAGATCCCGGACACCAGCACCACGCCCGCGACGTCGGCGCCGGCGGTCTGCAGCTCGGGATGCGCCAGCATGGTCGCGACGTGGAAGGCGCCGGCGCCGTAGCCGACCGCGACGATCTCGCGGGCATCGCCGTTGAAGAGGTCGATATTGCCATGAACCCAGGACAGCGCCGCGGCCACATCGGTCGCGCCGGCCGGCCAGGTCGCCGCGGGCGCCAGGCGATAATCGACGCGGACCCCGATCATGCCGTTGCGCGCGGCAAAGCACATCGCCTGGTCCTGGATCTGGCGCGACAGCTCCGGCGCTCCGCGGTCGCCGGTGAAGGTATCTCCCGTCACGAACAGCAGCACCGGCCGCGGCGTGTCGGCCTTGGTTGCGCTGGTCGCGACATCGAGCACATTGGCCTCGCTCTCGCCATAGCGCAGGCCGCGCGAGAAGGTGACCTGCTCGCATAGCCGTGCGGTGCCGCCTGCGGTGGTGTCGGAATCGGTGAGGCCCGCCTGCACGAGACCCGAGGGCGGCCGGAGCCGGCCCGGCACGGGTCCGTGCGCGGAGGCCGCGGTCATGGCCAGAAACAGGAAAAATGTCAGAAAATGCTTCATGGGTGTGGCGGCCTTGCGGGGCTCATACTGGCTCGCTGATCTGGCTCGTCTTTTCGATTCATCTCATTAGTCAGCCGGCCTTGAGGCGAATTCGCGGCACCTTGGATGCGCAGCCGCCGTTTATCCCGATCCGTCAGGCCGTTGTCCAGCGCCGCCGAGGCTCGCGCCTGAAACGGCTTTCTACTGTGCATGGGGTTGTTTTCGCACCTTTTGTTTTGGCCTGGTCCGTCAGGCCCGCTTCATCGTCCGGAAGGTGATGGAATAGCGCCGCGCCGCGACCGGGGGGATGCTGTGCTCCCACTGCGACCGCGCCTCGCCGTCCATCATGTAGAGCGAGCGCGGCAGGGCGGTGAGCGTATGGCGCTCCCACTTGGCGCCGTTGCGGCGGCGGAAACGGAAAGCGCACGGCGAGCCCAGCGACAGGCCGAGCACCTTGTCGAAATGCGGCTTGTCGCGATGCCAGCCGATGCCGACGCCGACCTCGTATTCGGTGCACAGTACCTGCCGGACGCCGGCCTCCGGCAGCCCGGCCCAGGCCTCGACCTGGCGCGCGACCGGCCGCACCCAGTCCGGGATCGGATCGGCCTCGGCGAGACGCTGCAGCGTGTAGTCATAGCGATAGCCGAACGACGCCACCCGGCGGTTGCCCTCGAACGCGCCGAACTGAAAGCGCTGGAGCGGCAATGCTGCGATGCGGCCGATCAGATCCTGCTCGGCGGCATGATCGATAAAATCGTCCGTGTAGTGAAGGCCGGTCGGGCCTTCCTGCGGGTCGGCGAACAAACCTAGCTGCGTCATGCCTCGCATTTCCGTGATGGAACCTGTTGGCGTCTGATGCGACTTATCTATGACGCGGGAAGAAACGTGCGAGGCTGTCATGGCAGAGAAGCATACCGCCGATCCGGTTGAGATCATGCGGGCGACTGGTGATCCTGAGTTGGAATACGCCGCCGGCTGGACTATCGCCGGTCTCGCCACCATCGGCACCATCGTCGCCGTCTGGGTCTTTGCGATCTAGGCAACCGGAAACTGGAGCTCGAAGGCTGCGCCCTCGTCGGTCGGCTTAAGCCTGATCGAGCCGCCATGGCTCGCCATCACCGCGCGCGCGATCGCCAGCCCCATCCCGGTGCCGCCCTGGTCGCGGCGGGTGGTGAAGAACGCATCGAAGATCCTGTCGCGGTTCGGCGCCGAGATCGGCTCGCCGTCATTGCTGACCGTCACAAGTACGGTCGTCCGGGCGTCGACCGCCTCCAGCCTGATCGTGCCGGCCTTGTGCCGCACCGCATTGTCGGCGATGTGCGACAGCACGATCAGCGCCTTCTCCGAGGACATTCCGATCGCCCGGTCGAGGCTGCCGCTGGCCTCGATCGCGCTTGCCGGAAACCGGCTTCTGAGATCGGCGATCACGGGTGCCAGCTCGGTGCGCTCGTTCTGCGGCAGGCTCTCGGCGCGGGCGAGCTCCCGCAGCCGCTGCGCCATCGCCTCCAGCCGCTGGGTATCAGACAGGATGTTGGCGATGAAGGTGTTCTGCTCGGCCGGCGTCAGGCCCTCGGCCTTGCCCTGAACCGAATCCTGCAACAGCTCGGCTGCGCCCTTGATCGAGGTCAGCGGCGATTTCAGCTCGTGGGTGAGATGGGCCGAAAAGGTCGCGATATAGTCGGAGCGCCGCGCCAGCTGCTCGGCCATGCCGAGGAAGCTGTGCGAGAGCTGGGCGAACTCGCGCGTGCCGTAATGCTTCAGCGGCTGGAACGCCTCCCGGTCGCCGCGGCCGATTCGGGCGGCGCGGTCGATCAGCTCGCGCATCGGCAGCGTGATGGTGCGCGAGAACACGAGGCCGATCGCGATGGTGCCGAGGATGACGGCAAGGCCGGCCAGCACGAACTTGGCCCGCTCCTGGTAGAGATGGTCGAAAATGTTGCTCGGCGTGCGCGTCGTGTAGATCACGCCGGCGACGCGGTTGTTGACGATGACGGGCATCGCCGAAAACACGTGCACGCCGAGGCCGCGGCTGAAGGAATAGATCGGCGGCGGCGGCTTGTCCGGCACGCGGTTGCGTAAAGTCGCGCGGTATTGCCCGTGCAGGGCGTCCGCGACTTCCTCGATATGGGCGAGCGACTGCCCGACCTCCTGCCGCCCGGCAATCACGACGCCTTGCGGATCGAGGATGCGAAAGCCGGCCAACGTCACCTTCTGGGTCTCGCGGATGATCGGCGTCAGCCTGGCCCCGATCTCGACATAGGCTGCTTGCGCCTGCCCGGGCGCGGGCAATGCGTCGGGCCGCCGCCGCAACAGGTCGTTCGCGGTGAGGTCGAGCGCGGGGCGGATCGGTGTGACCTGGTCGCCGGGATCGGGCAGCACGCCCGGCGGCACCTCGGCGCCGAGCACGAGGCCGCTGTCGAGCCGGGCCGTCACCTCCTGCGCATAGATCGTCGCCAGCACGCGGCTCTGTGCGATCAGCTCGGCCTGGGTCTGGCGGATCAGCTGGTTGTCGTAGAGACGGAAGAAGAACAGGCCGACCAGCGGCAATATGCCGACCGTCGCCAGCACCGTGAAGATCACGAGGGTGAGTGACGGCCGCCATTTGTCGGGCGCGGCGCTCATGCCTCTTTCTCGCAGCGGCCGAGCTTGAAGCCGACGCCGTGGATGGTCTCGATCACGTTGTCGCAAGCAAGCGCCGCGAGCTTGGCGCGGATGTTGCGGATATGGCTGTCGATGGTGCGGTCGGAGACCTGGATGTTGAGCTGATAGGCTGCGCGCATCAACTGCTCGCGGTTGAACACCGATGTCGGCCGGGACAGGAACGCGCGCAGGATGCCGAACTCGATCGCGGTCAGCTTCAGCGGCGTGCCGGCAAAGGACGCGACATGCTGTTCGGGATCGATCAGCAGCCCGCCTTGCGTCAGCGCGGTGGGCCCGGCCTTGGCCTCGCCGTTGCGCGGGCTGAGGCGGCGCAGGATGACATTGACCCGCGCCACCAGCTCGCGCGGGCTGAACGGCTTCGTGACGTAGTCGTCGCCGCCGATCTCGAGGCCCAGGATACGGTCGATCTCCTCGTCGCGCGCCGACAGGAACAGGATCGGCACGTCGGAGCCTTTGCGAATCTCGCGGCAGACGTCGAGGCCGTCGAACTCGGGCATGCCGATGTCCAGCACGATGAGATCGGGCCTGTCGGCGGCAAAGCGGAGAAGCGCCTCCTTGCCGTCGCGGGCCTCGATCACGTCCATGCCGGCCTTCTTCAGGGCGACGCGGATGACCTCGCGGATGTGGCCTTCGTCGTCGACGATGAGAATGCGATGCGCCAAGAAACTCTCCGTGTCCTCGTCAACTCGCCGGCTGGCTGCCGGCCTGAGCTTTCGCCTCGGCGTCCAGCCTGCGCTGGAGTCGCCAGTTGCGAAAGCCCCAGCTTCGCCAGGCCAGGTCCTGACGCTGCTGTTCTACAAGGCGGTCGCGGCGTGACACAAGGCAGCCCTCTTTGACGGCGGGCCGTAGCGCGATCGCCTTGTCGATGGCTGGCACCGCCTGCGGCCCGAGCGTCAGGAGATAGTCGATGTCGATCTGCACGCCTTTTCCCGAAACTTCCCGGCTGTGGACGACATTGTAGTCGGCGATGAAGGCGTCGAAGTTCACGAGCGAGCAGCCATAGAGCACGATCGCCAATGCGGCGAGATTGGCGCCGATCAGCCATTGATTGGACCTGTCGAGCACGATGCGCGCGACGATCAGGATCAGGCCGAGCGCTACCAGTCCCATCCAGACGAACGCTGCAATCCGCCAATAGGTCAGCATGTAGATGTCGACATAGAGATCGAGCCGGCGGATGGAGGAGACGACCAGCAGCACGTTCTGTCCGACCCAGAGATAGACCAGCGGCCGGATCACCTTCGATTTCTCGGCCGGCCCGCCCGGACGCATCGCCACCAGCACGAAGGCAGCGGCGAGGAGGGCGGTCGCGATCAGCGGATAGGCGCCGCGATGGGAGTAGGTCGCATAAGTCATGTTGTCGGGCAGCGCCACGTGACCCCAGAGATAGATGCCGTCGAGAATGGACTGCGCCGCGAACAGCAGGTTGAACAGGATCAGCGAGCGCAGGATGGTGGAGGGGCCGAGAAATTCCGCCGAGACCATGGGCGGCAGCGGCGGTGGCACGGGGCCCTCGGCCACGGCGGCGGCGACGACCGCCCTGCGCCGCCAGCGCACATGGATGAACGGCCAGACCAGAGCCAGCATCAAGGTCCAGAACAGGACGCGCCCCATGTTGACATGGTCGAGCATGACCTTGGGATTGAGCAGCGACACCCATTGCTCGATCACCGGATTTGCGGCGGCGAACAATGCGATGAAGACGGTGCCGAGCACTGCTGGCATCAGCCAGAGCGCGATGCCGCGGGTGAAGGCCGACATGTTGAAGGCCTGGGGCGCATCGAGGAAGAACCTGAAGGGACCGAGCAGGAGGAAATTGCACAGCGCGCGGGCGCGGTCGGTGAGCCCGGTCGTATCGGGATTGGTCGCAAGCAACAGCGCAATCGTCAGCGACGCGACGAGGATCAGGAAGGACAGCGTGTTGAGCTCTTCCATGGCCGGCACAAGGCCGAGCACGAGGATCGCGCCGCTGATCGCCGCGCGCCGCCAGTCCATGGCCGTGTGATTGAACAGCAACGAAACGCAGGCGGTCGCGATCGCAAACAGCGCCAGCGACAGCCCGATCCGCTGACCGTAGAACAGCCAGTCGGCGAGCCCGGCCAGCAGCAGCGCCATTGCGAGCTTGGCCGACAGTGCAGAAGGCCTGATCGGTTGGATATCCGTCGTCGAAGCCAGGCTCGTCATGTCCAGAAAGTCTCCGTGAATGGTGGCATCACGAATTCTGAACGGCACTTGTGCAGACGGCGGGATCATCGTCTGCACGGCTTCAGGAGTTTCTTGCAGTTTTCGTGCAGGCGCGCTTTTGCCTCTCGCGCAGCGTGATTCGCTTTGCTAGGTGCGAAACATTCATCGCCCATCGCACCTGGTGCATCATGCAATTGCTCAACCGCATCGGCCTCGTCCTGCTCTGGCTCGCCGCGCCGCTCGCTGCATTTGTCGCCGCGAACAAGAACGATCCCTATCTGCTCGTGCTGCGTGGCGCCGGAAACATCTCCCTTGTCGTCGCAAGCATCGCAATCGTCGCTCTTCTGCTGCGCGGAGGTCACTGGCGCACCTTCGCCGGCAAGGCGCTCGTCGTGCTCTGGTGCGTGCCGCCTGTCTTGATGTCCGCCGCGCATCTGAAGTTCGAGCTGCGCAAGCATGACGTTCTCGGCGCCGGCGCCGCCGAAGCGCGGCAGCTCGGGCCGCACTTCATGGTCGGCTATTCCTCCTTTCCCGAGGTCGCGCGTCTCGCCAGGCAGGGCCTGATCGGCGGCGTCTATGTCACTCGGCACAATATCCGCGGCCGCGCCATCGAGACGCTGCGGGCCGAGATCGCGGCGCTGCAGGATCTCAGGCGCGCAGCCGGCCTGCCGCCGCTGATCGTCGCCGCCGATCAGGAGGGCGGCATCGTCGGGCATCTTGCGCCGCCGCTGACGAAAGTGCCGGCGCTGGCGACGCTCACGGGACTGGCTTCCGATGAGCAGCAGGCCAAGGCCGAGGAGTTCGGCCGCATCCACGGCCGCGAGCTCGCCCACGTCGGCGTCAACCTCAATCTTGCGCCGGTGCTCGACCTCAAGCCGCCGGCGCGGCGCAACCGCCTCGATTTTCACACGCTGATCGGCCAGCGCGCGATTGCGAGCGATCCCGCCGTCGTCAGCACCATCGCGAGCGCCTATGTGCGCGGGCTGGAAGAGACGGGCGTCGGCGCCACGCTCAAGCATTTTCCCGGCATTGGCCGCGTGCGCGCCGACACGCATCATTTCAGCGCCAATCTTGACACGCCGGTGAAGGAGCTGGAAGCAACCGACTGGCTCCCGTTCCGCGAGGTGCTGTCGCATTCGCGCAGCGCCCTCATGGTCGGCCACGTCACGCTCACAGCCGTCGATCCCGATCGCGCCGCCTCGCATTCGAAGCGCGTCGTCGAGGGGATCATTCGTGGGACGTGGGGTTACCAGGGCGTGGTGATGACCGACGATCTCATCATGGGCGCGATCTACCAGAACGACGTCTGCAAGGCCGTGGTCGAGGCGATCAATGCCGGCGTCGATCTGCTGCTGGTCGCCTACGACGGCGCGCAGTTCTACCGTGTCTTTGCCTGCGCCCTGGAAGGATCGCGACAGGGCAGGCTCGACGCGGCGATGCTGCATGCGAGCACCGCGCGCCTGGAGCGCGGCTTTTCGACCATGCAGGCACGAGCTGCCTCACGCGCCATCAGCGTCGCCCGGCAGAATCAGCCCTTCGCGAACTGGCGGTAGTCCGGTTCACGGTGAAACCAGAATTCGTAGCCGGAGATGCCCTTTTGCATGGCAACGTCGTGGATCGGCTGGTTGAGCGGAACCACGGGGACGTCGCGCATACAGAGCGCGATGAAATCCTTCACCGTCCTGTCGTATTCGGCGGCATCGGTGGTGAAGCGCGCCTTGTCGATCAGGGCGTCCATCTCCTTGTTCTTGTATGAGGAGATGTTGAAGATGGAGTTGTTGCCGTGGAAATTCCAGTAGAAGTAATATTCGGGATAATCGAGCCAGCCGCTGAAGCGGTTGAGCGCGAGCGGCAGCTCCTTCTTGTTCAGCGTCGTGCGCCAGTTCGCGCCGGGAATCTTTTCGATTGCCGCCTTGATGCCGATCTTGGCGAGATTCTCCTGGATCAGGATCGCGGTCGGCTCGCCGACGGTGGCGGTGCCTGTGTCCAGCGACAGCGTCGTCTCCAGGCCGGCTTCGAAGCCCGCTTCCTTCAGCAGAGCCTTGGCCTTGTCGAGATCGGTGACGTAAGGAAACGGTTGCGGCCACACCGGCTTTGAGACTTCGGCGGTGCCGCCATACATGGGAACGGCGCGGCCGAAGAAGGCGCTGGTCTGAATCTGCTCGTACGGCATGGCCCAGGCGATGGCCTGGCGCAGCTTGACATTGTCGAACGGCGGCTTCGCGGTGTTCAGCGCGACGTACCACAGCGCGTTCGGGATCGGCACGCCCGAGACCTTGACCTTGCCCTCCTTGATGATCTGCTCGAAATCGCGCGGGGCAAAGCCGCTGGAAATATCCGCATCGCCCCGCTCCAGCATGGCACGCCGCGTGCCGGCGGAGGGAACGTCGCGCGCGATCACGCGCTTGACCTTCGGCAGCGGCCCGCTCTTCCAGTCGTCGAAGCGCGTCAGCACGGTCTCGCTGCCCGGCTTCCAGCTCTCGATCTTGTAGGCGCCGCCGCCGGCCTCGTTGTTCTTCAGCCAGGCCAGCGCCGACGGGTCTTCCGGCGTCGCGTTCTTCCTGGCGAGCTCGGAATTGATGATGAAGGGCACTACGACGGCCACGTTGAACAGCAGCATCTTGTCCTTGCGGATATAGTCGATACGGAAAGTGTGGTCGTCGACCACCACGAACTGCTCCGGCTTTTCCAGCGATCCCGCCGACATCTGGAAGGTCGGAAAGCCGCCGACCTTCACGGCGCGGTCAAACGACCATTTGACGTCCTTGGCGGTCACAGGCGTGCCGTCGTGGAATTTTGCGTCCTTGCGAAGCTTGAAGGTGCAGGACATGCCGTCGGCGGCGACCTCCCAGCTCTCGGCGAGCTCGGGCGCGAGCTTCTCGCGGTCATACGACATGGTGCCGTCCGGCAGTGTCTTGGCGGCGTAGGTGAGCAGGCGGTCGTAGCAATTCCAGGACAGGCCGTTCACGGTCTGGTTGGAGCCGACGCCCTGCATGTCCAGCGAATTCGGCCCCAGCTCCTGCACCACCAGCAACGTCTCGCTGCGTCCCTGCGCCCAGGCAAGACGCGGCGCAAAGGCTGCCGTACCGGCGACACCGAGGCCGCCGAGCACGACGCTGCGGCGGTTCAAATCGAGGGGTGAAATGCTCAAGAGTGCCTCCCGTTCCGGAATTGTCCGGCATCGAGAGGCAAGCTGTATGCCAGAGTCAGGAAGCGCCAAGCCGCCCCGCGACAAGGCGAGGCGGCTTGGATCGATAGGTGTTGCGCGTCGGCGCGGACTACTCGGCCTGCTCCAGCGCGGCGGGCATCTTCGCCACCGACATCAGCGATCGCGCGACCTGGTTGAGCAGGAGATCGGCGTTCTCTTCCTCGGCGAGGGATTTGGAGAGCAGGCCGACGATGGCGCTGTGGCGCAGCTGCTGCGCGAGGTTGCGCGCGGTGGTATAGCCGGACATCTCGTAATGCTCGACGCGTTGCGCCGCGGAGATCAGCGCGAGGTCGGCGGCAGCGTCCTCCTTCTCTTGGCTTTCCTTCATGACCTCCTGGCCTTCCTCGATCAGGCCCATCATGCCCTTGCAAGGCTTGGCGCGGGCGTTCTCGCCGAGCAGCTCGAAGCACTCGTTGATGCGCTCGACCTGATTTTCGGTCTCGGCCAGATGCTGCTCGAACAGCTCGCGCAACTGATCGAAGCGGGCGGCCTGCGCCATCTTCGGGAGCGCCTTGGTCAGCTGCTTCTCGGCATGGAGGATGTCACGCAGCTCATGCAGCAGCAGATCGGTCAGGCCCGCCTCGTCGACAGGCGGTGAGCTCTCCGCGACGATCGACGGGGCAGCGCCGGGATCGGAGGATTGCAGCGCAGGCGATTCTGTGAACACCCAGTCCTCGCCCTCGTTCCAGGGACCGCGGGTATCGATTTCGCCGTGGTCGCCGCTACCGGTGGAATCGTTGAAGTACTGGTTGACGAGGCCGGGCGTCGGGGCAATCCGGCCGATGCTGAAGGCCGGCTTCGACAGGCTCTCGAGCGCGCGCGCGAACGCCTTCATATGCGTGATCTCGCGCGTCATCAGGAATTGCAGCGCGTCCTTGCTGCCGGCATCGTCGCAGAAATTGATCAGTCGCTCGTACACGATCTTGGCACGCGCTTCGGCGGCGATGTTGCTGCGGAGATCGACGTCGAGCTCACCGGTGATCTTGAGATAGTCGGCGGTCCAGGGATTGCCTTGCGAGTTGAACAGATTGACGCCGCCTCCGCCGGCAATCGCGATCAGCGGATCGGCCTCCGCCGCCTGGCGGTCGTTGCGCGAGGGCGCAAGATGCATCCGGGCGAGGCAACCGACGACCTCGAGATGGCTGAGCTCCTCGGTGCCGATATCCATCAAGAGGTCCTTGCGGTCGGGATCCTCGCAATTCAACCCTTGAATCGAATATTGCATCGCAGCCGCAAGTTCGCCGTTGGCGCCGCCGAACTGCTCGAGGAGCATATTGCCGAAGCGCGGATCGGGTTCGTCGACGCGCACGGTGAACATCAGCTTCTTGACGTGGTGATACATGGAGGGACTCGCGTGCTGGAGGGAAATATGCGCGACAACGAGACCTCCAGCCGTTCGTTCCTAAGTCTCTCCGAGATTGAGGCCGGACGTCTGCCAGGGAGCGCGATGGCTACGGCGTCACCGCACTGCGCGCGACGGCGCGCGGAGCCGTCAGTTCCTTCCAGGTCGAATTTGCCACATGCACCGGCGAAAAGGCGGGACGTTCGACGTATCGCCCATCGCCGGCCTCGGCGCGCAGATCGCCATCCGTCCAGACGATACGGCCGCGCGACAGGGTCGCGGCCGCACCACCCGTGCAGGCAAAGCCCTCGAAGACGTTGTAATCGATCCGGCTCATCTGCCGTTTGGCACTGATGGTCTTGCTCTGCTTGGGATCCCACACCACGATGTCGGCATCCGAGCCTACGACGACCGCGCCCTTGCGCGGATAGATGTTGAGGATGCGGGCGATGTTCGCCGAGGTCACCGCGACGAATTCCTCTTTGGTCAGCCGCCCCGTGGCGACGCCCGCGGTCCAGAGCAGCGCCAGGCGATCTTCGAGGCCGCCGGTGCCGTTCGGGATCTTCCTGAAATCGCCGCGCCCGAACCGCTTCTGCTCGGTGGTGAAGGCGCAATGATCGGTCGCAACCACCTGGAGCGAGCCGGCTTGCAGCCCGGCCCAGAGGCTGTCCTGATGCTGTTTGTCGCGGAATGGCGGCGACATCACGCGCTGTGCGGAATGGTCCCAGTCCTTGTTCCGGTATTCGCCGGCATCGAGCAGCAGATGCTGGATCAGCGGTTCGCCATAGACCCGCTTTCCACTGGCCCGCGCGCGAGCGATGGCCTCATGCGCCTCGCGGCAGCTGGTGTGGACGATATAGACCGGCGTGCCCGTCATGTCCGCGATCATGATGGCGCGGTTGGTGGCTTCGCCCTCGACCTCCGGCGGCCGTGAATAGGCGTGGCCTTCCGGGCCGGTGACGCCGCGCGCAATCAGCGCGTCCTGCATCAGGGCGACGACGTCTCCGTTCTCCGCATGGACAACCGGCATGGCGCCGAGATGGGCGCAGCGCGCGAACGAATTATAGAGCTCGTCATCGTTCACCATCAGCGCGCCCTTGTAGGCCATGAAATGCTTGAAGGTGTTGATGCCGTAGGTCCTGACCACGATCTCCATCTCGTCATGGATCTGCTTCGACCACGACGTCACCGCCATGTGGAAGCCGTAGTCGCTGGCCGCCTTCTCGGATTTGTGCCGCCACTCCTGATACGCCGCGAGCATGGATTGGCCGGGATCGGGCAGGCAGAAATCCACCACCATGGTGGTGCCGCCGCTCAGCGCCGCCTTGGTTCCGGATTCGAAGTCGTCGGCGGTGACGGTGCCCATGAACGGCATTTCGAGATGGGTGTGCGGATCGATCCCGCCCGGAATGACGTAGGCGCCGCCTGCGTCGATGATCTCGCTACCTGTCGGGGCATCGAGCGAGGCGCCGATCGCGACGATGGTCTCGCCGTCGATCAGCACGTCCGCGCGGCGCGAATGATCGTGATTGACGACGGTGCCGCCGCGGATGAGGAGGGGCATGAGGTGCTCCGAGAGGTGAGGGACGGCTCGAAGGCTAAGCGCGCGACTGGCGATGCGACAGGTGAAATTTTAGTCAGCCGCCGCCGCTCCTTTCACGTCGTGCGCGATCAGCCCGTCGATCATCGCGCGCACGAGGCCCGTGATCTCCTTGCGCAGCGCCGGCAGCGGCACGGCCACCAGCTTCTGCTCCAGCCCGAGCGCCACCATGCCATGCACGGCCGAGAACAGGCTGCGTGCGGTGATGCCGAGTTCCTCCGGGCTGCGCCCAGGAAACAGTGCGGCCAGCGGCTGGTAGATATGACGGAACAGCTGCATCTGGTCGTGCACGGACCAATCCGGCACCAGCTTGCCCGTCTCCATCCGGTGCTCGAACAGCGCGCGCCAGAGCTGGAGGTTTTCGGCGGCGAAATCGCAATAGGCGAGGGCGATGCGGACCAGGGATTCCCGTGGCGATGGCTCGCCGGCATTTGTTGCGAGAGTCAGCGTCTCGTCGAGCCGGAGCAGCGTGCGCGAGCCGACCCGCAGGATCAGTTCGTCGACATCAGCCACGAGATTGTAGACCGCGCCATTGGCGCAGCCGATCTCGCGGGCCAAATCGCGGGTCTTGAGACCCGCCAGCCCCCGCTCGGCGATCATCTGTTCGGCCGCCTGTATCAGGGCCGCACGCAATTTCTCTCGCCGTTCCAGGGCCTTAGTCATTCTTAACCAAATTCTTGAGCGTCGCTCAAAATAATATTTGAACGATGTTCAAGGTTCCTGCTACAAACCATCTGTGAGCAGCGCTCATAGATAGGGAGCAACCAATGTTCAAGACCGTCGTGACCCTCTTCCGCGGCAGCGTCGCCGCTGCGGGCGAGGAACTGGAAGATCGCACCGCCCTTCTGATCCTGGATCAGCAGATGCGCGATGCGGCCGCAGCCGTCGAGCGCAGCAAGCGCACTCTGGCGCTGGCAATCGCGCAGGACCAGCAGGAAGGCCGCAAGCTCGAGGCCACGAATGCGCGTATCGCCGATCTCGAGACCCGTGCCGTTGCGGCGCTGGATGGCGGCCGCGAGGACCTCGCCAAGGAGGCCGCCGAAGCCATTGCGGCGCTGGAGGCCGATCGCGATGCGGCCATGACGGCGCGCGCGCTGTTCGCGACCGAGATCATCAGGCTGAAGCGCCACGTCGCCAACGCGCAGGCCCGCATCACCGAGCTCGATCGCGGTCGCCGGATCGCCCGCGCCTCGGAAGCGGTGCGCTCGCTTCGCCGCAGCGGCATCGAGGCCGCGCGCCCCTATGAATCGACATTGCCGGAGGCGGAGGGGACGCTGAGGCGTCTGCGCGAGCGGCAGATGGAGGCTCAAGCGGCCGACGATGCCCTGGTCGAGCTCGACGCGGCCACCGGCCCGCTCGCCACCGCCGAACGACTCGCCGAGCAGGGCTTCGGCCCGCGGCTCAAGACGACCGCAGACGACGTGCTGGCGCGCTTGAAGTCCAGGCGCATGCCGGCGGCCTGATCTCAAGTTCCAACCCGAACACCATCATCATTCCAATCGACAGGAGACCATCATGAACCAGAATGGCCAGCCCCACAGCGGCGCCTGGGTGAGCTTCACCTACGCGTCCTTCGCAGCTTCCGCCTTCCTCGTCGCCATCGGCATCTTCTTCCTGCCGATCGACCTCTGGATGAAGGGTTATCTCACCATGGGCATCGTGATGATGATCCAGACCTGCGTCACCCTGACCAAGACCGTGCGCGACAATCATGAGAGCAGCCGCCTCGTGAACCGCATCGAGGATGCCAAGGCCGAGCGGCTGCTGATGGAGGTCTCCAAGGCGGCGTAAGGCGAACGGTCGCAGCGCGCGCTCTGGGGCGACAGGGGCGCGCGCGGCAGGCAGGGTGCATTGTGCTTCGCGTGCAGGTGCGATATGGCTCTCGCGCTTTCCAGAGGCGGAGACGAGCTTTGTCGAAACAATCCCTGCGCGAGGAGGCCGAGCGCCTGATCCGCGAATCGATGGAAAAGAAGACCATCGTGGTCAAGCAGGGCACGACCCGCATCGAGGCTGTCTGCGGCAAGTGCGGAGCGCCGAACCGGGTGCAGGCGGAGAAGGGCCAGACCCGCGTCAAGTTCGCCTGCAAGAACTGCGGGCATAAGCAAGAGACGTTGTAGGCGTCTTCACCTCATCCGGGTCGCCCCCGGGCGATGCGCAGCATCGTCCGGCGCGATCCGGCTAGAGGCCCTACGGCCTCTCCCTCACATCACCTGATGCACGTCGATCACGACGCGATCCGCATGGCGCGCCGCTGACGCCACGAAGATGTGCTCCATCAGCCAGCGGTACGTCTCGTGCCCGGTCTCGAACTTCGGCACGGTGCGGAAATAGATCAGCTTCGGATCGACCGGCTCGCCGCGCTTGAGCTTGTGCAACAGCTCGACCGGGCCGAAGCGCATACCCTTGTTCTCGACGTAGACGGTCGCACCGTCGTCGGTCTCGAAGGCGTATTTCGCTTCGAGATCGATCAACTCGTTGGGCCGGATGGTCTGGAAATCGGCGCCGAAGGGGAGCACCTTTCCGCTGACCGCGCCCGTCACCTCGCCGCCGATGATCGGAATGATGCGGCGGACGCCGATCCCGGTCTCGCCCGCGGTCACGGCGTCGCCGATCCGCGCGGTGATGGTGAAAACGTATCTTGTTTCGAGGGTCGGGGTGGTCATCTCTGCCTCCAATTATCGACGAGCCTTCCCTTCTCCCCTTGTGGGAGAAGGTGGCGCGAAGCGCCGGATGAGGGGTCTATCTCCACAAGCGTGCTCGCGGAGAGAGATCCCTCACCCGTCTCGCCGCTATCGCGGCGAGCCACCCTCTCCCACAAGGGGAGAGGGGAAGCAGCCACGCCGTGCGGCATTCAATCTTGTCACCTCTAATGCGCCATCATCCGCGTCGGCAGCCAGGTTGCCAGCAGCGGGAAGGCGATCAGGATCACGAGGCGCACGAGGTCCGTTGCCACGAACGGGCTTACGCCCTTGAAGATGGTGGAGAAGGAGACGTCCTTCACCACGCTTTTTATGACGAAGACGTTCATGCCCACGGGCGGAGTGATCAGGCCGAGCTCGACGGTCACGACGATGATGATGCCGAACCAGATCGGATCGAACCCCAGATGCATGATCACCGGGAAGATGATCGGCACGGTCAGGATGATCATCGCCATGGCATCCATCAGGCAGCCGAGCACGAGATACATCACCATGATCAGCGCCAGCACGCCGTAGGGGCCGAGGCCGAGCCCGGTGAGGAATTCCGTCACCTTCTGCGGTGTCTGCGTCACCGTCAGGAAATAGCCGAAGATCAACGCGCCGATCAGCACGGTGAACACCGCGGCCGCGGTGCGCGTCGCCTGTAGCAGCGAGGCCAGCACCTTCTCGCGGTCGAGGCGGCCGGTCAGCACGCCGATGATGAAGGCCCCGGTCGCGCCGACGCCGCCGGCTTCGGTCGGCGTGAAGCGCGGCAGGAAGGGCAGGCCGTAGAGGCCGCCGATGACGAAGATGAACAGCAGCACCGGTGCCCAGATCTCCTTCAACCCGGCAAAGCGTTCGCGCCATGGCGTCACCTTGCCCTTGGGCAGGAAGTCGGGGCGGAAATAGCCGATCAGGGAGATCGTGATCATGTACATGGTCATCGCGAGCAGGCCCGGGATGATGCCGGCGATGAACAGCTTGCCGATGTCCTGCTCGGTGATGATGCCGTAGACCGCGAGGACGGTGGAGGGCGGCAGCATCGCGCCCAGCGTGCCGCCGGCCGCGATCACGCCGGTGGCGAAGGATTGCGGATAGCCGAAGCGCCGCATCTCGGGATAGGCGACGGCGGAGAAGGTCGCCGCGGTCGCGACCGAGGAGCCGCAGATTGCGGCAAAGCCGCCGCAGGCGCCGACGGTGGCAATGCCGAGTCCGCCGCGCAAATGTCCGACGAAGCCGTTGGCGGCGCGGAATAGCTCTCGGCTCATGCCGGAATTGCTGACGAAGGAGCCCATCAGCAGGAACATCGGGATGACGCCGAAGGTGTAGTCGGTCACGGTGCGCATGGTGACCTGACCGACCATCTTCAGGGCCGGTGTCGAGCCCACGAGATAGCTGAAGCCGCACACGCCGACGAGGCCCATGGCCATGCCGACCGGCACGCGCAGCAGCATCAGGGCGAACAGGGCGACGAAGCCGATGACGGCGACGGCGTCGGTACTCATGGTTACTCCGTCACCTTGATCTTGGGTTCATGCATGTCTTCGGGGTGGAAGATCAGCCGGTACGTGCGGATCGCGATCAGCAGCACGGCGCAGACGTCGCCGATCCACGCGACGAGGAAGAACGGCCATGTCGGCATGTGCAGGTCGAAGGTCTGAACGTTGTCGTTGTAGGTCAGCCGGACCTTGTCGAACAACGTCCAGGTCTGCACGGTGACGACGAACAGCAGCACCAGGGTCGCGAACACGTCGATCCAGCGCTGATGGCGCGGCCCGACATTGCCCCAGACCAGGTCGACCGTGATGTGGGTGCCGCGATAGGAGGTTGCCGCGATGCCCCAGAAGATGAGGATGCCGAGCAGCATTCGGCCGATGTCGAAGCTGTCGGGGATCGAATAGTTCAGCGTGTTGCGCAAGAGCACCGACAGGAAGATGTCGAGCGCGACGATGCCGACGAAGCCGGCCGCGATCCATTCGATCGAGTCGATCACGCGATCCATCCAGGAGCGCTTCATGGGTGTTTCCTAAGCACTGCTATTCTCATTCTCGGCTCTGGCGGCGGCACTTCGCCTCTCCCCGCTTGCGGGGAGAGGCCGACACGCGAAGCGTGGCGGGGGAGGGGACTATCCACGCGTCCGATTGTCACCGTCCCTGCGGAGACTCCCCCTCACCCCACCCTCTCCCCGCAAGCGGGGAGAGGGGGAAGAGACACGGTGCGCTCCTCACCTGCTCTCAGCTTGCAAGGCAACGGCGGCAGGACCAATCCCGCCGCCGCGTTTCCTTCGCCACCGCGTCACTCCGCCAGCGCGTTGTATTTCTTCAGCGAGGCCTTGAGATCCGCGAGCGCGGCGTCGGGATCGGCACCGGCCTTCTTGGCGCCGTCGCCCCAGGTCTTGACCAGCGGCTCGGCGGCCTTCTTCCAGGCCGCGATCTGCTCGGGCGTCAGCTTGTAGACCTCATGGCTGGATTCCGCCTTCACCTTGGCGATGCCGGCGTCCTCGAACTTGCCCCAATGCTCGCCGACCGCGCCTGCCATCTCGACCGTGCAGTTCTTGTCGATCGCGGCCTTCTGCTTGTCGGACATCGCATTGTACTTGTCCTTGTTGATCACGAACACGAAGGTCGTGGTGTAGAGCGGCGCCTCCATGTCGTACTTGGTCACCTTGTCGATGCCGAACAGCACCAGTGAGCCCCAGGGGAAGGTGACGCCGTCGGCGACGCCGCGCTCGATGATGTCGCGCACTTCCGGCGCCGAGGACTGCACATTGGTGCCGCCAAGCGAGGTGACGAAGTTCGCCATGGTAGCGTGCGCCGGGCGGATCTTCATGCCCTTCACGTCCTCGGGGTTGACGATCTTCTTGGTGCGGGAATGGAACGAGGAGGGCGAGTGGACGAAGGCGAGGCAGTATTTGACGTCCTTCATCTCCTTCTCGGCAAATTTGCGATACCACGCGTCGAGCCCCATCGAGCCGCCCTTGGCATCCGAGATCAGGAACGGCAATTCCCCGGCGCCGATGATCGGGAAGCGGCCGGGCTGGTAGCCGGGATTGACATAGGTGACGTCGGCGATGCCGTCGCGCGCCATGTCGTAATGGTCGAAGGCCTTGCCGAGCTGCTGGGCCGGAAACACCTTGCCGGTAATGGTGCCGCCGGAATCCTTGTTCACCGCAGCCACCCAGTCTTCCAGCGATTTCTGCAGCGGATGCGATGCCGGCACCCAGTGCGAGACCTTCAGGTCAAATGTCTTGTCCTGCGCGAGCGCGGGGCTCACGCTTGCTGCCAGCAGCAAGGCCAGACAGGCTTTCCTCATCACGCGTCTCTCCCTTTTGCGACGGCGGGCTTCGCTGGCCCGGTCTCGTTAATTAACATGTTATCTAATTCGCCGGCGCGTTCAAGCCGGAACTGAGGCCCGCCGTGTCGCGCCATCTACGTCAGTCATGTTGCATGGATTTGTCGCTGCTCGGGCGACCACCGCTCTCCCTTTGCGCAAACGTTATATGGTATAATTATCGCCTGCGAGCCTTTGCCACAAGCAGGCTGCGGCCAAAGCCTAACAGGATCGGAAGCAGCATGTATTGCGGACAAAGGTCGCAATCGTCGGGCCGTTGCGGCGATGGCGGGGCTCGTTTCAAACATCTGCACAAATTCCGTTTAAAGCTTTGTAGGTGATGCATTCCTCGCGTCATTCGCTTCCAATGCAGCCGAGGCAATGAAGCGAGACCGCCATGACCCGCACCGACATCCCCGCCGGCTACGAGCCACATTTCCGCAAAGCGCCGCTGACCGATCCCTGGGAGCCGCTCTATTCGAAGAAGACCGATAAGGGCGTCACCGTCGGACTGCGCCTGGCGACGCCGCACACCAACGCCCGCGGATTGATCCATGGCGGGCTGATCGCGGCGCTCGCTGACGCCGCCATGGGCTACAGCTGCGCCCAGGCGACGGGCTGGACCACGTCATTCGTCACCATCTCGCTGTCGGTCGACTATGTCGGCGCCGCCGAGATCGGCCAATGGCTGGCGGTCGAGGGCGAGGCGATCAAGACCGGGAACACGATCTGCTTCGCGCAGTGCCTGGTGAAGGCGGACGACGCCGTGATCGCGCGGGCCAGCGGCACGTTTCGGGTAGTGCCGAAGAAGGGGTGAGGCCCAACTCTCTCCGTCGTCATGCCCGGGGCAAGCCCGGCCATGACGGAAAAGATCACCCAAACCTCCACTCCGCCGTCTCCACCACGAGGTCGACGAACGCGCGCACCTTGGCCGAGAGCAGGCGCGAGGTCGGGTAGACGATGTGGATCGGCAACGCCGGCTGCTCGTATTGCGCCAGCACGATCTTCAGGCGTCCGCGCTTCAGGCCCTCGGCGGCCTGATAGGCCAGCACCCGCGTCACGCCGCCGCCGGCCTCGGCATATTGCAGGGCGGCGTCGGCGCTGTTGCTGATGAAGCGAGGCGACAGCGGCAGCCCGATATCGCGGCCGTCGCGCAGGAAACGCCATTCGGACCAGGGGCCGAACTGGATGGTCTGGTGCGTGGCGAGCGCTTCCGGCGTCTTCGGCTCGCCGTTGCGCTTGAGATAACCGGGCGCGGCCACCACGATCCGCCGCATCTCGCCGACCTGGCGCGCCACAAGCGAGGAATCAGCGAGATGGCCGATCCGCACCGCGGCATCGACGGCGTCCTCGACGAGGTTGACGAGATGGTCGGACAGCCTGAGTTCGGCGGCGACCTCGGGATAGCGCTTGAGATAGGCGGTCATGAGAGGCCCGACATGCAGCCGGCCGAAGCCGACCGGCGCGGACACGACGAGACGCCCGCTCGGCCGATTGCGCTCCTCCCGCGCCGAGCCGTCAGCCTCCTCGACGTCGGCGAGGATGCGCCGCGCGCGCTCCAGGTAGCGCGTGCCGACGTCGGTCAGCGCCACCTGCCGCGTGGTCCGCTGCAGCAGCCGCGCGCCGAGATGCTCCTCCAGCGCCGCGATCATCCGCGTCACCGCCGGCGGCGACAGCCGCAGTTTGCGCGCGGCCGGCGCGAAGCCGCGCAGGTCGGCGACCGTGACGAAGACGTGCATGGCTTCCAGGCGGTCCATGGACATTATTGCATAAATCGCAATGATGAAGTGTCAAGCTGCTCAATTGTTTTAGACGCCGAAAGGTCCAGATTAGGCGCGGAAGACGCAGCAATGCGCCGGAATTTCAGGAGATGTTCCGATGACGGCAGTTCACACCTATGCCAGCGACGTGGCCTTTTCGCCGGCGGTGAAGACGATCCAGGCGCGCAAGGGCTCGCGCGAGGCCTATGCGCGCAGCGAGCAGCGCGGCTGGCGCACCGAGGTCGACGACAATCTCGCCGCGTTCCTGGCCGACGCCAACAGCTTCTATTTCGCCACGGCTTCAGCCGACGGCCAGCCCTACATCCAGCACCGCGGCGGCCCGAAGGGCTTTCTCAAGGTGCTGGACAAGCAGACGCTCGCCTTCGCCGACTACGCCGGCAACCAGCAGTTCATCACGCAAGGAAATCTCTCGGAGAATCCCAAGGCCTACATCTTCGTGATGGACTACGCCCACCGCCGCCGGGTGAAGATCTGGGGCGAGGCGCGCGTGGTCGAGGACGACGAAGCCCTGACCACGTCGCTGATGCCGAAAGGCTACCGCGCCCGGCCCGAGCAAGTGATCCTGTTCAAGATCGCGGCCTGGGACACCAACTGCCCGCAGCACATCCCGCAGAAGTTTGATGCAGCCGATGTCGCGGCCGCGCTCGCCGCGAGGGATCAGCGGATCGCAGAGCTGGAAGCGGAGGTTGCGGCGCTGAAGGGGTAGGCGGCGAGCTTAGCCTCTAACGAAAGCTGAAGCAGGCTGCGCGGTGCACCCTCTCCCCTTGTGGGAGAGGGTGGATTCGATGCGAAGCATCGAAGCCGGGTGAGGGGTTCTGTCCTCTCGGACGGTCTCACGCGCGGAGAGAACCCCTCATCCGGCGCTTCGCGCCACCTTCTCCCACAAGGGGAGGGAAGAAGAGCGCTGAATCGCTAAATCACACTCTCGCCTTCGTGCTGGAAGCCGAGATAGCTCGCGGCCACCCGTTCGTTGGCGGCGATGTCGCTGGCCTTGCCGCTGAGCACGAACTCGCCGAGCTCCATAACGTAGGCGTGGTCCGCGATCTTCAGCGCGGCCTGCGCGTTCTGCTCGACCAGCAGCACGGAGACGCCGGCGGCGCGGAGCTCGGTGACGATGCGGAAGATGTCGGCGACGATGATCGGCGCAAGGCCGAGGCTCGGCTCGTCCAGCATCAAGAGCTTCGGCTCGCCCATCAGCGCGCGGCCCATCGCGAGCATCTGCTGCTCGCCGCCGGAGAGTGTGCCGGCGAGCTGCTTGCGCCGCTCCTTCAGCCGCGGAAACAGCGCATAGACCCGCTCCATCGAGGCTTTGGCCTTGCTGCGCTCGATCCGGAACGCGCCCAGCTCGAGATTGTCCTCGACATTCATGGTCACGAACAATTCGCGATGCTCGGGAACGAGACCGAGCCCCATCGCGACGCGGTCCTCGATGTCGAGCCGGGCGAGATCCTGCCCGGCAAAGGCGACGCGGCCCTTCAGCGGCAGGATGCCCATGATGGCCGAGAGCAGCGTGGTCTTGCCGGCGCCGTTGGCGCCGACGATGGTGACGATCTCGTTGGCTCCGACCTCGAGCGAGACCGAACGCACTGCCTCGACCTTGCCATAGGCGACATGCGCGTCGGTGACGGACAACAGCGTGCTCATGCCGCCACTCCGAGATAGGCCTTGATCACTTCGGGATTGGTCTTGATCGTCGCCGGCGTGCCCTCCGCGATCTTGGTGCCGAAATCGAGCACCACGATGCGGTCGGCAAGGTTCATCACGAAGCCCATGTCGTGCTCGACCAAGAGGACGGACATCCCGCCGTCGCGCAGCTCGCGGAGCAGTGTTGCCAGCCGTTGCTTTTCCATGTGGCGCAGTCCGGCTGCCGGCTCGTCGAGCAGCAGCAGCATCGGATCGACGCAGAGCGCGCGGGCGATCTCGACGATGCGCTGCTGGCCGAGCGAGAGCGAGCCTGCCAGCTGGTGCATCTGCTCGGCGAGGCCGACGCGCTCGATCTGGCGCGCGGCCTCGGCGAGCAGCTTGGCCTCGTCAGCGCGGTCGAGCCGCAGCATCGAGGAGATTGGGCCGGAATGGCCGCGCAAATGTGCGCCAATCGCGACGTTCTCCAGCACGGTCATGTCGGGGACGAGCTTGACGTGCTGGAAGGTCCTGCTGATGCCGAGCTTGACGATCTCCTGTGGCGGCGCGTTGTCGACCTTCCTGCCGAGCACCGAGATCGAGCCCGAGGTTGCCGACAGCACGCCGGTAATCAGGTTGAAGGTCGTGCTCTTGCCGGCGCCGTTCGGGCCGATCAGCGCGACGATCTCGCGGGCCTGCACGTCGAAGGACACGTTGTTCACCGCAACCACGCCGCCAAACTGCTTTCGCGCCTTCTCGACCTGAAGCAGGACGCCGGTCTCGGCGGGCGCGCGGGTGCGATGCTCCAGCTTCAGCGAGGTGTCCGGCTTCCTGCCGTCGGTGCGCTCGGGGAAGAACGACATCAGCCAGGGCCAGAGGCCGCCGGGCGCAAGCTGCAGCAGCGCCACCAGCATGATGCCGAACACGATGGTCTCGACCTGGCCGGAGCCCGGCAGGATCAGCGGCAGATAGCTCTGCAGCACCTCTTTCAGGATCACGACAATCGCCGCGCCCAGCACGCCGCCCCAGACATAGCCGGCGCCGCCGACCACCGCGATGAAGAGATATTCGATGCCCATATGCGCGCCGAACGGCGTCGGGTTCACGGCGCGCTGGAGATGGGCGTAGAGCCACCCGGACAGGCCGGCGAGCACCGCGGCGTGGATGAACACCAGGAGCTTTGCGCGCGGCGTGTGGACGCCGAACGCTTCGGCGGCGACATGGCCGCGGCGCAGCGCGCGGATGGCGCGGCCGGTGCGGGAGTCCAAGAGGTTCATCGTCAGCAGGGCCGAGAGGATCACGGCGACCCAGATCGCGTAATAGATCGAGCCGGGCGAGAGCATCTTGAAGGTACCGATCGACAGCGGCGGGATCGCCGAGATGCCGTCGTTGCGTCCGAGAAACTCCAGCTTGCTGAACAGGTAGAACAGCCCAAGCCCCCAGGCGAGCGTGCCGAGCGGCAGGTAATGGCCGGAGAGGCGCACGGTGATCAGCCCGAGCAGCACCGCGAGCGAGCCGCTGACCACGAGCGACAGCGGCAGCGTCAGCCAGGGCGACAGGCCATAGGCCGTCGTCAGCACGGCGGTGGTGTAGGCACCGAAACCGACGAAGGCGGCCTGCCCGAACGAGGTGAGGCCGCCGACGCCGGTCAGCAGCACGAGGCCCATCGCGACCAGCGCGGCAAGGCCGATATTGTCGAGCAGCACGATCCAGAACGGGGGCACGCCCGGGATGAGCGGGATCGCCGCCATGAGGATCGCGAAGACGAGGATGGGAAGCCGGCTCTGCATCGGGCTCAGTCCTTCTCTTCCTCGACCGCGGGCGCGGCGAGCGAGCGCAGCAGCAGCACGGGGATCAGCAGCATGAAGACGATCACCTCCTTGTAGTTGGAGGCATAGAAGGACGAGAACGCCTCGACGATGCCGACCACCAGCGCCGCGACGGCGGTGAGGGGATAGCTGACGAGGCCGCCGATGATCGCGGCAACGAAGCCCTTCAGCCCGATCAGGAAGCCGGAGTCGTAATACAGTGTCGTGATCGGCACGATCAGGATGCCGGAGAGTGCGCCGATCACGGAAGCCAGCAGGAAGGCGATCTGGCCCGACAGCGTGGTGCGGATGCCGGCAAGCCGCGCCCCAAGCCGGTTGACCGCGGTCGCGCGCAGCGCCTTGCCGTAGAGCGTCAGGCCGAAGAACAGCCAGAGCGCGACGATGAAGGCGATGGTGATGGCATAGACGGTGATGCTCTGGCCGGTGAAGCGCAATGCGCCGGCGGTGAAGGCGCCGGACAGCACGGCAGGCCCGCGCTGGCCTTCGGCGCCGAAGAACAACAGGCCAAGTCCCTGCAGCGCGAGGTGGACGCCGACCGAGGCGATCAGCAGCACCAGCACCGAGGTGTGCGCCAGCGGCTGGAAGGCGATGCGGTAGAGATAGAGGCCGATCATCGCCACGATCACCAGCGACAGCGCGATGCAGACCGCGACCGGCGGCTTCTGCGCGGCGAGCGACAGGGTCAGCGCCAGCACGATCGCCGGCAGCACGACGTTGGCGATGAAGCTGCGGACGACCAGCCGCCCGTGCAGCGCCTTGCGCGCCACGAACAGGTCGAAGACGAAGGCGCCGATGCCGAGCGCCAGCGCCAGCTTTGCCGTGCCCGGCATCTGGCCGGCGGCCAGCGAGGCATAGGTCAGCGCGCCGTAGGTGACGAATTCGCCCTGGGGAATGAGGATGACGCGGGTGACGGCGAACACCAGCACCAGCGCCAGGCCGAGCAGCGCATAGATCGCGCCATTGGTGATGCCGTCCTGCACCAGGAACAGCATGATGGTGGTATTCAAGACCGGACGCTCCCCCTAATCCGGACCGGTCCCCTCGATTGCGGTGGACGGTCCGCTCACAGCCATTGAAAAACGCAGGCGATATTTGGTATGGTCCATAACAATTATCAAATATAACTTCAAGGGTGGGAACGACCCGCCCCGGAATTTAGCGGGATTACGAGCACGAGGCGATGACCGTTTCCAAAACCGCTGAAAAGTCCTCCGACAAGCCGGCCGACGCGGCCAAGGGCCGCAAGGAGGCAGGCGAGCCGCAGGCGGAGGCCCTCCAGCTCGGCGAGCTTTCCGAGCAGCTCGGCTATGTCCTGAAACGTGCGCAGCTCAAGGTGTTCGAGAATTTCCTGCGCTGCATGGCCTCGCTCCAGCTGACGCCGGCGCAGTTCTCGGTGCTGCTCCTGGTCGAGAAAAACCCCGGCCGTAACCAGACCGAGATCGCCTCCACGCTCGGCATCCTCAGGCCGAACTTCGTAGCCATGCTCGACAATCTGGAGAGCCGCGACCTCTGTGCGCGGATCCGCTCCACCAACGACCGGCGCTCGCACATCCTGGTCTTGACCGACAAGGGCAAGGCCGTGCTGGCGCGCGCCAAGAAGCTCGTCGCCACCAAGCACGAGGCCCGGCTGAACGACTTGCTCGGCCAGGCCAACCGCGAAGCCCTGATCGAGATGCTCGCGAAGATCGCCAACGAGTTTTGACTCTTACCCTCCAGGGGAGGGTAAGCGAACGTCAATCCACCAAAATCACCCTGATGTCGTTCACGTTGGTCAGCGTCGGTCCAGGCTGTAGCAGGTCGCCGGTCGCCTCGAAAAACGTGGTGGCGTCGTTGTTGGCGAGATAGGCCTGCGGCTCGAGCCCCAGCGCCTTAATCTTCGCGAACGTCGCCGCATCGATCAGCGCGCCGGCGGGGTCGGTCGGGTGGCCGGCGCCGCCATCGGCGCCGTCGGTGTCGCCGGCCAGCGCCGCGATGCCGGAAGTGTCCTTCAAGAGCGAGGCCAGGGCCAGCGCGTATTCCTGGTTCGGCCCGCCGCGCCCGTTGCCGCGCACGGTGACCGTGAGCTCGCCGCCGGAGAGAATCGCGACGCGCTTGCCCTGGCTGCGTGCCTGAAGCGCCAGCCTGGCGTGATCGGCGGCGACCTCGCGCGCCTCGCCTTCGAGATCGGCGCCGAGATCGATGGTCTCGTAGCCGGCCTCGCGCGCGAGCTTGACCGCAGCGTCCAGCGACTGCTTGGGCCGCGCGATCAGCTCGAACGAGGCGCGCGCAAAGGCGGCGTCGCCCGGCTTGCAGCTCTCGTTGTTGGGATCGTCGAGCGCGCGGCGCACCGCATCGTCGATGTCGAGCCTGTATTTCGCCACGATCGCGCGCGCATCCGCCAGCGTGGTCGGATCGGGCACGGTGGGGCCGGAGGCGATCGCGGACGGATCGTCATGCGGCACGTCGGAGATCGCGAGCGTCACGATCTCCGCGGCGTTGCTGCCGGCGCGGGCGAGGCGGCCGCCCTTGATCCGCGACAGGTGCTTGCGCACGACGTTCATCTCGCCGATCGGCGCGCCCGAGCGCAGCAGCGCCTTGTTGACCGCCTGCTTCTGCGCGAAGCTGATGCCGTCCACCGGCGCGATCCAGTTGGCCGAGCCGCCGCCGGTGAGCAGCACCAGCAGGAGATCGTCCGGCCCGGCCTCGCCCGCGAGTGCGAGCGTGTCGGCCGCGCCCTTCAGGCCCGCTTCGTCAGGCACGGGATGACCGGCCTCGACCACGCGAATGCTGCGCGTCGGCACGCCGTAGCCGTGGCGCGTGGTGGCGATGCCGACAAGGCGCTCCGGCGCCAATCCCAGCGCATCGAGATAATGCCGCTCCGCGGCTGCGGCCATTGCGCCGGCGCCCTTGCCGGCCGCAAGGCAGATCACGCGCCCCCTGGGTGCAGGCCGCAGGTGAGGGGCCAGCACCACGCCCGGATGGGCGGCAGCAATGGCAGTGTCGTAGAGCGCGCGGAGCAGGGGACGTCGGTCGGTCATGGACAATGGCCTTGCGCAGACTGGACTGGCGGCGAGGAGGTCGCCGCCATCTGCCTACCGCATCGTGTGCCAAAGCGTAAGCGCCTTCGCCGTCATTCGATTGTGCAATCGCGTGATCACAATTGCCACACAAAGCAAAAGCCCCCTGCGCGATCAGCGCAGGGGGCTCGTCGTCCGCGCGTTGCAGTTTCTAGCCGCCGGCGTCGGCGCTGATCACCTCGCCGAACAGGTCCCACTTGTCGCCCTTGAACTTCATCAGCTGCAGCGAGCTGATCGGCGCGAAGTCGTTCGGCCCGGTACTGATCTTGATGCCGGGCAGCAGCACTTCGGTGCGGAAGTCCTTCAGGCTCGCCGCCTGCTTCATGACGTTCTCGCGCGTGAGATTGTCGCCGCACTTCTTCAGCACCTCGACCAGCGTCTGCGCGACGCCGTAGCCGACGATGGTGCCGCCGTCGAGCTTGTCGCCCTCGGGGAAGTACTTCGTCATGAACTCCAGGAACGCCTTCATGCCGGCGTCGTCCTTCCACTGCGGATCGGAGACGTCCTTCAGATAGGCGGCCGAGATGATGTCCTGCGAATTCTCGAAGCCGGCGGGCTTGATCACGCTGCCGACCGAGGCCGAGACGTTGTTGAGGAAGTGGGTCGGCTTCCAGCCGATCTCGGAGATCTTCTTGATCGCCTGCGCCGCGAACTTCGGCGTGGTGATGTTGATGAAGACGTCGGCGCCGGTGGCTTTCAGCTTGACGATGTGGTTGTCGATGGTCGGCTCCGACGTCTCGTAGCTTTCCTCCAGCACGATCATGCTCGCGGCCTTGGCCCCCAAGCCGTCCTTCAGGCCCTTCAGGTAATCCTTGCCGTAATCGTCGTTCTGGTAGAGCACGCCGATCTTGGCGTTCGGCATGGCCTTGAGGATGTATTTCGCGTAGATCTGCGTCTCGCTCTGGTAGTTGGGTTGCCAGCCCATGGTCCACGGGAAGTTCTGCGGATCGTTCCACTTGGTGGCGCCGGTGGCTACGAACAGCTGCGGCACCTTCTTCGAGTTCATGTATTTCTGGATCGCGGAGTTCGGCGGCGTGCCGAGCGAGTTGAAGACGAGCAGCACCTCGTCGCTCTCGACCAGCTTGCGCGCCTGCTCCACCGTCTTCGGCGGCGAGTAGGCGTCGTCGTAGGAGACGAAATTGATCTTGCGGCCGTTGATGCCGCCCTCTTCGTTGATCTTCTTGAAATAGGCGGCTTCGGTGCGACCGATGATGCCGTAGGCGGAGGCCGGTCCGCTGTAGGGCATGATGTTGCCGATCTTGATCTCGGTGTCAGTCGCACCGGTATCGTATTTCTTCTGGGCCGTTGCGGTTGAGGCCGAGGCCGCGATGAGCGCGAGCGCCAATGATGCGGCCGCAAGCTTGCCGGTGACAGCAGGCATTCCAATCTCCCTGTTTTTCTTTGTGTGTGCGTCCCTTTTCTTGTCTCGTTTTTCTTCGCGACGCGGCCGCAATTCAATACGATTTGCCTGAACGCTTCAAGGAAAAGCCCCTGCGGCATGGCCGCAGGGGCTGCGTCTTTACTCGATTTGGCTACATCTTGAGCAAGTGGTTAATGGTCAGCCGCCGACGTCGCCGCTCAGCACCTCGCCAAATGGCACCCAATGCTCGCCCTTGAACCGGATCAGTTGCAGCTGCGACAGCGGCGCGAAGTCGGTGGCCGAGGTGTTGACCTTGATGCCCGGCAACAGGCCCGCCGGCTCGAAGTCCTTGATGTTGGCGGCCTGCTTCATGATGTTTTCGCGGGTCAGATTGTCGCCGCAGGCCTTGAGCACGTGAACGAGGCCCTGGGCGACGATGTAGCCGTACATTACCGAGGCATCGGCGCGGTTCGCTTCCGGATAGTACTTATCCAGAAATTCGTTCCAGGCGATCATCGCCTTGTCGTTTTTCCACTGCGCGTCGGTGGGATCCTTGAAGTACTGCGACGAGATGATGTCCTGCGCGTTCTCGAAGCCGGCCGGCTTGATTACGCTGCCGATCGAGGCCGAGACGTTGTTGAGGAAGTGCAGCGGCTTCCAGCCGATCTCGGCGTTCTTCTTGATCGCCTGTGCCGCGAATTTCGGCGTCGTGATGTTGAAGAACACGTCGGCGTTGGTCGGCTTCATCTTGACGATGTGGGAGTCGATGGTCGGCTCGGAGACTTCGTAGCTGTCCTCGATGACGATCATCGAGGCGGCCTTGGCTCCGAGCCCGTCCTTGAACCCCTTCAGATAGTCCTTGCCGTAATCGTCGTTCTGGTAGAGCACGGCGATCTTGGCGTTCGGATGGTTCTTCAGGATGTACTTGGCGTAGATGATCGACTCGATCTGGTAGTTAGGTTGCCAGCCCATCGTCCACGGGAAGGTCTGCGGGTCGTTCCACTTCGTGGCGCCGGTGGCGACGAACAGCTGCGGAACCTTCTTCTGGTTCATGTACTTCTGGATCGCCGAGTTCGGCGGGGTGCCGAGCGAGTTGAAGATCAGCAGCACCTCGTCGCTCTCGACCAGCTTGCGCGCCTGCTCCACGGTCTTCGGCGGGGAATAGGCGTCGTCATAGGTGATGAAGTTGATCTTGCGGCCGTTAATGCCGCCTTCTGCGTTGATCTTGCGGAAATAGGCCTCTTCGGTCTTGCCGATCACGCCGTAGGCAGACGCGGGACCGCTATAGGGCATGATGTTGCCGATCTTGATCTCCGTGTCGGATGCGCCGGTGTCGTATTTCTTCTGCGCGAGCGCTGTCGTGGACAGCGTGGCGGCTAGCACGAGGGCAGCCGAGAAGGCCCCCAATCGCACATGCATTGCAGGCATTTTGATCTCCCTGGACAGGATTGAATGTGTCGTTTGTTCTTATTGGGAGCGATCGTTGCGCGTCGCTCCGTCACGCATTCAATACCTATCCACGGCCGTCAGCAAGAAGAACGCCTGCACGGGCCTCGCGCAGGCGGCGATCTCGTCGAAGGCGGTGCTGAATATTCCGGCGCGTGAGATTCTTTTTGCGGGGCAAACTCACCGCTTGAGTTGCTTTACGAGAAAGCGGCTATTTTGAATTGCGTCGTTCAGTGGCTCATCTCGCTCGAGATGATGTCGCCGAACAGCTCCCATTTCCTGCCCTTGAAGCGCATCATCTGCAGCTGCTCGATCGGGGCGAAATCGTCGGGCGCGGTGTTGATCTTGATGCCTGGCAGCAGCGTGTCGGGTGCGAAGTCCTTCAGGCTGGCGGCCTGCTTCATGACGTTCTCGCGGGTGAGATCGTCGCCGCACATCTGCAGCACCTTCACGATGGTCTGTGCGGCGGCATAGCCGTACACGACGCCGGCATCGAGCTTGTTGGCCCTGGGCTCGTATTGCGCGAGGAAACTGTAGAACTTCTTCATGCCGTCGTCGGCATTCCACTGCGGGTCGGAGCCGTCCTTGGTGTAGGTCGCCGACAGGATGCCTTGCGAGACTTCAATGCCCGCCGGCTCCAATACGCCGCTGACCGAAGCCGAGACGTTGGAGATGATGTGCATCGGATGCCAGTTGATCTCCGCGGCTTTCTTGATTCCCTGCGCGGCGAATTTCTGGTTGGTGAGGCTGATGAAGATATCGGCGCCGGCCGCCTTCAGCTTCACGACTCGCTCGTCGATTGCGGGCTCGGACGTGTCGTAGGCCTCCTCCCGCACGATCATCGAAGCCTTGGCGCCGAGGCCCTCCTTCAACCCGTTTAGATAGTCCTTGCCGAAATCGTCGTTCTGGTAGAGCACGCCGATCTTTCCGTTTGGCTTCTCCTTCATGATGTATTTGGCATAGATCCGAGCCTCGCTGACGTAGCTCGGCTGCCAGCCCATGGTCCAGGGATATTGCTTGGGCTCGTTCCATTTCGAGGCGCCGCTCGCCACGAACAATTGCGGCACCTTCTTCTCGTTCATGTACTTGCGGATGGCGCTGTTGGTGGAGGTGCCGAGCGAGCCGAAGATCAGCAGCACGTTGTCGCTCTCGACCAGTTTTCGCGCCTGTTCCACCGTCTTCGGCGGCGAATAGCCGTCGTCATAGGAGATGAATCTGATCTTGCGGCCGTTGATGCCGCCCTCGGCATTGATCTTGTTGAAGTAGGCTTCCTCGGTCCTGCCGATCGCAGCATAGCCGGAGGCCGGACCGCTGTAGGGCATGATGTTACCGATCTTGATCTCGGTATCGGAGGCGCCGCTGTCGTATTTCTTCTGCGCCAGCGCCTCGCCGCTCATTGCAGTGCACAAGGCAAGCGCGGCCCAGAGCGTCGCAACCTGGGAACGAACGGCGGCCATTGCTCTCCTACCCCGGGATGGATCGATCGCATTGAACAAGATTGGCGCCTGTCGTCAACAAAAAGCCCCCGCGACTGTCCGCGGGGGCTCCTCGTCCTCGATCATCGCGTCACGCGTCACTCGGAGGCGACGTCACCGCTGATGATCTCGCCGAACAGTTCCCACTTCTCGCCCTTGAAGCGCATCATCTGCAGCTGCGCGATCGGAGCGAAGTCGGTGGCGCTGGTGTTGATCCTGACACCGGGCAGCAGCGTATCCGGAGCAAAGTCCTTCAACGAGGCGGCCTGCTTCATGATGTTGGCGCGGGTGAGATCGTCACCGCACATCTCCAGCACCTTGGCCAGCGTCGAGGCGGCGCCATAGCCATAAACCATGCTGGTGTCCGACTTGTCGGCACCCGGCATGTACTTGTCGACGAACTCGTTCCACTTCTTCATGCCGGGGTCGTTGGCCCATTGCGGATCCGTGGAGTCCTTGGCGTAGGCGGCCGACAGCACGCCCTGCGCGTTCTCGAAGCCGGCCGGCTTCATCACGCTACCGACCGAGATCGACACGTTGGTGAGGATCTGGAGCGGCTTCCAGCTGAGCTCGGCGGTCTTCTTGATGGTCTGGGCCGCGAACTTCGGCGTGGTGTAGATCAGGAGCACGTCGGGATTGGCGGCCTTGATCTTGACGATATGGCCGTCGATCGACGGCTCGGAGACCTCGTAGCTCTCCTCCATGACGATCATGGACGAGGCCTTGGCGCCGAGGCCGTCCTTGGTGCCCTTGAGGTAGTCTTTGCCGAAATCGTCGTTCTGGTAGAGGATTGCGATCTTGGCGTCCGGCTTCTCCTTCATCAGCCACTTCGCGTAGATCTGCGCTTCGCTCTGGTAGGAGGGCTGCCAGCCCATGGTCCAGGGGAAGTTCTTCGGGTCGTTCCACTTGGTGGCGCCGGTCGCGACGAAGAGCTGCGGGATCTTCTTGGAGTTCAGATACTTCTGGATCGCACTGTTCGAGGGCGTGCCGAGCGGATTGAAAACGACCAGCACCTCGTCGCTCTCAACCAGCTTGCGGACCTGCTCGACGGCCTTCGGCGGCGAATAGCCGTCGTCATAGGTGACGAAGTTGATCTTGCGGCCGTTGATGCCGCCCTTGTCGTTGATCATCTTGAAATAGGCTTCTTCGGTCTTGCCGATGATGCCATAGGCCGACGCCGGACCGCTGTACGGCATGATGTTGCCGATCTTGATCTCGGTATCGGACGCGCCGGTGTCGTATTTCTTTTGGGCGAGTGCAGCGCCGGAGGTGAGAGTGATGGCCGCCGTTGCCGTGATCAGCGCGGCGGCTCGCAGTGTTCTTCCAAAATACAATTCGGTCTCCTTGGTTAATTCAACGGGTCTTCAGTTCTTCCTGAGCTTGCCGACGAGTTGCTGGCCCAGGATCGCGACCTGCCTTGCGCCGTGCGGCACGAGGTAGATGACGAGGAACAGCAGCACGCCGAATACCGCGCCGGAGAGGCCCTTGGAGATGCTCTCCGCCATGTTCGGCACGAAGATGATGAAGGCCGCACCGACGAACGAGCCGGGCAGCCAGCCGACGCCGCCGACCACCATGCCGAGGAACAGCGAGATCGCGAGCGTGATGGTGTAGCTGTCGGGCGCGACGAACTGCACCGCGATGGCGCCGAGCGAGCCGGCAACGCCGGTGATGCCGGCGGATACGCCGAAGGCCAGCGTCTTGTACAGCGCGACGTTGACGCCCATGGAGGAGGCCGCGATCTCGTTGTCGCGGATCGCCATGAAGGCGCGGCCCGAGCGGGAGCGCAACAGGTTCACCGAGAAGATGTAGATCGCGACCGTCACGGCAAGCGTGAAGTAGTACAGCCACATGTCCTGCGACATCGGCAAGCCGAACGGTGCGTCTGGCTTGGTGACGACGAGGCCCTGCACGCCGCCGGTCCAGTGCTCGAGGAAGTTCAGCTTGAGCAACTGCGGCATCGCGGTCGCGAGCGCAAAGGTCGCGAGCGCGAGATAGATGCCCGACAGCCGCAGCGCCGGCTTGCCGAACAGGTAACCGAATCCGAAGCAAATCACGGCGGAGATCGGAATGGTCAGCGCGTAGTTGACGTTGGCATGTTCCATCAGCACCGCAGACACATAGGCGCCGACGGCGTAGAACGCGCTCTGGCCGAGCGAGAACTGGCCGCTTCCGCCGGTCAGGATGTTCAGCGCCAGCACCGCGAGCCCGTAGATCAGGAGCATCGTCATCTGGAAGATGATGAAGTTCTTGACGAACATCGGCACGATCAACAGCGCGGCCAGCACCACCAGCGACGTGCCGGTGCCCAGCGTCATGGCCCGCTTCGGAACCGCCTCGACCGCCTCGTGGCCCTCGGCGACGACTTCTTCTGCTGCGCTCATGATCAAACTCGCTTGACGATATGCCGGCCGAACAGACCAGCGGGTTTGACGACCAGGACGGAGATGATCAGCGCGAGCGCGATCGGGAGTTTCAGCTCATTGCCGACGCCGGGGATGTAGGTACCGGCGAGGTTCTCGAACACGCCGACCAGGAAGCCGCCGACCACGGCGCCGAACGGGCTCGACAGCCCGCCGAGCACCGCCGCGGCGAAGCCGTAGATCAGCACGCCGCCCATCATGTTCGGCTCGAGGAATACGACAGGCGCGATCAGCATGCCGGCGATCGAGCCGATCGCGGTCGCCATGCCCCAGCCGAGCGCGATCATCCAGCTCGTGTTGATGCCGACGAGGCGGGCCGATTCGGGCACCGACGCTGCGGCTCGCATCGCAAGGCCGATGCGCGTGTACTGGAAGAAGAAATAGAGCGCGAGCAGCAGCGCCACGGTGACGCCGATCATGCCGGCCTGGTGCGTCGAGATCAGCTGGCTGCCGAGGAACGGTGCGGAGCCGAACGGGGTCGGATATTGCTTGATCGTGAAGTCCCAGATCAGGCCCGCCGAGGAGTTGATGATCGCAAACAACGCGATGAAGCCGGCGACGTTGGTGAGCACCGGCGCCTTGACGAGCGGCTTGAACAGGATGCGCTCGATCGCGATGCCGGCAACGAAAGAAAATGCCAGCGTGATCAGGAAGGCAGCCCAATAAGACACGCCCCACTGCATCAGCTGCCATGAGATGAAGGTCGAGAACATCGCCATCTCGCCTTGCGCGAAGTTGAGATGGTCGATGGCCTGGTAGATCATGACCACGGCGAGCGCCATGCAGGCATAGATCGCCCCCGTGGCGATGCCGGCCAGGACCTGGTTGGTGAACAGCTCCATTGTGCCGGCTCCCTCAGTAACCCAGATAGGATTTGCGGATTTCTTCGTTGTTCGCGATGTCCTTGGCCTTGCCCGACATCACGATGCGCCCGGTCTCGATCACATAGGCCTGGTCGGCGAGCTCGAGCGCGAGCTGGGCGTTCTGCTCGACCACCAGGATCGAGACCTTGTCCTCGCGGTTGATCTTGCCGAGGATGCCGAACAGGTCGCGCACCACCAGCGGCGCGAGGCCGAAGGAGGGCTCGTCGAGCAGCATCAGCCGCGGTCGCAGCATCAGCGCGCGGGCGACCGCGAGCATCTGCTGCTCGCCGCCGGAGAGCGTGCCGGCCTGCTGGGTATGGCGCTGCTTCAACACCGGGAAATGCGCGTACATGCGCTCGATGTCGGAGACGATGCCGGCGCGGTCCTTGCGGGTGATGGCCCCGAGCTGGAGGTTCTCTTCCACCGTCATGTTGGTGAAGGTGCCGCGGCCCTGCGGCACGTGGGCGATGCCGAACCGCACGATGCTCTCGGTCGAACGGTTGTTCAGCGGCTTGCCTTCGAACTCGACGCCGCCGGTGGAGCGCACCATGTTGCAGATCGCGCGCAGTGTGGTGGTCTTGCCGGCGCCGTTGGCGCCCAGCAGCGTCACGAGCGAGCCCTCATTGAGCGAGAAGGACAGGCCATGGAGCGCCTGGACCTGGCCGTAATAAGCGCGCAGGTCCTTGACGTTGAGCAGTGGCGTCATTGATCCTTGCTCCCGAGATAGGCCTTGATGACGTCCGGGTCCGCCTGCACCTGGGCGGGCGTGCCTTCCGCGAGCTTCTTGCCGAAATTCAGCGCGACAACGTGGTCGGCGATCGACATCACGAGGCCCATGTGATGCTCGACCAGGAGCACGGTCATATGGCGCTCGTCGCGGATTTTGCGGATGAGGTCGCCGAGCACATGAACTTCCTCGTGGTTGAGGCCGCCGGCGGGTTCGTCGAGCAGCAGGATCTTCGGATCGGCCGCCAGCGCACGCGCCAGTTCGACCCGCTTCTGCGTACCGAACGGTAGGCCGGACACGACGGTATGGGCGACGTCCTCGAGGTCGAGGTAAGCAAGGATCTCGTGCACCTTCTTGTTGATGCTGGTCTCGCTGCGCCGGACCCAGGCAAGCTTCAGGGAGTCGCTGATAATGTCGCTCGAGGTCTTCGAATGGGCGCCGACGCGGACGTTGTCCATCACCGAAAGGTTGGGAAACAGCGCCACGTTCTGGAAGGTGCGGCCGATGCCGATCTCGGCGATCCGGTGCGGCGGCCGCGTCAGGATGCTCACGCCGTCCATCAAGATGTCGCCGGACGACGGCTGGTACAGCCGCGACAGGCAGTTGAAGAGCGTGGTCTTGCCGGCGCCGTTCGGGCCGATCAATCCGAGGATGGCTCCCTTGTGCATGTCGAAGGACACGCCGTTGAGCGCGACGATGCCGCCGAACACGACGCTGACGTCGCGAACCGCGAGCAGGGGCGATGTACCCTGCGCGAGCTGTGCCTGCGTCATCTCGTCTCGCTCACGACGTACAGTGAGCGATGGGGCGATGCGAGCCGCTCCCGATGATGACAAAGGCTATCTGAATCCCTCGGCCACACGCGCAACTTTTCCTCCTGATTTCAGCTTTTTGCTGATGTCTTTTTTTGAATGCGGCATCAGACCCCCGAGCGCCGCCTCGATGTTCCTTACCATCGCTAAGAGACGCGGTCCAATGTCGTTGATCAAACGCTCTTCCGTGAAACGGAATGCGGGCGCGCCGCAATTGAATGCGTAAGGCCCGGTTCCGTCGTTGAGCTTGAGCGCGACGCCGGCGGCGCCGATGTCGTCGTGCCAATCGCCGACCGAAATCGCAAAGCCGTATTTCGCGACCGTTTCGCCGGAACGTTCCAAGCCCTCGCGCATCTTCGGCCAGCGGCTGCCGTAATGTTCGCGCAGGATGCGCGACACTTCGGCGCGACCTTCGTCATCGAGTGCCCAGAAATAGGCGCGGCCCATCGCGCTGGTTGCAATCGGCACGCGCGAGCCGACGTCAAGTTGAACGCCGACAGTCTCGCTGCCGCGGCTCTGCCCGAAATAGATCATGCTGTGGCGGTCACGGCCGCCGACGGCGACGGCGCCGCCGGTCGCGCGCATCACCTCTTCGCGGAACGGCTCGGACAAATGCCGAACGCCCAGATTGGCCAGCGCCGCGTAGCCGAGCGACATCGCTGCCGGGGCGAGCTGGTACTTCTCGAAGCGAGGAACCGGCGTCAGATAGCCAAGCTTGGTCAGCGTGTAGGTCAGCCGCGACACGGTGGGCTTGGGCAGATTGGTGCGGGACGCAATCTCCTGATTGCCCAGCAGGCCGTCATTGGGTTGGAACGCGCGCAATACTTCCAGTCCGCGGGAAAGCGCGACGACGAAATTCCGATCGGTCGCGGTCTTCTTTCCTGTACGCTTCATCCCTGATCTGCTTCTTGCGCGGAGTCGTTGACAACGTCCGTGCTTCAAAATAACCCTGCCGTCAAGATGCGGAATTAAATTCCGCAATGCGAAATCGAATAAAAGTAAATCCCCACCAAGGAGGGACACCGTGAGCGAAGTGGTCAAGCTTGAGCGTCATGATGAAGTCGGGATCGTCACGGTCAACAGCCCGCCGGTCAATGCGCTGAGTGCCGCAGTCCGCGGCGGCATCCTCGAGTGCATCAAAGCCGCGATCGCCGATCCCTCCATCAAGGGCATCGTGCTGACCTGCGCCGGTCGCACCTTCATTGCCGGTGCCGACATCACCGAGTTCGGCAAGCCGCCGAAGCCGCCCGCGCTCAACGACGTGCTGTCCGAGATCGAAAACTCGCCCAAGCCGGTCGTTGCCGCGATCCACGGCACCGCGCTCGGCGGCGGCCTCGAGGTCGCGCTGGCCTGCCATTTCCGCGTCGCGGTGAAAGAGGCCAAGCTCGGCCTGCCCGAGGTGAAGCTCGGACTTCTGCCCGGCGCCGGTGGCACCCAGCGCCTGCCCCGTGCGGTGGGCCCGGAGCTTGCGGTCAAGATGATCGTCGGCGGCGACCCGATCGGGGCGGCGGAGGCGCTGAAGAACGGCCTGATCGAGGAGATCGTCGAGGGCCCGGCCTCCGGCGGCGAGGCTTTCGTGCGCAAGCTGCTCGCGGAGAAGCGCCCGCTGCGCCGCCTGCGCGACGACGATTCCAAGCTCGCAGCCGCCAAGGCCGACCGCTCGATCTTCACCAATGCGGTCGCCGCCATGACCAAGAAGTCGCGCGGCCTCGAGGCGCCGTTCGCCGCCGCCGATGCCGTCGGCTACGCCATCGACCTGCCGTTCGACGAGGGCCTGAAGAAGGAGCGCGAGGGCTTCCTCAAGCTCGTCGCCAGCGACCAGTCCAAGGCGCAGCGTTACGCCTTCTTCGCCGAGCGCGAGGCCAACAAGATCGCGGGCGTTCCTGAAGGCACCAAGCCGCGGCCCGTGAACCGCGTCGCCATTCTCGGTGCCGGCACCATGGGCGGCGGCATCGCGATGTCCTTCGCCAATGCCGGCATTCCCGTCACCCTGATCGAGACCGGCGAGGAGCAGCTCAAGCGCGGCATGGGCGTGATGCAGAAGAACTGGGAGGCGACCGCCGCGCGCGGCGGCATCCCGGCCGATGCGCCCGCCAAGCGCATGGCGCTGATCAACGGCGTCGTCGGCATCGAGAATGTCGGCGATGCCGATCTCGTCATCGAGGCCGTGTTCGAGACCATGGCGGTGAAGAAGGAGGTGTTCGGCAAGCTCGACCAGTACGCCAAGCCGGGCGCCGTGCTCGCCTCCAACACCTCCTATCTCAACATCGACGAGATCGCGAAGTCGACCAAGCGTCCGCAGGACGTGCTCGGCATGCACTTCTTCTCGCCGGCCAACGTCATGAAGCTGTGCGAGATCGTGCGTGCCGACAAGACCGCGCCGGATGCGCTGGTGACTGCGGTGACGATCGCGCGAAAAATCGCGAAGGTGCCGGCCGTGGTCGGCGTCTGCGACGGCTTCGTCGGCAACCGAATGCTGGCCCAGCGCGGCAAGCAGTCCGAGAAGCTGCTGTTCGAGGGCGCGCTGCCGCAGCAGGTCGATGCCGTCGTCACCAAGTTCGGCATGCCGATGGGCCCGTTCGCGATGAGCGATCTCGCCGGCCTCGACATCGGCTGGCGCTCGCGTAAGGACCGCGGCATCAAGTCGGAGATCGCGGACGCGCTGTGCGAGGCCGGCCGCTTCGGCCAGAAGACCGGCAAGGGCTATTACAAGTACGAGCAGGGTTCTCGTGCGCCGCTGCCCGACCCTGATGTCGAGAAGCTGATTGACGAGACCTTGCTGCGTCTCGGCCGCAAGAAGCGCGTCGTCAGCGACGAGGAGATCCTCGAGCGCATGATGTATCCGATGATCAACGAGGGCGCGAAGATCCTGGAAGAGGGCATCGCCGCGCGTCCCAGCGACATCGACGTGGTCTGGCTCTACGGCTATGGCTGGCCGATCTATCGCGGCGGCCCGATGTTCTGGGCCGACAGCGTCGGCCTCAAGCACATCGCCGATCGTCTGGCCTTCTACGCTAAGGAGACCAACGATCCGAGCCTCGAGCCCGCCCCGCTGCTGAAGAAGCTCGCCGCGGAGGGCAAGACGTTTGCGTCGCTGGCTGCGGAGTCTAAAGCAGCGTGATCGGGGCTTCGTCCCAACCTTCGTCATTCCGGGATGCGCCGCAAGGCGCAGGCCCGGAATCCATAACCCCAGCTGGTGGTTATGGATTCCGGGCTCGCGACTTCGTCGCGCCCCGGAATGACGGTCTGTGTTAGTTGTTCGCTCGAGCAATCAGGAAAATGACCCATCCCGGCGAACAGTTTTATCCCGAGGGCGTGCGGTGGGACGACCCCATCGTCCAGGGCACGCTGCCGGACCTTCTCGCCAAGGCCGCCGCCGATTACGGCCCGCGCACCGCGCTGGAATTCCGCGACCGGCCCATCAGCTACACCGAGCTCGCAAGCTTGGCCGATCGTGCCGCCGCGGCGTTCCTGCGCGCTGGCATCGGCAGGAACAGCTCGGTCGCGCTGTTCCTCGGCAACACGCCCGATCATCCCGTCAGCTTCTTCGGCGCGCTGAAGGCCGGGGGCCGCGTCGCGCATCTGTCGCCGCTCGACGGCGAGATCGCGCTGACGCACAAGATCACCGATTCCGGCTCGCGCCTGCTCGTCACCTCCAACCTCCAGGCCCTGCTGCCGACCGCGCTGAAATTCCTGGAGAAGGGCCTGATCGACAAGCTCGTCGTCTGCGAGGATGATCATTGGGGCAAGGTCGGCACGCCGCAGGCGGCGATCCCCGACGATCCCCGCATCGTCACCTTCGCGGCCTTCGTCGAGGGCGCCACCGCGCCGGCGCAATGGCCAGTCGTTGCGGCCGACGACGTCGCGCTGCTGCAATATACCGGCGGCAGCACCGGCCTGCCGAAGGGCGCGATGCTCACGCACGGCAATCTCACCTCGGCGGTGTCGATCTACGACGTCTGGGGCAGGCCGGCCCGCGCCGCCCGCGGCGAGACAATCGAGCGCGTGATCTGCGTGCTGCCGCTGTTCCACATCTACGCGCTCACGGTGGTGCTGCTGTCCTCGCTCCGCCGCGGCAATCTGATCTCGCTGCATCAGCGCTTCGACGTCGAAGCCGTGATGCGCGACATCGAGGTCAAGCGTGCAACGTATTTCCCAGGCGTGCCGACGATGTGGATCGCGATCGCCGCGCTGCCCGATCTCGACAAACGCGATTTCTCCTCGCTGGTCACCATCGGCTCCGGCGGCGCGCCGCTGCCGGTGGAGATCGCGAGCTTCTTCGAGCGCAAGGTCGGCAAGAAGCTGAAGAGCGGCTGGGGCATGACCGAGACCTGCTCGCCCGGCACCGGCCATCCGCCCGAGGGCCCCGAGAAACCGGGCTCGATCGGCCTGATGCTGCCCGGCATCGAGCTCGACGTCGTCGCGCTCGACGATCCCAGGCGCGTGCTGCCGCCGGGCGAAATCGGCGAGATCCGCATCAAGGGCCCGAACGTCACCAAGGGCTACTGGAACAAGCCGGAGGGATCCACTGAAGCCTTCGTCGATGGCCGCTTTCTCACCGGCGACATCGGCTATGTCGATGCCGACGGCTACTTCTTCCTGGTCGACCGCAAGAAGGACATGATCATCTCCGGCGGTTTCAACGTCTATCCGCAGATGATCGAGCAGGCGATCTACACCATCCCGGGCGTGCACGAGGTGATCGTGCTCGGCATTCCCGATCCCTATCGCGGCGAAGCCGCCAAGGCCTTCATCAAGCTGAGGCCCGAGGCAAAGCCGTTCACGCTCGACGAGCTGCGCGCGCAGCTTGCCGGCAAGCTCGGCAGGCACGAATTGCCGGCCGCGGTCGAATTCGTCGATGACCTGCCGCGCACGCCGGTCGGGAAATTGTCGCGCCACGAATTGCGCCAGCAGCAGAAATCGTCTTCCGGGATTCGCGCTGCTGATGCCCCCGCAATGACGAAAATGAAGTAACGTTTCACAGGAGGATCCAATGGATCTCGCATTCACGAAAGAAGAGCAGGCGTTTCGCGACGAAGTGCGGCAGTTCTTCCGCGACAACGTGCCGCCGGATACGCGGCGCAAGCTGGTCGAGGGCCGTCACCTCTCCAAGGACGAGATGGTGACGTGGTGGCGCATCCTCAACAAGAAGGGCTGGGGCGTCAGCCATTGGCCGAAGGAATATGGCGGCACCGGCTGGACCAGCGTGCAGCACTACATCTTCAACGAGGAGCTGCAGTCCTATCCGGCGCCGCAGCCGCTCGCCTTCGGCGTCAGCATGGTCGGCCCCGTCATCTACACCTTCGGCAACGAGGAGCAGAAGAAGAAGTACCTGCCGCGCATCGCCAATGTCGACGATTGGTGGTGCCAGGGCTTTTCGGAGCCCGGCTCCGGCTCCGACCTCGCCTCGCTCAAGACCAAGGCCGAGCGCCGTGGCGACAAATGGATCATCAACGGCCAGAAGACCTGGACCACGCTCGCCCAGCACGCCGACATGATCTTCTGCCTCTGTCGCACCGACAACAACGCCAAGAAGCAGATGGGCATCTCCTTCATCGTGTTCTCGATGAAGTCGAAGGGCGTCACCGTGCGCCCGATCCAGACCATCGACGGCGGCCGTGAGGTCAACGAGGTCTTCTTCGATGACGTCGAGGTTCCCTACGAGAACCTGATCGGCGAGGAGAACAAGGGTTGGGACTACGCCAAGTTCCTGCTCGGCAATGAGCGCACCGGCATCGCCCGCGTCGGCGTCTCCAAGGAGCGCATCCGCCGCATCAAGGATCTGGCTTCGAAGGTCGAGTCCGCCGGCAAGCCGATCATCCAGGATCCCGCCTTCCGCGAGAAGCTGGCGGCCTGCGAGATCGAGCTGAAGGCGCTCGAGCTCACCCAGCTGCGCGTCGTCGCCGACGAAGGCAAGCACGGCAAGGGCAAGCCCAATCCGGCCTCCTCGGTGCTGAAGATCAAGGGCTCGGAGATCCAGCAGACCACCACCGAGCTGCTGATGGAAGTGATCGGCCCGTTCGCCGCGCCTTACGACGTGCACGGCGACGATGGCTCGAACGAAGCCATGGACTGGACCGCCCAGATCGCGCCGAGCTACTTCAACAACCGCAAGGTCTCGATCTACGGCGGCTCCAACGAGATCCAGCGCAACATCATCGCCAAGGCGGTGCTGGGGCTGTGATCTGCCACCTCACCGCGACCGCGGGGAGGGCAATTTCAACCGTCATTCCGGGGCGCGACGAAGTCGCGAACCCGGAATCCATAACCCCGATCGGGAGTATGGATCCCGGGCTCGCGCTACGCGCGCCCCGGGATGACGAAGCCAAATAAGTCCGGGTACGAGGAACCAAAGAAATGGATTTTGATCTGTCCGAGGAGCAGCGGCTTCTCAAGGAAAGCATCGACGGCCTGCTGACCGATTCCTACGATTTCGAGCAGCGCAAGAAGTACATGGCGGAGAAGGGCGGCTGGAGCAAAACGGTCTGGCTCAAGCTCGCCGAGCAGGGACTTTTGGGCCTGCCCTTCAGCGAGGCTGACGGCGGCTTCGGCGGCGGCGGTGTCGAGACCATGATCGTGATGGAAGCGCTCGGGAAGGCGCTGGTGCTCGAGCCCTATCTGGCGACGGTGGTGATCGGCGGCGGCTTCCTGCGTCATGCCGGCACCGATGCGCAGAAGGCCGCGCACGTGCCCGGCATCATCGACGGCAGCAAGACGCTGGCCTTCGCCCAGCTCGAGAAGAACTCGCGCTACGATCTGTTCGACGTCGCCACGACCGCGAAGAAGAAGGGCGATGCCTACGTGATCGACGGCGAGAAGTTCGTCGTGCTGAACGGCGAGAACGCCGACACGCTTCTAGTCACCGCGCGCACCAAGGGCGACCGCCGCGACAAGTCAGGCATCGGCGTGTTCCTGGTCCCCGCCAATGCCAAGGGCGTCGCGAAAAAGTCCTATCCGACCCAGGACGGCCTGCACGCCGCCGACATCACCTTCACCGGTGTCGAGGTCGGTCCCGACGGCGTGCTCGGCAATCCCGAGGATTCACTCGCACTGATCGAGCGCGTGGTGGACGAAGCCCGCGTCGCGCTCTGCGCCGAGGCGGTCGGCCTGATGGACGAATCGCTCAAGACCACGGTCGAGTACATCAAGACGCGCAAACAGTTCGGCGTCGCGATCGGCTCGTTCCAGTCGCTGCAGCACCGCGCCTCCGACATGTTCGTCGCCACCGAGCAGGCGCGCTCGATGTCGATGTTCGCGACCATGGCGAACGACTTCGAGGACGCCAAGGAGCGCAGCAACGCGATCGCCGCGGCCAAGGTGCAGATCGGCAAGTCGCTGAAATTCGTCGGCCAGCAGTCGATCCAGCTCCACGGCGGCATCGGCATGACCATGGAGGCCAAGATCGGCCACTACTTCAAGCGCCTCACCATGATCGAGAACACCTTTGGCGACACCGACTACCACCAGCGCCGCGTCGCGGATGCGGGCGGGTTGATCTGACCTGTCATCCCGGGGCGCGCGAAGCGCGAGCCCGGGATCCATCGGGCGGCAATACGTGCGGTGAAATGGATTCTCAGATGCGCAATTGCGCATCGTAGTTCGCGCTATGCGCGCCCCGGAATGACCAGGAGGAGGCAACAACAATGAAGAACACCCCGTTCGATCTCACCGGCAAGGTCGCCGTGGTCACCGGCTCCAGCCGCGGCATCGGCCGCTCCTCCGCCGAGTTGCTCGCCAAGTTAGGCGCCAAGGTGGTTGTCTCCTCGCGCAAGGCCGACGCTTGCAAGGAAGTCGCCGACGGCATCAATGCCGCTGGCGGCGATGCCATCGTCATTCCCTGCAACATCGCGCGCAAGAACGAGGTCGAGGCGCTGATCGCGGGCGCGACGAAGCATTACGGCAAGATCGACATTCTCGTCTGCAACGCCGCCGTGAATCCCTATTACGGCCCGCTGCTCGAAATCACCGACGAAGCCTTCGACAAGATCATGGGCTCGAACGTCAAGAGCAACATCTGGCTCTCCGCGCTCGCGATCCCGCAAATGGCCGAGCGCGGCAAGGGCTCGGTGATCATCATCTCCTCGATCGGGGGCCTGCGCGGCTCCACCGTGATTGGCGCCTACGGCATCTCCAAGGCCGCCGACTTCGCGCTGTGCCGTTCGCTCGCCGGCGAATGGGGTCCGAAAGGCGTCCGCGTCAACTGCATCGCGCCCGGCCTGGTCAAGACCGACTTCGCCCGCGCGCTCTGGGAAGACGAAGCCAATCTGAAGCGCCGCACCGCCACCACGCCGCTCCGCCGCATCGGCGAGCCCGACGAAATCGCCGGCGCCGTCGCCTACCTCGCCTCCGACGCCTCGAGCTTCATGACCGGCCAAACCATCGTCATCGACGGCGGCGTGACGACGGCGGCGGTGTAGGGTTCTTCCCCTCTCCCCTTGCGGGAGAGGGTGGCATAGGCGGCCTTCGGCCGCCGTTCTCAAGAACGCCGATGCTTCGCATCGGCTATGGCGAAGCGGCGAGACGGGTGAGGGGTATCCCTCCGCACGTGACTCTTTTGCGGCTGTGTTCGCCGAAGCATACCCCTCATCCGGCGCCGTAGCCGAAGCCTTGCTTCGGCGTTCTTGAGAACGGCGGCCGACGGCCGCCTATGCCACCTTCTCCCACAAGGGGAGAAGGAAGGGCAGCGGCCCCCACTGATCCAAACCTTGACCTTCTGCCTCCAATCCGCTCCCTTTGGCGCGACACAATGACCCCTCCAGGGAAGACGCCCAAAGAAAACGCCAAGGTATCCGCCATGTCTTTCGTCCTCGCCATCGACCAGGGCACCACCTCCTCGCGCGCGATCGTGTTTCGCGGCGATATTTCCATCGCGGCGAAGGCGCAGGCCGAGTTTCCGCAGCACTTTCCGGCCTCGGGTTGGGTCGAGCACGAACCGGAGGACATCTGGACCTCGACCGTGATGGTCTGCCGCGAGGCGATCGAGCACGCCGGCATCAGCGCAAAGGATATCGCCGCGATCGGCATCACCAACCAGCGCGAGACCACCGTGGTGTGGGATCGCGCGACGGGGCAGGCCGTGCACCGCGCCATCGTCTGGCAGGACCGCCGCACCGCCGACATCTGCGCGAAGCTCAAGGCCGACGGCCGCGAGCCCGTGATCTCTGAGAAGACCGGCCTGATCATCGATCCCTATTTCTCCGGAACGAAAGTCGCCTGGATCCTCGATCACGTCCCCGGTGCCCGCGCCCGCGCCGCGCGCGGCGAACTGATGTTCGGCACCATCGATTGCTATCTGCTCTGGCGCCTCACCGGCGGCAAGGTGCACGCCACCGACGCCACCAACGCCTCGCGCACGCTGCTGTTCAACATCCACACCGGCGCGTGGGACGACGAGCTCCTGGAGATCATCGGCGTGCCACGCTCGATGCTGCCCGAGGTGAAGGATTCCTCCGCCCGCTTCGGCGAGAGCACGCCGGACCTGTTCGGCGGCCCCATCGTCATCGCCGGCATCGCCGGCGACCAGCAGGCCGCCACCATCGGCCAGGCCTGCTTCCGCCCGGGCATGATGAAGTCGACCTACGGCACCGGTTGTTTCGCGCTGCTCAACACCGGCACCACGCCCGTCGTCTCCAAGAACAAGCTGCTCACCACCGTCGCCTATCAGCTCGATGGCAAACGCACCTACGCGCTGGAAGGCTCGATCTTCGTCGCCGGCTCCGCCGTGCAATGGCTGCGCGACGGCCTCGGCATCATCAAGCATGCCGCCGAAACCGGACCGCTTGCCGATCAGTCGGACTCCATGCAGAGCGTCTACCTGGTCCCCGCCTTCGTCGGCATGGGCGCGCCCTATTGGAATCCGCGCGTCCGCGGCGCGCTGTTCGGCCTCACCCGCAACACCGGCCCCGCCGAGCTCGCCCATGCCGCGCTGGAAAGCGTCTGCTACCAGACCTTCGATCTCTGGGCCGCAATGCGCGCGGACTGGCCGAGTTCGGAAACCGCAAGCGTCGTGCTCCGCGTCGACGGGGGCATGACCGCCTCCGACTGGACCATGCAGCGCCTCGCCGATCTCCTGGATGCCCCGGTCGACCGCCCCGTGATCCAGGAGACCACCGCGCTGGGCGCCGCCTATCTCGCCGGCCTCCAGGCGGGCGTCTATCCCGAGCCGACCAAATTCGCCGACAATTGGCGTCTGGAGCACCGCTTCAAGCCGAACATGAGCCAGGCCACGCGCGAGCGGAAGCTCGCGGGTTGGGCGCGCGCGGTAAAGGGCGTGCTGGCGAGCGACGAGGGGGAGGGGTAGCGGCAAATGTCGTAGCCCGGATGGAGCGCAGCGTAATCCGGGCCCGCTGTCGATGGTGGCACAAATCCCGGATTGCGCTGCGCTCCATCCGGGCTACACCACCGCCTCTACACCGTCATTGCGAGGAGCTCTTGCGACGAAGCAATCCAGACTGCCTCTGCGGAAAGATCCTGGATTGCTTCGCTGCGCTCGCAATGACGGAGTGTGGCGCTGCTGTGGTGCCTCAAACGGCGCCGCCCGCTAACCGCTAACAAAAGAAGAAACGAAGCATGATCGTCCCCGACGGCTATTCCGACGTCCCGAACGGCAAGATCGCCGCAATCGGCACCCATCTGGAGATGACTGCACCGCCCGCGCGCCGCGATGATCCGCCCGGCGCCTGGACCTTGCGCAAGGTCGATGCCCCCGCGCTTCCCTGGTACCGCGATCTCTTCCGCCGCGTCGGCGAGGGCTGGCTGTGGTTCTCGCGCGCGCGCATGACCGACGCCGAGCTCGCCGCGATCATCCATGCGCCTGGAATCGAGGTCTATGCCCTCGTCCTCGACGGCCGAGACGAAGGCCTGCTCGAGCTCGACTTCCGCGAGCCCGGCCAGTGCGAACTGACCTATTTCGGCGTCACCGCTGGCCTCATCGGCACCGGCGCCGCCCGCTTCCTGATGAACCGCGCGCTGGAGCGCGCCTGGTCGCGCGACGTCCGCCGCGTCTGGGTCCACACCTGCACGCTCGACCATCCCTCCGCCGTCGCGTTCTATCAACGCTCCGGCTTCCGCGCGTTTCGCCGCCAGATCGAAGTGGCGGATGATCCGCGGCTTGATGGCACGGCGCCGCGCGATGCGGCGAAGCACGTGCCGACCATTGAATAGGACGGACAGCTATAACATCTCAAATTACCTTCAACCTTCAGGCGCTATCTCGCTCCTCGCGGCCCTCTGCTGCGTTGCAGGATTCGTACAAGGCTACGAATAGTTGTATGATCCTATCGATTTCTCAAGCGAGCGATTCGAAGAATGAAGATTTTTTATGCTTATCCATCGTCGTTGGCGGAAGTGATGCAAGCCATTAAGGGGGCCGGCCGCCTAGTTGCCCAGCGAGGCAATGACATACATCTGCATCTTTGGATCGAGAATGACATAGCCGGACGGCCGCTTACTGACCCCATCTTCGAGCAAATTCACGGCTGCGATGTTCTGTTTGCTGATGTTACGACAGTGAACTTCAATGTCACCTTTGAACTCGGATATCGGCGCTTGCTAACGGCTTATGAAGCTGGCGATGCTGGTGAGGGCGATTTTTCTGAGCGTTTGTTAGCTCTCTCCAGAGAGCTCGCAGCAAAGTTTCAAAATGACTATGGACAGGGACATGACCAACGTCTCACCTCCCAGCAAGTCACCGAACTAGTCTACAAGCACAATGTACGTGAAATTCGTTCGGCTCTTTCAGCATATCTGCGGTTCAAGGGCTCCGTATGGGTGCTTTTTGACAATCTCGATAATCCCCCGCGCTGCCACACCTCGCCATAGGCCAGCACCGGCAGTGAGGGGTCCATCACGGTGTCGCCGGCGCAGATGCGGCTTGCTGCGCCCTTCGCGCTCATCTCGAAGGCGTGGCCCCAGTCGAGCTCGCAATCGGCGGGCCGGCGCGGGCGCACGTCCATGTTCATGATGTCGCAGCGGAGCACGCCCTGTCCGTTGTCGGTGAAGAACTGGCAGGCGATGTTCTTCGACGGCGTCAGAAAGCCGATCGGGCGGTCCTGCGCGTGGGCGGCGCCGATCATCGGCAGCAGGATCGCCATCAGGACCAGTCCGCGCGGTCGCGTCATGTCATTCCCGCTCAGCTCTCGAAAGTCACCGCCGTCGTGTTTGCCCCGCAGACCAGAACTGCGACGCGCTCGGTAGGTGAGGGACGATAGCGGCCGGAGAGCACCGCGGCAAATGCAGCTGCGCCGCCGGGCTCGGCCACGAGGCGCAAGTGCGACCACAGCGCAGCCTGCGCCTGCCGGATCGCATCGTCGCTGACCAGGACGACGCGCTCGACATTTGCCCGCGCGACCGGAAACATCAGCTCGCCGACACGCCGCGGCGCAAGGCTGTCGGCGGCGATGCCGCCGGCCGGCGCATCGACCGGTGCACCCGCCTCGAACGCGGCGTGCAGGGTCGGCGATTGCTCCGGCTCGACCGCGACGATGCGTGTCCGGCCGCCGTACCACGCCGCAATGCCGCCGATCAGCCCGCCGCCGCCGACCGCCACCAGCAGCGTGTCGATGCCGGGCGCATCCTGCTCAAGCTCCAGCCCGACGCTGCCCTGGCCGAGCAGGGTTTCGGCTTGATCGTAGGCATGGACGGCCAGCGCGCCGGTCTGCGCGACATGCGCCTCGCTCGCGGCGAGCGCATCGGCGTAGCGGCTGCCGGCGATCACGAGCTTTGCGCCATAGGTCCTGATCCGCTCGGCCTTGGCCGGCGAGGTGATGTCGGGCACGAAGATCGTGGCGGGAATGCCGAGCCGATGCGCGGCATAGGCAACGGCGGCGCCGTGATTGCCGCCGGACGCGGCGACCACACCGGCCTGCGGCACCTGCCGCAGCAGCAGATTGGCGAAGGCGCCGCGCGCCTTGAACGATCCGGAATGCTGCAGCATCTCGAGCTTGAACGTGACCGGCGCGGCCGGCAGGCCGAAATCGGCGAGGTCGGCCTGAACAAGCGGCGTGCGCCTGATATGCGGACGGATGACCGGCTCGGTCGCCGCAATCCGCTCCCGTGTGATGTCCATTGTCGCTGTCATGATGCCGTCCAGGATAACCCAACTGAGAGTTGACATCAATTAGGTAATTAGCAAAATGGCTAAATGAAATTTGCCGTCGCCCTGCGCGCGCTCGCTAACGAACGCCGCCTGCAGATCCTGGAATGGCTGCGAGATCCGCGGAAGCATTTTCGCGAGCAGGAAGACGGCGACCTGGTCGAGGACGGTGTCTGCGGATTGCTGATCGCCGAAAAGCTCGGGGTCAGCGCGCCGACATTGAGCGAGCACATGCGGGTGCTGACGGCAGCCAAGCTGGTGCGCGCCAAGCGGATCAAGCAGTGGACGATGTACAAGCGCAACGAGACCGCCATTGCCGCGATCAAGCGCTCGATCCAGGACGGCCTTTGAGCGTGGTGCGCGGTGAGGCCGTCGCGGGTCGTTGCAGCCGGCGCAATGCTCCGTTTCCGAGATATTTGTTGCGCCGCGCCGAGCTGGTCGTGGAGACTGATCGGCCCTGCCTTGTTCAATGATAGAGAAGAGCGAGAACCATGTTCCTGATCGGCCAATATGATTCCCCCTTCGTCCGCCGCGTCGCGATTGCGCTCCGGCTTTACGGGCTCGCCTTCGAGCACAGGCCATGGTCGACCTTCGGCGATGCCGACAAGATCGCGCCGTACAATCCGCTCCGCCGCGTGCCGACCTTGGTGCTCGACGACGGTGAGGCTTTGATCGAGAGCACGATCATCCTCGATTATCTCGATGACCTCGTCGGCGCGGACAGGGCCATGCTGCCGCGCGGCGGCACCGAGCGGCGCAAGCATTTGCGCATCTGCGCGCTCGCTTCCGGCCTCGGCGACAAGGCGGTGAGCCTGCTCTACGAGCGCGTGCTGCGGAAGGAGCAGCTCGCGCTGTGGGTCGAGCGTTGCCAGGCGCAGATCGCGGACGTGCTGAAAGTGCTCGAGGCCGAGCGCGCCAAGGTGACGACGCCGTATTGGCTGGGCGACCGCATCGGCCACGCCGACGTTGCCGTCGCCTGTGTCGTCCGCTTCACCCGCGAAGCGCATCCGCAGCTGTTCGATGCCGCGCGCTATCCGGCGCTCGCGGCCCATAGCGAGCGTTGCGAGGCACTGGCGCCGTTCAAGGAGATCGTGCAGCCGCTGTCCCCGCCGAAGGGGTGAAGCGCTCTGTCATTCCGGGGCGCGCGAAGCGCGAGCCCGGAATCCGTGCAGCGGATGATGTGGAGCAATGGATTCCGGGCTCGCGCCAAGAGGCGCGCCCCGGAATGACAGCGCGGGGCCTGGCGAGAGTATCGGACGGCCACCGCAGTCGATGATGCAATAATACCCCTGTTTTGCCCGACGCCGCAACCGTGTTTTCGGCAAGTCAGAAAACGTCAAGCCTTTTCAACCCCATCGCTACTGTGCATGGGGTTGTTTTTCACGTTTGTGTTTCGGCGGCGTCTACCCCGCGCCGGCGCGCTTCTTCTGCCAGACCAAGTGCACCGCGCAGGTGCAGCCCGGCGGATGCGAGGCGAGGTCTTTCGGCATTTCGTCGTTCGCCGGCGTGGCGGCGAAGGGCTTGTCCTGCGACGGGATGTAGTTCAGCACCGGCGCGAGCCAGCGCTCGGCTTCGGCCACGCTCATGCCCTTGCGCGCGGCGTAGTCCTCGACCTGGTCGCGCTCGATCTTGCCGACGCCGAAATAATAGCTTTCGGGGCTGGCAAAATAGAGGCCGGAGACGGACGAGCCCGGCCACATCGCAAAGCTCTCGGTCAGCTTCACGCCGGCGGTCGCCTCCGCATCGAGCAGCTCGAACAGCGTCGCCTTCTCGGTATGATCGGGCTGCGCGGGATAGCCGGGCGCGGGGCGGATTCCGGAGTACTTCTCCAGGATCAGCTCCTCGTTGGAGAGCGCCTCATCCGGTGCATAGGCCCAGAACTCGCGGCGGACGCGGGCGTGCATGCGTTCGGCAAAGGCCTCGGCGAGGCGGTCGGCCAGCGCCTTGCATAGGATCGATGAGTAATCGTCGTTGGCCATCTTGAAGCGGTCGGCGACCGCGTCTTCGCCGATCCCTGCGGTGACGACGAAGCCGCCGATGTAATCGGGCACGCCGGCAGGCGCGATGAAGTCGGAGAGCGCAGCGTTGAAGCGGCCCTCGCGCTTCTCCAGCTGCTGGCGCAGCGTGTGCAGCGTCGCGATGCTCTTGGTCCTGTTATCGTCGGCATAGAGCACGATGTCGTCACCTTGCGCGTTCGCCGGCCAGAAGCCGATCGTCGCCCGCGCCCGGAACCACTTCTCCTTGACGATCGTGTCGAGCATCTTGCGCGCATCGTCATAGAGCGAGCGCGCGACCTCGCCGACCTTGGAATCGTCGAGGATGGCGGGGAAGCGTCCGGCGAGCTCCCAGGTCTGGAAGAACGGCGTCCAGTCGATGCAGTCGACGAGCTCGGCGAGATCGTAATCGTCGAAGCTCTTGGTGCCAAGGAAAGTCGGCTTCACCGGCTTGCTCTTGGCGAAATCGACCGGCACGCGGTTGGCGCGGGCATCAGCGAGCTTCAGCCGCTTCTTGTCGGCCTGCGCGCGCAGATGCGCCTCCGAGATCTTGGCGTATTCGGCCCGCACCTCGGCCGCATAGGCCTCGCGCTTCTCCGGCGAGAGCAGCGCGGAGGCGACGCCGACCGCGCGGCTGGCGTCGTTGACATGCACGACGGGACCGGCGCGATAGCTCGGGTCGATCTTGACGGCCGTATGCACGCGGCTGGTGGTGGCGCCGCCGATCAGGAGCGGCAGCCTCAAGCCTTCGCGCTGCAACTCGCCGGCGAAGAACGCCATCTCGTCGAGCGAGGGTGTGATCAGGCCTGACAGCCCGACGATGTCGGCCTTCTCAGCTTTCACGGTCTCGACGATCTTTGCCGCCGGCACCATCACGCCAAGATCGATCACCTCGAAATTGTTGCACTGGAGCACGATGCCGACGATGTTCTTGCCGATGTCGTGGACGTCGCCCTTCACCGTCGCGAGCACGATCTTGCCGGCGGACGAGGAGCCCTCGGTGCCGATGCCGCTCGCAAGATTGCGCGCCTTCTCCTCCTCCATGAACGGCATGAGGTAAGCGACGGCCTGCTTCATGACGCGGGCAGACTTCACCACCTGGGGCAAAAACATCTTGCCGTCGCCGAAGAGATCGCCGACCACGTTCATGCCGGCCATCAGCGGGCCCTCGATGACGTCGAGCGGGCGCGAGGATTTCTTGCGGGCCTCCTCGGTGTCCTGCTCGATGAACTCGGTGATGCCGTGCACCAGCGAATGCGACAGCCGCTTCTCCACCGGCCATTCGCGCCAGGCGAGATCGGCTTCCTTGCTTTCCGTCTTCTTGCCGCGGAATTTCTCGGCGAGCGCGAGCAGCCGCTCGGAGGCGCCCGGATCGCGGTTGAGGACGACGTCCTCGCACACTTGCCGCAGCTCGGGATCGATGTCGTCATAGACGATCATCTGCCCGGCATTGACGATCCCCATATCCATGCCGGCCTTGATGGCGTGATACAGGAACACCGAGTGCATGGCCTCGCGCACCGGCTCGTTGCCGCGGAACGAGAACGACAAGTTGGAGACGCCGCCCGAGACATGCGCGCCCGGCAGGTTCTGCCGGATCCAGCGCGTCGCCTCGATGAAGTCGACGCCGTAATTGTTGTGCTCCTCGAGGCCGGTCGCGATCGCGAAGATGTTCGGATCGAAGATGATGTCTTCCGGCGGGAAGCCGACCTTGTTCACCAGGATGTCGTAGGCGCGCTTGCAGATCTCGGTCTTGCGCGCGAACGTGTCGGCCTGGCCGACCTCGTCGAACGCCATCACGACAACGGCCGCGCCGTGGCGACGGGCGATCTTGGCCTCAAGGATGAACTTCTCCTCGCCTTCCTTCATCGAGATCGAGTTGACGACCGGCTTGCCCTGCACGCATTTCAGGCCGGCCTCGATCACCGAGAATTTCGAGGAATCGACCATCACAGGCACGCGCGCGATGTCGGGCTCGGCGGCGACGAGGTTGAGGAAGGTCACCATCGCCGCTTCGGAATCGAGCAGGCCCTCGTCCATGTTGACGTCGATGATCTGGGCCCCGTTCTCGACCTGATCGCGCGCGACCTGGAGCGCGGCGGTGTAGTCGCCAGCGGTGATCAGCTTGCGGAAGCGGGCCGAGCCCGTGACGTTGGTGCGTTCGCCGACGTTGAGAAATGGGATTGCATCCGTCAGCACGAACGGCTCGAGGCCGGAGAGTCGCAGGCGCGGGGTGATCTCCGGCACGATGCGCGGCTTGTGCGGGGCCACTGCCGCAGCAATCGCCGCGATATGGTCCGGGGTCGTACCGCAGCAGCCGCCGACGATGTTGACGAGGCCGTCGCGCGCGAACTCGCCGATCAGCCGCGCCATGTATTCGGGCGTCTCGTCATACTGGCCGAACTCGTTCGGCAAGCCGGCATTGGGATAGGCGCAGACCAGCGTGTCGGCGACGCGGCCGATATCGGCGATATGCGCGCGCAGGTCTTCCGCGCCGAGCGCGCAGTTGAAGCCGATGGTAACGGGCTTGGCGTGCCGCACCGAATTCCAGAACGCTTCCGGCATCTGGCCCGACAGCAGGCGGCCGGACTTGTCGGTGATGGTGCCCGACACCATCACGGGCACGTCGATGCCGCGCTCTTCGGTGATCTCGGCGATCGCATAGAGCGCCGCCTTGGCGTTGAGTGTGTCGAAGATGGTCTCGACCAGCAGGAGGTCGACGCCGCCGTCGATCAGCCCGCGGATCTGCTCGCCATAGGACTTGCGCAGATCGTCGAAGGTGACGGCGCGGTAACCGGGATTGGAAACATCGGGCGAGATCGAGGCCGTGCGGTTGGTGGGGCCGATGGCGCCGGCGACGAAGCGCGGCTTGCCGTCCTCGGCTTCGACGCGCCGTGCAGCATTGCCGGCGAGGCGGGCGCCTTCACGCGCCATCTCGTAGACGATGTCGGTGAGGTCGTAATCGGCCTGCGCGATCGAGGTCGTCGAGAACGTGTTGGTCGCGACGATGTCGGCGCCGGCGCGCAAATAGGCGGCGTGGATGTCCTCGATCGCCTGCGGCTGGGTCAGGATCAACAAATCGTTGTTGCCGCGCAGGTCGCGATGGAAGTTCTTGAAGCGCTCGCCGCGGAAGGCTTTCTCGTCGAGCTGCAGATTCTGGATCATCGTGCCCATGGCGCCGTCGAGCACCAGGATGCGCTCGCGCGCGGCGTTCAGAAGGGCAGTTCGCTTCGGAGAGACGGTCACGGTCATGTTCTCTTACGCCGCCTTCTGCGCGCTCTTGGCGCGAATGCCGAGCAAATGGCTGATCGCGAACACGAGATCGGCGCGGTTCATGGTGTAGAAATGGAAGGTGTCGACGCCGTGCTTGGCGAGCTTCTGCACCTGGCCGGCCGCAACGGTCGCGGCCACCAGCTTGCGCGTCTCGGCATCGTCATCGAGGCCCTCGAACTTCGCCGCGAACCAGTCGGGCACCGTGGTGCCGGCACGGGTCACGAAATTGCGCGCCTGCTTGAAATTGTGCATGGGCATGATGCCGGGCACGATCGGGATGTCGATGCCGCGCGCACGCACGCGGTCGAGATAGCGGAAGTAGAGATCGTTGTCGAAGAACACCTGCGTGATCGCGCGCGTCGCGCCCGCATCGACCTTCGCCTTGAGCGTGTCGATATCGGCATCGAAGTCGCGCGCTTCGGGGTGCTTCTCGGGGTAGGCAGAGACCGAGACCTCGATGTCGCCGTGCCGCTTCTTGATGCCGGCGACGAGCTCGGCCGAGCTCTGATAACCCTCGGGATGGCTCGAATAGGGCGTGCCGATGCCGCCGACGGGATCGCCGCGCAAGGCCACGATGTGGCGGACGCCGACCTCGTGATAGCGGTCGACGATCTCGTCGATCTCGCCGCACGAAGCACCGACGCAGGTCAGGTGCGCCGCCGGCAGCAGCGCGGTCTCTTTCAGGATGCGCGTGATGGTCGAATGGGTGCGCTCGCGGGTCGAGCCGCCGGCGCCATAGGTCACCGAGACGAACTTCGGCTCGAGCGGGGCCAGCCGGTTGATGGTCTCCCAGAGATTGCGCTCCATCTCTTCCGTCTTCGGCGGAAAGAACTCGAAGGAGATCGCGGGCCGCTTCAGGTGCCTGTCCTGCCGATCGGCTGTCGCAGGCGTCGTCAGGTCAGTCATGGCGCCACTCACTCCAATGTCAGGCCGGCAATCGGGGTCTAGTCTCGGAGAGCTAAAATACGGCAAAGGCCCCTTGATCGACAGCCCATCATGCATGGGAAGTTGCCCATTCAGGTGTAGTTTGATGGGTCATTCTTGCGAATCATGTTTTGGGTGGGAAACGCGCTGCATGACATAATGTGTTGAATTTTCAGATATTATCTATCGAGAGTCATCTTTCATGAACGATTTTCTTGGTGGGCAGACCAAAACCGTCTGCAAAGTAGCGGCGGTTGTCCCAACTCCAGCCGCTGGCGTGCCCGCCCGTCCGTACACGTCAGGCCTGCGCAGCCTGCCATTGCCGCCGCGACCGCCTCCATTAGGTTAAGCCGCCATGATCCCGCTCTCCGTCCTCGACCTCTCCGTCGTCACATCAGGCACCAAGCCCGCCGCGGCGCTGCGCAACAGCATCGATTTGGCGCGTCACGTGGATGGCCTCGGCTATGTCCGCTACTGGCTCGCCGAGCATCACAATCTCGCCTCCGTCGCGAGCCCCGCGCCCGACCTGATGATCGGCCAGATCGCGGCGGTGACGAAGCACCTCCGCGTCGGTTCCGGCGGGGTGATGCTGCCCAACCATGCGCCGCTGGTCGTCGCTGAGCGCTTCAAGATGCTGGAGGCGCTATTTCCGGGCCGGATCGATCTCGGTCTCGGCCGCGCGCCGGGCACCGATGGTGCGACGGCTTACGCGCTCAGGAGCCGGCTCGACCGCCGCGAGGGCGACGATTTCCTGGAGCGGCTGCACGAGTTGATCCTGTGGGAGACCCGCGAATTCCCCGCGGGGCACCCCTACAACAACGTCGTCGCAATGCCCGACGACACCAGACTGCCGCCTATCTGGCTGCTCGGCTCCAGCGATTATTCCTCGGAATTGGCCGCCCAGGTCGGCATGGGCTTCGCCTTCGCCCATCATTTCGCGTCCCACGACGCGATCGATGCGATGGTGCATTACCGCAATCGCTTTCAACCCTCGGCCTGGCGTGCGAGCCCACATGCCATTCTCGCGGTCGCCGTCATTGCGGCCGATACCGACGAGGAGGCCGAAAGGCTCGCCTCGTCCTTCGACCTCAACCGTCTTCGCCGCGACCGCGGTCAATATCTGCCGCTGCCGAGCGTCGAGGAGGCGATGGCCTATCCGTATACGGACGCCGAGCGCACCTCGATCCTGCGCAACCGCTCGCGCCTGTTCGTCGGCAGTCCCGCGACGGTGCAGAAGAAGCTGCAGCCGCTGATCTACGCAAGCAAGCCGGACGAGCTGATGGTGATCACGGCGGTATATGACCACGCGGCGCGAAAGAAGTCGTATTCGCTATTGGCGGAGGCATTCGGGCTCAGAGCGGCGGGGTAGCTTACCCTCCCCTGGAGGGGGCGGGTCGATTGCGCGCAGCGCGAGCGGGGTGATCTCTCCACTCGGGCAGTATTCGACGTGGAGAGACCGTCACCCACCCCGCTACGCATTGCGCTGCGCTCCATGCGTAGCGACCCACGGGCGAGCTGCGCTCGTCCCGGACCTCTCCAGGGGAGGGTGGGGGATCAATCCTGCACTTCGCTGAACGTGGCGCGGAACGGATGGCCGGGATATACGCCGACGATGCGGAATTCGCGCGAGAAGAATTTCAGCTCCTCGATGGCGAAGGCGAGGCCCTTGTCATCGGGATGGCCGTCGACGTCGGCATAGAACTGCGTGGCGAAGAAATTGCCGTCGACCATGTAGCTCTCGAGCTTGGTCATGTTGACGCCATTGGTGGCGAAGCCGCCGAGCGCCTTGTAGAGCGCCGCCGGCAAATTGCGCACCCGGAACACAAAAGTCGTGACGAGCGGCCCGGTGCCTTGGGGCGCCCATTTCGGCTCGCGCGCCAGCACCACGAAGCGAGTGGTGTTGTGGGCCTCGTCCTCGATGTCCTCGGCGAGGATGTCGAGACCGTAGATCTTTGCAGCAAGGCGCGAGGCGATCGCGGCCACCGTCTTGTCCTTGCGCTCCGAGATGTCGCGGGCGCTGCCGGCGGTATCGGCATGCACGATCGGCTTGATGCCGAGCTTGCGGATGATGCGCCGGCACTGGCCGAGCGCATGCACATGGCTCTCGACGCTCTTGATGTCTTCGAGCTTGGTGCCCTTCACGGCCATCAGCTGATGCCGGACCGGCAGAAACCATTCGCCGACGATGAAGAGGCCGGACGCCGGCAGGAGGTGATGGATGTCGGCGACGCGGCCGGCGACCGAATTCTCGATCGGGATCATGCCGAGATCGGCCTCGCCCGACGAGATCGCCGACAGCGCGTCTTCGAATGTGGCGCAGGGCATCGGTTCGGCGCCGGGATAGGCCTCGACGATGGCGATGTGGGAATTGGCGCCAGGCTCGCCCTGGAATGCGATCTTCATCTTGCTCATGCTCGGCCTTGTAGCAGCGGCTCAGGATTTGGAAAGGATGCTGCGCGCGGTCTCGAGGTCCGCCGGCGTATCGACCCCGCGGGGCACGGTGTCGACGATGGTGAAATCGATGCGCATTCCGGCCTCAAGCGCCCGGAGCTGCTCGAGCTTCTCCTGCAATTCCAGCGGAGACGGCGGAAGAGAGACGTAGCGCTCCAGCGCGGCGCGGCGAAAGGCATAGAGGCCGATATGGTGATAACGCGGTCCGTCGCCGGTCGGGGCGGTCGCGCGGGTGAAATAAAGTGCGCGCATCCGCCTGCCGCCAACCGAGGTTCCGATCGCCTTCACCACGCTTGGGGCGAGATCCTCTTCCTCGGTGTGGATCCGCGAGGCCAGCGTCGCGATGTCCACGGCCGGGTCTTGCAGCGGCGGCAGCACCTCGCGGATGTTGTCGATCGTAATGGTCGGGAAATCCCCTTGGACATTGACCACGATCTCGGCCTTGCCCTCGGGATCGAGCTTCTGCATGGCCTCGTGGATGCGGTCGGAGCCGGAGGGGTGGTCGCCGCGGGTCATCACGGCCTCGCCGCCATGGGCGGTCACGACCGAGGCGATCTCGTCGGTGTCGGTGGCCACCGCGACCCTGCCGATTGCGGCGGCCTCGGCACGGCGCAGCACATGCACGATCATCGGCAATCCTGCGATATCGGCGAGCGGCTTGCCGGGCAGGCGGGTGGCGGCCATGCGAGCCGGGATCAGCACCAGGATGCGGGGATCGATCATCGGGTTCAAAGGTCTGAGGTCAAGAGCCTGAAAACGGAGCGTTTTCCGCACCGGGACATGGGGTGGGGACGGGCCTGAAGCCGGGTCGCTTATACGGGTTGCCAGACCCCGGGCAAACCGATATCTCAATGGCAAAACTCGGGGAAACAATAAGGAACGTTTGATTCTCCGAGGCTCGTCCTGCGGCCATCCGGGCCGCTGTTTCCTTCTTGCGGTGGGGCCTGGCCGGAAATGGACTCTTTCGAACTCAACAAGATTCTCGGCGCCGTGTTCGGCACCTGTCTCTTCCTGCTGGTGACGAGCTTCACCGCGAGTGCGCTGTTCTCCCCCAAGATGCCGGAAAAGCCGGGCTTCGAGATCGCGGTCAAGCAAGATGCCGGCTCCGGCAAGGAGGGCGCCGCTGCCGCCGCACCGTCCGAACCGATCGAAAAGCTGCTCCAAACCGCCTCCGTCGAGAAGGGCGCCGCGGCCGCCAAGAAGTGTGGCGCCTGCCACACCTTCGAGAAGGGCGGCCCGAACCGGGTCGGTCCGAACCTCTATGGCGTCGTTGGGGAGCCCAAGGGCCAGGGCCGTGGTGGCTTCAACTTCTCGGCCGCCATAAAGGCCAAGGGTGGCAACTGGAGCTTCGACGACCTCAACAAGTTCCTCGCCAATCCGAAGGGCTTCATTCCGGGCACCGCGATGGGCTTTGCCGGTGTTGCCAAGGATTCCGAGCGTGCCGATATCATCGCCTATCTGAATTCGCAGTCGGAGAAACCTCAGCCGCTGCCGACGGCGTCAAAATAAGGTCCCAAGAACCGGCGCTCGAATACGGCCAGGCTGAAAAGTCTGGCCGTTTCCTTATCCGGGCCTCGCGGCGACGTTATCGGGGCGTTTGGCCGCATCCGATAGGCCGGCCGGGCTTCCAAGATGAGGAAAAAGCAACATATTCGGTCGAAACCTCGCCTATATTGGGAACTTAAAGGAGTAGCCTCCTTCAAGACAGGGATGTTGATTTGGCCATTACCCGACGCGATCTCCTGCTCACCGGCACTGCAGCCGCAGCGCTTCCAGCCCTTGGCTCCCTCGCGGGCGTTCCCGTCGGCGTGGCGCATGCGCAATCAGCAACTGAGCTGCCTTCCGGCGGGTTGCCTTGGCGCCACGCGCTGTCGCTGTTCGGAAAGGTCAAGTACCCCGCCGACTTCAAGCGCTTCGACTACGTCAATCCGGACGCCCCCAAAGGCGGTGTCGCGCGCCAGATCGCCGTCGGCACGTTCGACAATTTCAACATCGTTGTCTCGGGCGTGAAGGGCCAGGTCGCTGGTGCCGTCGCGTTCATCTATGAATCGCTCCTGACGCAGTCGCTCGACGAGGTCTCGACCGAATACGGCGCGCTGGCCGAAGCGGTCAGCCATCCCGACGATTTTTCCTTCGTCACCTATCGCCTGCGCCCGCAGGCGAAATGGCATGACGGCAAGCCTGTTACGCCGGAGGACGTGATCTTCTCGCTCGATTCCTTCAAGAAGAACCATCCGATGTACTCGGCCTATTACAGCCATGTGGTGAAGGCCGAGAAGATCGGCGAGCGTGACGTGAAGTTCGTGTTCGACGCACCCGGCAACCGCGAGCTGCCGCTGATCGTGGGACAGCTGATCGTCCTTCCGAAACATTGGTGGGAGGGGACGGACGCGCAAGGCCGCAAGCGCGATATCGCCACCACCACGCTGGAAGTGCCGCTCGGCTCGGGCCCTTACAAGGTCAAGGAATTCGTCGCAGGACGCTCGATCGCGCTGGAGCGCGTCAAGGACTATTGGGGCCGCGATCTTCCCATCAATGTGGGCCGCAATAATTTCGATGAGCTGCGCTACGAATATTTTCGCGACGGCACCGTTGCGATCGAGGCCTTCAAGGCCGACCAGGTCGATTGGCGCACCGAGAACAGCGCGAAGAGTTGGGCGACCGCCTATGATTTCCCGGCCGTGACCGAAAAGCGGGTGATCCTCGAGGAATTCGTCAATCGCAGCTCGGGCGTGATGCAGGCCTTCGTGCCGAACCTGCGCCGCGCCAAGTTCAGCGATCCGCGCGTGCGTCGTGCGCTCAACTACGCGTTCGACTTCGAGGAGATGAACAAGCAGATCTTCTACGGTCAGTACAAGCGCATCAGCAGCTATTTCGACGGCATCGAGGAGCTGATGGCAACGGGATTGCCGCAGGGTAAGGAGCTCGAAATTCTCGAGACCGTCCGCGCCCAGGTACCGGCCGAGGTCTTCACGACGCCCTACACCAATCCGGTCGGGGGTAGTCCGGAGGCGGTGCGCGACAATTTGCGTGAGGCGCTGCGCCTGTTCAAGGAAGCCGGCTACGAGGTGCGAGATCGCAAGCTGGTCGACGTCAAGACCGGTGCGCAGTTCTCGCTGGAATTGCTCAACTCGGATCCCAGCTTCGAACGAATTACGCTGTTCTACAAGCCGTCGCTGGAGCGGCTCGGCATTGCGGTGAGCGTTCGGACGGTCGATCCGACCCAGTATGAGAACAGGACGCGCGAGTGGGACTTCGACATCGTGACGAACTCCTGGGGCGAGTCACAATCGCCGGGCAACGAGCAGCGCGAGTTCTGGTCCTCCAAATCGGCCGACATCGCCGGGTCGCGCAACATCGCCGGCATCAAGAATCCGGCCATCGACAAGCTGATCGAGCGGGTGATCTACGCCACTGATCGCGACGATCTCGTCGCGGCCACCAAGGCCCTCGACCGCGTGCTGCTGTGGAATCACTACGTCGTGCCGCAATGGACCTACAACAAGGTGCGCACCGCGCGCTGGGATCGCTTCGGCCGGCCGACGGAATTGCCCAGGTATGGTCTGTCCGGCTTCCCGTTCATCTGGTGGTACGACGCAGACAAGGCGGCACGGATCGCAAAGAAATCGTGAAGGACAATCCCCGCATGACGCAGATGTCACGCCGCCATGTGCTGGTCCTGGGTGTTGGCGGCGCCCTCGGGGCGTCCGTCGGCGCGCCGCTGCTGCGCAGCGCGCGAGCATCGGAAGCGGCGACCGAGGCGCACGGCATGTCGGCATTCGGCGATCTCAAATATCCCGCCGACTTCCGTCATTTCGATTACGTCAATGTCGACGCGCCGAAAGGCGGCACGTTCTCGCTGATCCCGTCGGTGCGGGCCTACAATCAGTCCTACCAGACCTTCAACTCGCTCAACGCCTTCATCCTGAAAGGCGACGGCGCACAAGGTATGGGTATGACGTTCTCGCCGCTGATGATCCGCGCAGCTGACGAGCCCGACGCAATGTACGGGTTGGCGGCCAAATCCGTGCAGATATCGCCGGACAAGCTGGTCTACCGCTTCGCGATGCGACCCGAGGCGAAATTCCACGACGGGACCAGGCTCACTGCCCACGATGCAGCCTATTCGCTGACGACTCTGAAGACCAAGGGGCATCCGCTGATCACCGTGCAGATGCGCGACATGGTCAGTGCCGAAGCCCTCGACGATGCGACGCTCGTCGTCACCTTCGCCAAGGGGCGTGCACGCGACGTGCCGCTCTATGTCGCCAGCCTGCCGATCTTCTCGAAGGCGTACTACGCCTCCCGCCCGTTCGATGAATCGTCGCTGGAGATTCCGCTCGGCTCGGGCCCGTACAGGGTCGGCAGGTTCGAGGTCAATCGCTACATCGAGTTCGAGCGCGTGAAGGACTGGTGGGCCGCTGATCTGCCGCCCTGCCGCGGCAGCTATAATTTCGATGTCGTCCGCTATGAATTCTATCGCGACCGCGACGTCGCCTTCGAGGGCTTTACCGGCAAGAGCTATCTTTATCGCGAGGAGTTCACTTCGCGCATCTGGGCGACGCGCTATGACTTCCCCGCGGTGAAGGAAGGCCGAGTCAAGATGGAGGTCGTGCCCGACGATACGCCCTCCGGTGCGCAAGGCTGGTTCATCAATACGCGGCGCGACAAATTCAAAGACCCCCGCGTGCGCGAGGCCCTGATCAACGCTTTCGATTTCGAATGGACCAACAAGACAATCATGTACGGCGCTTACGCTCGTACGGTGTCGCCGTTCCAGAACTCGGACCTGATGGCCGGCAATGCGCCGCCTTCGCCGGAAGAGCTGAAGCTGCTGGAGCCGTTTCGCGGCCAGGTTCCTGACGAGGTGTTCGCGGCGCCGTTCACGCCGCCGGCCTCCGACGGCTCCGGACAGGACCGCAGCCTGCTCCGCAAGGCGCAGCAATTGCTGACCGAGGCCGGCGTGCCCATCAAGGACGGCAAGCGGGTGCTGCCGAACGGCGAATTGTTCAAGATCGAGTTCCTGCTGGATGAGCCCTCGTTCCAGCCGCACCACGCGCCTTACATCAAGAATCTCGCGACGCTCGGCATCGAAGCGAGCGTGCGCCTCGTCGATGCCGTACAGCACAAAGCCCGGCAGGAAGATTTCGATTTCGACATGACCATCCAGCGCTTCAGCATGTCGGCGACGCCAGGCGATGCCATGCGCGCGTTCTTCTCCTCGCAGGTCGCAAACACCAAGGGCTCGTACAATCTGGCTGGCGTCGCCAGTCCGGCGATCGACGCCATGATCGAGAAGATCATGGCGGCCGACAGCCGCGAAGACCTGACCGTCGCCTGCCGCGCCTTCGATCGCCTGTTCCGCGCCGGCCGGTATTGGGTGCCGCAATGGTACAACAAGACGCACCGGCTGGCTTATTGGGATCAGTTCGGACATCCGCCGAAGCTGCCGCGCTATGCCAACGGCGTCGGCGCGCCCGACATCTGGTGGTATGAGCCCGCCAAGGCGGCCAAGCTCGAGCAGGCAAAATAGCCATGAGCGCCTATATCGCCCGCCGCCTCCTGCTAATGATTCCGACCCTGCTTGGGATCCTCTTCGTGTCCTTCGTCGTGGTGCAATTCGCGCCCGGCGGCCCGGTTGAACGAGTGATCGCGCAGCTCTCGGGCGCCGACACCGGCGGCACCTCGCGCATATCGGGCGGCAGCGATTTTGCGCAGCGCGCGCCGGGACAGGTCGGTGCCGGCGGCGATTCCGTCAACTCGAAATATCGCGGCGCGCAGGGCCTCGACCCCGATTTCATCAAGAAGCTGGAAGTGCAGTTCGGCTTCGACAAGCCGGCGCCGGAACGCTTCCTGCTGATGGTGTGGAACTTCGCCCGCTTCGATTTCGGCAAGAGCTATTTTCGCGACGTCAGCGTGCTCCAGCTCATCAAGGAAAAGCTGCCGGTCTCGATCTCGCTTGGCCTCTGGCTAACACTTCTGACCTACCTGATCTCGATCCCGCTCGGCATTCGCAAGGCCGTGAACGACGGGGCGCGGTTCGACACCTGGACCTCGACGGTGCTCGTGCTCGGCTATGCCATCCCCGGTTTTCTGTTCGCCATTCTCCTCATCATCCTGTTTGCCGGCGGCTCCTTCTTCAACTGGTTCCCGCTGCGCGGACTGACCTCGGACGGCTGGTCGCAGTTTCCCTGGTATTGGAAGATCATCGATTATTTCTGGCATCTGACGTTGCCACTTATCGCCATGGGGCTAGGTGCCTTCACCACCATGACGTTCCTGACCAAGAATTCGTTCCTGGATGAGATCCGCAAGCAATACGTCATGACCGCCCGCGCCAAGGGCTGCAGCGAGAACCGGGTGCTCTATGGCCACGTCTTCCGCAACGCGATGCTGATCGTGATCGCCGGCTTCCCCGGCACTTTCATCCACGCCTTCTTTTCCGGCTCGCTGCTGATCGAGACCATCTTCTCGCTGGACGGGCTCGGACTGCTCAGCTTCGAGAGCGTGCTCAATCGCGATTATCCCGTGGTGTTCGGCACGCTCTACATCTTCTCGCTGGTCGGCCTCGTGATCAACCTGATCTCCGACCTGACCTATATGTGGATCGACCCCCGGATCGATTTCGAAGCGCGGGAGGTCTGATGACGATCACCGCGCCGACGCCGATTGAGACCACAGCGAAGTCGCCGCTCGGCGATGCCGTTCCGATCACGCGCAAGCCGTTCGCTCCATCGCCGCTTAACCGGCGGCGGTGGCAGAACTTCAAGGCGAACCACCGCGGCTACTGGTCGTTCTGGATCTTCATCGGCCTGTTCGTGATTTCGCTGTTCGCCGAGCTGATCGCGAACGATCGGCCCTTCCTGATCAAGTTCGATGGCCGTCTCTATTGGCCGGCTTTCGTCACCTATTCGGAGACGACGTTCGGCGGCGATTTCGAGACGGCGGCCGACTATCGTGACCCCTACTTGCAGAAGCTGATCAAGGAGAAGGGCGGCAGCATCGTCTGGCCGCTGATCCGTTACTCCTACGATACCCACAATCTCGATCTGCCGACGCCGGCGCCGTCGCCGCCGACCTGGATGCTGACGGAGAAGCAGTGCAAGCCGGTGGTGGAGAAGAAGGGACTGAAGAGCTGCCGCGATCTCGAATACAATTGGCTCGGCACCGACGATCAGGGCCGCGACGTGGTGGCGCGGCTGATCTACGGCTTCCGCATCTCGGTGCTGTTCGGCCTTTGCCTCACCATCGTTTCGTCGGTCATCGGCATCGCGGCGGGTGCGGTGCAGGGCTATTTCGGCGGTTGGGTCGATCTGATCTTCCAGCGTTTCATCGAGATCTGGACCGCGATTCCATCGCTGTATCTTCTCCTGATCCTGTCCTCGGTGCTGGTGCCCGGTTTCTTCGTGCTACTCGGCATCTTGCTGCTGTTCTCCTGGGTCTCGCTGGTTGGCCTCGTGCGGGCCGAATTCCTGCGCGGGCGCAATTTCGAATACGTCCAGGCGGCACGTGCGCTCGGCGTCTCCAATCCTCTGATCATGTTCCGCCACCTGCTGCCTAACGCGATGGTCGCGACCATGACGTTCCTGCCGTTCATCGTTTCGAGCTCGGTGATGACGCTGACGGCGCTCGATTTCCTCGGCTTCGGCCTGCCACCGGGATCGCCCTCGCTCGGCGAATTGCTCTCGCAGGCCAAGGCCAATGTGCAGGCACCGTGGCTCGGCTTCTCCGGCTTCTTCTCGGTCGCGATCATGCTCTCGCTGTTGATCTTCATCGGTGAAGCCGTGCGCGACGCCTTCGACCCGCGCAAGACGTTCAGGTAAGGCCATGGATGCGATCAACCAGCCCCTGCTCGCCGTTCGCGACCTCTCGGTGGCCTTTCACCAGGGCGGCGCCACCACGCTTGCGGTCGACAAGGTCTCGTTCCAGATCAAGCGCGGCGAATGCGTCGCGCTGGTCGGCGAGTCCGGCTCCGGCAAGTCGGTCAGCGCGCTCTCGATCCTGAAGCTGCTGCCGTATCCGAATGCCTCCCATCCCTCCGGCAGCATCCGCTTCAAGGGCCAGGAGTTGATCGACCAGTCCGAGCAGCAGATGCGGGAGATCAGGGGCAGCGACATCTCCATCATCTTCCAGGAGCCGATGACCTCGCTCAATCCGCTGCACACGATCGAGGCGCAGATCGGCGAGATCATCCAGCTGCACAATCCGACCAGCACTGCGCAGGCGCGCAAGCGGACGCTGGAGCTCTTGACCCAGGTCGGCATCCCCGATCCAGAGACGCGGCTGAACAGCTATCCGCACCAGCTGTCCGGCGGCCAGCGCCAGCGTGTGATGATCGCGATGGCACTCGCCAACGAGCCGGACCTTCTGATCGCGGACGAGCCGACCACGGCGCTCGATGTCACGGTGCAGGCGCAGATCCTGGCGCTGCTCGCCGAAATCCGCGCGCGGCTCGGCATGAGCCTGCTGTTCATCACCCACGATCTCGGCATCGTCCGCCGGATCGCCGACATCGTCTGTGTCATGAAGGGCGGCGTGATCGTCGAGCAGGGTCCGGTCGAGCAGGTCTTCAAGACCCCGAAACATCCCTATACACGCGACCTGCTCGCGGCGGAGCCCAAGCCCGATCCGGCGCCGCCGCAGCCGAATGCGCCGGTGGTGATGTCGGCCAATGACCTAAAAGTCTGGTTCCCGATCAAGCGCGGCCTGATGCGCAAGACGGTCGGTCACATCAAGGCGGTCGACGGTGTCAGCGTCGCCGTGCGCAAGGGCGAGACGCTCGGCGTCGTCGGCGAATCCGGCTCGGGCAAGACTACGCTGGGGCTGGCGCTGCTGCGGCTGATCTCCTCGAACGGACGCATCGTGTTCTTAGGGAACGACATCCAGGGCCTGCGCTTCAAGGAGATGCGTCCCTTCCGGCGCGACATGCAGATCGTGTTTCAGGATCCGTTCGGCTCGCTCTCACCGCGCATGTCGGTCGCCGACATCATCGCCGAGGGCCTGTCCGTGCATCAGCCGGCGCTCTCGCGCGAGGAACGCGAGGCGCGCGTGGTCAAGGCACTCGAGGATGTCGGACTCAATCCGGAGACGCGCTTCCGCTATCCGCACGAATTCTCCGGCGGCCAGCGTCAGCGCATCTCGATCGCGCGCGCGATCGTGCTGGAGCCTGATTTCGTCGTGCTGGACGAGCCGACCAGCGCGCTCGACATGCTGTTCCAGGCGCAGATGGTCGATCTGTTGCGCGAGCTCCAGCGCAAGCGCGAGCTCACCTACATGTTCATTTCGCACGATTTGCGTGTCGTCGCCTCGCTCGCCAGCCACCTCATCGTGATGCGCGGCGGCAAGGTGGTCGAGGAGGGGCAGGCGGCCGAATTGTTCAGGAATCCGAAGACGGATTATACCCGAGCGCTGTTCGCGGCCGCGTTCCGGCTGGAGACGGCCGGGAACGGGGCGGTGGCGACGTAGCGCTCCGTCAGAGCCGCTTGATCGCGACGACCTCGCTGCCAGCCGCCTTGATCCGCGCGATCGCCGGCTCGATCGGCTCGATCACCGTTGCCATGTGATGCGCATTGGCGTGAACCATGGTGGTGGCGTCGCGCACGATGGCGACATGACCTTTCCAGAAGATCAGATCGCCGCGCTGCGAGCTGCTCCGCTCGTGCGGCTCCAGCGTGCGGCCGAGACCGGCGAGCTGCATGTCGCTGTCGCGCGGGCAGCCGATCCCGGCTGATGTCAGCGAGACCTGGACGAGGCCGGAGCAATCGATGCCAAAGCTGCTCTTGCCGCCCCAGAGATAGGGCGTGCAGACGAAGCGCTCGGCCACCGCGACGAAATCCGGCTCGCGATGATCGAGCGGGATGAGGTGCGTTCTCGGCAGATATCTGCCGTCGTGCGTCACGGCGAAGCTGCCGTCCTCGCGCGCCACGGCAAGCTTCGATCCCATCACGAGCGTGTCGGCCGGCGGCAGCTTGATCGAGGGGCCGGGGAACGCAAACGTCCGCAGTGCGCCGACCAAGTGCGTTGCGGCAGCCGACGGTTTTGCGAGCGCCGCATCCGGGAGCCAGCCGACATAGCCATCGCTACTGAGCTGGCCCCAGGCCCAACCCTCGCCGTTGCGGTCGTAGATGGTGACGCGTTCGCCGCGCAGCGCTTCGGTCATCAACGTCGCGTTCGAGGACGGCTGCTCGCGCATGGGCGCGATCGGCTCAACGACCTCGAACTCGTCACCCTCGACGAAGCGCTGCGCCTCGACCTTGCCTTCGAGATATTTGGCGGCAAGGTCGCCCCGCGCCGGCGTCAGCCTCGGGTCGTGTCCTGGATCAGGCATAGCGCTCGCTCAGCAGTGCGTAGATGGCGCGTGCGGCCTGGCATTCGCCGCCCTCGGGCCGCGCCGGCTTCGCCGACGGCGTCCAGCCATAGATGTCGACATGGAGCCAGCTCTTGGCGTGCTCGACGAAGCGTTGCAGGAACAGCGCGCAGGTGATCGAGCCGGCGAAACCGCCCGAGGGTGCATTGGTGATGGTGGCGGTCTTGGAGTCCAGCCAGGCATCGTAAGGCGGCCACAGCGGCATGCGCCACAACGGATCGTTCTCCCTCATCGCGCAGCGCGCGAGGTCGGCAGCCAGCGTCTCATCATGGGTGTAGAACGGCGGCAGATCCGGCCCCAGTGCGACGCGGGCCGCGCCGGTCAGCGTGCCCAGGTCGATCAGCAGATCGGGCTTCTCCTCATCGGCCAGCGCCAGCGCGTCGGCGAGCACGAGGCGGCCTTCGGCGTCGGTGTTGCCGATCTCGACGGTGATCCCTTTGCGCGAGGTGAAGATATCGAGCGGACGGAAGGCATTGCCGGCGACGGCGTTCTCCACCGCCGGAATCAGCACGCGCAGCCGCACCTTCAGCTTCGCATCCATCACCATGCGCGCCAGCGCCAGCACGTTGGCTGCGCCGCCCATGTCCTTCTTCATGATCAGCATGCCGCTCGACGGCTTCAGGTCGAGCCCGCCGGTGTCGAAACAGACGCCCTTGCCGACCAGCGTCACCTTGGGATGATCAGGATCGCCCCAGACGATGTCGATCAGCCGTGGCGCGCGGCTGGAGGCCATGCCGACGGCGTGGATCAGCGGAAAGTTCTTCGCCAGCTCCTCGCCGACGGTGCAGGAAAAGCTCGCGCCGAACTCGGCGGCGAGCGCTTGCGCGGCTGCGGCGAGCTCATCCGGGCCCATGTCGTTGGACGGCGTGTTGATGAGGTCGCGCGCGAGCATTGCCGCATCGGCAATCCGCTCGATCTCGGCCGCGTCGACACTGTCAGGCGGCACCAGCCGGATCTCGGGGCGATCTGCCTTGCGGTAGCGGGCAAAGCGGTAGCAACCCAATGCGAAGGCGAGCGCGGCCAGCCGCGCATCGTGCGGTGCATTGGCAAACCGATAGGTGCCGGGCGGCAAGAGGCCGGGCAGGGCGCCGGGCCGAAACAGGTCGCGCGATCTTGCATCCTCTTCCTCGAGCCCGAACAGCACCTGCGCAATGGTGCCGTCGGTCGCGGGCAGCGCCAGATAGCTGCCCGGCTTGGCGGCGAAGGCGCTGGCACGCGCGAATTGGCGTTGCGCCGGCGGCAGCGTTTCGGCGACCTGATCCCAGCTCGATTTGGTGACGAAGGTGATCGGGGTGGCGGTGGATGACGTCTCGAAGACAGAAGGCATTGGCGGGTCCGGATCGTCAGTTCAGGCGAGTCATGCGAACGGACGAGACTTCGCAGAGTTTGGCCGCCGCTGCAATCGGCTTTGCCGTCACCGTTCAGCGAGCCGCTACTCGCCGCAAGGTGGGCATGCGGTTCGATGCGCTCGACGAGATCCGCGAGCGGCTTGCCATCGAGTATCGACCGGGCGCGACGAAACCGTCCGCGGACAAATCTCGTATCTCACGCCGAGAGCTGCCGTTCGCAACGCCACGGCCCCAGGGCTTTACTAGCGCTTCGGTTGTGGCATTATCGACGAACATTTTAGATTGTGTCGCTTGTTCTGCATGAACCCGAACGCAGACACGCGGCGGCATGGTGCCTGCCCAGGTTGGGTCGATACGGCTGAATCTGCTCGTCGAAGCATTTTTCTCATTGTTTGGGCGGCGCAGCATATGCAGATGAGCGGCGCAAAATGGATAGATCGTTCGTTGTTGCGCAGATTTCCGACCTGCATCTGGACGGGTCGGGCCGGCTGCTTCCGGCCATCGAGACGCTCAGGGCCGCGATTTGCGAGAAGATGGCGGCTGCCGCGAATGTTCCCGATCGCATCCTGCTGATCACGGGCGATCTGGTGGACGACCCAACGCCGCGCGCGCTCGACGAGGCGCTCGCCGTCATCGCATGCTTCCGGCAGACGGGGCTGTTCACCGACATCCAAGCCGTGGCAGGCAATCACGACGTCAAGCGGCCGAACCAGCGTGCGGGCCGTCACGACGCCTACGATTACCTGCACCTGCCGCGGACCGCGAAGAATGTCTATTACCGTCAGGCAGGCCTCGACCTGGTGCTGCTCGATTCCAATCGCGCCAACTTGAAGGCGCTCGCGAGCGGCAAGATCGACGAGAGCGCTTATAAGGCGATGGTCGCCGATTCCGCCCGGCTGAGCGCCGAGGTCGCGGGAAGCATCGGTTCGGCCGGGCGCGCCGACTACGCCGAGCCGGCGGAAAATCTGGTGCGTGTGCTGGCCCTGCACCATCACCCACTGCCGCAGGCCACCGGCGAAGGAAAGCGCTTTCTAGGCATGCCGGACGAGCCGCTGATGTATCTCGCCGCACCCGCGACCTTCCTCGAGGCCGCCACCTCGCTCAATGTCGATCTGGTTCTGCACGGTCATCGCCATGTCGAGGGGCTGACCCGCTATTCCATCCCCGATCCGCGTGCGACGTCGAGCGAGAGCGGTGAGGCGTTCTGGCGCACGATCTACGTGCTCTCCTGTCCGTCCTCGACCGGGCAAGCCGGCGACGATGCCGGTTTCAACCTCGTCCATTTCGGCCCCGCGTCCCATGCCGGCCGCAACGAGCACCGCTTCGCGATCACCCGCTATACGAGGCTCCGCAACGATGCGGCCTTCAGGCCGCTCGATTCCAACCTGCCGGGCGGCGTCATCAGGCTGCCGGCGGGGCGGGACTTTTCCCGCGATCCGGCCGTCCAGTCGGCGATCGAGGCGGCCTCGTCCCGCACACTGAAACGCGACCAGGTCGCGGCGATCGTCCGCCGGCTGTTCATGCGTGGCAGCTTTTACGATGGGGCGGAGCCGAACTGGGCGATAGCGCTCTACACCTACATGGTCTCGGCCCATGCCTGGGCGGAGCTCGAGCGTAAGGCCGCGAGATCCCGGCCGGGATTCGACAGCGACGCGCTCGCCGCGGTGAAGACGTTGCTCGGCCGATTGATCGAGCAATCCGCTGACGTGCTCGGCATCGATCGCGCTCAGCTCGATGAGCTCTACGGGAGAGGCCTGATCAATTGTAACGACTTCCTGCGTCAGGTGCCGCGGCTGCCTTCTGAAGGTGTCGACGTTCAGCGGCGGGGGCGGCAGAGGCTGCAACTGCTGCTGGAGCTGGATCAGCAGGTGCAGGCGCTCGGCCCCGATCTCGGCCTCGGCGGCAAAGCGCCGCCGCAACCATCGCCGGCGTGAGAGAAGCGCGTCTGAGCGCTGTTAACCGGCCGTTAGGGTTAACATTCTACTGCTGACACGTTCGGCTCGATCGAGCAGCTCGAGAGTCAAAGCGTCATGCGTCAACGGATCAGGCTTACCCGGCTACTTGCTTCGACGTCGCTGGTCGCGACGGTGGCGATGAGCCTCGGCGGCTGCACGGCGATGTCGAAGCTCTCGGAGGTGACGGGCTCGGTCGGCCCCCGGGCGGACGCGGCCTCCGCCGATCGCGCGCCCACCGATCCGGCGCGTGCGGTCGAAGCCTATGGCGAGCGCTACCGCGCCAATCCCAAAGATGCCGACGCCGCGCTCGCCTATGGACAGGCCTTGCGTGCCAACGGCCAGCGCGCCCAGGCCGCCGCCGTGCTCGAGCAGGCGACGATCGCCAACCCCGGCAACAAGGCGCTGCTTGCCCAGTACGGCCGCGCACTCGCCGACAACGGCAATTTCCAGCAGGCCTTCGACGTGCTGTCGAAGGCGCATTCGCCCGACAATCCGGACTGGCGCCTGCTCTCGGTGCAGGGCACCGCGCTCGACCAGATGGGCCGTCATGAGGAGGCGCGATCCTATTACGCGAGCGCGCTCAAGATCGCACCGGGTGATCCCGGCGTGCTCTCCAACCTCGGCCTGTCCTACATGCTGTCGAAAGAGCTGCCGAAGGCGGAAGAGGCGCTGCGGCAGGCGCATGCCTCGCCGCGTGCCAGCGCCCGGGTCCGGCAGAACCTCGGCCTGGTCGTCGGCCTGCAGGGCCGCTTCGCGGAGGCGGAGACCATCGTCAAGGCGGACCTGCCGCCGGACCAAGCTGCGGCCAATGTCGCCTATCTCAAGGAGATGCTGAGCCGTAGCGAGGCCCCGCGCGGCGCGCCGAAGCGGACGCCGGTCGCTTCGCTGAGCCAGCCCGGCTGATCATCTGACTTCCTGGCCTTGGTGGCGGACCGTACGGTCCAGCCCGGCTCATTGCATCTCGGTGACCTTGATGGCGGTGGGTCCGAGAATGACCACGAACAGCACAGGCAGGAAAAACAGGATCATCGGCACCGTGAGCTTCGGCGGCAGCGCGGCCGCCTTCTTCTCGGCCTCGTTCATGCGCATGTCGCGATTTTCCTGCGCCATGACGCGCAGGGAATGGCCGAGCGGAGTGCCGTATCGTTCCGCCTGTTGCAGCGCCAAACACACCGACTTGACGCCCTCGAGACCGGTGCGCCGTGCCAGGTTCTCATAGGCGACCTTGCGATCCTGCAGGTAGGACAGCTCGGCCGTGGTCAGGGTGAACTCCTCCGACAGCGCGATCGACTGGCCCACGATTTCGGTCGCAACTTTCCGGAATGCCATCTCGACCGACATGCCCGATTCGATGCAGATCAGGAGCAAATCGAGCGCGTCGGGAAACGCACGCTTGATCGAGAGCTGGCGCTTGGAGATCGCATTCCTGAGGAACAGCATCGGCGCCTGGAGGCCGAGATAGGCGGCGCCGATACAGATGCCGATCTTGATCGGCATCGCCTGTTGCATGTTTCCGATCACGAACACGTAGAGGGCCGAGCCGATCAAGAACACGATCGGGGCGACCATGCGGGCAAACAGGAAGGTGATGTAGGGCGCCTGGCCGCGGTAACCCGCCATGATGAGCTTGTCCCGCGCAGCCTCCTGCGCGAGCCACTTGGTCAGGTTGAAGTCCTCGACCACCTTGGAGACGAGTTGCTTCGGCGTCTGGCGCAGTGAAACCTTCTCGCTCTTGTTGAGACGCTCACGCTCGCGCTGCCGGATGCGTTCACGCTCGCTCGCCACCGCCTTCATGCGCTTGGAGAGGCCCTCGCCGGCGAACAACGGCATCACCAGCGTATAGACGGTGGCGCTCGCGGCGATCGCCGCGAGCAGCATGGTCATGAAACGGACGTCGTGCAGTTTCGAGACGAGGAATTCGACCATGCGACACCGTCAGAAATCGAAGTTGATCATCTTCTTCATCACCAGGATGCCGATCGACATCCAGACGACGCAGCCGACCAGCATCAGCTGGCCGGTGGGATGAGTCCAAAGCACCGAGATGTATTGCGGCGTCGTGAGATAGACCAGGAACATCACGATCGGCGGCAGCGAGCCGATGATGCCGGCCGAGGCCTTGGCTTCCATCGACATCGCCTGGATCTTTTCCTTCATCTTCTTGCGGTCGCGCAGCACCTTGGAGAGGTTACCGAGCGCTTCGGAGAGGTTGCCGCCCGATTTCTGCTGGATCGACACCACGATCCCGAAGAAATTGGCTTCCGGCAGTGGCATGCGCTCGTAAAGCCGCGCGCAGGCCTCGCCCAGCGGCATGCCGATCGCCTGCGTCTCGATGATGGCCAGAAACTCGCTGCGCAGCGGCTCGGGCGAATCGGCGGCTACGACCTTGATCGATTCGAACAAGGGCAGGCCTGCCTTGATGCCGCGGACGATCACGTCGACCGCGTCGGGCAGTGCAGCCAGGAACTTGGTTTCGCGACGCTTCTTGAGGAAGCCGAGTGCCCAGCGCGGCAGGCCGAAGCCGCCGGCAAAGGCAAGACCGGCGGCGCCGATCAGGCCCCCGCCCGCGAACATAGCGGCCGCGAAAAAAACGCCGGCCACCACGGCGGACACGGTCCAGAACTTCTGCGGCGTCCAGTCGAGCCCGGCCTGCGACAGGCGGACGCTGAGCGGAGCGCTCTTCTCCTGGGCGCGCCGCGCCTCGAGGTCCTTCAGCGTGGACTCGACCTGCTCGCGGCGAGAGCGCTGAGTTTTCTCGGCCTGCCGGGCCGTGGGCGCTTCGGCGCGCGCGACCGAGGCACGGCGGCTTTCCGCCTTTCGCTCCCCAGACAGCACCGGATAGAGGAATACCCAGGCGATGCCACCAACTGCTGCGGTGGCGAGGAAGGCGAGGGCGAGGACCTGCATGTTCATGGCGCTGCCAATCTGCTCACGTCTTCGGCGCGACTTCCGCCGCGTCGAGCGCCGCGGCGAGGCGCTTCTCCTCGCCGTAATAACGGGCGCGTTCCCAGAACTTCGGACGGCCGATGCCGGTTGAGCGGTGCCGGCCGATGATCTTGCCGTTGGCGTCCTCGCCGACCATGTCGTAGAGGAAGATGTCCTGGGTGATGATGGTGTCGCCTTCCATGCCCATCACCTCGGTGATGTGGGTGATGCGGCGGGAGCCGTCGCGCAGGCGCGCGGCCTGGATGATGACGTCGATCGAGGCGCAGATCATCTCGCGAATTGTTCGCGACGGAAGGGAAAAGCCGCCCATCGTGATCATGGATTCGCAGCGCGACAGCGCCTCGCGCGGGTTGTTGGCGTGCAGCGTGCCCATCGAGCCGTCATGGCCGGTGTTCATGGCCTGCAGCAGGTCGAAGGCTTCGGGTCCGCGGACCTCGCCGACGATGATGCGTTCGGGACGCATACGCAGGCAGTTGCGCACCAATTCGCGCATCGTGACCTGGCCCTCGCCCTCGATGTTGGGCGGACGGGTTTCCAGCCGCACCACGTGAGGCTGCTGCAGCTGGAGCTCGGCGGCGTCCTCGCAAGTGATGACGCGCTCGTCGTGCTCGATGTAGTTGGTGAGGCAGTTGAGCAGGGTCGTCTTGCCCGAGCCGGTACCGCCGGAAATCAGCACGTTGCAGCGGACGCGGCCGATGATCTGAAGGATCTCGGCGCCTTCCGGCGTGATCGCGCCGAACTTGACGAGCTGATCCAGCGTCAGCTTGTCTTTCTTGAATTTGCGGATGGTGAGCGCGGGGCCGTCGATCGACAGCGGCGGCACGATGGCGTTGACACGGGAGCCGTCGGCGAGGCGCGCGTCGCAGATCGGCGAGGATTCGTCGACGCGCCGGCCGACCTGGCTGACGATGCGCTGGCAGATGTTGAGAAGCTGCTGGTTGTCGCGGAAGCGGATGCCGGTACGCTGGATCTTGCCGCCGACCTCGATGTAGACGGTGTTGGCGCCATTGACCATGATGTCGGCGATGTCGTCGCGCGACAATAGCGGCTCGAGCGGGCCGTAACCGAGGACGTCGTTGCAGATGTCGTCGAGCAGCTCCTCCTGCTCGGCGATCGACATCACGATGTTCTTGATCGCGATGATCTCGTTGACGATGTCGCGGATTTCCTCGCGCGCGGACTCCGAATCGAGCTTGGCGAGCTGGGCGAGGTCGATGGCCTCGATCAGCGCGCCGAAGATGGTCGCCTTGACCTCGTAATAATTGTCCGAACGCCGGCTCTCCATGGCCGGAGGCGGCGGAGCCTTGGCGGGCGCAAGCGGCGGCGAGGCGACGGCCGGCGGAGGCGGAGCGCGCGACACCGTCGGCGCCTGAGCCGGGGCAGGCTCGAGCGACACGGCGCCGGGCTTGGGTGCCCGAAGGTCGGTGTCTGTTCCGCTACGCTTACCGAACACTTAACAACTCCATGCGGCGGCTTATCTTCCCCGCAACTTCTCAATCAGAGGTGAAAGCAGGGACGACTTTTGCTTCTTGGTCTCGCTGCGGCCGGTCAGGCGCTGGGCGATCTGCAGGAACATCTCGATCGACTTGTGGTTGGCGGAGATCTCCGCGATCATCTGGCCGTTGTTGGCCGCCGAGCCGAAGATCTGCGGTTCGAACGGGATCGAGACGACCGGCTGGCTCTCGATTGCCTTGGCGAACTCCGCGGCGGCGATCTCGGGCCGTTTCGGCACGCCGACCTGGTTCAGGCAGTAGAGCGGCGGCCGGTCGTTGGGGCGCGCGGCCTTCAATAGATCGAACAGGTTCTTGGTATTGCGCAGATTGGCGAGGTCCGGGGCGGCCACGATCAGGATGTCGTCCGCCCCGATCAAGGCGCGCTTGGTCCAGCCCGACCATTGATGCGGAACGTCGAGCACGATGCAGGGCATGGTGGAGCGCAGCGTGTCGAATACGGCATCGAAAGCGTCAGTGCCGAAATCATAGACCCGGTCGAGCGTCGCAGGCGCCGCCAGCAGGCTGAGATGGTCGGTGCATTTTGACAGCAGGCGGTCGATGAACGCGGTGTCGACGCGGTCAGGCGAGAACACGGCGTCGGCGATACCCTGCGGCGGATCCTGGTTGTAGTCGAGCCCGGCCGTGCCGAAGGCGAGGTCGAGATCGGCGACGACGGCGTCCATCGCGAGGTCTCGCGCGATCGCCCACGCGACGTTGTGCGAGATGGTCGAAGCCCCGACGCCACCCTTGGCTCCGACCACGGCGATGATGCGGCCGACTGCCTTGGCTTCGGGGGCCGAGAACAGGTTGCAGATCGAGCGTACGACGTCGATCGCGCCGACCGGCGCGAGCACGTAATCGCTGACGCCGCGGCGCACCAGCTCGCGATAGAGCGTGACGTCGTTGATGCGGCCGATCACCACCACGCGGGTGCCGGCATCGCAGACAGTGGCGAGCTGGTCGAGTCCGCCCAGCAGGTCGTTGCGACCGTCGCTCTCGAGCACGATCACGTTCGGCGTGGGAGCCGAGCGGTAGGCTTCGATCGCGGCCGCCATGCCGCCCATCTGGATCTTCAGGTGAGCCTTGCCGAGACGGCGATCCTCGCCGGCCGACTGCACCGCGGCGGCCGTCTCCACGGTTTCGCAGAAGGCCTGAACCGAGACGCGCGGCGCGGGCGCAATATGCTCCTCGACCGGCGGAGGAGCTGCTGCCGGCTGCTCTTCGTGTGTCTGGCGCGCGTAACTGATCATTTGCCGGTGTCGCTGAGTTTGGCCCTGTCGGCCTCGGGATAGGTGGTCGCCGTCGTCGTTCCCTTGCGATACTTCTCGAACCCGGTGATGCGCCGCGGCGTGTATGACGGAGTTTCGGGCCGCGGCTGCTCAAGATCCGACGGATTGTCGACCATGGCCGCGAGGTTGCGCTGATAAGCGCAGCCGTAATTGTAGTAGTCCTTGTTCTCGAACCAGCGCTTGTTCTTCATCGAGGGTCCGATGTCTTCCGGCCACAGGCCGCAGGGACCGGCGACTGCGGCAATCCTGGAATAGGTGAGCCGGATCGGGGGGAGGAAGCGCTTGTCTTGCTGCTGGTAGGGGTGAAGGCTGACGCCGCGCGGCGGAACGCCTGCCGCCGCCAGCATCGCCTGGATCTCACGCATCGTATCGGCGACCGGGCGAGCATTGGGCGTATTGGAAGGCACGTCGATGCGAATCGCGCCGGTGCCTTCTTGCAACCACGCCGATGCCACGCCCATCACGTCAGCGCGTTGGGCCGCGGTTAATCCGCCGCGGGCATGACCCACGAAGACGACGATCGAGCGATTCTGCTCCTCGACCGCGATCGGATGGCGCTGCTTGTAGTCGTCGGGAATGGACGCCGTGAGGACTTCGTCGTGCTGGCAGCCCCCGACCGCGAGCGCGAGGCCGATGAGCACGCCACCGAGGCTGATGGCGCGCTTGCGAAGCTGGGGTGGTCTCGTGATCATCGTGAAATCCCCGTTCCGCCTCAGTCGGTAATGAAGCCGTAGGTGCCGCGGTAGTTCTTGGCCGGTTCGGTCCGGCCCGGCACGCCGTAGATCCGGTTGATATTGCCGATCAGCTGCGCCTGCGGATCCGCAGGCGGGGCGAAGCCGTCATCCGGCCGCGACAGGTCCTTCGGCGCCACCGCGCGGACCACATAGGGCGTCACGATCACGACCAACTCGGTTGCATTGTTGACGAAGTCGCGGCTGCGGAACAGCGTGCCGAGGATCGGGAGCTGCATCAGCCCCGGCATTCCGTTGACAGCTTGCTTGGTCTGCTGCTGGATCAGGCCGGCCATCGCCATCGCGCCGCCGGACGGAATTTCCAGCGAAGTCTCTGCGCGGCGTGTCTTGATTGAGGGGACCGTCAGCGAGTTGACCGTGTTCGAGGTCACCGCCTGCGACAGCGTGATCGCATTCTCATTTGACAGTTCGGAGACCTCGGTCATCACCCGCAAGCTGATCTTGCCTTCGCTCAGGACCACAGGCGTAAAGTTGAGTGAGATGCCGAACTTCTTGAAGCTGATCTGAGTGGTACAGACGCGCGTGACGGGATCGCACGAATAACCTGCCGGCACCGGAAATTCGCCGCCGGCGAGAAAGGTGGCGGACTCTCCGGAGATCGCGGTCAGGTTCGGCTCGGCAAGCGTCCTGATCACGCCCGCGCTCTCCATCGCACGCAGGGTCGCCTGCACCGAAGGCGTCGCGCCGAAACTCGCAGTGAGATTGTTGCCATCCACCAGATTACGGCCGAGGGCCGTGAACGGGTTGGAGTTGCTGAAGCTCACCACCGATGTGCCGTAGTTGAGGTTGGCGGTGAGGTCGATACCGAGCTGCTTGACGATTGTACGCGCGACTTCGGCAACGGTCACCTTGAGCATGACTTGGTCGCGGCCGCGGACCACGATCGAGTTCACCACCTTGTCGACGCCGCCGGCCAGGCGCGCAGCGAGCTCGTTGGCCTGTTGCGCTTCCATAGGGTTGGCGGCCGTGCCGGACAGGACGATACCGTCGCCCAGGCCGTCGATCTGGATGTCTGAGTTGGGCAGAACCTGCTTCAGTGCGGCCCGCACGCCGTTGAGGTCGCGCTTCACCGCGATGTCGTAGGCCGCGATCTGCTGCCCGGCGGAATCGAAGAACACGATATTGGTCTGGCCGACCGCGGCGCCGATGATATAGGCGCGCTGTGCGGAGCGGACCACCGCATTGGCGATCTTGGGATCGGCGACCAGCACGTCCTTGATGTCGCGCGGCAGGTCGATCACGACCGACTTGCCGATGCCGAGCGAGAGGAAACGCGCGTTGATCTGGCCGTCCGCCGCGGTCTGCGGCACAGGGCGGTAATCGGCGGCGACTGCCGGGGCGATCGTCGGGCTGAGCGCCAGCGCGAGGGCGGCCGAAAACGACAGGGCGCGGACCAGTGAGGTCCGCATCGTCGCCGAATCTGCCCTGTATTTGATGTCGACTGTCTTCATCGTGCCTTAGCCGCCTGACTTGGAATGCCGTAGCGAATGATCGAGACACCGTCGCGCTTCTGCGCGGAGTCATCGAGCGTGATCTCGCTCATCTTGACGTCGACGATGCTGCGCAGCGCCAGCGACAGCGTGCCGCTCTGGCGCGCCGCGGAGAGCGTTGCGGTCTGCGCGGGATTGAGCTCGAGGGTGACGGTCTTGCCGATCACCGCGTTCTGCCCGTCCTTCTCCTTGGGTGCCTGGTCGATGGCCAGGACCCGGATATTGGCCAGGATGATCTCGGAGGTGACGATGTCGGGAGCGCCGCTGCTCTGATCCGGGTTCTTGAGCCGGCGGGTGAGCAGGACGTCGACGCGGTCGTTGGGTAGGATGAAGCCGCCCGCGCCGGTCTCCGGCGAGATCTCGGTCGAGATCGCCCGCATGCCGGTGGGCAGGATTGCCGCCATGAAGCCGGAACCTTCGGCCTTGACCAGCTTCTGGTCGCGGATCGGCTCGCCCTGGATGAAGGGCGCGCGCGCGATCGAGCCGGTCACCTGGGTCGCACCGTCGGGGCGCTCGTTGCGTCGGATGAAGGTGGCGCTGGCGGTCGCGGTCGGCCAGGTCTGCCATTGCACGTCTTCGGGCTTCACGGTCTGGCCGAGGCCGATGTCGTTCTTGGCCACGAGGACGTCGACGGTCGGCAGCTGTGCGACCGGAACCGGAGGCGGCGCAGAATTGTCGGAGCCGCTCGCCAGGTACGCGGCGACGCCGCCGGCGCAGATGGCGACCGTCAGGACGACAATGCGTGCCCTATTCATACGCTTCAACTTTCCAACAATACGCCGCGACGCTGCCGCCGCCGTGATCGGCAGTTGACCAGCTATTCGTCAAAGCATGGTTAATGAGGCGTATCTAAATCGCCTTAACGCCGGGTTTACCCGGAGCGTTCAGCGCAGCGCGAGGCGAGCGAGGTCGATCGCCTTCACCCATTCGGTCTCCGGGTAGACCATCAGCGCGCTCAGCGCGAGCGCGATGCCGTAGGGAATGCCGCTCTCCTTGGCGTGCAGCCGTGCGAGCCAGGCCTGTCCTGCCAGCCCGTAAGGCAGCGGCCATTGCCGGAACTGCAGCAGGAGCAGCGTCAGCGCGCCGCCGAACAGCGAGGCGTAGAGCAGGAAGTTCATCAGATGTGGGAAGCCGAACCAGAGCGCGACGGAGGCAGCGACCTTGGCGTCGCCGCCGCCCACCCAGCCCATGGCGAAGCAGGTGAAGGCCACGACCAGAACGAGCGCACCGGCGCCGACATGACTCAGCATCTCGTAAGGTGCCATGCCCCCGGCGAGGGCGAGCGCGAAGAAGCCCGCCACCAGCGCCAGCGATACGCGGTTCGAGATCGTCATCGTGAAGAGATCGCTCGCGGCGGCGAACGCCATCAGGGCCGGGAAGAGCAGAAGGCGCGCAAGGTCGAGAATCATGGGCTGCGTCTTGAGGCCTGGGTTTGTCGCGGGAGCTGCTTCGGGCGATGCTAGCGCGCGATGCTAAACAAACCGACAACGGCGGCACGGGCGCGCCCGGGCCTCGGCCCACGAGCGCGCTTTCACCAGAAGCTGGCAATACGTGCGGCGAGCGCGATCGTCGCAACCAGCAGCGCAAGGCAGATCCAATAGACCGGCGAGCCGGCCTGCGCCGCTTCCGCCTCGTGCGCCGCGACCGCGGCATCGGTTCTGAACTCGTGCAACGCCACTGGAACTCGCCGTCTTCAGAAAAACAAACGCCCCGGAGGTCCGGGGCTTTTGCCGTCGTTCGTGGACCCGCTTACTTCAGCGAGGTGCTGATCGAGCTGAACTTGGCGTTCAGCGTGGTGCCGAGATTGTTGACGACGGTGATGATGGCCAGCGCGATGCCGGCGGCGATCAGGCCGTATTCGATGGCGGTGGCGCCGGATTCATCCTTCGCGAAACGCGCAATCAAGTTCTTCATGAACAAAACTCCGTCTGGGTGGGGACCGCCTCGTTCGGCGCTGTCGTTGACGCGACGACCATGAGAGCCGAGCTCTTTCGGGAGAGTTAATTCGACCGGGTAATCCCACGTCCGGCGCGATGCTTTTGCCCAGAGTGAATTTCGCCTTAAGACGGCACCTGCAAATTCGTTGCGGTTCCGGATGCGCCGCCAACGCGGCGCGTGCTTCACCCTCCCTTAAATTTCGCGGAGTAGGCCTTGAGCTACAGCGGAATTCGCGGAGAGAGGCGACGATGTCGAGCCTGCCCATGCAAGTCGCCTTGATGTTCGGCGAGACCATCGTCAAGGTGATCCCGGTCACCTTCGTGCTCGCGGCGGTGTTCACCGTGCTGGAGCATTTCTGGGCTTGCAATCCCGGTGCGCCGTGGTGGCGCAAGCGGGAGATCGTCACCGACATCTGCTACTGGTTCTTCGTCCCGGTGTTCGCCCGCACCATGCGGATCGGGCTGCTGGTCGTCGGCGCCAGCGTCGTCTTCAACATCCACGACGCCGACGAGCTCATCGCCTTTTACGACAATGGCCACGGTCCGCTGGCGCAGCTGCCGCTGTGGCTGCAGGCCGTGCTGTTCCTGGTGCTGTCCGATTTCATGCTGTACTGGCTGCATCGGCTTTTCCACGACGGCGGCTTCTGGAAATATCACGCCATCCATCATTCGTCGGAGGAGATCGGCTGGATCTCCGCGGCGCGCTTCCATCCGGTCAATCTCTTGCTCGGGACGATCATCGTCGACGTCGTGCTGCTGATGGCAGGCATCTCCCCGAACGTCATGGTCTGGGTCGGCCCGTTCACCACCTTCCACTCGGCCTTTGTGCACGCCAACCTGAACTGGACTTTCGGACCGTTCAAATACGTGCTGGCGACGCCGGTCTTCCATCGCTGGCACCACACCTCCCTCGAAGAGGGCGGCGACACCAATTTTGCCGGAACGTTCCCGATCTGGGACGTGCTGTTCGGCACCTTCCGCATGCCGGAGGGCAGGCTGCCGCAGGACTACGGCAAGGACGAAGCGGCCATGCCCAAGGAGATCGGCGGGCAGCTCGCCTTTCCGTTCCGGCATTAGGGGGCGGGCCCCGCAAATGTCCGTCCGTTCAAACAATACTCGGCGAGTTTGCGGAACGTTCACGAATTAAAGGCAGGTTAGCCGGGTCGGGCACCGGCTCCGCTGTATTCGGTCGCTTCTGCCGGTCTGTGACGTCCCGGGGGTAAGAGTATGCGTAAAGAAATGCTGCGCCGTCATGTGCGCGTCTGTGTTCTGGTTGCCGCTGCGGTGCTGGCCTCGCCGGCCGCCAGCCTTGCCGAGCCCGTCGCCGATACCATCGCCGTCAATGTCGACCAGGCCAAGCTGGTGCGGCTGCCCGGCAAGGTGGCGACCATCGTGGTCGGCAATCCCCTGATCGCCGACGTCACGCTCCAGCCCGGCGGCATGATCGTCGTGACCGGAAAGGGCTACGGGGCCACCAACTTCATCGCGCTCGACCGCGGCGGCGAGATTCTGGTGGACCGCCAGATCCAGGTCGAAGGTCCGAGCGACCGGCTCGTCACCGTCTATCGCGGGGTCGAGCGGGAGTCCTACAGTTGCGTGCCGCTTTGCCAGCGCCGCGTGACGCTCGGCGACAGCGACACCTATTTCAACAACGCGATGAGCCAGGCCGGTACGCTGAGCAGCAGCGCCAGCGGAGGTGCGGGTGCCGGCGCGGCTGCCAAGCCAAACTAGCCCACGGGCGGGCCTCGATCCCGCCAAGCCGCTCGATTCGAGGGCGGCACCTCGTTGCATGCCGTGCTTCCTCCCGCTTGCGGGCGCTGGTTAACGCGGTGTTAACGGCGCGGTCCGCCGGAAGCGGATCGTCTGAAACACTTAGACAATCAGTTTCCGCTATTGAACGGGCAGATGATCGCCGGCCGCTGGGGAATTTGACGAGATGCCATCGCCTGCACCTACGAGGTTCACGCTCCGGAAAGCGCTGCTCCGGTTTCGCGGCAACCGCCGCGGCTCCGCAGCCGTCGAATTTGCGCTGGTCGCACCGATGTTCTTCGCGCTGCTGTTCGCGATCCTCGAGACGGCGCTCATGTTCTTCTCCAGCCAGGTGCTCGAGACCATCGCGCAGGACTCCGCGCGCGCGATTCTAACCGGCCAGGCTCAGGCGCAGGGCGGCTCGGTGGCGGCCTGCCAGTCCGCGCCCAACACAGTCGCTGCATGCGATCAGACGACGTTCAAGACCTTCGTCTGCAGCAAGATTCCGGCGCTGTTCGATTGCAGCAAGCTGTACGTCGACGTCGTCAGCACCAGCTCGTTCGGGACGCTCAGCCTCACCAATTTCGGCAATTCCTGCACCTTCAATCCCTCCGGGATGCAGTACAGTGCCGGAAGCTCCGGTCAGGTCGTCGTGGTGCGCCTGTTCTATCAATGGCCGCTCATCGTCACCGGCCTCGGCTACAACGCGGGATGCAGCAACAAGCGGCTGATGGTGGCGACGGTGGCGTTCAAGAACGAACCCTTCTGAGGCAGATGGATCTGGGCGGACCGATGCGGGCGATTGCGAACATCTGGAGGAATGCACGCGGCTCCGTGCGCGGCTTCGTCGCCGACAAGCGCGCGCTGGCGGCGACCGAATTCGCGATCATCGTACCGCTGATGCTGGTGATGTTCTTCGGCACTGTCGAATTTTCGTCCGCCGTGGCGATCGACCGCAAAATCACGTTGATCGCGCGGACATTGTCCGATTTGACCTCGCAGTCGACGACGCTCAACGATGCCGGCATGAAGGATACGTTCACGGCAAGCATCTCCGTCGTCATGCCTTACGACGCTGCGCTCGTGAAGGGCACGATCTCCCAGATCTACATCGACGCCAACAGCATCGCCAAGGTCCAGTGGAGCAGGGCCGGCACGATTGCGAGCGGCGCGACGCAAGCCACGCTTGCGACCTCGGCTCGGAACGCCGGCGACACGGTCACCACGATGATTCCCCCGGCACTCTTGATTCCGTCGAGCTATCTCATCCTGAGCGAAGCCAACTACACTTACACGCCGACCATCGGCTACGTGTTGAAGTCGAGCGTAACCCTGAGCGATCTCTCCTACACGCGACCGCGTCAGGTCACCTGCGTGCCCTACAACAACGTGCCGTCGACGTGTTGAGATCTGTCAGCCGCCCGTGACATGAAAAAGGCCGTGCGTTGCGCACGGCCTTTTTGCTTTGGCTCGCTGATCGGGCCGGCGCCCGGCGGGCTCAGCCCGCAGCGCGCAGGTTGTCCGCCGCAGACTTGCCGGAACGGCGGTCGGCCACGATCTCGTAGGAGATCTTCTGGCCCTCGCGGAGCGAGCCGAGGCCGGCGCGCTCCACGGCGCTGATGTGAACGAACACGTCCTGGCCGCCATCGTCGGGCTGAATGAAGCCATAGCCCTTGGTTGCGTTAAACCACTTCACGGTTCCCATGCTCACGGGGGTAGTCCCTCTCAGATAACACTATGTCGGAGCCCGCTCGCGCGGGCAGGGTTAGGATCGAATTTCTGGAAGGGTCGTCAGCGTGTCTGAACCGGCTGTACCGGTGGATGCCAATGTCGTCCGGCCGAAAATCGATTAATTCATTTTATCGGAAGCAACGGTTCGAAACAATCCGAACGCGCACGATTTTTTGATCCGCCGATGTCAACGGCGGATCAATCTACAGATCGGAATTCGAACCCGCGCCGCACCCGACTAGCGGCGGCGGAATTGGCCGCCGCGCTGTCCGGGACGGGGCGGTCCGCCCGGCGTGCTGGGACGTTCGTCCTTGTGGCGGAAAATCAGCCGGCCCTTCTCGAGGTCATAGGGCGACATCTCCACGGTCACGCGGTCGCCCGCGAGCGTCTTGATGCGGTTCTTCTTCATCTTGCCGGCGGTATAGGCAACGATCTCGTGTCCGGCGTCGAGCTGCACGCGGTAGCGGGCATCGGGGAGGATTTCGGTGACCAGTCCTTCGAACTGGATCAGCTCTTCCTTAGCCATTGATATCTCCAGGTCGTGGACGGCTAGTGCGAATAGGGTTTGCGGTTCGGTTGGCTGTTTGGCCGACTCTGGCGGCGCAAAAAGGCAACGCCTTGTATCCCATCAGGGGTCCCGGCGCTATGCGCGGAACGCTGTTCCGGACGGTCGACAGGCGATGAATGCATCTTACCACCGGAGCGGCGGCGGCGAGAACCCTTGGGGGCATTCGGGCCACTGCCGGGGCGTCCGTCCGCATGCCTTGCCTCGGCGTGGCGTCCCTCACCGTGCCTGCCGTCGCCTTGCTTGCCGGCACTATGGTGGCGCCCGTCGGCATGCCGTTCGTCGGCACGACGTCCGTCACCGTGGCGTGCTCCTTGCGGGCGCTGGCCCGGACGACCGCCCGGCCGGCCCTGTCGTTGCTGCGACGGGGCGGGACCGGCATCGCGGCGGCCGGCGTCGGTGCGGTGGTCCTCCCGCGGCAGGGCGACGCGAATCAGCCGCTCGATGTCGCGCAGATAGCCGAGCTCCTCGCCGCCCGCGACCAGCGAGATTGCGGTGCCGTCGGCTCCGGCGCGCGCGGTGCGGCCGATGCGGTGGACGTAGGTCTCCGGCACGTTCGGCAGGTCGAAGTTGATGACGTGACTGATGCCGTCGACGTCGATGCCGCGGGCGGCGATGTCGGTGGCGACCAGGGTGCGGATCTCTCCCGAGCGGAACTGGGCCAGCGTGCGCTCGCGATGGTTCTGCGACTTGTTGCCGTGGATGGCGTTGGCGGCGATCCCGGCCTTGGCCAGCGTCTTCACCACCTTGTCGGCGCCGTGCTTGGTGCGGGTGAAGACCAGCGCGCGGTTGATCGCCTCGTCCTGCAGCAGCTTGGTCAGGAAGGCCGGCTTGGCCGCGAAGTCGACCTGCAGGATGCGCTGGTTGATCCGCTCGGCGGTCGAGGACACCGGGGTCACCGCGACACGGGCGGGGTCGCGCAACATGGAATCGGCGAGCTCGGCGATGTCCTTCGGCATGGTGGCCGAGAAGAACAGGGTCTGCCGCTTGATCGGCAGCTTGGCGACGATTTTGCGGATGTCGTTGATGAAGCCCATGTCGAGCATGCGGTCGGCTTCGTCGAGCACGAGGAACTCGACGCTTGAAAGCTTCAAGCCGTTGCTCTGCACGAGGTCGAGCAGGCGGCCGGGGGTGGCGACCAGCACGTCGACGCCCTGCATCAGCGCACGGACCTGGCGGCCCATCGGCACGCCGCCGATCGCGAGCGTCGAGGACAGGCGGATGTGGCGGCCGTAGGCGTTGAAGCTGTCGAGGATCTGCCCGGACAGCTCGCGGGTCGGCGACAGCACCAGCACGCGGGCGGTCTTGGGCTGCGGCTTAATGCGGTTCTCGAGCAGACGATGCAGGATCGGCAGCGCGAAGGACGCGGTCTTGCCGGTACCGGTCTGGGCGATGCCGACGACGTCGCGGCCGGTCAATGCCAGCGGGATGGTTTGGGCCTGGATCGGAGTGGGGGTGACGTAATTCTCTTCACGAAGAGCGCGCGCGATGGGTTCGGCGAGGCCGAAGTCCTGAAACGAAGTCAAAAGAGGGGTTCTTTCCATGTCAAAAGCGAACGCCCGGCGCATCAGCGCGGCGCGCGCAAAAGGGTGTCGAGAAGACACCTGCGTGTTTGGGGTGTCGGATGGCTTGGATGATATGGGGCAAGCCAGAGGCCCGTAGAGGGCTTAAGAACACGCGGCTCGCTACGACCCCTTGATTCGCAAGAGGTCTCGGACGCTCATATGGAACATCGAGGGGGCGCTTTCAAGGCACTTGCCTCCAAAACAGCGGGTGCGGTGCAAAAATACTGCTGCCAGAAATTTAGCCAGCATTAGCGATTTGCTTAGAAAGTAGTCTGACTGCCGCTTTCGCATACATTTATGTTGCCTACGATTTAGGCTGCAAGTCTGCGGAGAAACTTCGATTTCTGCCAATTAGTTTTGTAAATTCAATAAGTTGATGGGTACCCAGCCCATGGCATGGTTCTTGCGATTCCGTTAACCGCAGGCGGCCGTGGGGCCGTTTCGCAGCGTTTTTCACGTCTGCGTCAGGGAGATGAGGCACTCATGTTTAACAAATCCACTCACGATATAGCGGCGTCATTTAGCCGCCGCGGCGTGCTCGCTGCGACCGCCGGACTGATGCTCGGTCTGGCTTCATTGACTGGCGCAAAGGCCGCCGACGACACCATCAAGGTGGGTGTACTCCACTCCCTGTCCGGCACCATGGCAATCAGCGAAACCACGCTGAAGGACACCATCCTCTTCCTGATCGACGAGCAGAACAAGAAGGGCGGCGTGCTCGGCAAGAAGCTGGAAGCCGTCGTCGTCGATCCCGCATCGAACTGGCCGCTGTTCGCCGAAAAGGCGCGCGAGCTGATCACCAAGAACAAGGTCTCGGTCGTGTTCGGCTGCTGGACCTCGGTGTCGCGTAAGTCGGTGCTCCCGGTGTTCAAGGAGCTCAACAGCATCCTGTTCTACCCCGTGCAATACGAGGGTGAGGAGAGCGAGCGTAACGTGTTCTACACGGGGGCTGCGCCGAACCAGCAGGCGATCCCTGCCGTCGACTACCTCATGAAGGACGAGAAGGTGAAGCGCTGGGTGCTCGCGGGCACCGACTACGTCTATCCGCGCACCACCAACAAGATCCTGGAGGCCTATCTGAAGTCCAAGGGCGTCGCCCAGGAAGACATCATGATCAACTACACGCCGTTCGGTCATTCCGACTGGCAGACGATCGTGGCCGACATCAAGAAGTTCGGCTCGGCCGGCAAGAAGACCGCGGTGGTCTCGACCATCAACGGCGACGCCAACGTTCCCTTCTACAAGGAGCTCGGCAACCAGGGCATCAAGGCCAAGGACATCCCGGTGGTGGCGTTCTCGGTGGGTGAGGAAGAGCTCGCCGGCATCGACACCAAGCCGCTGGTCGGCCACCTCGCCGCCTGGAACTACTTCCAGTCGATCAAGTCGCCGGAGAACGAGAAGTTCATCAAGGCGTGGCAGGCCTACACCAAGAATCCGAAGCGCGTGACCAACGATCCGATGGAAGCGCACGTGATCGGCTTCGACATGTGGGTCAAGGCGGTCGAGAAGGTGAAGTCGACCGATCCCGACAAGGTCATCGACGCTCTCCCGGGCATCGAAGCCAAGAACCTGACCGGCGGCACCTCCAAGATGCTCCCGAACCACCATATCACCAAGCCGGTGTTCATCGGCGAGATCAAGGGCAACGGCCAGTTCGACGTGGTCTGGAAGACCCCGAGCCTCGTCCCCGGCGACGCCTGGTCGAAGGAGCTCGACGGCTCCAAGGACCTGATCGGCGACTGGGTCGGCAAGAAGTGCGGTAACTTCAACACCAAGTCCAACAAGTGCCTCGGCTCGGGCTCCTGATCCCGATCTGACGCTCCATTGCAAGACCGGAGAGGGCGGCGATCCCGCCGCCTTCTCCACTCATTTCTGCCGGGGTCATTCACAGTGCCAGCCCATTTGTCCGCTCGTCTCTGTTCGCTTGCACTCTCGTTGTTCCTGATTGCGTTCGCGCTGCCGGCCTTCGCCGGTCCGTTCGAGGATGCGGTCGCCAAATTCGCCAACGATGATTTTTCCGACACGGAAGAGGCGATCGGTGTGATCGCGGGCAGCGGCAGCAAGCTGGCTTTTCCGATCATCAATGCGCTTCAGGACGGTCGCCTCATGGCCGATCCCGACAGTAAGAAGGTCTACGTCACCGATGCGGACGGCAAGTCGATCGACGCTGCGACCGGCGAGGCCGTTGCCAGCGTTCCCGACAGTGCGAGCGCGGTTCGCCTCAACAACCGCCTGCGCCGCAGCGTCGACGCCGCACTCGGGAGCCTGACGCTGCAGTCTCCGGATCTGGGAACGCGCCTGCAAGCCGCGGAGTCCGTCTTCAAGTCGCACGAGGAGACCGCGCTCGAGGCGGTCGATGCCGCGCTTGCCAAGGAAGCCAACAAATCCGTCAAGGCGGCGCTCACTGAGGCCCGAGCCGCGATCCTGCTGTTCAAGTCCGACGCCACCGAGGTCGAGAAGCTCGAAGCGGTCGCAACCCTCAAGGCGCGGGGCGACCAGGATGCGCTGGCGCTGCTCACCGGCATGGGCGACCAGCCGGCCTCGGTCACCAAGGCCGCCGCGAGCGCGATCGGCTCGATCCAGAATTCGCTCGCGGTCTGGTCGATGGTGCAGAATGCCTGGTACGGTCTCTCGCTCGGCTCGGTGCTGCTGCTCGCCGCGATCGGGCTCGCCATCACCTTCGGCGTGATGGGCGTCATCAACATGGCGCATGGCGAGATGGTGATGATCGGGGCCTACACCACCTTCGTGGTGCAGGAGGTGATCCGCACCCGCTATCCCGGCCTGTTCGACTATTCGCTCTTGATCGCCGTGCCGCTCGCCTTCCTCGTCGCCGGCGCGATCGGCGTGCTGATCGAGCGCAGCATCATCCGCTTCCTCTATGGCCGCCCGCTCGAGACGCTGCTCGCGACCTGGGGCCTATCGCTGGTGCTGCAGCAGGCGGTGCGCACCATGTTCGGCCCGACCAACCGCGAGGTCGGCAACCCCTCCTGGATGAGCGGCGCGTTCGAGCTCGGCCAGATCACCATCACCTATAACCGGCTCTGGATCCTTCTCTTCACGCTCGCCGTGTTCGCGATCCTGCTCGCGATGCTGCGCTACACCGCGCTGGGCCTCGAAATGCGCGCGGTGACGCAGAACCGCCGCATGGCGGCTTCGATGGGCATCGCCACCTCGCGCGTCGACGCGCTGACCTTCGGCCTCGGCTCGGGCATTGCAGGCATCGCCGGCGTCGCGCTGTCGCAGATCGACAATGTCAGCCCCAATCTCGGCCAGAGCTACATCATCGACAGCTTCATGGTCGTGGTGTTCGGCGGGGTCGGCAATCTCTGGGGCACGCTGGTCGGCGCCTTCACGCTCGGCATCGCCAACAAGTTCCTGGAGCCGGTCGCCGGTGCCGTGCTCGGCAAGATCGCGATCCTGGTTCTCATCATCCTGTTCATTCAAAAGCGGCCGCGCGGCCTGTTCGCGCTCAAGGGCCGTGCGGTGGAAGCATGACCCCTCACATGCTGACGCGATCGCTGGACCGCCGCGCGACGATCTTCCTTGCCGTCGTCGCGACCTGCGGCATCCTCATTCCGCTCTCCAACCTGCTGCTGCCCGCGGGCTCGTTCCTGCAGGTGCCGACCTATCTCGTCGCGCTCTGGGGCAAGTATGTCTGCTACGCCATCCTGGCGCTGTCGATCGACCTGATCTGGGGCTATTGCGGCATCCTCTCGCTCGGCCACGGCGCCTTCTTCGCGCTCGGCGGCTACGCCATGGGCATGTACCTGATGCGACAGATCGGCACCCGCGGCGTCTACGGCAATCCGATCCTGCCCGACTTCATGGTGTTCCTGAACTGGGAGAAGCTGCCCTGGTACTGGTACGGCTTCGACATGTTCTGGTTCGCCGCGCTGATGGTGCTGGTCGTGCCCGGCCTGCTCGCCTTCTGCTTCGGCTGGCTCGCCTTCCGCTCACGTGTCACCGGCGTTTATCTGTCGATCATCACGCAGGCGATGACCTACGCGCTGCTTCTCGCCTTCTTCCGCAACGACTTTGGTTTTGGCGGCAATAACGGCCTGACCGACTTCAAGGACATCCTGGGCTTCAACGTCCAGGCGGAGGGGACGCGCGCCGCGTTGTTCGCGCTGAGCTGTCTGGCGCTGATCATCGGCTTCCTGATCTGCCGCGCCATCGTCTCCTCCAAGCTCGGCAAGGTCTTGATTGCCGTGCGCGACGCGGAATCGCGCACGCGCTTCCTCGGCTACCGCGTCGAATCCTACAAGCTGTTCGTGTTCACGGTGTCGGCCTGCATGGCCGGCGTTGCCGGCGCGCTCTACGTGCCGCAGGTCGGCATCATCAACCCGAGCGAATTCGCCCCCGGCAATTCGATCGAGGCGGTGATCTGGGTCGCGGTCGGCGGCCGCGGCACGCTGGTCGGCGCGGCGCTCGGCGCCGTCGTCGTCAACTACGCCAAGACGTTCTTCACCTCGGGCGTGCTCGCGCCGTACTGGCTGTTCATGCTGGGCGCATTGTTCATCCTGGTGACGCTGCTGCTGCCCAAGGGCATCGTCGGCACCTTCAATGCCTGGTGGGATCAATCGAAGGAAAGACGCACCTCCGCCACCTCCATGAGTGCCGCGGCCGAAGACGGCGTCACCGAACCCAAGATGGCGGAGTAAGCGGTCATGAACGTCATGGACACCCGCGCGACCTCCGCGATGCTTTATCTGGACGGCGTGCACGTCTCGTTCGACGGCTTCCACGCCATCAACAATCTGTCGCTGACGCTCGAGCCCGGCGAGATGCGCGCCATCATCGGCCCGAACGGCGCCGGCAAGACCACGATGATGGACATCATCACCGGCAAGACCAAGCCGGATGAAGGCACCGTGCTGTTCGACGGCGTCACCGACCTGACGCGCCTCGACGAGACCCGCATCGCCGAGCTCGGCATCGGCCGCAAGTTCCAGAAGCCGACCGTGTTCGAGAGCCAGACCGTGCAGGACAACCTCCTGCTGGCGCTCAATGTCGACCATTCGGTCCGCGGCACGCTGTTCTGGCGCGGCAGCAAGGCGGAGGCCGAACGCATCGACAAGGTGCTGGAGACGATCCGCCTCACCGAGGCTCGCAATCGTCTCGCCGGCAGCCTCAGCCACGGCCAGAAGCAATGGCTGGAGATCGGCATGCTGCTGGCGCAGGATCCGAAACTGCTGCTGGTCGACGAGCCCGTCGCGGGAATGACCGACGTCGAGACGCAACTCACCGCCGAGCTGCTGAAGGAAATCAACAAGACCCACACCGTCATGGTGGTCGAGCACGACATGACCTTCGTGCGCGAGCTCGGCGTCAAGGTCACCTGCCTGCACGAAGGCACGGTGCTCGCGGAAGGGACCATCGACCAGGTCTCGTCCAACGAGCGGGTCATCGAAGTGTATCTGGGACGCTGAGCAATGCTTGAGGTCAAGGACATCAATCTGTTCTACGGCGCGGCGCAGGCGCTCCGCGGCGTCTCGATCTCGGCCGAGCCCGGCAGGGTGACCTGCGTGCTCGGGCGCAACGGTGTCGGCAAGACCTCACTCCTGCGCGCGATGGTCGGGCAATATCCGATCTCCTCGGGCGCAATCGTGTTCGACGGCAGCGATATCACCGGCCTCAGGCCGTATGAGCGAGCGCGCAAAGGCATCGGCTTCGTGCCGCAGGGCCGCGAGATCTTCCCGCTGCTGACGGTTGAGGAGAACCTCAAGACCGGCTTCGGTCCGCTCAAGCGCGAGGACAAGCACATTCCGGACGACGTGTTCTCGCTGTTTCCGGTGCTGCAATCCATGCTGGGCCGGCGCGGCGGCGACCTCTCCGGCGGCCAGCAGCAGCAGCTCGCGATCGGCCGCGCGCTGGTGATGCGGCCGAAACTACTTTTGCTCGACGAGCCCACCGAAGGCATCCAGCCCTCGATCATCAAGGACATCGGCCGCGCCATTTCGTATCTGCGCAACCTCGGCAACATCGCCATCGTGCTGGTCGAACAATATCTCGACTTTGCCTGCGAACTCGGCGACAGTTTCGCGGTGATGGATCGCGGCGCGGTGAAGTTCACCTGCGACCGCTCCAATCTCGATCCGGGCGAGATCAGCCGCCAGATGGCGCTGTAAGCCGGAACAGACCTGCCGCGACCGGTTGGGGGAGACGGATGCGCAGCGAATTGTCAGCCACGTCCACGCTGTTCGAGGCCAACCGTGCCCGTGGCACCGTGCGCTTCGACGTGCATGCGCGCGACGGGGTGACACGGCGCGGCACCTTGCATGAATCCGGTTCGCTCCGCGTCCGCTTTCCCTCGCCGGAAGATCAGGGCCTGTCCGGCGTGTTCGTCAACACGGCCGGCGGTGTTGCCGGCGGTGATCGCTTTGATATCGAGATAGCGGCGGCGGATGCAGCGCGGCTGACGCTGACCACAGCGGCCGCCGAAAAGGTCTATCGCACGCCCGGAGCGGCAGCGCAGCTCAACATCGCCCTGAAGGTCGGCGCGGACGCGCATCTTGCCTGGCTGCCTCAGGAGACGATTCTGTTCGACCGTGCCCGCGTCCAGCGCCGCTTCGACATCGACCTCGACGAGGCGGCCTCGCTCCTGCTCTGCGAGATCGTGGTGTTCGGCCGCACCGCCATGGGCGAGCGGATGGAGCAGGGCGAGTTCGTCGACCGCTGGCGGTTACGCCGCGGCGGGCGGCTGGTGTTCGCCGAGACGGTCCGGCTCGACGGCGATATCGGTGCCAAGCTTGCACGGCCCGCGGTCGCCAAAGGTGGCGCGGCGATCGGCACAGCCCTGATCGTGCCCGGCGACGAAGCCCTGGTCGAGCGCATCCGCGAGGCGTCGGAATCGTTCTCCGGCGAAGCCGGAATCTCGGCCTGGAATGGCTTTGCAATGGCGCGGTTCTGTGCCCAAGATGCGGCGCGCTTGCGCGCCGACATGATGACGGTGCTGGCGCGCACCGGTGCGGCCCTGCCGCGGCTCTGGCTGAACTAGACTGGTTGAATTGACGTGTTGAACGGAAGAGATGTCGCATGAATCTGTCTCCCCGCGAAAAGGACAAGCTTTTGATCTCGATGGCGGCGATCGTGGCCCGCCGCCGGCTGGACCGCGGCGTCAAGCTCAACCATCCCGAGGCGATCGCGATCATCTCCGACTTCATTCTGGAAGGCGCGCGTGACGGCCGCACCGTCGCCGAGCTGATGCAGTCAGGCGCGCAAGTTCTGACCCGCGACCAGGTGATGCCGGGCATTCCCGAGATGATCCACGACATCCAGGTCGAGGCGACTTTTCCTGATGGCACCAAGCTTGTCACCGTGCACGAGCCGATCAGGTAGGAGCAGAGCATGATCCCCGGCGAACTCTTCATTCAGGACGGCGAGATCGAGCTCAACGCCGGCCGCAAGACCGTGACGCTGACGGTCGCCAATACCGGCGACCGCCCGATCCAGGTTGGCTCGCACTACCATTTCTTCGAGACCAACCCCGCGCTGAAGTTCGACCGCAAGAAGGCGCGCGGCATGCGCCTCGACATCGCCGCCGGCACCGCCGTCCGCTTCGAGCCCGGCCAGACCCGCGACGTCCAGCTCGTCGCCATGGCGGGGAAGAAGACGATCTACGGCTTCCGCGGCGATGTGATGGGGAAGCTGTGACCTCCGCAGGAACGAGCACGGCGCGGCATGGTTGAGGCGGAAACGGAGGTATTTCCATGCTCTCACCAATCCGCCTCGTCTCGGAAGCTGCCGAGCTCGCCGCGCAGCGCCATAACGGCATGGCGCGCAAGGGCCGCGGCAATGAGCCCTATATCAATCATCTCGCAGAGGTCGCGAACCTGCTCGCGACTGCGACCGACGGCGCCGATGCCGAGCTGGTCGCGGCCGGCTGGCTGCACGACACCATCGAGGACACCGACACCACGCGCGAGGAGCTCGCGCAGAGATTTTCCGATCGGGTCGCGTCCCTCGTTGCCGAGTGCACCGACGACATGAGCTTGCCGAAAGCGAAGCGGCGGCAGAAGCAAATCGAGGACGCGCCCCACAAATCGCCGGGCGCCAAGCTGATCAAGATCGCCGACAAGATCAGCAATACGGGCGCGCGCATTCAGACCGATCCGAATGCTGGGGAGCGCGAAGATCTCGCCGACTATATCGCCTGGGCCACGCAGGTCGTGGCGGGGTGCCGCGGCGGCAATGCGTGGCTCGACGAAAAATTCGATGACGCCGTGAAAGCAGCAAAGGCCTTGCTGTGACAAACCAGACATTCAATCGCAAACGGGGCTTGTGATGTCCGTCAAGATGAAGCGTTCCGTCTATGCCGACATGTTCGGTCCGACCACCGGCGACAAGGTGCGGCTGGCCGACACCGACCTCATCATCGAGGTCGAGAAGGATTTCACCACCTATGGCGAGGAGGTGAAGTTCGGCGGCGGCAAGGTGATCCGCGATGGCATGGGGCAGTCGCAGGTCACCAACAAGCAGGGTGCCGCCGACACCGTCATCACCAATGCGCTGATCGTCGATCACTGGGGCATCGTGAAGGCCGACGTCGCTATCAAGGACGGCATGATCGCAGGCATCGGCAAGGCCGGCAATCCCGACATCCAGCCCGGGGTCACCATCATCATCGGCCCCGGCACCGACGTGATCGCGGGTGAGGGCAAGATCCTCACCGCCGGCGGCTTCGACAGCCACATCCATTTCATCTGTCCGCAGCAGATCGAGCACGCGCTGATGTCAGGAGTCACCTCGATGCTGGGGGGCGGCACCGGCCCGTCGCACGGCACCTTCGCGACCACCTGTACGCCGGGGCCCTGGCATATGGGGCGGATGATCCAGTCGTTCGACGCCTTCCCGGTCAATCTCGGCATTTCCGGCAAGGGCAACGCGTCGCGCCCCGCCGCGCTGGTCGAGATGATCAGGGCCGGCGCCTGTGCGCTGAAGCTGCACGAGGACTGGGGCACCACGCCGGCCGCGATCGACAATTGCCTGTCGGTCGCCGACGATCACGACATCCAGGTGATGATCCACACCGACACGCTGAACGAATCCGGCTTCGTCGAGGACACGATCAAGGCGTTCAAGGGCCGCACCATCCACGCCTTCCACACCGAAGGCGCCGGCGGCGGCCATGCTCCTGACATCATCAAGGTCGCCGGCCTGAAGAACGTGCTGCCGTCGTCGACCAACCCGACGCGGCCGTTCACCCGCAACACCATCGACGAGCATCTGGACATGCTGATGGTGTGCCACCATCTCGATCCCTCGATCGCCGAAGATCTGGCGTTCGCCGAAAGCCGCATCCGCAAGGAGACGATCGCGGCCGAGGACATCCTCCACGACCTCGGCGCGCTCTCGATGATGTCCTCGGACTCGCAGGCCATGGGCCGCCTCGGCGAAGTCATCATCCGGACCTGGCAAACCGCGGACAAGATGAAGAAGCAGCGCGGGTCGCTGCCGCAGGACAAGGGCAAGGACAACGACAATTTCCGCGTCAAGCGCTACATCGCCAAGTACACCATCAATCCCGCCATCGCGCACGGCGTGTCGAAGCTGATCGGCTCGGTCGAGAAGGGCAAGCTTGCCGACCTCGTGCTGTGGTCGCCGGCCTTCTTCGGCGTCAAGCCGGACTGCATCGTCAAGGGCGGCACCATCGTCGCGGCGCCCATGGGCGATCCCAACGCCTCGATCCCGACGCCGCAGCCGGTGCATTACCAGCCGATGTTCGGCGCGTTCGGCAAGGCGCGTACGGCATCTTCGGTGGTGTTCACCTCCAAGGCCGCGGTCACCGGTGGCCTCGCGCGAAAGCTCGGCATCGAGAAGAAGCTCTATGCAGTCCAGAACACCCGCGGCAAAATCTCCAAGAAGAGCATGATCCACAACGACGCCACGCCCGATATCGAGGTCGATCCGGAGACCTATGAAGTGCGCGCCGATGGCGAGCTCCTGACCTGTGCTCCGGCGGAGGTGCTGCCGATGGCGCAGCGATATTTCATGTACTGAAATAGCGCCTCGACGCATGTCCCCGGCGGTGTCCGGGGACGGCTTTTTGCGGTTTTGCGTTCGGTCCCGCCTGGTCTAATGTCCCGCCCGGTATCGTAACCCTCAGAAGAAAAGCCGGGAGGATTTCTCGTGATCTACGTCGTTGCTACCTTGACCATCAAGCCCGAGACGCGCGCCGAATTCATTGCAGCCGCCACCGCCTGCATCAAGGAGACGCGGAAAGAGCCCGGCAATATCGCCTATGACCTGCATGAGAGCGTCACCGACCCTGCCAAGATGGTGTTCGTCGAGCAGTGGGAGAATATGGAAGCGCTGGGGCCGCATCGCGCTGCCGAGCACATGAAGACGTTCGGCCGTGTTGCTGTGAAATGCTTCACGGCGCCGCCGAAGATCGAATACATCACGCCCGAGAAGGTCGAGACACGGTAAAGAGGTAAGACGCATGATCCGGGCGACGCAGGTCAGGGGACAGCACCGCTTCACGGAAGTTCCGGCGGACACGGTCGTGCTCGATTTCGACGATCGGCACCGTCGTCGCATGGTGATGACGGGAACGCGTGGTCTCGAATTCCTGCTCGACCTGGAACATGCCGTCGCGCTGCGCGGCGGCGATGCGCTGGTGCTGGAGGATGGAAGGCTGATCGAGGTGGTCGCGGCGCCCGAGCCGCTGCTCGAAATCCGCGGCCGCGATCCGCACCACCTCGTGCGCGTCGGCTGGCATCTCGGCAACCGTCATCTGCCGACCCAGATCATGGCCAAGGCCCTGCGCATCCGCCGCGATCACGTCATCGAGGCGATGGTGAAGGGCCTTGGCGCGCGTGTGATCGAGATCGAGGCGCCGTTCGATCCCGAAGGCGGCGCCTACGCCGATGCCGGCCACGCGCATGGACACGACCATGCGCATCACGATCGCGGCCATCATCACCATGACCATGGCCACCACCATGATCATGGCTCGCACGACCATAGCCACGAGCACCACCATCACCACGACGAGCATTGCGATCATCCCGACCATCACCACGGCCACAAGCATGCTCATGACCACAAATGAGCCGGTCGGCGCCGGTGATCTTGCCGAGGGCGAGGCGGCGGCGCTGTACCGGCTGATGACCTGGCTTTCGCCGGCGTTCCCGGTCGGCGGCTTCTCCTACTCCAGCGGCATCGAATGGGCGGTCGAGGCGGGCGACGTCACCGACACGACGACGCTGGCGGATTGGCTCGATGCGATGCTCGGCGACGGCTCCGGCTTCTGTGACGCGACGTTTCTGGTCCACGCCTATCGCGCCACGGAATCGGGCGAGACGGCCGCATTGAACGAGATCGCCGAGCTCGCGAGCGCGTTCGTGCCGTCGCGCGAGCGGCAGCTGGAGACGACCTCACAGGGCCGCGCCTTCATCGATATCTCGCGCGCCGCATGGGATGTCGACGGACTGGACGCCACGGTCGCGGCATGCGGCGCGCCATTGGTCTATCCAGTCGCGGTCGGTGTGGTTGCCGCGATGCACGCCGTGCCGTTGGCGCCGACGCTGCACGCCTTCCTGCATGCGCTGGTCTCGAACTGGATTTCCGCCGCCAGCCGGCTCATTCCGCTCGGCCAGACCGATAGCCAGCGTGTGCTGGTGAGGCTGGAGGCCGCCGTCGCCGCCACCGCCAATCGCGCGCTGAATGCAACCTTGGATGATCTCGGCAGCGCGACGTTCCGGGCCGATCTCGCCAGCTTGCGGCACGAGACGCAATATACCCGCTTGTTTCGGTCGTGAGCGGTGCGGCCGTCAAGTCATCAGGAGAGAACGAGTCACATGGCGAAATCTTACGGTCCTTTGCGTGTCGGCGTCGGCGGTCCGGTCGGATCGGGCAAGACCGCGCTGATGGACCTGCTCTGCAAGACCATGCGCGAGCGCTATGACATTGCGGCGATCACCAACGACATCTACACCAAATGGGATGCGGAGTTCCTGGTGCGTTCGGGATCGCTGACGCCGGATCGCATCGCCGGCGTCGAGACCGGCGGTTGTCCGCACACGGCGATCCGCGAGGATGCCTCGATGAATCTCGCTGCGGTCGCGGACATGCGCGCCAAGTTTCCCGGACTTGACCTCGTGCTGATCGAATCCGGCGGCGACAATCTCGCTGCCACTTTTTCCCCGGAGCTGGCCGACCTCACCATCTATGTCATCGACGTCGCCGCTGGCGACAAGATCCCGTCCAAGGGCGGCCCCGGCATCACCCGGTCCGACCTCCTGGTCATCAACAAGACCGACCTTGCGCCCCATGTCGGCGCCTCCCTGGAGAAGATGGAGACGGACGCCAGGCGCATGCGCGGCGAACGTCCCTTCGTCATGACCAACCTCAAGAAGAGCGAGGGGCTCGACCGAATCGTCGGCTTCATCGAGGCCAAAGGCGGCCTGAAACGGGCGGGCTGACCGGACGCGACCAGTTGGCGCAGGCGTTTTTCGTCGTTAACGCCTGGGCCGTGCCGCAACCCACGGAACAAATTTCGGACACGGCGATTAACTACCTCCGGCGCCCGGGGCGAATTCATCCCGGCCAGACCATCGGCCGGGCGGATTAAGCTTTTCAGGCGACCTAAGTTGCGTACTGATGCCTCCTCCTTCATTATCTCCGCCACTGGGGTTTACCCTGCTTCGGCCTCTGGCCGTTCGAGCGGCGTTCATGTGCTCCGTGTTCATTGCCGACCTCCTGCTTTCGCCTGAGTAATCGCGTGGTCAGGCTGGGTTTCATCATCGGCTTCATCGCTCTGCTCGGGGCCTTGCTCTCCGGGCTTGCGGCTTATCGCGTCCACGACCAGGAGCTGGCGCTGGACCGGATCGCGCTAGCGCGGGCGATCGACGTGCATGCGAGCCTGGTTCAGGACCGCCTGACCGAGCGGGAGCTGCTCGCGCGTGTCGCCTCGGGCCTGTTCCGCGCGCCGTCGGTGATCAAGCCGAACATGCTGGAGCCGCTGCGCTCGGCGATCTACGCCTTCAAGACCGACTTTGTGGTGGCCGGCTGGATCGCCCGGCTGAAGCCGAACGAGCTTGCGGACGCGCAAGCCGCCATCGCCAGCGCCGGCTTCCCGAATCCGCAGATCCGCTCGTTTGACGACAAGCCGATCAATCCTGCCGATGTCACCCAGCCGATCGACGTGCTGTTGGATCTCGAGCCGCGCAGCAACGAGACCACGGCCTTGCCCGGCCGCAGCTACGATCAGGATCCGGTTCGCAGCGCGATGCTCACGCGGGCGCGCGCCCAAAAGAGGTCGGTTGCCTCTGACCCGGTGCCGTTGATCCGCGGAAACGGTCCGATCGGCATCATCGTGGCCGCGCCCGTCGTTCCCGAGGGCGCGACGGAGCCGGCCGGGTTCGTCACATTTTCCTACGAGCTCGCCTCGCTGATGCTGGCCAATGACGACATGTCGCTGTTCGCGGTGGCGCTCAGGGATCCGCGCAAGGACGGCGGCGAGCTGATCGCCAACGATCAGGGCGTGGTCTCGACGCGGATCGCGGCGGCGGACGGGGCGCCGTCGGCGACGCGCACGGTGAGCTTCGGTGGCCGCGATTGGCAGCTCGGCTATTACGCGAAGACCAATTCGGTGCGCCGCGCCGAGCAGACCGCCATCATCGTGGCGGCGATCGGCTTTGCCATCACCGCAATGGTGTGCGGCCTGTTCGGTTACGTCGCCTACAACAATCTGCGGCTCAGCCGGGAGATTCAGGTCAGGATCGGATTCGAGCGGCGTTTGACCGCGGTGATCGACGAGCTCAACCACCGCGTCAAGAACATCCTGGCGGTGATCCAGTCGATCGTGACGCGCACCTTGCGCCACGGCTCGGATATCGATATTGCGCGCGAGCTCCTGATCGGGCGCATCCACGCCATGTCCAATGTGGTGTCGCTGCTCAGCGAGAGCCAGTGGCAGGGTGTCAAGTTGAAGGGCCTGTTCGAGGCGCGCGCGATTCCGCATGCCGATCGCATCGCCGTCACCGGCCCCGACATCGCGGTCAGCGCGCGTGCCGCACAGAGCCTGTCGCTGCTGTTCTTCGAGCTCGCCTCGCATTCCGACGAGGGCCTGTCGCTGGTCGGCAAGCATCCGCACATCACCGCCAACTGGACGGTGACCGGCGAGGAGGGCGATGAGGTCTTCCATTTCCGCTGGGAGGAGTTCAACACCAGCGAGGCGACGCGCCGGCCCGATTCCGATTTCGGCCTGATCCTGCTCGACCGCGTCGCGCCCGAGGCGCTGGGCGGGACCGCCAAGCGCTTCTTCACCGACGTCTCCTACGTCTATGAATTGACCGCGCCGATGGAGACGGTGGTCGACATGACCGAGCGCGACCGCACGGATAAAATCTCGGCGCCGGTCAGGCCGGTGCGAAGCTAGCCCTTTGTCCGCAACACCAGATCGACGAGGCTGCGCGCGTAGCCGGGTGTGATCGGCGCGATGCCGAAGATATAGCGGTAGAACAGGCTGCCATAGATCGCGTCGTAGAGATTCTCAGGAGGACCCTCGGCCTGAATGCTGCCGTCCTTCTGGCCGGCGGCGATCATGTCCACCAGCGCGTCGCGGCGGAATTGCAGGTACCGGGCGTAGAACAGCTCGGCCGACCCGGTCTTGGAAATGCATTCGGAGACGACGGCGAGTTGGACCTTGCCGAACTCGCCCTGCAGCGCCTCGGCATAGGCGGCGGCGTGGCGCCGCGCGCGCGCCGCGGGCGTGCCCGCGCTCGCGGGCGGCAGCGGCAGCATTTGCGCGGCATGGTGGAGGAAGGCGTCGATCAGCAGCGCTTCCCGCGACGGCCACCATTTGTAGATCGTCATCTTGGACACGCTGGAGTGGCGTGCGATCGCATCGATGGTGGTGGCGGCAAGGCCGGTGGTCGCCATCAGTGCATAGGCGCTTTCGAGGATGGCGTTGGTGGTCTCAATCGACCTTGGCCGGCCGCGCCGGGGCGCGCGCTCCGCCTCTTCACGCCCGTCTTTCGCCATCGCCACGCCCGGTCTCCTCACGCAGGGTCCCGGCATAGCCCAGGGGCGGCATTCGGCCTAGCAGAATCGCACGATTTCGTCGCGAAGCGATCAGCTCTGGGCCTGCTGCCGCAGGGCTGCCGGCAGATCCTGCCGTTTCGACCAGGCGATGTAGTAGGCGAGCCCGGTCATCGCCGCGAAGCCGGTGATGCTCACCGCCACCTGCATCACCGCCAGGTTCGGCCCGGTGATCAGGATGAGGTGGCCAGCGAAGGATAGGAACACGGCGACGCAGAATACCGCGAGCCATTCCTCACCACATGCGATCACCGCTTGCAGCGGTTTCCATCTCAGGCCGGGGTGATCTGCCGGAATGAGATGGGTGGCAATGAATGCGAGGGCGAGGAAGTGGACCACCCGATAGGGAGCGAGGTTTTCCTTGTCGGTCGGAGCGATGCTGTTGAGGAGCAGATCGGGCAGGTAAGCCGACAGCGCCGGCGAATGGCGCATCAAGGTGACGGCCATCGCGAAGACCAGGTAGGCGCCGGCGAGGATCCGCAGCCAGGACATGCCGTGCAGCGCACGTCCCGGAGCGCCCATCACGGCGAACCAGCCGCCCAGCACCATCAACATCTGCCAGCACAGCGGATTGAAGGTCCATTCCCCGTCCGGATAGATCCGAAAATTCCAGTCGAACCAGCGTGCGGCGAGATACAGCGCGACCGATGCCGCCAGCGTCAGGTTCGGGCCCCGCAGCAGGCCCCACAACGCGAACGGAAAGAACGCCATCAGCGGGACCATCAGCTGCAGCAGGTCGAGGTTCAGCGGCTCTTCCTGGAGCACGAGACCGCGGACCAGGATGCGCAGTGGATGCTCGAGAATTCCGGAGATGTTGTATTGGTGGATGATCTCCGGTGCCATCGATTGCCTGGCGACATAGGCGATGGCATCGATATAGATCACGAACAGCACGACATAGGCGGCATAGAGCCGCCAGACCCGGCGAAAGATGCGCGTCGCCGCGACCAAGTAGCCGCGTTCCAGCGCCATCCTGCCATGGATGATGGCGACCCCGTAGCCCACCACGAACACGAACAGGTCCGCCGCGCCGCTGAAGCCGAAATTGCGCAGCGTCAGCAGGTTGACGACGTTGTTGGGAATATGGTCGACGAATATGGACCAATTGGCGATGCCGAGCGTCAGATAGAGCCTGGCGTCATGCTGGAATGCGGCGAGGTTCGCCTTGACGGACGGTTTCATTGAGCAAAATAGCTTTGGGAATCAGGATGATGCTTTTAACGGCAACCGCCTGCTCGTCCGAGTAGCGTTTGCGTGAGCAGGGAAGAACCGCGCCAAACGGCGTCAAATGTGCCGCTTGCTCTATGAAATGCAGATATATGCGCGCGCAGTAATTATAGCGCCGGACCTCTACTCGGCAGGTTCGGCCGACACTTCGTCGGACACGCCGGCGCGGCTCGCCAGGATGCCAAGGGCGACGCCCCCGATCGCCAGGATCGGCAGCAGCCGCTTGACGCCGATGGCACGAACGATCTGGAGCCCGGTGGCGAGGAGCATCGGATCTGCAAGCATGCTCTGCGCGGCCGATTTCGCGGCGCGCTCGGCCGCGATCTGGGCGCGTTTCTGCACCTCGCGCTTGTAGCTCCAATAGGAGCCTGCGGCGGCCAGGGTCAACAGGAAGAAGATGCCGGCGCCGGCAAGACAAGCCTGCACCGGGCCATATTTCTGCAGCACCCAAATGAAGACGGCGGCACAGAGGAAGCCTGTGGTCACGAGCAGCGCGAAGGCAGCGCCCGCGGCAAGGGAGGTCAGCCGAACCGTCGTGCCGGTTGATGCGCTGATGCCGTCGATGATGCGCTGAAACATGGCCTTGCTCCTCAATCCCCGCCAGCCGAATGGTCACGAGCCAACAGCGGCGGCGTGCCGCCGCCGTATCAAATGGGCGTCGACATCCTTAGCGACGCCAGGCGACGCCGATCAGGAAGCCGATGCCGAGCGCCAGCCCGACGGTCGCCAGCGGCCGCTGCGTGATCGCCTCTTCCAGCGTCTCCTCGATCGAGCCGTAGGCGTCATGTGCAGCTTCCATCATCGCGCTGCCGCGCTCGGACATGTCGTCCATCGCGGAGTCCATGTTCTCGCGCGCCTGGCGATAGCCGCGGCGAGCCTGCTTGCTGGTGGAGTTGGCGAAAGTATTGAGCGCGTCGGTGATCTGGTCGGTGAGGGCGGCGATATCGCTTTTCACGGCTGCTACATCCTTTTCGAGGCGGTCTCGGGTGGCTTTGTCGGTCCAGTCTCTCATCCCGGCTTCGGCATTGGGCGTGGACATCGGGAGCTCCGAACTGTTGACGGCTGAGATGGGCGGAGAACGTTTCGTCGCCGGGTAAGTTCCGTTCGCTGAAACCGGTCAGGCTTGCGGCAGCTGCGGCGAATTCTCCGGCAATAGGTGGTCCTTCAGGATCAGCGCGACGATCAGGAGCGGCGACGACAGGAACGCGCCCATCGGCCCCCACAGCCAGGTCCAGAACGCGAGCGCGAGCAGCACGGCGAGCGCGTTCAGGGCGAGCCGCCGCCCGATGATCGTCGGCGTGATGAAGTGACCCTCGAGAAAGGTGAGGCCACCGAAGGCGAGCGCGGCCATCAGGCCGCCGCCGAGGGTCGGGAAGGCGATCAGCCCGACCACGACCAGCACCACGAACATCGCCACGGGCCCGATGATCGGGATGAAGTTGAGCGTGGCCGCCAGTGCGCCGAGCCCGGCGGGATTGGGCATTCCGGTCAGCGCACAGATCAGGCCGGTGGCGACGCCGACGCCGACATTGATGAGGGTGACGGTCAGCAGATAATTGCCGAGATGGACCTCGATCTCGTTGAGGATCCGGAGCGTGCGCAGCCGCGCGTCGTGATTGCTGAAGGTCATGATCATGGCCCGCCGCAGGTCGCGCCAGCTTGCGATGAACAGGATCAGGGTGACGAAGAACAGCAGGAATTCGGTAAAGGTCGGTGACAGGAATTCCAGCGTCGGCTGTACCCACTCGATCTTGGGCATGTGCAGGCTCGGCAATCCCTCCGAGCCGCCGAGCATGGCTTGCAGCTCCCGCCAGAGCGCAAGCGGCCGGTCGAACACGTGCAGCTTGTCCTTCAATTGCGCGCCGAGCTCTGGCAGGCGCGTGCTCCACGCCATGACCGGCGAAGCGATCAACGCGACGGCGAAAGCGACCACCGCGCTCACTGCGACCACGATCAGCACGGCGCCGACGCTGCGTGGGACCTTGCTTCGCTCCAGGAAGGTGGCCGCCGGAGACAGCATGGTCCCGATGACGAACGCCATCACGACCGGCAGGAAGAACGCCCGGCCGACATAGAGCACGGCGACGATGGCGATCAGCAACAGCCCGGCCAGCGCGAACGCGACGAATTCAGTGCGGCGGATCACCGGCGGCAGCTCGACATGGCTCTCGGGAAGCGGATCGCCTTCGCTGTTGCCGGAAATCAAACGTTCACTGGGTAGGACGCGCACAATATCTCTCCCGCACGGAATCCATGATCCGCGCGCCCATTGATGACGTGACTAATGCTTGGGCGGCGTGCTGGTTCCATCGCGGCTTCGTGAACGGATGCTCGCTTGACTGTGACGTCGCTGCCGCACGCTGCGCCGGAACTTCGATCGAGGCGGCGGAGTTTGTTGAGGCAGCGCATCACCTGATGCACATCCAACGGGGCAGCTCATGACAAAGTTCTTTGCAGTCCGTCGCAGCTTCTCGCCGCGCGCCGTCGGCGCGTTCGCCTTCGCAACCGCTCTTCTCGCAGTGCCGGTGGGCACCGCAAGCGCCCAAACCTTCGGCTATGCGCCGATGCAGCGGGTGTATCCGCAGGACCTTTACTCGCAGGGCCAATACTTGCAGGGCCAACACTTGCAGGACCAAGGCTATTCGCAGGATGACATCAACGAGGCGCCGCAGGTCGCCGATGAGGATGCCCAATTGCCCGACCGGTTGCGCAGGCAGATCGTCGGCTTCGACCGGAGCGAGCCGGCCGGTACCATCGTCATCGATACCAACAGCACCTATCTCTATTACGTGCTCGGAGGCGGCCGAGCGATCCGCTACGGCGTCGGCGTCGGCCGCGAGGGCTTTACCTGGTCGGGCGTGCAAAGCGTCAGCCGCAAGGCCGAGTGGCCGGACTGGCATCCGCCGGCCGAGATGATCGCGCGCCAGCCCTATCTGCCGCGCTTCGTCGCTGGCGGGCCCGGCAACCCGCTCGGTGCGCGCGCGATGTATCTCGGCTCGAGCCAATACCGCATCCACGGCACCAATGATCCCTCCACCATCGGCAAGTTCGTCTCGTCCGGCTGCATCCGCATGACCAACGAGGACGTCGTCGACCTGTATGGCCGCGTCAATGTCGGCGCCAAGGTCGTGGTGCTGCCGAAGAACGCGCCGTTAATGGCGAAGGGAGGTGATCCCGTGCGCAAGCGTCCGGCCGTGACGACACTGCCTTCGGGTCGGCAGGCGCTGAACATGACCACGTCGGCCGTGAATTAGTCTGCGAGGTCCTATGGCGAGACGGCTGATTGACAAACTGGCGGGCGGAGCGGCGATTGTCGTCGTCGTCTCCAGCGGGCTGGCGATGGCGCCGTCGGCGCATGCGCAGGATTTCTTCTCGGGCCTGTTCGGCGGCTTTCGGATGCGGCCGCCGCCGGAAATCCGGATGCCTTTCCCCACCGACGATATGCCGCGCTATGAGGCGCCACGCCAGCGCGCGTCCTACGGCGGCGGCACCGCCTATTGCGTGCGCAGCTGCGACGGTCGCTACTTCCCGGCACAAGGCAATGATGCCGAGAGCAAGGCGCAATCCTGCAAGAGCTTCTGCCCGGCCTCGGAGACCTCGCTGGTCTATGGCGGCAACATCGACGATGCCGCGACTGAGAAGGGAAAATCCTATTCGGACTTGCCAAATGCATACCGCTACCGCAACGAGATCGTCGCGGGCTGTACCTGCAACGGCAAGGACCCGGTCGGGCTCGCATCAGTCAAGGTCGAGGACGACCCGACCCTGCGCAAGGGCGACATCGTCGCGGGCGCCAACGGCCTCGTGGTCGCCAGCCGCAACGCCAATGACCGCCGTGGCGTCGCGATGAATTTCTCGCCGCTGCCGGAATCGGTGCGTGCCAGATTCCGTCAAGTCCCGGTGGTGGCGAAGGAGTAGGGAGCGCCCTATCGGACGGCGTCCGAACCTTGTCGGACGGCCAAATGCTGGACTAGGCCCGCCGCGGGACGTTGCGCGGCAGGGTTTCCGAGATGGAACCGGCTTGGGTGCAGCGCGTTAGAACAGCGTAGCAATTGCCTGAAGGGGGCCTCGCGATGCTGGTCGGCGTACTCGTCACCTTTCTCGTCGTCATTCTCGTGCTTTATCTCATCAACATGCTGCCAATGGACGGCCGCGCCAAGCAGATCGCGCGCGTCATCGTCATCATCATCGGCATTGTCTCATTGCTGAAATATCTCGCGGTGTTCTAGCGGGGGTAGGCGCGTAGCCCGGATGGAGCGAAGCAAATCCGGAGTCTTGCCACAGCGAAACCGATCCCGGATTGCGCTACGCTGCATCCGGGCTACGAATGCAAATGTTTTCAAATCAAAAGCCCCGGCTTTCGCCGGGGCTTCGTTCGTGCCGCTTCAGTGCAGCGACTTCAGCCAGTCGTCGACGTCCTGACGAACCTGGTCCTTGGCCTTGCCGTAACGCTCCTGCAACCGGCCCTCAAGCTGCTCGCGGCGGCCCTCGATCAGCTGGAGGTCGTCGTCAGTGAGCTTGCCCCATTTCTCCTTGGCCGATCCCTTGAACTGCTTCCAGTTTCCTTCGATCCGATTCCAGTCCATGACCATCTCCCGTTGGTTGATGGCCCGACAACGCGAGGCGCACGCAGCCTGTTCCGTGACACAGCGCGACGTTTCCCCAACAAAAAAGCCCCGGGTTCGGCCGGGGCTTTCGATGTTCCGTGACTCTGCTCAGCCGAGCGCCTCTTTATCCAAGAGCCTCTTTTATCGAAGAGCCTCTTTATGCAAGAGCCTTTTTATGCAAGAGCCTTGGCCTCGCGGCGGCGCGCGGTGAGGATGTATTCGGTGTAGCCGTTCGGCTGCTCCCGCCCCTTGAAGATGAGGTCGCAGGCGGCCTTGAAGGCGACGCCGTCGAAGGCGGGCGCCATCGGCTTGTAGATGGGATCATCCGCGTTCTGCTTGTCGACGACGACGGCCATGCGCTTAAGCGATTCCATCACCTGCGCCTCGGTGATGACGCCCTGATGCAGCCAGTTGGCAAGGTGCTGGCTGGAAATGCGCAAGGTGGCGCGGTCTTCCATCAGGCCGACGTCGTGGATGTCGGGCACCTTCGAGCAGCCGACGCCCTGGTCGATCCAGCGCACGACATAGCCCAGGATGCCCTGGCAATTATTGTCGATCTCCTGCCTGACGTCATCGGGCGCCCAGTTCGACTTCGACACCGGAATGGTGAGGATGTCGGACAGCTTTGCGCGCGGTCCGCCCTTGGCGAGTTCCTCCTGGCGCGCGATGACGTTGACCTGGTGGTAGTGCAGCGCGTGCAGCGTCGCCGCGGTCGGCGAGGGCACCCAGGCGGTGGTGGCGCCGGCCTGCGGATGGCCGAGCTTCTGGGCCAGCATGTCCGCCATCTTGTCGGGCGCGGCCCACATGCCCTTGCCGATCTGGGCGTGGCCGGGCAGGCCATCGATCAGGCCCATGTCGACGTTCCAGTCCTCATAGGCCTTGATCCAGGCCTGCGCCTTCATCTCGTTCTTGCGGATCATCGGACCCGCTTCCATCGAGGTGTGGATCTCGTCGCCGGTGCGGTCGAGGAAGCCGGTGTTGATGAACATGATGCGCTTGGAGGCGCGCTGGATGCAGGCCTTGAGGTTGACGGTGGTGCGTCGCTCCTCGTCCATGATGCCGACCTTGAGCGTGTTCTCGGGCAGGCCGAGCATCTTCTCGACGCGGTCGAAAATCTCGCAGGTCAGCGAGACCTCGTCCGGGCCGTGCATCTTCGGCTTCACGATGTAGGCAGAACCGGTGCGGCTGTTCTTGACCTTGGAATTGCCCTTGAGGTCGTGGATCGCGAGCAGGCCAGAGACCGCGGCATCGAGCAGACCTTCTGGAATCTCTTCGCCTTTCTCGTCGAGCACGGCGTCGGTGAACATGTGGTGACCGCAATTGCGCATCAGGAGGAGGCTGCGGCCGTGCAGCTTGAGCTCGCCCTTGCCGTCGGGAGTCTTGTAGCTGCGGTCGGCGTTGAGTGAGCGGGTCAGCGTCTTGCCGCCTTTCTCGAAATCGGCCGACAACGTGCCGTTCATCAGGCCGAGCGTGTTGCGGTAGACCAGCACCTTGTCCTCGGCATCGACCGCGGCGACCGAGTCCTCCATGTCCAGAATGGTGGAGACCGCAGCCTCCATGATCATGTCGGCGACGCCGGCCGGATCGTCCTTGCCGATCGCGCTGCTGCGGTCGATCTTGACCTCGATATGCAGGCCGTTGTTGACGAGCAGCACGGCGCTCGGCGCGGCTGGATCGCCCTGGAAGCCCGCGAACTGCGCGGCATTCTTCAGCGCGGTGGCGTTGCCGCTCTTCAGCTTCACCGCGAGCTGGCTCGCGACGACGCTATAACCGGTCACGTCGGTGTGGCTGCCGGTCGCGAGCGGCACGGCGTTATCGAGGAACGCCTTGGCCTTGGCGATCACCTTGTCGCCACGCGCCTTGTTGTAGCCCTTGCCGCTCTCGGACGGGTCGTGCGGGATCGCATCGGTGCCGTAGAACGCATCATAGAGCGAGCCCCAGCGTGCGTTCGCCGCGTTCAGCGCGTAGCGCGCATTGGTGAGCGGCACGACGAGCTGCGGGCCGCAGATCTTGCCGATCTCCTCGTCGACATTGGCGGTCTCGACCTTCTGCGTCGCCGGCTCCGGGACGAGATAGCCGATCTCCTTGAGGAAGGCGGTATAGGCATCGAGGTCGAACGCCTTGCCCTTGCCCGCGCGGTGCCAGTCGTCGATCTTGGCCTGCAGATTGTCGCGGAATGCGAGCAGCTCGCGGTTCTTCGGTCCCAACTCCTTGATGATGCCGGCAAGCCCGGCCCAGAACGCATCCGGCGCGATCCCGGTTTTCGGGGCCGCTTCCTTGGCGATGAAGTCAAACAGGACGGGTGCGATCTTCAATCCGTGGGCGTCGACGCGTTTCATGATGGGCTTTCTTGTTGGAAATGGCTGTTTTTGGCTGCTTTTGACCCGACAGCAGCAAAATGCGCCCACGCGGGGCGGCTTTCGGGGGCCTATTAGCCCCAAAAAAGAGGCCGTGAGAAGACCCCCGGGAGCTTGTCAAAATGTCAAGGAGAGGTGGGAGACGGTCCCACGCACCGGTGTCATTCCCCGCGACCCGGCTACGCTAAGGCTTCGCCGAGGTTGAGGTCTAGGGGCGCCGAAGCTTTAGCGAAGGCGGCAAGCGGGGAATCCAGTACGCTGCGGCTTCTTCGTATTCCAACGCTGTCTCTGGAATACTGGGTCGCCCGGCCGAGCCGGGCGACGACTAGGGCGGCCTCAAATATTCGCAGCGAGGTCCACGAGCTCGTCGAACAGCACGCCTGATGCCTTCAGCATCTGCTCGATCTCGTCGGCCGCTTCCGCAACCGTCCGCTTCGACGTATCGATCACGAGCTCGGCGGCCTCAGGCTTCTCGTAGTCGTTGCCAATGCCGGTGAACGAGGCGAGTGCGCCGGCGCGGGCTTTCTTGTAATGGCCCTTGGGATCGCGCTCCTCGCACACCTCGGCGGGCGTCGCGACATGGATTTCGCGAAACGCGGTGTCGGCGATGCGACGCGCGGCGGCGCGATCTTCGCGCGCGGGCGAGACCGCCGCGACGATGGCGATGTGGCCGTTGCGGGCGAGATGCGTCGCGACCTCGGCGAGGCGGCGGATGTTCTCGCTGCGATCAGTGGCGGAGAAGCCGAGATCGCTGTTGAGCCCGGCGCGCAGCGTGTCGCCATCGAGCAGGATCGGCGAGCCGCCATTGGTGAAGAGACGCCGCTCCAGCGCCCGCGCCAGCGTCGACTTGCCGGAAGCCGGCAGGCCGGTAAGCCAGACCACGGCGCCATTGTGGCGGTAGCGGGCCGAGCGCTCGTCGCTGCGCAGCGCCGATTCCACCGGCACGATGTCGACAGGCACGGCACGCTGACCGGCATCGACCGACAGCACCAGGCCACCGCCGGCGATGCGCCCGGACACCTCGATCACGAGGCGGCCGGTGCGCGGATTTTCGGTGTAGGGATCGGTCGCGATCGGATTGGACAGGGAGATGTCGATCTCGCCGACATGGTTGCGGCCGATCGCCTTGTTCTCGCTGCTTGAGAGCTCGCCGGGATCGACCGCCTTCTCGATGGCGACCACGGTGGCGCGGCTTTCCTTGGGGCCGCAGCGCACCAAAAGCTGGTCGCCCTTGGCAAGCGGCTTGTCGTGCAGCCAGAAGATGCGCGCCCGCAGCCGCCGCGTCTCGCGCGGGGCGCTGCCCGCATGCGCGATGATGTCGCCGCGCTCGATGAACAATTCGCGGTCGAGCGTGATGCCGACCGAGCGGCCGGCGCCCTGACGGCCCGCGACCGGCGTCGCCGGCCAGCTCTCGACCGTCTTGATCTTGGCGATCTTACCGGCCGGCATGATCACGATCTCGTCGCCGGCAATCAGGCTGCCGGATTCGATGCGGCCGGCGACGATGCGGCGGTCGTCGAACTTGTAGATCGCCTGCACCGGCAGCCGCAGCGCCAGCGCTTCCAGCGGACGCGCCGGCTCGAGGTGATCAAGCGCCTCGACCACGGTCGGTCCCTTGTACCAAGAGATGCGGTCGGTGCGCATCGCAACGCCGTCGCCGTCACGCGCGGAAATCGGGATCACGGCCGTGGGGGTCACGCCGAGGCCGTTCAGATGCGCGGAGATCTCGTCGCTGATGTCCTTGAAGCGTGCGGCGGAGAAATCGACGCGGTCCATCTTGTTGACGACGGCGGCGACCTGCTTCACCCCGAGCAGATGCAGGAGATAGCCGTGCCGCCTGGTCTGGTCGCGCACGCCCTCCAGCGCGTCGATGATCAGCACCGCACCGTCGGCCTGCGAGGCGCCGGTGATCATGTTGCGGAGGAATTCGGCGTGGCCGGGCGCATCGATCAGCACGATGTCGCGCGAATTGGTGCGGAAGCGGATCTGGGTGGTGTCGATGGTGATGCCCTGGTCGCGCTCGGTCTGCAGCGCGTCGAGCAGGAACGACCATTCGAACGGCATGCCGCGCCGCGCGCTGACAGCCTTGAGCATTTCGAGCTTGCCCTCGGGCAGGCTGCCGGTTTCATGCAGGAGGCGGCCGACCAGGGTCGACTTGCCGTGGTCAACATGGCCGACGATGACGATGCGGACCTGGGGACGCGTGGTGCCGTTCGGCGTGCCGGGCGAGGCTGACGTGACGATCATGTTCATGGCCGCGTCCTTGATCAGAGATAGCCGGCGACGCGAAGGCGCTCGAAGGCGTCCTCGGTCTCGTGGTCGAGCGCGCGCCCCGAGCGCTCCGGCACCTTGGTCTGTTCGAGCTCGATCAGGATCTCGTCGATGTTCGAGGCATTCGAGGCAACTGGATTGGTGATGTCCTGGTCACCTAGCGAGCGATAACGCTTGCCGTTCTTGGCGAGGTACAGCGGAATAATCGGGATGTTCTCGCGCTTGGTGTAGGCCCAGATGTCGGCCTCGGTCCAATGCAGGATCGGATGGATGCGCAGATGCGCGCCTTGCGGCGGCGAGGCGTTGAAATGATCCCAGAATTCCGGCGGCTGGTCGCGCACGTCCCAATTGCCCTCCAAGCCGCGCGGCGAGAACACCCGCTCCTTGGCGCGCGTTGCTTCCTCGTCGCGGCGGATGCCGGCGATCAGGCCGTCAAAGCCATACTTTGCGAGCGCCATCTTGAGGCCCTCGGTCTTGCGCGCGGCGGAACGGGCGGCCGGCGGCAGCGTTGGGTCGACGGCATCGATCGGCGGGCAGGGCTCGACGCGCAGATCGAGATCCCATTCCTTGCCGTAATGATCGCGGAAGCGATACATCTCCGGAAACTTCTTGCCGGTATCGACGTGAAGGGACGGGAACGGCATCTTGCCGAAGAAGGCTTTCCGCGCCAGCCAGATCATGACGTTGGAGTCCTTGCCGAGTGACCACAACAGGGCAATCTTCTTCAGCCGGGCAAAGGCCTCACGGAAGATGTAGATGCTCTGCGCTTCGAGCTGGTCGAGATGGTCCATGCTCGAGGCAAGTTCGGCAGCAAATTCTTGCGCGCGCACGCGCTCAGCCAGCGCCGGATTGCTCAGTCGATCAGCAGCGGAATCGTCCTTGAGAAGATGCATCTCTGCCACTTTGCGTTTGGAGGCGAAAATTCTATAGTTGCGGTGCGGAAGAGAAGAAAAAAATTTCTCTTTGCGCGCTCGAAACGAGACATATATAGAAAATAATTCCAGTCAACCCCGTTTGTGGGGAAGCGAGTATCACATGCGGTTCTTGCCGGTGTTTCTCGATCTCAAGGCCGGCCCGGTGGTCCTCATCGGGGCGGGCGAGCTTTTGCGCGCCAAGCTGCGCGTGCTCGCCGCTGCCGGCGCGCGCCTGCGCGTGCATGCGATCGATGGCAATCACGACCTTGGCCTCGGCTCCGAAGACTTGGCGCGCATCGAGATCGCGGCAGGCGATCCGCTCACGGCGGATATTTCCGGCGTCATCGCCGTCGTCTGCGCGGGCGCAGGTGATGTCGGTGTCGCCATGTCGGCTCGCGCCAAGGCGGCTGGCCTGCCCGTCAACGTCATGGACGACCTCGAGCATTCCAGCTTCATCTTTCCGGCCATCGTCGATCGCGGCGATGTCGTGGTCGCCGTCGGCACCGGCGGCACCTCTCCGGTGGTGGCGCGGCGCGTACGCGAGAAGATCGAGGCGCTGCTGCCGGCGCGCATTGGCGAACTCGCCGAGTTCATCGGCACCTTCCGCAAGTCGATCAACGAGCGCATCGCCGAGTTTCCGCTGCGCCGCCGCTTCTGGGAGCGCGTCATCGACGGTCCGATCGGCGCCGCCGTGCTCGCCGGCCGCAACAGCGAAGCCGATGCATCGCTCAAGGCGATTGCCGACCTTTCCGCATTCGCGCGCGCCGACAAGCCGGAAGGCTCCGTCGCACTGGTCGGCGCTGGCCCCGGCGATCCCGATCTGCTCACCATCAAGGCGCTGCGCGCGCTGCAGGACGCGGACATCGTCTTTTATGACGAGCTGGTCTCGCCCGAGATTCTCGACCGCATTCGCCGCGACACCACGCGCTTTGCGGTCGGCCGCCGCGTGGGCAAGCCCGGCATCGGCCAGGACGCCATCAACAAGCGCATGATCGAGGCCGCGCAATCGGGTCAGCGCGTCGTGCGGCTGAAGGGCGGCGATCCCTTCGTGTTCGGCCGCGGCGGCGAAGAGGTGGAAGCGTTGCGCGCCGCCGGCGTCGCCTATTCGATCATTCCCGGCATCACCGCAGGGCTCGGCGCCGCTGCCGATTTCGAGGTGCCGCTCACTTATCGCCACGAAGCGACCCGCATCACCTTCCTCACCGCACACAAGGCCCGCGATGCAGAGAACGTGGATTGGTCGACACTGACCGACACCAAGATGACCGTCGTGGTCTACATGGGCATGACCGCAGCGCCCGCCGTGCGCGCAGGCTTGTTCGCGGCCGGCCGCTCGCCGGAGACGCCGGTCGGCGTGTTCGCCCGCGTCACGCGGCCGGATGCGCAAGGCGCAATTGGCACGCTGCGCGACCTGCCGGAACTGGTGCGGCGGATCCATGGCGGTCCCGCCATCCTCATCATCGGCGACGTGGTCCGGCATGCCGGCTCGCTTCGCCGCCAGACACCCAAACAAATCATCTCTGACCTATTGGATGCAGCCGAATGACCTCTCCGCTCGAACAAAAGAAAATCCGTATCGCCGGCCCCTCGGTCGTGACCGCCAACCGCACCTGGGACGGCATCGTGGTCTACCGCACCGCCGCCAAGAGCTGGTCCGCCGAGCTGTCGGAAGCCGCCATCGTGCGCAACTCCGACGAGGCCAGGGCGTTGCTTGCGGAAGCCGTTGCCGATGACGTCGGCGCCATCGGCCCCTATATCGCGCCGGTGCAGATCGGCGAGGACGGCAAGGTCCTGCCCGGCAATCTGCGCGAACAGATTCGCCGCACCGGCGTCACCATCGGACAGCCGGCACAGGTTTAAGGCACCCACTTATGTATGCTTACGACGAAATCGACCGCACGCTCGTCAACGAGCGCGTCTCGGAGTTCCGCGACCAGGTGAAGCGGCGCCTCTCCGGCGAGCTCACCGAGGACGAGTTCAAGATCCTGCGTTTGCAGAACGGCGTCTATCTGCAATTGCACGCCTACATGTTCCGCGTCGCGATCCCCTACGGCACGCTGGCGACGAACCAGATGCGGGCGCTTGCCCATGTCGCGCGCAAATACGACCGCGGCTACGGCCACTTCACCACGCGGCAGAACATCCAGTTCAACTGGATCAAGCTCGCCGAGCTGCCGGATGCGCTCGAAGACCTCGCCAAGGTAGGCATCCACGCGATGCAGACCTCCGGCAACAACATGCGCAACGTCACCTCGGACCAGTGGGCCGGCGTCGCGCCGGGCGAGATCGAGGATCCGCGCATCTGGTCGGAGCTGATCCGCCAGCACACCACGTTGCATCCGGAATTCTCGTTCCTGCCGCGCAAGTTCAAGATCGCGATCACCGCCTCGGACCACGACCGCGCCGCGATCAAGATCCACGACATCGGCCTGCGCTTGATCAAGAACGAGAAGGGCGAGACCGGCTTCGAGGTTCTGGTCGGCGGCGGTCTCGGCCGGACGCCGTTCATCGCCAAGACCATCAAGCACTTCGTGCACGGCCGCGACATCCTCAGCTACATCGAGGCGATCTTACGCGTCTACAATCAGTACGGCCGCCGCGACAACATCTACAAGGCGCGCATCAAGATCCTGGTGCACGAGCTCGGCATCGAGAAATTCTCGCGCGAGGTCGAGGACGAGTGGCAGCACATTCGCAACTCCTCGCTCCAGATCGACGAGGAGGTGATCGAGGACATCCGCTCGCGCTTCACCTATCCGGCCTACGAGAAGCTGCCGCATATGCCGGACGAGCTGCGCCAGGCCGCGGCCGACCCCGATTTCGAGGCATGGCGCAAGAACTCGGTGGCCCCGCACAAGGTGCAGGGTTACTCCATCGTCACGATCTCGCTGAAGCCGACCGGCGGGCCTCCGGGCGATGCCACCGCCGAGCAGATGGACGCGCTGGCAGATCTTGCCGACAAATATTCCTTCGGCGAGATCCGCGTCGGCCACGAGCAGAATCTAGCGCTGCCGCACGTCGCCAAGCGCGACCTGCCGGCACTGTGGAAGGCGCTCGACAAGCTCGGGTTGGCGACGCCCAACGTCAACCTGATCACCGACATCATCGCTTGCCCCGGGCTCGACTATTGCTCGCTGGCGAATGCCCGCTCGATTCCGATCGCGCAGGAGCTGACGCGGCGCTTCGCCAATCACGAGCTCGCTAACCTGATCGGCCGTCTGCACATCAACATCTCCGGCTGCATCAATGCCTGCGGCCATCACCATGTCGGCCATATCGGCATTCTCGGCGTCGAGAAGAACGGCGAGGAGGTCTACCAGATCACCATCGGCGGCCGTGCCGACGAGAACGCCGCGCTCGGCACCCTGATCGGTCCCGGCGTCAAGTTCGACGAGGTCGCCGACGTGGTCGAGGACATCGTGGAAGCCTATCTGGCGCTGCGCGAGCGGCCCGAAGAGCTGTTCATGGACACGGTGAAGCGCCTCGGCGTCGAACCCTTCAAGGAGCGCGTCTATGCCACTCGTTAATGGCGGAAAGATCACGGACGACCGCTTCGTCAAGCTCGCCGTCGACACGCCGCTGCCCGAGGGCGGCGACATCCTGGTGCCCGCCGAGCGCTTCCTCGGCGAGGCCGAGGGCTTGCTCAAGCGCGCCGGAAAGGTCGGGGTGATCTGGCCCAACAATCGCGACATCGCCGAGCTCGCGCCGTATCTCGGCCAGATCGCCGCCGTCGCGCTGGTGTTCCCGACCTTCCGTGACGGACGGGCCTACAGCCAGGCGCGGCTGCTGCGCGAACGCTACAATTACCGCGGCGAATTGCGCGCGACCGGTCAGGTGCTGCGCGACCAGTTCGTGTTCATGCTGCGCGCCGGCTTCGATGCCTTCGAGGTCAAGAAGCAGGCCGATGCGGAGGCCTTCATGCAGACCGCGAAGCGCTATTCGGTGTTCTACCAGCCGACCGGCGATGGCCGCATCACCGCGCTGCACCGGCGCATGCAATTGCGCCACTCCGAAGGGGTCGGCACGTGAACGCGATCGCGCCTCAGGTTTCGCCCGTGTCTGCGCTACCTTCGGCGGACGAGCTCGATCGCGCCTTGCGCGATGCCTCGCCTGCGGAGGTCATTGCCGCGGCGCTGAAGACGGTCGGGCGCGAGAAGCTTGCGCTGGTGTCCTCGTTCGGTACTGAATCGGCGACGCTGTTGAAGGTCATGTCGGATGTCGATCCCGCAATCCCCGTGATCTTTCTCGACACCGGCTGGTTGTTCGAGGAGACGCTGGCTTATCGCGATACGCTCATTGCGACCCTGGGCCTGAAGGACGTTCGCTCGATCAAGCCGGCCGAGGAGACGCTGTTGCGCGAAGACCCCGACCGCGACCTCTGGTTCTCCGATCCCGATGCCTGCTGCCGCATCCGCAAGGTCGAGCCGCTGGCGCGTGCGCTGAAGCCGTTCGGCGCCTGGCTCAACGGCCGCAAGCGCTTTCAGGGCAATGCGCGCGCCGACATTCCGGTCGTCGAGGACGATGGCGCGCGGCTGAAATTCAATCCCTTCGCCAACGTCTCGCGCGAGGAGATCGAGGCGATCTTCACCCGCGCTAAATTGCCGCGGCACCCTCTGGTTGTGTCAGGATTCCTGTCGGTTGGGTGTATGCCTTGCACCAGCAGAACGACTGAGGGCGAGGATGCACGCGCCGGCCGGTGGCGCGGCCGGGCCAAGACAGAATGCGGCATCCATACGATGAAGACTTCGTAGCACAGTCACGCTGCGAGCTAGCGAACAAGAAAATCGGGTTCCGTTGACACAAGAGCGTTTCGCCACGAGTTATGCCTGCCGTCGACGACGCCGATGTCGTCGAGGTGAATGGAGATGGACATGATGCGCCGTATCGTTCCGCTCGCCGCAGGATTGCTCGCGACGGGGTTCTGGGCAGGCTCGGCTCTGGCCGCCGACATCAATTTGCTGAACGTGTCGTACGATCCGACGCGCGAGCTCTATGTCGAGTTCAACAAGGCGTTCGCGAGCGCCTACCAGAAGGAAACCGGTAAGAGCGTCGAGATCAAGCAGTCGCACGGCGGCAGCGGCTCGCAGGCGCGCGCGGTGATCGACGGCTTGCAGGCTGATGTGGTGACGCTGGCGCTGGCCTATGACATCGACGCCATCGCGAGCAAGCGCCTCACCGCGACGGATTGGCAGAAACGGCTGCCACAGAATTCGTCGCCCTACACGTCGACCATCGTGTTCTTGGTGCGCAAGGGCAATCCCAAGGGCATCAAGGACTGGGATGATCTGATCAAGCCGGGCGTTGCCATCATCACCCCGAACCCGAAAACGTCGGGCGGCGCGCGCTGGAATTATCTTGCCGCCTGGGGCTTTGCGCAAAAGAAATACGGTTCGGCCGACAAGGCCAAGGACTTCGTCGGGAAGCTCTTCCAGCAGGTGCCGGTGCTCGATACCGGCGCCCGGGGCGCCACTGTGACCTTTGTCGAGCGCGGCGTCGGTGACGTGCTGCTCGCCTGGGAGAACGAGGCGTTCCTGGCCCTCAAGGAATTCGGTGCGAACAAGTTCGAGATCGTTGCACCGCCGCAGTCGATCCTCGCCGAGCCGCCGGTCGCGATCGTGGACAAGGTTGCCGACAAAAAGGGCACCCGCAATGCGGCTGACGCCTACCTTCAATACTGGTACACCAAGGAAGGGCAGGAAATCGCCGCGCGCAATTTCTACCGTCCGCGTGATGCCGAGACCGCCAAAAAGTACGAAAATGCCTTCGCCAAGGTCGAGCTGTTCACGATCGACGACGTCTTCGGCGGCTGGACCAAGGCACAGAAGGAACATTTTGCAGACGGCGGCGTTTTCGATCAGATTTACAAGAACTGATCGGGCGCTGTCGTAGGGGGCTTTAGCAGGGGGCCTGGTGAGCGCACTCGCAGCACGACGCCGGACATTGCCGGGCTTCGGTCTCACCATGGGACTGACGCTTTCCTGGCTGTCCGTGATCATCCTGATTCCACTCGCCGGCCTGTTCCTGAGATCGCTTGAGCTCAGCCCCGAGCAGTTCTGGAACATCCTCTCCAGCCGCCGCACCCTGAACGCGCTCCGCGTCTCGTTCGGCCTCGCCTTTGCGGCGGCTTGCGTCAATCTGGTGATGGGCAGCATCATCGTCTGGGCGCTGGTGCGCTACCGCTTCCCCGGCCGCCGCATCTTCGATGCCATCGTCGACGTGCCGTTTGCGCTGCCGACGGCGGTGGCCGGCGTCGCGCTGACGGCGCTGTTCGCCGAGAAGGGCTGGCTGGGGGCGCCGCTCGCCGCGCTCGGCCTCAAGGTGGCGTTCACGCCGGTCGGCATCTTCGTCGCCATGATCTTCATCGGCATTCCCTTCGTTGTCCGCACCGTGCAGCCGGTGCTGCAGGATCTCGACCCTGAAATCGAGGAAGCCGCGGGCAGCCTGGGGGCCAGCCGCTTGCAGACCATCGTTCGCGTGATCCTGCCTTCGCTCGCGCCGGCGCTGCTCACGGGCCTCGCGCTCGCCTTCGCCCGCGCGGTCGGTGAATACGGCTCGGTGATCTTCATCGCCGGCAATCTGCCCAACGTGTCCGAGATCGCGCCGCTCTTGATCGTGATACGCCTGTCCGAATTCCGTTACGCCGATGCGACCGCGATTGCGGTGGTCATGCTGGTCGTCTCCTTCGTCATCATCTTCGCGGTCAATCGGCTCCAGCGCTGGGCGCAGAGCCGGATCCCGGCGCGCTGAGGGCGGACCATGACGATGCAGATCGCAGATTCCGTGTCGCTCTCGGCCTCCGACTCGCAGGCACGCGCGCACGCGGCGGCGGCGCGGAACAATTTGCGCACCGAGCCGCGCGCTGTCCGCATCGTCATCATCACGCTGGCGTTGCTGTTTCTCACCGTCTTCGTCGTGCTGCCGCTGGTCGTCGTGTTCGCGCAGGCATTTTCGCGCGGCATCCTCGCCTATTTCGCCGCGCTCGCCGAGCCGGAGGCGATGGCGGCGATCAAGCTGACGTTGATCGTCGCGGCGATCTCGGTCGGGCTCAATCTGGTGTTCGGCCTCGTCGCCGCCTGGGCGATTGCAAAATTCGAGTTTCCGGGCAAGACCTTCCTGATCACGCTGATCGACCTGCCATTCTCGGTCAGCCCGGTGATCTCGGGCCTCGTCTTCGTGCTATTGTTCGGCGCGCAAGGCTATTTCGGCAACTGGCTGCGCGAGCACGACATCCAGATCCTGTTCGCGGTCCCCGGCATCGCGCTCGCCACCACCTTCGTGACCTTCCCCTTCGTGGCGCGCGCGCTGATCCCCCTGATGCAGGAGCAGGGCACGCAGGAGGAGGAGGCCGCGATCTCGCTCGGCGCCTCCGGCCTGCAGACCTTCTTCCGCGTCACCCTGCCCAACATCAAATGGGGCGTGCTCTACGGCGTCCTGCTCTGCAACGCGCGCGCGATGGGCGAGTTCGGTGCGGTCTCCGTCGTCTCCGGCCACATCCGCGGCGAGACCAACACCATGCCGCTCTTGGTCGAGATCCTCTACAACGAATACCAGTTCGTCGCCGCTTTCGCGATCGCCTCGCTGCTCGCAATGCTGGCGCTGATCACGCTGATCGCAAAAACCGTTCTCGAACGTCATCTCGACGAAGGACAAGACGCCAGTGACCATTGAAGTCAAGAATCTCGTCAAGAAATTCGGCAGTTTTGCAGCCCTCGACGGCGTCGATCTCAAGGTCAATGACGGTGAGCTGCTGGCGCTGCTCGGCCCGTCCGGCTCCGGCAAGACCACCTTGCTGCGGATCATCGCCGGCCTCGACTGGCCGGACTCGGGCGAAGTCTCCTTCAACGGTGAGGACGCGCTGGCGCAAGGAGCCCGCGAGCGCCACGTCGGCTTCGTGTTCCAGCATTATGCGCTGTTCCGCCACATGACGGTGTTCGAGAACGTTGCCTTTGGCCTCCGCGTGCAGCCGCGCGCGGTCCGAAAGGATGAGGCTGCGATCCGCTCGCGCGTCAAGGAGCTGCTCGATCTGGTGCAGCTCGACTGGCTCGCCGACCGCTATCCAAGCCAGCTCTCCGGCGGCCAGCGTCAGCGCATCGCGCTCGCCCGTGCGCTTGCGATCGAGCCGCGCATCCTCCTGCTCGATGAACCCTTCGGCGCGCTCGACGCCAAGGTGCGCAAGGAGCTGCGCAAATGGCTGCGCTCGCTGCATCACGAGATCCACGTCACCTCGATCTTCGTCACGCACGATCAGGAGGAGGCGCTGGAAGTCGCCAACCGCGTCGTGGTGATGGACAAGGGACGGATCGAGCAGATCGGCTCGCCCGACGACGTCTACGACAATCCGGCGACTGCGTTCGTGCACGGCTTCATCGGCGAATCCATCGTGCTGCCGATCCAGATCGGCGATGGTGCGATCCGGCTCGGCGACCGGCAGCTCGATCTGGCGGCCGATGGGCTTGCGCCTGGCGCGTCGAAGCTGTTCGTGCGGCGACATGACATGCTGGTCGGCCCGCCCGGCAGCGGCGCCTTCGAGGGCGCGGTCCAGCACGTCCGCAATTTCGGTCCGGTGCAGCGGGCGGAAGTAGCCCTGTCCGGCGGCGAGACCATCGAGATCGACGCCCCCCGCGACAAGGAACTGCGCGCCGGCGACACGATCGGCCTCAATCCGCGTCGCTACCGGATTTTTGCGGGCTAGGCCCGCCGTCATTCCGCCCCCGGAATGACGGCTCAAATTCTCTTCAAAATTCACCTTTCAGCCATTGTTGGTATGCAACAACAGCCCCTCATTTGGGGGCCCCGATTCATGCGCGCTGCGGCCGCAATTCTCATCATGTTGCTGCTCGCCGGTTGTGCCGGCAACGAAGCACCGGTCCAGCAGCCGTCGATGTATGCCGACATGGCGGTGCCGGGCTCCAAGCTCGACGTCCAGGCAGCTGCAATCATGATCTCGCAATACCGCCAGAACAACGGGCTCGGTACGGTCGTGGTCGACCCGGATTTGACGCGGCTCGCCGAATCCCAATCGGGCGCGATGGCGGCGGCCAACAAGATGGACCACGACGTCCGCGCGCCGCTCGCCAAGCGTCTGGCCTCTGGCGGTTATCCTGCCACCGTGGCGGTCGAGAACATCTCGGCCGGCTATCATACGCTGGCGGAAGCGTTTTCCGGCTGGCGCGACTCGCCTCCGCACCGCGCGAACATGCTCAAGAGCGGTGTCACAAAATTGGGCATCGCGGCGAGCTATGCTCCAGGCACCAAATACAAGGTGTTCTGGACCATGATCCTGGCCTCCACCGAGCCTCGATAAGCCAGACTTGATCCCGGGGATGCATTGACGTCGCGGCGGAGTGTCGCCACGGTGGCCAGCCTTTTGCTATTGTTCCCGCATGACCGATCATAGTCCGGAAACCGCAACAATCCCCACGAATGCGCAGCGCGTCCTGGTCCTCCAGGGCGGCGGCGCGCTCGGCTCGTACCAGGCTGGCGCCTTCCAGGCGCTGTGTGGCTACGGCTTCGATCCGGAATGGGTCGCCGGCATCTCGATCGGCGCGGTCAATGCCGCCATCATCGCCGGCAATGAGGGGCACACCCGCGTCGAGCGGCTCAAGGAATTCTGGGAAATGGTGTCGGCCCCGGTGCCGTGGAAGCCGGTCGGCAAGAGCGACCGCAGCCGCGAGCTGTTCAATTCCACCAGTGCCGCGCTGATTGCGACGTTCGGCGTGCCCGGCTTCTTCACGCCACGCATTCCGCCGGCGCCGCTGTGGCCGCCGGGGCATCGCGAGGCCGAAAGCTATTACGATACCTCGCCGCTGAAGAAGACGCTGGAGCGACTCGTCGATTTCGACCGCATCAACGATCTGAAGACACGCCTGTCGGTCGGCGCGGTCGGCGTCACCTCGGGCAATTTCAGATATTTCGACAATTACGCGTTCAAGAAGCTCGGCAAGAAGATCGGCCCCGAGCACATCATGGCCTCCGGCGCGCTGCCGCCGGGCTTTCCCTCCGTCGTCATCGACGGCGAGCATTATTGGGACGGCGGCATCGCCTCCAACACTCCGCTCGACTACGTGCTCGATGCCGAGGTCGAACGCGACATGCTGATCTTTCAGGTCGATTTGTTTTCCGCGCGCGGCGACCTGCCGAACTCGCTGCTGGAGGCCGCCGAGCGCGAGAAGGACATCCGCTATTCCAGCCGCACGCGGATGAACACCGACAAGAACAAGCAGCTGCACAACGCCCGCAGGGCCGTGCGCGATCTGATCGGCAAATTGCCGGACTATCTCAAGAACGATCCTTCCGTCGAATTCCTGGCGAAAGTGTCGCGCGAAAGCACCGTCACCGTGGTGCATCTGATCTACCGCAGCAAGAACTACGAATCCTCGTCCAAGGATTACGATTTCTCGCACATTGCCATGGTCGAGCATTGGGAGGCCGGCGTTCGTGACGTGCACCTGTCGATGCGCCACAAGGACTGGCTGGAGCGGCCGCAGTCCGGCGAGACCATGGTGACCTACGATCTCACGGGGGACGTCACCGCGCCCCCGGCAAAAAGGAGCGAATAGAATGGGTACTCTGTCAGGCAAGAACGCCCTCGTGACCGGATCGACCAGCGGCATCGGGCTCGCTTACGCGCGCGCCTTCGCCGGCGCCGGTGCCAACGTCGTCATCAACGGTTTCGGCTCGCCGGAGGACATCGAGAAGGAGCGCGCCAAGATCGAATCCGATTTCGGCGTCAAGGCGGTCTACTCGCCCGCCGACATGACCAAGCCCGCCGAGGTCGCCGGCATGATCGCGCTTGGCGAGAAGACGTTCGGCTCGGTCGACATCCTCGTCAACAATGCCGGCATCCAGTTCGTCTCGCCGATCGAGGAATTCCCGCCGGAGAAATGGGACCAGATCATCGCGATCAATCTGTCCTCGGCCTTCCACGCCATCCGCGCCGCAGTGCCCGGCATGAAGAAGAAGGGCTGGGGCCGCATCATCAACACGGCGTCGGCGCACTCGCTGGTGGCCTCGCCATTCAAGTCGGCCTACGTCTCGGCCAAGCACGGCATCGCCGGCCTCACCAAGACCGTGGCGCTGGAAGTCGCGACCCACAAGATCACCTGCAACTGCATCAGCCCCGGCTACGTCTGGACCCCGCTGGTCGAGAAGCAGATCCCCGACACGATGAAGGCGCGCAATCTGACGCGCGAGCAGGTCATCAACGACGTGCTGCTCGATGCGCAGCCGACCAAGGAGTTCGTCACCTCCGAGCAGGTCGCCGCGCTCGCCCTGTTCCTGTGCAGCGACGACGCCGCCCAGATCACCGGCACCAACCTCTCGATCGACGGCGGCTGGACCGCGGAGTAATTCGTGCCGACCTGACAACTCTCGGTCATGCCCCGCGAAGGCGGGGCGTCCAGTACACCGCGGCCTCTCGGTTAATCACAGCCGCCTCGGAGTACTGGATCGCCCGGTCAAGCCGGGCGATGACAGCGAGAGTGGATCGGCGTTTTCGATCGTCGTCTATTTGCCGAACGCCAGCACGTGCAGCCCGAGCCGCTGCCGCACGATCCAGAACAGCAGCACCGTCTCGAAGGTGAGGGAGATCGAGGTCGCGGCCGCCGCGCCATGGCCGCCGTAGCGCGGCACCAGCGCGATGCAGAGCACGAGGTTCATCATGAAGGCTAGCGCATAGGCGAGCGCGCAGATCTTCTGCTGGCCGAGCATGTTGAGCAGGCGCTCGACCGGCCCGATCGCAGAGCGGACCACGAGCCCGATCGCGGCGACGAACATGATGTCGTAGCCGACGGTGAATTGCGGCCCGAACAGCCAGAGCAGCGGCTTGCCGAGCGCGAGCAGCACGATGGTCGCGGCCAGCGACGGCCAGAACGTCCAGGTGATGGCATGCGCGACGTAGGCCGACAGGCGCGCCTTGTCGCCGCTGGCATTGTATTCGGCGAAGCGGTGTGCCGTCGTGGCTGACATCGCGTAGTGGATGAACGAGACCAGCGCCAGCGTCTTCACCACGGCGAAATAGACGCCGACCTCGTCCGAGGGACGGAATTGCTGCAGCACCAGCACGTCGGTGTAGGACAGGAGCAGGTAGAAGCTCTCGACCAGCAGGATCGGTAGCGAGACGGCGAGCCAGCCCTTGACGTCATAGGCCTTCGGTCCCGGTGTGATGTGATCGGCGAGCTTGCGGTTCAGCACCACCATCTGCCCGGCCATCGCGATCCATACCGCGCAAAGGCTTGCGACCATCGCGGCGACGGCGCCGAGGTGATAGCCGAGCAGGAAGGCGAGCGCCGTGATGCCGATGATCAGCGCCTGGCGGATGATGAATTGCGGCATCAGGCCGAGCTGCATCCAGTCGTGCGAGCGCGCGATGCCGTCCTGGGTGTTGGCGACCACGAAAGCGGGCAGCGTCATGCAGCCGATATAGAGCGGCAGCACCTCGGCCGGATCGATCCAGGGCGACAGCAATTTGACGATGCCGGCAAGGCCGAGCGACGTCAGCGTGGACACGGCAAAGGTCAGCCAGCGGCTGCCGGACAGGAAGCCGCGCAGCAGCGCGTGCGCGCCGTTGGCGCGGTACTCCGGAATGATTTTCTGCGCGGAGGCCGAGATGCCGAAATCCATCATGCTGCCGAGCAGCAGCACCCAGGTCCAGACATAGACGTAGATGCCGTAATCGGACGTGCCCATCCAGCGCGCCAGCAGCACCTGCGAGACATAAGCGAGGCCGGCGCTGATGACGCGGATGATGAAGATGGTGCCGGCGAGCCGGCGCGTCAGCGACGCCTCGCTCGATCCGCCCGCGAGCCTGGCGCGCAGCCGCGCGATCAGCCCGGCCCGTCCGGTCGTTGCGGGTGGTGCATCCATCACGGCCAATTCGAACAATCCCCAGCGACCTGCAGCGGCAGGCGAGGGATTAGCAACCATTCGTTAAGATTCGGTTGGGCGGACGCTAGTTCAAATTCGTGTTGAACTCGTACGCCTTCTCCGGCCCGACCAGCGTGAACTTCAGCGCGGCGCCCTCGGGCTTGGCGCCCGGCGGCAATCCGTCGAGCTCGAACGAGAAGCGCACGACCCCGGGCGGGCTGGGCTGCACCGGCGCCGGAATCGGCAGCGCCCAATCGGGTGTCGGGCCTTCCACGAACAGATTGACCTTGCGGCTGTCCGGCGCCACCACATCGACCACTACGTTCTTGGGCCCGTCCCGCTTGACGTCGCGAATGGTGAGCGGATTGGGGTCGCCGATATTGGCGGGCTTCGGCACGGTGTCGAGCGCGGCACGCAAGTTCGCGTCCTCGGTCGAGGCGACGCTGTTGAAGCCGAGCTCGGCGCTGGCCTCTACGGGAATGCAGAGCTTCTCGCACACCGCGTAGTTGATCTCGGCCCTCAAGGTCACCGGCTTGTCTGCAGCCTTGGCGACGATGCGCAGGGGCAGCACGACTTGGTCGCGATAGCCGATGGAATGGCCGCCCGCGCCGTCGTCGAACTTCAGCGGCGCCGGCCACATCACCGTCACCGCCTCGACATTGTCGGACTTGGAGAAGTCGAACCGGGGTGGAACGCCGGAATCGCCGGGCGACCGCCAGTAGGTCTTCCAGCCGGGCTGCAGCTGGAAGGCGATACCGCCGAGCAGCACCGCGCCGCTGCGCGAGCCCGCCAGGAGCCGCACCGCGGAATGTCCATCGCGCTGCCAAGGCGATGCGTCATCGGCACGGGCCGCGATAGCCAACGACGACGCGAGCAGGGTTGTCGCGACGCCAATCGCCGCACGCAGGGGAACAATGCTGGACATGGCACGTCTTTACAGGGTCACCTAGGGCCAAACCATTGAATTGCTTGTGATGGATGCACTCGAATCAACTCGCCGCAAGCCTTGATTTGACAGCCGCCCGGCCCGACATCAGGATAGGAATTGAAACCGGAGTGCTCGAGCGATGGCTCCCACAGGCAAGAGGACGGGCGAAAGCACCCGCAGCTCGGGCGCCGCGCTGCCCAGTTCCGGCGGCTATCTCGACGGCCGGCTCCTGATCGCAATGCCCGTGATGGGCGATTCCCGCTTCGAGCGCTCGGTGATCTATCTTTGCGCCCATTCGGCGGAGGGGGCGATGGGCATCATCGTGAACCACCCCGCCGGCAGCATCGATTTCCCCGAGCTCTTGCAGCAGCTCGGCATCATCAAGAAGGGCGAGCACATCAAGCTGCCGGAGAATGCCGAAAGTATGAAGGTGCTGCGGGGCGGGCCGGTCGACACCGGGCGCGGCTTCGTGCTGCATTCCAGCGACTTCTACATCGAGAACGCCACGCTGCGGATCGATGACGGCGTCTGCCTGACCGCGACGGTCGACATTCTGCGCGCCATCGCCAACGGCTCCGGCCCCAAGCACGCCATCCTCGCGCTCGGCTATGCCGGCTGGGCGCCGGGCCAGCTCGAGACGGAGATCCAGAGCAACGGCTGGCTGCATTGCGACGCGGACGCGGATCTGATTTTCGGCGACGACGTCGAGGACAAGTACAATCGCGCTTTGCAGAAGATCGGCATCGACCCCGGTATGCTCTCGAACGAGGCCGGGCACGCGTAGCGTTATCGGCCGCTATTGCCACACTCTCCACTGCCCTCAGTTATTCTCCGCTGTCGTCCCGGATCGGCGCTTCGCGCCGGACAACGCTACGCGTTGCCCAGCGCTCCGCTTGTCCGGGACGACGACCGAATTTGTGGCTACTCCGACCCGGCCTACTCCGCCGCCTGCTGCTGCACCGTCGGCTCCGTCCCTGCCACCGTCGCGCGGCGCATGTCGCGGGGCTGGGACTGGTCGTAGCGGCGGACGCGGTGCATGGTCTGGCGGTTGTCCCACATCACGAGGTCATGCAGCTTCCATTTGTGCACGTAGACGAACTCGGGTTGCGTGGCGTGCTCGGTCAGATCGCGCAGCAATAGCCGCCCCTCGGGCATGCTCATGCCGACGACCTTGCCGGCATGCGATGACAGATACAGCGACTTGCGGCGATGCACGGGGTGCGTGCGCACCAGCCGTTGCAGCACCGGCTTGAACATCTCCTTCTCTTCGTCGGTGTATTCGGTGAAGCCGAGCGATCCCCGCGAATACATCAGCGAATGCTCGCAGACGAGATCCTCGATCTCCGCCTTGGTCTCGTCGTCGAGCGCGTCATAGGCCGCGCGCATGTCGGCGAACTCGGTGTTGCCGCCCTTCGGGTTCACCACGCGCGCCGATAGCAGCGAGAATTTTGCGGGGATCGGACGGAACGAGCTGTCCGAGTGCCACAGGCAATTGCCGAGGTTGAACAGATTGGCGCGGCTGTCCTTGGGCAGCGGCTTGCCGTCCTTACCGAGGTTGGAGACGTCGTTCAGGCCTGAGGTGAGGCGGTGTTCATCCGCCTTGGTGATGTTGCCGCCGCGCGCCTCCTCGCGCTGGCCAAAATTCAGCGCGAATGCCATCTGCTGCTCGTCGGTGATGTCCTGGTCGTGGAAGACGAGCACCGCGTACTTGTCCATCGCGGCCTCGATCTCGCGCGCCTGATCCGGCGTGAGCGGCTTGCGCAAGTCGAGGCCGGACACCTCGCCGACGAAATGTTTCTGAAGCTGCCGGATGGCGATGGTCATTGCGTTCCTCCCGCATCTACGAGCGGTTTCCCCGCTCTGTTTGTGGAAAAAATGACTCCCGCATCCGGCGATGTCAACGCGCCGCGCGCATGGCTCTCACGCGTTCCGCGCCATCAGCCCGCCATCGACCGGGATCACCGCGCCGGTGAGGAAGGACGCCGCCGGAAGGCACAGGCTCAGCGTCATATGCGCGACCTCTTCAGGGTCGCCGTAGCGGCCGAGTGCGGTGCGGCGTTTGGCGTAGATGGTCTTGTGCTCCTCCGGGATGCGGTCGGTGATTTTTGTGCGGATCGGTCCGGGGCAGATGCAGTTGACGGTGATGCCCTCGCGGCCGAGCTCCACCGCCAGCGAGCGGGTGAGGCTCACGACGCCGCCCTTCGCGGCCGAATACGGGCTGTGCAATGCGGTGGCGCCGAGCGCCTCGGTCGAGGCGATGTTGACGATGCGGGGACTCTTCGACTTGCGCAAGTGCGGCAGCGCGGCGCGGATGATGCGTGGGTGCGCCGTCAGCATCACGGCGATGCCCTTCGCCCAGGCGTCCTCGTAGCCCTCATCGTCGATCGCGACGCGCACGGAGATGCCGGCATTGTTGACGACGATGTCGAGGGCGCCGAAATGCGCGGCGACATCGCCGACCACACGTTTGATTTCGCCGCCGTCGGCGACGTCGAGCTTCCACGCCCTTGCCGCGCCTCCGCTTGCCGCAATCTCCCTGGCGACGTCCTGCGCGCCTTGCTCGTCGAAATCGGTGACGGCGACGTTCGCACCTTCGTTTCCGAACACGCGCGCTGTGGCGCGCCCCATGCCGCTGGCTGCGCCAGTGACGAGCACGGTGAGCCCCTTCACGGACCGGCTGAGCTCCCTGACGTCGGACATGCTGTTCCCTCGCGCCGAGCTGGTTCTTGTTGTGATTGACAAGGCTGGCATCGATCCGCAGACAGGTCAAACAAGCAGAAAACAAAAGGGGAGGCCGACAATGGCAAACGAGCTCGATTTCTCAGGCAAGCAGGTGCTGGTGGTCGGCGGTTCCAGCGGCATCGGCAACGGCATCGCGCAGACCTTTCGCGCAAAGGGCGCAGCTGTTGCCGTCTGCGGCACGCGTGCTCACGCAACGGAATATTCAGCCGACGAAGGCTCCGATCTCGAAGGTCTTGCTTACGCGCAGCTCGACGTCAGCAATCCCAATGCCATCGAAGCATTCAGGCCGCCGTTCGACCGTCTCGACATCCTGGTGCTCGCGCAGGGCGCGGTGATCTACCGCCGCGGCGAATTCGAGATGGCGGGCTTCCGCAAGGTCGTCGAGGTCAATCTGATGAGCCTGATGGCCTGCGCGACGCGCTTTCATTCCATGTTGCGGGACGCGAAGGGCGCGCTGATCATCGTGTCCTCGACCGCGGCCTATCATTCCACCATGGGCAATCCCGCCTACAACGCCTCGAAGACCGGTGCGGTCGGATTGACGCGGACGCTGGGCGAGGCCTGGGCCGAGGACGGCATCCGCGTCAACGGCATCGCGCCAGGGCTCGTCGACACCAAGATGACGAAGGTGACGACCGACAATCCGAAGCGGCTCGAAGGCGCGCTCGCACGCATCCCGCTGCGGCGATTGGGTACGCCGGCCGACATGGCGGGCGCAGCGCTGTTCCTGGCCTCGCCGCTGTCGTCCTACATCATCGGCCAGACGCTGGTCGTCGATGGCGGCCTGATTCTATAGGAGAGCCTAAGGAACCGCGCTGCGTCTGATCGGTTACTTCGGCTGACCACCGAGGAGGATCATCATGGACACGGATCGGATTGTTGGATCGGCGAAGGAATATGCCGGACGCGCGGAAGGCGCGATCGGAGACATGGCAGGCGATGCCAAGACGCAGGCGTCGGGCAAGGCGCGGGAAGCCGCGGGCACGGTGCAGAATCTCTACGGCCAGGCCAAGGATGCCGTGCGCGACGCCACGGACACCGCCGCGGGCTATGCCAAGGACGCCTACGAGAACAGTGGTGAGACTTTCCGCGACGGCTCGAAGGCCATTGCGCAGAAGGTGCAGGACAATCCGCTCGGCGCGCTGCTGGTTGCCGGCGGCATCGGCTTCGCGCTGGCGCTGCTGATGTCGCGTCCCGCCCGCCGCCCGCCGTCACGCTGGCGCTATTACGGCTAGTTGCCGAAACGCCTGTCACGCGTGCCCCGGCTCAGCGATGCAGCGTGAGACGCTGCATCGCTGAGCCGGGGCCATCTTTTCTGAATGCCGCACGAATTGGGTCCCGACTCTGCGCCGCATCACCAGAAGGTGCAGCGTTGCGTCCGGGACACGAGATCTTACCTTACCGGAACATCTCGGCGGAACGGCCGACGTTAGCCGGCGGACGCGGGATCCCAGGATTGGGATTCGGATTGCGCGGCCCGGGCGGCGGCGCCATTTGGCGCGGCGGCGGGGGCTGTGGCGAGCCGAAGCCGAAGAAATCACGGAATGTGGGCGTTGCCTGGGCCGGCAGTTGCGGGGCGACCTGCGGCTTCTTCGGCGCGAGCTTTGGCGGTGCGATCGCGGCGGCGGCGCCCGGTGCGCCCTGAGCCGCCCCGCCGTCCGGCGTCGTTGCCGCCACCGGCGTATCGCCCTTGGCCTGCTCGCGGCCGACTTCCCGGCGCGGCCAGGCATAATCGTCGGCGCGGCCGGCCGGGGCTGCCAGCGGTTCACCCTTTACCATGGTCTTGGCGGCGAGCGCATCGACGGCGGCGGGACGCGTGCCCGGTCCGCCCAGCAATTGATCGGTCGAGATCGAGGCTGCAACCAGCGGCACGATCGGTCCGGCCAACGGCCGCGGCGCGGGCTTGCCCGGCTCGGCGCTGGTGTCGGGCGTCGCGGGCTCGCTCGGCAGCGCGATCGGGCCGGAGCGTCCGGCAAGCAGACGCGTGATCTCGCGCTCGACATAATGCGCGAGCTTGCGCGCGCCGGCCTTGGTGAAATAGATGCCGTCGGAGCTGCGGAGCTGGCGGATCTGGCCTTCGAAGTCCGGGCCCTTCTGCAGGAAGCGGCCGGCTTCGTCGACGAAGCCGTCCCATACGTCGACATAGGTGATGCCGGCCTTGGCCGCGCCCTCACGGTACAGCGAATCCAGGAACAGCGTGTCCGCGGTGCCCTTCGGTCCGCGGACCGCGGGCAGGCCGACCCAGAGCACCGGCACGCCCTTGGTTTTGAGGACGGCCGCGAGCTCCTCGATCTTCTTGCCGTAGAGCTCGACCCAGCGCTCGTCACGGAATTCGTAGAGGCCGTTCGGATTGCGCGCGGTCTTTTCCGGCGCGGCTGCCGGCGTGTCGGCATTGTCGGCGTCGTCCTGCGGCAGGTCGGCGTCGGCAGGCTTATCGTCCGGCTTGGCGGCGCTGTCGCCGGGCTTGGCGTCGCTGGGCTTGCCTTGCGGCTTTGCGCGCGCACCCTTGTCGTTCTTCTTATCTTTGTCCTTCTCCGCGGCCGGCTTGTCGGGTTTGTCGGCGGCCGGCTCGCGGATCGCGACGCGGTCGTTGAGGCCGAGCATGACGACGATCACGTCGGGCTTTTCGGTCTCGAGAATGCCCTTGGCCGCCGCGGCCCAGTCCGCGGGCTCGCCCTTGGGCTGGTACCTGATCAGGCCGGACGTGGTCTTGTGCTTGCGGATCACGCCCATGTCGGGCTGCTCGGCGTAGGCGTCTTCGAGGCCATAGGCGAGCCAGTCGGCCATGGCATCGCCGATCACCAGCACGTTCTTCTCAGGAATCGTGTCGCGCTTGGCCGGTGCCGGCGCGCGTGAAAAATCCTGGCGCGGCGCCTGCGGCGGCGGCTGGAAGGGTGCGAAGAAGTCGCCGCCGAACCATCCGCCACCTCCGCCGCCCCGTGGTGGCGGTGGTGGGGCCGAACGCTGCGGCGGACCGCCGAAGCCAGGGAAGTTGAAGAACTGCGCCGAAGCGGGTGCCGCCACCGACACCAGGATCGCAAGCGCCGTCCCCAGCGCGATCAACGGGCCGGTCTCGGTCAGCGCCTTGAACAGGGACTTCTTCGACATGCGATCTCGGGCACGCGCAATGGGGGATCGGAGTTAGCTCAATATAATAACGGAATCAGGCGCCAAACGGGCAAATTCCATCGCAGATTCTTGTCCATAGACCGGGGAACACCAGTCCCGGTCAAGGCTATCAGCCAAAATCCCCCTTCAAGGTTACTTCGAGCGCGATTTTACCGCCCGCGCAGCCGGTCCAGCACGTCGGAGGAGGCAAAACCGTCGGCGGGGACCCCGATCGAGGCCTGGAAGTTGCGCAGGGCCTCCCTGGTCATGCCGCCGAATTGGCCGTCCGGGGTGCCCTTGTAGTAGCCGCGCTGAGCCAGCAGCTGCTGCAGCTCCAGCCGTTCGGTGCGGGACAGCTCGCGCTCCTGCCGCGGCCAGGGCTGCACGAAAGGCTGTCCCCCGCGCAGGCGGTCGGCGAAATGGCCGATCGCCAGCGCATAGGCTTCCGCCGGGTTGTACTTCATGATGACGCGGTAATTCTGCAGCATCAAAAAGCCCGGTCCCTGCGCGCCGGCGGGTGCCAGGAGGTAAGCCTTGTCCGCAGGATGCGGGAAGGCCTGGTTGTTCGGACGCTTGAGCCCGAGCTTCTCCCATTGCGCGATCGGCATCGCCTTGGCGCGGTCGGCCAACATGTAGTTGAAGCCTTGCGGTACCACGACCTCGTAGCCCCAGGTCTGGCCTGGCTGCCAGCCGTCCTTCTTCAGATTGTTGGCGGTCGACGCGATCAGGTCGGTCGGATTGTCGACGACGTCGCGCCGGCCGTCGCCGTCGCCGTCCACCGCGAAGCGCTTGAACGCGGTCGGCATGAACTGGGTCGGGCCGAAGGCGCCGGCCCAGGAGCCGCGCAGCTGCTCCGGACGCAAATCGCCGCGGTTGAGGATCTCCAGCGCGGAGAGGAATTCGTCCTTGAAATAGGCTTGGCGGCGGCCGATGCAGGCGAGCGTCGCGGTCGATTGCAGCACGCTGCGATCGCCGATCTGCGTCGAGTAATTGGACTCGATGCCCCAGATCGAGGCGATGATGTAGCGGTCGACACCGGTGGCCTTTTCGGTGGCGTCGAACTGCGTCTTGTATTTGGCGAGGACCTCGCGGCCCTTGGCGAGGCGGTTGTCGTTCACCAGGATGTCGAGATAGGCCCAGATCGACTTGGTGAATTCCGGCTGCGAATCCATGAGGTCCATGATGCGCAGGTCGGGTGAGAGCCCGGCGGTGAAGCGCTGAAAGTTCTCCTGCGTGACGCCGCGTCGTGCGGCATCGGGCCACATCGCAGCGACGCAATTGTTGAAATTGCCGGCAGCCTCGCGGATCGCGGCGGCCGTCATCAAGGGATGGCCGGAGGCGCCGTCCTCGCCGCTCCACGGCAATGGACCCGTCGGCGCGCCGCTCGGGCCAGGTGTGGGTTGCGCCGGTGCCGGGTTCGATCCCGAGAAGATGCCGCCGAACAGGTTGGACAGGCCGTTCTGCGCCTGGGCGTGTGCGCCGGCCGGCAGCAGCAAAGCGGCCGCAACGACCGCGCCGCCAGCCCGTGTCGCCAGTCCCGCCATTGATTGCATCATGTTCCACCCGTCGGCCTGAAAAACCCGCCACAGGAGGCCTGGTTAGCGTTGCCAATAGCTTAACAAAGGTGAAATTTTGGTGGCGGCCTTTTTCTTAACTCCGTCGGGGCGAGGCCCCACATCCGCCTTTGTTGGCGGCTGCAAACAGGCTAGCAAGGATGCCATTGCTCCCGTCCCATGTGCCCCAAGGTATTCGATCGATCCCATGAAGATTCGCAAAGCCGTATTCCCCGTCGCCGGCCTCGGCACCCGCGTCCTGCCTGCCACCAAGGCGATGCCGAAGGAAATGCTGACCATCGTCGACAAGCCGCTGATCCAATACGTCTATGACGAGGCGAAGGAAGCCGGCATCGAGCACTTTGTCTTCGTCACCGGCCGCAACAAGGCTGTCATCGAGGATCATTTCGACCGGATGTTCGAGCTCGACGCGACGCTGGCCGCGCGCGGCAAGAAAGCCGAGCAGGATATCCTGGCGCAGAACCAGCCCGAAGCCGGCGCGGTCAGCTTCACCCGCCAGCAGGCGCCGCTCGGCCTCGGCCACGCGGTCTGGTGCGCGCGCGACATCGTCGGCAACGAGCCGTTCGCCGTCGTGCTGCCGGACGAGCTCGTGCTCAACACGCCCGGCTGCCTGAAGCAGATGATCGAGATAGCGTCCTCGCTCGGCGAGAAATCCAACCTGATCGCGGTCGAAGCGGTGCCCGATCACCTGACCCATCAATACGGCATTTGCGGCGTCGGCAAGCGCAACGGCAAGATGTTCGAGGTCGACGGCATGGTCGAGAAGCCGGCCAAGGGCACCGCGCCCTCCAACCTTTCGATCACCGGCCGCTACATCCTGCAGCCCGAGATCTTCAAGATCCTGGAGACCCAGGAGCGCGGCGCCGGCGGCGAGATCCAGCTCACCGACGCCATGATCGGGCTTGCCAAGACGCAGAAATTCTACGGCGTCGAGTTCGAGGGCGAGCGCCATGATTGCGGCTCCAAGCCCGGCTTCCTGCGCGCCAACATCGCCTATGGCTTGAAGCGGCCGGAATTGCGCGACGGCCTGGTCGCGGAGATGAAGAAGTATCTGGGGCAGTAGCTCCCGCCGTCATCGCGAGCGAAGCGAAGCAATCCAGAATCCTTCCGCTGAGGAAGTCTGGATTGCTTCGTCGCAAGAGCTCCTCGCAATGACGAGAGCGAGAGACCGCCTCACGCCACCAGCGACAGCTGCGGCAGGCTCGCCACCACCGACTGGTTGCGCCCGCCGGCCTTGGCGGCGTAGAGCGCCTTGTCGGCGGCGGCAACCAGTAGCGGCCAGTCCATGCCGGCGGCGGGGACGAGGCTCGCGATGCCGCAGGACACCGTCGACATCGCCTGATCGTCGGACCAGCCCTGCACCTTGAGGCGGATCATCTCCGCCACCTTGTGGGCCTCAGTGGCCGAGGTGTTCGGCAGCAGCACGGCGAATTCCTCGCCGCCATAGCGCGCCGCGCAATCGCCGGCGCGGCTCACCGAATCGGAAATGCAGATGGCGATGCCGACCAGCACCTGATCGCCGGCCTGATGGCCGAACGTGTCGTTGTAGGCCTTGAAGTGATCGGTATCGATCATGAGCAGCGCGATCGGCGCCTTCTGGCGCATGGCGCGCCGCCATTCGACGTCGATGACGGAATCGAATTTGCGGCGGTTTTTCAAGCCCGTGAGCGCGTCGGTCGTCGCCAACTCCTCGAGCTTGCGCTCGGCCTCGGCGCGCCGGCCGATCTCGCGCGCGAGCACGAGGGTCGATCCCAGCACGAACAGGATGAGCGCCAGCACCACGGTGCCGATGCGGAGCGCCTCCCTTTGCCAGAGTGCGAACACCGCGGCCAAAGGCTTGCCGGCGACCACGAACAGCGGACCATTGTTCTTGCTGCGGACATAGAGCCGCGGGGTCGCATCGACCGGGCCCTGTCCCGAATAGGCGGCGCCGACCCTGAGATTGTCGGCCTTCCAGTTCTGACGGTCGTTCAGGTTCGTGCCGATGATGTCGAGATCGAACGGTCGCCGCATGATGATGGTGCGGTCGCGCTTGAGCACGGTGATGGTGTCCTCAGGGTCGAGGTTGAGCCGATCGAACAGCTCGTGGAAATAGCTGAAGCGGATCGAGCCGGCGACCACGCCCATGAAGCCGCCGTCAGCGTCACTGATGCGCCGGCTCAACACGATCGAGTAGGCGCCGCGAAACAGCATGGGACGGCTGATGAACAGCTCCGTGCCGGGATTATCCCGGTGGACCTTGAAGTAGTCCTCCTCGCTGCGGTCCTCGGGCAGGGGATCGAGCGTGGACGCATCGATGGTCAGCCGGCCCTCGGCGTCGAACACCTGGATGGCGCCGAAATGTTTGGCGGTGGTTGCGTGGTCGAACAGGATCAGGTGACGGATCGTCTTTGAGACCGTCGCCAGCTCGGGCAGCAGCATGTTGCTGGCCACCGCCTTCAGCGACAAATCGTAGATCTCGACGTTGCGGCTGACGTCGGACTCGATCGTGGTCGCGAGGTTCTCCAGCGTCTGGCGGGCGAGTGCCTCCTCGCCGCGGCGCATGTCGAGCATGACGTTGACGCAAATGGCGGAAAAACCGATCACCGTCACCACGGACGAGATGATCAGCAGCTTCGCCGAAATCCGCCACGGCCGGCGGGCCGCAACGTCGCGCCATCCAGAGAACATTTTTCGCTCCTGTCCATAGTGGATGCGCCCGAAAGCTTGCGTAGTGTTTAAGCCGCGACGGCGCTGCCGCAATGAGTTAAGAATCGGTTTATGCGGCTGACGGTTTTGAGCAGCCTGACTTCGCCCCGGACGAGAGGACGAGTGTGAACGACTACGACGCGTTGCGCGATTATCTGCTGCGGCAGAAGCAGGAGGAGCTCGTGCTGAGCTTTGAGCAGATCGAGGAGATCATCGGCGCGGCGCTGCCGCGCGCGGCCCAGCGTGCCTCATGGTGGGACAGCCTTCGCAGCCCCGACATCCAGATGCCGCAACGCGAAGCCTGCCTCGCCGCCGGCTTCGTGGCGATACGCATGCCGGACGGCCAGAGCGTCCGGTTCAGGAAGCAGAAGGGTGAGCGGCGGCGCTAGTGCGTGACTTCCCTTCTCCCCTTGCGGGAGAAGGTGGCGCGAAGCGCCGGATGAGGGGTATGTCTCCGCGCATTCAGATGGATTTGGACGTGGGGAGAGATACCCCTCACCCCCGCTCGCTTGCGAGCGGACCCTCTCCCGCAAGGGGAGAGGGGAAGATCAACTCGCAGCTTCCAGCCGCACTTCCGTGAGCAGACGCATCGCCGCGTCCGCGTCCATCGGCTCGCCGAAGGCAAAACCTTGCGCGTATTCGCAGCCCATCTGGTAGAGCTCGACGGCGTCCGAATCGGTCTCGGCGCCTTCGGCGACGACGTCCATGCCGAGGTCATGCGCGAGCGCGATGATCGACTTCAGGATCACGGGGCGGGTGCCGCGGCTGGTGGTGCGTACGAACGACTGGTCGATCTTGATAGTGTCGAACGGGAAGCGCTGCAGATAGGCCAGCGAGGAGTGGCCTGTGCCGAAATCGTCGAGCGACAGCCCGGTGCCGAGCTCGCGGATCCGGGTCAACATCTGGGCTGCGTGCTCCGGATTCTCCATCACCAGCGATTCCGTCAGCTCGAGCTTGAGCGTGCCGCGCGCCACCGAGGAGCGCGACAGCACGGTACGGACATCGTGGATCAAATCGTGGCGCAGCAGCTGCCGCGAGGAGACGTTGACGGAAGCGAAGATCGGCTCGCGCGAGCGCATCGCCCGCTGCCACACCGAAAGCTGCTTGGCGGTCTGGTCGAGCACGAACATGCCGAGGTCGACGATCAACCCGGTCTCCTCGGCGATGGTGATGAACTCGGAGGGCGCCATGCGTCCGAGCTTCGGGTGGTCCCAGCGCGCCAGGGCCTCGAAACCGGCGATGGAGCGATCCTCCAGCCGCACGATCGGCTGGTACAGGATCGTGATCTCTTGGCGCTCGATGGCGCGGCGCAACTCGCTCTCCAGCGTCAGGCGGTCGGTCTTGCGCGCCCGCATCGCCGGCTTGTAGACGTCGATGCGGTCGCCGCCGATCCGCTTGGAGTGATACATCGCCAGCTCGGCGTCCTTGATGATCTCGTCCGTGAGCTGGGTTTGCGGATCGGACAGCGCGAGGCCGATCGACGCGGTGAGGAAGATCTCGCGGTCGTTGAAGGCGATCGGCGCGCGGATGGTCTTGCGGATGGTCTCGGCGAAAGCGGTGATGCGGGCCGGGTCCTGCTCCGACAGCAGGATCAGGCCGAATTGGTCGCCGGCCATCCGCGCCAGCGTGTCCTGCGGCTTCAGGATGCGGGTGAGGCGGCGCGCCAGCGTGAGCAGGATGGAATCGCCGACCGCGATGCCGACGGAATCGTTGACCTGCTTGAAGCGGTCGAGGTCGATCACCATCAGCGTCGGCCGCAGCATCGGCATGGTCTTGGCGAAATGCGCGACCGCGCCCAGCCGGTCCATGAACAGTTTCCGGTTGGGCAGGCCGGTGAGATTGTCATGCACGGAATCGTGCAGCAGGCGCTCCTCGGCGTTGCGCAGCTCGGTGACGTCAGTGAGCGTGCCGACCACGCGCGAGACCTCGCCGTCCGAGCCGACCACCGGGCGCGCCTTGAGCGCGAACCACATGAAGTGGCCGTCCGGCGTGCGCAGACGGAAATCCTGCACCAGGCGGCCGCGGCGCTGGTCGAGCACGCTGTCGAGCGCGGCGCGGAAACGGTCCTGGTCGAGCGGATGCAGTACTTCTAACCAGGAGGCGGCCGGGCCTTCCAGCGTCCCGCGCTTCAGCCCGAGCAGGGCTTCGGTCTCGGGACTGGTGAACACCTTGTCGGCGGAGACGTCCCAGTCCCAAATCAGGTCGCCGGAGCCGGCCAGTGCCAAAGCGCGCCGCTCGATGTCGGAGACGACGCCGGTGCTGGCGCCGCCGCCGGCAAAGGCGTGCTGCATCACCGTGAAGCCGATCAGCATCACGATCAGCACGAGGCCGCCGAGCAAAGCAGGGCCGACGATGTCGTTGGTGACCGAGCCCGCCACCGTCATGCCGGCCGCGACCACCCAGACCACGAGGAGGAACCAGGTCGGGATCAAGAGCACGGCGCGGTCGAAGCCGTGGGTGGAGAGATAGACGATCAGCGCGAAGCCGGCGAAGGCGATCAGCACCAGCGAGATGCGGGCGATGCCGGAGGCCACCGCCGGGTCGAACAGCGCGAGCGCCACCAGCGAGCCGAGGAACGCGAGCCAGCCGACGGTGATGTGCGAATAGCGCACGTGCCAGCGGCTGAGATTGAGATAGGCGAACAGGAACACCAGGAGTGTCGCCGCCAGGATCGCTTCGCCCGCCGCGCGCCAGATGCGCTCGGCGTTGTTCGACATGTCGAGCACCTTGCCCCAGAAGCCGAAATCGACGCCGATATAGACCAGCACCGCCCAGGCCAGCGCCGCCGCGGCCGGGAACATGATGCTGCCCTTCACCACGAACAGGATGGTCAGCACCAAGGCAAGCAAGCCGGAGATGCCGATCACGATGCCCTGGTACAGCGTGAAGGAGTTGACCTTGTCCTTGTAGGCTTCCGGCTCCCACAGATAGAGCTGCGGCAGCTTGTCGGTGCGCAGTTCCGCGACGAAGGTGACGACGGCGCCGGGGTCGAGCGTGATGCGGAACACGTCCGCGGTGGCGCTTTCCTGCCGTTCCGGCCGGTCGCCGATCGAGGGCGTGATGGTCGCGATGCGCGACAGGCCGAGGTCGGGCCACAGCAATCCCGAGGAGACGATCCGGTAATGCGGAGCGACGATCAGGCGGTCGAGCTGGTCGTCGGTGTTGTTGGCGAGCGCGAACACCACCCAGTTCTGTCCGCCCTCGCGGGCGCGCACCTCGATGCGGCGGACGATGCCGTCGGTGCCGGGTGCGGTGGAGACCTGGATACGATCGGCATCGCTGCGCTGATGCTCGAGCACGCCGGTGAGGTCGATCGCGGGCGCGTCGCTGCGGACGCTGACGGCGTCGAGCGCGCGCGCAGGATACGCGGCGACAAGAATCATGAGGCCCAGCGCGATGGGCGCGAGGCACCTGATCAGACGCAAGGTCAGTTCTCCGCGTTCGACGCAAACTCGTCAGTGCAAGGCAAATCTAAAAGGCGATTTCAGACCGGACCGATGCGGTTCGGTGCGTCGCGATAGATGCCACGAAAGCGAGGAAAATCAAAGGGTTTCCGGCTTGCCCTGTGGGCCAGCGGCCTAGGCCTCCAACACAATTTTGCCAATATGTGCGCTCGTTTCCATGCGCCGGTGGGCGTCTGCCGCCTTTTCCAGCGGGAAAGTGCTGTCCATCACCGGCTTGACGCGGCCTTCGCGCAAAAGCGGCATCACTTTCTGCTCGATCGCGGCCACCATCGCCGCCTTGTCCGCATTACTACGGGGGCGCAAGGTCGAGCCGGTATGGGTCAGGCGCTTGACCATCACCTTGGCGATGTTGACGCTGACCTTGGGGCCGTTGAGGGTCGCGATCTGGACGATGCGGCCGTCGACCGCGGCGGCATCATAGTTGCGGTCGACATAGTCGCCGGCGACCATGTCGAGGATCAGGTTGATGCCAACGTTGTTGGTCTCCGCCTTCACCACGGCGACGAAGTCTTCGGTCTTGTAGTTGATGGCGCGGTCGGCCCCCAGTTTGAGGCAGGCGTCGATCTTGTCCTGCGATCCCACGGTGACGAACACTTTCGCACCGAAGGCTTTGGCAAGCTGAATGGCCATGGTGCCGATGCCGGACGAGCCGCCATGGATCAGCAGCGTCTCGCCGGCCTTGAGGCCGCCGCGTTCGAACACATTGTGCCAGACCGTCATCAGTGTTTCCGGCAGCGCGCCGGCTTCCTTCATCGACAGCGCCGGCGGCACTTTCATCGCCTGGGCGTCCTGGGCGATGCAGTACTGCGCATAGCCGCCGCCGGCGACCAGCGACATCACCTTGTCGCCGACCTTGTGCCGCTTGGCGTTGCTGCCGACCGCGACGACTTCGCCTGATATCTCGAGGCCGGGCAGGTCGCTGGCGCCGGGCGGCGGCGGATAGGCGCCGGAGCGCTGCGCCACGTCGGGCCGGTTGACGCCGGCAGCTTCGACCTTGACCAGGATCTCGTCGGGACCGGGCTGCGGAACACTGCGTTGCTCCGGCACCAGCACCTCCGGCCCGCCGGGCTTGGAGATGGCGACCACGGTCATTTGCGCGGGCAGCTTGTCCATGATGTGTCCTTGAGCAAAAGTGCGGGAGGAAACGAGGCCCTTGCTTAGCCAGCGCGGTGCAGGCTGGCAACCGCCTTAGGCCATGTGGTCCGACCCGCGGACGGAGAGGAGCAACGACGATGCCGATCGAAGACGACGACCGCCCGCGCAAGAAGATCAGTCATGAAATTGGACAGGACCTCTCACTTTTGTCAGTGGAGGAACTGACCGAGCGCGTGGCGCTGCTCAAGACCGAGATCGCAAGACTGGAAGAAGCCGCCGCCAAGAAGCGCGCCTCGCGCGATGCGGCGAACAGCATTTTCAAGTCGTAGTGGACGTCACAGCTGTCGTCGCAGCTGGGTGCGCGACCGCTCGCGGCCGTCATTCCGGGGCGGCGCGTCAGCGCCGAGCCCGGAATCCATAATCACAGGCTTTTGCAAAAGGGCGCGCTAAGAGAGCCGGGCCGTTCCATCCGCTCGTGGTTATGGATTCTCAGATGCGCAATTGCGCATCGTAGCTCGCGACTTCGTCGCGCCCCGGAATGACGACGGAGAGTCTGTTCCCGCAGCACACTCGGCCACTGGCTCACATGACTAATGAACTCTGAAAAAATTAGCTCGTTTACTTCAGATTAAGCTTTCGGGTTTATGACTGGAACTGTCCTCGTTTGGACACCGAGTGGCTCCTGTCCACTCTGTTTGACGCCTCCCTGTTATCAACTTTCAAAGCCGCCGGTCTCCGGCGGCTCTTTTTTTGCGTTCACTGCCCGGTTTGCACCTCTCATCCCGGTTGCATACGAAAGGATTGACCCGCGGAAACCATATCCGCGCTTGTCACTGGACTCCGCGTCCCGCCCGCGCAATGATTTGTTCATCATAAGCCGGCGGCAAAGCCGGGCAGTCAAACAGTTGCGTAAGAGGCGTTAACCATGGAACGTTTGCAGGCCGACGGCGCGCTCGTTCAGCTCAGTGAGCGATTCACCAATTCTGCGGCGTTCGGCAATTTGTTCCGTGAGGGCATGGACCTCGTCGAGGAGACCGCCGCCTATCTCGACGGCGCCGGCCGCGTTGAGGCCAAGGCGCTCGACCGCGCCGTCAGCCTCACCTATGCGACCGAGAGCATGCGCCTCACCACGCGCCTGATGCAGCTCGCCTCCTGGCTGCTGCTGCACCGCGCGGTCAAGGAAGGCGAGATGACGCTAAGCCAGGCCAATCGCGAGAAGACCAAGGTCAAGCTTACCGCCGCCGATCCCGGTCCCGCCGACACCATCGAGAAGCTGCCCGCGCAGCTTCAGGACCTGATCCATCGCTCGATGAGCCTGCAGACCCGCGTCCGCCGCCTCGACAGCACGATCCACACCCCGCCGGCCGAGCAGGCCACGATCGGCAACCCGCTGGTGCCGCACCTCAACGCGCTGAAGGCCGCGTTCGAGCGGTAGGGTCTATCAACAATTCCAATCGTCATTCCGGGACGCGCCTCTTGGCGCGGGCCCGGAATCCATACTCCCGATCGAGGTTATGGATTCTCAGATGCGCAATTGCGCATCGTAGCTCGCGACTTCGTCGCGCCCCGGAATGACAGCCCCAAAACAAAAACGCCCCCGGTCTCCCGGGGGCGTTTTCATCTCCAGCCTTGCGGCCGGCTCAATCCTTCTTGAGAAAGCCCGAAAACTTCTTCTGGAAGCGCGAGACGCGGCCGCCGCGGTCCATGATCTGGGCGGAGCCGCCGGTCCAGGCCGGGTGCGACTTCGGATCGATGTCGAGGTTCAGCGTGTCGCCTTCCTTGCCCCAGGTCGAGCGGGTCAGGTACTCGGTTCCGTCGGTCATGACGACCTTAATCGTATGATAATTCGGGTGAATTTCGGCTTTCATGGCAATTCCTCGGCGCTCCGGCGCCTTCTTGGGTGGCTCGCGAATGACGGATTTGGGCGGCTCTATACCTCACGAAACCCCGCAAAACAAGCCATGCCCGCGCGCTGGACCGGGTTTGCCCCTAAGGGACTTCCCGGATTTGCCACTACTCCTGCACCGGCCTATTGGGAGCAGATCAATGCAACGGGTCGGATCTCATGAGCGCAGTGGAACGGCTGGATGACCACGATGTCGAACGGCCCGCAATGAACGCCGCGGACAATCCCTCGATCGAGGCCGAGCTGATCGAAGCGCCGGCCAAGGGCCGCGCCAAGCTGCGGCCGCTGCTCGCGCTCGCGCCGTATGTGATCCGCTATCGCGGTCGCGCGGCGCTGGCCTTCGTCGCGCTCACGATCGCCGCGCTGACCACGCTGCTGGTGCCGGTTGCGGTGCGCCGGATGATCGATTTCGGCCTGACGCCCGAGGGCATCGAGCTGATCAACAGCTACTTCTCGGTGATGCTCGCGGTCGTCGCCGTGCTCGCGATCGCCAGTGCCGCGCGCTACTACCTCGTGATGAGCATCGGCGAACGCATCGTCGCCGATCTCCGGCGCGACGTCTTCGCCCATCTGCTGTCGCTCTCCCCCGCCTTCTTCGATTCCGCGCGCAGTGGCGAATTGATCTCGCGCCTCACCGCCGACACCACGCAGCTGAAATCGGCCGTCGGCGCCTCCGTCTCGATCGCGCTGCGCAACCTGATGATGTTCCTGGGCGCGACGGCGATGATGGTGATCACCAGCCCGAAGCTCTCGGGCTTTGTGCTGCTGGCCATCCCTTTGATCGTGCTGCCGCTGGTGGCGTTCGGGCGCTGGGTGCGGCGCCTGTCGCGCAATGCGCAGGACACGCTCGCCGACGCCTCCGCCTATGCGGGCGAATTGGTCGGCGCGATCCGCACCGTGCAGGCCTACACCAGCGAGCAATTTGCCGAGAAGCGTTTCGGCGGCGAGGTCGAGCAGGCCTATGAAGCCGCGCGCACCTCGACCCAGGCCCGCGCCGTGCTGACGGCGATCATCATCTTCATCGTGTTCGCAAGCGTGGTCGCCATCCTCTGGATCGGCTCGCATGACGTGCTCACCGGTGCGATCACGCCGGGCCGGCTCGGTCAGTTCGTGCTGTATGCGGTGTTTGCCGCAGCGGGCCTCGGCCAGCTCAGCGAGGTCTGGGGCGAGGTCTCGGCGGCGTCGGGCGCGGCCGAGCGCCTGTTCGAGATCCTCCACGTCAAGCCCGAGATCACCGCGCCTGCGACGCCGCTTGCGCTGCCGGTGCCGGCGCGCGGCGAGGTCGGCTTCGATCGGGTCAGCTTCGCCTATCCGGCGCGGTCCGACGTCAAGGTGCTCGACGCGGTGTCGTTCACCGTGCGCCCCGGCGAGAAGGTCGCGATCGTCGGTCCCTCCGGGGCCGGCAAGAGCACCATCTTTCATCTGCTGCTGCGCTTCTACGATCCGCGCAGCGGGACGATCTTGCTCGACGGCGTGCCGGTCAAGTCCGCCGACCCCGGCGATTTCCGCGCGCGCATCGCATTGGTGCCGCAGGAATCCGTGGTGTTCGCCGCGAGCGCCCGCGAGAACATCCGCTTCGGCCGGCCCGATGCGACCGATGCCGAGGTCGAGCGCGCCGCCGAGCTCGCCCATGCCGCCGAATTCATCCGCCGCCTGCCTGAAGGTTTCGAGACTGCGCTCGGCGAGCGCGGCGTGACGCTCTCCGGCGGCCAGCGCCAGCGCATTGCGATCGCACGCGCCATCCTGCGCGACGCGCCGCTGTTGCTGCTGGACGAAGCCACCTCCGCGCTCGACGCCGAAAGCGAGACGCTGGTGCAGACCGCGCTGGAAGAGCTGATGCGCCACCGCACCACGCTCGTCATCGCCCACCGCCTCGCCACCGTGCTCTCCTGCGACCGCATCCTGGTGATGGACCAGGGCCGGATCGTCGAGCAGGGCACGCATGCCGAGCTCGTCGCGGCGAACGGGCTCTATGCGCGGCTGGCGCGGCTGCAGTTCGAGGGCGCGTAGACGCCTCACACGGCGGAAAGTACCGGGGACCTCACGCCTTCCACACCATCTTCAACACCGGCCGCCCCGAGGTCGGGTTCACGTCGTCGCCCGCATGGGCGAAGCCGCTACGCTCGTAGAAGCGGATCGCGCGGGCATTGTCCTTGTTGACGAGCAGCGTGACGCCCGAGGGCGACAGGCGCTTGGCCTCGTCCACCAGCAGCCTTGCCGCGTCGGAGCCCCAATGCGCGGGATCGACGACGAGCTGGTCGAGATAGCCTTCGCCGTCGATGGTGACGAAACCGACCAGCGCGCCGTCCTGCTCCGCCACCACGATCTGGGCCTTCGGCACCAGATCCCTCAGCCAGCGCTCGCGCCACCATTCGAGCCGTGCGGCGAAGTCGATCTGCGGATAGGCCTGCTGCCAGGTGCGATGCCAGAGATCGATCGCGACGGCTTCGTCTTCGGGTCGGTAAAGGCGGAGGTGGAGCGCGCTCACTACCGCTCCGTCAGCTTCAGCTCGATGCGGCGATTGCGCTTGTAGGCCTCCTCGGTGTTGCCGGTATCGAGCGGCTGGAATTCGCCGAAGCCGGCCGCGACGAGGCGCTGGGCGGGCACGCCGAGCGAGACCAGATATTGCACCACTGAGATCGAGCGCGCCGCGGACAGGTCCCAGTTCGACCTGAAGTTCGCGCCGCTCACCGGCCGCACGTCGGTATGGCCGTCGACGCGCAGCACCCAGGGGATGTCGCTCGGGATCTTCTTGTCGAGCTCGATCAGCGCCGCTGCCAAGGTGTCTAGCTCGGCGCGGCCCTCGGGCAGCAGCACCGCCTGTCCCGTGTCGAAGAACACTTCGGACTGGAACACGAAGCGGTCGCCAACGATGCGGATGTCGGGGCGGTTGCCGAGGATGGCGCGCAGCCGGCCGAAGAATTCCGAGCGGTAGCGCGACAATTCCTGCACGCGTTGCGCCAGGGCGACGTTGAGGCGAGAGCCCAGGTCGGCGATGCGGTTCTGCGATTCCTTGTCGCGCTTCTCGGAGGCATCGAGCGCCTCCTCCAGCGCCGCCAATTGCCGGCGCAGCGCGCTGATCTGCTGGTTCAGCACCTCGATCTGCGCCAGCGCCCGCGCCGAGACCGCCTTTTCGGAGTCCAGCGCTTTGCCGAGCTCGGCGGTCTTGCCTTGCGCATCATTGCCCGCGGCCGCCAAGCCGTCATAGAGACCCTTGATGCGGTCGCGCTCGGACTCGGCCGAGGCGAGCCCGGCCTTCAGCGACGAGACCTGGTCGTCGAGGGTGAGCTTGCCGAGCTTCTCCAGCGACAACAGCTCGTTGAGCTGAGCGATCTTGGCGTTGAGCTGCTCCAGCGCCTTGTCCTTGCCGGTGACCTCCTGCGACAGGAAGAACTGCACCACGAGGAACACCGACAGCAGGAACACGATCGACAGCACCAGCGTCGACAGCGCGTCGACGAAGCCGGGCCAGTAGTTGAGACCGCCTTCGCTGCGGCGGGCGCGGGCAAGGGCCATGTCATCCGTCTCCACTCTTGTGTCCCGGACGCGGTGCAGCGTGCAACGCTGCTGCGCAGAGCCGGGACCCATCTTGTCCCTGACGCTGGGCCCCGGCTCAGCGATGCATCATTTCATGCTGCGTCGCGTCCGGGGCACAACACCGTCTCAACTCTTCTCGGGCTGGCGCGCGATCCGCTCCAGCAGGCGGCGGATCTCGCGGTTCTGCTCGCCCTGGCCGTCGGCCCATTCGCGGATCATCTGCTGCTCGGTGCGCATGTGCGAGACCAGCGCCTGGATGGCTTCGGCAAGGCTCGCCATCGCCGCGGTGGTGCCGCGGCCGGCGCTGCCTTCCTCGAGCACGGACCGCAGCCGTTCGACCGCGGCCTGAAGCTCGCCGCTGGCGACGCCGCCGCCGGTCGCGACAGGCGCCTCGCCGTTGCCATACTCGCGCACTGTGGTGGCGAGCCAGTCTTCGAGATCGGTGTAGAAGCGGTTCTGCGCCTGGCTCGATTGCAGATCGAGGAAGCCGAGGATCAGCGAGCCGGCAAGGCCGAACAGCGAGCTGGAGAAGGAGATGCCCATGCCGCCGAGCGGGGCGGCGAGGCCTTCCTTCAGCGTGTCGAACAGCGCCCCGGAATCGCTCCCGACCTTGAGCCCGTCGATCACCTTGCCCACCGAGCCCACCGTCTCGATCAGGCCCCAGAAGGTGCCGAGCAGGCCGAGGAAGACCAAGAGGCCGGTCATGTAGCGGGAGATGTCGCGGGCCTCGTCCAGGCGGGTCGCGATCGAATCGAGCAGGTGCCGCATCGTGGTCTGGGTGATGGTCATCCGCCCCGAGCGCTCCCCGCCGAGGATCGCAGCCATCGGCGCCAGCAGCTTGGGATGGCGGGCCGGCGCCAGGCCGGGATCGGCGACGCGGAAATTGTTGACCCAGGAGACTTCGGGATAGAGCCGGACGACCTGGCGGAAGGCCAGGATGATGCCGATGAACAGCACCCCCCCGATCAGGGCGTTGAGCCCGGGATTGGCGAAGAAGGCCTGGACGATCTGCTTGTAGAGCACCACGCTCACCAGCGTGCACAGCACCAGGAAGACCAGCATCCGCACCAGGAAGACGCTGGGCGAGGACAGTTTGGTGTACTCGATGTCCATGGTGGATCGGGAAGTGCCAGACCGCATGCCGGTATCATCCGTTACGTAAAGCTTGCTTGCGGCGCGCACTATGGCACAGCGCCGGCCCAAAAAAAGCGCCGGATGCGCCGATTTCGGGGACAGCTCGGGGAACCCGGACCGGAAGCGGTGCTTTGATAAGCAGGTCTCTGCAGAAGTTCGCCATTCGGGGGGCGCATGAGCGTCGTTTCCGCGATCATCGGGACTGCCGAGCGTGTGCCGCTGCCGGACGTGGTGATCCGCGCCGCGATCCAGCGCCTGTGCTCCCGCATGGCGACGCGCCTGTCCGGGCTGGGCCTCGGCGACGATGCCGCCTTCGCCGGGCGGATGATGCTGCGGCCGATCGCCGAGGGCGCGGCAGCGGGGCATGACGAGGTGCCCGCGGCCTTCTTCGCCGACTTGCTCGGCCCCAAACGCAAATTCTCCTCCTGCTTCTACAAGACCGACGCGACCACCTTGCGGGAGGCGGAGGAGGAGGCGCTGCGCCAGACCGTCGAGCATGCCGGCCTGGCCGACGGCCAGGCCATTCTGGAGCTTGGCTGTGGCTGGGGCTCGCTGTCGCTGTGGATGGCACGGCAATTTCCGCACGCGACGGTGACGGCGGTCGCGGCCTCGCAGGCGCAGCGCGCCTCCGTCGAGGAGGAGGCGCGGCGGCGCGGGCTGCTGAATCTGCGCGTGGTCACGGCCGACATGAACGTGTTCGCGCCCGATGGCCAGTTCGACCGCATCGTCTCGGTCGAGATGTTCGAGCGGATGAGCAACTGGCGCAAGCTGATGACGCGCGTGCGGTCATGGCTCGCGCCGGAGGGACGGTTCTTCATGCACGTCGTCACCCACCGGTCCGGCTCGCATCTGCCTGACCCGGCCGATCGCGACGACTGGATCGCGCAATACGTCTACACAGGCGGGCTGATGCCGAGCCATCACCTCGTCAGGCAGTTCGACGATATCTTTGCCATCGAGAAGGAATGGTGCTGGAGCGGCACGCACTACCAGCGCACCGCCAACGACTGGCTGGCCAATTTCGATGCCCATCGCGAGGCCATCGAAGCCTCCTTGCACGGGGTCCACGGCGAGGAGACCGCTCTCTGGATGCGTCGCTGGCGCTGGTTCCTGCTCGCGACCTCGGGCCTGTTCGGTTACGCCGACGGAACAGAATGGGGCGTCAGCCATTACCGGATGAAGGCCGCCGAGTAATTGCGGTGTTCCGCCGCAGCACGCGCCGGTGGAACTTAGATTCACAATCAAGTTACACCGCAAAAGCCTTCTGATTTCAACGGGATAAGCTGTGTGACAATGAGCCGCCCGCGCCATGCGTTGCATCGCAGCAGATGCATTCTATTTTGGCGGCATCAGCCGCGTGCAAAAGGTCCAGAACGGGCTTCGCGCGAGCATGATCAGTTTCAACAATCGGGGCATCCCACTTCATGTTTGGAATTCGAGCGCGATCGGCATGCGTTGCAATGATGCTCGCGGCCCTTGCGCCGCTGCTGGGTGCTTGCGAGGAATCCAGTTCCGCGGTGTCCGCCGCCCAGCCGCCTGCCCCTGACGTCAGCATCGTTATCGTCAAGCCGCAGCCGCGCGCCGTGGTGCGCGAGCTGCCGGGCCGCATCGCCCCGACCCGGGTCTCCGAAGTCCGGCCGCGCGTGTCCGGCATCGTGGTAGAGCGCCTGTTCCGCCAGGGCAGCGAGGTCAGGGCCGGCGATCCGCTCTACCGCATCGATCCGCGCCCGTTCGAGGTCGAGGTCATGGCCAACGAGGCCGCGCTGGCGAAGGCCGAAGCGGCATTGGCGCAGGCCAAGCAGCAGGCGCATCGTATCGCCACCCTGACCAGGGATCGCGCCGCGCCCGAAGCCGAGAACGAGAAGGCGATTGCGGCCGAACGCCAGGCCCATGCCGAGGTCGAGGGCCGCAAGGCCGAGCTCGCGCGGGCCAGGCTTAATCTCGACTACGCCACTGTGCGTGCGCCGATCGACGGCGTGGTCGGCGCGGCCCTCGTCAGCGAGGGCGCGCTCGCCGTGCAGAACGAGACCAATCTCGCCACCATCCAGCAGCTCGATCCGATCTATGCCGACTTTACCCAGTCGGTGACCGAGCTCAACCAGCTCCGCCGCGCCTTCGAGACCGGCGACCTCGATCGCATCGCCGCCGATGCCGCCAAGGTGCGCCTCGTGCTCGACGACAACACCATCTATTCGCTCGACGGCAAGCTGCTGTTCTCCGACGCCAAGGTCGACGCCCACACCGGGCAGGTGACGTTGCGCGGCGAGTTCCCCAATCCCAAGCGCGAGCTGCTCCCGGGCATGTATGTCCGGGTCCGCATCGACCAGGGTCTCGATTCCGATGCGATCGCGGTGCCGCAGCAGGCGATCCAGCGCAATGGCGGCGGCGGCAGCGAGGTGTTCGTCGTCAAGGACGACAATCACATCGCGGTGCAGCCGGTGCGCACCGGCTCGGTGCAGGACGGCCTCTGGTTCATCACCGAAGGCCTGAAGTCCGGCGACAAGGTCGTGGTCGAAGGCTTCCAGAAATTCGCGGCCGGCGACAAGGTCAAGCCGCAATCCTGGTCGGAGGCGGAAGCGACCGCAGACAACCGGCACGCTCAGCAGCTCACGCGGTAACGCTCCGCGCAGCAAGTGTCGTCCTTAACCTGAGGAGCCCGCTGCAAGCGGGCGTCTCGAAGGATGGCCGCGGGAGAGAGCCGGGCCTTCATGGTTCTCGCGGCGATGCGCGGCATCGTCCGGAGCGCGCGTTCCGCGCTCCTCACCATGAGGGTCTAACCGAACAACGAGGATAAAACGGCCAATGCCGAGTTTCTTCATCGACAGGCCGATCTTCGCCTGGGTGGTCGCGCTGTTCATCTGCTTGATCGGCGCGATCGCGGTGCCGCTGCTGCCGATCGCGCAATATCCGATCATCGCGCCGCCCTCGATCTCGGTCTCGACCAGCTATCCCGGCGCCTCGCCGGAAAACCTCTACAATAGCGTCACGCGGCTGATCGAGGAGGAGCTCAACGGCGCCGCCAACATCCTCAATTTCGAATCGACCAGCGACTCGCTCGGCCAGGTCGAGATCATCGCCAATTTCCAGCCGGGCACCGACACCAGTGCCGCCTCGGTCGAGGTCCAGAACCGCATCAAGCGCGTCGAGGCGCGCCTGCCGCGCGCGGTGATGCAGCAGGGCATCCTGATCGAGGAAGCCTCGAGCGCAGTGCTGCAGATCATCACGCTGAACTCGACTGACGGCAGCCTGGATGAAGTCGGCCTCGGCGACTTCATGATCCGCAACGTGCTCGGCGAGATCCGCCGCATTCCCGGCGTCGGCCGCGCCACGCTGTACTCGACCGAGCGCTCGCTTCGTGTCTGGGTCGATCCGGCCAAGCTGGTCGGCTATGGCTTGACCGCCGACGACGTCAACAAGGCCATCACCGCGCAGAACGCGCAGGTCGCTTCCGGCAGCATCGGCGCCGAGCCGTCGACCTCGAACCAGCGCACCTCGGCACTGGTGCTGGTCAAGGGCCAGCTCTCCTCGCCCGACGAGTTCGGCGCCATCATCCTGCGTGCCAACGCCGACGGTTCGACCGTGCGCCTGCGCGATGTCGCGCGGATCGAGGTCGGCGGCCTCAGCTATCAGTTCAACACGCGCCTCGACGGCAAGCCGACGGCGGGCCTGTCGGTCCTGATGTCGCCGACCGGCAATGCGCTGGCGACCGCCAGCGCGGTCGAAGCGAAGATGAAGGAGCTGTCGCGCTTCTTCCCGGCCAACATCACCTACGAGATCCCCTACAACATCACGCCTGTGGTCGAGGCCTCGATCGAAAAGGTGCTGACGACGCTGGTCGAAGCCGTGGTGCTGGTGTTCGTGGTGATGTTCTTGTTCCTGCAGAACATCCGCTACACCATCATTCCGACCATCGTGGTCCCGGTGGCGCTGCTGGGCGCCTGCTCCACGCTGCTGCTCGCCGGCTATTCCATCAACATGCTCTCGATGTTCGGCATGGTGCTGGCGGTCGGCATCCTCGTCGACGACGCCATCGTCGTGGTCGAGAACGTCGAGCGCATCATGGCCGAGGAAGGCCTGCCGCCGAAGGAAGCGACGCGGAAAGCCATGTCGCAGATCACCGGCGCCATCATCGGCATCACGCTGGTGCTGATGGCGGTGTTCGTGCCGATGGCGTTCTTCCCGGGCTCGGTCGGCATCATCTACCGCCAGTTCTCCGTCACCATGGTCGCCGCGATCGGCTTCTCCGCCTTCCTGGCGCTGTCGTTGACGCCGGCGCTGTGCGCGACGCTGTTGAAGCCTGTGGCAAAGGGGCACGGTCATTCGACCAACTTCGTGTTCGGCTGGTTCAACCGCATGCTCGAAGGCGTCAAGGAACGCTATTCGCGCACCGTCGGCTTTTCGCTGAATCGCACCGGCCGCTTGATGCTGGTTTATGCCGCGCTGCTGGTCGGCCTGTCCTGGGCCTTCGTCAACCTGCCCGGCGGCTTCCTGCCCGTCGACGACCAGGGCTTCATCACCACCGACGTGCAGACGCCCTCGGATTCGTCCTATGCCCGCACCGAGGCCGTGATCGAGAAGGTCGAAAAATATCTCGCCGCGCGGCCGGGCGTCGACAACGTCACCTTCCTCACCGGCTTCAGCTTCTCCGGCCAGGGCATGAACACCGCCCAGGCCTTCATCACGCTGAAGGACTGGTCGGAGCGCGGGCCGAAGGACTCCGCTGCCGCGATCGTCAACGACGTCAACCGCGACCTGGGCTCGTCGATCCGCGACGCAAAAATCTCGGCGCTGCAGCCGCCGCCGATCGACAATCTCGGCAACTCGTCCGGCTTCTCGTTCCGCCTCCAGGATCGCGGCCAGAAGGGCTATCAGCAATTGATGCGCGCCGCCGACCAGCTGATCGCGGAGGCCAATGCCAGCCCGGTGCTGCAGAAGGTCTATATCGAAGGCCTGCCCGAGGCGGGCGTGGTCAATCTCATGATCGACCGCGAGAAGGCCGGCGCGTTCGGCGTCACCTTCGAGGACATCAACAACACCATCTCGACCAATCTCGGCTCGAACTACATCAACGACTTCCCGAACCGCGGTCGCATGCAGCGCGTCGTGGTGCAGGCGGACGCGCGCGACCGCATGCGGGCCGAGGACATCCTCAACTACAACGTCAAGAACAGCCGCGGCCAGCTGGTGCCGTTCTCGTCCTTCACCACGATCGAATGGGCGCGCGGCCCGACACAGATCGCCGGCTTCAACTATTATCCGGCGGTGCGCATCTCCGGCGAGGCCAGGCCCGGCTTCACCTCGGGCGACGCCATCGCCGAGATGGAGCGGCTCGCCGACCGGTTGCCGCGCGGTTTCGGCTATGAATGGACCGGACAGTCGCTGCAGGAGAAGCTGTCGGGCTCGCAGGCGCCGTTCCTGCTGGCGCTGTCGGTGTTCGTGGTGTTCCTGTGCCTCGCCGCGCTCTACGAGAGCTGGACCATTCCGCTCGCGGTGCTGCTCACCGTGCCGCTCGGCATCGTCGGCGCGGTCACTGCCGCTATGCTGCGCGGCCTGCCCAACGACGTCTATTTCACCGTCGGCCTGATCACGATCATTGGCCTCGCCGCAAAGGACGCGATCCTGATCATCGAGTTCGCCAAGGATCTGCGGAAAGAAGGCAAGCCGCTGGTCGAAGCCACCATCGAAGCCTGCCGCCTGCGCTTCCGCCCCATCTTGATGACCGGCCTTGCCTTCATCTGCGGCGTGCTGCCGATGGCCATCGCCCACGGCGCCGGCGGCGCCAGCCAGCAGGCGCTCGGCAGCGTGGTGATGGGCGGCATGATCGCGGTGGTGATCCTGGCGCTGTTGATGGTGCCGGTGTTCTTCGTCTCGGTGCAGCGCGTGCTGGCGGGTGATCGCGAGCCGAAGGCGGCGCGGGAAGCTGAAGCGCACGGCCGACCGGCGCGGGCGCACACAGGCCACTGACGTACCGGTCCGTCATTCCGGGGCGTGCGAAGCACGAGCCCGGAATCCAGCGGGCCACCATTGACGAGGATCAATGGATTCCGGGCTCGCGCCAAGAGGCGCGCCCCGGAATGACAGGGGAATGTGGAGCGCGAGCTTCCGCCTTAAGCCGGCTTCCGCAAGATCTTCACCAGCTCCCCGTGCACGTACTCATTCCCGCACACGACGTGCCCGGTGACCAGCGGGTCGCCCGGCGTTGCGATATCGCTGATGGTACCGCCGGCTTCGCGCACCATCAGCATACCGGCGGCGATGTCCCAGGATTGCAAATCGCGCTCCCAATAACCGTCGAGCCGGCCGGCGGCGACGAAGGCGAGATCGAGCGAGGCAGCGCCGAAACGGCGCAAGCCGGCGACGCGGTCCTGGATCGCGGTCATCTCGCGGCGGAATTCCTCGTGGTCGCCGCGGCCGATATGGGGCAGGCCGCAGGCCACCACGCATTCGCTCAGCTGGCGGCGGCCGGCGACGCGCAGGCGCTGGTCGTTGAGGAAGGCGCCCTTGCCGCGCTCGGCGATGTAGAGCTCGTCATTGGCGGGGTTGTAGATCACGCCCGCAATCACGGTGCCCTCGCGCGCAAGCCCGATCGAGATCGCGAATTGCGGGATGCCGTGCAGGAAGTTGGTGGTGCCGTCCAAGGGATCGACGATCCAAGTGTGGCTCTTGTCGGTGCCCTCGCGGTTGCCCCCTTCCTCGCCGATGAAGCCGTAGCCGGGCCGGGCCTTGGCGAGGTCCTGGTAGAGGATCTCCTCGGCGCGCTTGTCGGCGAGCGAGACGAAATTGGCCGGCCCCTTCAGCGAGACCTGGAGATGCTCGATCTCGCCGAGATCGCGCTTGAGGCTGCGGCCGGCGCGGCGCGCCGCCTTGACCATGACGTTGATAGTTGCGGAATACAGCATATGCTTCTGGTCTTGATCGGGGAGAGGGGCGCGGAAACGCGCCTGTTTGGGGGATTGGGTGCCCCGTGAGGGGCCCCGCGTCAAGTCATTTGGACCCGAGCCACTTCCTGGCGGCGGCCTCGGCCTTGGCGCGGTCATCGGCCGGCAGATCGGAGAGCTGCTTGTCGAGCTCGGGGTCGCCCTTGCCGGCCGTCTTGGCCACCAGGTGCCATTTGAAGCCCTCGATCTTGTCCACGGGCGTGCCAACGCCGTTGATCAGCACCCAGGCCAGCCGGTTCTGCGCGATCGCGCTGCCCTGGCGTGAGGCCTTGCGAAGCAGGGCGACGGCTGCAGGCTGGTTCTTCGGCGTGCCGGTGCCGTTGAACATCGCGATGGCATATTCGACCTCGGCATCGACATTGTCGGCGATCGCGGCGGCCTGCAGCAGTCGCACCGCGCGTTCGGGGTCCTTCGGCACACCGGTGCCCTCCTTGTAGAAGGTCGCGAGCGCGTATTGCGCTTCGGGCAGGCCTGCATCGGCGGCCTGGCGCAGCAGTTCCGCCGAACGTCGGACGTCCTGCGGCAGCGTCTGGCCGTCCAAATAGAGCAGGGCGAGGTTATAGGCCGCCTTGGGCTCGCCGAGCTTGGCGGCGGAGGCCATCAGCCTGACCGCCTCGCTTTTGTCGACCGGGCCGCCGCGGCCGGAGATGCGCAGCATGGCGAGCGCGAACATCGCCTCGCGATCGCCGGCATCGGCGGCGCGCTTGTACCATTCGGCCGCCTTGACGTAGTCGCGCCTTATGCCCATGGCGTTGGAATAGAGCTCGCCGAGCATGGTCATCGCCTTGGCATCGCCGGCTTGAGCGCGCACCGTGGCGAGCTCGAACGCCGTCTTGTACTGGCCGCGCTGATAGGCGCCGAACACGAGGTCGACGTTGGGATCGTCGGACGGCGGCGCGGGGATCACGGTTGCCGGCTTGGGCGAAGCGGACGGCTTGGGAGATGCCGTAGGCTTCGGCGCCGGTGCTGCCTCCTTCTTCTTGGCAGGGGCGGGCGGCTTTGGCTTCTGCTTCTCTGCCGGTGCGCTCGGCGTCGTCGCCGGCGGGGTGATCTGCAGCTGCGCGGCCGCGGGCACTGTCAGCAGCAGCGTGGCGAGCATGGTGATGCACGGGAGCTTCATGTCGGGCGCTAGCCGTGCTCCTGGCCCGCAGGATCTTGGCCGGCCTGCGCCGTCGCATGGGCCTTCTTGATCGCGGCATCGACCTCGATCAGCGCGGCCTTGGGCCCGCGCGGATCGGCCCAGATGAAGTCGCCGACCAGCACGAAATCGGCGCCGCTGGCGGCGAAATCGTAGGCCTCGTCCAGCGTGGTGGCAAAGCCGACGCAGGGCGGCTCGAACAGCTCGGCCCACCAGTCGAGCCGCTCGGCGATCGCTTGCGCCGAGGGACGCTGGCCTTTCGCATCGGGCTCGCCGAACAGCACGTAATCCGCGCCCATCTCGCCGGCATCCATGGAATGGTGCCGCGTCGTCAGCCCGCCGACACCGGCGATGCGATCTGGCTTGAGCGACGGCAGCGCCTCCTTCAGCGCGGCGATGCCGGGCAGGTGCGCGCCGTCGGCGCCGCCGCGCGCGACGATATCAGGGTGGCCGTCGACGAGGAGTGCGGCGCCCGCCTTCTGCACCGGCGGCGCCAAGGCCTTGACGCGCGAGATCATGCCGCGCTGATCGGTCTCCTTCAGCCGCAGCAGCACGGCGGCGACGTCGGCGGACGCGATCAGCCCCGGCAGCTCGGCGACCAGCGTCGCGGGATCATCGACGACGGGCGTCGCGAGATAGAGACGCGGCGCCGGGCGCGGCGGAGGCGGTTTGTTCGACAAGGTCTAGGCTGCCTTCTGTTCCAGGCTGCTTTGCCATTCGCCCTTGGAGGCGAGGCCGTTCATGCGGGCGCGATGACTGAAGGCGCGCTGGCCGGCCGCGACGTTCTCAGGCTTGCCCGACCAGGCCTTCTGCGGCGCGGCCTGCAGCGCGCGGCCGTAGGAGAAGGTCAGGCCCCAGGGCAGCGGACCGAGCTTGTGCATGGCGTTGAGATGCGCGGTCGCCTCTTCGTCCGACTGGCCGCCGGACAGAAAGGCGATGCCGGGCACCGCCGCCGGCACGCAGGCCTTCAGCAGCCGTATCGTCTTCTCCGCGACCTCCTCGACCGAGGCCTGCTTCGGACATTTCTTGCCTGAGATCGCCATGTTCGGCTTCAGCACCATGCCTTCCAGCGCCACGCGCTGCACGCGCAATTCCTGGAAGGTCTTGTTGAGCACGCGTTGCGTCACCTCATAGCAGCGCTCGATGTCGTGGTCGCCGTCCATCAGCACCTCCGGCTCGACGATCGGCACGATCTGCGCGGCCTGGCACAGCGCAGCATAGCGCGCCAGCGCGTGGGCGTTGACGCTGATCGCGGTCATCGAGGGGATGCCGCTGCCGATGTCGATCACCGCGCGCCATTTGGCAAAGCGTGCGCCGCGCTCGTAATATTTCTTCAGCCGCTCGGCGAGCCTGTCGAGCCCGACCGTGACGAGCTCTCCCGGGCACATCGGCAAGGCCTGCGTGCCTTCGTCGACCTTGATGCCGGGAATGGCGCCGGCCTGCTCGATCAGCTTGACCAGCGGCGTGCCGTCCTTGGCATTCTGCCAGATCGTCTCGTCATAGAGGATCACGCCGGAGATGTACTGGCTCATGGCGTCCTTGGCGCGAAATAGCATCTCGCGATAGTCGCGGCGGTTCTCCTCGGTCGATTCCACGCCGATGGCGTCGAAGCGCTTCTTGATGGTGCCGGAGGATTCGTCGGCAGCAAGGATGCCCTTGCCGGGCGCCACCATGGCGGTCGCGATCTTGTTGAGCTTAGTCAGATTCATCGAGAGGTCCTCCCAAAACGATTCTGCCCTTGCCCGTGAAAATAGACCGTTCTCGGGCAATTGCCGAGTTATCGTTCGTCGCAGGGTAAAGGGTCTTTCTGTCATTCCGGGATGCGCCGAAAGGCGCAGGCCCGGAATCCATAACCCCAGGCTGTGGTTATGGATTCCGGGCCCACGCTTCGCGTGTCCCGGAATGACGGGAGGATGTGACGGAGGCCTTAGGCGACCCGGGGATCGAGCTCGCCCTTGGCGTAGCGCTTGGCCATCTCGGCGGTGGTCAGCACCTTCTTGATCTTGGAGGCCTGGCCTGCGGTGTTGAACTCCTGCAGGCGCTGCTTGCACAGCTTGGTCATGGCTTCCATCGCCGGCTTCAGGTACTTGCGCGGATCGAACTCTTCCGGGTTATCCTTCAGAACTTTCCGGATCTGGCCGGTCATCGCCATGCGGTTGTCGGTGTCGATGTTGATCTTGCGCACGCCGTTCTTGATGCCGCGCTGGATCTCGGCCACCGGCACGCCCCAGGTCGGCTTCATCTTGCCGCCATAGGCGTTGATGATGTCCTGCAGATCCTGCGGCACCGAGGAGGAGCCGTGCATGACGAGATGCGTGTTCGGCAGCTTGCGGTGGATCTCCTCGATCACGTTCATGGCGAGGATGTCGCCGTCGGGCTTGCGGGTAAACTTGTAAGCGCCATGCGACGTCCCCATCGCGATCGCGAGCGCGTCGACCTTGGTTTCCTGGACGAACTTCACGGCCTCGTCCGGATTGGTCAGGAGCTGGTCGTGGCTAAGCTTGCCTTCGGCGCCGTGGCCGTCTTCCTTGTCGCCCATGCCGGTCTCGAGCGAGCCGAGCACCCCGAGCTCGCCCTCGACCGAGATGCCGCCGAGATGGGCCATGTCGGTGACGGTCTTGGTGACGCCGACATTGTAGCCCCAGTCGCCGGGGGTCTTGCCGTCGGCCTTGAGCGAGCCGTCCATCATCACCGAGGTGAAGCCGGCCTGGATCGCGGTCATGCAGGTCGCCGGCTCGTTGCCGTGGTCGAGATGAACGCAGACCGGAATGTGCGGATAGATCTCGGTCACCGCGTCCATCATGTGCTTGAGCATGACGTCGTTGGCGTAGGAGCGCGCGCCGCGCGAGGCCTGGATGATGACGGGCGCGTCGACCTGGTTGGCCGCGTCCATGATGGCCAGCGCCTGCTCCATGTTGTTGATGTTGAAGGCCGGTACGCCGTAATCGTTCTCCGCCGCGTGGTCGAGCAATTGACGTAACGTGATCCGAGCCATCTGTCTTTGTCTCCCGTTGGGGCCTCAAAGGCCGCTTGATTACTTGCTACGCAGAACTTCAACGCCGGGCAGGGGCTTGCCTTCCATCCATTCAAGGAACGCGCCACCGGCGGTCGACACATAGGTGAAGTCTCCGGCCACATGGGCCTGGTTGAGCGCCGCGACGGTATCGCCGCCACCCGCGATCGAGATCAGCTTCTTGGCCTTGGTGCGCTCGGCGGCGTGCTTGGCGGCCGCGACCGTGCCGCGGTCGAACGGCTGCATCTCGAATGCGCCCAGGGGGCCGTTCCAGACCAGCGTCGCCGCATCGTCGATCGCGGCATGGACGCGCGCGATCGATTGCGGGCCGACGTCGAGGATCATGCCGTCGGCCGGGATCGCATCGAGTCCATAGGCATGCGACGGCGCGTTGGCGGCGAAGTGATAGGCGACGGTGGCGTCGACCGGGAGGATGATGGCGCAATTGGCGGCTTCCGCCTTCTCCATGATGCGCAGCGCGGTGGGGCTAAGATCCTTCTCGGCCAGCGACTTGCCGACCGCAACGCCCTGCGCGTGCAGGAAGGTGTTGGCCATGCCGCCGCCGATCACGAGCGCGTCGACCTTGGTGACGAGGTTTTCCAACAGGTCGATCTTGGTCGAGACCTTGGCGCCGCCGATGATGGCGATCACGGGCTTGCTCGGCGAGCCCAGCGCCTTCTCCAGCGCGTCCAGCTCGGCCTGCATGGTGCGGCCGGCATAGGCCGGCAGCTTGTGGCCGAGACCTTCGGTCGAGGCGTGGGCGCGGTGCGCGGCCGAGAACGCGTCATTGACCCAGATGTCGCCGAGCTTCGCGAGTTCCGCGACGAAGGCGGGATCGTTCTTTTCTTCCTCTTTGTGGAAGCGGGTGTTTTCCAGGCACAGGATGTCGCCATCCTTCAGGCCGGCGACCGCCTTGGCCGCGGGCTCGCCGATGCAATCCTCGGCAAACGCGACGGGCTTCTTCACCACCTTCGCCAGCGCCTCCGCGACGGGCTTGAGCGAGTCCTTGGCGTCGCGTCCCTTCGGCCGGCCGAAATGCGCGAGCAGGATGACCTTGCCGCCCTTGTCGGCGAGCTCGGTGATGGTCGGCGCCACGCGCTCGAGCCGGGTGGCGTCGGTGACGCGCCCGCTCTCCATGGGCACGTTGAGGTCGACGCGCAGCAGCACGCGCTTGCCCTTCACGTCGACGTCGTCGAGGGTGCGGAATTTAGCGGGCATCGTTCATCATCCGTGCGTCGGAGTGTCGGAATCGGGGGGAGGCGAATGGCCGTGGTCGCCGCTCCCTCCACCGTCTTTCGGAGACTTCACTGCGAGGCCCCGGCGAAATCCGTACGCGATCATCGCGATCAACAGTATGACGCCAGGGATGCCAATCCAGTGAGGAAGCACCTTGGCTTCCCTCAGATCACCTTCGCCATCGCGGCGGCGGTGTCCGCCATGCGGTTCGAAAAGCCCCACTCGTTGTCGTACCAGGACATCACGCGCACCAGCGTGCCGTTCTGCACCTTGGTCTGGTCCTCGTGGAAGGTCGAGGAGTGCGGGTCGTGGTTGAAGTCGATCGAGACGTTCGGCGCATTGGTGTAGCCGAGGATGCCCTTGAGCTGCTGCTCGCTGGCGCGCTTCATCGCCGCGTTGATCTCCTTGGCGTCGGTGGCGCGCTTGGCGAGGATCTTGAGGTCGACGACCGAGACGTTCGGGGTCGGCACGCGGATCGCGACGCCGTCGAGCTTGCCCTTCAGCTCGGGCAGCACGAGGCCGATCGCCTTCGCAGCACCCGTCGAGGTCGGGATCATCGACATCGCCGCCGCGCGGCCGCGGTAGAGATCCTTGTGCATCGTGTCGAGCGTCGGCTGGTCGCCGGTATAGGCGTGGATCGTGGTCATGAAGCCGGTCTCGATGCCGACGAGATCGTTCAGCACCTTGGCAACCGGCGCAAGGCAGTTGGTGGTGCAGCTGCCGTTGGAGACGACGAGGTGATCCTTGGTCAGCGTGTCGTGGTTGACGCCGTAGACGATGGTGGCGTCGGCGCCGTCGGCGGGCGCGGAGACCAGCACGCGCTTGGCGCCGGCGGTCAGATGCGCGCTAGCCTTGTCCTTCGAGGTGAAGATGCCGGTGCATTCCATCGCAATGTCGACGCCGAGATCCTTCCAGGGCAGCTTCGAGGGATCGCGCTCGGCGGTGACCTTGATCTTGCCGTTGCCGAGGCTGATGGAGTCGCCGTCGACGGTGACGGTGCCGGGAAAGCGGCCATGGACGCTGTCGAAGCGGAGGAGATGAGCGTTGGTCTCGACCGGGCCGAGGTCGTTGATGCCGACGACCTCGATGTCCTTGCGGCCGGACTCGGCGATAGCCCGCAGGATGTTGCGGCCGATGCGGCCAAAACCGTTAATTCCGACGCGGACTGCCATGTTTCGTCTCCTTCAATGACCGTTGTCATCCCGCACAACGCGCTATACGCGCCTGCGAGGGTTTTTTAGGGGCGGACGCCCGGTTCGGCCGGGCGGTGCTTGATCATATGGGAGATTAGGTAGTCCTTTTTTGCGGCAAGCTCAACTCTCAGGAAACGCGCTTCAGCACAGCGTTAACCGCGGCCTCGGCGGTAATGCCGAAATGCTTGTAAAGCTCCTTGGCAGGGCCGCTTTCGCCGAACGAATGCATGCCGATGAATTCGCCATCCTGGCCAATCACGGCGTCCCAGCCCCAGCGCACGGCGGCCTCGATCGCGATCTTCACCGGCGCGTTGCCGATGATGGCGGCGCGCTTGGCCTCTGGTTGCGCTAACAACAGCTCCAGCGAGGGAACGGAGACAACGCGCGAAGCGACGCCGCGTTCCGCCAATTGTTTCTGGGCCGCGACCGCGATCTCGACCTCCGAGCCCGAGGCGAACAGCGTCGCCTTGGCTTCGCCCTGGGCGGCGACCAACTCGTAGGCACCAGCCGCGCAGGGATTGTCGTTCGGTGCGGTGGTCCGCAGCTGCGGCAGGTTCTGCCGCGTCAGTGCCAGCACGGTCGGGCCATCGACGCGGTTGAGCGCGAGCTCCCAGCACTCAGCGACCTCGATGGCATCGCAGGGACGGAACACGCGCATGTTGGGAATGGCTCTGAGCGCTGCGAGATGCTCGACCGGCTGATGGGTCGGGCCGTCTTCGCCGAGGCCAATCGAGTCATGAGTCATGACGTAGACGACGCCGGCGCCCATCAGCGCGGCAAGGCGCATCGCCGGACGCGCATAATCGGTGAAGACGAGGAAGGTCGCGCCGTTCGGTGCGAAACCGCCATGCAGGAAAATGCCGTTCATCGCGGCGGCCATGCCGTGCTCGCGGATGCCGTAATGGATGAAGCGGCCCTTCGGCGTCTTGGCCGAGAAGGCGGTCGCCGACTTCGCCTTGTTGTTGTTGGAGCCGGTGAGGTCGGCCGAGCCTGCCAGGAATTCCATCGGCATGGCGCCGGCGATCACTTCGATTACGGCTTCAGAGGATTTGCGGGTCGCCGCAATCATCGGCTTTTCCAGCAGCTCCTTCTTGTAGGCGCGCACGGCCTTGGCGAGCGAAGCCGGACGCTCATGACGCAGGCGGCGCTCGAACTCGGCGCGCTTGCGGCTGCCGAGCTCACCGAGCCGCGCTTCCCATTCCTGGCGTGCCGCGGCGCCTCGGCTGCCGGCCGCGCGCCATGCCTTCAGCACGTCGTCGGCGACCGCGAACGGCTCGAGTGAAATGCCGAGATTTTCCTTGGCAGCCTTGAGCTCGTCGGCGCCGAGTGCCTCGCCGTGCACCTTCGAGGTGCCTTGCTTGTGCGGCGCGCCGAAGCCGATCGTGGTGCGGCAGGCGATCAGCGTCGGCTTGCTGGATTTCTTCGCGCGCGTGATCGCATCGGCGATCGCGGCCTGGTCGTGGCCATCGATCTTCTCGGCCGCCCAGCCCGCCGACTTGAAGCGCTTCACCTGGTCGACGGAATCGGAGATCGAGGTCGGGCCGTCGATCGAGATGCCATTGTCGTCGTAGAGCACGATCAGCTTGTTGAGCTTCCAGTGGCCGGCCATCGCGATCGCTTCCTGCGACACGCCTTCCATCAGGTCGCCGTCGGAGGCGAGCACATAGGTGTGGTGGTCGACGATCTTCTTGCCGAATTCGGCGGCGAGCATCTTTTCGGCCAGCGCCATGCCGACCGCAGTCGAGATGCCCTGGCCGAGCGGGCCGGTGGTGGTCTCGATGCCATTGGTGCGGAAGTTCTCGGGGTGGCCGGGGGTCAGCGAGTCGACCTGGCGGAACTGCTTGATCTGGTCCAGCGTCATCTCGGCATTGCCGGTCAAATACAGCAGCGAATAGAGCAGCATCGAGCCGTGGCCGGCCGAGAGCACGAAGCGGTCGCGGTCCGGCCAGGCGGGCGCGGCGGCATCGAATTTCAGGAACTGCGTGAACAGCACGGTGGCGATGTCGGCGGCGCCCATCGGCAGGCCGGGATGGCCCGATTTCGCCTTCTCGACAGCGTCCATCGAAAGGCCGCGGATCGCGTTGGCCATACGGGTGTGATCGACCTGCGTCATGTCTGAAATCCGTCTGAAATGAAGCGCTTGGCGATGGTTGCCCGCGCGGGGAGAAGCCTGGCGGCCACTGAAGGTTGGCGCTGGGATAGCACCTCGGTTCCGGGAGTCCAAGGCAATCGAACGCCGGTTTGGCCGCAAAAGTTGCCTGTGTGGACATCGGTTTTCCGCCGGGATCGCGCCGGGCGGAAGCGACGCAGCGACACGTCGTCCCGATTGAACAGTGCATAGTTTTGCGGCGGCGTTGCGCTTGGCTAGCTTGCTTTGTAAATTTCTGCTTCTAACCGCTTGCCGAACCGAGTCTTTTGCCGGACGGCAAGCTCCAGGGAAAGGCCACTGGGCAAAGGCCGCCAGGTTCCGCCGCTGACTGCATGAACGATCGCGTATCCAACAGTTCCGCCATGACGGAGTCGTCCGCCGTCGAGATCGAGATTGCGACCCGCAGACTCATGGCGGCGCTCGATGCGCTCGAAAGTGCGGTGGAGCGGCGTCGCGATGCCGATCGCGACGAGAACGAGCTTGCGGCGCGCATCCAGGCGCTCGGCGCGGATCGCTCGCGTCTTGCCGACGAGCTCGACGGCGCGCTGGTGAAGGCACGCAAGCTCGAGCGCACCAATCGCGAGATTTCTGACCGGCTGGATTCCGCGATCGTCACGATACGCTCGGTGCTCGATACCGGAGAGGACGGATGAGCCACATCAACGTCACCATCAACGGCCGGCAATATCGCATGGCCTGCGAGGAGGGCCAGGAGGTGCGGCTGCTCAAGCTCGCCGAGACGCTGGAGACGCGCATCCAGTCGCTGCGCGGAAAATTCGGCGAGATCGGCGATGCGCGCCTCACCGTCATGGCTGCGCTCACCGTGTGTGATGAGCTGATCGACACCACCAACCGCGTCCGCACCCTTGAGCAGGAATTGACCGAGCTCAGGGATTTCCGCAATGCCGCCGTCGAGCGCGCCAGGATGACGCAGACCGCGGTGGTCAACGCGCTGAACGCCGCCGCCGAGCGCATCGAGAAATCGACCCAGGTCCTGAACCGGACGGTGGGGAACGGCATCGCGATCGGCTGAAGCTCGATAGGAGCCGTGCCCTTACCCTTCCCTGGAGGGCCCCGGAGGGGGAGGGTCGATCGCGCGTAGCGCGAGCGGGGTGGGGTGATCTCTCCACACGAACAGTGCCCGTGGGGAGAGATTACCCCACCCCGTCTCACATTTCGCTGCGCTCCATGTGAGCCGACCCACGGGCGAGCTTCGCTCGTCCCGGACCCCTCCAGGGGAGGGTAAGAAAGCGCGCAGCGGAAGCCGCACTCTCGTCGCACTGGCGATTCGTCAGTACAGTTGTTACATTGCCTGCGCGAGGCTGCGACGTGCGTCAGGAGCCATATATCCCCGGGGCCTTATCGATCCTTTAGGGAACTGTCCCTGGCCGGGCCCGTGGGCTCGGACATATGGTGCCCACCTACTTTCGTAGGGAACTCCGGGATCGAGTGCTTCAACGGCGTTCGCGGCTTCGCACTTTCGTTTGCTTGGTTTGTGCTTGTTGAAACGACTGCGGCCAATTCAACAGGTGTCATTCCCCGCGGAGGCGGGGAATCCAGTACGCCGCGGACCTTGTGTGAATCACCACCACCTCTGGAATACTGGATCACCCGCCCCAGTGCGCAAGGGCGCACAAGGCGGGTGATGACGTGGGGACCAAAGCGCATGCCCAACTCCAAAGCCGAGCTCCGTGCCAAAGCCCTCGCCAAGCGCGATGCGCTGAGCGAGAAGAAACGCATCGCTGCCGCCGCAAAGCTCGCCAAGCGTGGGCTGCCGTTCAAGCTGCTGCCCGGCAGCATCGTCTCCGGCTATTCGCCGATCCGCAGCGAGATCGATCCGATGCCGCTGCTTGCGAGGCTCGCGGAAGAGGGCGCCAGGCTGGCGCTGCCTTGCGTCACCGCGCGCGGCCAGTCGCTGATCTTCCGCATCTTCCATCCGAACGACCGCCTGATGCTCGGCCCGCTCGGCATTCCCGAACCTTCACCTGCTGCGGCCGAAGTCATTCCCGACATCATGCTGACGCCGCTCGCCGCCTTCGACCGCCTCGGCCATCGCATCGGCTATGGCGCCGGGCATTACGATTTCACCTTTGCGCATTTGCGCAAAACCAAGCACATCGTCGGCATCGGCGTTGCGTTTGCAGTGCAGGAGATCGAGGCGGTTCCGGCACTATGCCACGACGTGGCGCTGGATTATGTGCTAACGGAATCGGACGTGTTCGATTTCCGGAGTTCTGAAGTTGCGCATTCTCTTCGTGGGTGACGTCGTCGGCCGCAGCGGACGCGAGGCCGTTTCCGAATATCTCCCCGGCATGGTCAAGGACTGGTCGCTCGATCTCGTCATCGTCAACGGCGAGAATTCGGCCGGCGGCTTCGGCATCACGGAAGCGATCTACCAGGAGTTTCTCGAGGCCGGCGCCGATGCGGTGACGCTCGGCAATCATTCCTGGGACCAGCGCGAGGCCCTCGTCTTCATCGAGCGCGCCGACCGCCTGGTGCGCCCCGCAAACTATCCGCGCGGCACGCCCGGCCGCGGCGCCGCCTTGGTCGAGACCAAGAACGGCAAGCACGCCCTCGTCGTCAACGCGCTGGGCCGCGTCTTCATGACCCCGTTCGATGATCCCTTCGCCGCGCTCGAGCGCGAGCTTGGCGCCTGTCCGCTCGGTGTCGCCGCCGACGCCATCGTCGTCGACTTCCATTGCGAGGCGAGCAGCGAGAAGCAGGGCATCGGCTTCTTCTGCGACGGCCGCGCCAGCCTCGTCGTCGGCACGCACACGCATGTGCCGACCGCCGACCACCAGATCCTGTCAGGCGGCACCGCCTACATGACCGACGCCGGCATGACCGGCGATTACGATTCCATCATCGGCATGCAGAAGGAAGAGCCGCTGCGGAGGTTCACATCAGGAATTCCGTCCGGCCGCTTCGAGCCGGCCGCAGGCGCCGCGACGCTCAGCGGCGTCGCCGTGGAAACGGACGATGCGACAGGGCTCGCGCTCAAGATCGCGCCGGTGCGCGTGGGTGGAAGGCTGGAGCCGACGACGCCGAAATTCTGGTTGAGCTGAAGCGCGAGCGAAATCACCCGGTGTCGTCTCCGGACGATTATATCAACTTTGCCCTCAGCAGCGGACATCGACGCGCAACAAGGGAACTCCGCTTTGGGCTACAAGCGGAAGTCAACAGTCATTGGCGGCTGCGAGCCCTTCTCTTCGACAGATTGGATTCCGTTCAAGAAGCTGTCCGCAACATTGGTGTCATCGTCGGCGAAGAACCATGTTGTATCTCGCCGATGATCTTGAAGCCGTGGCGTTCATAAAGGGAGATGTTTCGCGGATTCGAACTTTCGAGGTAGGCGGCGATGCCCTCCTCGTCGCATCGCCGAAGAGCGTGCTTCATCAACAATGTGCCGAGACCTTGGCCGATCCAGTTCGGATCGGAGGCAATGAGAGGCAGATACCAATGGGGCTCGTGGGGATGATGTTCGGCCATTCCCTGGAGCATGTGTCCAATATCATCGGCGATCTCCGGACGCAGGGATTGCGCCATGAGTGCGTCCATGGCCGTTTCATCGGGCTCGACGCCGGGCGGCAGCCACAGGGCGGCCGCGCGAGCCCCTTCTGTGATGTAAGCTGTGCCATGCTCGAATGCCCGTCCGCCAAATGCCTTGACGAATTGAGGCATAATCCTGAGATATTCGGATGAATCGGGCCAAACCCAACGCGCCATCGGATCGGCTGCAAAGCCAAGTACAATGGTGCTGATAGTGCTTGCCTGAATGTTGGCGCCCGCAGATTTGATTTCCGAGTCTGCGCTCATGATATCGTCTCCAAGTCGTCGATGGCGTCGGCCACATTCATTCTAAGATGCAGCACAGGATAGTGGCCGGGCGCTACGGCGTCGCGCGCAATCACGCGTCAATCTCAGGTGACCGCGCCCCGCGCCGCGACTGGCCAAAGTGCCTCCACGCGGGAATCCGGCGTGTTGAAGCCGCGCACGCCGACATACCAGTCGTAGAGATTGACGGTCGGGTCGCAATGGCCGGGGATCAGCGTCACCTTGTCGCCGATCGCCAGTCGCGACGAAGCGTTGTCGAAATCGAGCAAGCCATGCTCGTCAGAGGGCCGATGATAGCGCAGATCGGGCCGGCCGAGCACGACCGGAAATCCGCTGTCGTTCGACAGAGCCTTGTGGCCGGCATCGATGACCGCGTGTTCGCCGGCGCCTGTGCTCATCACCGTCGCGATCACGAACAGCGCATGCTCGAACGGATTGGCGTTGCGCGCCCCGTCGGCGAGGTTCTTGGCGTAGTCGGCGTCCATGAAGATATAGGAGCCCGCCTGCAATTCGTTCCAGATGCCGCTCGCGCCTTCGAGCTCGAATGTGCCGGTTCCCGCACCTCCAATCGTCCGGCACTGAAAGCCCGCGTCCTTGAGGACGCGCAGTGTCTCCGCGGTCGCGTTCGCGGCACCGGCGATGGCAGCGCGCCGCTCCTCCGGCGTGCGCAAATGCTGGGCAGAGCCCTGATAGGCCTGCAAGCCGCCGAACAATAGGAAGCGTGAAGCCGCCACCTGCCGCGCCAGGGTGGCCGCCGCCGGCCCCGGCCTGACGCCGCAGCGACCGGCGCCGACGTCGATTTCGACCAGGACTTCGATTTGCGATCCTGCCCGCTCCGCGGCGTGCGACAGTTGCTCGACCATGATCGCATCGTCCACGCAAACGCTGATGCGTGCGTGGCGCGCGAGGCCTGCGAGCCGTTCCAGCTTCCGCAGGCCCACCACCTCGTTGCTGACGAGCACGTCGCTCACCCCGCCCGCAACCAGGATCTCGGCCTCGGCGACCTTCTGGCAGCACATGCCGATTGCGCCGCGCGCTATCTGCTTGGCCGCAATGATCGGTGATTTGTGGGTCTTCGCATGCGGACGCAAGCGAACGCCGAGCTTGCTCACCGCCGCCGCCATCGTGTCGAGATTGCGCTCGAAGGCGTCGAGGTCGATGATCAGCGCCGGTGTATCGATCTCGGAAAACGGCGCGCCGATTTGGGCGGGTGGACAGGCCATCGAAAAACCAGCTTGTTGTGTTCGGGTTCGCGCGGATGCGCGGCGGCATTTCTACGGCAACGTCGGCCGCCGCACCAGTGCAGTCGGCTTTTGTGCTCGGCGGACGGCGGGGAGAACCGCACGCCTCTCACAATTTCGGAATAATAGCATTTTGCCCCTGTTTTGCCCGACGAGTCAACGCGCGCCGGGGCCCGCCGGCGTAAGCCATTGATTCCGCACACCCCGGCTACTGTGCATGGGGTTGTTTTTTAGGTTTTGAGTCAAAGGCCTTAGCGCCGCCCGTCAGCCCTGCCGGAATCCCATCCGGAAGGCGCCCCAGTGCTTGCCGCGGATCATGATCGGCGAGGACAGGTCCTTCATCAGCACGAACTGCCCGCCGCCCATGTCGCGGCGATAGGTTTGCAGCAGGAAGGGTTTTGTGTTGGCCGCGACCTTCTTCACCGCGCGGTCGGTGAACAGGCGGCGGTTGCGGCAATTGGCGTTATTCCAGACCGGGTCCTTGCCCTGCGGCAGGCGGTAGTTCGGATTGTGGGTCGGAAGGTAGCCGCCCCGCGCCCAGGCGACGCAGAACACGATGCGCGGATCGGTCTTCTGGATCGGGTCCTGGATCGCAGGCAGCACGCGGTCGGTGAACTCGACGTAATTGGTGAGGTACTGCTTCGGATCGGTGCCTGATATCTCGCGGTAGGTCTCGTCCATGAGCTGGTCGAGCGTGATCTCGCCGCGGTCGATCGCAGCTTCGAACTCGGCCGAGATCCGCTTCGCGGTGTCGACGACGATGCGGATCAGCGGCGCGTCCGACGTCTCCACGCCGCTGTCGGCGATCAGCGCGATCAGGCCTTCGGAGGCGTCGAGCAGCTTTGCTACCCGCTCGTCGGCGCTTCGGAGGTCGCGCGAGGAGAGGTCGACGCCCTTGGCGAGCTCGTTGAGCTCGCTGATCACGGTGTCGCAGTGGCCGAGGTTCGAGGTCGCCGCGCGCGCGACGCCGTCGATCTCGGCTTCGACCGAGGCGAAGCCCTGCTGGACCCGCGAGATGATGCCGGAGATCGCTTGCGCGCCTTCGCCGGCGGTCTTGGCGCGCTGCGAGGCGTCGCTGCTCTCGCCGATCAGGCCTTCGATCTGGCCGTCGAGATCGCGCACGGTGTCGGAGATCTCATGCGTGGCCTGGCGCGTGGCCTCCGCGAGGTTCTTCACCTCGCTTGCGACCACCGCGAAGCCGCGGCCGGCAGTGCCGGCGCGCGCCGCTTCGATGGTGGCGTTCAGCGCGAGCAGATTGGTCTGCTTGGCGATCGCCTCGATCGAGCCGGAGACCTTCGCCACCTGCGCCAACGCCGCGCCGACCGCGGACAGGCGCGCCTCGATCCGCTCCACCGCGGCGACGAGCTCGGAGATGTGGCTGACCGCGGTGTCGACGGCGCCGCGCGACTGCGCGATCTCGCCGACCGCGGCCGACGTCGTGGTTTGCACCGCCTGCGAGGCATTGGCGATGTCGTGGTTGGCCGAGACCATCGTCTCGGCCGTCTTCTGCAAATGGTGAAACCGTTCCGACTGGCTCGCGACGCGGTTGGCGACGTCCTGGACGTTGCCGGCGATGTCGGCGAGCTCGACGCCGAGACCGCCGATGCGGTCGGCGAGCTGGTCGATCAGGCGTTCGGCCAGCGTCCGGTTGGAGGCAGTGTCCAATACGGCAAGTTGTGCAGAGGACATGTACGGGCTCTCTCCAGTCGGAGCCGTTGATCGGCTCCTTGGCGGCATTCCGATTCCAGATCCGACCTTAGAGGATGATTCGCGCCCGGCGTCTTGCCCAGGAGTGCAGGTGCGTGCAGGTGCGTGCACGCGCGGGAGCGCTACAGCTTGTAGGCCGTGCGGAAGCCGCCCCAGTGCCGGCCCTGCACGCGGATCGGGACGTCGATCTCCCGCATCATCACCGTATTCCCGTTGCCCATGTCGCGCGCATAGCTCTGGACCAGGTACGATCGCAGGTTGCGCGCGGCAGCTAACCCCGCCGGATCGTTGAAGATGCGCCGGTTGCGGCTGTTGGCCGTGTTCCAGGCGACGTCGCCCGGCCGCTGCGGATGCGAATAGATCTTGTTGTGCACCGGCAAAAAGCCGTTGCGGTCGACCATGGCGCAGAACGCCATCCGCGACTCCCGCGCCAGAAAGGCTTCCTGGAACGGCGGCAGGGCGCGGTCGGCCCAGTCGAGATATTTGGTGCGGTATTGCTGCGGATTGGTGCCGGCGATTTCCAAATAGTCCGTGTCGAAGAGGTCGTCGAGCTTGACCTCGCCGCGCGCAACCGCCTTCTCGAATATCTGCGTCAGCGCATTGCCGGCTTCCATGGCACGGGTGACGAACTCGGTGTTCTCCTCATGGATCGACCAGAGCTTGTCCTCGATCTTCTCGTTGAGAGCGGCGGTGGCGCCGACGAATTGCGCGCGGGCGCCGGCCTTGGATTGCTCGATCACGCGCAGGCGGCAGGCGCCGATGTCCTCTAAGCTGCCTTCGATCGTCGCTTGCGTTGCCAGCCGGCTTGCGTCCGCGCCGCCGATCAGCACGCCTTCCATCGCGATTTCATAGACCGGCATCACGGCGCGCGCGGTTTCGAATTTGAGGTGGCAGGGCAGCCGCTCGGTCTTGCGGCGGTCGTCGTGCTCGCTCTGGCGCAGCAGCACCGCGCAGCGCGATTTCAGCTTCTGGGCGAAGGTGGTGACGGCCTTGCCGGCGCTGGCGACGCTCTCGCCATGGGTCTCGGCCGCCTTGGTCGCCGCGTCGATCTCGGCCGCGCTCTCGCCGACCGAGATGATGAACTCCGAGGCGCTGGCGGCGTTGCCGGAGACTTCGCTGGTCGTGGCATTCTGCTCGGCGACCGCGCCGTTGACGGTGTCGAAGACCGGACGGATCGCCTCGATCGCCTGCGAGATGCGGTGCACGGCGTCCGCCGAGCCGGCGGCGTCGCGCTGCAATGCGTCGATCTTCTTCGTGATCTCCTCGGTCGCACTCTGGGTCTGCACCGCGAGCGCCTTGACCTCGGTGGCAACGACGGCAAAGCCTTTTCCGGCTGCGCCCGCGCGCGCGGCCTCGATCGTCGAGTTGAGCGCGAGCAGCGTGGTCTGCCGCGCGATCTGCGCGATCAAATTGACGACGTTGCCGATGGCGGCGGAGGATTCGCGCAGGCGGTCGACATTGGCGCGGGCTTCCTGCGCGGCGGCGCTGGCCTCGTCGGCGAGCTTGCCGGCTTCCCGGACCTGCGCGCCAATCCCTTGCGCGGACTGGGTGAACTTGTCGGCGGCATGGGCGAAGGTGGAGGCGGTGGATTGCGCCGCGTTGGTCCGGCCGGTCAGGGCGTCGGTGCGGTCGCGAATGGCAGCGAGGGTCGCCGCGGTCGCCTCGGCGCCGCCGGCCACCGAATTGGCGGCGCGCTCGAGCTGGCGGATCATGGCGCCGAGCTCGAGTTCCAGCAATTCCAGGATTTCCCGGGCCGAATCACTTTCGGCGGTCGGGGCGGGTGCGGCAGGGGCCGCCGGCTGCGCAGCCTCCGGGGCTGCCGCGGGCGCGGCCGTGTCCGGCAGACGCTTCCGAAATAATCCGAACGCCATCGGGTCTCTCTTGTCGGGGGACGGTCGGGCGCTATTTTCGCAGTCCGGAATGAAATCAGGGTTAACGGTGCCCATCTAGGCAGGCGCCGTTACGGCGGCTACCTTTACAGTGCTACCTCAGGAGCAGCCGAGCCCTTTGATTCCGGTGGGTTGGCGGCCTATAAGGCCGCGCTTCCCACGCTCATCTTTGGCTGACGATTTCTCAAGAGACCACGCATGGCCGGACATTCCCAATTCAAGAACATCATGCACCGCAAGGGGCGGCAGGATGCCCAGAAGTCGAAACTGTTCGGCAAGCTGGCGCGGGAAATCACCGTCGCTGCCAAGCTGGGCACCCCCGACCCCGCCATGAACCCCCGCCTGCGTGCCGCCGTGATCGCGGCGCGGCAGGAGAACATGCCGAAGGACAATATCGAGCGCGCCATCAAGAAGGCGCTCGGCAGCGACGGTGAGAACTATGACGAGATCCGCTACGAGGGCTACGGCCCCGGCGGCGTCGCCGTCATCGTCGAGGCACTGACCGACAATCGCAACCGCGCCGCCTCCGACATCCGCTCCTTCTTCACCAAGTCCGGCGGCAATCTCGGCGAAACCGGCTCGGTCTCCTTCATGTTCGACCGCACCGGCATCATCGAATATGACCGCAGCGTCGCCTCCGACGATGCGGTGCTGGACGCCGCGATCGAGGCCGGCGCCGACGACGTGGTCTCGGGCGAGAATGGTCACGAGATCTACGCCTCGACCGAAAGCTATCGCGACGTCGCCAAGGCGCTGGAAGCCAAGTTCGGCGAGCCGCGCAAGGCTGCGCTGATCTGGAAGCCGCAGAACACGGTTGCGGTCGACGACGAGACCGGCGAGAAGCTCCTGAAGCTGATGGACCTGCTCAACGAGCACGACGACGTCCAGAACGTCTACGCCAATTTCGAGGTGTCGGACGCGCTTGTTGCGAAGATGGGCGGATAGGCCGCTCTCGTGTCCCGGACGCGCTGCAGCGTGAAACGCTGCGGCGCTGGGCCGGGACCCATTCCCCTGTTACTTCCGTTCTGTTTCTGTTTCGCATCCCGCGGCCAGCCGCTATCACTGGCCCATGACTGCGCTCCCGATTCGTGGCCCCGTTCGCATCATCGGCATCGACCCCGGCCTGCGCCGCACCGGCTGGGGCGTGATCGAGGCCGAGGGCAACCGCCTGATCTATGTGGCCTGCGGCTCGGTGGAACCGCCGGACGATCTACCGCTGGCGAGCCGGCTGCTCGCGATCCATGAAGGGCTCGCTTCCGTCTTGTCCAATCACCAGCCGCTGGAAGCCGCGGTCGAGCAGACCTTCGTCAACAAGGACGGCGTTGCAACGCTGAAGCTTGGCCAGGCCCGCGGCGTTGCCATGCTGGCGCCCGCAATGTTCGGCATCTCTGTCGCAGAATACGCGCCGAACCAGGTCAAGAAGACGGTGGTCGGCGCCGGCCACGCCGACAAGCAACAGATCGCGATGATGCTGAAGATCCTGCTGCCGAAGGCCGAGCCGCCGTCCGCGGACGCCGCCGACGCGCTCGCCATCGCCATCACCCACGCCCATCACCGCCAGAGCACGGCGCTCCGGCTGAAGGTGGTGGGGATATGATCGGCAAGCTCAAGGGCTTGATCGATTCCTACGGCGAGGATTTCGTCATCCTCGACGTCGGCGGCGTCGGCTATCAGGTACATTGCTCCTCGCGCACCTTGCAGCATCTGCCCTCGCCGGGTGAGGCCGCTGTGCTGTCGATCGAGACCTATGTCCGCGAGGACCAGATCAAGCTGTTCGGCTTCCGCACCGACCAGGAGCGCGAATGGTTTCGCCTGCTCCAGACCGTGCAGGGCGTCGGCGCCAAGGTCGCGCTGGCCGTGCTCGGCACGTTGTCGCCGGCCGATCTCGCCAATGCCATCGCGCTGCGCGACAAGGCCGCGGTGGCGCGAACGCCCGGTGTCGGCCCCAAGGTCGCCGAGCGCATCGTCACCGAATTGAAGGACAAGGCGCCGGCCTTCGCCAACGTCGATCCCGCCGTCGTGCATCTTGCCGGCGCCGTCGACGACCAGCGCGCGCCGCGGCCCGTCGCTGATGCGATCTCCGCCCTGGTCAATCTCGGCTATGGCCAGCCGCAGGCCGCCGCGGCGATCGCGTCGGCCTCGCGCAGCGCGGGTGAGGGCGCCGAGACGGCGCAGCTGATCCGGCTCGGGCTGAAGGAATTGGCAAAGTGAGTGCCTCAATGGTCAGTCTCGTAGGGTGGGCAAAGCGAAGCGTGCCCACCATCTACAAAGCGAGCAGCGACATGGTGGGCACGGCGCGAAGTGCGCCTTTGCCCACCCTACGATCCGATGGAGTTCGCTGAGTGAGCGACCCCAAGGCCAGCCGCATGGTCTCGCCCGAGCGCCGCAGCGATGATGTCGGCGACACCGCGCTGCGGCCGCAATCGCTGTCCGACTTCGTCGGCCAGGCGCAGGCGCGCAAGAATCTCTCGATCTTCATCGAAGCGGCGCGCAAGCGCGGCGAGGCGCTGGATCACGTGCTGTTCGTAGGTCCCCCGGGGCTCGGCAAGACCACGCTGGCGCAGATCGTGGCGAAGGAGCTCGGCGTCGGTTTCCGCGCCACCTCGGGGCCCGTGATCGCCAAGGCCGGCGATCTTGCCGCCCTCTTGACCAACCTCGAAGAGCGCGACGTGCTCTTCATCGACGAGATCCATCGCCTCAGCCCGGCGGTGGAAGAGGTGCTCTATCCCGCGATGGAGGACTTTCAGCTCGACCTCATCATCGGCGAGGGCCCGGCGGCGCGCTCGGTGAAGATCGAGCTGTCGAAATTCACCCTGGTCGGTGCCACCACGCGCGCCGGCCTTCTCACCAATCCCTTGCGCGACCGCTTCGGCATTCCGGTCCGGCTCAACTTCTACACGATCGAGGAATTGGAGAGCATTGTCAGCCGCGGCGCGCGCGTGCTCAACGTCGGCATGAGCGCCGATGGCGCCAACGAGATCGCGCGCCGCGCCCGCGGCACGCCGCGCATCGCCGGCCGCCTGCTCCGCCGCGTGCGCGATTTCGCCTCGGCGGCCGATGCCGACAAGATTGACCGTAAGATTGCCGACCATGCGCTGAGCGCGCTCGAGGTCGATACCGCAGGGCTGGACGCGATGGATCGGCGCTATCTCTCGACCATCGCGCTCAACTATGGCGGCGGACCGGTCGGCGTCGAGACCATGGCTGCGGCCTTGTCGGAGCCGCGCGACGCCATCGAGGACATCATCGAGCCCTATCTGATCCAGTGCGGCTATCTGCAGCGCACGCCGCGCGGCCGCCTGCTGACCTCGCACGCCTTCCGCCATCTCGGTCTCGCCGAGCCCTCGCGCGATGCGGCGGCGCAGTTCGGCCTGTTCGGCACGGATGACAGCGACGAGTGATCTGCCGAACCTCGCGCTGTTCCGGCTTGATGAATTTCCGTTAACCTCGTGCAGACGATCTGCACGAACGCACCCCAATTCCGCTCCAATCGGATATCATCAAGGCGCCGCATCATCATCGGGCTTCCATGATCACGCGCCGTCATCTCATCCGTTCCATCGGCGGTCTGTCCGCCCTCGGCGTCTCGACCGCAGCCTACGGCGTCGGTGTCGAGCCGGTGCTGCGCCTTCGCGTCACGCGCTATCATCCGATGCCGCGGCAGTGGCCGGCGGATTTTCCGCTGAAGATTGCCGCCATCGCTGACATCCATGCCTGCGATCCCTGGATGTCGCTGGAGCGCATCGAGGGCATCGTCGACCGGACCAACGCGCTCAACGCCGATCTCATCGTGCTGCTCGGCGACTATGTCGCCGGCCTTCACCATGTCACGCGCTTCATTCCGTCGAGCGAATGGGCAAGGGTATTGGGGCGCCTGAAGGCGCCCCTCGGCGTCCATGCCGTCATGGGCAACCACGACTATTGGGATGACAGAACAGTGCAGCAGGCAGGGCACGGGCCGACCATCGCACATCGGGCGCTGGAGGCGGCCGGCATCCCCGTCTACGAGAACGATGCTGTGCGCCTCACCAAGGACGGCCGTCCGTTCTGGCTTGCCGGCCTCGGCGATCAGCTCGCCTTCCTGCCGGCGCGGCGCTTCCGGAGCATGGCGCACTTCGGTGCCGACGATCTCAATGCTACGCTGGCGAAGATCACCGACGATGCGCCGGTCATTCTGCTCGCGCACGAGCCCAATGTCGCTCCGCTCGTGCCCGCGCGCGTCGCGCTGCAATTGTCCGGCCATACCCATGGCGGCCAGGTCCGCCTGCTCGGCTGGTCACCGGCCGTCGCGCCCAGGAACGGCCTGCGTCTCGCCTATGGCCATTTCCGCCTGAAATGCGATCTCATCGTGTCCGGCGGCCTCGGTTGCAGCATCATGCCGCTCCGCTTCGGCGTGCCGCCTGAGATCGTCGAGGTGACGCTGGGAAGGCCAGGACCGGTCGTGTCCTAACACGCTTGCGCGTCCGGCTGTTTTTGCGCAAAACGTGCCGGTTACCGACCAGCGAAGAGGCTCCGGACGTGACAGCTCATCTCGACGGCGAGATCCGCGACGGCCGCCACCACATGCAGGTCCGGGTCTATTACGAGGACACGGATTTTTCCGGCATCGTCTATCATGCCAATTACCTGCGCTACATGGAGCGCGGACGCACCAATCATCTCAGGCTGATGGGTGCCGAGCAGCAGGTGCTGTTCGAGCAGACCGAGACGGACGGCGCGGGCTTCGCCTTCGTGGTGCGCTCGATGCATCTGGACTTCCTGAAGCCCGCGCGAATGGACGACGTGCTCGACGTCGTGACCTGGCCGGTCGCGGTGAAAGGGGCGTCAATCATGCTGGCGCAGGAGGTGCGGCGCGGTGACGACGTGCTGGTGAAAGCCGAGGTCCGCGTCGCCTTCATCAGCGGCGGCCGGGCCCAGCCGATTCCGAAGTCGATCCGCCAGCTGATGAAGGCCGATCTGGTTACGTGATCGCTCGATAGCGGATCGCCTATCGACTCCGCCAATTGCGACGATACATTCGCGGTCCCGATCAACCGATGAGGCCACCATGTCGCGCCCGCCGCTTCCACCCTTCACCCGCGAGACCGCCGCGCAAAAGGCCCGCATGGCCGAGGACGCCTGGAATTCACGCGATCCGGTGCGGGTCTCGCTCGCCTATACCGAGGACAGCCGCTGGCGCAACCGTTCGGAAGTGTTTCAGGGCCGCGAGGCCATCGTCGCCTTCCTCACCCGCAAATGGGAGAAGGAGCAGGATTACCGCCTGATCAAGGACCTCTGGGCCTTCGACGGCAGCCGCATCGCGGTGCGCTTCCAGTACGAATGGCACGATGCAAGCGGCCAGTGGTACCGCTCCTACGGCAACGAGCAATGGGAGTTCGACGAGCACGGCCTGATGAAACGGCGCGAGGCCTCGATCAACGACATCGCCATTGCGGAGAAGGACCGCCGATTTCACTGGGCGGCGCCGGGCCCGCGGCCGGCCGATGTGCCGGGGCTGGGAAGCGAGCCGTTCTGAAATTAACAAAGCGACCGCTGCTTCACCCTCTCCCCTTGCGGGAGAGGGTGGCTCGCCGCATAGCGGCGAGACGGGTGAGGGGTCTCTCTCCTCACGAGCAGTCCGGCGAATGGATAGAACCCCTCATCCGGCGCTTCGCGCCACCTTCTCCCGCAAGGGGAGAAGGGAAGACGAGTGCGTCTCGAGCTTCGTAGTCAGGTGCTCTTAGCCAGAAACCGCGTAATCGCCCCGCCGAGCTTCGCATTGTCCATCGGCTCCGCCAGCGACGCCCTTGCTGTGGCAACGACATCCTCCGGCGCTTTCCCGTCACGCAGATCGCAGCACACTTGCGCGAACCCGACATCGAACTCCGGATGCGGCTGCACGGTCAGCGTTGCGCCATTGGCATAGAGCAGGCCGGCATGCGGGGTGAACTCGGAGGAGAGGATCGTCAGCGCCTCGCTTGGCGGCTCGATCACCTGGTCCTGATGCGAGGCGGCGACCGCGACCGCTTCACCGTCGATGAGGCCGTTCTCCGGCAGCACCTGATAGACATGCCGGCCGATGCCCCAGCCCTGTTCTGATTTGCGCACGGTGCCGCCGAGCGCCTGCGCGATCAGCTGGTGGCCAAAGCAGACACCGACCATCGGTGTCTTGTTGGCGTAAGCCGTTCGCACGAAATCTTCCAGCGGCGCGATCCAGTCGAGCCCGTCATAGACCCCGGCCGCCGCGCCGGTAATGAGGATGGCCTCGAGCTTGCTCGGATCGGGCAGCGCATCGCCGCTGGGGATGCTGACGACCTCGATCGTCGCGGCCGGCTCCTCGGCGCGGATCATGCGCGCGAACATGTCCGGAAATGAACCGTGGCGCTCGCGGTATTTTTGCGGCACCTCTCCGGTCTCGATGATGGTGATGCGTGCCATGGGCCTCCCGGTCAAAAGGTTGCGAAGCTCAGCCGCTTTCTGCCCCATGTTGCTGGTGCGGCGCTGTGCGCTCGAGCAGAGCGCTCTCCTTGCGGATCTCGTTGAGAAAGGCCTTGGCCAGACGCGACAGCGGCTCGGCTTCAGACCATAGCATATAGGCGACCGCCTGCGTCGTCGGCGTGAACGGACGGACGACGAGGCCGCTGCCGCCGTTCTGCCGCGGCGAGAAAGGATCGACCACCGCCGCGCCGACGCCGGCGGCGGCCAGCACGCAGGCCGTGTTGCAGTAGCGCACCTCGACCGTCGGCCGGAACGGCGCGCCGGCGCGGGCAAAGCTGTCGCGCACGGCTTCGCCGAGCCGCGTGCCGCGTTCGAGCCCGATGAAGGGTAGGCCGGAGAGATCGGAAGCGGAGATCATCGGCCGGTCGGCGAGTGGATGCTGTGGCGGCAGCACGCAGACCATCTCGCCGGTGTGCACCACCTCGTGCGCGATCCCTGGATGATGCGTGAGGCCGAGCGCGAAGCCGAGCTCGGCGACGCGGCTCAGCACACCCTCGATGATGCCCTCATAGCGTCGTACGTCGAAGAACACCCGCGTCTCCGGGCGGCGGCGCAGGAAGCCCGACAGCGCGGACGGAATGATGCTGTACGCGAGCGGCGGCGTCGCCACGATGGCGAGATGCCCGGACCGGTTCTCGCGCAAATCGCGCATGCGGTTCTCGAGCTTGGCGTGCAGCGCGAAGATCGCCTCGCTCTCCTTGTAGAGCGCCATCGCTTCGGCGGTTGGAAACAGCCGGTTGTTGACGCGCTCGAACAGCGCAAAGCCCGCCTGCGCCTCCATCGTCTTCAGCGCGTTGCTGACCGCCGGCTGCGACAGCGCCAGCTCGTCCGCCGCCGCCACCGTGGTGCGGTGGCGGATCACGGCGCGAAGGATCTCGAGCTGACGCAGGTTCATATCACTGCCGATTATAGTCAGGGCCAAAACATCATAGCAACGCGAATTGATTTTGCAGCACCGCTCGCCCGTAATGGCAGCGGATTTGCACGTCGCATCAAAGGGTTCGTTCGCCCATTGAGGCAGCACTGCGCACAATTGGAGGCAATCTTGGTTCGTGTCCTTCGCGCCGCCGCCGCTCAGATGGGGCCGACGCAAAAAGCCGATACGCGCGAGCACACGTTGTCGCGGATGCTCGACATGCTCGATGAGGCGGCCGGTCGGGGTGCGAGCCTTGTGGTGTTTCCGGAGCTCGCCTTCACCACCTTCTTCCCGCGCTGGCTGCTCGAAGGCGAGGCCCTCGACCGGTATTTCGAGCGCAGCATGCCGAACCCCGCGGTGGCAAAGCTATTCGATCGCGCACGTGCGCTGCGCGTCGGCTTCTATGTCGGCTATGCCGAGCTGACGCCGGAGGGGCGGCGCTACAATTGCTCCATCCTGGTCGATCGCGACGGCGAGGTTCTCGGCCGCTATCGCAAGGTGCATCTGCCGGGCTCGGTCGAGCCGCGTCCGGGCGCGCGCTACCAGCAACTCGAGAAGCGCTACTTCGAATATGGCGACCTCGGCTTTCCCGCCTTCCGCGCCGGCTCGTCCTGGGCCCATGCCATCATGGGCATGATGATCTGCAATGATCGTCGTTGGCCGGAATCCTGGCGCGTGCTCGGTCTGCAAGGCGTCGAGCTCGTCTGCATCGGCTACAATTCGGCGGCCTACGATCCCAACGGCGGCACGACCGAAGACGGAGCCTTGCGCACCTTCCACTCGACGCTGGTGACGCAGGCCAACGCCTACATGAACGCGACCTGGGCGATTTCGGTGGCGAAGGCGGGCGAGGAGGACGGGTCCGGCCTGATCGGCGGCTCCTGCATCGTCGATCCCAACGGCCGCATCGTCGCGCAGGCTCAGACGCTGGCCGACGAGGTGATCGTCGCCGACATCGATCTCGACCTCTGCCGCCAGGGCAAGGACAAGATGTTCAACTTCGCCGCCCACCGGCGGCCCGAGCAATACAGGGTGATCACCGAGCGTGCCGGCATCATCGAGCCGGCCGTTCTCGACGCAGATTGACCAACGGCCGGTCGCGGCGTTGGCAAAAGGAGCTGACATGACACGCCTCTCGTATTTGCTTGCCTGCGCAGCGCTGGCTGCGGTGACGTCGGCGCGAGCCGCCGAGCTGCCGGCGGAGATCAAGCAGGCTGGTACGCTGAAGCTCACGGTCAATTCCACCTACGCGCCGATGGAATATCGCGACCCCGCAACCAACGAGCTGGTCGGGCTCGACATCGATCTGGCGAAGGAGCTCGCCAAGCGGCTCGGAGGGCTGAAGATCGTCTGGAGCGAGACGCCGTTCGCCGAGCTGATCCCTTCGCTCACGACCAAGCGGGCCGACTTCATCATTTCCGGCATCTCCGATCGTGCCTCGCGGCGCGAGACGGCGGATTTCGTCGATTACCTCGCAACCGGCCCGCAGTTCTTCGTGATGGCGGAGAGCGCGGTCAAGGACGCCAACGATCTCTGCGGCAAGAAGGTCGGCACCACCCGCAGCACCAGCTTCCCGGTCGAGATCGAGAAGTGGAGCAAGCAGAATTGCGAGCCGGCCGGCAAGCCGGCGATCCAGTACGTTCCGGGCGAGAATTCCATCGACGTCCGCAACCAGCTCAAGCAGGGCCGCATCGACGCCGCCGTGCAGGGCAGCGAGACGTTGCCTTATGCGCAGCAACAGGAGCCCGGCAAGTACCGCATCGTCGGCGAGCCCCTTGCCAAGGGCTATCAAGGCATCATGTTCCGCAAGGACGATGCCGCCTTGCGCGAAGTCGTGACCGAGAAACTCGCGGCGATGATCGCTGACGGCTCGTACAAGGCCATTCTCGACAAATGGGGCTTGGGGACCAATGCAGTCGCCCAGCCCATGCTGAACGCGGCGCCGCAATGAAGCAGGCGCCGGCACTCGCGCAAGGATTTCCCGATCTGTCGGGCATGCGGATCGCGCGCGAGCCGCACTGGTTTCGCTGGATCAGCGCGGCCCTGATCGTCCTCGTGCTGGCGGCGATCGCGCGCGCCTTTGCGAACGGCCAGATCGAATGGTCCTATGTCAGCCGCTTCCTGACCGCAAAGGTCATCCTCGAAGGCATCGTCAACACCATGGTGATGGCGGTGCTGGCGATGATGCTCGGCATCTTCCTTGGCATCGTCGTCGCGATCATGCGGCTGTCGCCCAATCCGGTGCTGAAGTCGGTCGCCGCCGGCTACACATGGCTGTTTCGCGGCACGCCACTGATCCTGCAGCTGCTGCTGTGGTTCAACCTCGCGCTGGTGTTTCCGACCATCGGTATCCCCGGCCTGTGGTCTGCACGCGCCGTCGATGTCATGACGCCGTTCCTTGCCGCGCTGCTCGGGCTCGGCATCAACCAGGGCGCCTACACCTCCGAAGTCATGCGCGCCGGCATGCTGTCGGTCGATATCGGACAATATGAGGCGGCGCAGGCGATCGGCATGGGACGGCTGCGGGCGCTGCGCCGGATCGTGCTGCCGCAGGCGATGCGCGTGGTAATCCCGCCGCTCGGCAACGAGTTCATCGGCATGGTGAAGGCGACTTCGCTCGCCAGCGTGATCCAGTATCCGGAGCTGCTGCACAATGCCGAGAACATCTACTACGCCAACTCCCGCGTCATCGAGCTCCTGATCGTCGCCGGGCTCTGGTACCTGCTCGCGGTCTCGATCCTGACACCGCTCCAGATGTTGCTCGAACGCCGCTTTGCACGCGGCACATTGCGGCTGGCGCGATGACAAAGCCGCTCGTCGCGATCCGCTCCGTAGCCAAGAACTTTGGAGAGTTTCAGGCTCTCAAGAACGTCTCGCTCGACGTCTGGCCCGGCGAGGTGATGTGCCTGATCGGCGCCTCCGGCTCCGGCAAGACCACGCTGCTCCGCTGCATCAATCAGCTCGCCACGATCGATGCCGGCGGCATCTGGCTCGACGGCGAACTGCTCGGAGTGCGCGAGCAAGGCGGGAAACTCCATCGCCTGAGCGAGCGCGAAATCGGGCGGCAGCGGCTCAAGACCGGCATGGTATTCCAGCGCTTCAACCTGTTTCCGCACAAGACCGCGCTGGAGAACATCACGGAAGGTCCGACCCAGGTGCAGGGGCGCAAGCCGGATGAGGTGCGCGCCGAGGCGACCGAGCTGCTTCGGCGCGTCGGATTGTCGGCCAAGGCCGACTGGTATCCGGCGCAGCTCTCCGGCGGCCAGCAGCAGCGCGTCGCGATCGCGCGGGCGCTCGCCATGAAGCCGATGCTGATGTTGTTCGACGAGCCCACCAGCGCACTCGATCCCGAGCTCGTCGGCGAGGTGCTCGCGGTCATGAAGGAGCTGGCCCGAAGCGGCATGACCATGATGGTGGTGACGCACGAGCTCGGCTTCGCCCGCGAGGTCGCCGACCGCGTCGTCTACATGGATCAGGGCGCGATCGTCGAGCAGGGCCGCGCCTCCGACGTGTTGGGCGCGCCGCGCGAGGAGCGCACCAAGGCATTTCTTTCGGCAGTGATCTGACATTGGGGGTATGGTGATGAAGAGATTCTTGCTTGCGGCGGCGTTCCTGGGCGCCATGAGCGTGTCGGCAATGGCGGCCGAACTGCCGCCTGAGATCGTAAAGCGCGGCAGCATCAAGGTCGCGGTGGTGCCGAACTATCCGCCGATGGAGTTCCGCGATCCCGCCACCAACGCGCTCTCCGGCTTCGACGTCGATCTTGGCGAGGCGATCGGCCGCAAGCTCGGCGTCAAGATCGAATGGACCGAGACCAGCTTTGCCGAGTTCATGCCCTCGATCTCGACGGGGCGGGTGGATGCGATCCTGTCCGGTTTCACCGACTATGCGAGCCGGCACGAGGTCGCGACCTTCGTCGATTATTTGCGCAGCGGCCCGCAGTTCTTCGTGCAGGCGTCACGCAAGGCGGAATTCAAGGATGCGACGTCGCTGTGCGGCAAGAAGGTCGGCGCCAGCCGACGCACCATGTTCCCGGCCCAGATTGCGGCGTGGAGCGAGAAGAATTGCGGCAGCTCTCCGATCCAGTTCGTCGGCACCGACGGCTCGGCCGATGCGCGCACCCAGCTGAGGCAAGGCCGCATCGATGCCGCCGCCCAGGGCAACGAGACGCTGCCCTACATCATGGACCTCGAGCCCAACACCTATGCGACCGTGGGCGCGCCCATCGCACAGCAATTTACCGGCATTGCTCTGCCGGTGAAGGAGAAGGCATTGCAGCAGGCAATGCTGGAAGCCGTCGACGCGCTGATCGCGGACGGCACCTACAAGACGCTGCTGGCGAAGTGGAAATTGAGCGACAACGCAATCGAGAAGGCGACCATCAATGCTGGACAGTAAGGCACTCCAGAGCATTCCGCTCGTTCCGGCCAACACCGCGGATCCCGCGCCGGAATATCCGTGGCCGAAGCCGTACACATCCGCGATGTTCCTGTCGTTCGACGTGGACGCCGAGAGTGCCTGGACCAGCAAGGACGCAGGTCATGCGCAGCGGCTCATCACCATGAGCTATGGCGGCTATGAGGCGCGCGTCGGCACGCCGAAGCTCCTGGAGCTGCTCGACCAGCTCGATCTCAAGGCGACGTTCTTCGTCACGGGGTGGTCGGTCGACGCGCATCCGGCGATGGCGGAATCCATCTTGAAGGCCGGTCACGAGATCGGACATCACGGCTATCACCATCTGCTGCCCGACCCCGGCGATCCCTGGATCGAGGAGGAGCTGGAGCGCGGCTTCGAGGCGCTGAAGCGCCGGCTCGGCCTCAAGCCGACCGGCTATCGCGCGCCCTATGGCGAGTTCACGGAGGAACTGCGCGTCGCGCTGGTGCGTCACGGCATCGTCTACACGTCTTCGTTCCGCGACGACGTCAGGCCCTATCGCCATCGCCTCGCCGACGGCAAGCCCGGCACAATCGAGCTGCCGGTGACCGCGAGCTATGACGACTGGATGCACGGCCTGTCGGCGCGCTTCAGTCCGCGCTCGATCTTCCCTAGGGAACACGTGCTCTCGATGTGGAAGGACGAGCTGGATGAGGTCCGCGACTGGGGCGCGATGGTGACAACCGTGCTGCATCCGCAATGCAGCGGCCGCCCGATGCGGCTGCGGCTGCTGCGCGAATTCCTGACCTACGCAAAATCGTGCCCGGATGTCTGGATCACCACCGGCGAGAACATCGCGGAGAACTTCCTGCGCCACGAAGCGGGTCACCGCTAATGTCCATCTCCCGCCGTTCGCTCCTCAAGGCCGGCGCGGCGCTGCCGGCGCTGTCGCTGCCGGGCATCGTCCGCGCTGAATCGCAATCCACGCTGCGCTTCATCCCCGTCATCGATCTCGCTTTCGTCGATCCCATCTATTCGACCGCGCAGGTGTCGCGAAACCACGGCTTCATGGTCTACGACACGCTGTACGGCATGAGCTCCTCGCTCCAGGTCTCGCCGCAGATGCTGTCGGGCCACGCCATCTCCGCCGACCAGCTGCGGTGGGACCTCACGCTTCGCGACGGCCTGTTCTGGCACGATGGCGAACGCGTGCTGGCGCGCGATTGCGTCGCCAGCATCCGTCGCTGGGCCGCGCGCGACGGCTTTGGCGGCGAGCTGATGGAGGCGACCGCCGAGCTCTCGGCTGCCGACGACCGCACCATCCGCTTCCGTCTGAAGCGTCCTTTTCCGCTGCTGCCGCAGGCGCTCGGCAAGGCAGCGATCAATGCCTGCTTCATGATGCCGGAGCGGCTGGCGAGCCAGGATCCGTTCAAGCCGCTCACCGAGGTGATCGGCAGCGGCCCGTTCCGCTATCTCGCCGACGAGCGCGTACAGGGCGCGCGCAACGCCTATGCCAAATTCGAGCGCTACCAGCCGCGCACCGACGGCAAGCCGGATTGGACCGCGGGGCCGAAGATCGTGCACTACGATCGCGTGGTCTGGACCACGACGCCCGATGCCGGCACCGGCGTTGCCGCGCTGCAGACCGGCGAGCAGGATTGGCAGGAGACCACGCCGCACGATCTCTTGCCGGTGATCAAGGCGGCCGGCGATATCGAGACGCGCATCCTCGATCCCCGAGGCTACGCCTGCATGCTGCGCCTCAACCACCTGCAGCCGCCGTTCGACAATCCCGCCATCCGCCGCGCGCTCCTGGGTGCGATCGACCAGTCCGCATTCATGACCGCCGTCGCCGGCACCGATCCGGCGTTCCAGGTCTCACCGGTCGGCTATTTCGCACCCGGCACCCCGATGGCAAATGAGGTCGGCCTCGACGTGTTCCGCGGCCCGCGCGACTACGCCAAGGTGAAGGCCGACCTGAAAGCCGCGGGCTACAACGGCGAGAAGATCGTGCTGCTCGTTCCGACCAACTCGCTGGCGCAAAAGCCGCTTGGCGAGATCGCGGTGGACTCGTTGCGCAAGGCCGGCATGAACGTCGAATATGCCGGCCTCGATTTCGCCGTGGTGCTGCAGCGCCAGCTGAAGAAGGATCCGCTTCCGCAGGGCGGCTGGAGCGCCGCGGTCGGCAACTGGCAGGGCATCGACTGGCTCAACCCGGCCGGCAACACCAACATTCGCGGCGAAGGCAAGGTCGCCGGCTGGTACGCGAGCACGAAGATGGGCGAGTTGCGCAGCCAGTGGCTGGCGGCCTCCGAACTCGCCGAACAGCAGCGCATCTGCCGCGAAGTCCAGAGGGTGGCGTTCGAGGAAATCCCCTATATTCCGATCGGCCTCTACAAGCAGCCGACGGCCTATCGCAAGGCCATCACCGGCATTCTCGACGGCACCGCCGTGTTCTGGAACGTGCGCCCCGCATGAGCACCACAGCAATCTTCGGCAGCTATGTGCTGTCACGGAAAGACGGCGCGCAGGACGTGCTGCGCGACCGCTGGGTTCTGGTCGAAGGCAAGAAGATTGCGGCGATCACGCGCGACAAGCCGCGCGCCGATCAGGTCTATGATCGCCCAGGCCGCTTCGTCCTGCCGGGCCTGCTCAACCTGCACAATCATTGCTTCTCGGAAGCGGTGGCGCGCAGCCACACCGAGGACGGCAACGGCCGCAAGAACAACCAGAGCATCGTCTACACGGTGCTGCTGCCGCTGACCAAGCGCGGCGCCGATATCCTGTCGGCGGAAGAGCGCCTTGCGGTGGCGCGGCTCGGCATCCTCCAGCTGCTCAAGGGCGGCGCCACCACGGTGATGGAGCCGTTCCGCAACTCGATCCCCGAGATGTTCGACGCGGCGGAAAAGATGGGCATCCGCTTCTACGGCGCGCCCTATCTGTTCTCGACCTCCGACGCCAAGGCCGGGCCTGACGGTGTGGTCCAATATTCCGGCGATGACGGCGCTGCGGATATGGCGGCGTGGGACGCGCTCTATCAGCGCTGGAATAATCGCGGCGACGGCCGCATCAGTCTTGCGATGAGCCCGCACGCCACCGACACCTGCGGCCCCGATCTCTTGAAAGCCTGCGCCACGCGGGCGCGCGAGCTCGGCGTTCCCATCACCACGCACATGGCGCAGAGCCGCGCCGAGGTCAAGACCATCGGCAAGCGCTATGGCGGCCGCACGCCGGCAGAATATCTGGACTGGCTCGGCCTGCTCGCGCCGGATCTGATGGCGGCGCACTGCATGTTCAGCAGCGATGACGATCTCAAGCTGATGGCCGCGCGCGGCATGACCGTCTTGAACTGCCCGCGCGTGTTCGCGCGTGCCGGCATCACCGCGGCGTTCAGCCGCTTCGCCGCGCACGGCGTGCGCACCGTGGTCGGCACCGACGGCTACAACATGGATCTGCTCGGCGAGCTCAATGCGGCGTCGCTGATCTCCAAGATCATTTCGGCGCGCCCTGACGTCGCGAACTCACCCGAGCTGATCGAGGCGAACACGACGGTCGCCGCCGACGTCATCAAGCGGCCCGATCTCGGCCGCATCGAGCCGGGCGCGACCGCAGATCTCACCGTCGTCGATCTCACCCATCCGCATCTGCAGCCGCTGTTCGACCCGCGCCGCGCGCTGATCGCACTCGCCAACCGCGCCAATATCGATCAGGTCATGGTCGATGGCCGGGTCCTGGTCGATGAGGGACGCTATCTCGGCGCGGATGAAGCCGCGATTACGGCGGCCGGCACCGCCGCGATCGGCAAGATCTGGGATCTGCCGGAGGCGCAGGCCGCGTTCAACGGCTGACCCCGGCTTCGTCGTCCTCGAACTCCACCAGCGCCTTGCGCATGGTCTCGACCAGGTCCAGCGCCACCGGGGACGGGCTGCGCTGCGCCGGAAAGACCGCGGAGAATTCGAAATCGATGCGCGGCAGGAAGCGGCGCACGACGACGCCGCGCGTCGCAAATTCCTGCGCCGTGAAGGGATCGCAGATCGCGACGCCGAGGCCTGACGACACCATGCCGCACATGATTTCCGACAGCGTGGTCTCAACGCGCAGCACGCGGCGGACATCGTGGCGGTGGAAGACCTGGTCGACGAGATGCCGACTCGACGATCCCGCCGACAGCGAGATGAAGGTCTCGCCCTCGAAATCGCGCGGCTCCAGGACTTCCTTCTCCGCGAGGCGATGACCGGTCGGCAGCACTGCGACGCGCGCCGGCGCCGGCAGTCTCTGGCTCGGCAGACCGGAATGCGCGATCGGCACCTCGGCAAAGCCGACGTCACATTGATTGTTCAGCACCCAGTCAACCACGATCGGCGAGATGACACCGAAGAAGGCGAGGTTGAGGTTTGGCCGCTCCTTCAGAAAGTGACCGGTGAGCCGCGGCAGATAGCCGTTCGACAGCGCCGGCAGTGCCGCGATGCGTAGCGAGCCGGTGCGGCGTCCCCGGATTTCTTCTGCTGCCGCAGTGATGCGTTCGAGGCCGACGAAGGAGCGCTCGACCTCGGTGTAGAGCGCCATCGCCGCGGCGGTCGGCACCAGGCCGGTGCCGCGCCGTTCGAACAGCTCCATCTTCAGCAGCGCCTGGAGGTCGCGCAGCAACCGGCTGACGGCCGGCTGCGTCACCTTCATTAGCGCCGCCGCCTCCGTCACGCTGCCGGTCAGCATCATCGCGCGGAAGGCCTCCACCTGCCGCGAATTGATACGCGCCATTCCAACTCCATCCATAACATTTCGGCATGCAGAGGGTGCCATTATTCATTGGACGATGGAAGTATAGGTCTGCGATCTTTTTCATCAGGACTGGAGACAGCCCGCTTTTTCGGCAGATTGGAGGGGTTCAAACCTCCAGATCGCGCCAAAACCCGCCGAATGGGGGCCGGAGCCCTGATCGGAAGCGGATTGGCGCGGAAGGGAATGCGGCAACGCGCTTCAGCCAGCGAGACTCGTCGGCACGTCACCTCATTCCGGTATTGGAGATCGGTCCACATGAAGACTTTTCGCCTTCTGACCGCGGTCAGCATCGCAGCGCTCATTGCCGTCCCCTCGGTCGCCTCGGCCCAGCAGAAAACGCTCTACGTCGCCGGCTATGGCGGCTCGTTCGAGAAGACCATCCGCGACGAGGTGATCCCGGCCTTCGAGAAGGAGAACGGCGTCAAGGTCGAATACGTCGCCGGCAATTCCACCGACACGCTGGCCAAGCTCCAGGCGCAGAAAGGCAACCAGCAGATCGACGTCGCCATCGTCGATGATGGCCCGATGTACCAGGCCATCCAGCTCGGCTTCTGCGGCAAGCTCGACGGCTTGCCCGCCGATCTCTACGATACTGCACGCTTCAAGGACGATCGCGCGGTTGCGATCGGCATCGTCGCCACCGGGCTGATGTACAACACGAAAGTGTTCAAGGAGAAAGGCTGGGCGCCGCCGACCTCGTGGAACGACCTGAAGGACACGAAATACGCAAAACAGCTCGTGATTCCACCGATCAACAACACCTACGGTCTCGAAGCGCTGGTGATGCTGTCGAAGATGAACGGCGGCGGCGAGACCAACGTCGAGTCCGGCTTCAAGATCTTCAAGGAGCAGATCAATCCGAACGTGCTGGCCTATGAGCCGTCGCCGGGCAAGATGACCGAGCTGTTCCAGTCCGGCCAGGCCGTGATCGCGGTATGGGGCACCGGCCGCGTGCAGAGCTTCGCCAATACCGGCTTCCCCGTCGACTTCGTCTACCCGAAGGAAGGCGCAGCGACGCTGCTGACCACGGCGTGCCCGATCAATAAGCCCAATGCTTCGCCGCTGGCTGCGAGCTTCGTCAAGATGCTGCTCGATCCGAAAACCCAGCTCGTGATGCTGAAGGATTACGGCTACGGCCCGGTGCTGAAATCGCTCGTGATCCCGCCCGAGCTCGGCAAGATGGCGCCGATCGGCGAGCGCGCGGCCAAGCTCTACAATCCGGACTGGACCGTGATCAACGAGAAGCGCGAGGAGTGGACCAAGCGCTGGAATCGCGAGGTCGAACGCTGATCGGTCGCCGCGGAGACAGCGTCATGGCCTATCTCGAGCTCGATCGGGTCGCAAAGCAGTTCGGCACGCAGACTGTGGTCGATGACTTCAGCCTGTCGGTGGGGAAGGGGGAGTTCATCTCCTTCCTCGGCCCGTCCGGCTGCGGCAAGACCACGACGCTGCAGATGATCGCGGGCTTCCTCGATCCGACGCGCGGCGCGATCCGCCTTGAGGGCAAGGACCTGACCGCGATCCATCCGGCAAAGCGCGGCCTCGGCATCGTGTTCCAGAGCTACGCGCTGTTTCCGCACATGACCGCAGCGGAGAACGTCGCCTTCGGCCTGGAGATGCGTGGCGTGCCGCGCGCTGAAAGGTCCGAACGCGTCCGCGCCGCACTCGCGATGGTGGGCCTCGCCGGATACGAGGATCGCCATCCGCGCCGCATGTCCGGCGGCCAGCAGCAGCGCGTGGCACTGGCGCGTGCGCTGGTGATCAAGCCCAGCGTGCTGCTGCTCGACGAGCCGCTGTCGAACCTCGACGCCAAGCTGCGCGAGGAGATGCAGATCGAGCTGCGCCAGATCCAGCGCACCGTCGGCACCACCACGATCCTGGTCACGCATGACCAGAACGAGGCGATGTCGCTGTCGGATCGCATCGTGGTCATGAGCCAGGGCAAGATCGAGCAGATCGGCACGCCACAAGAGACCTATGAAAGGCCGGCCTCGGCCTTCGTCTCGCAATTCCTCGGCAAGACCAACGATTTTGCCGGAACGATCGACCGGACCGTCGCGCCGACGCAGTTGGTGGCCGGCTCCTGGCGCGCACCGGCGCCGGCTGGGCTCGGCGGTCCCGTCACCGTCAGCGTTCGCCCCGAAAGAATCGGCTTTGGCGATACAGGGCTCAGCGCAAAAATCATCACGCGCATCTTCCAGGGCAATCACTGGCTGTTCCAGTGCGACAGTGAATGCGGCCCGGCGATCGTGATCCGCCAGAACGACGGCAAAGCGCAGCCGGCCGAAGGGGACGCGGTTCGCCTCACCTGGCGGCCCGAAGACATGAGCGTTCGCGTGAGGGCCGGCGCATGAGCATGGCGGCCGAGGAGCGCAGCCTGCGCGCGCCGTGGGTGCTGACCGCACCCGCCTTGATGCTGTTCGTCGGCGTGCTGCTGATTCCGCTGGCGATGACGGTAATGCTGTCATTCCACGATTGGGGCCAGTACAAGGGCATCGAGCCGGTCTTCATCTTCAAGAACTGGCACGAGATCGCGACCGATCCCTATTACGCCGAGATGTTCTGGCGGACCTTTCGCATCGCGATTCTGACCACGCTGCTCACCGCGCTGCTCGGCGCGCCCGAAGCCTATATCCTCAACCGCATGAGCGGCCGCTGGAAGAGTTTTTTCCTACTGGTCATTCTCGGGCCGCTCTTGATCTCAGTGGTGGCGCGAACGCTGGGCTGGGCCCTGCTGTTCGGCGGCAACAACGGCCTCGTCAACAAGCTGCTGATGTCGCTCGGGCTGATCGGCTCCCCCATTCCCTTCATGTTCACCGAAACAGGCGTGGTGATCGCGCTCGCGCATGTGATGATGCCGTTCATGGTGCTGTCGGTATGGGCCGCCCTCCAGCGGCTCGATCCGCAGATCGAGAATGCTGCGATGTCGCTCGGCGCGGGCCCCGCGACCATCATGCGCCGCATCATCATGCCCCAGATCATGCCGGGCGTGCTGTCGGGCGCCATCATCGTGTTCTCGCTCTCGGGCAGCGCCTTCGCAACGCCTGCGATCATCGGCGGCCGCCGGCTCAAGGTCGCGGCAACGCTCGCCTATGACGAATTCCTCAACACGCTGAACTGGCCGCTGGGCGCTGCGGTCGCAACGCTGCTGCTGGCCGCATTGGTGCTGATCGTCGTCGGCAGCAACGCACTGATCGAACGCCGCTATGCGGAGGTGTTCCGATGAGCCGGAACGGTCCGCTCGCGCTGATCTTTCACACCATCTTCGTCATCGTCATGGTGGCGCCGATCTTGGTGGTCTGCCTCGTCGCCTTCACGCCTGAGGGATACCTGTCGCTGCCGACCAACGGCTTCTCGCTGCGCTGGTTCAGGACCATTGCGAACTACCCCGAATTCATTCACGCCTTCTGGGTCAGCCTCGGCCTTGGCGCGTTGTCCTCCCTCGTGGCACTGCTGTTCGCGGTGCCGGCGGCGCTGGCGATCTCGCGCTATCGCTTCCGTGGTCGTGATGTGCTGGCGGCGCTGTTCCTGTCGCCGCTGATGATCCCGCATGTGGTGCTCGGCATCGCCTTCCTGCGCTTCTTCACTTCGGCCGGTCTCGGCGGTAGCTTCGTGGCGCTGATCGTCGCGCATGTCATCATCGTGTTCCCGTTCGCGCTGCGGCTGACGCTGGCGGCGGCGACCGGCATGGACCGCACGGTCGAGATGGCGGCGGTCTCGCTCGGCGCCGGCGGCTGGACGCTGTTCCGCCGCGTGACCTTGCCGCTGATCCTGCCCGGCGTGATTAGCGGTTGGGCGCTCGCCTTCATCCAGTCCTTCGACGATCTCACCATGACCGTCTTCCTTGCTGCGCCCGGGACCGAGACGTTGCCGGTCCGCATGTTCCTTTACATCCAGGACAACATCGATCCGCTCGTGACGTCGGTCTCGGCCTGCGTGATCGCAATCACCATGGCCGCCCTCATTTTGCTCGACCGCTTCTACGGGCTCGACCGTGTGCTCGCTGGCAAGGGCGATACGGGACGATAGGAGAACTCATGTCAGGAGATTACGACGTCGCCGTCGTCGGCGGCGGACTGCTCGGCTCCGCCATTGCCTGGGGCCTCGGCCGGCTCGGCAAGAAGGTCGCCGTGCTCGACGAAGGCGACATCACCAAGCGCGCCTCGCGCGCGAACTTCGCATTGGTGTGGGTGCAGAGCAAAGGGCTCGGCATGCCGGCCTATACGCGGTGGACCGTGCAGGCCTCGCAGGCGTGGGGCCGGCTGGCCTCCGAGCTGAAGCAGCAGACCGGCCTCGACGTCGCCCTGCAGCAGAACGGCGGTTTTCATCTCACGCTCGGCGAGGACGAATTCGGCCAGCGCACCGAGCTCGTCAAGCGCATGCACAACCAGGTCGGCGCGGCCGACTACAAGATGGAGATGCTGCGGCCGTCCGAGGTGAAGGAGGCGCTGCCGCTGATCGGCCCCGAGGTCTCCGGCGGCAGCTATTGTCCGCTCGACGGCCACGTCAATTCGCTGCGCACCTTCCGCGCCTTCCACACCGGCTTCATTGCGTTCGGCATCGACTATTTTCCGGAGCGTCCGGTCTCGGCGATCAGCAAGAGCGGGGGCGAATTTCGACTGATCACGCCGCAGGGCGAGCTGCGCGCCGCCAAGATCGTGCTCGCCGCCGGCAACGCCAACCAGACGCTGGCGCCGATGGTCGGCCTCTTTGCGCCGATGGGCCCGACTCGCGGCCAGGTCGTCGTGACCGAGCGCACCATGCCGTTCCTGCCGCATCCGCTGACCACGATCCGCCAGACCGACGAGGGCACGGTGATGATCGGCGACAGCAAGGAGGACGAGCTCGATGATCGCACGCTGAAGCCGTCGATCAGCGGCGTCATGGCCGATCGCGCGCAGCGCATGTTTCCGCATCTGGCGCGGCTCAACGTGGTCAGGAGCTGGTCCGGAATCCGCGTCATGCCGCAGGACGGCTTTCCGATCTACGATCAGTCGGAGACGTATCCCGGCGCCTTCGTCGCCTGCTGCCATTCCGGCGTGACGCTCGCCTCCAACCACGCCTTCGAGATCGCGCGCATGGTGGCGCAGGGCGCGCTCGAGCCGGAGCTGGTCGGCGCGTTCTCGGCCAGCCGTTTTGGCGGCGCAGGTGCTGCGAACAGCAGCGGCTACTAGAGATTCTGAGAAGGAGCCAAGAGGCATCCCCATGTTCAAGCGATCCGAACAGGACAAGCGGCCACAGGTGCAGATCTTCGTCGACGGCGTCGCGGTCGCAGCGCGCCAGGGCGACACCGTCTCCGCCGCACTGCTGGCCTCCGGCGTTGACGCACGGCGTTCCACCGCGGTGAGCGGCGCGCCGCGTCTGCCTTATTGCATGATGGGCGTCTGCTTCGACTGCCTCGTCACCATCGACGGCGTCGGCAACCGGCAAGGGTGCCTCGTGCCCGTCGCCGAGGGCATGCAGATCGAAATCCAGAAGGGCAAGCGGGAGATCGGAAAATGAGCGTGGCTCCCAAGCGCGAAAACTATGACGTCGTGGTGATCGGCGCCGGGCCCGCGGGCCTTGCGGCTGCCGCAACATCCGCCAAGGCCGGCCTCTCGACGCTGCTGCTCGACGAGAACATCGGCCCCGGTGGCCAGGTGTTTCGCGCCATCGCCTCGACGCCGGTTACCGAGCGCAATCAGCTCGGCGCCGATTATTGGGTCGGGGCCGATCTCGTGCAGTCGCTGCGCGCGAGCAATGCGGAGGTCATTCACCGCGCCACCGTCTGGAGCCTCGACCGCAATCTCGATATCGCCGTCTCGATCGGCGGCGCCTCGGCCTTCGTCAAGGCGAAACGCGTGATTCTCGCGACCGGTGCGCTGGAGCGGCCGTTCCCAATTCCCGGCTGGACGCTGCCGGGCGTGATGACCGCCGGCGCGGCGCAGACCATGCTGAAGTCCTCGGCCCTGGTGCCCGACGGACGCACGGTGATCGCAGGGCAGGGGCCGCTGCTGTGGCTGCTCGCCGCGCAGATACTGCGGCTTGGCGGCCGCATCGATCGCATCCTCGACACCACCCAGCGCGGCAATTATTTCGCCGCGCTCCCGCACGCTTTCGCCTTCCTCACCTCGCCCTATTTCGCCAAGGGCCTGTCGATGATGCGCGAGGTGAGGGCGAAGGTGCAGGTCGTCTCCGGCGTCACCGAGCTTGCGGCTTCCGGTGATGGCCAGCTTGCCAGCGTGAGCTACGTCGCCGGCGGCAAGCGCGAGACCATCGCTGCGGACCTGTTGCTGCTGCATCAGGGCGTCGTGCCCAACGTCAATCTGGCGATGTCAGCCGGCATCGAGCATCGCTGGGATGATCTGCAATTGTGCTGGTCGCCAGTGCTCGACGCGAGCGGCAATTCGTCGGTCGCCGGCATCGCGATCGCCGGTGACGGGGCCAGCATCGGCGGCGCGAGTGCAGCCGTGGTGCGCGGTCGCATTGCCGCGCGCGCCGCCGTCGAAGCACTGGCGCCCGCTTCTGCCGCAAAACTTCCCGCAATGGCGACGCTCCGTTCCGACCTCGCCAAGGCTGAGCGTGGTCGCCTGTTCCTCGACACGCTGTTCCGCCCCGCGCCGCAGTTCCGGATTCCTTCAGGCGATACCATCGTCTGTCGTTGCGAAGAGGTCACGGCAAAGGACGTTCTCGATTCCGTCGCGATCGGCGCGACCGGGCCGAATCAGCTCAAGGCCTATCGCCGCACCGGCATGGGCCCGTGCCAGGGCCGGCTCTGCGGCCTCACCGTCACCGAGCTGATGGCGCGGGCGCGCGGCAAGACCCCGCAGGAGATCGGTTACTACCGGCTGCGCGCGCCGGTGAAGCCGATCACGCTGGCCGAACTCGCCGCCGTTCCCAAGAGCGAGGCCGACGTCAAGGCTGTGGTGCGCGGATGAGCACAAATGTGGATGCGATCGTCATTGGCGGCGGCATCCACGGGTGCTCGACCACGCTGCATCTGTGTCTCGCCGGCCTGAAGCCGGTGCTGATCGAGAAGGACTATGCCGGCCGTCACGCCTCGGGCGTCAATGCCGGCGGCGTCCGGCAGCTCGCGCGGCACATTCCCGAGATTCCGCTGTCGATCCGCTCGATGGACATCTGGGAGAAGATCACGGATCTCGTCGACGACGATTGCAGCTTCGAGAGCTACGGCCAGGTGCTGGTCGCCGAGAACGAGGACGAGCTCGCCCTTTGCCGCGCCCGCGTCGCCGAGCTCAATGCGCTCGGCTTCACCCACGAAGAACTGATCGACGCGACCGAATTGCGCCGACTGGTGCCGGCGGTTGCCGAGACCTGTCCCGGCGGCGTGGTCTCGCGCCGTGATGGCGCGGCCAATCCGGCGCAGACGACGACGGCGTTCCGCCGCAAGGCTGAGCAGTTAGGTGCGACCGTGCGCGAAGGCGTAGCGGCCGGCAACATCCGCTACAACGACGGCCTCTGGCACGTCGATGCCGGGTCGGAGAGCTTTGCCGCGCCGGTGCTGGTGAATGCTGCCGGCGCCTGGGCCGGCAGGATCGCGGCTGATCTTGGCGAGCCCGTCCCGGTCGAAACCGTGGCGCCGATGCTGATGATCACCTCGCGCGTGCCGCACTTCATCGACCCCGTCGTGATCCTGCGTGGTCGAAAGCTGTCCTTCAAGCAGTTCAAGAACGGCACCGTGCTGATCGGCGGCGGCCATCTGGCGACGCCCTATCAGGATCGCAACGAGACGGTGCTGGACTGGAAGAGCCTTGCGACCAGTGCGCAGACCGTGTTCGAGCTGTTTCCGGTGATGCGCAGCGCCAACATCGTCCGTGCCTGGGCCGGCATTGAAGCCAAGATGAAGGACGACATTCCCGTGTTCGGGCCGAGCTCGCGTCACAAGGGCCTCTATCACCAGTTCGGCTTCTCGCTGCACGGTTTCCAGCTCGGCCCTGGCGCCGGCGCCGTGATGGCGGAGCTGATCGTCAACGGCGGCACCCAGACCCGTATCGGCGAACTCGGCATCGACCGCTTCCACCCTTCCACGCTCTAAACAAGAGGATATCATGAGCATCACCCGCAGCATCCGCACGCCCATCATGCACCGCGCCGTCGAAGCCAATGGCTTCGTCTTCCTCGGCGGCACGATCGCCGACGACACCTCGGTCTCGATGGGCGAGCAGACCCGCAACATCCTCGGCAAGATCGCCGGCTATCTGAAAGAGGCGGGAACCGACAAGAGCCGCGTGGTCAGCGCCTCGATCTTCGTCACCGATCTCTCCAAGAAGAAAGAGATGGACGCGGCCTGGACCGAATTCTTCGGCGACAACCTGCCGACCCGCGCCACCGTCGGCGTCGCCGATCTCGGCGGCGGTGCGCTAATCGAGGTGGTGGTGACCGCGCTCAAGGGCTGATGGTGCACGGCGAGGAAGGACGACAGCGCCCATCACGCCTGTTGTCTCCTCGTGCCGCGCCTTGATCTCGCCCTTTGATGGGACTAGTTAGAGAGTTCCTCAATCAGGATCTTCGCAGCCATGGATTTCACCCCGACCGCAACGCCCATCCGCCTTGCTCACGGGGAATTCCATGCCTGCTTCAATCATCCTGTCGAACCTGTCGCTGTCCACGCCTGACGGGCGCTCTCTCTTCTCAAACCTCGATCTGACATTCGGCGCCGAGCGAACTGGTCTCGTCGGCCGTAACGGCGTTGGCAAGACGACGCTGCTTGCGTCGATGCTCGGCGAACATATTCCTCAGTCGGGACGCGTTCTGATCAACGGCACTATCGGCTTGTTACGCCAGGACGTGCAGGTTCTTGCCGGCGGGACCGTGGCGGATCTGTTCGGCGTGCGGCCGGCGCTCGAGTTGCTGCGCCGTGCCGAGCGGGGCGACGCCTCCGCCGACGAGGTCGCTGCGGTCGACTGGACGCTCGAGACGCGGCTTGAGGCCGCGTTGGCGCGCCTCGGGTTCGATCCGTCTCCCGATACGGCGCTGTCGTGCCTGTCCGGTGGCCAGATCACGCGGGTTCGTCTCGCCGCGCTGGTGTTCGCTGCGCCTGACTTCCTGCTGCTGGACGAGCCCACCAACAATCTCGACCAGGACGGACGCAAGGCCGTCACCGATCTGCTGGCTGCCTGGCGCGGCGGCGCGATTATCGTCAGCCACGACCGGACACTGCTCGACACCATGGATGCGATCGTCGAGCTGACGTCGCTCGGCGCGACGCGATATGGTGGCAATTGGAGCAGCTTTCGAACGCAGAAGGCCATCGAGCTCGCGGCTGTGAGGCACGATCTCGCGCTTGCCGAGAACCGGCTGTCCGAGATCGACGGGAGGGCGCGGGAGGCCGCGGAGAAGAAAGCGCGCAAGGACAGCGGCGGCAGAAAGAAGCGCGCCAAGGGCGACATGCCGCGCATCCTGGCCGGCGCCCGCAAGGATCGCAGCGAGGACACCGGCGGCAAGAATGCACAAATCGCCGAGCGGCAGCGCGCGGAAGCGCTTCAAGCCATCGACACGGCGCGCCGGCGCGTCGAGGTTCTTCAGCCGCTCTCGGTCAAATTGCCCGCAACCGACCTGCCGGCGGGGAGGGAGGTGCTTTGGCTTGACGGTGTCAGCGCTGGCTTTTGGCCGGAGCAGCCTGTCGTGCGCGACCTCTCATTTGCGGTGGTCGGGCCGGAGCGCGTCGCGCTGGTCGGGCCCAATGGCTCCGGCAAGACGACGCTGCTGAAGCTCATCGTGGGCGAGCTGCGTCCGCTTGCGGGCATCGTGCGGCTCAGGCCGGATTTCGCGTTGTTCGACCAGAAGGTCAGCCTGCTCGACCCGGCGCGCTCCATCCTGGACAATTTTCGGCGTCTCAATCCGAAGGCCGGTGCGAACGAGTGCCATGCCGCGCTGGCCCGGTTCATGTTTCGCGCCGATGCCGCCTTGCAAATCGCCGGGAGCCTGAGCGGCGGGCAAATCTTCCGCGCGGGCCTCGCTTGCGTGCTGGGCGGGCAGCCGCCGCCGTCGCTGCTGATCCTGGACGAGCCGACCAATCATCTCGACTTCGAGTCCATCGAAGCCGTCGAGGCCGGCTTGCGGGCCTATGACGGCGCACTGCTGGTCGTCAGCCATGACGAGGCGTTCCTGCAGGCGATCGGGATCACGCGGCGGATCGAACTTGCCGCCAATTTGCCGCGCATCGATGGCGGGATCGTCTGATCCCGCCTGGCGCTCTGGATCTGGCTGTGATTTTCAAAAGCCCGACGCCCTGCCCCCAGCGCGTCGGGCGGAAAAAAATGAGTATAAATCCGTGATCCCAACGCCATTGTTGTGACGCGGGCCGCATCGATTTTCTACTCCGGGAAACTACCGCATCGGAACCAGGCTTCGTCTGCCCACCGATTGCGCGGCCTAGGATGCCGCGCCTCCACCCGGCTCCAGCGCCTCGCCGATCTCCAGCGGATGCGCCATGGTCTCGTGCAGCGCGTCGCGGTCGAGCTCGCCTTCGGAGATGCTGATGACCACGCAGGCAACGCCATTGCCGATCAGGTTGGTGAGCGCGCGGCATTCACTCATGAACTTGTCGATGCCGACCAGGATCGCGATCGACTGGATCGGGATATCAGGCACGATCGACAGCGTCGCAGCGAGCGTGATGAAGCCGGCGCCGGTCACGCCCGAGGCCCCCTTGGAGGTGATCATAGCGATGCCCAAAATGCCGAGCTCCTGCCAGATGGTCAGATGGGTGTTGGTCGCCTGCGCCAGGAACAGCGTCGCGAGCGTCATGTAGATGTTGGTCCCATCGAGGTTGAAGCTGTAGCCGGTCGGGATGACGAGGCCGACCACGGAGCGTGAGGCGCCGAGATGCTCCATCTTCTGGATCATCTGCGGCAGCACGGTCTCGGAGGACGAGGTGCCGAGCACGATCAAGAGCTCGTCCTTGATATAGGCGATGAAGCGCAGGATCGAGAAGCCGGCGAGCCGGGCGATCGAACCCAGCACGATCAGCACGAACAGGATACTGGTCAGATAGAACGTGCCGATCAGCGCGGCGAGATTGAGCAGCGAGCCGAGGCCGTAGGCGCCGACGGTGAACGCCATGGCGCCGAAGGCGCCGATCGGCGCGACGCGCACGATGATGCGGATGATGCCGAAGAACATCTTCGCCGCCTTGTCGATCGCGTCCGCAATGGGCTCGCCGGCCTTGCCGAGAAAGGCGATGGCGAAGCCGGAGAGAATCGAGATCAGCAGCACCTGCAAGAGGTCGCCGCGCGCGATCGCCCCGAGATAGCTGTCGGGAATGATCGCCATCAGATGGGCGACGATGCCCTCTTCGTGGGCCTTGGTGACGTAGGTCGCCACCGAATTCGGGTCGATCGTGGCTGGATCGATGTTGAAGCCGTGCCCGGGCTGGAGAATCTCCCCGACCAGAAGGCCGACCGCGAGGGCCACGGTCGAGACCGTCTCGAAATAGATCAGCGATTTCAGCCCGACCCGGCCGACCCGCTTCAGATCGCCCATCGAGGAGATGCCGTGCACCACGGTGCAGAAGATCACGGGCGCGATCATCATCTTGATCAGCGCGATGAAGCCGTCGCCGAGCGGCTTCAAGGCCTTGCCGAGATCGGGATAGACATAGCCGATGAGCACGCCGAGTGCGATCGCGATCAGCACCTGGACGTAGAGGATCTTGTACCAGGGCTGATGCCGGCGCTGGATGGCTGACGGGATCGCAATCTGTGTCATAATGTAGGCTCGGGAACGGATTGATCGTGCATGATTTGCATCATGTGATGGGCGCCGCAGAAGCGACAATCACATTTTTGTCTGTTGGCACGACCATCGGTCGTTGCGTCGAACTTGGGTGGGAACATGACGATCGCAACAGGCTCGGACGAGCAGAGTTATTTTCCACGTTGGAAGCTCAAGACCTCGGGCGTGATCATGCCGGAGGAGCGGCTGTCCTGGGGCCAGACCATCGTCTCGGGTCTTCAACATTGCGTCGCGATGTCCGGTGCGACGATCATCGCGCCGCTGTTGATGGGGTTCGATCCCAACGTTGCAGTTCTGTTCTCCGGCGTCGGCACGCTGATCTTCTTCGTCATCGTCGCCGGGCGCGTGCCTAGTTATCTCGGCTCGAGCTTCGCCTTCATCGCCGTCGTCATCGTCGCCACCGGCTATGCCGGGCAGGGGCCGAACCCGAACCTGTCGGTTGCGCTCGGCGGCATCGTCGGCGCCGGAGTGCTGTATGGCCTGATTTCGCTGGTCGTGATGTGGTCCGGTGTCGGCTGGATCGAGCGGCTGCTGCCGCCGGCCGTTACCGGCGCCGTCGTCGCCGCGATCGGCCTCAATCTCGCGCCGGTGGCGGTCAAGGCGGTGAGCGCCAATGCATTCGACACCTGGATCGGCCTCGCCACCGTCTTGATCATCGGCGTGGTCGCCGTTGCAGCACCAGGCCTGTGGCGCCGCCTACCGATCATCCTCGGGGCGGTCGGCGGCTATCTCCTCTACCTGCTGTTCGCGAACGGCCTCGGCTTTGGCAAGCCGATCGACTTCACGCAATTGTCGGCCGCGCCGTGGCTCGGGCTGCCGAACTTCACTGCGCCGAGCTTCCATGCCGATGCGATCTTCCTCATCGCGCCGGTTGCCGTCATTCTCGTTGCCGAGAATCTCGGGCACATCAAGGCCGTTGGCGCCATGACCGGCCGAAGCCTCGATTCTTATCTTGGCCGCGCTCTGTTCGCCGACAGCTTAGCTACCATCGTGGCGGCGTGCGGCGGTGGTACCGGCGTCACCACCTATGCCGAGAACATCGGCGTGATGGCGGCGACCAAGGTCTATTCGACCCTGCTGTTTGCGTTCGCAGCCTTGGTGTCGATCCTGCTCGGCTTCTCGCCGAAATTCGGCGCGCTCATCCTGTCCATCCCGGGTCCCGTCATCGGGGGGCTTTCGATCGTGCTGTTCGGATTGATCGCGGCGATGGCCGGACGAATCTGGGTCGAGAACAAGGTCGACTTCGCTAATCCTGCGAACCTCATCACGGTCGCGGTGGCGCTGATCGCAGGGGCCGGCGATCTCACGCTCAAATTCGGTGCATTCACGATCGGCGGCATCGGCACCGCGACCTTCGGCGCGATCATCCTCTATCAGATCTTGACCTCGCCGCGCGCGCAGCGAGCTGACTAGATCCCGGCATCTGCGAGGGATGGAACAAAACGCCGGTTCCATCCATGATGATGCATCCCGGAGAAAACACATGCCGCAAACCGAACGCTCGACCCCGTTTCCCTCGCGCCTCGTCGGCCAGTACGCGCTGGTGACCGGCGCCTCACAAGGCATCGGCCGTGCCGTCGCCATCCGGCTCGCCCAGGAAGGCGCGACCGTCGCCATCAATTATTTCGGCAGTCCCGAGGGGGCGGACGAGACGCTCGCGCTCGCACGAACCGCATCGAGCGATCGCGGCCACGGCAGGCTCGACCATATCGTCGTCAAGGCCGATATCGGCAATGAGCAGGACATCGCCGCGATGTTCGAGACGGTCCTGGCGCGTTTCAAGCGCCTCGACTGTCTCGTCAACAATGCCGGCTTCCAGCGGGAATCGCCGAGCGAGGCGCTCGACGTCGAAACCTATCGCCGCATCATCGACGTCAACCTGAACGGCGCCGTGCTGTGTGCGCAGAAGGCGCTGGCGCATTTCGTCGCGCGCGGGGCAGGCGGCAGCATCATCAACTGCTCCAGCGTCCACCAGATCATCCCCAAACCCGGCTATCTCGCTTACTCGATCAGCAAGGGCGGCATGGCCAATCTGACGCGCACGCTGGCGCTGGAATTCGCCGGCCAGCGCATCCGCGTCAATGCGGTTGGTCCCGGCGCGATCGACACGCCGATCAATGCGGCCTGGACCGGCGATCCGGAGAAGCGCGGCGTCGTCACCTCCCACATTCCGATGGGGCGCGTCGGCACGCCGGAAGAGATCGCCGCGGTGTTCGCCTTCCTCGCCTCGGACGACGCCAGCTACATCACCGGCCAGACCATCTATGCCTGCGGGGGCCTGACGCTGTTTCCAGAGTTTCGGGAGAACTGGGCAAGCTGAAAACCGGCTTGGGGTTGCGCGCGCCTCGCGCGTGGGATAGAGGGGCGCGACCGGTTGGGGATCTGCGGCGCCGTGTGCTATCGACCGTGGATGGCGCTGCCGCTATTGGCGGGCGCCGACACGTGAAGGGCCCGTGACCACAACCATCAACATCAATGCCTATAGTGACGCGCTGGTGGTGCTCGGGACTGCCGGCGTGGTGGTGCCAATGGTCCGGCATTGGGGCATCAATCCCGTGCTGGGCTATCTCGGGGCCGGCGCCATTCTCGGTCCGCTCGGGCTCGGCTCGCTCGTCAAGGACGTCCCGGTCCTGTACTGGTTCACCGTGACGGACGCCCAGAACGTCGAGGGTATCGCCAATCTCGGCATCGTGTTCCTGCTATTCCTGATCGGGCTCGAGCTGTCTTTCAGACGGCTCATGACGATGCGGCGTCTGGTGTTCGGGCTCGGCGGCCTGCAAGTCCTCGCGACGTCGGCCATGATTTTCGGCGTGGCGCTTCTCTTCGGGCAGAGCTCCGATACGGCCGTGATCCTCGGCGCGAGCCTTGCGCTGTCCTCGACGGCGATCGTGCTCGAGCTCTTGTCCGCCGAGAGGCGACTTTCCACCTCGGCCGGGCGCGCCAGCTTCTCGGTGCTGCTGGCTCAAGACCTCGCAGTCGTCCCCATTCTGGTTTTCGTCTCGGTGCTCGGCGCGGGAAGCGGTGGCTCGGTCGTGGCGCACGTCTCCAGTGCGGTCCTGAAGGCTGTGCTGGCGGTAGCCTTCCTCACTCTGGTCGGACGGCTATTGATGCGTCCGCTCTTCCAGATGGTTGCAGGCACCCATTCGACGGAGTTGTTCGTTGCCGCGACCTTGTTCGTCATCGTCGGCGCAGGGCTTGCCGCCCACCAGGCCGGCCTGTCGATGGCGCTCGGAGCCTTCGTTGCAGGACTGATGCTGGCGGAAACCGAATATGGCAAGGCCATCGAGGCCACCGTCGAGCCGTTCAAGGGCCTGCTGCTGGGCATCTTCTTCTTCACGGTCGGGATGGCGATCGACGTCCGTGTGTTCCTGCGCGAGCCCGGCTGGCTGCTGGCCGCCGTCGTCGGCATTCTCGTCGGCAAGGCGATCGTGCTCATCATCCTGGGACGCCTCTTCAGGCTGTCATGGCCGGCGGCGATCGAGATCGGCTTCCTGCTGGGCCCCGTCGGCGAATTCGCCTTCGTCAGCATCGGATTGGCGGCGGCCGGAGGCATGATCGAGCCCCCCGTGTCGAGCTTTGCCGTCGCCGTCACCGCCGTGACGATGGCCCTGACGCCGCTTCTGGGCATGCTCGGGCGACGATTGGCCGCGAAGCTGAGCAGCGAACGCACGCCCGATCCCGAGCTCGCGGTCCGGCCGCCCGGCGACCGGGCGCAAGCCATCGTGGTCGGCTATGGCCGTGTTGGAAAGGTGGTCTGCTCCCTGCTGACCAGCCATGGCCTGAACTACATCGCGGTCGATCACGCGGCCGTCGACGTGGCGCGTGATCGCCGCGACGGTCACAAGGTCTATTTTGGCGATGCGACAGAGCCGGGTTTCCTCGAAGCCTGCGGCTTGATGCAGACGACCGGCGTGATCATCACCATCCAGTCGCGGCCGGCGATCGATGCCGTCGTCGAGCGGATCCGGGCGGTGCGGCCGGACGTGCTGATCGTCTCGCGTGCGCGGGACGCCGATCATGCCCGGCACCTCTACGCGATCGGCGCAACCGATGCGGTGCCGGAAACCATCGAGGCGAGCCTGCAGCTCTCCGAAGCCGCACTGGTCGGCCTCGGCGTTGCAGTCGGGCATGCGATCGCCTCGGTGCACGAGAAGCGGGACGAGTTCAGGCTGACGCTGCAGCAGGCCGCGCGGATCGCGGGACAAGAGAAAGCTCGTCCGCTCGATCTCACGGGACGGCGGTCGCCGCGATAGCGGCTATGCGGCCGCCATGCGCCGGGATTGTCGTCATCTGGCAAAACGGGCCGGCGCGAACTACATCATGCGCCATGACGAATGCCCCTCCGGCAAAACCTCCGCTCCAGGATTTCATCGGCCGGCACGAACGCCTGTTCGTGCTGACGGGCGCCGGCTGCAGCACCAATTCCGGGATTCCCGACTATCGCGACAGCCAGGGCAATTGGAAGCGGACCCAGCCCGTCAACTTCCAGGCCTTCATGTCGGACGAGCAGACCCGCCGGCGCTATTGGGCGCGCAGCCTGATCGGCTGGCGGCGGTTCGGCCGGGCGAGGCCCAACGATGCGCATCGCGCGCTGGCCCGGCTCGAGGCGAACGGCCGGTGCGGGATGCTGCTTACCCAGAACGTCGACCGGCTGCATCAGTCGGCCGGCCATCGGCAGGTGATCGACCTGCACGGCCGGCTCGATCTGGTCCGCTGCATGGGCTGCGGGGCGAAGACGCCGCGCGAGGAGTTTCAGCACGCGCTCGGCCGCGCCAATGCGGCATGGCTGACGCTCGATGCCGCGGATGCACCCGACGGCGACGCCGATCTGGAGCACGAGGATTTTTCCTCCTTCGAGGTGCTACCTTGCCAAGCCTGCGGCGGCATCCTCAAGCCCGACGTGGTGTTCTTCGGTGAGAACGTGCCGCGCGAGGTGGTGGCCACGGCGCAGGATCATCTGGCAGAAGCCGATGCCATGCTGATCGTCGGCTCGTCACTGATGGTCTATTCCGGCTTCCGCTTCGTCCAAGCCGCCGCGCGGCGCAATATCCCCATCGCCGCGGTCAATCTCGGCCGCACCCGCGCCGACGATCTCCTGACGCTGAAGGTCGAGGAGCGCTGTGAAGCGGCGCTTGCATTCCTGCTCTGATCGCTCAGGCGCGAACACGCCTTGCCTATTGCATAGGTGCCGCGCAAAATAGCCGGTCACAGCGTTGCAGGCATGCCTCATGGCACGGGAATTGCTGTGCTTTTGGACCCGATCTTGACGATCAGCACGGAGAAATTGGAATGCTCGAGGGAGCCGAGGTGCGGCTTGCCGTTGATATCGGTGGCACGTTCACCGATATCGTGCTGGACGTGGGACAAGACCGCAAAACCCGCAAGGTGCTGACGACGCCACAGCGCCCCGAGCAGGCGGTGCTGGACGGCATGCGGCTCATTCTTGCCGATGCACGCGCGCATATCAGCGATATCGACGTCTTCATCCACGGCACGACGCTTGCGACCAACGCTATCATCGAGCGGCGCGGCGCCAAGACGGCGCTGATCGCAACCGAAGGCTTTCGCGACGTGCTCGATATCGGCACCGAGAGCCGCTACGACCAGTACGATCTCAGCATCGACAAGCCGAAGCCGCTGGCGCCGCGCGGCCTCCGCTTCACCGTGCCCGAGCGCATCGACGCCCACGGCGCCGTCCGCCTCCCGCTCGACGAGACGGCCGTGCGCGCGCTCGCGCCGAAATTGCGTGAACTCGGCGTCGAGAGCGTCGCGGTCGCCTTCCTGCACTCCTACGCCAATCCCGAGCACGAGCGACGCGCAGCGGCGATCATGGCCGAGGAGATGCCCGGCATCTCCGTGACGGTGTCTTCCGCCGTCTGTCCCGAAATTCGCGAGTATGAGCGCACATCGACTGCGGTCGCGAACGCCTATGTGCAACCCCTGATCGACGGTTATCTCGCCCGCATGGCCGACGCCCTGCAGGTCGAGCAGTTCCGCGGCGCGATCTACCTCGTCACCTCAGGCGGCGGCGTCACCTCGATCGAGACGGCGCGGCGCTTTCCAGTGCGTCTCGTCGAATCCGGTCCTGCGGGCGGCGCGATCTTCGCGGCGCAGATCGCGGCGCGCCTTGGCGAGAGCAAGGTGCTCTCTTTTGACATGGGCGGCACCACGGCAAAAATCTGCCTGATCGAGAAATACCAGCCCGAGACCTCGCGCGTGTTCGAGGTCGATCGCGCCGCGCGCTTCCTCAAGGGCTCCGGCCTGCCGGTGCGCATCCCCGTGATCGAGATGGTCGAGATCGGCGCCGGCGGCGGTTCGATCGCCCATGTCGACGCGATGAAGCGCGTCACCGTCGGCCCGGAGAGCGCCTCGTCGGAGCCGGGACCGGCCTGCTATGGCCGCGGCGGTCAGCGCCCCGCGGTGACGGATGCCGACGTTGCGCTCGGAATGATCGATCCTGACGCCTTTGCGGCCGGCACGATCAAGCTCGATCCGGAGCTGTCGAAACAGGCGCTGCTGCGCGATGTCGGTGCGCCGCTCGGCCTGTCGGCGGAAACAGCGGCTTATGCCGTGCACGAGGTGGTCTGCGAGAACATGGCGAGCGCCGCGCGCGTGCACGCTGTCGAGCGCGGCGCGGTGGTCGGCCAGCACACGCTGATCGCCTTCGGCGGCGCCGCGCCGCTGCATGCGGCGCGCGTTGCCGAGAAGATCGGCGTCTCCCGCGTGATCGTGCCCTCGAACGCCGGCGTCGGCTCGGCGGTCGGATTTCTGGCGGCTCCCATCGCGTATGAATTGGTGCGCAGCCGTCACGTCCGGCTCGATGATTTCGATACCGAGGCGGTCTCTGACTTGCTTCAGGACATGGTGACCGAAGCGCGCGCGCTGGTCGAGCCGGGCGCGGCCGGCGCGCCGGTGCGCGAGCGCCGCGCGGCTTTCATGCGCTATGTCGGCCAGGGCCACGAGATCACCGTCGAGCTGCCGAACCGTCCGCTGACGACGGCCGATCTCGCCGGTCTGCGGCAAAAGTTCGAGGCCGACTATTCCGCGATGTTCGAGCGACCGATCCCGGGCGCGGCGATCGAGGTTCTGAGCTGGTCGGTGCTCGCGACCACCGAGGCGCGCAATCCGCCCGCCGTCGCTTCCGTGGCGCGCCAGCCCGCGGCCAAGGCGTCCGGCAGCCGAAAATTCTTCGACGGCCGGGCCGGCGAAGTGATCGAGATCCCGCTCTATCGGCGCGAGGACATGGCGCCAGGGGCGACCATCGCAGGCCCCGCCGTGATCGCGGAAGACGAAACCTCGACCTTCGTCTCCACCAGTTTCGACGCCCATATCGACGGTGCCGGCAGCATCGTCATGGAACGAAAGGCGGCCTGATCATGAGCAAGGCAAATGGCGCGAGCCTGATCGACCTTCAGATCATGTGGCACCGGCTGATCGCCGTGGTCGAGGAGCAGGCGCAGGTGCTCTTGCGCACCGCCTTCAGCCCGATCGTGCGCGAATGCGGCGACCTCTCGGCCGGCGTGTTCGACCTCAGGGGGCGGATGCTGGCGCAGGCGGTGACCGGCACACCCGGCCACGTCAACTCGATGGCGGAATCGGTCAAGCACTTCATCGCTCACTTCCCGATCGAGACGATGAAGCAGGGCGATGCCTACATCACCAACGATCCCTGGATGGGGACCGGTCATCTCAACGATTTCGTCGTCACCACGCCCTGCTTCAAGGACGGCAAGGTCGTCGCACTGTTCTCCTGCACCAGCCATCTCATGGACATCGGCGGCATCGGCTTCGGGCCCGATGCCACCGACGTGTTCATGGAGGGGCTCTACATCCCCATGCTGAAGCTGATCGACCAGGGCGTCGTCAACGAGACGCTGATGGCGATGATCCGCACCAACACGCGGCTTCCGATCGACACCGAGGGCGACACCTATTCGCTCGCCGGCTGCAACGACGTTGGCTGCGAGCGCCTGGTCGAGATGATGAGCGAGTTCGGCATCGAGACGCTCGACGAGCTCGGCGACTACATCTGCGACCGCTCGCGCGAGGCCGTGCTGGCCGAGATTGCAAAGCTGCCGAAGGGCAGCTGGCGCAACACCATGGTGGTCGACGGATATGATGCCCCGGTGACGCTGGCGGCGACGCTGACCATCTCGGATACCGGCATCCACGTCGATTTCGACGGCACGTCCGCCGCGTCAAAATTCGGCATCAACGTGCCGCTGTCCTACACCACCGCCTATACCGTGTTCGGCCTCGGCTGCGTCGTCGCCTCGCAGATCCCCAACAATGCCGGCTCGCTCTCGCCGCTGACGGTGTCTGCGCCGGCCGGTGCCATCCTCAATGCGCCGAAGCCGGCGCCCGTGGCGTCGCGCCACGTCATCGGCCAGATGCTGCCGGACGTCGTGTTCGGCTGCCTGCGCCAGATCATTCCCGAGCGCGTGCCTGCGGAAGGCACCTCCTGCCTGTGGAATCTCAACGTGCGCGGCCAGACCCGCTCCGGCGCCGGCGGCAATTACGGGTTCTCGATGGCAGTCACCTCCAACGGCGGCACCGGTGCGCGCTTCGGCAAGGACGGGCTGTCGGCGACCGCTTACCCAAGCGGCGTGCGCGGCACGCCGGTCGAGATCGCGGAGACGCAGACGCCGCTGATCTTCTGGCGCAAGGAGCTGCGCCCGGATTCCGGCGGGGCAGGGCGCACCCGCGGCGGCCTCGGCCAGATCATCGAAGTCGGCAGCGGGGTCGATGCGCCGTTCGACATCCTCGCCGCGTTCGACCGCATCGACCACCCGCCGCGCGGGCGGGACGGCGGCCAGAACGGCGAGGCCGGCTATGTCGGTCTCAAGTCCGGCAAGAAGCTGCGCGGCAAGGGCTTTCAGCAGGTGCCGCCGGACGACCGGCTGGTGGTGCTGACGCCCGGCGGTGCCGGCATCGGCGATCCCAGGGAGCGCGATCGCGCGGCCGTCAACGACGACGTCGCAAGCGGTCTCGTGTCTTCGGAGAACGCAGTCAAGGTCTATGGGTACGCGCGTTGATGCATCAACGCGCTCGGTAAACGGAGGGGAGCAATGATTACGCGACGGAACTTCACTGTGGGCGCAGCGACGCTGCTCGCCGCCGGCCACATCTCGACTCGCGCACGGGCGGCAACGAGCTGGGATATGTCGACGGTCTGGCCCGACGGCAATTTCCACACCCAGAACGCGATGGCGTTTGCGGAGGAGGTGAAGAAGCAGAGCAATGGTGCGGTCGCCATCACCGTGAAGGCCGGCGGCCAGCTCGGCTTCAAGGGGCCCGAGCACTTGCGGGCCGTGCGCGACGGCCTGGTGCCGCTCGCCGACGTCCTCAACATCCAGCAGGTCGGCGACGAGCCCTTCATGGGCGTCGAGAGCATCCCCTTCCTCTGCGGCTCCGTGGAGGAGCTCAAGGTGCTGCACAAATATGTGCGGCCTGAATACGAGAAGATCGCTGCGCGCAACAACCAGAAGATCCTCTACATCGTGCCGTGGCCGACGCAATATCTGCATCTGAAGGCGAAGGTCGCCGAGGTCGAGGGCCTCAAGAACATCAAGATCCGCGTGCCCGACAAGAATGCGGTCGAGATGCTCAATGCCATCGGTATGGCGGCGGTGATGATCCCCTGGGGCGAAACGATCCCCGCACTCGCCTCCGGCGCGGTGGCCGGGGTCTCCACCTCGTCGGTGTCCGGCGTCGACGGCAAGTTCTGGGAGTTCCTGAAATACGTCTACCCGACCAACCATGTCTGGTCGTCGCAGATGCTCACCGTCAATCTCGATGCCTGGAAGGCGCTCGGCGCCGATCAACAGAAGCTGGTCGCTGACATCGCGGCGAAGATGGAGCCCGGCTTCTGGGCCAATTCGCTCAAGGCCGATGTCGACAGCCTCAACCGCCTCAAGGAGGGCGGCATGGAGGTGGTGCCGGTCTCGGACGCCATGATGAAGGACATCCGGGCCAAGACCGCGCCGCAGTTGGACGCCTTCCTCAAGCGCGTGCCGGCGGCGGACAAGCCGGTGCGGGCCTATCTCGCCGAAATCAAGCGCGGCTGAGGGCGAGACGTGGTGAGCCTTTCGCCCGAAGCATCGCAAAGCCTCAACGCAGCGGCGCCCGCGCCGCTGCGCATCGTCCTCGACGCCATCGATCGCCTCGGCCGGCTCGACGGCTGGATCGGCGGCTTCTGTCTCCTGATGCTGACGCTGTTGATGCTGTGCGAGGTCGCAACCCGCTTCCTCTCGAACTTCCTGCCGTTCTTCCCGCCGACCATCTCGATCGCGTGGGAATATTCCTCCTATCTGATGGCGGCGGCCTTCACTTTCGGCGCCGCCATGACGCTGCGCGTCGGCGGCCACATCCGCGTCGTGCTGCTCCTGAAGAACGCACCCGTGCCGGTGCAGCGCGCGCTCGAGATCCTCTCGGCGGCGGCCGGCTTCGCCTTCATGGCGTTCCTGACCATGGCCATGGCGAAATTCGCCTGGAGCGCCTTCGTGCGCGGCCAGGTCTCGACCTCGAGCGACACGCCGCTGTGGTTTCCGCAAGCGATCGTCACCTTCGGCATGTTGCTGCTGACGCTGCAGTTCCTCGCGCGTGCGATCCAGGCCGCGCTCGGCCTGCCGCTGGAGGACCATCGCATGAAGGCCTCGCCCGTCGAATGACCGCCTTGCCCGCATCCGGATCCAAGTTCGCATGACCGTCGAAGTCGTCGCCCTGTTCGCGATCCTGTTTGTGCTGCTGGCTTGCGGCGTCTGGATCGGCCTCACGCTTGCGCTGACCGCGACGCTGCTGCTCGCGATGTTCCGCTCGATCCCGCTTGAAAAACTGCTGCCGCAATACGCCTGGAACATCCTGACCACGCAGGAGCTGCTGGCGCTGCCGCTGTTCATTCTGATGGGCGAGTTGCTTTTCCGCACCCGCCTGTCGCGCTCGCTGTTTCAGGGACTGGCACCGTGGGCCGGGCTGCTGCCCGGCCGCCTGCTGCATGTCAACGTGATCGGCTGCACCATCTTCGCGGCGATCTCGGGCTCGTCGGCCGCGACGACGCAGGTGATCGGCCGCATGTCGCTCAGCGAGCTCACGCGCCGAGGTTATTCCCGTGACATCGCGATCGGCTCGCTCGCCGGCGCCGGCACGCTGGGCTTCCTGATCCCGCCCTCCAACATCATGATCATCTACGGCGTGCTCGGCGACGTCTCGATCCTGAAGCTGTTCACCGCCGGCGTGCTGCCGGGCTTCCTGCTGGCCGCGACGTTCATGGCCTGGGTGATGCTGCACACCACCCTCAAACCCGCGATGGTGCCCGAGACCGAAGCCAAGCTCTCGCAGGTGCCGTGGAGCGAGCGCTTTGCAGCACTGAAGGATCTCGCGCCGGCGCTGTTCCTGATCGCATGCGTGCTCGGCTCGATGTATGGCGGGCTCGCAACGCCCTCCGAAGCTGCCGCGGTCGGCGTGCTCGGCGCGGCCCTGGTTGCCTGGGTGCAAGGCGCAATGTCGCAGCAGGTGATCCGCGACGTCTTGATCGGCTCGGTCGTCACCTGTTCGATGATCGCGCTGATCGTGCTGGGAGCCTCGATCCTCGGCAATGCCGCGGCCTTCCTCGGCATCCCGCAGGCGGTGGCCGCGTTCGTCAAGAGCCTCGGCCTGTCGCCCTTCATGCTGATCGTGGCGCTGATCGTCTTCTATCTCGTGCTCGGCTGTTTCCTCGACGGCTTCTCGATGATCGTGATGACGCTGCCGATCGTGCTGCCGATCGTGAAGGGTGCCGGCTTCGACGAGGTCTGGTTCGGCGTCTTCCTTGTGCTCGCCGTGGAGATGGCGCAGATCACGCCGCCCGTCGGCTTCAACCTGTTCGTGATCCAGGGGCTGACCGACGACGGTCTCGGCTATATCGCCCGCGTCACGATGCCGTACCTCATGATCATGATCGGGTTCGTGCTGCTGCTGACGCTGTGGCCGGGCATCGTCACGATTCTGCCGAAGGTGCTTTACGGATAAGACAACTTGTTCCGGGATCGGCGGATCGAAAGCAAAACGGTCAGCGCCGCTGCCGTTTCAAGTCCCCCTGCATCGAAGCGACTTCGGCGCGCATTCCATATTTGCAGGCCCTGTGATCCGTCGTACAGTGTGACGGCAAGCAGAAGTACAACAGCAACCACTCCGGTGAACGTGGCTCCTCGGCGCGATGCGCCGAGGAAGGGGACGTCTGTTGACGATTCGGTCCGATGGAGGACGATCGACGCACACTGAACTGCAAATACCCCTCGCAAGCCGCATTCACGAGACGCAATCAACAAACACAAGAGCGGGAGGAAGTGCAAATGAGGAAACAGTGGCTCAGCTCGGCCTTGGCTGTCGTTGTCGTTGCGACACTTGCAGCGACGGCGGCATTGGCTCAGTCCGTGGATACGGCCCGGATCGAGGCCGCCGGCCAGAACGATTGGCTCACCTATCACGGTTCGTACAAATCCCATCACTACAGCCCGCTTACACAGATCAATACGAGCAATGTCGGCAATCTGGGCGTGGCATGGATGCACATTCCCGGGCGATCGACGCGCGGCCTGCAGTCGATGCCGCTCGTCGCCGACGGCGTGCTGTACTATTCGGGCTCTTACAGCCGGGTCTTCGCGCTGAACGGCGCCAGCGGCGAGGTGATCTGGTCGTTCTTTCCGGAGCTGGATGAAGCGCTGATCAGCCGCCAGACCCACTCGCCCTATAACCGCGGCGTCGCTCTCGGCGAAGGCAAGGTCTTCGTCGGCACCATGGACGGTCGTGTCTTCGGGCTGGACGCCAAGACCGGAAAGGTTCTCTGGGAGACCAGGCTGATCGACTCGCAGAAGCTGACGGTCGGCTTCACCGGCGCGCCGCTCTACGCCAAGGGCAGCGTGATCATCGGCGCGCAAGGCGGCGAATGGCCGGGCCGCGGCCCGATCTTCGCGCTCGATGCCGCAACCGGAAAGAAGAAGTGGGAGTTCCTCACGGTCGCAGGCACCGAAGAGGCGATGAAGACCTGGGGCAACGAGTCCTGGCGCACCGGCGGTGGTGGCGGCTGGATGCCGGGCACCTACGATTCCGAGACCAACACTGTCCTGTGGGGCACTGCGAATCCGGCGCCGCTCTACGATTGGTCGGGTCCGGACTACAAGACCCAGGGGGCGCGTCCCGGCGATAACCTCTATACGAGCTCGGTGATCGGGCTCGACATCGATACCGGCAAGCTGAAATTCTACCATCAGGAACTGCCGCACGATGCCTGGGACTTCGACAGCTCGGTCGGCGAATTCGTGATGCTCGAGCGTGACGGCCAGAAATACGTCGTCCATCCGAACAAGGGCGGCTTCGTCTTCGTCTACGACCGCAATCTCAAAGTGAAGAACGTCTGGCGGCTGGTCGAGAACATCAACTTCGTCAAGGACATAGATCCCAAGACCGGCGCCCTGATCGGCCGTCGCGATTTCCCGGTCGGCAAGGTCACCGAACCGCCGCTGTGTCCGTTCATCGGCGGCGGCATCAGCTGGAACGCCGGCTCCTACAGCCCCAAGACCGGTCTCTATTACAAGATCGGACAGGAATGGTGCATGACGCTGGATATCCAGAAGACGACGCCGGTCACCACGCCGCAGGTCCAGCTCAACATCGGTGCCGATTTCAAGATGGTGCCTCCTCCGGGTGGCGAGATCTACGGACATCTCGACGCGCGCGATCCCATCACGGGCGCGAAGAAATGGGAGGTTCGCTATCCCGAGCCTCCGCTCGGAAGCGTGCTGTCGACCGCAGGCAACCTCGTCTTCGTGCCTGATTCGCGTGGCGTGCTGCACGCCTATGATGCCGAAACTGGCGCCGAGCTATGGAGGCACAACAACGGCACCGGCCATCAGGGCGGCATCGTCAGCTACTCCGTCGGCGGCAAGCAATATATCGCGGTGACGGCGGGCTTCGGCGGGATGCTGGCGGACGAATATGCGCCGAACTTCGGCGGCGTCTACAAGAGCATGCCGCGTGACGACGGCGCCCTGGTCGTCTTCAGCCTGAAATAGTCTGCCGCAGATGTTCTGATCATGGAGCGGGCGCAAGCCCGCTCCTCGATCGATGTCGCGGCCGCGTGGCTCAGGAATGGAGCGTAGCTGTTGAGACTATCTTGCAAGACGATTTTGGCGGGGCTGGGCGCCTCGTTGCTGTGGGCTGCGATGGCCCAGGCCCAATCCGCCACACCCGCGCCGGAGAACACGGCGTTCGAGGTCGAGCAGGTGTTTGCGGGGACTTGCGGCTTCTGTCACTCCGACGGTGGCCGGGCCGCTGGGAAGGGGCCGCAACTGATGAATTCGCCGCGCGACGACGACTATATCCGCAGTCGCATCAAGCTCGGCAAGCAAGGAGCGATGCCGGCCTTTGACGGCGCCTTCACCGACGCCCAGATCGACCAGATGGTCAAGTACATCCGCGCCCTGAAACCGCGCGACGGCTGACTAGCATAGAGTGTGGAATGAAGACATTTGTCCCGGTCATCGTCGCTGCCGCCATCGTCCTGTCGGGGCAGGCGGCGGCGCGCCCCCTGGAGGCGATCCGCTCCAGCGGCGTGATCGGGCTCTGCGCGCATCCCAATTCGCTTCCCTTCGCGCACAAGACCGGCGATCCGCCCGGCTTCCAGGTCGAACTCGGTCGGGTGCTGGCACGCGAGCTCGGTGTCTCGCTGCGGCTCGACTGGATCATCACGCAGTACCAGATGCGCAGCGCCGGCTGCGACATTCTCCTGGACGTCATCGCCGATCGCGAAGCGCAAGGCGAAACCCGTCTGAGAATCTCCAAACCGTATTATCGCACAGGCGTCGCGCTCGCCGTGCCGTCATCCAGCACGCTCACGTCCTTCGCCAGCCTCAACGAATCGACCAAGGTGGGCGTGCAGGTTGGATCGATCGCAGCCATGATCATCGGTCAGCGGCGCGTGCCGATATCGACCTTCGGCTTCGAGAGCGACAGCCTGGAGGCCGTGTCGAACCGCGAGATCGACGCCGCCGCGGTCACGCCCACCGCCGCCAGCTATTTCAATCTGACCCACCCGGACAAACCGCTCCGGATCCTCGATCGCGACGAGAGCACGGCCGATCTGAACTGGAACGTCGGCGTCGGCATGGTCCGCCCGGACGATGCGTTGCGCGAAGCCATCGACGCAGCCGTGGAGCGGCTGCGCAGCGACGGCACGATCGACCGGATCTACCGCCGCTACGGCATCGCGCTGCAGGCGCCGAGATAGCGCGCTTGCCGCGCGAATACGGAGCTCGCGTGCGGCCTCAGGCTGCGGCCTTCTTCCGCGCGAGCTCGGCCTTGTACAGCTCGAACTCCTCCGCGATCGCCTTGGCAATCGAAGGTCGCTGACACAGCCGTTCGTGATACGCCTTCAGGTTCGGCCATTTCGCAAGCTCGATCGGCGGCGTCGCCATGGTCCAGTTGATGACCGTGACGAGATAGGCATCGGCCACGCTGAAATGGTCGAGCAGGAACTCGCGTCCTTTCAGGTAATTGTCGAGATAGTCGAGCCGTGACAGGTTCTTCTCCAGGGCATAGGCCTTGACTTCCTGCGGCGCCTTGCGGTCGAGCATGGGGATGAAGAGACTCTTGTGCAGCTCGGTGCCGATGAAGCAGAGCCATTGATGCAGCCGGGTGCGCTCGATGCCGGCGCTCGCGCCGAGGCCGGCTTGCGGGAAACGGTCCGCGACATATTGCAGGATCGCAGCGTTCTCGGTCAGCACCATGCCTTCATCGGTGCGCAGCGTCGGCACGAGGCCGATCGGATTCACGGTGCGGAAGTCGGAGCCGTCGCTCAAGACCGTCTTGGTCGGCGGATCGACTTCGAGGTAGTTCGCCTCGGCGCCGGCTTCATACAGCGCGACGCGTGTCGCCATCGAGCAGGCAAGCGGCGAGAAATAGAGATCCATCTGTAGCCTCCTTGGGCAATTCCTCTTTGGGTGTCGCTCAACCTGGCCAGATTGATTTTTGTACCATCTTGCATAATATGGGTGAGGTCAAGGAATAACTTGCGGAATGGTACAAAAATCGAAGCCGCCAGCTGCTGCCAATCAGCCCGAGCGTCGCGGCGAGTCCGAGCGTCGCGGTGGGCCTAAGCGCCGCGGCCGTCCGCGCGCCTACGAGCCCGATATCGCGCTCGGCAAGGCGCTCGATCTGTTCCGCAAGCAGGGTTTCGCGGCCACCTCGCTCGACGATCTCAGCGCAGCCACCGGCATGAACCGGCCGAGCCTCTACGGCGCCTTCGGCGACAAGCGCGAGCTCTACATCAAGAGCTATCAGCGCTACCGCGACGAGGCGGGCGCGGCGATGGTCGCGATCTTCCGCGAGGAGATGCCGCTGCGCCAGCGGCTGGAGCGCATCTACGCAGCCGCGCTGGACATCTATCTGTCCGGCGACACCGGACCGCGCGGTTGCTTCACGGTCGTGACCGCGGCCTCCGAGGCGGTCGGCGATCCCGAGATCCGCGCCATGGTGCTGGACGGCCTCACCGGGCTCGACAAGGCCTTTGCCAGTTGCTTCCGCCGCGCCAAGGAGAAAGGCGAGCTGCCGGAGAGCGCCGATCCGTTCGCGCTGGCACAGATCGCATCGGCCACCATCCACACCATCGCCATCCGCTCCCGCGCCCGCGTGCCGCGCAAGGAGCTGGAGGCGATCGTCAAGAGCGCGATCGACGTGATGATCGGCGCCAAAGGATAAGCTGGAAGCGAAGCTTCAATATCCCCGCTTTCGGTCCACCACGTTCTCCAGCGCGCCGCCCGCCTCAAACCGGGCGATCTGCTCGGCGACATAGGCCGAGATCGCATCCGCGTCGGTGTCGGCGGCATTGTGCGGCGTCAACACCACCTTGGGGTGGGTCCAGAACCGGCTGTCCTTCGGCTGCGGCTCCTGCACGAAGACGTCGAGCGAGGCGGCGCCGAGCGTGCCGTCGTCGAGGCAGGCGAGAATATCGGCCTCGTTCTGCAGGCCGCCGCGGCCGGCATTGATCAGCACCGGCGCGCCGAGCGGGCTGGTGCGATTGAGCTTGGCGAAGACCTCGCGGTTGAGGATGCCGTGCGTGTCTGATGTCAGCGGCAGCAGGCAGACCAGGATATCGGTCCTGCGCAGGAACGCGTCCATTCCGGCGGCGCCGTGGAAGCATTCGACGCCCTCGAACGTGCGCGGGCTGCGGCTCCAGCCGGCGACGCGGAAGCCGAGCCGCCGCAGCACGTCGGCCGCATCGGCGCCGAGCGTGCCCAGCCCCATGACGCCGACCGTGATCGCGCTCGCCGGCCACTGATATCTGGGCTCCCAGCGCTTCTCGCGCTGCGATTGCCGCAGGTAAAGCTCCTGGCGGTGATGCATCAGAACGTGCAGCACGACATATTCGGTCATGCGATTGGTGAGATCGGGCACGGCGACGCGCACCAGCGGCACTTCGGGCAGGCTCTTGTCCGCCATCAGCGCGTCAACGCCGGCGCCAAGGTTGAAGATCGCCCGCAGATTGGGGAACGCACCGAGATCGCCGGGCACCGGCTTCCACACCGCCGCATAATGCACCTCCGCCGGATCGAGCCCGGCGTCCGGCAGCAGCACCACGCGGCGGTTGCCGCAGACCGCGTCGAAACGGGCCTTCCACCGCTCCGGCAGCCAGTTCTGTTGCGTGCTGTTGATCAGGACGGCCAGTGTGCCCATGGTCATTCGAAGTGCCTCTTCGGGTTCCGCTCGAGAAGGCCCTCCTTGGCACGATCTGCCGGATTTTTCTTGCAAATTTTTTCCGCAGCGCTGTCGGCGCGGGGCATATTGGCGCGTCTTCAGAACAGACGAGGGAAGTGCCGCCCATGCTTTACGCCATACTTTGCTATCACGATGAGGATTTCGTCGGCTCCTGGAGCAAGGAGCAGGACGAGGCCGTGATGAAGAAGCTCACCGTGGTGCAGGAGAAGCTCACCAGGCAGGGTCGGCTCGGGCCGGTGGCGCGGCTGTTGCCGACGACGGCGGCGGCGACGCTGCGCAAGGAGGATCCGCCGCTGGTGCTCGACGGCCCCTATGCCGAGACCAAGGAGCAGCTGCTCGGCTTCTACATCGTCGACTGCAAGAATCTCGACGACGCGCTCGACGTCGCACGCGAGCTGGGTGCCGCCAATCCCGGCGGCGCCTATGAGGTGCGTCCCGTCGGCGTGTTCCGGCCCGGAGGAAACCTGACGTGAGCGAGGCCGATACCGCCTGGATCGAGACTGCGCTGACTTCGGCGCGACCCCAGGCGGTCGGCGCGCTGCTGCGCTATTTCCGCGATCTCGACACCGCCGAGGAGGCCTTTCAGAACGCCTGCCTGCGCGCGCTCAAGACCTGGCCGCAGAATGGGCCGCCGCGCGATCCCGCGGCCTGGCTGATCATGGTCGGCCGCAACGTTGCGATCGACGAAGTGCGACGCGCGCGCAGGCAGCAGCCGCTGCCTGAGGACGACCAGGCGATCTCCGATCTCGACGATGCCGAGGGCGAACTCGCCGAGCGGCTCGACGGCTCGCATTATCGCGACGACATCTTGCGGCTGATGTTCATCTGCTGCCATCCAGGACTGCCGGCGACGCAGCAGATCGCGCTGGCGCTGCGCATCGTCTCGGGCCTCACGGTGAAGCAGATCGCCCGCGCGTTCCTGGTCTCGGAAGCGGCGATGGAGCAGCGCATCACGCGCGCCAAGGCAAAGGTGGCCGAGGCCGGGACGCCGTTCGAGGCGCCGGGCGCGGTCGAGCGCTCTGAACGGCTCGCCGGCGTCGCGGCGATGATCTACCTGATCTTCAATGAAGGCTATTCGGCGAGCGGTGACACCGCGGAGATCAGGAAGCCGCTGTGCGAGGAGGCGATCCGGCTGGCGCGGCTGCTGCTGCGGCTGTTTCCGAGCGAGCCGGAGATCATGGGCCTGACCGCGCTGATCCTGTTGCAGCACGCGCGCAGCGCGGCGCGCTTTGCCGCGGACGGGTCGCTGATCCTGCTGGACGATCAGGATCGTTCGTTGTGGAACGGCACCATGATCGCGGAGGGCCTCGCGCTGATCGACAAGGCGATGCGCCACCGCCGCAGCGGGCCCTACCAGATCCAGGCCGCGATCGCCGCCCTGCATGCGCGCGCGGCGACGCCGGAGGAGACCGACTGGACGGAGATCGACCTGCTCTACGGCGCGCTCGAAGTGGTGCAGCCCTCACCGGTGGTGACGCTCAACCGGGCGGTCGCGGTCTCCAAGGTGCGCGGGCCGCAGGCCGCGCTCGAGCTGATCGAGCCGCTGGCGCCGAAGCTCGCCAATTATTTCCATTTCTACGGCGTGCGCGGCGCCTTCCTGATGCAGCTCGGCCGCAACGACGAAGCCCGAATCGCCTTCGATCGCGCCATCGCGCTCGCCAACACCTCGGCCGAAGCCGCCCACATCCGCATGCATCTCGATCGCCTGATCCGGGACAGCCAGCCGAAGCGCAGCGATGGCAGCGTGAAGTTGGGTACGAAGGCAAAGTAGGCCCGTCTGCCTCCACATCGTCATGCCCGGGCTTGTCCCGGGCATCCACGGTCTTTCCATCTACGCCAAGAACGTAGATGGCCGGGACAAGCCCGGCCATGACGAGCGGTGGGCAGTGCGCCAAAGAATTTCTCTCCCATTGTCGGCCCCCGCCGTTCCCCTTCGTCTTAATCCCGTACCAGGAGAGCCATCCATGCTGAAAGCCATTGCCGTCATCGCCATCGTTCTCGCCGCCGGCCTTGCCGCGGTCCTCGTCTTCGCCCTGACGAAACCCGACACGTTCCGTGTGGAACGCTCGCTCGCCGTCAAGGCACCGGCCGCTGTGATCTATCCGCTGGTTGCCGATTTCCATCGCTGGACCGCCTGGTCGCCGTATGAGACCCGCGATCCCGCCATGAAGCGGACGTTCGGCGGAACCGCGGCAGGGAAGGGTGCGACCTATGCCTGGGAGGGCAACAACAAGGTCGGCGCCGGCCATATGGAGATCCTGGAGGCGAACGGCCCCTCCAAGCTCCGCATCAAGCTTGATTTCGAGCGGCCGTTCGAAGGCCACAACACCGCCGAGTTCACCTTTGTGCCGCAAGGCGATGCCACACTCGTCACATGGGTAATGTACGGTCCGGCCCCGTTCCTGTCCAAGCTGATGCAGGTGTTCTTCAACATGGACAGCATGATCGGCAAGGATTTCGAGACCGGCCTCGCCGGCCTGAAGAAGCTCACCGAGAAGCAATAAGCCTCACTGCAAACGAAGAGGAGAGAAACGATGCTCAATCCCTATCTGTTCTACCAGGACAATTGCGAAGCAGCGTTCAACTATTACGCCAAGGTTCTCGGCGGCAAGATCGACGCGATGATGCGCGCATCGGATGCTCCGCCGGACGTGCCGGCTACGCCCGGCCGCGAGAAGATGATCATGCATGCGCGGATGTCACTGCCGGACGGCACGGTATTGATGGCCTCCGACTCGCCGGCCGAGCATTTCCAGAAGCCGCAGGGCTTTGCAATCTCGATTACAGTCAAGGACCCCGCGGATGGTGAGCGCAAGTTCAACGCGCTTGCCGACGGCGGCAGCGTCACCATGCCCTTCAGCAAGACGTTCTGGGCCAAGGGCTTCGGGATGTGCATCGACAAGTTCGGCATTCCCTGGATGGTGAACTGCCCGGCCGAGGGCATGTGATAGGAGCATGATCCGGAAAAGTGTGAAGCGGTTTTCCGAAAAGATCATGCTCAAACAACAACCTAAAGCGCGATGACGATTTATCCTATCGCATCGCGCTTTGGGCGCGACCGTCGCGTTGCGATCCCTCTCTCCAATGCTGCGGGAGAGGGGACGTACGTTTCGTTACGTCAGGCGCCGATCAGCCGTTGTCCTTTCACCGGATTGATCCGGTGACGTCCTCGGGCGACGATTCCACGCAGCGAGGACAGATTACGAGCTTGGCGCCCAGCTTCCTGTCGTTCTCCGCCTGTATCTCGTCCTGGACCGCCCACCACGCCTCGGAATAGGGGCGCAATGTGCCGAGCACTTTTTCGCGCTCCTGATTGGGATCACTTGCAGCCGGCGCGCCGGTCGTGACGCGCCGCTTGGCCACATGCGGACGGTTCGGATCCTTGCCGAGGCCATCCCATGCAATGGCGCGGCGTTCCTGCGCTGGCGCCTCTGCGCATCCGATCAGCGCTGTGCAAAAAGTGAGCACGATCAAGCCGTGTCGAATCATGCCGGGCTTTTGCCTCCACAATCGGCGCGCAGAATCTGCGTGAGACACGCGCATCGTCGGTCAATGGAACTCAAGGCAAAACATACTTGCCGGCATGGCCGAATATGAGTCGTGCTTTCGCATCACTTTGCGGACGCAGTGAGGCCGCTTCGTGAAGCGAGCTGCATCGCACAACAATTGGCGCAAGATTGGGCTGTGCTCTGCACGTCAGAATCGTTATTGGTGAGTCATAAAAGCTACAAACTGGGATGGACGTCACTTGCAAGGGGAGCGACCGATGGCGGCGGCGCTACAGATCAACTTTGCTCTTTGGGGAATGCTCATTTGCGCCAGCGCGAAGCTGGCGCCAGTGATCCAGACGCTTTTTTGAAAGCGGTGGCGGCTGCCGGCTGTATCAGCGGCAACGCGGATAGATCGCGGCGAGATCGCGCCCCTTCAACAGCAGCAACCGCGAGGTCAGACCGCCACGTCGGCTGATCCAGTCGCGCACCGGACCGGGATAGGCGGCAAGCACCGCGACCGATGCTTCCGGCTCGGCATAGAAGCGGCCGCGCCGGTCAACCGAGCGTGCGGCATGGAAGCCGAGCACGGCGCGCTTGGTGACGCAGATGCGCTCGCCCGGCACGATGCTCAGCACCAGCGTGCAGGCGGACAGGCAGGGGCCGTCGATCACCACGCGCTCGCCACTGTCGCGGACCTTTTCGAACAGATCGAGGAACGGCCCGACCTGTCCGCCCGGGGACTGGATGATGCGGATCTCGGCCGCCGCAGGCGCGGCGGCGAGCAGCGCGGATGCAAGCATCAGAGCTTTGAGGAAGGTGATGCGTTGCATGAACTCTCCACCAACTCGCTTTCGTAGGGTGGGCAAAGCGTAGCGTGCCCACCATCCGCACCGCAAATTTGGGATCGGCGCGTTGCGCCTTTGCCCACCCTACAAATCCTGCGCCTACCCGTTGCGCCTTTGCCCGCGCAGCGTCGGCAGGCCGATGCCCGCCGCATCGAAGCCGCCGTCCACGGCCAAAATTTGGCCGGTGATGTAGCTCGCGCGGCCCGAGCACAGGAAATAGATCGCTTCCGCGAGTTCCTCTTCCAGGCCGTAGCGGTTGAGCGGAATGGCGTCGTGATAGTCGGCGCGGATCTCCTTGGTGTGCACCTGCTTCGCCATCGCGGTGTCGACCGGCCCCGGTGCGACCGCGTTGACGCGGATGTTGAGGGAGGCGAGCTCGACCGCGAGCTGCTTGGTAAGGTGTGCAAGGCCTGCTTTGCTGGTGCCGTAGGCCGAGCGCAGCGTCGAAGCGCGCACGGCTGAGATCGAGGTGATGTTGACGATGGCGCCGCCACCACCGTCGCGCATCAGGGGCACCGCCGCCTTGGTGCAGAGGAACGGTCCGGTGAGGTTGACCTCGAGCACGCGGCGCCAGTCGGCATCCGACGTCTCCATCAGCGGCGCGAACACCGCGATGCCGGCATTGTTGACCAGCGCGTCCAGCCGGCCGAACCGCCGCTCGATCGTCGTCATTGCGGTGCTGACGGCCGCCGCGTCGGCTACGTCGCAAGTGATCGCCAGCGCGTCATGGCGATTTTCCAGCGCGGCTACCGCGCTTGCCTGCAGGTCGCCATCGATGTCGAGCAGCGCCACGCGCCAGCCCTCGGCGAGAAACTTCTTCGCCGTGGCCAGCCCAATACCGCGGGCGGCGCCGGTGACGAGGGCAACTTTTTGCGGGGCTTGCGACATGGAGAATCTGTCCTCGGGCAAAGGGCGTGCTTGAGCTTGCGCTCCTTCTACTGCGCTTTTGTCCGAGGGCGAAAGCCCCATGCTGGTCGAGCCGGTCGCTTGTACGCCCGGAGGCCGCGAAGGCCTACCTGTAGTCGAGATAGGAGTGAGGGAACAAACGGCCTCGCTCCTTGCTCCGTCATTGCGAGCGCTCAGGATGGGGATAAAGCGGGCGCCTAGGCCAGTTCCGCCGAGGCCCGCTGCATGTTGGCGGACATGTCCGATGTCACGATGCTCTGCTCCTCGACGGCGGCGGCGGTGGAGGCGATGAACTCGTTGACGCCGGCGATCGCGGCCTTGATCGCGGTGAGCGAGTTGGCGACGTCGCCCGAGATGACGTTCAGGGCTTCGATTTCGGAGGTGATCGTGTCGGTCGCCTGCTTGGCCTGGTTCGCGAGGTTCTTCACCTCTGAGGCGACCACCGCAAAGCCGCGGCCGGCCTCGCCCGCACGCGCCGATTCGATCGTGGCGTTGAGTGCGAGAAGGTTGATCTGGCCGGTGATGCCCGAAATCATCTCCACGATGCCGCTCATGGCTTGCGCAGCTGCGGCAAGCTTCTGAGCCTGACTGTCTGCGGATTCGGCCCGCGTCGTCGCGACCTTGGAGGTTTCGCGCGACTTCGCCATGGTCTCCGAGATCTCGCGGATCGAGGCGCTCATCTGTTCGCTGCCGGCCGCGACAGCCTCGATCAGTCCGCGGGCATTGTCGGCTTTCTTGCGGCCGATCGCCTGCGCGGTGATGTCGGTGGCGTACTTCACCACCTTGTAAGGCTTGCCGTTGAGATCGAAGATCGGGTTGTAGGAGGCCTGGATCCAGATTTCTCGCCCGCCCTTGGCGATACGCTTGTATTCGGCGGCCTGATATTCGCCGCGATTGAGGGTCTCCCAGAACTGGCGATAGGCCGCCGAATTCTTCTCGCTCGGGTCGACGAACATCGAGTGGTGCTGGCCCTTGATCTCCGCCAGCGAGTAACCCATCGCCTTCAGGAAATTGTCGTTGGCGGTGCGGATCGTGCCGTCCATGTTGAACTCGATCACGGCCTGCGACTTCTGGATCGCGGCGAGCTGACCGTTATTGTCGGCGGCCTGCATCTTCTGCGCGGTAACGTCGGTTGCGAACTTCACCACCTTGAACGGCTTGCCGTTCTCGTCGAGGATTGGATTGTAGGTGGCGATGATCCAGATCTCCTTGCCGCCCTTGCCGAGCCGCTTGTATTCGGCCGCCTCGAACTCGCCGCGGTTCAGCTTGGCCCAGAACGCCGCATAGGCGGGGCTTGCGCGGTCCTCGGGTGTCACGAACATGCTGTGGTGCTTGCCCTTGATCTCGTCGAGCGAGTAACCCACCGCCTTCAGGAAATTTTCATTTGCGGTGACGATGGTGCCGTCCATGTTGAACTCGATCACCGCCTGCGCGCGATTGATCGCGGCGATCTTGCCGGAATCCTCCATGGTCTTGATCTTGTACGCGGTGATGTCGGTGGCGAACTTGATGAAGCTGACCACCTTGCCGTTCTCGTCGCGTAGCGGGGCGTAGGAGGCGTGGACCCAGACTTCCTTGCCGCCCTTGCCGAAACGTTTGTATTGGGTGGTCTGAAATTCACCCCGGTTGAGGCTGGCCCAGAAGTCGCGATAGCGGGCGCTCTCGCGCTCGGCCGGGCTGACGAAGATACTGTGGTGCTTGCCCTTGATCTCGGCGAGCGTATAGCCGCTCATTTTCAATAGGTTTTCGTTGGCATCGAGGATGGTGCCATCGAGTCCGAATTCGATTACGGCCTGCGACTGATCGAGCGCCTCGACTTCCGCGAGGGCGTGCCTGACCTTCTTGCTTTGGAAATTGAACACGTGAGCTCCGCAATATTACAGGTGGCAATTGGGAGGACTGGCGACCTTTTCTCCAATCGAAAAGTTGCATGCGCGTCTTGACCATCTGTAAACCCTCATGCGCCCTATGAATTCGGGCGAGTTCACGTGTTTGGGCTATCTCCTTCAATCAAAACGGTTTCTAGCCATGTATGCACGTTGAGATACATATCGTCTTCCGTATTCCTACGGGAATGAAACGCGCATGATTTTTCGCGCCCTTGCTGCCGGGCCCGCGCGAATGGCCGACAGGGCGTCGTGAAATCACCTGGCGCAGCCGGGTCGGCCCCGGAAATTTTCTCACGTCGCATGTCGCTTCCCTGAAAGTCCGTTCGTCTTGGAGGGGAGGGCAGACGGCTTTGCCGCGCTCTCCCCGACAATGAAGGCAAGGAACTCCCATGCGATTCATGATGCTGATGATCCCGCTCGGCTACGAGAACGCGCCGCCGGAGCTGCAGCTCGATCCCGAGCGCGTCGCCGCGATGATGCGCTACAACGAGGCGCTGAAGGACGCAGGCGTGCTGATCACGCTCGATGGGCTGCACCCGCCGTCGACCGGGGCGCGCGTCTCGTTTGCGACCGGCCAGCCCATCGTCACCGACGGGCCCTTCGCGGAAGCCAAGGAAGTCCTGGGCGGTTATTGGATGATCGAGGTCGCCTCGCGCGCCGAGGCGATCGCCTGGGCCAAGAAATGTCCCGCTTCAGCCAACGAGATCATCGAGGTCCGCCAGGTGCAGGAGATGGCCGACTACTCGCCCGAAGTGCAGGAGATCGTCGCCGGGTTTGGCGACCTGAAGACGTAGACGAGACGGCGGCTGCGCGATTCCCAATCAACCCTGAGGAGAAAACCCATGAGCACCGAACACAAATTTCTCGCCGTCTATCTCGGCAGCACGAGCGGATCGAAAATGGCGGCGTGGCGCGCGCTGCCCGAGGCCGAGCGGAAGGCGAAGGAGCAGGAGGGGATGGCCGCCTGGCACGGCTGGGTCGAGAAGCACAAGTCCGTGATCGTCGAGATGGGCGGCCCGCTCGGCAAGACCCGCAGGATCGACGGGAGCGGCATCACCGAGGTCAGCAACGCGCTGACCGGTTTCACGGTGGTGCGCGCCGCCTCGCAGGAGGACGCTGCAAAGCTGTTCGAGAACCATCCGCATTTTGCGATCTTCCCGGGCGAGGCGATCGAAGTCATGCCCGTGCTGCCGATTCCGGAGATGTAGCCCTGAACGAATAGGTATCCGGGCGGCCAAGTGGGCCGTCATTCCGGGGCGGTCCGCAGGACCGAACCCGGAATCTCGACATTCTCAGGTGCGCAAGCGCGCACCATAGTTCGGCTCTGTGAGCCGCCCGGAATGACTGCGGAGAATACGGGTTAATCACGAGCGATTCCCGCTAGTGACCTTGAAGCCCGGCTCATGTAAAGCTCGTTCACATGAGCTGGCGCAAGGAGCAGCGCCGCGCCGAGCGCGGCTATCACCACGGCAATCTGAAGGAAGCCCTGTTGCAGGCGGCCCTCGGGCTGATCGCCGAGAAGGGGGCGGCCGGCTTCACCTTCGCCGATGCCGCGCGCATGGCCGGAGTCAGTGCGGCGGCGCCCTACCGGCATTTCCGCGACCGTGACGAGCTGCTGTCCTCTATCGCCCAGCGCGGTTTCGAGCAGTTCGAGGCGCGCCTGTCGGCGGCCTGGGACGACGGGCGGCCCGACACCGTCACCGCCTTCGAGCGCGTCGGCAAGGCCTATCTCGCCTTTGCCCGCGCGGAGCCGGCCTTCTACAACGCGATGTTCGAATCGGGCGTGCCGGTCGATGCCAATCCCGCACTTCAGGCGGCCAGCGAACGCGCCTTCAACATCATTCGAGCCGCAGCCGAGCGGCTCGCCGCACTGACGCCGCCCGGCACACCCCGCCCGCCGGCGATGATGATGGCGCTGCACATCTGGTCGATGTCGCATGGCGTGGCCTCGCTGTTTTCCCGCGGCGATGCTGCGCGACGCAAGCTGCCGATGTCGCCGGACGAGCTGCTGGAGGCCGAGGTGCTGATCTATCTGCGCGGCCTCGGCTTCCCGATCGACCGCCGTCCTCCGGCCAGGGGCGCCGAGCCGCCGCCGGTGCCGCCGGAGGCTCCCTCCGGTTCGGGCCTGCCGCCCGGCAGCCCCTGGGGCAAGCCGAAATAAGATTGCGCAAGTAATCACGCGGGCGTGTCTTGCTGCCAGCTTGACAAAATCGCGGGATGGTCTAGCTATGTAAATGTTATTTACATTCACAACGGCGCTGGTGCCGTGATGGAGAAGGGAAATGGCCTACACCGCTGATGTCAATCGCTGGCGCGGCCCGTCGGACCAACAGCAATATTACGAGCGCCCCCGCATGCTGGACACGCCCTGGCATCCCGGCTGGATCGCCGTGACCATTCTCGGCTTCATCATCTGGTGGCCGATCGGACTTGCCCTCCTCTTTTTCACACTCGGGAGCAGAAGAATGTCGTGCTGGAGCAATCAGGATCGCTGGCAGAACAAGATGGAAAAGATGCAGTACAAGATGGATCGCATGCGCGACCGCATGGAGCGCCGCGGCTTCGGCTTTGGCTTCGGCCCGCCGTCCTCCGGCAACCGCGCCTTCGACGAGTATCGCAGTGAGACACTGCGCCGGCTCGAGGAAGAGCAGGTCGAGTTCAAGAACTTCCTCGACCGCCTGCGTCACGCCAAGGACAAGGAAGAGTTCGATCAGTTCATGGCGCAGCACAAGACGCGTCCGACCCCGCCGCCGACCGACCAGCAGCAGGGCTGATCCGAAGAATTACACCTCTCAAAGCCTTCAGGCGCATGCCCCCAAAGTCCTGATGGCCCCGAGCCGCCCGTCTGCGCAATCCGCAGGCGGGCGGTTTGGCTTATGTCACACTTCGATGGTCGTCCTGGCGATGCGAAGCGCCTGCGAGGGCTTTGCGAGGCCCATCACGCAGATGTGCAGGATCGATAGAACCCGGACCGCGCGAGCACCGACCAAGCCTTGACTGCGCCTCCGCGGCGCCGACGGGCACGATCATGACCAATATTGAACGCAAACAAATCAGCCAGCGCCTCGCATTGTTCGAGCGCGCGGCCGTGTTGTTCGAGCGCTTCGGCCCGGTCGTCCCGGTGGCGATCGCGTTCCTCAATGGATGGCCCACGGAAGTTCAGCTCTACCCGGAGTGGCAGCTCGGTGAGTCCTGGCGGTTGTTTCTTAGCGCCTATCTATATTGGGGCGCATCGTACGCACTCAGCCGCGCGGTGTCGTTCGCGAAGGGAAGTATCGTCCCATGATCCTGCTCCGCGATTTCGCGCTTTTCGTCCTGCCCGTGCTGATCGCCGCAGGCGGCTGGCTCTATGCGCTCAGCCTCCGCAAGCAGGCTGACCCCGGCCGCGCCCGCGATGGACGCGCCCCGGCAGCATGACCGCTGCCGGCCGGTGTCGCATGGCGTGAAGCTTCAGCGCGCCGTGGCGAGTTGCGCGTGAACCGAGGCCAGGAAGTATTCGTAGGCGTGGTCGACGATCTCGTTGAGCGAACGCGTTCGCGCGAACATCGCCTTGGCTTCCGCGAGAAACTCCTCGCGTGTCGGGATCTTCGGCAGATGCAGATGCGTCAGCGCGTCGACACCTTCATGCGCGCGATTGAGGATGTCGTGCAGCGTCGGCAGCTGCAACTGGGCGAGATCGGCCCGGCGGCGTGCCGACGAGATCGCATGCGCCAGGGTTTGCGCATCGAACCGTCCGGCGAGCTCGCGGGCCGCCCGCTGGATGACCCGCGCGCCGAGCGGCTGCTCGTTGCGCAGCACCTGTTCGGGCGGCGCCTTCATGTTCCAGACGACGCCGATCCACGACAGCAGCGTCAGGATGTAATAGGTCACGTCGACCTCCCACCAGCGAAAGCCCTGTCGCACGCTGCTCTGATAGGCGTGGTGATTGTTGTGCCAGCCCTCACCGAGCGTGACCAATGCCAGCAGCCAGTTGTTACGGGAATCATCGCCGGTCACGTAGCGCTTGCGCCCGTGCACATGGGCAAGCGAATTGATGCAGAAGGTCGCGTGATAGACCAGCACCGTGCTCCAGAGGAAGCCGACCACCAGACCCGACCATCCTGCGACCAGGAAGCAGAGCCCTGCCAGCACGAAGGCCGGCAGCAGCTCCAGCCGATGCAGCCACATCAGCTCGGGATAGGCGGCGAGATCGCCGACCTTCACGAGGTCGGTTGCGTCGTGCTGCCGGTAAAAGATCCAGCCGAGATGGCTATAGAGGAAGCCGCGGTGACGCGGTGAATGCACGTCGTTTTCAGTGTCGGAATGCAGGTGATGGTGGCGATGCTTGGCGGCCCACCACAACACGCTCTTCTGGGCGCTGCTTTGCGCAAGGCAGGCCAGGATGAACTGAAACACCCGGCTGGTCGCAAACGCCCGATGCGAGAAATAGCGATGGTAGCCGGCTCCGATCGCGAACATCCGCAAGCAATAGAGTGAGACGCAGATCGCGACCGCCTGCCAGGTGACGCCCGACCAGATTGCCGCAAGGCAGCCGAGATGGACCAGCAGGAACGGCAGGGCGGATGGATACATGATGTCGTCGTGCTGGTCGTCGGCGGGGGCGTTGAGCGGCATATTGAGCGTGACCTCGGATGACGTGGATTCGGAACTGGCCGGCAGCTTGACGTCCGGCGGGTACCAATACCCGCGGATGCCACCGCGGGCTTCGGCCGAAGGCTGGCCGCAGCTCTCTGGCAAGCAAGCCCGTAGCCTTACGGGGAGCATGGCGCACAGGTGGCCGCGCGTGTTGCCGACGCCAATTGGCGCGCAGGCGGCCTGCGTCCTATATTCGACAGCGAGAAGCAAGCGTCAAAACACCGCAGGCGGCAATGCGGACGGAGACTGCGATCGTGGCGAGCGACATCCTCTGGCAGGAGATACGCGGCGAGGCGCGGCGCGCCGCAGCGGCGGATCCCGTCTTCGGCAAGGCTGTCGCCGATGCCATCCTTGCCCATGACGATTTTACCGCTGCCTTGGCCGATCTGATCGGGCGTCGGCTGGGCGGCAGCGCCGCCGATCGCGAGCGCTTCACGACGTTTTCCCGCGATGCCTTTCGCGGCCAACCGGATCTGGTCGAAGCGGCCGGCCGCGACCTGCGCGCCATCGTGCTCCGTGATCCCGCCATCGCCGGATTGTTGCCGCCGCTGCTGCACTTCAAGGGCTATGTCGCGCTGCAGTCCTGGCGCGTCTCGCACTGGCTATGGCGTCATGACCATCGTGATGCGGCGCTGCTGTTGCAGAACGAGGCTTCGAACGTCCTGCAGGTCAGCATTCATCCGGCCGCGAGCCTCGGCTCGTCGGTTTATCTCGACCATGCCACCGGCATCGTGATCGGTGCCAATGTCGTCATCGGCGACGAGGTGACCATCCTTCAGAATGTCAGCATCGGACGCCATGGCGACCTGCCGATGCGCTCGCCTCGCATCGGTCGCGGCGTGTTCATCGGCTCCGGCGCGACCATCCTCGGCGACATCGAGATCGGCGACTTCGCCAAGATCGGCGCCGGGACTGTCGTGACCGGTGACGTGCCTGGCGGCTGCACCGCAATCGGCAATCCCGCGCGGCTCACCAATTGCCTTGCGGCCGCTTCGTCCGCTTGACTGTCGCTCAGGCGGCGCGGCGGTGGCTTTCGCCGCCATGATGCGGGTTGACCGGCTCCGAGCTGGTCTGGCCCGGCGCATCCAGCACCGCGACGTGGTGGCGATAGACCATTTCCCAGCCCTTCCATCCCGTGAACAGAAGGATGCCGACCACGACCAGGGACAGCACGACGCCCCAGGGCTTGATCGCCGCCTCCGCGCCTTGGGCGTAGCGGAGATAGAAATTGACCAGGGCCAGCACCACCGCCGCGAGATTGCCGACCATGTGGTACCAGGCATCGTTCAGGCGGCGGATGCGTGGCTCGCTGAAGAAGTCGGTGAAGCCGGCTGCGGCGGCAACCAGCGCCATGACGATGCCGGCGCCGATCAGCCACATCGCGGCGCGTGCCCAAAAACCGTCGCCGGTTCCGATGAAGGCCAGATCGGCGATGGGAGCGCCGACCAGGAACGCGACGGGGAACGGGATCAGCATGGGGTGGAGCGGGTGATCGCCGATCGCGGCGGTCGTCTTGGGGTTGATGGACATGGCAGGACCTCGCGGAGAGTGATTTTCCGGACAATTTTTGGCACGAGAGCAGGTTCCTCCGGCCGGTGCGTCTGGAACACGGGATCCGGGGTCCATCCCCCTGCAGGGACTGTCTTTCCTGCAGCCAAATGCGCCGCCGGTAACCCCGCATTAACCATCGGCGGGCTCTGGTATGTGCGGACAGGCGTGCCCGGAGCCCGACGTCAAGGCCTGGGGTCGAGGCCCCTTAGTTTTGACATCTTGGCGGGGAATGCAGGCGGCCGGCTTTTGACGAGCCTTTGGACGAGCCCTGCACCCCAGAAAGACAAGGCTTTGAGCGGGCTTGCCCGCCGCGCGGGTCCGGCGCGGCTGTTGGGGAACACCGGCCGCGATTTGCTGGCCGAAGACATTAGGTAACGATCGCCTTGAGAGGATACTGCTTATGAATCCGGCCGAATTGGCTCAGACAGCCCTTCCGGTTGCTGCCTCCGCCGACGTGTCGCTGATCGCGCTGTTCTGGCAGGCTCACTGGATCGTGAAAGCGGTGATGCTGGGGCTTCTGGCCTGCTCGGTCTGGGTCTGGGCGATCGCCATCGACAAGATCTTTCTCTACGCGCGCACCCGCCGCTCGATGGACCGGTTCGAGCAGGCGTTCTGGTCCGGCGAGTCGATCGAGGAGCTCTATCGCACGCTGTCGGCCAAGCCGACGCATTCCATGGCGGCCTGCTTCGTGGCGGCGATGCGCGAGTGGAAGCGCTCGTTCGAGAGCCATGCCCGCTCGGTCGCAGGGCTTCAGATGCGCATCGACAAGGTGATGAACGTCTCGATTGCGCGCGAGGTCGAGCGGCTGGAACGGCGCCTTCTGGTGCTGGCGACCGTCGGCTCCGCCGGCCCCTTCGTCGGCCTGTTCGGCACGGTCTGGGGCATCATGTCGAGCTTCCAGTCGATCGCGGCCTCGAAAAATACCTCTCTGGCGGTGGTCGCCCCCGGTATCGCCGAGGCGCTGTTTGCGACCGCCGTCGGCCTTATCGCCGCCATTCCTGCCACTATTTTCTACAATAAGTTCACCTCCGAGGTGAACCGGCAGGCCCAGCGACTCGAGGGCTTTGCTGATGAATTTTCAGCCATTCTGTCTCGTCAGATCGACGAGCGGGGCTGACGGACGGCATGTATAGTGTGAAGAGCAATCTGGGCACGCGATCATGGCCATGAACGTTGCGAGTTCGTCCGGCGGCGGCGGGCGCCGCGGCCGGCGCAAGCCGGTCGTGGCCGAGATCAACGTCACGCCGATGGTCGACGTCATGCTGGTGCTGCTCATCATCTTCATGGTGTCGGCACCGATGTTGACGGTCGGCGTCCCGCTCGACCTGCCCCAGACCAGTGCCAAGAGCCTCGAAAACAACGACCAGAAGCCGATCCAGATGTCGGTCGACATCAAGGGCAAGGTGTTCATCAACGACACCGAGATTGCGCTGAACGAGCTGATCCCGAAGCTGAAGGCGATCACCGATGCGCGCGGCGGCCTCGAGGAACGCATCTATCTGCGCGCCGACAAGAAGGCGGATTACGGCACCGTGGCCAAGGTGATGGGCCAGCTCTCGGGCGCCGGATTCAAGAAGCTGGCGCTCGTCACGGAAGCGGATCAGGGGTCTTGAGACCGTGAAGGTGAACGTCGACAAGACACTCGTTGCGTCGATTGCCCTGCATGTCCTCGTGCTGGGATGGGGGCTCGTCACCTTCAGCAGCAAGGCCTACATCGCTACGCAGGAATCGCTTCCGATCGACATCATCTCCTCCGATCAGCTCGCCAAGATGATGGCGGGGCAGAAGACCGGCAAGAAGGAAGAGCCGAAGCCGAAGGTCGAGAAGATCGCGGAGCCCAAGCCCGAGGAAGACGCCGTCGGCAAGGTCACCGAGAAGAAAGAGCTGATCAAGACCAACTCCCAGCCGGAGCCGCCGCCGAAGCCGGTCGAGAAGCCGGTGGAGAAGAAGCCGGAGCCGCCGAAGCCCGTGGCGGAGGCCAAGCCGAAGGAAGAACCGAAGCCGCAGGAAAAGAAGCCTGATCCGGCCAAGGAAGATCCGATCGCCGAGCTGCAGAAGAAGATGGAGGCCAAGAAGCCGCCGCCCAAGCCCGTGGAGCAGAAGGTCGCGGCGGTGCAGCCGCAGCAGCAGCCCAAGCCCAAGGAGCGCACCTTCGACCCCGCGCAGATCCAGCGCGACCTCGACAAGCGCGCCGCGACCCGGCACGAGCAGACCGGCTCGGCGTTGAATGCATCAGCGTCGCTGGGAGCAGCAACCGGGACGGCCGCCAACAATGTTGCGACCTGGCAGGGCGCGTTCATGTCGGCGGTCAGGCGCTGCTTCACGCCCACCTACAACGGGCAGGATGCCGACCAATACGAAGTCGACATCGATATTTTTATGAAGATCGATGGAACACTGGCATCCGAGCCGGTTGTGGTTGCAGCGCGTGGACCGTCCAGGTCGATCGCTCAGGCCGTGGCGGAGAGTGGCAAGCGTGCCATCGTCCAGTGTCAAGTCTATTCGTTCCTGCCGAAGCAGCAGTATGACACCTGGAAGACCATTCCGATGCGCTTCGGCCTGAAGGATATGTTGTGACATCCGAACAAAAGAATTTTGCGATGAATGACATTCGATCGATGAACCGCCGCCGCTTCATGACGCTGACCGGATCCGCGCTTGCGACGCTTGGGGCTGGACATGCGCTCGCCCAATCGCAAAAGCGGCTTGAAATCAATCCCACCGAATTCCAGCCGATTCCGATCGCGATCAGCAACTTCCTGCCCGGCTCGCCCTCCGACGGCGACGTCGGCAACGGTGTCACGCAGGTCATCACCAACAATCTGAAGCGCTCGGGCCTGTTCGCGCCGATCGATCAGGCCGCCTTCATCGAGCGCATCAACAACATGGATGTCGCGCCGCAATTCCAGAACTGGAAGACCATCAACGCGCAGGCGCTCGTCACCGGCCGCATGACGCGGCAGCCGGACGGGCGGCTCAAGGCCGAATTCCGTCTGTGGGACGTCATCTCCGGCCAGCAGCTCGCCGGCCAGCAATATTTCACCTCACCGGAATATTGGCGCCGCATCGCCCACATCATCTCCGACCAGATCTACGAGCGCATGACCGGCGAGAAGGGCTATTTCGACAGCCGCGTCGTGTTCGTGGACGAGACCGGGCCGAAGGAGCGCCGCGTCAAGCGGCTCGCGATCATGGACCAGGACGGCGCCAATGTGCGCTATCTGACCCGCGGCTCCGATCTCGTGCTGACCCCGCGCTTCTCGCCGAACTCGCAAGAGATCACCTATATGGAGTTCGGCCAGGGCGATCCGAAGGTCTACCTCTATAACATCGAGACCGGCCAGCGCGAGATCGTCGGCAATTTCCCCGGCATGACCTTCGCGCCGCGCTTCTCGCCGGACGGCCAGCGTGTCATCATGAGCCTGCAGCAGGGCGGCAATTCCAACCTGTTCGTGATGGATCTGCGCTCGCGCTCGACCACGCGTCTCACCGACACGCCGGCGATCGACACCTCGCCGTCCTATTCGCCCGACGGCAGCCGCATCTGCTTCGAGTCCGATCGTGGCGGCAGGTCGCAGATCTACGTGATGAGTGCGGGCGGCGGACAGGCGCAGCGCATCTCCTTCTCCAAGGACGACACCAACGCCAGCTATTCGACGCCGGTGTGGTCGCCGAAGGGCGACTACATCGCCTTCACCCGGCAGGGCGGCGGGCAGTTCGCGATCGGCGTCATGAAGCCCGACGGCTCGGGCGAGCGGCTGCTCACCTCCGGCTTTCACAACGAAGGCCCGACCTTCTCGCCGAACGGCCGCGTGCTGATGTTCTTCCGCGATCCCGGCGGCAATGGCGGGCCGTCGCTGTACTCGGTCGACATCTCCGGCCGCAACGAATTGAAGGTGCCGACTCCGGGCTTTGCCTCGGACCCGGCATGGTCGCCACTGTTGTCCTCGACCTCGGGCTGACAACGGCGCAGTTGAAACATCGCGCGTTCAGACGCGCGATGTTTTCGAAAAACCGCGCCGATTTTTTCCGAGTTTGCCGTGACCGGCAACACTTCCTTCACCTTGCGCCCGGCAAGGCTTGCCTACCTGCTTGATATTGCAGCGAAAATCATTTCGCTATTGCCGAAAAACAACCCGACTTTAACGATGTTCCCTCAGAAAAGCTTCATCTCGGCTGGGTAAGACTACGCGCTGAACAGGACGCGCGTACAAACCAAAATGCAGTTCGCAAGCCAGAGCGGAGAGCAGGGGCAACCGCCGCCGGTCAATCCGGCGGCGCAGATCGATTCGCTCTTTGAAGCGCCCGGACCGCTGCTGGCCGGTCTCATCTTCGTGTCGATCGGTGCTGCGCTGACTGCGCTGAAGACAGGTGAGCCCCTGATTTGGGCGTGCGTGGCGCTGCTCGTCTTGGCCGGAACGGTGCGGGCGATCGATTTGCGTCGCTATCAGGGACGCAAGTCGAGCGTGACCGCCGAGGCGGCCAAACGCTGGCAGGCGCGGTATCAGATCGGCGCGAAGATCCAAGCTGCAGCGATCGGCATCTGGTGCGGCACGACTCTGCTCGCCACCGACGACGCGGTCGCGCATATGATTGCCCTGTCGGTCACGACAGGCATTGCCGCAGGGGGAGCGGGAAGGGCGTACGGACGACCGTCGATCTTCCATCTGCAGGCGCTGCTCATTTTCGCCCCGGCGGTGCTGGCATTGGCGTGGCGCGGCACGCCCTACTACATCGCGATGGCCGTTGTGAGCGCGGCCTTCCTGCTGGCGATCATGCAGCTCTCGGTCAACTTGCACCGGATCTTCATGGGCGCCGTGGTGGCGCGCGAGCGCGAAGCCGCACTTGCGGGCCAGTTCGATACCGCCCTCAACAACATGCCGCACGGTCTTTGCATGTTCCATCGCGATGGCCAGCTCGCGGTGATGAATCACCGCTTCGCGGCGATGATGAACCTGCCCGACCATCTGCCTCGGAGCGGCGCCAGTGCGCGCGACATCATCGCGGCGTGCGTGCAGGCAAGATCCATCTCGAGCGCGGACGGCGAGCATATCGTCGCCGGCATCGAAAGTTCGCGGGAGAAGGAGATCATCACCGCCGAGGCGAACCTGGAGCGAAATCGGTCGCTGTGCTGGACCGTTCAGCCGATGGCGGACGGAGGGGCGGTGCTGCTGCTCGAGGACATCACCGAGCGGCGCAACGCCGAGGCCAAGATCACCCATCTTGCGCGATACGACGACCTGACGGCGTTGCCGAACAGGGTCAACTTCCGCGACCAGATCGAGCACCTGCTGGCTGTCTCCCACGATGCGGCGCAGCTCTCCGCGCTGCTGTTCATCGACCTCGACCAGTTCAAGCAGGTCAACGACACGCTGGGCCATCCCTGCGGCGACCAGCTCCTGTGCGCCGTCGCCAACCGCCTGCGCGAGATGCTGCGCCCCGAGGATTTCGTCGCCCGGTTCGGCGGCGACGAGTTCGTCGTGTTCCAGCAGAACCTCACGTCGCCCGAGGATGCCGCGGCACTCGCCCGCCGCATCGTCGAGCGGTTGAGCGAGCGGTACCGCATCGACAATCATCTGGTCGAGATCGGCGCCAGCGTCGGCATCGCGCTGACCTCGCCGGAGGGCACCAGCGCCGACACGCTGCTCAAGAACGCCGACATGGCGCTGTACCGCGCCAAAGCCGACGGCCGCGGCACCTATTGTTTCTTCCGCGACGAGATGGCCGCGACCGTCGAGGCGCGCCGCATCCTCGAGCTCGACCTGCGCAAGGCGCTCGCCAACGAGGAATTCGAGCTGTTCTTCCAGCCCCTGGTCAATCTGAGGTCCGGCAAGATCACCACCTGCGAAGCGCTGCTGCGCTGGAATCATCCGGTGCGCGGCACGGTCTCGCCGGTCGACATCATCCCGGTCGCCGAGGACATGGGCCTGATCGTCGATCTCGGCCGCTGGATCCTGCGCCGCGCCTGCATGGAATGCATGAAGTGGCCGGAGGGTGTCAGCGTCGCCGTCAACTTCTCGCCGCAGCAATTCCACCAGCGCGACGTCCTGAGCGAAATCCGCTACGCGCTCGAAGTGTCGGGCCTGCCGGCGCATCGTCTGGAGATCGAGATCACCGAGTCCTCGCTGCTGCGCAACACCCAGCTCACCCACGACATCCTGTCGCAATTGCATGCGCTCGGCGTGCGCATCTCGCTCGACGATTTCGGCACCGGCTACTCCAGCCTCAGCTACCTGCACAATTTCCCGATGCAGAAGGTGAAGATCGATCGCTCCTTCCTCGAAGGTATCGATTCCGACCGGCCGCTGACGCTGCTGCGCGGTGTCGCGCGGCTGTCCGCCGACCTCGGCATGGCCGTCGTGGTCGAAGGCATCGAGACCAACGAGCAGCTCGAGCTGATCAGCGCCGACGGCACCGTGACCGAAGGGCAGGGCTACCTGTTCAGCCGGCCCGTACCGGCGGTGCGAATCCGGCAATTGCTCAACGCCTCGCATGGTCGTCGCGTGCCCGACGACCAGCTCGCCCTTGTGTCGTCGCGATAGGCCCGATCCCTTCCCGGCAGCTCCACTCTCGCAATCGGCTCCCGTGTGCACCGTAGTCTTGCGGGCTCGCAAAGGTTAACCCTAACGATTCTATAGCTTTGCAATTCCGTTAAGGAACCATTAAGGTCTGGCTACTCGTGGAAGTTGCTTGGAGTCAGAGGTTGCAGATGAAGTCCGGAGCCGAACCGAACACGGCGCTCCTTCCACGAGGCGCCGCGTTGTTTGACCGCATCGATTATCGGCTCATCGAAACGCCCGAGGACAAGGACAACCTGTATCTGATGCGCTACCGCGCCTATCTGCAGGCCGGTCTGATCGAGCCATCACCTTCGCTGCGCGTCAGCGATCATTTCGACGAAACGCCCAACACCTGGAATTTCGGGGTCTATGTTGACGGAGAGCTTTGCAGCTCCGTCCGCATCCATCTGCTGACGTCGGAATGGCGGATGTCCTATACCACCGAGGTGTTCGGCGACATCCTGCATCCCCGCCTCGATCGCGGCGAGGTTTTTGTCGATCCATGCCGGCTCGTTGCAGATCCCGACAAGCACCACCGTTTTCCCGAGCTGCCCTATTTGACCGTCCGCCTCGCCTTTGTCGCGTGCGATCATTTCAACGCCGACACCGGCCTTGCCATGATCCGGACCGATCATCAGGCGTTCTACCGCCGCATCTTCCTGCACGAGACCATTTCGCCGGAGCCGCGGGGCTTTCCGGGCTGGCCCACCAAGAAGGCGGTCCTGATGGCCACCGACGTCCGGCGGCAGCGGGACAAGGTGCTCGCGCGCTTTCCGATCATGCGCTCCAGCGCGTTCGAGCGGCGCATGCTGTTTGAACGCAGCATCCCCCGGCAGGCCGCCACGCGGCCGATTCTGCTCACCACGCCGCGCACCCTGGACGTGGCCTCTCAAGCGCTCGGTTCGGTCTAGGCGGGCGCTCCCCGGTCATTTCGGCCCAAAATTCCAGCAAGTGCCGGCTCTTTTGCCGGCCGACGCGGCTTGCCTTCACCCTCGCGCCACATTTACAACCCATTAACCATGACGTTTGCTTTTCGCTGGTTGGGGGCATTTGACCGGCTGAGGCAAGGTTCCGTCAAGGTTGACGGAACGTTCGCTTAACCAACCCCCTGTAGACCGGACAGCAGTGGACTAACGTGAGCGTGGAGGCTCCGGAATGAGACATCCTATGCGTATCCTCCAGGGATTGAAGCTGGCCGCGGTGCTCGCCGTCGCGCTGTCGATGGGCGCCTGCGCCAACAAGAATGCCGCGACGGATGCGATGGCCAATGCGGCGACGCCCGGCAGCCAGCAGGACTTCGTCGTCAACGTCGGCGACCGCGTGTTCTTCGAAAGCGACCAGACCGATCTGACCCCGCAGGCGATCGTGACCCTGGAGAAGCAGGCGCAGTGGCTGCAGACCTATCCGCGCTACTCCTTCACCATCGAAGGTCATGCCGACGAGCGCGGCACCCGCGAATACAACATCGCGCTCGGCGCCCGCCGTGCCCAGTCGGTCCGTTCGTTCCTCGCCTCGCGCGGCATCGACCCGAACCGCATGCGCACGATCTCCTACGGCAAGGAACGGCCGGTCGCCGTCTGTAACGACATCTCCTGCTGGTCGCAGAACCGCCGCGCCGTCACTGTCCTGAACGCCAGCTCCTGACGCTCGGTCAGGTCCCCGGTGGTCAGTCAGGCCCCGTTCAGCTTTGCAATTGGATATGCCGGCGCCCTCTCGGGCGCCGGTTTCGTTTCAGCATTCTGGGACTGAAAACCCCTTGGTATCAGTCACATTTTTGGCGTACTCCACTTCGATGTGTGGCGCGTCGAGGGTTCCGTCGCAGGCCATTTCGCTTTCGTCGTCAGGGCAAGATGTCATCCAGATTTAAGGCTTTTACCGGTACCGCGGCGACCGCCGCGCTGCTCTCTTTGTGCTCGCCCGCGCTTGCGCAATCGGTCTACGGGCAGTCGGATGATGTCGACCCTGAGATGCGGATCGAGCGGCTGGAGAACCGGCTGCGCCAGCTCACCGGCCAGAACGAGGAGCTGCAATATCGCAACCGCCAGCTCGAAGAGCGCCTGCGGGCGCTCGAGGGCGGCGCGCAAGGGGCGCCCGGGCAGGCACCCAACGTCGCGGCGATGCCGCCCGCGCAGATCGCACCCAGCCAGATTGCACCAGGTCAGGTCGCGCCCGGCTATCGCCAGCCGCCGCCGCAACAGCAAGCCGCGCAGCCGAGCTACGAGCAGCCGCAGATCGCCGCGCCCGCGCCGATCGTTCAGGAGCAGCCGGCGCCCGGCGCTCCCGGCACACGCCGCCGCGGCGATGCCTTCGACCCGAACCAGAACCCGAATGCACCCGGCGCGCCGCGCGCACTCGGCGGCGGGCAGCAGCCGATGCCGGCGGTCACGCCTGGCGGCGGCCGCAATGCGGGCGAGCCGCTCGATCTCGCCAACACCAGCCCGCGCTACCAACAAGGTGTGCCGCCGGCCGCGCAGCCCGGCTATCCGCCGGCACAATCGGGTTATCCCGCACCGGCCGGTGGCGCTGCTTTGGCCACCCTGCCGCCGTCGGCGACGCCCCGCGACGAGTTCGACCTCGGCATCGGCTACATGCAGCGCAAGGACTACGCGCTGGCCGAGCAGACCATGAAGAACTTCACGCAGAAATTTCCGAGCGACCCGCTGGTCGGCGACGCGCAATACTGGCTAGGCGAGAGCTATTTCCAGCGCCAGCAATATCGCGATTCCGCCGAAGCGTTCCTCGCCGTCACCACCAAATACGAGAAATCGGCCAAGGCGCCGGATGCGCTGCTGCGGCTCGGCCAGTCGCTCGCCGCGCTGAAGGAGAAGGAGGCCGCCTGCGCCGCCTTCGGCGAGATCGGCCGCAAATATCCCCGCGCCTCCGCCGGCGTCAAAGCCGCCGTCGATCGCGAGCAGAAGCGGGTGAAGTGCTGATCCGCTGACAAAGCGGATGGCGTTGCGCTAAACATTCGGTCAATCCGCGGATGATTGCAGCGTCATGTCAGACGACGACGATTCACCGATCTCGGCGCGCGAGGCGAGGCGGCTCTTCGCGGGCCTGAGAGATGCCCCGGCGCTGGTGCTCGCGGTCTCCGGCGGGCCCGACTCGGTTGCGCTGATGTGGCTTGCAGCGCGCTGGCAGCGCAGCCTCGCGCGAGGCCCGCAAATCACGGTCGTCACGATTGATCACGGCCTGCGCCCGGAGGCCGCCCGTGAGGCGCGCGAGGTCAAGCGGCTCGCCGCGGCGCTCGGATTGCCGCACCGGACCTTGCGCTGGCGCGGTGAAAAGCCGAAGACGGGGCTGCCTGCCGCCGCGCGCGAGGCCCGTTACCGCCTGCTCGCACAGGCCGCCCGTGCCGCCGGCGCGAGCCATGTGCTGACGGCACACACCCGCGACGACCAGGCCGAGACCCTGTTGATGCGCCTGTTCCGCGGCAGCGGACTTGCCGGACTCTCGGCCATGGCTCCATTCACCGAGCGCGACGGAATCGTGCTGGCGCGTCCGTTGCTCGACGTTCCGAAATCGCAGCTGATCGCGACCTTGCGGCGGGCGAGGATCGGCTTTGCCGAGGATCCCACCAACCGGGACACCGCCTACACACGGCCGCGGCTGCGCGCGCTGCTGCCGCTCCTCGCGGCCGAGGGCGGCGACGCCAGAAATCTGGCGCGGCTCGCGGCAAGGCTGGCGCGGGCCAATGCGGCGGTCGAGGTGCTTGCCGACGGCGCCGAGCGCTTCCTCCGCCTGCGGGATCGCGGCGATGCGCCGCAGGCGAGTGTCAGGAGCTTCGAGGCCGCGACCTTTGCCGCCCTGCCGGAGGAGGTGCGGCTGCGGCTCCTGCTGCGGGCCATCAACGCGCTCGGCCATGAAGGGCCGGCGGAACTCGGCAAGGTCGAAACCCTGATGTCGGTGCTTGATCGGGCGATCGCCGGCCCCGGCGCAGCCGCAAATGGCCGGCCGGTTCTGAAGCAGACCCTTGCGGGAGCCTTGATCAGCCTTGCCGGCGGGCGTATCCAGATCGCGCCGGCGCCGGCCCGGCGGCGCAAGGGCAGATGAGCGCGACGAGAGCGGATCATGACACCGGTCAATTCGCGTCCGTGCCGTCAGGCCACCTTAACCAGGCAGGAAAAACCCGGGTTCGGACGCCATGATTTCAGCGGGAATCGCGCTAAGATGGGATAAATAGTCCCATCTCGTTCCCTTGGCAGCGACCGGGGCGGCACCTAAATTGTATCCGTCTAACGATGAGGATTCCTTGGGATTTCCTCGCATTGACCAAATCAACTGCCCAAGGATCACGGCCGCGATCCGCGCGACCACGAAGGAAGATCGATGAACGCCAATCTGCGCAATTTCGCCCTCTGGGTCATCATTGTCTTGCTGCTGTTGGCGTTGTTCACGCTCTTCCAGAATCCGGGTCAGCGGGCCTCCTCGCAGGACATCGCCTTCTCGCAGCTGCTGAGCGAAGTTGACCGCGGCAATGTGCGCGACGTCGTGATCCAGGGGCCGGACATCCACGGCACCTTCACCAACGGCTCCAGCTTCCAGACTTACGCGCCGAACGACCCGACGCTGGTGAAGCGCCTCTATGACAGCAAGGTGCAGATCACCGCGAAGCCGCCCGGCGACAACGTGCCGTGGTTCGTCTCGCTCTTGGTCTCCTGGCTGCCCTTCATCGCGCTGATCGGCGTCTGGATTTTCCTGTCGCGGCAGATGCAGGGCGGCGCCGGCAAGGCGATGGGCTTCGGCAAGTCGCGTGCGAAGATGCTGACGGAGGCCCATGGCCGCGTCACCTTCGAAGACGTCGCCGGCGTCGACGAAGCCAAGCAGGACCTGCAGGAGATCGTCGAGTTCCTGCGCGACCCCGGCAAATTCCAGCGCCTCGGCGGCCGCATTCCGCGCGGCGTGCTGCTGGTCGGCCCGCCCGGCACCGGTAAGACCCTGATCGCGCGTGCGGTCGCGGGCGAAGCCAACGTGCCGTTCTTCACCATCTCCGGTTCCGACTTCGTCGAGATGTTCGTCGGCGTCGGCGCGAGCCGCGTCCGCGACATGTTCGAGCAGGCCAAGAAGAATGCGCCCTGCATCATCTTCATCGACGAAATCGATGCCGTCGGTCGTCACCGCGGCGCCGGTCTCGGCGGCGGCAATGACGAGCGCGAGCAGACGCTGAACCAGCTGCTGGTCGAGATGGACGGCTTCGAGGCCAACGAGGGCGTGATCCTGATCGCCGCCACCAACCGCCCCGACGTGCTCGATCCCGCGCTGCTGCGTCCGGGCCGCTTCGACCGTCAGGTCGTGGTGCCGAACCCCGACGTCGTCGGCCGCGAGCAGATCCTGAAGGTGCATGTTCGCAAGGTTCCGCTGGCGCCCGATATCAACCTCAAGACCATCGCGCGCGGCACCCCGGGCTTCTCCGGCGCCGACCTGATGAACCTCGTCAACGAGGCCGCTTTGACCGCCGCCCGCCGCAACAAGCGGATGGTGACGCAGGCCGAGTTCGAGGAGGCCAAGGACAAGGTGATGATGGGCGCCGAGCGCAAGTCGCTCGTCATGACCGAGGAAGAGAAGTTGCTCACGGCCTACCACGAGGGCGGCCACGCCATCGTCGGCCTCAACGTGCCCGCGACCGATCCGATCCACAAGGCGACCATCATCCCGCGCGGCCGTGCGCTCGGCATGGTCATGCAGCTGCCCGAGCGCGACAAGCTGTCGATGTCGCTGGAGCAGATGACCTCGCGCCTCGCCATCATGATGGGCGGCCGCGTCGCCGAAGAGCTGATCTTCGGCCGCGAGAAGGTGACCTCGGGCGCGGCGTCCGACATCGAGCAGGCCACGCGCCTGGCCCGCATGATGGTGACGCGCTGGGGCCTGTCGGAAGAGCTCGGCACCGTCTCCTATGGCGAGAACCAGGACGAGGTCTTCCTCGGCATGTCGGTGTCGCGCACGCAGAACGCCTCCGAAGCCACCGTCCAGAAGATCGATTCCGAGATCAAGCGTCTGGTCGAGGAAGGCTACAAGGAGGCGACGCGCATCCTCACCGAGAAGCGCGCCGATCTCGAGACGCTGGCCAAGGGCCTGCTCGAGTTCGAGACGCTGACCGGCGACGAGATCGTCGACCTGCTCAAGGGCAAGAAGCCGAACCGCGAGTCCGTGCTCGAGCCGACCACACCGCGCGCCTCCGCCGTGCCCCCGGCCGGCAAGCCGCGCCCGCGTCCCGATCCGGATCCCGGCCTGGAGCCGCAGCCGCAGGCGTAATTCCAAGCGGCAGTTGAGAATCGAAAAACGCGGCGGTAACGCCGCGTTTTTTATTGTCCGAGCGCGCCTTCGCGAGCTCGCATTGCGCTGGCCCTCCCGCAAGGCAGGCGCCGCCGAACCAGAGCGTTCTGTTCCGGCGCCATCGTTCGAGCCTGGGCCGTTTTGCCACAGCCATCCGGTTGAATCGGTTGCGGTGGGTCAAGAAGGAGCATCTCGACGGCGTTAGGTTCCGACTCGTCAAAGGAGGCACACATGGCTTTCAAGGATGTTCTGTTGACCCTGGCGAGCTACCCGGAGCCGACGCCGGTTTCAGTGATCGACGATGCCGTCTCGGTGGCCGCCACCCTGGGGGCGCACCTCGCAGCCATTTCCTGCGAGGTCCATGCGGAGGTGCGCGCAAGCCTGCTCGGGGATGTCATCCTGGACATACCCGCGCTTATTGCGCGCGAGGCCGCCAAGAGCCGCGAGAATGCGAAAGCCCTGCTTGCCGCATTCGAAGCCTCCGCCGACAAATCCGGCGTCCGGCATGAGACCATCTTCGAGCACTGTGCAACCGCCAGCGAGGCCGCGCTGCTGGTTGACTATGCAAGGCTTCGGGATCTCACGATCATGGCGGTGCCGGACTCCCATGATCTGGGGTACGCCGAGGAGGTGATCTTCGAATCCGGCAGGCCGACGCTGATCCTGCCCACCGGCCCGCGGTCGCGTCCCTTGCGGCTCGATGCCATCTGCGTGGCTTGGGACTTCAGCCGCACCGCTGCGCGAGCGGTTTCCGACGCACTTCCTTTGCTTGAAAGCGCAAGAAGCGTACGCGTCGTGACTGTCACCAACGAAAAGCCCCTGGATTCCAGACATTCCGGCCGAGAACTGGCGAAGAACCTGGCTCGTCACGGCATCGAGGTCGTGCTGGATGAGATCGATGCCGAGAGCAAGCCGATCGACGAGGTCCTCACATCTTACGTGCTGTCCCACGGCATCGACGTCCTCGTGATGGGCGCGTACGGAACGCCGAGGTGGCGGGAATTCGTGCTCGGCGGCGCGACCAGGGGCCTGCTGTCCAAGCCGCCGGTGCCGATCCTGTTTTCGCATTGACGCTTGGTGATGCAGGAGGTGGCGCCGCTCGGGTCTACGAAACTGGTCAGATCGCTGACGCTCACGCACGCGGTCCTCTATGGGCTCGGCGTGACGATCGGCGCCGGCATCTACGTCCTGGTGGGCGCGGCCGCTGCCCGGAGCGGAATGCATGCACCTCTGGCGTTCCTCGTTGCCGCGGTCGTGATGGGCGTGACGGCCGGGAGCTTTGCCGAACTGGGCACGCGACTGCCGGTCGCGGCGAGCGAGGCCGCCTATGTCCAGGCCGCGTTTCATCGAAAATGGCTCAGCGGTGCCACAGGGTTGCTCGTGGTGGCTGCAGCGACGATTTCGGGCGCGACCATCACCGTGGGGAGCGCCGGCTACATCAGCGTGTTCCTGCCGCTGCCTGCCAGCTGGATCATCGCGGGCGTCGTGCTCGCGATGGGAGCGATCGCCTGCCTCTCCGCGGTTCAGTCCATCAGCTTCGCCGGCTTGATGACGGTCGTGGAGATCGGAGGATTGGTCCTCATTGTCGGAGCCGGGCTGTTTGAGGGCGACGCCCTGGTCTCCCGGCTGCCCGAACTGTTGGCTCCCCTGAGCGATAAAGCAGCGTGGACCGGGATCGCACAGACGTCGCTGCTCGCCGTGTTTGCGTTCATCGGGTTCGAGCACCTCGTGAACATCTCCGAGGAGATGAAGAATCCGTCCCAAACGCTGCCTTGGGCGCTCTTCATCACCCTCGGCGTGACCGCGCTCCTCTACATGATCGTCGTCTGGGTCGCGGTCGTCGCGGTGCCCCCGGCCGAGCTCGCGCACGCCTCGGCTCCGCTTGCACTTGTCTTTCAGCGGTTGACCGGTCTTCCCCTCTCGGTATTGAGCGTCATCGCGATCGTTGCGACGGTCAACGGGATCATCGTTCACATGCTGATGATCGGACGTGTGCTGTACGGGCTTGCGGACCAAGGCAGCCTTCCGGCCTTTCTGGCCCGTGTGAACGCCAGAAGCGGCGCGCCGGTGGTTGCAACCCTCTTCGGCGTGGGCGCCATCCTGATCCTCGCCCTCGGCGTTCCCTTGACCGGATTGGCCGAATGGACCTCACGCCTGACGCTCGGGATCTTCGTCCTGGTCAACCTGGCGCTTCTTCGCATCAAGACGAGAGAATCCAAGCCTCCCGCCGGCGTGTTCTTCGTGCCCATTTGGGTGCCGATCGCAGGACTGTTCACAAGCGCCGCGTTGCTCCTGATCGATCTCGTGCGATAGCGCCCGCGTGGCGTTTCGGCGGAGGACCCGGACGTTGCGATGGCGGTTCTCTCGCTTCCGCACGCGCGATCGGTGAAACATTAAAGAACACCTTAACAATTAAGGCCTAGCTTGGCCCGCCATGACTGATCAGGTCGTCTCCAGCGCGGTTCAACCGTTTTCGGCGCGTGCAGCGCTCCCTTGGGCTGTGGGGCTCGCCGTCTACGCTGTGTTGCTGGCTGTCGGCCCGAAGCTGCTCGGAGATCCCGACAGCTATTCTCACGTCGAGCTCGGGCGCTGGATCATGGCGCATGGGACCCTGCCGACGAGCGATCCATTTTCGTTTTCGAAGCATGGCGCGCCTTGGATCACGTTCGAATGGCTGTCGGAAGTCATCTATGCCGGAGCCTACGTCCTGTCCGGCTGGCCCGGCGTCGTCGTCGTCGCGGCCGCGGCGATCGCACTCGCCTTTGGTCTGCTCACATACTTCCTGCTGCGCGAGCTGTCGCCGACCCAGACGCTGGTCATGGTGATCGCGGCCGTCATCCTGACGGCGCCGCACATGCTGGCGCGGCCACACGTGCTCGTGATGCCCATCATGGTGATCTGGGCGGCTGCCCTGGTGCGTTGCATGGATCACGGCAGGCCGCCACCATACTGGGCCCTGCCGCTGCTGGTCGTGTGGGGCAATCTGCACGGCAGCGGAGTGCTGGCGCTTGGCTTGATTGGACCCGTGGTGCTCGAGGCGCTGCTGCGCGAGGAGCGAAGCCAATGGCCACGCGTGCTGCTGCGCTGGGTGCCATTCACACTGCTTGCCGTCGCCGCATCCTGCCTGACGCCGCATGGGCCGGAACCGCTGCTGATGCCGATCACGACACTCGGCCTCGGTCCCGCGCTCGCCTGGATCGCGGAATGGCGGCCGCAGGATTTCAGCCGCATCGGCGGCTTCGAGCTGCTGTTGCTGGGGGGCATCTTCGCGCTCTCGCGCGGCGTCACGCTGCCGGTCGTGCGGACCCTCGTGGTGATCGGCTTGCTCCATTTCGCGCTGGCGCAGATGCGCAATGCGGATCTGCTGGCCATGCTGGCACCGCTCTACCTCGCGGCCCCGCTGGCCCGGAGGTTCGGCGGGCCGAGCGGGAACGAGACCGACCGCTCCTCGCGTGGCTTGAACCTGGCGGCATTCGGCATCTTGGCCGCGATGAGTGGATTGGCGCTGGCGCGCGACATCCGGCCGGCTCCCCTCATCACCCCCGAGGCGGCGGTCGCCCGTGCCGACCTCGCCAAGGCGGGGCCGCTGCTCAACGATTATTCCTTCGGCGGCTATTTGGTCTTTGCCGGCATTCCAACCTTCATCGACGGCCGCGCGGAACTGTTCGGCGGACCGTTCATCGACCGCTACAATCGCGCCCTGGCGCTGATTGACCTCGGAGATTTTCTTAAGCTGCTCGACGACTACAAGATCCGCGCGACGCTGCTCGCACCGAATACGCCCGCCACAGCGATGCTTGACCGGCTCCCGCACTGGCAGCGCGTGTACAGCGACGATGTGGCGGTCGTCCACAAGCGCCGGGAGATGCAGTAAAGCCAGCTCGCCAGCAGCATCGAAGACGAGGTGTTGGCCTCACGTCCGAGATGATTGCGGCGGATCACTCGTTGATTGCGTGCTTGGCGGGTACAGTCGCCGCCTCGTTGCGATCGAAGCCGGCTCGCTTCTGGACCACGTACAGTGGACGGCGCTTTACTTCGGCATGGATGCGGCCGACGTAAAGGCCCACGATCCCCGTCATCAGCATGTTCATTCCACACAACAGCGAGAGGAGGACAATGGTCGAGGACCAGCCAGTCACGAGATGAGCGTCGTTGCTCAGCCACATCACGACGACCCAGCCGCCGTAGAGCAGTGCGAATGCCGAGACGGTCAATCCGCACCAGATCGCCAGGCGCAAGGGCAGATCGGAAAAGCCGAGCGCGGCGTTCACCGCTAGGCGGATCATCTTGAACAGGGGGTACTTGGTCTCGCCCGCGGCGCGCTCGAGACGATGGAAGGTGACCTCGGCCTGGCGGAAGCCGAGCCAGGCGATCATGCCGCGTACGAAGCGATCCTGCTCCGGCATCTGCCTGAGCGCGTCCAGCACCTTGCGATCGATCAGGCGGAAGTCACCGACGTCGGCGGGGATGCCGACGGAGGACATCTTGCCGAGCAGCCGGTAGAACAGGTGTGCGGTCGCGCGCTTGAATCGGCTTTCGCCCTCGCGCGACAAGCGGCGGGCGTGGACGACGTCATTGCCTTCGTGCCATTTTGCGATCAATTGCTCGATCACTTCGGGCGGATCCTGCAAATCGGCGTCCATGACGATGATCGCGTCGCCCTGCGCGGCGTCCATGCCGGCGGTGATGGCGACTTGATGGCCGAAATTCCGCGACAGGCCGATATAGCGAAAGCGGGCGTCGCGCACAGCAAGTGCCTGTAGCACGATCGAGCTGGAATCGCTGCTGCCGTCGTCGACGAAAATCGCCTCTGCCGGCCCGTCGAGCCGGGACAGCAGGAAGTCGAGCCGGCGTAACAATATCGGCAGTACGGCTTCCTCGTTGAAGACGGGAATGACGAGGCTGTAGCGGATCGGTCCGGAATTGGCCGCCATGCGAAGGAGTCCAGCTGGGTTGCAGGGACGGAAGTCTACGGGCAGGTGGTTAAGGTCGCCTTTCTCAGGACTTGCGGCGAATCCTGTAGAGCACGAACCGATCCGAGGTCTCCAATAGTTCCAGCAGATCCGGCAGCGGGTTTGCGGCCCGCGGTCCCAGCACATAGAGGTAGTCGAAATCCCGGTACCAGGTGCGGACAAAGCGCGGCGAGTCCGCCGGCGGGTGGCCCGCTGCTATCGCGGTGAGCAGGCCTGAGGACACCAGTCCGCCATCCGGAGTGGCAAGATGGCGCACGGCCTCGACGGCCCGAACAGGCTGCTTGCCCGCCTCCGTGAAGAGATTGGGCACGAACGCATTGGCATAGTGCACCGCCAGCGTTGGCGCATAATACATCGGATACGCCGTGAGATCGGCGAAGGGCGGGTCGCCAGCTTCGTCCGCATTGCTGACGAGGACGCGCGAGCCACGTTCGACCTTGCGGAACGACTCGATAATGGCCGCGTAGTCAGTGCGGTAGGGCAGCCATACCGTGAAGACAACGGCGAGATTGATCAGCGTGATGCCGCTGATCGCAGCGAGTGCAGCCATCCGCCAAGCCCGGCTTGGCAGCGACAGCGAGCAGAACGCCGGCAGGATCAGCGCCGCAGCAGGAAACACGCGGAGGTCGGCGAAAGAGGTCCCGAACAGCCTCGAGGGAATGGCCACGTACAGGAGCGCAAGACCGAGCGCGATCCAGATCCCGGCGGGCTCGAGCCTGAGCAAGTCGCGCCTTGCGGCGAACAGCAACGCGGTCATGAGGGTCAGCCCCGTCACCGCCGCGGCCGTCAGATTGTAACCGTTCATGATGCGGAGCGGCCAGACCGGCTTGAATGCGAGGAACCAGTCATTGCCTTGGCTTCCGATCGCGCCTGCCGTGACATGCATGATCGCAAGCAGCGCAAGCGCCGGTAGGGCCAGCGCGCCAAGCCGCGCGGCCGCGACGGAATACGCGACCCGCCCTTGGCGGACGCGCGACAGCTCGAAAAGGCCGAGCGTTGCGCCATAGATGCCGAGCGAAAAGAAATGCGCCACATAGAGCGCGGCGACGAAGATCAGATTGGCCATGAAGCGCAGCGGCCAGGGGCCTTCCGCCAGCATCAGATAGACGGCGATGCCCCAGAGCGCGAGGCCGAGCCCGAACTCGAAGTTCACGAAACCCCAGCTGAACGGCAGGCAATAGAGCAAAGCGAGCGCGGCGAAGCCGGCGAGATGGATGCGTCCCTTCCTGACCCATTCGAGCAGAAGCGCACCGGTGACGATCAGGACCTGGCTCAGCAGGAGAAACAGCCGCGTCGCGTTCTCGACGCTCATCAGCCGCGCCAGCTGCGGGACCAGCAGGTCCATTCCGAGGTTGGGATAGAAGGCCCACCTCACCTCGTAATACGGATTTGCACCCGCGGTGCCGTTCTGGCTCAGAACAGACATGCGGGCGAGGTGATTGGGATAATCGACCATCGCCGGAATGGGCGTCAGCAGCACCGGAACAAACGAGACTACAGCCAGCATCGCAAGCACGATCATCGCCACGGCTCGGTCCGGGGCGGAACGCGCCGGATCTGTCAGGATCGGCTTGCTGGAAGGAACCATCTGATGAAGTCGCTGAGGCCGAAGACGCGCGCTGGAGCCGGTCGTCACTTCGAAGGCGCCGCGGTCGCGCCGTCTGCGGCGTCGCGCACGTGGATCACGGCGATGTCGTCCGCATAGATCCGCTTCCAGCCCTTGAGCTGGTCGAGGATCTGCGGGCCCGGCGCATCCGCGCCCAGCAGTGTCGCGTCGATCTTGTGCTCGTCGAGCAGGCGTGGCAGCAGCTCGGGCTTCTTGCCCTCGGTCGCCTTGAAGAAGTCCATGATGAATTTCTCGCCGTAGAGCTCGGCGCGGCCATCGACGAAAACAGGGATATCGCGCGAGATCAGATAGCCGCCGAACTGGTAGGCGTTGAAGACGCGCTGCACCTTGCGTTGCTCGAGCAGGTCGACCGCGGCAACCGGCGTCTGCGTCATCGTGAAGGTGAAGCGGTGGTGCCCCAGATAGAGCGAGGTCGAGGTCCAGCTTGCCGCCACGATCATCAGCGCGCCGAGCGCCGTGACATAGCGGCCCGGCCAGCTGTCGGCACCGGCGGGCTCAAGCGCCGGCTGCGGGAACATCTCGCCGAGCGGCTTTGCCAGCACCAGCGGCACCAGGAATGCAAATGCGTCGATGCTCCTGACGTGGCTCAGCGCGCTCCAGGTCAGGAAGAGGATCAGGAAGATCCGGGGTGCTGACAGCACCAGGCCGCGATAATAACCGAATGCGATCAGGGCGAGCAGGGCGCCTTCGAACGGGGTGAACGTGGCGAAGTTCGCCGGCATCCATTCGACGATCAGTGTCAGCAACTCGCCGAGGCTGAGAATGTTGGTCGCGCCCTGCAGCGTTCGCCAGCCGTACGGCGTGCAGCAGCTCGCGATCAGCGCCCCGATTCCGAACAGCACCCAGCGCATGAACAGGGCGAGCCGTCGTCCCTTCCCGGCATGCTCGACCGCTTCGAGCGAGATCGGGCCGATCAGCGCGAGCCCGAGCACGAAGCCGCCGTGCAGGTTCGCCCACAGCGCCATCAGCGGCAGCCAGGTCCAGGACGGCGCGCTCCGGCGGCTCGCAGCCGCCATCAGCAAGCCGACCCACGCCACCATCACCGGCAGCGCCAGAATATGCGGCCGCGCCAGCACGTGATGGATCGACAGCAGCAGCGCCAGCATTGCGAACAGCACCGCGCGCGGGGCTCCGATATGCGCCTCGAGCAGATGGACGAAGATCGCGACGGTGAGCGCGACGGCGGCCGCGGTGAGGATGACGGGGCCTGCCCAGCCCCAGTGCGCATGCGAGAAGGCGAACGCGACCTGCGACAGCCAGGACGTCGAGATCCACGGCGCGCCCGTCCGCGTGAAGGAATAGAAGTCGATCATGGGCATGGCGCGGTGATCGAGGATCCATTGCCCGATCTTGATCTGCCAGAACGAGTCGGAATCCTGAAGCAGCGTGTCGCCGAGGAACAGGAAGAACAGATAGGCGCCGGCGCCGACGCACAACGGCACCAGGGCACGCGCGCGGCCCTGCACCGCGATGCTGTTGGCGAAGGAAAGGGACATGCCGTCTCGTCGTCCTGGTTGTTCTTGCCGGCCCGAGCGGGCGGCATTGGACCACGCCGGTCATAACTTCGGGTAAACCGGCCGCGCCAGGCCGGCGTCAGATGCTTACAATTTAACGGATTGTTTCGAACTTGGATTTACCATGGGCCGATACACGCAATCCGCTCGGTGTTTACGCAGCCGAATTAACTGCGGTGCAATTCTTTGCCTCTACGTTCCGTTGCCATGGTCGGGCGGCGCTGGGAAGCCGAAGAGACCAGATCAGTTGTAGCCTCGTGTACTCATTTGGAGCACTCTATGAAGAACCTCGTTGCGCGTTTCATGAAGGATGAATCCGGCGCCACCGCCATTGAATACGGCCTGATCGCTGCCGGCATCGCGCTGGCGATCATCACCGTCGTCAACAACCTCGGCACCACGCTGAACACGAAGTTCAGCTCGATCTCGACCAGCCTCAAGTAAGGCCGGACGACCAGCGGAATAGCGAAGGGCCCCGTCATCGACGGGGCTCTTTTGCGTTGTCCAGGAATCGGCGCGGGGCGTTCGACGATCAGGCTTAAGCCTCCTTCAAGCCACTCGGGTGTATGGCTTGGGCGCATCCGCCTCACATCATCGCGCAAGGAAGCCGCATGGCCGAAGCCTCCTCCGTTCCGCCTGCAATCGGCCGTCACGGTGCGGTCCCAGCGATCCTCGTCAACATCTCCTTCGTGCTGGCGATCGTCACGCTGGCGTATTTTCCGACGGCCTATCTCGCCCATCTCTGGATCTTTGACGCCGACGGGCGCGGCATCCCCACTGATTTCGTCAACGTCTGGGCGGCCGGAAGACTGGCGCTCGAGGGGCATCCCGCGCAGGCCTGGGATTGGGACATTCAGAAGCAGGTCGAGCTTGCGCTTCTCAAGCAGGATTTTGTCGGCCATTTCGCCTGGCATTATCCGCCGCCCTTCCTGTTCGTCGCGTCCTTCCTCGCGCAATTTCCCTATACGGTGGCGTTCATCGGCTGGGCCGCGTTCAGCATGGTGCCCTATCTCGCCGTGATGCGCGCCATCATCGGGCGCAACGCGGGCTTGGTAATTGCGGTTGGATTTCCGGCCGCCTTCCTCAACATCCTGGTCGGGCAGAACGGTTTCCTCACGGCCTCGCTGATCGGCGGCATGCTCTATCTGTTGCCGACGCGGCCGGTGCTGGCTGGAATCTGCCTCGGCCTTCTCAGCTACAAGCCGCAATACGGATTGTTGTTTCCGCTTGTCCTGCTCGCCGCCGCCGAATGGACCGTGCTGTTCAGCGCCGCGATCGTCACCGTTGCGATCGCTGCACTATCCTGGTTCGCCTTCGGCACCGAAAGCTGGCAGGCGTTCTTCCACTGGATTCCGATGTTCTCCCAGGCCTTCCTGACCGAAGGCAGGGCGCCCTGGTTCAAGATGCAGAGCATCTTCGCGCTGGTGCGCTATCTCGGCGGCACCGAGCAGCTCGCATGGATCTTCCAGTGGGTGTTGACCACAGCTGTTGCCGTGGCGCTGGTCGTGGTGTGGCGGAGCCGGCTGCCCTATGCCCTCAAGGCGGCGATGCTCGCGACCGCGGCGCTGCTGACGACGCCCTATCTCTTCATGTACGATCTGGTCGTGCTGGGCATCGCCGTGGCCTTCCTCATCCGAGCCGGTCTCGACGAAGGTTTCGCACGCCACGAGGTGATGGCGCTGGCGCTCGTCTTCGGCCTGCTTGCGAGCTTCCTGTTTCTCGGGCAGCCGGTCGGCTTCCCGGCGATCCTGATCGTGTTCGGGCTGATCCTCGGACGCTGCGCAGCCTGGCGGAGTGCCGAGGCCGCGTCAACGCAGGTCGCTCTCACACGAACGAGCTGAGAAGCTCGGTCGGGCACAGGCACTGGTCAGACGTCAGATGGGAAATGTCGCCACTCAAGCTAAAGCTGGCGATGCCACTGACGAGGCCTGCTTTGTTTTGCCATTGGACAACCGCCATAGGAGACGCGCGGCGAACAAGGGGAGGATCAGTAAAGCGATCGGTATTTGCGCGAAGCCGAATGGGAACATCAGAATAGGCAACGCCCATAACGCAAGCGAAAGAATTTGATCCACGAACGTTTCGTTTCCGCGCTGACGCAGGAGCGCGACAATCCATCCGAATACGACCATGTCGTAGTTCATGATCCAGGGCGAAAACAAGAAGGTGGCGGTAACGAAGAGCGCTAGTGAGAGGACCGGATCGCGCTTGCGCCAGAATGTCCAAACCACTGCACCGACGGCGCAAACCGACGCCGCTCCTTGCACTACCCAGGCCAAATCAGCCGGAAGACCCGCAAGGCGGGCGTTGATCAAGGCTGAGGCAACGATCGGCCAGCCCATGATACCTGCCACGTCGAGCAGTTCGTGCTGTTGCGGCAAAACTTTATGCCAATATGCGATCCAGATTTCTGGCCCAAACCATGCTGCAGTCGCGGCGACAAGCGACACCGTCATGACGACGGCTGAACCAATGACTCGCCAGTGCCCTCCCAGCACCAGCACGATCGGAAGCAGGAGACCGAGTTGCGGCTTGATAGTCAGCATACCAAACAAAATTCCAGCGAGTATCGGCCGCCGCTCGAGGTTTGCCAGACCGCCGATCAAGAGCGCAGCGGTCAAGAAGCCATTTTGGCCGAGGAATACGTTAACCGTGACGGCAGGTGCGACGGCCAGAAACACCCAGTATTTTCGTTCGACACCACATGATGTTGCCGCCCAAACATACAGGGCGAGCCCGGTGACGCACCACACAATGTACGACGGCAGAAAACCGAGCAAACCAAAGGGCCAAATGACGAACAGAAGATGCGGCGGATACGACCAATACAGAGGTGCCAAATCGGGAATGCCGGTCACCTTCGCTATCGCAGCCATGTAGGCGCTGGAATCAAACCAGTCCGCAGGGCCGCCGGAAAAAGCCGATCGGCCGCCTATCCAAGTGTTCAGAAAATCTCGACCAACCGGAAAGCCGCCTGGGTCAACTACGAACGATGGGAACGACTGGGATGCTGCCAGTTGGAAGTCAAATATGACAACCGCCAGCAGAATGGCCGCAGCGACCACGGTGAGGGACGCGTAGATCCTTACTGATGCTGGATTGCCTGTGCCAAGCTTGCCATGACTCATTGTACGCTCAAAGGGTAAGGCCTCTGTTCGAGAGGCGCGATGGTTCTCAAGTTTGAGTTCCGCGCGGACGGCGACTAATGCGCAGTCCGCGCGATCAGCGGGCAACTTTCGATCACCGTGCCGGGGCGGGCGCCCTCAATGGTGACGCAGGGCCGGGAGCGATCGATGGTGAGCTCGTAGCGATCCAGCAGCGCGCTGCGGTCCGGATCGCCGCGCATGTGCAATTCGCGGACGCCGCCGGGCAGCGGCGTCTTCAGCCCGGCGCGAATGCGCTGGTCGAAGATGCCGCCGGGGACGATCGGCACGGCGATATCGGCGAGCAGGTAGAAGCGCGATTGGGAGGGCAGCTGCGGCGCGATATAGGCCAGTGGCTTGCCGAGGATGAAATAGGTCGCGGGCTGATCGAGCTCGTGGGCGATCTTCGGCCGGTAGACGTCGGACCAGGGGCGGTGCCACCAGTCCGCCGGCTGCGACCACGCTGCGATCGCGACTGCGAGCGTCAACGTCAACACGGCGAGCGGACGAGGGGACGCCGTCAGCGATGACGGTCCGGTGCTCGCGGCGAGGCGCGTGAGCAGGAGAACGATCAGCGGACCGCACAGGAGCTCCAGAACCACCGCATAGCGCTGGATCGAGAACAAGCCGAGCCATGCGAGGTAAGAGGCCGCAAACAGCACCACCAGCTGCACGTCACCCCGGGTGAGGATCGCGCTCTTGCGCCTCGCGCGGACCCACAGGCCGAGCACGAGCAGGACCATCACCACCGCGAAGCGCGCGTCGCGGAACGGATGCTCCGCGCCTCGGTGGTCGCCGATCAGCCAGTAGAAGGGGTAGGCCAATGCGTCGAGCACGCCATGAGGCATGAACTGCGCATCCATCAGGTTGACGCCGGCCACCTCGCTCGACTGGAACAGTGCATTGAACAGCGGGAAGATCGGATTGCCGGTGTCGCGCCACGTGATCAGGCACCATACCCCGCCGGTGAGCGCCGCGCCGGCCATTCCGCCGATGCCAAGAAGCGTGATCGCCCGCAGCGGACGCGCGGAGACGATCAGCGCCGCGGCAGCGCCGATCGCGTAGACGACATTGGTCAGCTTCAGCCCGACGGCGGCACCGATCAGCAATCCCGCGAGCAGGACGCAGATCGCCGGTCGGCGATCCGCCACCAGGATCAGAAGGCAGCCGCCGATCACGGGCAAGGCCAGCAGCACGTCGGAAAAGCTCGTGCCGACTTCCGAGAGCGTCATCGGACCCGAGGCAGCGATGACGACCACTGCTGCGACCGACGCGATGGTTGCGGCCTGGCGCAGCCGCGCGAACAGGCAGATCAGCGCAAGGTTGAGGCCGTGAACAGCGCCGATGATCATCAGCCCATAGGGCGCCGGCAGCACGTGGCGGAGATAGTAGACGGGGAAATAGACGAGCGGATTGAAGTAGGTCTGAAAGCCCGGCGGGACCACATCGACGCCATAGCGGCCGTTGAGAACGGCCCAGACATTGTATTCGTGGTAGTTCTGCCAATCCCAGTTGACGTCCTCTCCCATGGCCAGGGTGTAGAGCGCGCCTGCCAGCATCGAGCAGACGACAACGGCGATCGCTGCAAGCGCATTGCCGCGCTGCTTCGCCCTCCACGACCGCCGCAGCCTGTCGGCCGCGGGAAGGGACATGACCTCTCGCGGATCGGAAGAAATCGCCGCGCGTTCCAGCATCAAGGCGCCATATGCGCCGGGAACATCACGAGCAGAGCCGGGTCGCTGAACCGCAGAAAGCCCGCTCGTGAAACGCATTGCCGAATTCCAATTTACAACCGTAGGACTACGGGTAGCCAGTTAAGGTTGCATGAATCTTTGCGAGAATTTTCTGATTTGACACCTAGAGATTGTGGATGTCGGAAACGGGAACGAGGGCGGAGTGCGTTGCAGAACGAAGCCCACGCGCCCGCCGACGCAGCTTGACGCCTCCGTCCGCCCACCATGACGCCCCACGCATTTGCATCTTGTCATTCACCCTGAATAGTTGTTCAGTCCTTGCGGGGCGATTTGCATCTATTGCGTGAGAAGCGTTCGGCTGCAGGGCGTGCGGCCGGCGTGTGGGACAGGAAGCGCGCCATGGTTTATCGGCGGACGCATCAAGTGGTGAAGCGCCTTGCGGCGCGGCGCAGCGCCATACTGGCGGCGGCGCGGGAGGCGGCGGCGGAAGGCGGGATGGCGGCGGTGCAGATCGCGCCGGTCGCGGTACGGGCCAATGTCGCGGCCGGCACCGTCTATCGCTATTTCCCCTCCAAGGCCGAGCTGATCTCCGAGCTCATTGCCGAGGTCTCCCGCGACGAGCTCGCGGCGATCCGAAGAGCGGCAGATGCCGCGCCGGGGCCGTCCTCGGCGCTGGCGGCCGCGGTCACCACCGTGGCGGTGCATACGCTGTCGCAGCGCAGGCTGGCCTGGGGCATCCTGGCCGAGCCTGTCGATGTCGATGTCAGCGCCTCCCGTCTCGCCAGCCGGCGCGAGATCGCCGGCGAGATCGCCTCGCGGATCGACGCCGCCGTGCGTGCCGGCCATCTGCCGGCGCAGGACACCGCGCTCGCCGCCACCGCCTTGCTCGGCGCGCTGCATGAGGCCCTGGTCGGGCCGCTCGCGCCCGATAATCTCGATGATCCCGTCAAGATGCGCGATGCGGTGCAGACCGTGACGCTGCTGGCGCTGCGCGCCGTCGGCGTCATGGACGCCCGCGCCCGCGGCCTCGTGGTGCAGCAGACGCTGCTGCCGACGACCAAGGCACTGGTCGGCGCCTGAGCCGACCGCCACCGGGATCGCCCGGGCCCGCTGTTATCCTGCTACATCAGCATTTTCCCGGCCGGACTGATCAACCCCGGTGGGACGCTTCAGAAGAATGAGCCCGGCGGTCACAATGAGGACGGCTCCGGCGATCGTGGAGCCTTGCGGGATATCCTTGAAGACAAGATAGCCGATGGCTGTGGAACCGAGCAGTTCGAGATAGACCAGCGGCGACAGGGTGGACGCTTCGGCGAAGCGAAATGCCGCGATGGACAGGACATGACTGACAGCAGAGAGCGCACCCAAAGCCAGAAAGAACATGACAGCGTCCCAAGCCGGTGTGGTCCAGGTCAAGATGGCTTGTGGCGTCAGGAGCACCATGCCGACGACAGACTGGAATGCGAGCGTTTTGACGGGATCGCTGACCAGAGAAGCCTGCCGCGTTGCGATCAGATAGAGCGCGAACGTTAGCCCGGCGCCGAGCGCCAGCAGAATGCCGGGCTCGATGTCGCCGTCCGGGCGCAGAATGACGATGGCGCCGGTGAAGCCCAGCGCCAGGCTCGCGAGCTTTCGTTGCGTCAAACGCTCCTTCAGGACCATGGCGGCGAGCGCGACCGCGATGACCGGCCCCACGAAATAGGCGCTGACGGCTGTAGCCAGCGGAACGGTCGCGATGGACAGGAAGTAAAGCGTCATCCCGGAGACGAGGAACACCGTCCGCAGCATATGGGAGGCGCGCCGTTCGGCGGGAAAGACCTCTCCTTTGTACCTGATCGCGGCCACCGGAAGGACGACGGCGCTTGCCACGGCGTAGCGCGCCCAGGCGATGAAGAGCGGCGAATAGTCGGCGCTCAGATATTTGGCGATCCCATCGACCAGCGGGATCGAAAGCATCGCGGCCGCCATGAGCACGATGCCCAGCGTCGGGCGGGCGCGGGCTTCGGATTCTACGGTGGCCATGCGACCGATTCCATTCGAACAACTTCTCGCCGCCCCCGCGGCCTGGTGCGGCAGACGCTGCCGCCGGCGAACAAGGCGCTGGTTGGGACCTGAAGAAATCGCGCCGCGAGCCAAGAGGCGACCTGATTGCGCTCAGGTCATTGCCCGAGCGTGTTTTTTCGCGAAACCCGGGCAAGGTCCGGCCAAGCGCCCGGCTACTGTGCATGGGGTTGTTTTTCGACTTTGTGTTTGGCCGGCCCGCCGGTCCTCACATGTTGGCGTCGCCCTCGGGGCCGACCGAGGCGATGCGCACCATGTTGGTGGTGCCGGGGATGCCGAGCGGCACGCCGGCGACGATGATGACGCGCTGGCCGGCGCGGACGAAACCGTCGCGGAAGGCGATCTGGCCGGCGCGGCTCACCATGTCATCCTGGTCGCGCGCGTCCTCCGCCACCACGCAATGCACGCCCCAGGCGACCGCGAGCCGGCGGCCGGCGGTGATGTTCGGCGTGATCGCCACGATCGGCGGCTTCGGCCGCTCGCGCGCCACGCGCACGGCGGTCGAGCCCGATGAGGTCCAGCAGATCAAGGCCGGCAGGTCGAGCGTCTCGGCGATCTGCCGCGCGGCGTCGGCGATGGCATCGCCCGCGGTGGATTCCGGCGCCGGACGTTGGGCCATGATCACCGAACGGTAGGTCGGATCGCGCTCGACCTCCTCGCCGATGCGGTTCATGGTCGAGACCGCCTCGACCGGGAATTTGCCGGCCGCCGATTCCGCCGACAGCATGATGGCGTCGGCGCCCTCATAGACCGCGGTGGCGACGTCGGAGACTTCGGCGCGGGTCGGCACCGGCGACTGGATCATCGATTCCAGCATCTGGGTCGCGATCACCACCGGCTTGCCGGCGCGGCGCGCCATCCGCGTCATCTGCTTCTGCAGGCTCGGCACCCGCTCCAGCGGCAGCTCGACGCCGAGGTCGCCGCGCGCCACCATCAGCGCATCGGAAGCCTCGATGATGTCGGCGAGGCGGTCGATCGCCTGCGGCTTCTCGATCTTGGCCATCACGGCGGCCCGGCCGCGGATCATCTTCTTGGCCTCGATGACGTCGTCGGCGCGCTGCACGAAGGACAGCGCGATCCAGTCGACGCCGGTGACGAGGGCGGCCTCGAGGTCGGCGCGGTCCTTGGGCGTCATCGCCGAGACCGGCAGGTCGGTGTCGGGCAGGCTGACGCCCTTGCGGTCGCTCATCTTGCCGCCGACCACGACACGCGTCACCGCATGCTCCTTCGAGGTCTCCTCCGCGATCAGCCGCACCTTGCCGTCGTCGAGCAGCAGCGCATGGCCGGGCCTGAGCGCCGCCAGGATCTCCGGATGCGGGAGCTGGACGCGCGTGGCATCGCCGGGCGTCTTGTCGGAATCCAGCGTGAAGGTCTGTCCGTTCTGGAGCTGGATCGCCCCTTCGGCAAAGGAGCCCAGTCTCAGCTTCGGACCCTGCAGGTCGACCAGGATGCCGATCGGCCGGCCGTAGCTGCTCTCGACGTTGCGGATCGTCGCCACCAGCTCCCGCATCTTGTCATGCGGGGTGTGGCTCATGTTGATGCGGAACAGGTCGGCGCCGGCCTCGAACAGGCGACGGATCATCGCGAGGTCTGAAGAGGCTGGTCCCAGGGTCGCGAGAATCTTGATACGGCGAAGGCGCCTCATGGCTTATTTCCAGACGGGGGTGGCAGGCCGGGCGAGCCCGGGGGCGTAGCACCGGGCGGGCTATTGGGCAAACCCGGAACGCCGCCCGGGCCCACCGGGCCGGGCAGGCCAGGCACGCGCTGCTGCGCCGGCTGTTCGTTGGCGTCGGTCAGCTGCACCGTCCAGGCGCGCTGCTCGCCGGTGTCGACCTCGAAATAGCCGGTGCGGTCATAACCGCGGGCCAGGCAATCCTCGGTGCCGCGGATGGTGAACTCCTTGTCGCGGGAGCACATGAAGGCTTGGCCCGACCATTCGCCGCCGCGGTCGTAGTCGATGGCGTAGATGTAGTAGTACCGGGCGACCAGCGTGCCGCGCAGCAGCGTCTCGCAGGAACGGGACGAGATGTTCCACCAGCCCTCGGTGGTCCAGCCCTCGGCGTCCTTGTAGCCGAGCGCGATCCCGACCCGGCTCGACGTGTTGTTGCAGAGGCGGAAATCGGCGGAGGCCGGGCCGGCGTAGAGGCACGCCAGGGCGACCACCAGCACCGGGACCAACCGGGCGAGCAGGTAAAGCGGGGAGCGGGGAGATTCGGCAGTCATTGTCGCGGAAGCTATACCAGATCATTGACGATTTGGCGTTGGGCCGGGGGCAGCCGGGCAGTGGCCCCTTTGCGCCGCGATATGGCAAAATCTGTGACAAGACCCACCTGATCCCGTAACCCTGCCCCGGAACGGACCTTGAGGAAGACAGCCATGGCAATCGACGACAAAACCAGAACGGAGCTCGAGGCGGCCGCTTTTCGGCGCTTGGTCGAGCATCTGCGGAGCCGCACCGACGTCCAGAACATCGACCTGATGAATCTGGCCGGCTTCTGCCGCAATTGCCTGTCCAACTGGCTCAAGGACGCCGCGGACGCCCAGGGCGTCGCCTTGAGCAAGGACGAGAGCCGGGAGGCCGTCTACGGCATGCCCTATGAGACCTGGAAGGCGAAGCACCAGGGCACGGCCACGCCCGAGCAGCTCGAGGCGATGAAGAAGGTCCATCCCCACGGGCATTGAACGGCCCATCGCCGAGCCCTGAGTCGCACCACACAACAGCTTTCTGTGCGTCAGCGCAGGAAGGTGTGGGCGCGCTGTGGACGAGCGTGATGCTTGCTTGAACGCTGGGAGCGCCGACCCTAAGGGTCTACCCAGCACGCGCGGTGAGGGATGCCGGCGTCACCTCGTTTTGCCAGTTCCATTGGGAGTACCAAGATGGCCACCTCCGCCGCCGTCCGCGACGACGAGCCCGCGACGAAATTCGCCAAGGACCAGCTCAAATCCATCATCGAGCGCATCGAGCGGCTGGAGGAAGAGAAGAAGGCGATCTCCGACGACATCCGCGACGTCTATGCCGAAAGCAAGGGCAACGGCTACGACGTCAAGGCGCTGCGCACCATCGTGCGCCTGCGCAAGCAGGACCCCAACGAGCGCGCCGAGGCAGAGACCATCCTCGAGACCTACATGCAGGCGCTGGGGATGCTCTGAGGCGCCCCGCCCGGTCGGCGTTGCAGCGCACCAAGCTTGGGCAAAATCTCGGCATCTGCTAGGTTGCTCGGTGAAGGGACCGAGCGATGGATGTGCCGGGACCAGAGCGCAGGCTTGCCGCGGTTCTCGCTGCCGACATGGTCGGCTTCAGCCGGCTGATGGAGGTCGACGAGGCCGGCACTCTTGCGCGCCTCAAGACCCATCGTGTCGAGCTCATCGATCCTGCCATTGCCAAGAATCGCGGCCGTATCATCAAGACGACCGGCGACGGCATGCTCGCGGAATTCCACAGCGTCGTCGATGCCGTGCTATGTGCGGCCGAGGTTCAGCGCCGCATGGCGCGGCGCAATGCCGACGTCCCGCCGCCGCGGTGGATCCAATTCCGCATCGGCATCAATCTCGGCGACGTCATCGTCGATCAGAACGACATATTCGGCGATGGCGTCAACGTCGCGGCGCGGCTGGAGACGCTGGCCGAGCCCGGAGGAATCTGCGTCTCCGGCGCGGTGCGCGATCAGGTCGGCGACCGGCTCGACGGCGTTCAGTTCGACGATCTCGGTGAACAGAGCGTCAAGAACATCGCCCGTCCAATCCGCATCTTCCGCATTCGGCTGGCGGAGGGGCCCGCAAGCCTGCCTGACGGGTCCAATCGTGCTCTGACGCCGCCGGGTGTTTCGAAGAAGCCGTCCATCGCCGTGCTGCCGTTCGCCAATATGAGCGGCGATCCGGAGCAGGAGTTCTTCGCTGACGGTCTCACCGAGGACATCATCACCGAGCTTTCGCGCTTCCACGACCTGCTCGTCATCTCCCGCAACTCGACGTTCGTCTACAAGGGAAAGGCCGTAAAGGTCCAGGACATCGGCCGTGAGTTCGGAGTCGACTATGTCATCGAGGGCAGCGTTCGCAAGGCCGGCGAGCGCGTCCGCGTCACCGTGCAGCTGATCGATGCAGAGACCGACCGCCATATCTGGGCGGAACGCTACGACCGCGAGCTCCGGGATATCTTCGCCATCCAGGACGAGATGACCCGCGCGATCGTGGCGACGTTGCCGGGTCGGGTAGAAGCCGCAACGCACGACCGCACCAAGCGCAAGCCGACCGACAACATGCCCGCTTACGAATGCGTGTTGGCTGCGAAGCTCCTGCATCATCGGTCAACCCGCGACGACAACGCTCAGGCGCAGACGCTGCTCAACCGCGCGCTGGCGATGGATCCGAACTATGCCCACGCTCATGCCTGGAAGGCATGCGTGCTCGGTCAGTGCTGGATCTATGGCTGGTGCGCCGACCGCGAGGCGACCTTCGAGCAGGTTGCTTCGGAGCTGGAAATTGCGTTGGCGCTCGACGACAACGACGCGGACGTGCACCGAATTCTCGCCGCGCTCAATCTGACGCGACACGACTACGAAAAGGCCACCTATCACCAGGAGCGTGCACTCGCCCTCAATCCGAACTACGACCTCGTCGTCGTGCAACAGGGAGAGCTTCTGACCTGGCTGGGCCTGCCGGAGGAAGGCATCGACTGGATCAGGAAAGCGATGCGTCTCAACCCCTATCATCCCGAGCGCTTCTGGAGCCATCTGGGCCGCGCCTATTATTGCGCGGAGAAATACGCCGAGGCCGCCGAGGCGTTTTCAAGGATCACGCGCCCCGACTATACCCATCATGCGTTCCTGGCGGCGACATTCGCGCAGATGAAGAACGCGATCGCGGCCGGCGCTCACGCCGCCGAGGTCTTGAAGCGCGAACCGGGATTCTCGGTGGCAGCTTATCTTGCGACGCTGCACTACAAGCGCGAGCCCGACCGGCAGCGTCACGAGGCCGGCCTCATCGCGGCCGGCTTGCCGGCTTGATCGACCCCGGGCAAGGACGAACAGAGAGAGCTTTGCTGGCACAGAGGACTCAGCGCAGCGCGGCGGTGCGCACGACGAACGACGTCGTCTCGAGCTTTGCGGTCGCGCTGCCCGAGAAATTGTCGCAGGACAGGCCCTGCATCGGGTCGTCGGAGAAGCCCATCGCGATCACGGAGCGCGGCTTGACGAAATAGCCGCGCAGCGCCGCGGTATCGAGCTCGCCCATCAGCGTCACCGACATCGCGTGGCTGGCGCTCGGCGACAGCATCACGATCTTGAGCCAGATGCTCTCGCCCTTGGCCGCAGACAGGCGGGTCGCGGTTGCGACCCTGCCGTCGACGCTCTTGCCGACCACGCTGTTGATCTCCGGCGCCTGAGCCACGCTACGGGGGCGGGTGGTGCGCGGGATCGGCGCCGAGGCGGCGACGACATTGCCGCGGTCGACCGGGGACGCCGCCGGCGCGTAAGCCAGGGCTTGCAGGGCCGCGTTGGACACGCTCGCGGTCGGTTGCGGATCGGTGGCCGCGGCCAGCGCCTGGCGCGCCTTCAGCGCGGCGACCTGCGCCGGCGTCGCCTGCTGCGGCATGGCCGGAACGTCATCCCAGAAGCCGCGCGCATTGATGATGTCGGCCGGGGTTTCCGGCTTGCTGGCAGCGGGCTTGTCAGCCACGGGCGCGGGCTTCGGCTTGGGCGGCGCGACGATCTGCGCATCGGCCGACGCGAGCTGGATCGCGGCGGCGATCTGCGGCTTGGCGCGCGGCGTCGGCACCGGCTCGGCGGGCTTGGCGGCGGCTGCGACGACGGTCGGTGCCGCCGGCTTCGCGGCCGGGCTGGGCGCGCCCTCGTCATCCTCGTCGCTGGCGGCCGGAGCTGCCGGCTTGCTCCTGAACAAGGCTGCGAAGAAATTCGGCTTGCTGCCGGCGTCATCGCCGCTGCCGCGCCGCTCGATCTCGGCCTTGGCGAGCTCATAGTTCTTCAGCGGCACGCCATCGGTCGGCAGATGCACCGTCTTGCCGTCCGGGAAGACGCGGGCGAGCTGGTCATGCGTCATCCGCGGCCAGTGCCGGACGCTGCCGGTGTCGAGGTGCACGAAAGGCGAGCCGGATGTCGGATAGAAGCCGACCCCGCCGCGCTGCAGACGCAGGCCGGCGAAGCGGATCTGCTCCAGCGGTACGCCGGGGATGAAGAAGTCTATCGCATGGCCCAGCATGTGCTGGCTGGCGCGCGCCACGCCGGAGGAGCGGCGGCGGAGCATGGCGTTGGTGGCGGGGGAGCGATAGGAGGAGATGATCTGAATCGGCTGCTTGCCGTCGACGTCCCGATAGACTTCCCAGAGGATGTCGAACAGGCGACGGTCCATGACCGTCTGTTCCTGGGTACGCCAGTCGCGCAGGAAGTGGTTGAGCTGCTTCAGCGCCGCCTCGTCGTAGCGCCCGTCGCGCTTGAAGGTGACGGTGAGGTCTTCGCCGGAATGGGTGTGGTGGAACGAGAGCGTCTTGGTCTCGTTCAGAGCGGCGGCGTCATGAACCGAACCGGCGGCCGCAAGCAGCAATGCAGCCGCAAGGCCGATCCGGGATCCGGCCTTCACGCCCGCATGGGACAACGACAGCACAACGAATTGGCGTGCGAGACCAGTCAGCACGTATGAGCCCACCCAGTCGACGAGCGTTCAAATGGACTCTCCCGCCAACCCCGTTAGCAGCGCGAAAGAGGATGAACGCTTTCTTAAAGCGAGAAGGTTAATTTGAGGTTGACCTTCTCGCCCCCAAACCAAGTCAGATTACGATCCTAAGCGGTTGACTGTGGCAAAAAAACGCCCGCCGCCCCATCGCAGGTCGCAGCATGGTTAACGTCAACGACCCCATCCTGGGGACGGGGTCGCTGATTTCCTTGCAGAATTTCAGGAAAACGAGTGCGGGACGGGCGTCAGCGGGTAAACACCCGCTGCTGTTGCGGACGGCGGCCGACCGGTGCCGGGGGCACGGCCTGGGTGGGCGCCCCGAACAGCCGCTCGAAGAAGTTCGGCCCGGACGAGCCGAAGCCGCTGCCGTTGTTGGCCACGGCCACTCCGGAGGGCAGCGTCGTTGCCGGACGCGAATAGCTCGGCTGGGAATGCGCCACGACGGCCTCGAGGTCCTTGCCGCGGTTGTTCTTCAGGACGTTGATCATGGCCGCGTCGCGACCATAGACGTCCTTGCGGAATTGCAGCTTGCCGGCCTCATCCACGAACGCGGTCTGGTAGGTGATGTTGACCGGGATTGGGGTCGGGAATTTCAGGTCGATCTCGCTTTTGCCGTACATGCTGCGGATGCGCTCCGGCGTGTACTTCTCGTTCGGCATGACGATGTTGAGCAGAACGGAGGCGTACTGATCCGGATTCTGCACGCGCATGCAGCCATGGCTGAAGGCGCGCTCTTCCTTGGCGAACAAATGCTTGTCCGGCGTGTCGTGTTGATAGACGAGGAACTTGTTCGGGAAGTTGAAGCGGATGCGGCCGAGCGCGTTGGCTTCGCCCGGCGGCTGCGAAATGTGCACCGAGCCGTCGCGGTTTTGCTCAAGCCTCAGGCCCATGCGTTGAAGCACGGTCGGGTCCTGCTGCAATGCCGGCAGGTACTCGTTGTAAACGATGGATGGCGGCACATTCCAGGTCGGGTTCACCGTGATGTACTTCATCGTCTCGGTGAGGAGCGGGGTGGCTTGCTTGCCCGGCTTGCCGGTGACGACGCGTGTGGTCCAGACCTGCTGGCCGCGTTGCATCACTTTCAAAGTGAAATCGGGAATGTTGAGGATGACATAGGCGTCACCCAGCGCCGGCGCGCCGAGATCGCGCGGCAGCCAGCGCCAGCGCTCCATGTTCACCAGCACCACGTCGATCTGCTTGTCGCGCTTGGGGGTGTTGAGCGCCTTGACCGTCTTGTCGTCTAGGATGCCGGTCGGCTTCAGCTCGGCGCCGGTCTGGAACTTGCGCACGGCTTCGGCGACCGCAGCGTCGTAGCGGGTGTCGCTGGCATTCTCGGCGAGGCCGAGCTTGGCGCGCAGTTGCGGCACGCGCGGATCTTCCACGACGATCTCAGCCTGCTTCTTGCCGGCAGGGGTGTATTTCAGCGCAGGGCCGTCGGCGATCTCGATCACCGGACCGCTGCCCTGGCCGCGCAGCTCGGCGAGCTTGGCCTTCAGCTCCTTGTAGAGCTTGTGCGGCGGGTTGTAACTCTCGAGCGCCGCGGAGGCGTCCGCCGCCGTCGTGATCTTGGCGAGCACTTCGCCGGGATCGACCGGATGCTCGGGATAGAGAATGTCGCCGCCGGCCTGCGACCAATGCATGCGGCCGCTCTGGGCGTGGCGGGCATAGTCGAACATGCTGGCGGTGAGCTTGAGCTCGGCATCAGCCAGCGCATCGGGGGTCGTGGCGGCGAAATCCGGCACCGGATAGTCGGCGGGATTGAGACCGTCGGACGCCGCGTCCTTGAGCCGTGCGATCACGCCCTTGGCCGCAGCAGTCAGGTTGCCGCCTTGCGTCCAGACCGGCGCGAAGTCGCGCGCGCCGTAGAACTTCTCAATCGCTGCACGCTCGTTCTTGCGGTCGAAATGGCGCGAGGTCTTAGCGCCGATGATGTCCTTGAGCTTGTCCGCGACCGGTTGGTCGGCGGTGGGCACGTTGCTTGCGGCCTTCACCGGTTCGGCGGCCGGTGCTGCGGGAGCCGCCGGCGTGGCCGTTGCGGTGTCGGCCTTGGCCGGCTCGGTTTTTGCAGTCTCGCTCTTCGGCGCTTCCGGCGCGGGTGTGGTGGCAAGGTCGGAGGGCTTGGTCTCCACCTTGTCCGCCGTGGGCGGGACGTTCACCTTGGCGGAATCCCTTGCGACGTCCTTCGTGGAATCCTGCACCGTGGCGGTGGTGTCGAGCTTGATGTCGGCTGCAGTCGGGGGCGGGACGTTTGCCGGTTCGGGGCGCGGGATCGCGGCTTCGATCGCGAGTTCCGCGGCGCTGCTGCGCGGCAGATCCTGCGCCAGGGCCGAGCTGGCCGACACCGTGAGGAAGGTCGCCGCGACCGTCATCAAGACACGGTCAAAGCCCACACGGTGGTTCAAACGGTCACGCATTGTGTCGCACCCCTCGGGTGAACTGTTCCTTCATGGAACAGCTCGTTATCGCTTATTGATGTTTCGGCTAAACCGCGCCGGCCTCTCGAAAGTTGCACGCCTGCACGCAACGATTCTGACGCAGACGATATACAGGCCCCGATTTTGCGGCCAGCGCTGCCCGGGGCAACTCACGACAAACTGACTTCAAGGGAGCCTCTTGGCAACGGATTGTACGCTTCTGCCACGCGCTTTTCCCTCTGTCTGTCACTTCCAAGTCACGGTTCAAATCGCAGACGAATTCCGTCGTCACGCGAACGGCTTAGAGCGATCTCGCACCGCCGCGCGAAGCTTCGTTCGCACTGGGCTCAATGCGTCTCCTCGCCGCTTTTGCCGCCATGCCCGGGAACCCCGGCCTCGTCGAGTTTGCGGTAGAGCGTCGAGCGGCCGATTTTGAGTCGGCGAGCCACTTCGGACATCTGGCCGCGATAATGCGAGATCGCGAAACGGATGATCTCGTTCTCCATGTCCTCCAGCGGGCGGACATCCCCGGTCGCAGTGAGCATAGACAGCGTTCCCACCGCGGGGAGCGGGGCGATTGGTATTTCATTACCCGACACTACGGAGGGCGTCGCCGCCGGCTCGAGCAGCAACGGAGCGGTCGGAATATCCGTGACGGGATGCGCCTGCGAGGCGAGCAGAGGGAAGTCGCCGAGACCAAGCTGGTCCCCGTCGCTCATCACCACGGCGCGATAGACCGCGTTCTCGAGCTGGCGGATGTTGCCGGGCCAGTCGAGCTGGGCAAGATGGGCCACCGCCTCGCCGCTGATCCCGGTGATCGGGCGGTTCTCCTCGGCGGCAAAGCGCGCGATGAAATGCCTGAGCAGGTGCGGGATATCCTCACGCCGCGCGCGCAGCGAGGGGATCGTCAGCGGCAGCACGTGCAGCCGGTAGAACAGGTCTTCCCGGAATTGTCCCTGCTTCACCCGCTCCAGCAGCTTGCGATTGGTGGCCGAGATGATGCGGACGTCGACCTTGAGCGGCTTGCGGCCGCCGACCGATTCCACGGCGCCCTCCTGGAGCGCACGCAGCAGCTTTACCTGCGCCGTCAGCGGCAGCTCGCTGACCTCGTCCAGAAACAGCGTGCCGCCATGAGCCTCGACGAACTTGCCCGTGTGCCGCTCGGTGGCCCCGGTGAAGGCGCCCTTCTCATGGCCGAACAGGATGGACTCGACGAGGTTGTCGGGAATTGCGCCGCAATTGACCGCAACGAACGGCTTGGCCTTGCGCTCGCCGCTGCCATGGATGGCGCGCGCGAACATCTCCTTGCCGACGCCGGACTCGCCCTCGATCAGCACGGGGATCGCGGAGTTTGCCGCCTTCTGGGCGGCGCGCATCACGCCCGTCATCGCTTCGGAGCGGGTGATGATGTCGGAGAAGGTGAGCCGTCCTTCGCGGCTGTGACGGATGCGCTGCAATTCCCCCTTGAGCGCGGACGTGTTGAGCGCGTTGCGAAGCGAGACCTGGAGCCGCTCGACGCCGACCGGCTTGACGACAAAATCGGCCGCGCCCGCGCGCATCGCGGAGATCACGTTGTCGATACCGCCATGAGCGGTCTGCACGATGACGGGGACGCTCAGGCCGGCTTCGCGGATCTTCGCCAATACGCCCATGCCGTCGAGGCCGGGCATGACGAGGTCGAGGATGACGGCGTCGATGGCCGGTCCGTCGGGGGCAGTGAGGGCGGCAATTGCGGCGTCACCGGAGTCCACGACGACCGTCTCATAGCCGCATTTCTGCACCATGTTCTCGACCAGCCGGCGGGCTACAGCGTCGTCGTCGGCGATCAAAATACTGGCAGCCATGGTGTTCCCCGCACGCTACTACTATCTGTCTCGAATCGGGGCACTCTGGCCGAAGCCGATTAACGCACGCTTAAACCTTGATGCCCCCGCCTGCCGCCGCGATTGTTGAACACAGGTTTCCCACACAATGAATTCGCGCTCCAAGTCCGCCTTGAACAAATCTGCCTTGAACAAGTCCGCTCTCAAGAAGTCCGCTCCCGGCAAGCCCGCTCTCCGCAAGCCAAGCACCAAAAAATCCGCCCCCAAGGCAAGGCCCTCCAAAGCTGCACCCTCCAAAGCTGCGAGCAAGACCGGCAAGCTTCCGGAGTGGAACCTGGCCGACCTCTATTCCGGGATCGAGGCGCCGGAGGTGGCGCGCGACCTCGAGAGAATGGATGCCGACTGCGTCGCCTTCGAGACGGACTACAGGGGCAAGCTGGCGACAGGGACAGCAAACGAAGATGGCGGAAAGTGGCTCGCCGAGGCGGTGCGACGCTATGAGGCGATCGACGATCTCGCCGGCCGTCTCGGCTCCTATGCCGGGCTCGTCCATGCCGGCGACAGTGTGGACCCTGCGATTTCAAAGTTTTACGGCGACGTGTCCGAGCGGCTGACGGCGGCGTCCACGCATCTGTTGTTCTTCGCGCTCGAGCTCAATCGGATCGATGACGATATTTTGAATCGCGCGATGCAGGCCGCCGAGCTCGCGCACTACGGTCCCTGGATCGAGGATCTGCGCAAGGAGAAGCCGTACCAGCTCGACGACAAGCTGGAGCAGCTTTTCCTGGAGAAGGCGCAGACCGGCTATTCAGCCTTCAACCGGCTGTTCGATCAGACCATCTCCAGCCTCCGCTTCAAGGTCGGCGCCAAGGAGCTCGCGATCGAGCCGACGCTGAATCTGCTGCAGGATCGCGACGGCGCCAAGCGCAAGAGCGCGGCGGAGGCACTGGCGAAGACCTTCAAGGCCAATGAGCGCACCTTTGCGCTGATCACCAACACGTTGGCCAAGGACAAGGACATCTCCGACCGCTGGCGCGGCTTCAAGGACGTGGCCGATTCCCGCCATCTGAACAATCGTGTCGAGCGCGAGGTCGTCGATGCGCTGGTCGCCTCGGTGCGCGCAGCCTATCCGAAACTGTCGCATCGCTATTATGCGCTGAAAGCGAAATGGTTCGGCAAGAAGCGGCTGGCCTATTGGGACCGCAACGCGCCGCTGCCTTTCGCGGCGACCGATGTCATCGCCTGGCCGGAGGCGCGCAGCATGGTGCTGACGGCCTATCGCGGCTTCTCGCCCAAAATGGCCGATATCGCCGAGCGCTTCTTCACCGACCGCTGGATCGACGCGCCGGTCCGGCCGGGCAAGGTGCCCGGGGCGTTCTCGCATCCGACCACGCCGTCAGCGCACCCTTACGTTCTCATGAACTACCAGGGCAAGCCGCGCGACGTGATGACGCTCGCGCATGAGCTCGGCCATGGCGTCCATCAGGTGCTCGCGGCAAAGAACGGCGCGCTGATGGCGCCGACGCCGCTGACCCTGGCGGAGACCGCGAGCGTGTTCGGCGAAATGCTCACCTTCAAGCGGCTGCTGGCCCAGACCAAGAGCGCGAAGCAGCGCCAGGCGCTGCTCGTTGGCAAGGTCGAGGACATGATCAACACCGTGGTGCGGCAGATCGCGTTCTATTCCTTCGAGCGTGCGGTCCACACCGAGCGCAAGAACGGCGAGCTCACCGCGACGCGGCTCGGCGAGATCTGGCTGTCGGTGCAGGGCGAGAGCCTTGGACCGGCGATCGAGATCAAGGCGGGCTACGAGAACTACTGGATGTACATCCCGCACTTCATCCATTCGCCGTTCTATGTCTACGCCTACGCGTTCGGCGACTGTCTCGTGAACTCGCTCTATGCCGTCTACGAGAACGCGGCCGAGGGTTTCGCCGAGCGCTATCTCGACATGCTCGCCGCCGGCGGCACCAAGCACTATTCCGAGCTGCTGCGGCCATTCGGGTTAGATGCGAAGGACCCAAAGTTCTGGGACGGCGGGCTCAGCGTCATCGCCGGAATGATCGACGAGCTGGAGGCGATGGGCTGACGCATTCGCCATCCGTAAAACATCCGTTGAACCGACCCGTTGGTTGTGTTATACAAGTGTATAACGCGCCGGAGGTCGGCCATGAAAATTGAGATCAAGAAGATCGGCAATTCGGATGGTTTGCTGTTGCCACGCGAGCTGATGCAGCGCCTCGATCTCAAGCGCGGCCAGCAATTGCATGTGGTGGAATTGCCTGGTGGTGGTTTTCAGCTGCTGCCCTACGACCCCGATTTCGAGCGGACGATGGAGATCGCCGACGAGATCATGGATAAGTATCGCGACACGCTCGCTGCGCTCGCAAAATAGCTGGCGATGCGCATGAGCGATCCTCAGGAGCCGCTCTGGGTCACCTACGAGCAGGCTGTCGCAATTCATGGTCGACAGCTCCGGCGCTTCGGCGGTGCGCCGGGATTGCGCGACGAAGGCATGCTGCGCTCGGCGCTGGAGCGCCCGATCAACAAATGGCGCTCGGAACAGGCGCCGTTGGACGAACTCGCTGCAGCCTATGCATTCGGCCTCGCGAAAAATCATGCATTCGTCGATGGAAACAAGCGCATCGCCTTCATGGCCATGATGGCTTTTCTTCGCAAGAACGGCGTAGCTTTCAGCCCCGATCCCGCGGAAGCGACAACGATCATCCTCTCCCTCGCCGCCGGCGAAGTCAGTGAGGAGAGTCTGACGCGATGGATCCGGGACAATTGGAATTCCAAATGACCCGATTTGCGGGAAAACCCCGCCTCGGTGCCGTTGCCCTGTCTAAATCTTTCAGGTATCCCAGCCCGAGAATTCGACGTTCGACTGGGGACATTCCATGGCTGACCATAGCGAAGTGGCGTACACCACCGCCGACGGCAACGACTACGTTGCCCACGAGCAGACCTATGAGGGCTTCATCAAGCTGGTGAAGTACGGCACGGTCTCGGTCGCGCTCATCGTGATCCTGATGGCGGTCTTTCTGACCTGATCCATCGTCGGCTGCATCCGCCAACGCCGGCGGCTGCTCATTAAATTTGCATACAAGCCGGTTTCAAAACCGGTATCCAAACGTTGCGGGAGTAACGCTAAGTTCGCGTGCGCGTTTTTGTCCGCGTCGCCGGAGGGCCTATGAAGATCGCCGTTGCCAAAGAAATAGATCCGTCGGAGCCGCGGGTCGCCGCTTCGCCTGATACGGTGAAGAAGTTCAAGGCGTTGGGCGCCGAGATCGCCGTCGAGCCGGGTGCCGGCATCAAATCGGGCCTGCCGGATTCCGAATTCACCGCGGTCGGCGCCACCGTCAGCGCTGACGCGCTCAAGGACGCCGACATCATCATCAAGGTGAAGCGCCCTGAGGCATCCGAGCTGGCGCAGTACAAGCGCGGCGCCCTCGTCATCGCCATCATGGACCCCTACGGCAACGATGCCGCGCTGAAGACGATGGCCGATGCCGGCATCGCCGCCTTCGCGATGGAATTGATGCCGCGCATCACCCGAGCGCAGGTGATGGACGTGCTGTCCTCGCAGGCCAACCTCGCCGGCTACCGCGCCGTGATCGAGGGCGCCGAAGCCTTCGGCCGCGCCTTTCCGATGATGATGACCGCAGCCGGCACCGTGCCTGCCGCAAAGGTGTTCGTGATGGGCGTCGGCGTCGCCGGCCTCCAGGCGATCGCGACCGCGCGCCGTCTCGGCGCCGTCGTGACCGCGACCGACGTGCGGCCCGCCACCAAGGAGCAGGTGGAATCCCTCGGCGCGAAATTCCTCGCCGTCGAGGACGAGGAGTTCAAGAACGCGCAGACCGCCGGCGGCTACGCCAAGGAAATGTCGAAAGAATACCAGGCCAAGCAGGCCGCGCTCACCGCCGAGCACATCAAGAAGCAGGACATCGTCATCACCACCGCGCTGATTCCGGGCCGCCCGGCGCCGAAGCTCGTCAGTGCCGACATGGTCAAGTCGATGAAGCCCGGCTCGGTGCTGGTCGATCTCGCCGTCGAACGCGGCGGCAATGTCGAGGGCGCCAAGGCCGGCGAAGTCGTCGACCTCGATGGCATCAAGATCGTCGGCTACACCAACGTTGCGGGTCGCGTTGCGGCCTCGGCCTCCAGCCTCTACGCGCGCAACCTGTTCTCCTTCATCGAGACCATGATCGACAAGAAAGAGAAGAAGCTCGCCGTCAACTGGGACGACGAACTCGTCAAGGCTACCGCGCTGACGAAGGACGGCGCCGTGATCCACCCTAACTTCCAGCCGAAAGCTTAAGGAGAGATTGCCATGGAGCACGCTGCACAGGTCGTCGACCCCTTCATCTTCCGGCTGTCGATCTTCGTCCTCGCCGTCTTCGTCGGCTATTTCGTGGTGTGGTCGGTGACGCCCGCGCTGCACACGCCGCTGATGAGCGTGACCAACGCGATCTCCTCGGTGATCGTGGTCGGCGCGCTGCTCGCGGTCGGCGTCGGCATGGTTTCGAGCGGCTCGGGCTGGGCGCGCGGCTTCGGCTTCGTCGCGCTCGTCTTCGCCTGCGTGAACATTTTCGGCGGCTTCCTTGTCACCCAGCGCATGCTGGCGATGTACAAGAAGAAGTCGAAGTAAGCGGCCACCTCGGGCTGAAGGGATCAATGGGGACCTGAGATGAGCGCCAATCTCTCTGCATTCTTGTATCTCGTGGCGGGGGTGCTGTTCATCCTGTCGCTGCGCGGGCTGTCGAGCCCGGCAACCTCGCGCCAGGGCAATCTGTTCGGCATGATCGGCATGGCGATCGCGGTCGCCACCACGCTGGCGAGCCATCCGCCGGCGGATGGCGTGGCCTGGATCCTCGTGATCCTCGCGGTCGCGATCGGCGGCGGCATCGGCGCGGTGATCGCCCGCCGCGTGCCGATGACCTCGATGCCGGAACTGGTCGCCGCCTTCCACTCGCTGGTCGGCATGGCCGCGGTGCTGGTCGCTGCCGGCGCGTTCTACGCGCCTGAGGCCTTCGACATCGGCAAGCCCGGCGCCATTCATGCATCAAGTCTGGTCGAAATGTCGCTCGGTGTCGCCATCGGCGCGCTGACCTTCACCGGCTCGGTGATCGCGTTCCTGAAGCTGTCCGCGCGCATGAGCGGCGCGCCGATCATCCTGCCGGCCCGTCACATCATCAACATCGCGCTGGCCGTGGCGCTGGTGTTCTTTATCGTCCGTCTCGTCCTCACCGGCGGCGCGTTCGACTTCTGGATGATCACCATCATCGCGCTGGCGCTCGGCGTGCTCATGATCATCCCGATCGGCGGCGCCGACATGCCGGTCGTGATCTCGATGCTGAACTCCTATTCCGGCTGGGCCGCCGCGGGCATCGGCTTCACGCTCGGCAACTCCGCGCTGATCATCACCGGCGCGCTGGTCGGTTCCTCGGGCGCGATCCTGTCCTACATCATGTGCCACGCGATGAACCGGTCCTTCATCTCGGTCATCCTCGGCGGCTTCGGCGGTGAGACCGCGGCGGCCGGCGGCGCCACGGGCGAGCAGAAGCCCGCCAAGCTCGGCTCGGCGGACGATGCGGCCTTCATCATGAAGAACGCCTCCAAGGTCATCATCGTGCCCGGCTACGGCATGGCGGTGGCGCAGGCCCAGCACGCGCTGCGCGAGATGGCGGACATGCTCAAGAAGGAAGGCGTCGAGGTGAAATACGCCATTCACCCGGTCGCCGGCCGCATGCCCGGCCACATGAACGTGCTGCTGGCCGAAGCCAACGTGCCCTATGACGAGGTGTTCGAGCTCGAGGACATCAACTCCGAATTCGCGCAGGCCGACATTGCCTTCGTGATCGGCGCCAACGACGTCACCAACCCGGCGGCCGAAGAGGACAAGACTTCGCCGATCTACGGCATGCCGGTGCTCCAGGTCTGGAAGGCCGGCACGGTGATGTTCATCAAGCGCTCGCTGGCGTCGGGCTATGCCGGTATCGACAATCCGCTGTTCTACCGCGACAACACCATGATGCTGCTCGGCGACGCCAAGAAGGTCACCGAGAACATCGTCAAGGCGATGTGACGGGGGGAGGGACCGTGGCCATCAATTAGGAATGGCACCAGTCCGATCGCATGCCGCCCAAGGCGTGCGCGAGCAGCGCGTCGCCTGGCACGCTGCCCACAAGGCGGCGTGCAGCTGCCGCGACGTTCCGGCGAGCCTGCGACCGACGTCATGAAATTGCTGCGGAGCCGTCGCAAGCCCTAGTCTCAAGCGAGGGAGCGGCCGCGCAATGATGAGCATTGTCAAGTGGATCGCCATCGTGCTCCTGACCGTCTATTGCGCCGGTCTCCTCGTGCTGTACGTCCGCCAGCGCGAGATGCTGTTTCCGATCCCGCCCGCCGGTCGCACCGCACCCGATGCTGCGGGCCTTCCTGAGGCGCAAGAGCATGTCTTGACCACGTCTGATGGCGAGCAGGTCATCGTCTGGCACGTGCCGGCCAAGCCCGGTCGTTCCGTGATCCTCTACTTCCACGGCAATGGCGATTTTCTCGCCGGCCGCGTCGGCCGTTTCAAGGCGATGACCGCCGACGGCACCGGCCTCGTTGCGCTGTCCTATCGCGGCTATGGCGGCTCGAGCGGGATGCCGAGCGAGCAGGGCCTGCTGCGCGACGCTGCAGCCGCCTACGCGTTCACCACCGCGCGCTATGCGGCGGAACGAATCGTCGCCTGGGGCTTTTCGCTCGGGACGGGCGTCGCGGTCGCGCTCGCCTCGGAGCATCGCGTTGGAAAACTCATCCTGGAGGCGCCCTATACGTCGGCGGCCGACATTGCGGGGTCATCGTTCTGGTTCGTTCCGGTCCGCCTCCTGATGCGCGACCCGTTCCATTCGGACCAGCGCATGTCGCGCGTCACGGTGCCGCTGCTGGTCATGCATGGCACCAATGACCTTGTCATTTCGATCCTCTTCGGAGAGCGTCTGTTCGCGCTCGCCCGCGAGCCCAAGCGGTTCGTTCGCATGGAGGGCGGCGGACACGACGATCTCGATCAATATGGCGCGATCGAAACCGCGAGAGGCTTCATTGGCGGCTGACGGCTTGGCTCAACGTTACCTCCCCGCGCTCGTCGTCTCCTGCTTGACGTTTCTGCCGCAGAACGCGCTTGCCGCGACCGGCCTCGATGGTGCGGCGATGCGCTGGCCCTATGCGCTGCCCTTTGCCAGCTTGTTGCTGTCGATTGCAATGGGGCCGCTGCTGTTGCCGAAGATCTGGCATCACCATTACGGCAAGATCACCGCTGCCTGGTCGCTACTGGCGCTCGCCGCGCTCGTCGTCTTCGCCGGCGGCATGGCGACACTGGCGGCGCTGGTCCATGCCATGCTCGCCGAATATCTCGGGTTCATCGTGCTGCTGTTCGCGCTCTATGTCGTGGCCGGCGGCATCCTCATCACGGGCGACATCAAGGGCACGCCGGCGGCGAATGTCGGCATCCTCGCGCTCGGCACGCTGGGGGCGAGCATCGTCGGTACCACGGGTGCCGCGATGATCCTGATCCGCCCCTTGATCCGCGCCAACCGGCAGCGGCGCCACAACACCCATGTCGTCATCTTCTTCATCATCCTGGTGGCCAATGTCGGCGGCGCGCTGAGCCCGCTCGGCGATCCCCCGCTGTTCGTCGGCTTCCTGCATGGCGTTGACTTCTTCTGGACCACGCGGACCATCTGGTTGCAGACCGCACTCGTCGCCGTCCTGCTGCTCGCGATCTTCGCCGTCGTCGACGTCTGGCGCTTTCGCAGTGAGCCGCCGCCCGCCGACACAGGCCGGGGAGAGCCGTTGCGCATCCGCGGCCTCGTCAATCTGGTGCTGATCGCAGCCATCGTCGCCAGCCTTCTCGCTTCGGCGATGTGGAGGCCCGACATTGCGTTCGACATTTTCGGTACCAAGCTGGAGCTGGAGGACGTCGCGCGCAACCTGGCGCTGCTGGCCATCGCGGCGCTGTCGGCGTGGCTGACGCCCGACGAGCACAGGCAGGCCAACGGCTTCACCTGGGAGCCGATCCGCGAGGTCGCAAAACTGTTCGCGGGCATCTTCGTCGCCATCATCCCGGTCATTGCCATGCTCAATGCCGGCCATCACGGCGCGTTCGCCTGGCTGCTGTCGGCGGTGACGGCGCCGGATGGCGCGCCGCGCGAGGTCGTTTATTTCTGGTTCACCGGCCTGATGTCCGCGTTCCTCGACAATGCGCCGACCTATCTGCTGTTCTTCGAGCTCGCCGGCGGCAATCCGCAGGTGCTGATGCATCAGCTCTCGGGCACGCTCGCCTCGATCTCCATGGGAGCGGTCTACATGGGAGCACTCACCTATATCGGCAACGCGCCGAACTTCATGGTGAGCAGCATCGCGCGCGAGAACGGCGTCGCGATGCCGAGCTTCTTCGGTTATCTCCTGCGCGCCGGCGCCGTGCTGATCCCGCTGTTCCTGTTGCTGACGTTCCTGCCGGTCGCACCGATCCTGCACTGGCATTGAATCCGCCGGCCGATTTGCTATTGCTCGCTTTCGTAGTTGGAGCCGATGATGAGCGCGCATGATCCGATGCCCCGGTCGGCCTGGGTCTTTCCGGCGCTGGCCCTGCTGTTGTTCGCAGCCGTCAGCGCCACGGATTACGTCTTCACGCTGTCGTTTGGCGGTCTTCTTTTCACCGTCGTCCTTCTGGTCATCCTGTTCGGCACGGTGTTCGCGGCGGTTCATCATGCCGAGGTGATCGCGGAGCGGGTCGGCGAACCCTACGGCACGCTGGTGCTGACGCTCTCGGTGACCATCATCGAGGTCGCTCTGATCACCACGATCATGCTGGGCGACAAGCCTGCCCCGGCACTGGCGCGCGACACCGTGTTCGCCGTGGTCATGATCGTCTGCAACGGCCTCGTCGGGCTCTGCATCTTCATCGGCGGCCTGCGCTATCGCGAGCAGGGTTTTCAGCTCTCCGGCGCCAACGTCTATCTCAGCGTCCTGTTCGCGCTCGCGACCATCACGCTGATCCTGCCGAACTACACCACCACCACGCCGGGGCCTGTCTATTCGGCGGTCCAGCTCGGCTTCGTCGACGTGGTCACGCTGGCGCTCTATGCGGTGTTTCTCTACACCCAGACGGTCCTGCACAAGGATTACTTCGTCCACGAGCGGGCGTACGCCGGCAGCGGCGAGGTGCATCTGTCGGGCAGGATGCTGGTGCTCAGCGTCGTGCTGCTGCTGATCGCGCTGCTGGCGGTCGTGCTGCTCTCCAAGAAATTCTCGCTGGTGGTCGACGCCGTCGCGGCCAAGATTGGCGCGCCGCCGGCCTTTGCCGGGCTTCTGGTCGCGCTTCTGATCCTGATGCCGGAAGGCGTCGCGGCCGTCTCGGCGGCCCGCCAGAACGACCTCCAGAAGAGCATCAACCTCGCTCTGGGATCGTCGCTGGCGACCATCGGCCTGACCATTCCTGCCGTCGGCGTCGCCACTTACGCGCTCGACAAGGAGCTCGAGCTCGGCCTCGGCGCCCAGGGCAGCGTGCTCCTGCTGCTGACCTTCTTCCTGAGCATGCTGACCTTCGGCACGGGCAGGACCAATGTCCTGTTCGGCCTGGTGCATATGGTGGTATTTGCCGTCTACGTGTTCATGGTTTTCGTACCCTAGAAGGAGCTCCCGGTGCTTGCCGCCCAGTCCGAGGTTCAGGTCGACAACGAAGAGGTCCGGGTGACGGAATGGCGGCTTGCCCCCGGCAGCGCCACCGGCCATCACACCCATGGCATGGACTATGTGATCGTTCCGCTCGCCGCCGGCGAGATGACCATCGTCGCGCCCAATGGCGAAAGGTCCAAGGCGCAGCTTGCCGCCGGGAAATCCTATTTCCGCAAGGCCGGCGTCCAGCATGACGTACTTAACGAAACCTCAACTGAGATCGTGTTCCTTGAAATTGAGCTGAAACGCTAGGGTCGCGCCCCTGTTTGCCATCGATCCGTCGCAGTTGATCCCTCACAATGCCCTAAAGTTCCCGCATCAGGTCGCGCGGGGAGTGTGGTCGGAATGCTGAAATACCTCGCAAAAATTTCGATGGATATTTTCCCCTCGGTGCTCGCGACGATCATCGGGGCCTACATCGTCAATCATTACATCAACGCCAAGCCGGCCGCCGACACCCCAGCCGCCGTGACCGCGCCTGCCCAGACCGGCAGCGACGGCAAACCCACCGATACCGCCAACCTTCCCGCCTCCGGCGTCAAGGCCAAGGGCATCCCCGAGAAGAGCGTGACGGACAAGGCGGCGGTCGAGAAGCCGGTCGATCATCCGCCGGCCGCCGAGACCAAGGCCGCAGACGTGGCTCCCGCTGACACCGGTCCGCGCGGACGTCCCTCTGCCCGCGACAAGGCCGCGGCGAAATCCGCACCGGCGGCTTCTGCTCCCGTGGTTGAGGCCAATTCGGCCCCGACGGCGGCTTCCGCGGCTCCCGACGCCAACGATCTGGCGCGTGCTGCGATCGAGCGCCTGCGCAAGTCGCCCGAGGGCAAGGCTGCCGAGGCCAGAGCGTCCGAGACCAAGCCGTCCGAGACCAAGCCTGCCGAGGCTCGCGCGTCGGAGACCAAGCCGGCTGAGCCTGCGGTGCGGGACGCCGCCCGCACGCCGGAGGCTCCGCGTGTCGTGAATGTGGAGCCGTCTCCAGTCCGTCCGCTGCCGCCGCCGATCAATGTCTCGACGCCCTCACCCGAGGCCTATGGCAATGGGGGCTCCAATCCGCCCTACACGGCCTCGATCGGCAACGATGATCCGAATCGGGTGACGCCGCCGGCCGACATTCCCGTGCCGGTCATCGCGCCGCCGCTCGACCTGCGTGCCGATGCGGGCGCCGCCCTGCCGCGGCCGAAGAAGACCAATGTCGCCGACGAGATGCTGTCGGGCATGAAGTCGATGTTCAACGCCGTTCTGCCCAAGAGCGCCACGCCCGACTAGAACTCCGCTCAGCCTCCGCCAAACCGTCAGCCGCCGACGCGGGCGAGACCGCTGCGAGCGGGTTCGTCGCGTGGACGAAGCGCAACCGCCTTGGTGTAGGACGCCGCCGCCTTGGCTTTGTCGCCCAAGCGCTCATAGACCTGACCGCGCGCGGTCCAGACCTGGGCATTGTTCGGATCGGCCTCGGAGGCTTCGTCGAGATCGGCTGCGGCCTCCTTGACCTTGCCGAGCGCGAGATAGCTGTTGGCGCGGCCCAGCAGCGGCTCGGCCTTTTGCGGGTTGAGTCCGCTGGCGGCGCTGAAATCGGCGATCGCGAAGTCGTGCTGGTTGTTGCCCTGGTAGATCAGGGCGCGGCCATAGAGCGCCTGCGCATTGTAGGGATCGAGGCCGATCGCGCGATTGAACTCGTCGAGCGCTGCCGCGGCCTCGCCTGACTTCGCCAGAGATTGAGCCTTCGCGGTATGGGCCTGGGCTTCGGTGACGTTGCCGGCGCTCACCGCGCTCTCGGCCGGCGCGGCGGCCTTGGGGGCCTCCTGCGGCTTGTCCTTCTCCGGCATCAGTGATCCCAGATCGAACGAGCAGCCGCCCAGCACGATCCCCGTCAGGGCCGCCGCGAGCGGCGGCTGCCAGATCCGGCGCCGTCGCGGAAGGCCGCGCTGGGAGAAAGGGGAGGCCATCTACGGTTGGCTCGCGCTAGAGCTTGATCCGACAAGTCCTCAAAACAATAACGCGGGCCTGGGGCCCGCGTCTTCGAAAACTAGAGTCTTGCTGAATCGGCTCAGCGCGGTCCGCGCGGACCTGCGCCGGGGCCGCCACGACCGCCGCGATCACCGCCCGGGCCGGCGCCGAACACCGGCTTCGGCTTCATCGGCAGCAGGCCTTCGCGCTGCAGCTTCTTGCGGGCCAGCTTGCGCGCGCGGCGCACGGCCTCGGCCTTTTCGCGGGCCTTCTTCTCGGAGGGCTTCTCGTAATGACCGCGGAGCTTCATCTCGCGGAAAATTCCCTCGCGCTGCATCTTCTTCTTCAGCGCCTTGAGGGCTTGATCAACATTGTTATCGCGAACGAGAACCTGCACGCGGCATCCTCTTCAGGTGGATCGGATTTGAATTCTGGTAAGTCAAAGGGGATGGCGAAACGCGCAAGCCCTTAACCTTGAGCGCGCGGATGTATCAGACAAAACCGCAGATGTCCACCGGCCAAGCGGATTTTCGGGCCAAGTTCGGCCATTAAATGCGGCGAAAATACCTCCATGCGGCCCCGATTTGGGCGATTTGGCGCCGAGGACGGGGCCGCACCGGAGCTTTGTTCCGGAATCTTTGCAATGAGGGACTACAATGGACATCAAAAAATATGCTGCCGAAGCCATCGGCACCTTCTGGCTGACATTCGCGGGCTGCGGAAGCGCGGTGATCGCCGCCGGCTTCCCGCAGGTCGGGATCGGGCTGGTCGGCGTGTCCCTGGCTTTCGGATTGAGCGTCGTCACCATGGCCTACGCGATCGGCCACATCTCCGGGTGCCATCTGAATCCGGCCGTCACGGTCGGTCTCGCCGCCGGCGGCCGCTTTCCGGCCGGCCAGATCCTGCCTTATGTGATCGCCCAGGTGGCGGGCGCGATTGTCGCCGCATCGCTGCTCTATGTCATTGCGAGTGGGGCGCCCGGCTTCGACGTCAGCAAGGGCTTCGCCTCCAACGGCTATGGCGCGCATTCGCCCGGTCAGTACAGCATGATGGCCGGCTTCCTCACCGAGGTGGTGATGACCATGATGTTCCTGTTCATCATCATGGGGGCGACCCATGGGCGCGCGCCGGCGGGTTTCGCTCCGCTGGCGATCGGGCTCGCGCTGGTGATGATCCACCTCGTCAGCATTCCCGTCACCAACACCTCGGTGAACCCGGCGCGCAGCACCGGCCCGGCGTTGTTCGTCGGCGGCTGGGCGCTGTCGCAGCTGTGGCTGTTCTGGGTCGCGCCGCTGATCGGCGGCGCGCTCGGCGGGGTGATCTATCGCTGGCTCAGCGAGGAGCCCAGCGGCGTCGTTGCGGGCGTGAAGACGGCGTAGTCACAATCGCCCGACGGGATTGCAGCTCTTGCTGCGATCCCGTCACGTGACGCGGGGCGGCCTGACTTCCGTCACGTGGCCCATCTTGCGGCCGGGGCGCGGCGCACCCTTGCCGTAGATGTGCACGGTCGCGCCCGGCACGCTCATCCACTTTTCGTAATCGTTGATCTCGTCGCCGATCAGGTTGGTCATGGTGACGACGTCGCCGTGGCGCACCGGCTTGCCGAGCGGCCAGCCGGCGATGGCGCGGATGTGTTGCTCGAACTGCGAGACGGAGGCGCCGTCGAGCGTCCAGTGCCCGGAATTGTGCACGCGCGGCGCGATCTCGTTGACCAGCACCTTCGGTCCGGTGCCGCCTGCCAGCACGAACATCTCGACCGCGAGCACGCCGACATAGTCGAGCGCGCTTGCGATTTTGCTCGCGATGCTGCGCGCCTCCTCGGCTAGCGCGTCAGGAATCGGCGCGGGCGCACGCGATATCTTCAGGATGTGGTCGCGGTGCTCGTTCTCGGTGACGTCGAAGCACTCGACCTCGCCCGTGGCCGCGCGCGCGGCGATCACGGAGATCTCGCGCTCGTAGGGCACGAAGGCCTCCAGGATCGCCGATTTGGTGGCGAGGCTGGTCCACACCTTCGCGATGTCGTCGCCCTCGCGGATGATGGCCTGGCCCTTGCCGTCATAGCCAAAGCGGCGGGTTTTCAGCACCGCTGGAAGGCCGATCCTGGCGATCGCCTCGCGCAGCGAGGAGACGGAGGTGACGTCGGCGTAGGCGGCAGTGCCGATCCCGAGCTTCGTCACGAAATCCTTCTCGGCGAGCCGGTCCTGGGTCGTCTCGAGGATCTTGCGGTTGGGCAGCACCGGGCGGCGCGCGTCCAATACTAGCGCGGCTGCCGCCGGCACGTTCTCGAATTCGTAGGTGATGACGTCGACATCATGCGCGAACAATTCGAGCGCCTCGACGTCGGCATATTCGGCGCAGGTCGCGTTCAGCACGACGTCGAAGGCCGGTGAATCCGGATCGGGCGAGAACACCTGGCAGCGTAGGCCGAGTCGCGCCGCGGCCATGGCAAGCATCCGGCCCAATTGTCCGCCGCCGAGGATTCCGATGGTGTCACCGGGCTTCAGCTTCACGTGCCTGGTGTCCGTCACGCCTTGTCCTCCGGCCGCTCGGCGACCGCCTCGGTCTGGGCCTTGCGCCAGGCGGCGAGGCGATCCGACAGGGCGGGGTCGGACAATGCCAGCACGGCGGCTGCCAGCAGCGCGGCATTGATCGCGCCGGCCTTGCCGATGGCGAGGGTGCCGACCGGAATGCCCGCGGGCATCTGGACGATCGAATAGAGCGAATCGACGCCCTTGAGCGTCTTGGATTCGACGGGAACGCCAAACACCGGGAGTTCCGTCAGCGCCGCCGCCATGCCCGGCAGATGGGCCGCGCCACCGGCGCCGGCGATGATAATCTTGTAGCCTGCGGCCTTGGCACCCTTGGCGAATGCGAACAGCCGGTCGGGCGTGCGGTGGGCCGAGACGATGCGGCTGTCGGCAGCAATGCCGAGCGCGTCAAGCGTGTCGGCGGCGTGCCGCATCGTGTCCCAGTCCGACTGGCTTCCCATGATGATGGCGATCGGCGCGGTCATGACGTCAATTGTGCCCAGAAAAACAGAGAGATAGGCCAGATTAATGATTCCGGCCGGCGGCTCGCAAGGCGGTGGCAAGGAGAAGGGAATCCACTATCCTGTCTTGGTGAATCCCCGCAAGCCTTCATTGAGCACGATGCCCATGAAGAAACCGAAAAGGGCGAGCCCTGCGAAGGCCAGAAAGGGCCGGAACATGAGCGCCGCCCGATCCAAAGCCGTTTCGAGCCGCGCGGCCAAACCGGCCTTGCGCAGAGCGCCGGCTGCCGATGACGGCAAGGCGATCATCCGCGGCCTCAGGAGCAAGCTCAAGGCGGCCCTGCTGCGGATCTCGGAGCTCGAGGCGGCCGCCGATACCGATTTCCTGCTCGGGATTCCCAACCGGCGCGGTTTCGAGCGCGAGCTCGCGCGCGCCATCGCCTATATGAAGCGCTACCGCGCCAGCGGGGCGCTGATCGTGCTCGACGTCGATCGGCTGAAGCCGATCAACGATTCCTTCGGTCATGCCGCCGGCGATGAGGTGCTCAAGGCGATTGTCGCCACGCTGACGCGACAGATCCGCGCCTCCGACGTGGTCGGCCGGCTCGGGGGCGACGAGTTCGCGCTGCTGCTCTGGAATCTCAGCGAGACCGATGCGAAGGTCAAGGCTGCGGCCTTGGAGCAGGCGATCGACGAATTGTCATTCGTTTTTCGCGGCCAGCACGTGGCCGCGGGCGCCTCGGCCGGCGTCGCGCTGCTCGGTCCGCAATCCGCTGCAGGCCGCGCCCTGGAGGAGGCGGATGCCGCCATGTATGTGCGCAAGGCGAGCCGCCGGCACGAGCCGCGGATCAGGCTGGTCGGCGGCGAGCGCTAGTCTAGAGGGTGGCAAGATCTTCCGGCACGTTGCCGAACTTGCGCAGCAGCGTCGCGTCGCCGAATTCGCCGGTCATGGGATCGCCGCTGCGGCTGAACGCGATCGCGCCGATATGGCCGGCGCCGCGCGCCAGCATCTCTGCGCGTCGCAGCGCCGCCGTCGAGGACTGACACTCCTCTGCAGCGCCTGCGACGGGTGATCCGTCGTCATCGATCAAGAAGGGCATTGCAACGTAATAGGTCACATCCGACATGGCGTTGCTCCAAGGTTGAAGATTATGCGGCGCTGCTCTTGCTCCGCATCTTGCTGCGCGAGATCTCCGGAATGCAGCCGGCTGAAATCGCCGCCTGCAATTCCTCCAGCTCGGCTTCCAGATATTCGTTGGCCATGATCAGCGCCTTGATGGTGCTGCGCAGATTGCCGTCGCACATCGCGATCGCCTGATCGCAGGCCTGTTCGTAATGGCTGTTGTCGAAAAGGGCGGTTGCCGACATCTGCGTTGTCCTCGTGTGTTGTCCTTGAGCGTTCTCTGAGGTGTTGGGGCGCCCGCGAATGTTCCTATTTTGTTCTTATTGAGTCAAGCGGATTCGGAAGCGGCGGGGCGCCGCGCAAGACCGGCTCACGGTCAGGCGATGATGTCGGGGGTGATCTGGTCTTCGATGAACGCGATGCGGTCGCGCAACAACAGCTTGCGCTTCTTCAGGCGCTGTAACCGCAACAGGTCGGGGGCGGGCGATTGATGCAATGCATCGATCGCCGCATCGAGATCTCGGTGTTCCTGCTGCAACCGGGTGAGCTCGGCTTCGAGCTCACGCTCATCTTCATTGGTCATGTCTGCGGTGGCCGAAAACCGATAGGCGTGAGATCCGGGCTGTGGATGCCCTGTGGAAATTATCGTCCTTGCGCCGCGTGATCGCAAGCGATCTGCGATCCCTCGTCCCCGATCTCCAGCAACATATTTCTGCAGGGAGCTGCGGCGGTGCGTGGGCGTATTGATATCATGGATTTTTCCGGCGTGGTTCCCTTAGTCACGCTTCGTTACATATGAACTTTCAAAAATGACGCTGCAACGACGGATACCCATCGACAGGACGAATCGGTGATGTAGACTTGGTTGTCCGGATCGAATCCTAAAGGTTCAACCCTACCGAGGAGGTTTCGAATGACAATTCAGGCACATCTCGTTGAATTGGAACGGAAGCACAAACTTCTCGAAAACGAATTGCACGAAGCTCTCGTGCACCTTTCAACAGACGACCTGCAAATTGTTGAGTTGAAGCGCCGGAAGTTGATGGTCAAGGACCAGATCGAGCGTCTGAAGCAATCTGGCGACACGCTCCACTAGTAACCCCCGTGACAGTGTAGAGTTGATCACGTCCTTCACGCAGGGATGAGAGCATCCGTGCTCATCCCTGCTGCAAGGTGTGTACCGTGCAACACGGTTGTGCGGCGCTCATTCTTGCTTGGACCCGTGGCTCTCGACGCGCACACTTATCCGCTTCTCGAAACACTGTCGATATCTGCGAGCTCGGCGACGTGATCGGCGATCGCGAGCGAGGACGTCAGTCCCGGCGATTCGATGCCGAACAGATTGATCAGGCCTGCAACGCCGTGATCGCGCGGGCCCTGCATCAAGAAATCCTGCGTGGCCACGGCCGGCGGCACGATCTTCGGGCGGATGCCCGAATAGCTCGGCATCAGCGCGCCGTCAGGCAGCGTCGGCCAGTATTTGCGGATCGCGGGATAGAAGCGCTCGGCGCGTGACGGATCGACCTCGTAGTCGATCGTCTCGATCCATTCGACGTCAGGCCCGAAGCGCGCCTGTCCTGCCATGTCCAGCGTCAAGTGCACCCCGAGGCCGCCGGGCTCCGGCACCGGATAGATCAGACGCGAGAACGGCGCCTTGGCGTTGCAGCTGAAGTAGTTTCCCTTGGCGAGATAGGCCGGCGGAATCCGGTCCAGCGGCATGCCGTCGATGTTGCGCGCCACATGCGTTGCCGACAGCCCCGCGGCGTTGACGAGGAGGTTGCATTGCAGCGTCATCGGTGCCTCGCCGCCGGCATCGATCTCGATGAGGCCGGCCGCCGCCTTGGCACGGATCAGCGGGGTGTGAAACGCGAAAGCTGCGCCGGCGTCCTCGGCTTCGCCGCGCAGTGAGAGCATGTAGGAATGGCTGTCGATGATGCCCGTCGACGGTGACAGCAGCGCGGCGTCGCAGGCGAGCGCCGGCTCCAGCGCGCGTGCGGCCTCGCCCGAGAGCAGCTGCATGTCGAGCACGCCGTTGGCCTCGGCATGCGCCTTGATCGATTGCAGCTTCTCGGTCTCCTTCGGGCTGGTCGCGACGATCAGCTTGCCGCAATTTTTGTGCGGGATGCCGCGCTCGGCGCAGTAGCGGTACAGCGCGTGCTTGCCTGCCACGCACATGCGCGCCATCCAGCTCCCGGCCCGGTAGTAGATGCCGGCATGGATCACCTCGCTGTTGCGCGAGGAGGTGACGGTGCCGATCGCCTCGGCTTCCTCCAGCACGATCACCTCGCGCCCGGCCTGGGCGAGCTTCCGGGCCACCGCGAGCCCGACCACGCCGGCTCCGATGACGACGCAATCGACCCTATCCATGGTTGTGCAGGATACCAGTTGGAAGCACCGGTGGCGCACGGTCCGGATGCGGCGGCGCAGGCGGGGCTTCCGTTAAGAAGTCGTTTATCATGTCAGGGCAATTGCCGCATTTTATGTCACATTATTCTGTTGTGCCCACAGGCGTTTACCCGATCCAAACCCGCGAAGCCAGACAATCCGACGTTGAAATCGCGGGTGGCTGATGGCTGAGAAGAACTGGCACGTGGGCAGCACGCTTTGGATTGCTGTGCACGCCCTCCTATGCCTGGCCGTTACGGGCGCGCCTGCGCGCGCCTTTGCGGCATCGGACAGCCTTGCCGTTCCGGGCGATCTCACCAGGCTTGATCCCGGCGTGATCTGGGAAGCCCTCATCGCGGGCATCGTGGTCTGCTCGTTCCTCGCCGCGATCGGGCTGTGGATCCATTCCTCGCTGCGCCGGTCCAGCCGTTTGCAGCTGCGTCGCAACGCCTTCATCTCCTCCGCCATGAACAACCTCAACCAGGGCGTGGTGATGACGGATGCGCAGCGCCGCGTCATCTTCTGCAATGACCGCTATCTCGAGATCTATGGCCTGACGCGATCCGACCTCCGGCCCAACATGACCGGTTGCGACATCCTGAGGCTGCGCCGCGAGCGCGGAGTGCTCGGCGTCACCGATGACGAATTTTACCGGAAGGCATCGAGCGCCAATGGCCTGACCACGGAACTGCCGGACGGACGGGCTATCCTGGTGAAGTATTTCGTGTTGCCGAACGGCGGCTCGGTGGCGACCCATCTCGACGTCACCGAGCAGCGCAACCTGTCGCGGCAGCTCGCCTCCACCAAGCAGTTCCTGGAATCGGTGCTCGATCATGTGCCGGCCTGCGTGGCGGCCAAGAACATCGAGGACGGCTGCTACATCTTCGCCAACAGCGCCTATGAGAAGTTCTGGGGATTGTCGCGGGACTTCGCCGTCGGCAGGAATGCACGGGAGCTGTTTGCGTCGGCCTCGGCGGCCAGCATCGAGGCCGCTGACCAGGCCGCGCTCAATTCGCCGGATGGCCAGCACCGCAATGAGTTCGAGGTGGATCGTGCCGGCGCGCGGCGCATGGTCGCCTCGATCCGGATCGTGGTCCGCAACGAGAGCAACAAGCCCGAATTTCTGCTCATCCTGTTCGAGGACATCACCGACCGCCGCTCGCTGTCGCAGGAGCTGGAGAGCACCAAGAAGTTCCTCGAGCTCGTGGTCGACAACATCCCGGTTGCGCTGATCGTGGAGCAGGTCAAGGACGGCCGCTATCTGCTCGCCAACCGCAGCGCGGAGACGATCCTCAACCGCAGGCGCGAGGAAGCCACCGGCCTGACCGCGTCCGACATCTTCAACGCCAAGGAAGCCAGGCTGATCGTCGCGCGCGACGAGGCCGCGATCAAGAAGCGCGGGATGATCACCGAGGAGCATCCGATCTCTACCAAGAACGGCCTGCGGCTGTTCCTCACCCGCCGCGCCACCGTGGTCAATGATGCCGGCGAGCCGCAATATCTGATCAAGACCCACGAGGATGTCACCGACCGCCGGCAGACCGAGTCGCGCATGGCGCACATGGCCTATCACGACGGCCTCACCGATCTGCCGAATCGCGCGGCCTTCCTGCAGGCGCTGACTCAGATGATCGAGGCTTGCGAGGGCACGGACGAGGAGTTCGCCGTGCTCTGCGTCGACCTCGACGGCCTCAAGGAGGTCAACGACGTCTTCGGCCATGCGCTGGGCGACAAGCTCCTGATCGAGGTCGCCCATCGGCTGCAGGATTCCGCACGCGGCGGCGTGGTGGCGCGCCTGTCCGGGGACGAGTTCGGCCTGATCATCGACGGCAAGCAGCCCGAGGCGGGCCTCGCGCTGGCGCAGCAGATCGGCGAAGCTGTCGCGAGGGACTTCCAGATCGACGGCCGCCCGGTCCGCGCCGGCATCACCACGGGCATGTCGGTCTTTCCCCACAATGGCACCGATGGCGCCTCGCTGCTCGCCAATGCCGGCGCGGCGCTGTTCCGCGCCAAGCAGAAGTCGCGCGGCACGATCAGCCTCTACCAGCCCGAGATGGACCAGCAGATCCGCGACCGCCGCGTGCTGCACCAGGACCTCTCCATGGCGGTCAAGAACGGCGAGCTCTCGCTCGCCTTCCAGCCGCAGGGGGCCGCGGGCCACAGCGTCGCCGAGAGCGAGATCATCGGCTTCGAGGCGCTGGCGCGCTGGCAGCATCCGGTGCGCGGCCAGGTTTCGCCGGCCGAATTCATTCCCATCGCCGAGGAGAGCGGCCTCATCGTCGAGATGGGCGAGTGGATCCTGCGCGAGGCCTGCCGCGAGGCGGCGTCCTGGCCGAAGCCGCTGCAGGTCGCGGTCAATCTGTCGCCGGCGCAGTTCATGCACGGCGACGTGGTCGGCCTCGTCCATTCGATCCTGATCGAGACGGGCCTCGCACCCGGCCGGCTCGAGCTCGAGATCACCGAAGGTGTTCTGATCGAGGATTTCGATCGCGGCCTTGCGCTGCTGCGCCGCCTGAAGGCGCTCGGCGTGCGCATCTCCATGGACGATTTCGGCAGCGGCTATTCTTCGCTGAGCTATCTCCAGGCGTTCCCGTTCGACAAGATCAAGATCGACCGCGCCTTCATCATCAATCTCGGCCGCAACCCGCAATCGGCGGCGATCGTGCGCGCCGTCATCGACCTCGGCCACGGCCTCGAAATGTCGATCATCGCCGAGGGCGTCGAGACGCTCGACCAGCTCGCCTTCCTCGCCAAGGAAGGCTGTGACGGGGTGCAGGGCTATCTGCTCGGCAAGCCGTTGCCGATCGGCAAATATGCCGGGCTCGTCGGCCGCGCCGAAGCCATGGAGCTTGCGCTGAAGACCGGTTAGAGCGTTTTCGAGCGAAGTGGACAGCGGCTCGCGTCAAGAAAACGCGTCAGAATATGAATCTAGAGCCACCGTTCCGATTTCATCGGAACGGAAATCGCTCTAGTGGATGGGAGTGCTTCGCTCCCATTCGACGGCTTCATGGCGGATTACGACCTCGCGATCATCGGCGGCGGCCTGAACGGCGTCAGCCTCGCCCGCGATGCGGCGGGCCGCGGCCTGCGGGTGATCCTGTTCGAGCAGGGCGATCTCGGCGGCGCGGCGTCGTCGGCCACACCGCGGCTGATCCACGGCGATCTCTCGGTGCTGGAGCGCCGCGGCTTTTGGCGGGTGCGCCGGGCACTGGCCGAGCGCCGGACCTGGCTCGCCATCGCGCCGCATCTGGTGCGGCCGATGCGTTTCGTGATTCCTGCACATGTGGACGAGCGTCCGCCGTGGCTGCTGCGGGCCGGCCTGTTTCTTTATGACGTCCTCGCCGGCCGGAGCGGCCTGCCCGGATCGACGACCCTCGACATCACCCATCACCCGGTCGGCAACGCGCTGAAGCGCCCGTTCGGCACGGCGTTCGAATATTCGGACTGTATCGTCGACGATTCCCGCCTTGTCGTGCTCACGGCGCTGGACGCCGCCGAGCGTGGTGCGACGATCCGGACCGGGGCGCGCTGCGTGCGTGCCGACCGAACCGACATCTGGCGGCTCGCCGTGGTCGATCGCGGCCACCGCCGCTCCGTTACAGCAAGGGCGCTGGCCAATACCAGTGGCGGCTGGACCTCGATCGTCGCGGAGACCGTCCTGCGCCAGCCGCAGCCCGCCGCCACGGCCATGCAGATGAGCCAGATCATCGTGCCCAGGCTGTTCGATTCAGACAATGTCTACGTGTTCCAGAACAGCGACGGCCGACTGATCTTCGCAAGCCCGTTTGAGCGCGCGTTCACGCTGATCGGCACAGTCACGCACGATTTCACCGGCGACCCCGCCATCGTGGCGGTGCGAGGGGCCGATGTCGGTTATCTCTGCGAAGCGGCGAGCCGCTACTTCCGCGAGCGCGTCGCCCCGACCGACGTGGTCCGGACGGTCTGCGGCGTCAATCTGAGGCCGGCGTCCGCGCGGCAACGCGAGGGCACAACCCTGTTCCACGCGCGCCGGCGCAAGGCACCGCTGATCACGATGTTCGGCGGCGACCTCACCACCGCGCGCCGGCGCGCCGAGCGGGCGGTGACGAGGCTGACGCCGTTCTATCCGATGTCGCCGCCCTGGACCGCCGGCGCAGCGCTGCCAGGTGGAGATTTCGCCTGGGATCGTTTCGACACCGAGGTCGACCTCGCACGCGAGCGCTGGCGCTTTCTGTCCGAGCCGGAAGCCCAGCGCCTGGTCGCGGCCTACGGCTCGCGATTGGCGGCCGTGCTCGGTGAAGCAAGGACGCGCAAAGAGCTTGGCCCAGCCTTCGGTCCCGAACTGACCGGCGCGGAGGTGCGATATCTCATGACCCACGAATGGGCGCGTTTTCCGGATGACGTTCTGTGGCGCCGTTCCAAGCTGGGCCTGACAATGCCTGCGGCGGACCACGACGCGCTGGCGGCGTTCATGGCAGATCTGAGCCGGTCACTGGTGTAGCCCGGATGGAGCGAAGCGAAATCCGGGAGAGTCTCTGCGCCGGCGAACAGCCGCGGATTCCGCTTCGCTCCATCCGGGCTACGGCGGCGCGATGTAAGTTTTCCCCGAACCGGTTGAGCTAAACACGATCGGCCGCTAGCGTGCGGCGGAATCGGGGTTGGCAGGGACCATGGCGGAAGAATTGCCCGGGATGAACGTTGCGGCTGAAGCGGCTGGCGGGGACGCATGCCCGGCGCCCGGCCAGCCGCTGCTGCGCATCGAGGGCGTCGCCAAGACCTTTGGCACGTTCCGCGCCGTCGACGGCGTGTCGCTCGATATCAAGGCCGGCGAGTTCTTCGCGCTGCTCGGCCCGAGCGGCTGCGGCAAGACCACGCTCTTGCGCATGCTCGCGGGCTTCGAGGCGCCGGACGAGGGGCGTATCCTGCTCGGCGGCAAGGATATCGCGCAGGCGCTGCCGCACGAGCGCCCGATCAACATGATGTTCCAGAACTATGCGCTGTTCCCGCATCTGTCGGTACGCGACAACATTGCCTTCGGCCTGAAGCGCGCCGGCATGCCGCGTGCCGACATCGCCACGCGCGTCGCGGAGATGGTGGCGCTGGTCAAGCTCGAGGGATTGGAGAAGCGCAAGCCGGACCAGTTGTCCGGCGGTCAGCGCCAGCGCGTGGCGCTCGCCCGCGCATTGGCGCGCCGCCCGCAACTCCTGCTGCTCGACGAGCCGCTCGCAGCCCTCGACAAGAAGCTTCGCGAAAACACGCAAGCCGAGCTGATGGAACTGCAGCGGCGGCTCGGCATGACCTTCATCATCGTCACCCACGACCAGGAGGAGGCGATGACGATGGCGAGCCGGATCGGCGTGATGAAATCAGGCAAGCTCGCCCAGGTCGCGAACCCCCGCGAGCTCTATGAGGCGCCGCGCTCGCGCTGGATCGCCGAGTTCGTCGGCGACATCAACCTGTTCGACGGCGAGTCAAAATTGCGCGACGGTCATCGTCTGGTCATCGGCACGCGCGATGCGGGGGCGCTGGTGGTGGCCGAGCCGCGTGAGGCGGTCGGCACCGGAAAACTGGCGGTCGCGATCCGCCCCGAGAAGGTCAAGCTGTCGCGCCGCGGCCCGGCCAACGAGGCCGGTCGTGAGACGGCGATCAACACCCTCGAGGGCGTGATCGCGGACATCTGCTATCTCGGCGGCACCACCACCTATAAGGTGAAGCTCGACACCGGCGGGATGCTGCAGGCGTCGGTCGCTAACAGCGCGCGGCTGGATGTCGACGCCTACAGCCTGAACCAGCATGTCGTCGCCTGGTTCACGCCCGACGATTGCGTGGTGCTGCAATCATGAGCTCGCGCCGCATCTTCGCAAAGCCGGCGCGCTTCGCGGCCATCGCGCCCTATGTCTGGATGGTGCTGTTCTTCCTGGTGCCGTTCGGCTTCGTGCTCAAGATCAGCCTGTCGCAGACCGCGATCGCGCAGCCGCCTTACGAGCCGGTGTTCGACCTCACGGCGGGATGGAACGCGCTGAAGGCAGCGTTCGCTGCGCTCTCGGTCGACAATTTCAAGCTGCTCGCCTCCGACGACATTTACGTCTTCGCCTATGTCCGCAGCCTCACCGTCGCCCTCACGGCCACCGCGCTACTGCTCCTGATCGGCTATCCCATCGCCTACGGGATGGCGCGGCTGCCGCAGCGCTGGCAGGCGGTGGCGATGGTGCTGGTGATCGTGCCGTTCTGGACCTCGTTCCTGATCCGCATCTACGCCTGGATCAACATCCTCCAGCACGACGGCCTGCTGAACCAGGTCCTGCTGGCGCTGCATCTTTTCAGCCAGCCCGTGGTGTGGCTCTCCACCGACACCGCGATGTATATCGGCATCGTCTATTCCTATCTGCCGTTCATGATCCTGCCGCTCTACGCGACGCTCGCCAAGATGGAGCCGGTGCTGGAGGAAGCGGCTGCCGATCTCGGCGCGCCGCCCTGGCGGGTGTTCTGGCTCGTCACCTTCCCGCTGTCGCTGCCCGGTGTCGGCGCCGGCGTGCTCTTGTGCTTCATCCCGATCGTCGGCGAGTTCGTCATTCCCGACCTTCTGGCCGGCTCCAATTCGCTGATGATCGGCCAGACCCTGTGGCTCGAATTCTTCACCAACAAGGACTGGCCGGTTGCCTCGGCTGCCGCGATCGTGCTGCTGGTCGTGCTGCTGGTGCCGCTCTTGCTGTACGAGCGGCTGCAGAAGCGGCAGCTGGAACAGGGAAGATAGCGCGATGCGCAAGGTCTCCCGCCTGTCCCGCTTCAACATCGCCTCGCTCGCGCTGGGGCTGGCGTTCCTCTATTTGCCGATCCTGATCCTCGTTCTCTATTCCTTCAACGCTTCGCGCCTGGTGACGGTGTGGGGCGGCTGGTCGCTGCGCTGGTATCATGAGTTGTTCAACGATCGCGCCATGATCGAGGCGGCCTGGATGAGCCTGCGGGTCGCTGTCGCCTCCGCGACGATCGCGACGCTGCTCGGCACGCTCGCAGCGGTGGCGCTGTCGCGCGGTGAACGCTTTCGTGGTCGCACCCTGTTCTCAGGCATGCTCTACGCACCGCTGGTGATGCCGGAGGTGATCACCGGATTGTCGCTGCTCTTGCTGTTCGTTGCGCTGAACGCCGAGCGGGGTTTCTGGACGGTGACGATCGCCCACACCACGCTCACCATGTGCTTCGTCACGGTGGTCGTGCAGTCGCGCCTCGGCTCGCTCGATCGCTCGCTGGAGGAGGCGGCGATGGATCTCGGCTGCAATCCCGTCGGTGCGTTCGTTGCCGTAACGCTGCCGCTGATCGCCCCTGCAATCGTCGCCGGCTGGATGCTGGCGTTCACGCTGTCGCTCGATGATCTCGTGATCGCGAGCTTCACCACGGGCCCAGGCTCGGCGACGCTGCCGATCCGCATCTATTCGGAGGTGCGGCTCGGCGTGAAGCCCGAGATCAACGCGATCTGCACGCTGGTGATCGCGCTGATCGCGGTGGTGATCGTGATCGCTTCGCTCGCCTCCAAGCTGTCGAGCTCGCAGGGCGAGAGCGCGGCGCCGCTGTAGAGGAGAGCGTCACTCCGGAGCGATACGCAGCATTGAACCATGGTGCGGAATAGCGCACCTGAGAAGCTCGAGATTCCGGGTCTGGTCCTTCGGACCATCCCGGAATGACAGCCTATTTACGACTTCACCGCACCCGCCGTGAGCCCGCCCACCATGTAGCGGCGGAAGGCGTAATAGACCGCGGCCGGCGGCAGCGCGTAGATGAAGCCCGTCGTCATCAGCAGCTCCCAAGGCGAGTCGTCGGCGGCGAGGAAGTTGCCGAGCGCGACGGGGAGGGTGATGTCGCGGTCGTTCGACAGCAGCAGGAACGCGTAGAGATACTCGTTCCAGGCCAGCAGCACCGCATAGGTGCCGATCGCGACCAGCGAGGGCATCATCAGCGGCAAATAGACCAGGCGGAAGATCTGCAGCGTGGTGGCGCCGTCCATCACCGCGGCTTCGTCCAGCTCCACCGGCAGCTTGTCCGAGGCCTGCTTCAGCACCCAGATCGCGTAAGGCGAGGCGATCGTCACCATGGCCAGGATCAGCGACCAGTGATTGTTGAGCAGGCCGTAATTGCCCATCGTGCGATACATCGGGACCGCGAGGAACGCCGCCGGAATGAAATAGGTGAAGAGCGCGAGGTTCAGCACGGCGCGGCCGCCCGGCACCTTCAATCGCGAAATCGCGAACGCCGCGGCGGTCGCGATGAACAGCGTGAGCACGCCCACGGAGACTGCGATCAGCGTCGAATTCCAGAACTGGGCGTAGAAGTCGCGCAGGAAGTAGTGCTGCTGCTTGAACACGATTTCGAAGTTGTGCAGCGTCGGATGGTCCGGCCACAGCTTGCCCGAGAACGCGTCCTCCTTCGGGGAGATCGCGAACAGGAACATGTGGTAGATCGGGATCATCGTCCACAGGAAGACGGGAATGCCGATCAGCAGCAGCCGCGCTTCCGTCGCGACGTCACGGAGGGAGGGAAGCTTCATCGCGACAACCGTTTCATCATGAAGTAAACCAGTGGCAGGACGAACGGCATCGCGCAGACGATGGATGCCATCGCGAGCGAGAGCTGGTCGAGCCGAAGATAGCGGATGCCGAGCGTCGCCAGCACGTGCGTGAGGTCGGCAGGTCCGCCGCCGGTGAGCAGGTAGACGCTGTTGAAATCGCCCAGCGTCCAGATCATCGAGAGCAGCGTGCAGGTGACGTAGAGCGTCTGCATCGACGGCCAGGTGATGTAGCGGAATTTCTGCCACCAGCTGGCACCGTCGACCTCGGCGGCCTCGAACAGATCGTGCGAGATCGCAAGGCGCCCGGTGATCAGGATCAGCGTCCAGAACGGCAGCGACTTCCAGATGTGCACGGCGATCGCCATGCAGAGCGCGACGGTCGGGTCGTTCAGCCAGTTCGGACCGTCATCGCCGGTCAGGGAGAAGATGAAATGGTTGACCATGCCCCATTCGGGATTGAGCATGAAGCGCACCGACAGGATGGTCGGGATCGACGGCACCGCCCAGGGCAGGATGAAGATCACCGACAGCCATCTGATCCAGGTGCGCTGCTGCGCGAAGAAGCCGGACAGGAACAGCGCAATCATCATCTTGATGTTGATGCCGACGACCAGGAAGATCAGCGTGTTGATTGCAGCGCGCGCGAAGATCGGGTCGTGATATAGCGCCACATAGTTTGCCGGATCGCGTGCCAGCCAGAGCCCGTAGCAGACGGGATAGACGACGAAGGCAAGGAAGACGAGCAGATAAGGTGTTAGCAGGAGGATGCCCCAGACCTGCGCCGGGGTCAGCCGCGACGACAGGGGCGGGCCGGGTATTGCCTGATCGCCAGAGAGCGTGATCGCCATTCTTTCGGACTCTTCAAAGAGAAGCCGGCCGCGAGACGCGGCCGGTGTTGTTGTTGCACTCTCCCCCGCAACGCGGAGAGATCGGCGGACGACTCAGCCCGCGACCTGCTTGATGCGGGCGATGAGTTCGTCGACCGCCTTGTCGACCGGAACCTTCTCACTGACGACGCGGTTCATCGCCTTCGCCCACACGTTCTCATTGTTCAAGATCGTGAACTTCCAGTTCCTGGTAAAGTCGAACTGAGAGGTGCCGCCCTTGAACTGGGTGTAGACGGCCTTGCGGTGCTTGTCGGCCTGCCAGAACGGGCTTTCCTGGCTTTCTTTCGTCACCGGGAACCAGCGGCCGAGCGCGCCCTCGATGTAGGGACGGATGTTCTCTTCCTGCAGCAGGAAGTTGAGGAACTGCTTGCCCTCGGCCTTGTTCTTGGCCGCGGTGAAGATCAGACCCGTCTTGACGTCGGAGCGATACTTGATGGTCGAGCCATCGGGAGCCTTGGGGAAGGACGCCGTGACGATGTCCTGCTCATAAGCCTTTTTGCCGGCCTCGCGCTGTTCCGGCGTGAGGTTCTGGTTCTGCGATTCCTCGTACCATTTCGCTGCGATCGAGATCGTGAAGTTGTGGGTCATCACGATCGTCTTGTTGTGGAAGGCGACATTGTTGTCCGGGTCCTTCCAGGTAGTCGCGGAGGGCGGGGCGCAGCCTTTGCTGTAGGTGTCGGTGTAGTCCTTCAGCGCCTTGATCAGGCCGTCGCGGACCTTGGGGTCGTCCACCAGCAGCTTGCCGTCGTCGTCGACCAGCTTGACGTGGTAGGCGTCCATGAAGGTGTAGAACGATTGGAACGAGTCGGTGGATTCCACGCCCATCGGCTGGCCGACGGCATAGATGCGCTGGCCTGTGGCCTTACGGATCGCCGGCTGCACCTTGTCGCACCAGAAGCTCCAGTAGCCGGTCCAGTCGTTCGGGATGTCACTCTGCTTGAAGCCGGCTTTCTCCAGCATGTCGTTCCAGATCTGGACGTGCATGCTCTGCTGCTTCAGCGGGAAGCCGTAATAGGCCTTCTTCTTGGCGACGTCGTTGTAGAGGATCGAGGCGTCCAGCGTGTTCTGCACGAACCGGCCCTTGATCGGCTCCATGACGTCGGTGAGGTCCTCGAGCTTGCCCTCATAGGCCCACTTGCCCTGTACCTGCACGTCGTAGCTGTCGGAATAGGCGACGTCGGGCACGGTGCCCGCATCGAGCGCTGCGACGGTCTTCGGAATCATGTCCTGGATCGCGTATTGCGACAATTCGACCTTGATGCCGGTCTTGGCTTCAAACTTCTTGATCGTCTCGGCGAGCGCTTCGTCCTCGGACTTGTAAAAGCCTTTGACCCACCAGACCGTGATCGTCTTCTGTTGTGCAAATGCGGGCGCAGTGGCGGCAAACAGCCCAACCGCAGCGACCGCCAATGAAACTGCGCCAATAACCTTGGATTTCACGTTTTTCTCCCTCAAACGGCCGGTGTTTTAACCGGTCGTATAAAACACTAGCGCATGGTGGTAGCGCAATCAACGCATCTTGTCGGACCAAGGTCGTAGCGCGTCGGAGATGCATCATGCGCGCATCGATCCAATCGCCGCATCAATTCACCGGGATCAATTCGCGCGCGCTCCACGGCGCACAATCGTCAGTTCGACTTCGCGCCCTCTTTCGCATTTTCGGCGGTCGGCGATCCCTCCGGGCGCTTTCCCCCCGTGATGCGCTGCTTGAGGAGATCGAGGAAGGGAGACGCCGCCGGCGACTGCCGGATCAGGCTTTCGGGATCGGGGAAGATCAGGGGATCGTCCCAGGGGCCCTGCACCATGAAGGGCAATTGAAAGCCGGACGCCGTGTTGAGGCTCGCCACGCCCTTCATGTCGTATTCGCGGGTCGGCACCGAGGCGGTGCCGGTCAGCGTGATCTTGGCCGCCGGGCCCTCGATGCGGATGTCTTCGGCGGTTGCGATGCCGTCGGAGAATTTCACGGCGATCGTGAGCTTGTCGTATGGCGTCGAGCCGCTGCGGAAATTGCCGCCGCCCGACAGCGGCCGCCGCTCCAGCCGCTTCAGCAGCTGCTCGGCATTGAAGCCCGCGATCGCGCCGTTATGCCCGGTCACGGTGGCGCTGCCGTCGAGCGACTGCACGAGGCCGAACGGGCTCGAGCCCGAGGCGAACAGCGAGACGTTGATGTTGCCGCGGCCGGATAGCTTGTTGAGGCCGAACAGCTCGGTGGCGCAGGCCTGCAGATCCACGTCGGTGAACTGGAATTGCGCCTTGATGTCGGCGACCGTATCGGACCGCGCGATGCCGAACGAGCCTTTCGCGATACCGCCATAGACCTGCGCCTCGCCGACCGAGAGGGCCAGCGTGCCATTCCGCAAATTGGCGCCGATCGCGGTGCGGCCGAGCCGCGTGGGCCCGACCGTCAGCTTGGCCGCCGACAGGCGCATGTCGAGATCGGTGGTCGACAATCCCTGGAGGTCGAACAGCTGCCTGTTCCAGTCGCGCGCGCCGCTCGCGAGCAGGCGGAACGTCGAGATATAAGGTGTGAAGTCGAGCGCGTCGGCGGCGAGCGTGGCCTGCAGCGTCTGCCGGCCGTTATTGGCGTAGGTCATGACGCCTTCGGCGGCATTGCCGTCGAGCTCGACGTTGACATTGGTGAGCGCGATCGAGGCGCCGACGACGTTGGCGCGCGCCTTCAGCACGAAGCGGCCGAAGCCGCCGCTGCCGGGCTGCGGCTGTCCGGTCCAGCGCAGCGCGTTGCGCAAGGACGGGCTGTCCACTGTGAGCGTGCCCTCCATCATCGCGCTGGTGCGATTGGCGACGCTGCCGTCGAAGGCGAGCTTGAGCGGCGCGCTGGCGATGCGCGCCTTCAGGCCGGAGCGGTCGCCGGAGAGGGCGGCGACGAAATCGGAAAAGCTGATCGAGCCGTCGACGCGCTCGCCGCGCCAGTCGAACTGCCCGGTCGCGGCAAAAGAGCGCGAGATCGAAGGCCAGGCCAGCGACAGGTCGATGTCCTCGAGCTTCTCGGTGGCACGCGTGGCAACGTCCTCGTAATCGAGCACGCCGTCCTGGATGCGGATTTCGGAGAACGAGACCTGGTTCTCGGCCCCGGGCTTCATGGTGCGTGCGATGGTCTGGATGAAGGGCGTCCAGTTGCTCTCGCCGTCCGGCTTCAGGCTGACGTGGATGCGCGGCCGCAGCAGCGTCAGGTCGGCGATCTCGAAACGCTGCAGCAGGAGCGGCAGCAGCCGCAAATTCGCGGTAAGCACGTCGACCTGGAGCGCGGGAGCGCTGGTGCCGCCGCCCTTGAGGCCGACGTCGCGGAAGGAGATGTAGCTCGCCGGAAGCACCGAGATCTCGATGCTGCCTGCGACATTGAGCTCGAGCCCGGTGACGTCGCGGATCTGCGCTTCGACCGCCTTGCGCAGCGCGTCGCGGTTGATGAGCCAGGAGGTCGCGATCAGGGCGATCAGCGCGACGCCGAGCAGCGCCGCGATCGGCGTCCCGAGGCGCTTCATTCCTTGGGCCATGGTCAATGGCATGTCCTGATCGGGTTGGTCGTTGGAGCCAGAAGGGCGGGCCGCGAAACGTGTGTGCCGAACGCCCAGATCCTATGGTGTTAAGTACCGCAACTTGATGGGTTTTCTTGACGCTTTCAAGGCCGCTGCGCGGTTATGCCCACGGCATGGGCAGCTTCTATCACCCGGGGGCGGAGCGGAGAACCCCGTATCATTGACGGCTTCGGACGATTTCGCCTAATAATCGCCGCCAATGAGGCGCGACGCCCGCCAGCCCAAGGTTCAGTCGAGGTTTTTTGTATGAACAAGGTCTATCCCGACGCCAAGTCGGCGCTGTCAGGCATTCTAAAAGACAATATGATGATCATGTCGGGCGGCTTCGGCCTCTGCGGCATTGCCGAGGAGCTGTCGGACGCGATCCGGGATTCCGGCGTCAAGGGCCTGACCGTGGTCTCGAACAATGCCGGCGTCGACGGCATCGGCCTTAGCCGCCTGCTTGAAACCCGCCAGATCAAGAAGATGATCTCGTCCTATGTCGGCGAGAACAAGCTGTTCGCCCAGCAATACCTCGCCGGAGAGCTGGAACTCGAATTCAATCCGCAGGGCACGCTGGCCGAGCGCATCCGCGCCGGCGGCGCCGGCATCCCGGCCTTCTACACCAAGACCGGCGTCGGCACGCTGATCGCCGAAGGCAAGGAAGTGAAGGAATTCGACGGCGAGAAGTACCTGATGGAGCGCGGCCTGTTCGCCGACCTCGCCATCGTGCACGCCTGGAAGGGCGACACCGCCGGCAACCTGATCTACCGCAAGACCGCGCGCAACTTTAACCCGATGATGGCGACCGCCGCGAAGATCACGGTGGCCGAGGTCGAGCATCTGGTTCCCGCCGGTGAACTCAATCCCGACCACATCCACACGCCCGGCATCTTCGTGAAGCGCATCGTCGAGGTCGGCACGGCCAAGAAGCGCATCGAATTCCGCAACACCCGCCCGCGTACCGCCGCTTAAGCGCAACAGGAGACTCACATGGCCTGGACCCGTGAACAGATGGCCGCGCGCGCCGCGAAGGAATTGCGCGACGGCTACTACGTCAATCTCGGCATCGGCATCCCGACGCTGGTCTCGAACTACATCCCCGATGGCATGGACGTCTCCTTGCAGAGCGAGAACGGCATGCTCGGCATGGGGCCGTTCCCCTATGAGGGCGAGGAAGACGCCGATCTCATCAACGCCGGCAAGCAGACGGTGAGCGAGCTGCCGTCGACCTCGTATTTCTCGAGCGCGGATTCCTTCGGCATGATCCGCGGCGGCCACATGGATCTCTCGATCCTCGGCGCCATGCAGGTGGCCCAGAACGGCGATCTCGCCAACTGGATGATCCCCGGCAAGATGGTCAAGGGCATGGGCGGCGCGATGGATCTCGTCGCAGGCGTCAAGCGCGTCGTCGTGGTGATGGAGCATTCGGCCAAGGACGGCCCGAAGCTCCTGAAGAGGTGCAATCTGCCGCTGACCGGCGAGCGCGTCGTCGACATGGTCGTCACTGATCTTGCCGTCTTCACCATCGACAAGCACGGCGATGGCGGCATGGCGCTGATCGAGCTCGCCGACGGCGTCACGCTCGACGAGATCAAGTCCAAGACCGAAGCCGAATTCCGCGTCGCGCTGAAGAACACGTAGGGTCGTCGTAAAGGGGCGCGCATGACGATACGGTCCGCGCGTCCCGAAGATGCCGAATTCATCGCACAAACCATCCTGAATTCGATGCGCGGCCACCGGCCGCGTGGCTGGTTCGACGTGGCGCTCGGCTGGCCGGAAGCGGAGTGCCTCGCTTTCGTCGCGCGCGTCGCCGTCGCACGGGCGGTGTCGATGTGGCATTTTTCGCAGTTCCTGGTCGCCGAGATTGATGGCAAGCCCGCTGCTGCACTTTGCGCCGTGCCGGCAGCCGGCACCGGACCGGCGGCATGGCGCGCGGTCGAAGAGGTCGGTCTCTCCATTGGGCTGATGGCGTCAGAGCTCGACGCCATCCGCCAGCGCGGTGCCTATTCGCGAGCTTGCTGGGTCCAGGGCGGCGAGGGCGACTGGATGATCGAGCATGTCGCGACCGACCTTGCCTATCGTGGTCGTGGCTTGATGCAGGCGTTGATCGCGCATGCGCTGGACAAAGGGCGGGCAGCTGGGTTTGCCCGGGCGACGATATCGTTCCTGATCGGCAACGAGCCGGCCGAGCGCGCCTACGCGAAGGCGGGTTTTGTCTTCGCGGAAGAGAAGCGCGACCCGAATTTCGAGGCAATCATCGGCGCGCCCGGTTTTCGCATGTTCGCGCGGAAGATTTGAGCAGGTTGCAGGCACCGGCGACAACCAAGCGTTTGCTATCAATTGGTCGAAGCGCCATGAATGTGCGGACGATGTGCCCCTTCAAGCGGGGCCGCTCGGCACCTCGGAGAACCGGGTCAGCCAGGCAACTGGGCCGATGCTCGCGGCGATGATCAGGAGGGCCGCGAGCGCGCCGTCCTCGAAATTGCCGCGGCTTGCGTACTGGTAGATCGACGTGGACAGCGTTTCGACGTTGAGGGGCCGCAGGAGCAGCGTTGCCGGCAGCTCCTTCAGGCAGTCGACGAACATGATGATGACGGCGCCAAGCATCGCGGGCCGGAGCAACGGCAGATAGATCTGCCTCAACATGACCCCCTGGCCGGCGCCGACCGCGCGCGCGCTCTCGTCATAGTCGCTCGGAATGCTGTCGAACCCGGCCTTGATCATGCCGACCGGCACAGCCAGAAAACGAATCGTGTAGGCGATCACGACGGCCATCCCGGAGCTGACCAGGACCAGACCCGGAAGCGAACGTCCGGTCCAGGTCGCGACCGCGCTCAGCGCATTGTCGACCGCCAGCACCGGGGTGAGCAGGCCGAGAGCGATGACGAGACCCGGCAGCGCGTATCCGGCCTGCGCGATGCTCAGCGCGACATATCGCAGAGGATCCGGCCGCAAGCGATGCGCGATCGTCGTGGCGAGCGCAAGCATCAAGGCCATGAGCGTTGCGAGCCCTGCAAAGGCAAACGAATGGAAGGTGTGGCGCCACAGCAGCGGGTCGAAATTTGCAAGCAGGCCGCGGCCGAGAGCCTGATGCGCCAGATAGAGCAGCGGGACCACGAAACCGATCAGCACCGGCAGCACGCAGACCGCGAACGCGATCGACGCTCTTGCGCCCGACAGCGGGGTTCGCCGCCTCACATGCGGGCTTTCGGCCGAGAATTCGATGCTGGCGTTGCGACGGCCGTAACGCTCCATCGCGATCAGGCCGGCGACGATCGCAAGCATCAGGCATGCGAGCTGCGCTGCACCGGCAAGGCTGCCGCGGTTGAGCCAAGTGGTGAAGATCGAGACCGTCAGCGTGCGGATGCCGAGATATTCGCTGGCTCCGATGTCGTTGAGCGTTTCCAGCGCGACCAGCGCCACGCCGACCGCCAGCGCCGGCCGCGCCATCGGCAGTGAAACGCGCCACAAGATGGTCCATCGGCCGGCGCCCAGCGTCGTGGCCGCTTCCGCGAATTCGGCTGACTGAACCTGGAACGTCGCACGCGCCGAGAGATAGACGTAAGGGTAGAGCACGAGCCCGATCACGAAGATGGCGCCCGGCAGCGAGCGGAGGTTGGGCAGAAGGCCGAGGGCATCGCCCAGCGGCAGCCAGGTCGCCAGGGTGCGATGCACCAGGCCCAGCGGTTCGAACAGATCGGCATAGACGTACGCCGCAAGATAGGTCGGAATCGCCAGCGGCAGCGGCATCAGCCACAGCAGCATGCCCCGGCCGGCAAAATCGTGGCGCGACATCACCCATGCAGTGCCGGCGCCGATCAAAAGTGTGACCGCGCCGACCCCGACGAGCAGAAGGGCAGTGTCGAGAAGGGCGGCCGGCAGCACGTAGTTGATCAGGTCGTGCCACACATCGGATGCCGGCTGCAAAGCCAGCGAAACGATCGAGATCACGGGCGCCGCGACCAGGACCGCGGTTGCGATCGCGATGGCGGTTGCGGCGCGACCGGCCCGCACACGGCCCCTCGATCGAGGCCGTGTGCTCGTAGCTTCCAGCAGTTCGATAGACGTGGGCCGCCAGAGATCAGTTGTCAAAGCCGACCTTGTCCACCAGCGAGGCCGCAGCCTTGCGGTTGGCGGCGATCTTTGCGATCGGCAACGGATCCGGGACGAGCTTGCCGTAGCCGGCGATGGTCGCATTGACGGCGACACCGCTCCGAACCGGATATTCGTAGTTCTGGTCGGCATACATCTGCTGCGCCTGCTCGCTGACGAGCCACTCGATCAGCTTGGTACCGTTGGCCTTGTTGGGCGCGTTCTTGGCGAGCAGCACGCCGGAGAGGTTGACGTGGGTGCCGCCGCCCTCGAAGGTCGGCAGGATGACGCGGGTCGCCTCCGCCCACGGCTTCTTCTCGGGATCGTTGTTCATCATCAGCGCCCAGTAATAGGTGTTGCCGATGCCGATATCGCATTTGCCGGCGGCGACGTCACGCGCGGCTTCGCGATCGCCGCCCGACGGCTTCTGCGCGAGATTCGCCTTCAGGCCCCGCAGCCATTCCTCGGCCTTGGCCTCGCCGTACTTGGCCGCGTAGGCCGCGAACAGCGCGTTGTTATAGATGTGCTGGCCCGAGCGAATGCAGATCTTGCCCTTCCACTTGGGATCGGCGAGCTCCTCATAGGTGATCTTGTCCTGCTTGACGCGATCCTTCGAGGCATAGATCACGCGCGCGCGCATGGAGATGCCGGCCCAGTGTCCGTCCGGATCGCGATATTGCGCCGGCACGACCTTGTCGACCGCCTCCGACTTGATCGGCTGGGTGACGCCGGCCTGCACGGCCTCGTCGATGCGGCCGATGTCCACCGTCAGCAGCACGTCGGCCGGACTGTTGGCCCCTTCCGCCTTCATGCGCTGCTCCAGACCGGAGCTTGCGGAGACGACGTTGACCTTGATGCCCGTGTCCTTGGTGAACGCATCGAACAGCGGCTGGATCAGCTTGGTCTCGCGGTAGGTATAGACGTTGACCTCGCCGTTGGCGGCTGCCTCCGACACGAAAGACGTGGTCAGGCTCAACACCGCCGCAGACGCGGCGAGGACGCGAAGATAGATCATAAGGGCTGCTCCCAGGCGCGAGATTGAACGCCGATTGAGTAGCGCAGGCGGGGGGCCAACGTTAGCGACGCGATGTCGCGAGAGCATAAGCTTAGAGCAATTCCAAAGTATCTTTTAGACTCATTCTAATACTGAAGCGACGGTCATGGGAAATAATTGACGCCCTATGATCCTGCCGGCCTCATCTTGCTCAGGCGCTGCGAGACGCTGGCCAGCCACGACGTCTCCTCGCGCACCAGGCGGAAGCCGAGATTGGCGGGCGGCACGCCCTGGGCGCAGCCGCCGGCACGGGCGTCGCGGATGAAGTCGGTGACATAGGCGCGGTGCGCACCCTCGGCGACCCGCACGCCGCAATTCACGGTCGCGCGGCCGGGATTGCCGGAATCATCGACACGCGAGCGCACGAAGCACGTCGCGGTCCACTCCCAGATATTGCCGGCGAGGTCTTCGACGCCATGCTCGTTCGGGCCGAACTTGCCGAAGCGATGAGCCGTGGTGTCGGAGAGGTCGCGTTCGGATTCGCGCTCATAGCGGCTGATCCAGCGCTTCGAAGGGTCGCTTGCATCGACCGGTACCCCGTCATCCCGGAATCTGGAGCCGGCGGCAAAGGCCCATTCCTCGTCGCTCGGCAGGCGGTATTGATGGCCGGTCTTGCGCGACAGCCAGCCTGCATAGGCCTCGGCGTCGTGCCAGCTCACCCGCACTGCGGGACGATCGGGGGCGATTGCCACGTCGCGATCGAGTGCGCGGCAGGCGCCATCCTGCACGCAATGCTGATAGTCGGATGAAGCGACCTGATTCCGCATGATGCGCAGCGGCCGGTTGATCCGGATGGTGCGCATCGGCGCTTCCGCCTGCTGTCCGCCGCGGGTGAAATCGCCGGCCTCGCGATAGGCGAAGCTGCCCGGGGCGACCTCGACCAAGGCCGGCTCGCCGACGGCATGGCGCATCGTCAGCTCCGAGACCAGAGGCGCAACGGCCAGCGGCCCCGCAAGCCCGGCCGCGCAGGCAAGTGCCAGCTTGAGCTTGAATGCGATCAGCACAATCATTCCTCCGCAGAAGGAAAAAAGGGGCCGGCGATGACCGGCCCCTTCGTCGCGTCTAGTTGGTGCTGGCAGGAGGTATTTCGGCAGGCGCCTTCACTTGCATCATCAGATCGTCGTTCCACTTGCCTTCGACCTTGAAGTGCGCGGTGGCGCCGAGACTGGCCGCCTCGATCAGGTTATGCGTGACATAGGCGTAGATGCCGGGCTGCTGGAACTTGTACAGCGCAGCTCCCGCCGAGCCGCCGCGGATGAACCAGGTCTCGAGCCCGACCTCGGGCGCGTTGCCGAACTTGCCGGTCTCCCAGACATAGTCGCCGTGGCCACCGATCAGATGCGGACGGCTGTCGCGATTGGCCTGCGAGTGCACGATCAGCACGTTCTCGCCGACCTTCGCGGTGAGCGCGTTCTTGCCGGTGAGCGCGCCAACCTTGCCGTTGAACACGACATGGGTCGGGGTCAGCTTCTTCATCACCTCTTCGGTCTCGGTGAAGGCTTCGCCCGGCGATTCGTAGGACTTGAAGTTGCCCTTCTCGTCGCGCGGCACGTACATGTCCTGCTCGCCGATATAGTAGACCTTGTCGTATTTCAGCGCGCGGCCCTTGCCGTCGTTCAGCCCCTCACGCGGCAGCACCATCACGGCACCGTTCATGCCCGAGACGACGTGCCAGGGGGTCATCGGGCCGCCCGGTGCGCAGTGATACACGAACACGCCGGTCTTGGTCGCCTTCCAGCGCAGCACGACCTGCTCGCCGGGATTGATGAGCGTGAGCTCGCCGCCGCCGAGCGCGCCGGTCGCGGAATGGAAGTCGATGTTGTGCGGCATGGTGTTCGTCGCGGGATTGACTAGCGTCAGCTCGACATAGTCACCCTCGTGCACGACCATGAGCGGGCCCGGCATCGAGCCGTTGAACGTCATCGCCTGGAAGGTGGTGCCCTTGTCGTCGATGACGACTTTCTTCTCCTCGATCGTCATCCTGAACTCGACGATCTTGGGGCCCTGTGTCGTGGCCTGCTCGTGCGCGTGCACGAAGGGCGGAGCGACCAGCTCTACCTTCTGACGCGGCAGCTTGAGATCGCCGGCGGCGAAAGCCGGGATCGCCAACATCAGGGCGGTCGCGGCGGCGCTGATCAATGCGGCTCTGCGGGTGAACATCGGAAGCATCCTTCATCTGAAATGGTTTTGATGACGGAGTGCAGTGTGCGCCGATTGCGGCAAGCGTGTTTGTGCTGCGACAAGCTTCCGCCGGATTCGCGTTCGGCAACATGACCTAGATTTCTTGAAGGAGCGGGATCGGCGATGGCAACTCACCGCGTCCGCAGGCGCGATGCCGATCGAGGCCGAGCGTCAACTCAGCGGCAACTCGTTTGCATGTTCAAGCTGGATGACGATCTCGGCTGCCCCGCTCATGCGCGTGGACGAGATCGCAAGACAGGCCTTGGCGAAGGCGCGTCCGTTCAGAGCAGGTTCACGGCGAGCCAGACCAATCCCCAGATCGCCAATGACAGCGCGACGAAGACGGCGATCGCGGCCGCCAGGGCGCGCACCGCGCCGGCGGGGGCCGGCGCGGCCGGGGCCGGCCGGAAGTCGTCGAAACGCGGGATATGGCCGCGGACCTCGAGCAGGGAGAGAATGAGTTCGAGTGCGAAAAGCCTCATGGCGAACGCTCCGGATGGCCGCGATTTTTTCTCACCATGGCCGGGAACCGGTATCCGCGCTTTGCGCGAGCGCAAAGCCGCGTCCGCCGATCCGGGTTATTTGAATTCATTCCGTGATTTGCCGCGATGTCTCGCGCGCGGCGGGCATTTACGAATGGGTAACTTATGAGAGCTGATCTTGCGGCGATCTACGGCGAGGAGCGCCTGCCTCGCTACACCAGCTATCCGACCGCACCGCATTTCACGCCCGCGATCGGTCCGGACGCCTATGCCCGCTGGCTGGCGGAGCTGCCGGTGGCCGCCAGCGCATCGCTCTATCTGCACGTGCCATTCTGCCGCGAGATGTGCTGGTACTGCGGCTGCCATACCCAGATCGTCCGCCGCGACGAACTGATCGCCGGGTACCAGCGGACGCTACGCAGAGAGATCACGCTGACGGCCGAAACCATCGGCCACCGCATCAAGGTCGAGCACATTCATTTCGGCGGCGGTACGCCGACGATCATGGCGCCGGACGCCTTTGCCGAGCTGATGGCGACGATGCGCCAGGAATTCTTCGTGCTGCCCTCGGCGGAAATCGCGGTCGAGATCGATCCCCGTACATTGAGCGCGGACATGGTCGAGGCGATGCGGCTCTCCGGCGTCAACCGCGCGAGCCTCGGCGTGCAGAGCTTCGACCCGGTGGTGCAGCGGGCGATCAACCGCGTGCAGAGCTTCGCGCAGACGGCCTCCGTGGTCGAGATGCTCCGCGGCGCCGGGATCGAGGGTGTCAACTTCGACCTGATCTACGGACTGCCGCACCAGACAGTGGCTTCGTGCCTGGAGACGGTGCGACGCAGCCTCGCGCTTTCACCCAGCCGCTTCTCGGTGTTCGGCTATGCTCACGTGCCAGCCTTCAAGAAGCACCAGCGCATGATCAATGAAGGCGTGTTGCCCGACGGCCTTGCGCGCCACGACCAGGCCTGCGCCATCGCCAATGCCTTGAAAGAGGCCGGCTACGTGCAGATCGGGCTCGATCATTTCGCGCGGCCCGACGATGCCATGGCCGTGGCGTTCGAGCAGGGCACCCTGCGGCGCAACTTCCAGGGCTACACCACCGACCGGAGCGAAGTCCTGCTCGGCTTCGGCGCCAGCGCGATCGGGCACCTGCCGCAGGGCTATGTCCAGAACGAGGTGCAGATCGGCGCCTATGCGCAGAGCATTGCTGCCGGCCGCCTCGCCACCGCGAAGGGTTACGGCCTCACCGATGACGACCGGCTGCGCGCCGACATTATCGAACGCATCATGTGCGAGTTCGGTGCCGATCTCGGTGACATCTGCGCCCGCCATGGCGCGGAGGCCGGCGCCATGCTGAAATCGGCCTCGCGTCTGAAGCCGCTGATTTCCGACGGCGTCGTGAGGGTGGAGGGCGATCGACTCGCTGTCGCCAAGGACTCGCGCTTCCTGGTCCGCAGCGTCGCCGCTGCGTTCGATGCGCATCTGGATCCAGGCAAGCAGTTGCACAGTCGGGCGGTGTAGCCCCCCGTCATTCCGGGGTGCGCCTCTTGGCGCGAACCCGGAATCCATTTCACTGCACTGGTTGCTGCTCGATGGATTCCGGGTTCGCGCTACGCCGCCCCGCAATGACGAGCCAGCTTGCGCTCCAACAAAGAAACTCGGTCCCGCGTCGCTATCGTCGATCGGAATGGAGTTGTCCATGTCCTTCCGATCCGACGATCTGGTCGATGACATCATGCATTCGGCGCCGCACACGATCCGCGTGTTTCTCGCCTTCAGGATGGCTTGCGTCGGCTGTCCGATCGCGACCTTCCACACGGTCGATGACGCCTGCCGCGAGCATGGCATTGACCGCGACAAGTTCCTCGCCGCGCTGATCGAGTGCGTGCCGGCGTGAAACGATCAGGAATCGCGCAGGTGTGCGTGGGTTCCCGGATGATGAGCGCGCTTTCGCCGTAAGCGGAAGCGCGCCTCATCCCTGACTTGAGCAGAGAGGTGTCTCTCACGCCGTGCCGCTGTCGACGCTCCGTTCCGCCAGAACCACAATCTTGTGCGGCTCGCGCAGAATGATGCGCTGGCGGCCGCTCTCGACCAGGCCCTGGCTCTCCCAGCCGCTCAGGATGCGGCTGACGGTGTGCAGCGTGGTGCCCGTCATCTGCGCGATGTCCTGGCGGCTGATCGGGAAGTCGATCTCGATGCCGTGGTCGAGCTTCTTGCCGGATTGCTTGGCGAGGCGAAGCAGCGCGTGCGCGACGCGTTGCTCGACCTGCTGGGTCGACATTTCCAGGATGCGGGTGTGACTTTCCTGCAGCCGCGTGCCGACGGTCTGGAGCGTGTTGGCGGCAAGCGCCGGAAACCGCTCGACCAGCCGCGGCCAGGCCGAAGTCGGCCAGATCAGCACGACGCTGTCGTCGACCGCCATGGCCGTCGCCGGATACCGCGCGGCTCCGATCGCCATCGCGAGCCCGAACGTCTCGCCGGGCGCGACATAGCGCACCACGATCTGCTCGCCGGCAGGTGTGGTCTTGGCCGCGCGGACATGGCCGTGCAGCAGCAGGAAGAAGGACTGCGCGTCCGCCCCCTGCTCGAAGATCGCACTGTTCTTGGGATAGCGCGCCGAGCGGGCCTCACGCAGGATCTCGTCGAGAGCTTCCGGCGTCATCCCCGCAAACAGCGGCAAATGCGCAACCAGCGATGTGTCGACCTTGGCCATTCTGCCTCCCCTGGCATCAGGGAGTGTGATGGCACCTGCAATCGTCAGGTAGTTTGCGTTAGCGCAAAACGAGGCCGCCCGGTGGCAGTATTTTTCCAAGCAACAGTCTGATTTGATTGGAGTTGACCCATGGCTGGCGCCCGATCCCGCAACTTTACGGGCTGGCCGCTGTTTGCGAACAGCTTTCGCCCCTTTTTCCTGCTCGCCGCAATCCAGGCGGCGTTGTCGATCCTGGTCTGGCTGCCGATGTTCTACGGCGAATTGTCGGTGAGTTCCGCATTCGCGCCGCGCGATTGGCACATCCACGAGATGCTCTATGGCTTCCTGCCGGCCGTCATCACCGGCTTCCTCTTCACCGCCATCCCGAACTGGACGGGGCGCCTGCCGATCCAGGGCGCGCCGCTCGCAGGCTTGGTGACGGTCTGGCTTGCCGGACGCGTCGCGGTGACGCTGTCGGCGAATACCGGTTGGACGTTTGCACTGGTCGTCGATGCCGCGTTCCTGGCATTGGTCGTTGCCGCCGCAACGCGCGAGATCATCGCGGGCGGCAACTGGCGCAACCTGCCGGTGGTGGGGCTGGTGCTGGTTCTGCTCGCCGGCAACGTCGCCTTCCATGTCGAGACGCATTACGCAGGCGCGGCCGACGTCAGCATCCGCGTCGGCATCGGCGTGGTCGTCCTGCTGATCGGCTTGATCGGCGGCCGCGTCATTCCGAGCTTCACCCGCAACTGGCTGGTCAAGTTCAATCCCGGCCGCCTGCCGGTGCCGTTCGGACGATTCGATGGCGCGGTGATCGGCTTGAGCGCGCTGGCGCTGATCGCATGGATCGCGGCACCGCTGAACATGATCACCGGCGTCGCGATGGCGGCAGTCGGCGTGCTGCATCTGGTTCGGCTTGCACGCTGGGCCGGCGACCGCACCACGCGGGAGCGGCTGCTGCTGATCCTGCATGTCGGTTATGTCTTCGTGCCGCTCGGCTTCATCCTGAACGCTGTGGCCGCCTTCGGCGAGCTGCCGCCGAGCGCCGGCATCCATGCCTGGATGGCGGGTGCTGCGGGAACGATGACGCTCGCGGTGATGACCCGCGCCAGCCTCGGCCATACCGGACAGGCGCTGACGGCTTCGCCGGCGGTCCAGGCAATCTATGCTGCAATCGTCATCGCGGCTCTGGCCCGAATCGGTGCCGTCGTGTTGCCCGCGTATGGCGACGTGCTGCTGTACGTCGCTGCCTGCGGCTGGATCCTCGCCTTCCTCGGATTTGCCGTCGCGTTCGGTCCGCTGCTCGCCGGCAGCGGGCGGCGGGCGCTCGCCACGATGGGCGTGCCCGCCCCCGCGCGCTGAAGTCAGGCTGCACCTGCCGAGGGCGGTGCGGAGCGAGGCCGCACGCCCTTGCGCCAATCGGTGATGGTGCAGCCGAAGCGGCCGCGAAACCAGCGCGCCATGGCGCTCTGCGCGGAGAAGCCGAGCTGCACCGCGATGTCGGCCAGCGGCCGGGTGTGATCCTCGATCAGCTGCACCACGAGATCGGCGCGCTGCGCGTCCAGGATGGCCGAGAAGCTGGTGCCCGATGCGGCGAGGCGGCGGTGGATGGTGCGGCGGGTGCAGGCCAGATGCTCGGCGACGCGCTCGACCGTGCAATCGCCGCTGGCGAGCAGGGTCCCCACCACCTCGTCGACCTTCGCCTCCCAGCTTGCCGGCCTGCTCTCGATCGCCTCGATCCGCTTGCGCAAGTAACTCGCGATCAAGGGATGCGCGCTTGGGATCCGGCGCTGCATGTCGTGCGCCGACAACAGGATCGCATCGTCGTCCGCATTGAAGATCACCCGGCAGCCGAAGAAGTCGCGGTAACGCTTGCGGTCGAGCGGCGGCGGGTAGTGCAGATGCACTTCCAGCGGCCGCCAATCGCCTCCGAACAGCGACTGGATGATGCGCTGAACGCTGCCGAGCGCCATGTCGATCGACTGCCGCGGCGCGCGCGGCTGCCGGCCGCGCAAATGCAGCGTGATGGTCACGGTCCGCTCGTCACGCGTGACGTCGAGCCGCATGCCGTCGTGATGGATATGGATGAAGCGCGAAAACGCCTCGATCGCTTCGCCGACGGTCGCCTGTTCGCGCACGATCAGGCCGACCGCGCCGAAATTGGTGAGGCCGCCGCGCTCGGCGAGACGCAGGCCGAAATCCTCTGCACCGGACGCCTTTGCCGATAGTTCGAGCAGGCGGCGCAGGCCGGTGACGGCGATGGGGATGTCTGGCTGGTCGAGGCAGGCCAGCGGGAGCCTGACCTTGCGCATCATCTGGCTGGGGTCCAGCCCGACCGACCGCGCGACCTCGGGATAACAGCTCAAGCCTGCGCTGCGAATGAGGTCGGTCATGCAAACCGTTCCTGCCAGCCATACCCGCAGATGTCCCGAAATGTAAAGTGTCTGTCTCAATACGTCAAATCGGGGAACCCGGTGGCGCATACATACGGAAAACCGATGCACTGGCGTGAATGCCGTGCGCATTGACGGCGGGCGCGACGGGGCCCGGCCGTCTCGGGCCATTTGACCAAGACATTGCTGGATCGGGACTATGCCGGGGAACATGCATTCCAAGGGCGAGGTATTCGTCATCGACACTGACGCCGCCTCCCGCGAACAACTTTCCGCCGCGCTCGAACAGAGCGCCTATGACGTGATCTGCTTTGCCGATGGTGCCTCTCTGCTCTCGGAAGCCAAGACGCGGATGCCGGCCTGTGTGCTGCTGGAGATGCCGCCGGATCGCTCCGCTCTCGAGGTGCTCAGGCAGCTGCGCGAGGAGAATTGCATGGCGCCGGTGCTGGTGACGTCGGCGAATGGCAGCATCGCCATGGCGGTTGACGCCATCAAGAGCGGCGCGACCGACTTCATCGAAAAGCCGTTCCGCACCCACGACATCGTCAACCGGATCGATGCCGCCATCGATCAATTCGCGCAACCCGGGGCGATCCGGCAACGCTGGCTGCCGGGCTGTGAGCCTCTGACCGCGCGCGAAGCCGACGTGCTCGAGCATCTTGCCGCCGGCCTCACCAACAAGGGGATCGCCCGGCGGATGCATCTGAGCGCGCGGACGGTCGAAGGTTACCGCGCCAGCGTCCTGAAGAAGGCCGGCGCCAAGAACGTGACCGATCTGCTCCGGCGCATTTTCGGCCAGGGCTCTTAGGCCCAGGCCTGAAGCCGCCCGGACCACCGAGCGTTCCACAGACATGGTGCCGCCGCGGCGGCGCCCCACGGAAGTCTCAATCGAACCGGTTCCTTCCCTGCCGCGTCCAACCACGATGGCGAGGCATTTCATCGCGCGCGTCCGGCTGGCGGCGCGGCGATACCGGCAGGAGGGACTTTATGCGCATCACCGCAGGATATTTGGCAACCACGGGCCTGGTCCTGGTGACCACGGCGCTCGCATCGCCGTTATGGGCGGCCAATGTGGACGCCAATTCGACGATCGACACGGTCACCGTCTATCCCGACGGTGCCACCGTCACCCGCGTCATTTCGCTAGATCTCGCCTCCGGCGATTCGACATTGGTGGCCAAGGATTTTCCGCTCTCGCTCGATCCATCTTCCCTCCGCGTCGAAGGCGAGGCGGGCGCCAAGCTCACCATCGGCACGATCGACGCACGCCCACCGAAGGCCGCGCCGCCGGTCAACCTGCCCGAGCTCGACAAGCGCATCGAAGCGCTGAGGGATCAACGGGCCGACCTGCAGGGTGCGATCGACTCGGCCAATGCCCGGCGCAAGTTCGCGCAGCATTTTGCCGAGGCGTCGCCGGCCGGCCTCGGCGAGAAGGGCGAGGCGCGCCCGATTGCTGAATGGCGCGCGGCCTTTGCCGCGGTCGCCGAGGAGATCGCGACCGCCGACAGCGCAATTCGCGATGCCACGCGAAAACAGCGCGAGCTCGACCGCCAGATCGCGCAACTGGAAGCCGAGCGCTCGGCCAAGCCGCCGAGCAAGCTGGAAGTGCGGATCGACGTCGCCTCGGCCGCCGCGACCAAGGCGACGCTGCGCGTAACCTATGCCGTGCGCAACGCGCGCTGGGTGCCGCTCTACGATGCGCGGCTCGATACCGGCGCCAAGGATCGCAAGCCGCAGCTCGAACTGGTTCGTCGCGCCGAGGTGACGCAGGCCACCGGCGAGGACTGGTCGAACGTGACGCTCGGCGTCTCCACCGTGCGCATCAGCCGCGGCGGCAGTGCTCCGGAGCTGCATTCGCTGATCGCGCAATATCCACAAGTGCCGAAGCCCATGGCCCTTGGCACGGCCTCGGATCTAGCGCGGCCTGCGCCAACTGTTCGCCAGCGCTCGTACGAGCCCATGTCCAAGGCTCCCGAAGCGACCGAGTTGCGCGAGCGCGCCGACGAGCAACAGGCCCTCGCCGAGATCGGCGACTTCCAGGCCACCTTCAGGATTCCCGGCCGCGTCAGCCTCGGCGCCGCCGACGGTGCCAAGAGCCTACGTATCGCTTCGGTGAATGTGCCCGCCGATCTCGCGGTGCGCGCCGCGCCGGTGCTGGATCCGACCGCATTCCTGGAAGCCAGCTTCAAGCAGACCGACGACACGACCCTGCTGCCGGGCAAGGTCGCGATCTATCGCGACGGCACCTTCGTCGGCCGCGGCAAGATCACGGCGTCCACCAAGGACGACATCGTGCGGCTCGGGTTCGGCGCCGACGACAAGGTCAAGATCGAACGCGCCGTGCTCAAGCGCAACGAAGGCTCGGCAGGCCTCCTGGTCACGACGTCGAAGACCGACGAGCGTTCGTTCAAGACCACGATCCGCAACGGGCATGATTTTCCGATTCGCGTCGCGATCGAGGATCAGCTGCCGGTCAGCGAGAACGAGGACATCGTCGTCGAGATGCTGCCCTCGAGCACCCAGCCGACCGCCAACAACATCCGCGACAAGCGCGGCGTGCTGGAATGGTCGTTCGACGCCAAGCCCGGCGAGGCCCGCGACATCAACTTCGCCTGGCGCATCCGCTGGCCGAAGGACAAGAGCATGGTGATCGTCCCGGCGGGCTGATTTCCTGCACAGGTGGCGCAGCTTCACCTCGCCGCGCTTGCGGGGAGAGGTCGGGTTGCATCGAAGATGCAATCCGGGTGAGGGGGTACAGGTCTCTCGACCATCTCGCGTGTGGAGAGAGGCCCCTCACCCCAACCCTCTCCCCGTAAGAACGGGGCGAGGGAGCGCACCTTCACCGTGGCGGCAGTTCAGCTTGCCCCGCAGCCCGCATCGACTGCGGCAGCACATACGGCACGCCGTCAACCTGATGCACGACCGCGTCGATCTCGAAAATATCCCGGATCCTCTCGCGCGTGACGACCTCGGCGCGCGGACCGTCCGCGGCGAGCCTGCCGCCGGCCAGCACGACCAGCCGGTCGGCAAAGCGGATCGCGAGGTTGAGATCGTGCAGGATCGCGATCACGGCGGTGCCGGCTGCCGCGCGGCGGCGCGCCGCCTCGACGAGGTCGATCTGGTGACGCAGATCGAGGCTCGATGTCGGCTCGTCCAGCAGCAAGAGCCCGGGGCCGTGCTTGGCCTCGCCGCAGGCGAGCTGCACCAGCACGCGGGCGAAATGAGCGCGCTGCTGCTCGCCGCCCGACAGCGTCGGCAATTGCCGCTCGCGGAAATGCGACAGTCCGACCTCGTCCATCGCGGCGTCGACGAGCGGGCCGGCCTCGCGCAAGCTGCGCTCGCCCGCGCCCATCAGCACGATCTCCTCGACGGTGAAGGGGAAGGTGACGTTGATGTGCTGAGACAGCATCGCACGGCGCGCGGCGAGCTCGCGCGGCGCGAAGCTGCCGATGTCGCGCTGCTTGAGCCGCACCTCGCCGGCGCTCGGGCGGAGATCGCCGGAGAGCAGCCGCAGCAGCGTCGACTTGCCGGCGCCGTTCGGGCCGATGATGGCGATCATCTCGCCGGCCGCAACCGTCAGGCCGACGCCGTCAAGCAATGTCGCGCGGCCGGCGCGCTTGCCTAGGTGTCGTGCATCGAGCACTGCGGTCATAGCGCGGCGAGCCCGCGCTGCCGCAGCAGGATGAAGAGAAAGACGGGTGCGCCGACGGCCGCCGTCAGGATGCCGATCGGCATCTCCGCGGGCGCCACGATGGTCCGCGCCAGCGTGTCGGCCCCGACCATCAGGATCGCGCCTGATAGCACCGAGGCCGGCAGCAGCAGGCGATGCGCCGGGCCGATCACGAGACGGAGCAGATGCGGCACGACGATGCCGACGAAGCCGATCACGCCGCTGATCGACACCGCGACGCCGGTCATGGCCGAGACCATCACGATCGAGATCCGCTTCAGGCGCTCGACGTCGACGCCGCCGTGAAAGGCGTCGGCCTCGCCGAGCACCAGCAGGTCGAGGCCGCGCGCGATGAAGGCGCAGCCTGCGAGTCCGGCAATGAGCACCGGCGCGAGCACGGCGGCCTTGGTCCAGGTCGCGCCGCTCATCGAGCCCAGCATCCAGAACGTGATGTCGCGCAGCTGACGGTCATCGGCGATGAATACCAGCAGGCCGATGCCCGCATTGGCGATCGCGGTGATGGCGACGCCGGCGAGCAGGAAGATCGCGATCGAGGTGCGTCCCGAGCGGCTGGAGATGCCGTAGAGGATCGTGGTGGTCGCCAGCGAACCCGCGAAGGCTGCGAGCGGCAACAGCTCGGTCTGGAGAACGCGCAGCGCCTCGCCGAAGCGGGAATCGGTGAAGACGATCGCGCTCGCGGCTGCGAGCGCGCCGCCACTGGAGACGCCGACCAGGGCGGGATCGGCGAGCGGGTTGCGAAACAGCCCCTGCATGATCGCGCCGGCCGCGGCAAGCAGGCCGCCGATCATCGCCGCCGCCGCGATCCGGGGAATGCGGATCGACCACAGCACGAGCTGGTCGCGGGCCGTCATGGCCGTGCTTTCGCCGGCCAAGCCCAGCGCGGCTGGCAGCCGGGAGAGCGGGATGCCGGCGGCGCCGACCGTCAGAGCGGCGATCGCGGTGACCAGGAGCACCACGAGCAGGAGGGGAATCGCGAACGATGCTGCTCGCCGCCCCGCGATGTGTCGCGGGCTCCGTGTTTCGATCCCGGCGGCCACGCTCATTGCCGGCAATTCGCCGTCGACAGCGCCGACGCGAACGCGCCACCCTCGGCCAAGGTCGGATAGAGCTTGACTGAGAGATCGCGCGCCGCTGCCGCGGTGCGCGGCCCGAAGCCGAGCAGATAAAGCCCATCCATGGTGATGAAGCTCTTGTTGGCCGCGACCGGCGTCAGCGCAAAGCCGGGGTGCGTGTAGACTGCATCGGCTTGCAGCGAATCCTTGCCGCGCTCGATCGACAGCACGACATCGGGCTTTGCGGCCACGATCGCCTCGTCGCTGATGACCTTGTAGCCGTCGTAATTCTCGACCGCGTTGGCCGCGCCCGCGAGCTGGATGATCTCATCCGCCGCGGTCTTGTGGCCTGCCACCATTGCTCGCCCGTTCTGGAGCGACATCACGAACATCACCCGCACCGGCTTCGTCACCTTGGCGCGCAGGGCACGGAGCTGTGCAAGATCGGCGCCGACCGCGGCGCTGAGACATTCGGCACGTGCATCGACGCCCATGGCGTGGCCGACCAGCTTGATCTTCTCGATCAGGCCTTCCTCGGAAAAGGTCTCGGGCACAAGCACCAGCGGCACCTTCGCCGTCTCCAGGATGTCCATGGTCTCGCGCGGGCCCGACCCCTGGATCGCCAGGATCAGCGTCGGGTTGAGACCGAGCACGCCTTCGGCCGAGATCTGGCGCACATAGCCGACATTCGGCTTGTCTTGCAGTGCCGCCGCCGGATAGAGGCTCGTGGTGTCGACGCCGACCAGCCGGCTTTCCAATCCCAGCGCATAGAGGATCTCGGTGATGGCGCCGCCGATCGACACCGTGCGGGCAAAATCGGTAACAGTGACGTCGCGATTGCGCGCGTCATGCACGGTGATGCCCGCGGCGTGCGCAGCAGACGCGAACGCGAGCCCGCCGGAGAGCAGGAGACGGGTGAGGGTGCGGCAACATGTCATTGCAGTTACTTCGTCAGGATCAGCTTGTTCTGCGAGGTCAGGCGGAGACGATAGCTGTCCTCGCCATGCGCAATGATGATTTCGCGCTCGGCGGCAAACAGCTCGCGGCTGTCGATCCGGCTCCCACGCATGGTGAGAGTTCGCGTTGCTGCAGATGAGCGTTGTGCCGGCCCTGCCGCGTTGCCGCTGCTGTCTCCTGATGTTGCTGACATTGTCGGTGCGATGCGCTTTCGAAAGCTGGAGTACCGCCCGTTTGTACAGGCGGCGCCAAGCGCATTCCAACCGTCGCAGTTTACAATCGATATAAACTGTAACCCGATGTCATTGACCGTCAGAGTGTTGCCACGTAACGATTTCTCACAGCGGGGAACTCGCCCGCCTCTTGAGACAATCAGCCAGCCAGTCGCTCAGTTTGCGAGCGCGCGCCAGCCAGACGACATCAAAAGCTAAAGTGAAGTGCAGGCTGGGGCTGATATGGCTGACGGGGCTAGGTATTCGCGCGCCCTGATTTTGGGCGCGTCGGTGATTTCAATTGCGGCAATGACGGCGGAGGGCAGTCTCGCGCAGACCGCATCGCCGCAGGGTGAAAGCGCGTCGTCGGAAAGGCCGAAGCAGGCCAAGCGCAAGCAAGCGCCGCCGCAAGTTGCGCAGCAGACCACGCCGGAGGTGATGAACGCCCGCGCTCAGGCCGGCGGCGCAGCACCGGTGCAAACGCTCGATGCGATTACAGTCGCGGCAACGAAGACGGAGGAGCGTGCCGTGGATTCGCTGGCGCCGGTCAGCGTCGTGACCTCGGCGCAGATCGAGGGGCGTCAGGCCAGCACGGTTGGTGACCTCATCTATAATGTGCCGGGCGTATGGGTCCAGAATCGCGGCGACGAGCCGTCGACCTCGATCAACATTCGCGGCCTGCAGGATTTCGGCCGCGTCGCCGTCGTCGTCGATGGTGCGCGGCAGAACTATCAGCGCACGGGCCACTTCGCCAACGGCTCCTTCTTCCTCAACCCCGAGCTGATCAGCGGCATCGACATCGTGCGCGGCCCGACCGCGAACATCTACGGCTCCGGTGCGATCGGTGGCGTGGCCTCGTTCCGCACCAAGGACATCGAGGACGTTGTCCGCGTGGGAGAGCGCTGGGGCGTCGACGTGAAAACCATCCTCGGCAGCAACTACGGACGTGCACTCGGATCCGCCTTTGGCGGTGTTCACGTCAACCCCAATGTCGACGTATTCGCAGGCGGCACCTATTCGACGCAGGAGAGCTACAAGGACGGCACCGGCTTCGAGGTCGCAAACACCGGCAACCGTCTGAGCAGCGGCATCGCCAAGCTGACGGTTCGTCCGGCCGACGGTCACGAGGTCAAGCTCGGCGCCATCTTCCAGGAGGACATCTACAGCCTGGGCCAGCCGCCGCGGCGCGCGGGCGATCCCAACTCGACCAATGCGAACGGCACCAACAACCTCAACGGCACGTCGATCTACGCCTCCAACGTCAAGAACTACACCACGACGCTCGGCTGGAAATACGCGCAGCCGGACGATCAGTGGTTCGACTGGGACGCGAAGATCTACTGGAATCGCACCGAGAACGACCAGATCAAGACGAGGCACACCCTCACGACGCCATCCGTTTATTGCGGCGGTGTGCCGGGCAATGCCATTTCGGGGTGCATCGGGAGCAACCGCGGATATCTGCTCGATACGATCGGTATCGACGTGCACAACACGACCCGGTTCGACACTGGTAACTGGCGTCACGCGGTGACATACGGGCTGGACGCCTTCCAGGACAAAGTATCTACGCAGGATAGGACAGGTACCGCCGAAGTGACGACGCCCGGCGGACAGCGCACGGTGTCTGGCGGCTTCGTGCAGTGGAGGGCCAACTACACCTCGATGCTCGAGGTGATCGGCGCACTCCGTTACGACAATTATCAGCTTTCCTCGGCGTCCTCGTCGTCGGGCGGCGATCGCCTCTCGCCGAAGATCACCGTGGCTCTCGTTCCGACCGCGGTCGTGACACCCTATGCCAGCTACGCGGAAGGCTATCGGGCGCCCTCGATCACGGAGACGCTGGTGAGCGGGCCACATGCCGGCGCGACGGTCAGCGACTCGTTCTTCCGCTGTCCGTCGGGAACGCCGGGACCGGGCGCGGATTCGACCTTCTGCTTCGTGCCCAATCCAAACCTGCGCCCGGAGGTCGGCAAGAACAAGGAGATCGGCTTCAACATCAAGAAGAACGATCTGTTCACGGCGGGCGACACGCTGCGCGGCAAGATCAACGTGTTCCGCAACGACATCAGCGACTTCATCGACCAGGTCGCTTACGGAAACCCGCTCGTGGTCCCGACCGGGCCGCCACCGGCACCGTCGATCACGGTGCTCCCGTTCCTGCAGTATCAGAACGTGGCGTCCGCGCTCATTCAAGGCGTCGAGGCCGAGGCGATGTATGACGCGAACTTGTGGTTCTTCGGCCTCTCCGGGACCTATCAGAGCGGAAAGAATCTCCAGACCGGCTTCGGCCTCTACAGCATTCCGCCGCAGAAGATCACGACGACGGCCGGCGTGCGTCTGCTCGACCGCACCCTCATCCTTTCGATGATGTGGACGTCGGCAATCGCCAACTACGACATCCCCAGGACCTACACGCCCGCGACGTCGTACGATCTCGTCAATCTTTACGCGCAGTATCACCCGACGCCCGATCTCACGCTCAACTTCTCCGTCGAGAACCTCTTCAATCGCTACTATCGTCCGTACGCCATTCCGGTCGGTAGCACGGGCGACACGCAAAACGACGTGAAGTGGGCGAGCGCCGGTGCTGGGCTCGTGATCAAGGGAGGTCTCAAATACCACTTTGGCGGCACCTGAGGGAGACACCGCAGGTTATGCCTTGCCGATCTCGAAAGCCACGCTGATGCGTCAGCGTGGCTTTCGACCCGTTCTGAAATATCCGGTCGGCAATTGCCGATCTACAAGTCACAGGAGAAAAGTCGAATGTTCATCGCCATGAATCGCTTCCAGGTGAAGCCCGGCTCGGAAGCCGCGTTCGAAACCGTCTGGCGGACCCGTGAGTCCTATCTCGGCAGCATGGCGGGGTTCGTCGAATTCCATCTGCTCAAGGGGCCGGTCGCCGAGGACCACACGCTGTATTCCTCGCATACCGTGTGGGTCGACAAGGCGGCTTTCGAGGCCTGGACGCGCTCGGAGGAATTCCGCCGCGCTCATGCGCGCGCCGACAACAAGACCGGCGAGAGCCTCTATCTCGGTCACCCCAAGTTCGAAGGTTTCGAGGTCATCATGACCGAGCGCAAGGCGAGCGCGGCCGCTTGAGGCGCCGGGGTTGAGGAGCCAGATATGCTGAGCACCGATCTCGCCGACCTCAAGGCGCATATGGCGGACAATCCGGGTGCCGTGATCGAGGACGTCGCGCGCGAGCGCAGCGCCACGCCGCGCGCGGTGATCGAGGCGTTGCCGCCGTCAATGGTGCGCATCGGGAGCGGCGAACATTTTGTCGCCGCCATGCAGGACATCGCGGAATGGGGCGAGGTCACGCTGATCGTCCACACCGATGATGCGATCTTCGAGTTCACCGGGACCATTCCCGCGGGCGAGATCGGCCGCGGCTATTTCAACCTGATGCAGCCAAAGGGCCTGCACGGCCATCTCCGCCACGAGCGCTGCGCGGGAATTGCCTTCGTCGAGCGGCCCTTCATGGGCAAGTCCTCGGCCTTCGTCGCCTTCGTGAACGCCGACGGCGGCATCATGTTCAAGGTCTTCGTCGGCCGCGACGAGACGAGGGCGCTGCGGGCGGATCAGCTGGCGCGGTTCCGGCGGCTCGCGGACCGGATCGCGGCGAAGCTTTCGGCGTGACTTCCATTTGTCGGGAGATCAGGATGCAGAGCAATTCCACGCTAGGGCACGTGATCCTCACAATCGCACTGGCGCTCGTGCCGGCGCCGGCCTTTGCGATCGACGCGGCGCTGTTGCCGCGCAATCTGTCGCCCTGGGGCATGTTCCTCGGTGCCGACATCGTCGTGAAGGTCGTGATGGTCGGGCTTGCCGTTGCCTCGCTGGCGACATGGACGGTCTGGCTCGCCAAGACCATCGAGCTGCGTCGCAAGGGCTCGCTCGCCTTGCAGCGGACGCGCACCCTCGAAGGCAACATGACGCTGGCCGAGGCATCCGCGCGGACCGGCGACGCCCGCGACGCAGTCGCGCAGCTGATTCAGTCCTGCGCCAGGGAGGCCGAGCTCTCCGGCGGCATTCTCGACGACGGCCTGCAGGAGCGCGTCGCGTTGCGGCTGGAGCGGGTCGAGGCGGCGATGTCCAGGCAGATCGCGCGCGGCACCGGCGTGCTCGCGACCATCGGCGCCATCGCGCCGTTCGTCGGTCTGTTAGGCACCGTCTGGGGCATCATGAATTCCTTCATCGGCATCTCCGAGAGCCACACCACCAGTCTGGCGGTGGTCGCGCCCGGCATTGCCGAAGCGTTGCTCGCGACCGCGCTCGGTCTCGTCGCCGCGATTCCGGCGGTGGTGATCTACAATCACCTCGTCCGCGGCATTGCCAATTACCGCGCTTTGCTCGGCGACGCCTCGGCGCAGCTCATGCTGCTGGTGAGCCGCCAGCGCGACCACGGCCATTTCCGTCTGGCGCGGGCAGCGGAGTAGCCATGGCCGTCAAGCTCGGAACATCGAAGCTCGGCTCGCGCGGCGAGACGAGCGATTTCGACGTCACCCACGAGATCAACGTCACGCCGTTCATCGACGTGATGCTGGTGCTCCTGATCATCTTCATGGTGGCCGCACCGCTCGCCACCGTCGACATCGGCGTCGATCTCCCGGCGACCGCCGCCGAGCCGGCACCGCGGCCCGACAAGCCGGTCTTCGTCACCGTCAAGCCGGACCTTTCGATCGCCGTGGGTGAGGATATCGTCGCTCGCGACGGGCTCAGCACCTCGCTCGATGCGGCCACCAGGGGCCGCAAGGACGAGCGCATCTATCTGCGCGCCGACAAGGCCGTCTCCTATGGCGACCTGATGGAGGTGATGAACACCCTGCGCAACGCCGGCTATCTCAAGGTCGCCCTCGTCGGGCTCGACGGACGCAGCTGATGGCAGCGAACGCCTTTGCCTTGCATCAGCCGCTTGACGAGCGGGAGGGCGCGCGCTGGGGCGCCTCGGCGGCGATGATCGTGGCGCTGCATCTCGGCGCCGCGCTGCTTGCGATGAACTGGCTGAAGCAGGTGCCGGACGAGGGCGTCAACATGCCGGCCATCCTGATCGACATGAAGCCGGAGACGTCGGCACCGCAGTCAACGCCGCTGGACATCGCGCCGGGACCGATGATGCAGCAGGCGGATGCGTCACCGCCCGAGCCGGTGCAGCAGCAGGCTGTCGAGGAAATGATCCCGCCGACACCGCCGCAGGAGCGGCCGGAGGTGTTGGCTCCACCGGAACAGAAGCTCGAGCCGAGCCCGCCGCAGCCCGAGCCCGCGAAAGTTGTGCCCGTGGAGAAGCCCGCCCCGGCGAAGCCCAAGGCGGTCCGCCTCGACGCCCGGAAGCCGTCGGATGCCCTTCCGGCGCCGCGCACCAGCGCACCGCCGCGCACGGAGCGGCAGGCTCCGCTGGCCTCTGCCGTCAATGCCGGCTCGCTCGCGTCTGCGATGGCGACCTATTATCAGCGCGTCCGCGCGCATCTCATGCGCTTCCACCAGTATCCGACGAGCGCGAATGGCCAGAGGGGCGTGGTCAAGGTGAGCTTCACGCTCGGCCGTAACGGTCAGGTATTGTCCAGCCGCCTCGGCGGCTCCTCGGGCGTCGCAGCGCTCGATGCCCAGGCGATGGCCATGGTGCGCCAGGCCCAACCATTCCCGCCGGTGCCGGCCGAGACCAGTTATGCAACCATACCCATCAACGTCCCGGTGATTTTCGGGAAGTAGCCATGGGCAATGACTCTCCCTCCCGCGGAAAAGCGGGAGGGAGAGAGAGCGAGCCTCGCCTCACTTCGCCTTCAGGAAATCCGCGACCTCGAGCAGCACGAACTCGTTGTCGTCGGCCTTGTTGGGATCGCGACTGGAGGAGAACGGCAGGTTGTTGTCGTTGCCGACGATGATGTGGGTGTCGTCGACGCGATCGACGTTCTCGATGGTGAAGAACGGGAAGGTGTAGACGCCGTCGTTGAGCGGCTTCCGCGCCTTCTTGTCGGGATCCCTGATCTTCATCAGGTCGATATAGCCGATCTTGCGCACGGGCTTGCCGACATTGGCATCGGTCAGCTCGATCTTGTAGACGCGCTTGAACTTGGCGAGGTCGGGGAAGCAGTTCTCGCCGCGCTGGCCTTGCGGGCAGGCCTTGTCGGCGGTGCCCTCGCCATTGTCGCGCTCGATGACGAGGCCGGAGGCCTGGTCGATCATGTTGAAGTCGCCGATGGCGTTGCCGTTCTGCTCGAACACATAGTGCCAGTAGCGGCCGGTGAATTTCTCAGCAGTGACGTCGAATTCGAGGATGCGCGAGGCTTCCTTGCCGTCGACCTTCTCCCAGTCCTTTTTGTCGGCATCCCACAGCGGTCCCTCGAGCAGGCCGTAGAGGAACTTGCCGTCCTTCGACGCGGCGAAGCCCTCATAGCCCCGGGAGCGGCGGAGATTGACATTGGTGTAGGTCGCGCCCGGCGCGGCCGGCGTCCCCACCGCCCAATTGTCGGGCGAGCGCACCGGCTTGCCGTCGGCGACCGTATCGAACACGCCGAGGATTTTGCCTGACTTGTCCGCCTTCAGGACATAGGGGCCGAACTCGTCGCCGATCCAGAAGGTGTCGCCGACGATCTGGAAACCTTCGGTGTCGAAATCGGAGCCGGTGAGATAGCGCTTCTGGGTGTCCTCATGCACGATGCGGAAGGGGACGCGTTTGTCGGGGTCGTGCAGGAAGATGGTCTCCAGCCGCTCCATCTTGCCGCTGGCCCAGTCCATCTTGTAGCGGTTGAGGTACAGCATCGAATCCGGCGAGTTGGCGCGCGCGCCCATGCCGTTGTCGGTGAGGACCCAGAACGTGCCGTCGGGCATGGTCTTGATGCCGGAATGGCCTTGCAGCGGCTGGCCCTTGAACGGCAGCGACACGCCGGTCGGACGCTCGAAGGACTTGCCCATCACGGTGCCGAGCGCGTCGACCCGCTTGCCGGTGGTATATTTGCCCGCCGCCTTGAGATCGGCGGGGACATCAGCCGGCGCCTGGATGAAGGTTTCGGCCGGCATCACCGCGTGGCCGGCGAGCTTGGCGGGGAATTCGCCCTCGCTCTGCGCGAGCGCTGTGCTCGCGGTGAGGATGATCGTGGCGACGGTGCAAAGAAAAGTCGCGCGCATGTGCGTCTCCTGTTGGCGGACGCAACGCTTATGCGGATCGCATGTTGCAGTATTGTGAAGCCGGGCCAAAGGCCGCAGCGCTCTTCGCCTCTCCCCGCCTGCAGACCGTGAGAACGGGGAGAGGGGGACGAGAGAGCGGGGCTACTCCTTCACCGCACCCGTCAGCGAAGAGACGTAGTAATCCACGAACAGCGAGTAGAAGATCGCGACCGGGAGCGAGCCGAGCAGCGATCCCGCCATCAGCGCACCCCATTGATAGACGTCGCCGGTGACGAGCTCGGTCAGGATCGCGACCGGCACCGTCTTGTTGGCGCCGCTCTGGATGAAGGCGAGCGCGTAGATGAACTCGTTCCAGGACAGCGTGAAGGAGAAGATGCCGGCCGAGATCAGCCCGGGCACCGCGAGCGGCAGCGTGATCCGGCGCAGGATCTGCAGCCGCGTGGCGCCATCGACCAGCGCGCATTCCTCGAGCTCGTAAGGAATTGACTTGAAATAGCCGATCAGGAGCCAGGTGCAGAACGGCACCAGGAAGGTCGGATAGACCAGGATCAGGGCCAGCGGCGAGTCGAACAGGCCGAACTGCACGACGACTGTCGCGAGCGGAATGAACAGGATCGACGGCGGCACCAGATAGGCGAGATAGATGCCGAGGCCGACATAGGGGCTGCCGCGGAAGCGCAGGCGCTCGATCGCGTAGGCCGCCAGCGTCGACGCGATCAGCGACAGCGTGGTCGAGCCGATCGCGACCAGCATCGTCGTCTTCAGCCATTGCGGATAGGCGGTGTTGAACAACAGATGCTTGATGTGCGCCAGGGTCGGCGAGGAGATCCAGAACGGGTTGTTGTCCCGGTAGTTCATCAGCTCCGCGTTCGGCTTGAACGAGGTGATCGCCATCCAATAGAACGGAAACAGCAGGATCAGAACGAAGCAGCCGAGCGGCAGGTAGATCATCATCAGCCGCCGCAGCCCGGAATCCCAGGCCATGGTGTCGGGCGGCGCTTTTGCGTCCGCGACGGTCGATTGCGCGACGGTTTCAGTCATTGGCCTCTCCCTGCTGCCATTTGCGGCGTGCTAGGCCGAAATAGGAGAACAGCGTCGCGAACACCAGGAACGGGATCATCGACACCGCGATCGCCGCGCCTTCGCCGAGCTCGCCGCCGGCGATGCCGCGCTGGAACGCCAGCGTCGCCAGCAAATGCGTCGAGTTCACCGGACCGCCGCGGGTGATGGCGTAGACCAGCTGGAAGTCGGTGAAGGTGAAGATGATCGAGAACGTCATGACGATGGCGAGGATCGGCAGCATCATCGGGAAAGTGATGTAGCGGAAGCGCTGCCAGGCGCTGGCGCCGTCCAGCATCGCGGCCTCGTAGAGCGAGGGCGAGATGGTCTGCAAGCCCGCCAGCAGCGAGATCGCGACAAAGGGAATGCCGCGCCAGATGTTGGCGGCGATCAGCGAGAAGCGCGCCGGCCAGGGCGAGCCGAGGAAGTCGATATTGCTGTCGCGCCAATGCAGAACGTCGACCAGGAGGTACGAGATGATCGAGAACTGCGGATCGTAGATCCACCAGAACGCCAGCGCCGACAGCACCGTCGGGACGATCCAGGGCAGCAGCACGATGGCGCGCAGCAGGCTCTTGAACGGGAAATGGTTGTTGAGCAGCAGCGCGAGCCAGAAGCCGAGCGCGAATTTTCCGAAGGTCGCCACGGCCGTGTAGAACACGCTGTAGAATACCGCGTTCCACCACAAGGGGTCCGTGAGCAGGTACTGGAAATTCTCGATCCCGACATAGATGCCGCGCCGGCCGATCGTGGTGTCGGTGAAGGCGAGCCAGACGCCGAGGCCGAGCGGGTAGGTCAGGAATACCGTGAGCAGCCCGAGCGCGGGCGCGAGGCACATCACGATCAGGAACGGTTTGTAGTCGAACAGGCGCACGATCCAGTTCGGCTGCCGTTGCGCCAGTGCGTGGGAGGAAAGGGTGGTCACGGACATAGATTGGTTCGTCCCGTCTGAAGTGTCACGACACCGTCATTGCGAGCGAAGCGAAGCAATCCAGTCTGTCTCCGCAGTGATCGTCTGGATTGCGTCGTCGCAAGTGCTCCTCGCAATGACGGCGGCTCTGTCGTCGTCGCTCTACCGCTGTCGCCGGAAGTAGCGCTTGCAGCGCTGCTCGGCTTCGGCGGCCGCGGCCTCCGGCGTGGCGGCGCCTGTGGCGACGGAGGCGCACATCTGAATCAGCACGTAATCGGCGCTGACTGCGCCGGTGGCCGTCGAGATCGGCCCCTTGTAGCCGTCATAGTAAGTGCTGTTCATCGTGTTCTTGAACAAGCTCACCTTCGGGTCCTGCGACCACACGGCAGCCTCGGCATAGGCGGCCAGCGGCTGGGACCAGTAGCCGGAATTGGCATTGAGCCACGGCTCGTATTGGTCCTTCTCCAGCATGTATTGCAGGAAGGCCTTGGCGGCATTGGGGTACGGGCTGTGCTTGAACACCATAGCGTTCAATGTCAGGCCCGCCATCGGCGAGACCTTGGCGAGGCCCTTGGGCAGCAGCTGATGCTCGCTGTCCTCGGCGATGGCCTTGGTGGCCGGATCGTTCTTCAGCGAGAAGTACAGTGAGACGCCGTTGGCCGTCAGCGCGATCTCCTGAGAGGAATAGGCCCGGTTGTTGCTGACGTCGTTCCAGGACGGCGTGCCGGCGATGAAGGTCGGATACAGCTCCTTGACCCAGTTCAGTGCGGCGATCGTCTCCTTGCTGTTGATGGTGACGTTGCCTTCCTCGTCGAGCAGCGAGGCGTTGTGCGACCACAGCGCCCAGTTGGCGAAGCCGTTGCCGTCGCCCTTGGCGTTGCCGAGTGCGAAGCCGGCCGGCTTGCCGGCCTTTTGCAGTTTGCGGCAGAGGTCGAGCACGCCGGCATGATCTTCCGGAACCTTGTCGAAGCCGACCGATTGCAGGACCGACTTGCGGTAGATCAGGGGACCTGCGGTGGCGCCGAACGGCAGTCCGATCCAGGACTCGCTCTTGTTCTTCTTGCCATAGCGTTGCGCCAGCGGCAGCCAGCCGCCGTACTTCTTGCCGAGATAGTCGGCGACGTCGGTGAGCTCGATCAGCTTGTCGATGTAGATGTGAGGCGCGTCGGAGAAGCCGATGATGATGTCAGGGCCGGCGCCGGAATTCGAGGTCACCGCGGTCTGCTGGTTGATGTCCTCCCAGCCGACGAAGTCGACCTTGACCTCGACCCCGGTGTCCTTGGTGAACTTTGCCGCATTGGCGCGGAACACGTCCTCGTCCGCCTGGACGAAGCGCACCGGGCGCAGCATGCGCAAGGACGCGCCCTTTTCGATCTCGCGCTTGGGTGCCGGGACGTCGGCAGCCTTGATAGCGGACGTTTGCGCTGCAGCACCGGTGGCCGCGAGCGTTGCAGCGGACAGGCCCAGCGCCAAGGCATCACGACGTGTGATGTCGTTCCTCATCAGTACCTCCCTATGATGTCTCCCTTCCCGGCGTTGATCGCCGGTGAAGGGGCCGTTTGGTCCTTGGCGCCTTCGCGCCGCCCGCCTAGCTGTTCGGCCCGCGGTCCATGCTGACGGGCTGCCAGCGGCGGAGCGCGGTGTTCTGCAGCACCGACGGATTGACGCAGCTTACCGGCCACATGCCCTGGAGCACCAGTGACAATTCGTAGCCCACCCGGCGCTTGCGCGCTTCGTCGAACCGTGCCGAGGCCGAGGCGACATGGGCGGTCAGGGTCACGTTCTCCATGCCGAGCAGGGGATTGTTGTGCGAGGGCGGCTCCTTTTCCAGCACGTCGAGAGCGGCGTGCGCGATCCAGCCCTCCTGCAGCGCCTTGATCAGGCTCTCCTCGTCCACGGTGGCACCGCGGCCGGTGTTGATGAAGATCGAGCCTTTCTTCATCTGTCGGAAGTGCTTCTCGGTCAGCATGTGATGCACCTCGGGCCGCGCCGGGGCATGCATCGAGACGAAGTCGGATTGCGACAGCACCTCGTTCAGCGTCGCCGGGATCACGCCGTGTTCGTACATCAGCGTTTCCTGGATGAAGGGATCGTAGGCCATCATGCGCAGGCCGAAAGGCGCGGCGCGTTTCGCGACCGCACGCGCAACCCGGCCGAACGAGATGAAGCCAAGCGTCTGGCCCATCAGCCTCGGGATTTTCAGCAGCGCCGGCCGGCCCTCGGCCCAGCGGCCGTCGCGCACCATGCGGTCCTGCTCGACCAGGCGGCGGAAGCCGGCGAGCAGCAGCATCATGGCGTGGTCGGCGACCTCCTCGATGAAGGTGTCGGGAATGTTGGTGACCGGAATGCCGCGGGCCGTGGCGGCCTTGACGTCGACACTGTCGACGCCGACCGAGCCGAGCGTGATCACCTTGCAGCTCTCGAGCGCGTCGATGATCGACTTGGTGATCGGGATGCCCTTGGCGTAGATCGCGTCGGCGTTCTTCGCGGCGGCGATGAACCCGACCTCGTCGGCGGGCGCCTCGACGATCTCGGCATCGATCGGATCGAGCGCCTCGCGCTCATAGGAATAATCGCTGCCGGCGACCGTGAAGCTCGCACCCTTCGGCGTCACCACCCTGTATTTCGGCATTCTCTGCTCCCGATTTGGTTTCTTGTCGTGGTCCGCCTCGACGAGCGGGCCTTTGCGTCTTTTACGCGAAATTCGGGCAAGTGCGTACAATTCACGGTTGTTGCGGGCGAGGTATATTTCCGTTTTTCCGTGCAAGCCCCGGGCTTCTACGGAGGTGCGTAAGTAACTTGCTAAGGGCTCCGCCACTAAGACTTGATTCGAATTTGATCGATCTCGTCATGCGCCTGTACCCCCATCATTGCCGGAGCTAACCTGTGAAGTTGAGCAATCTGAAGATCGCCCCGAAGCTTGGCATTCTCGTTGGAGTCACGCTGTTCGGCCTCTGCATCTCCGGAGTTCTCGCCGGCTATCTGATGAAGCGCGAGATGGTGAATGCGCGCATCGACCAGGCCAAGGCGATCGTCGAGCTGGCGCGCAACTATGCCGCCGCGTTGAAGAAGCGCGTCGATGCCGGCGAAATGACGAAGGACGCCGCTATGGCCGAGCTTCGCCGCTACGGCAACGCGATGACCTATGACAAGGGTGCCGGCTACCTGTTCGGCACGTCCTATGACGGTCTCACCCAGCTTGCGCCCGATCCGAAGGTGATCGGCACCAACCGAATGGACGTCGTGACCAACGGCCGCAAGCTGTCGCTGGAATTGATGAACGGCGTCAAGGCCAACGGCGAGATCCTGCTTCACTATGAATATATGAAGCCCGGCCAGGAAACGCCGATCCGCAAGATCGGTTACGCCGTCGCGGTCCCCGGCTTCGATATGTATCTCGGCACCGGCGCCTATCTGGATGACATCGACGCCAAGATGGGTCCGATCTACTGGCTGCTCGGCCTGGCTGTGCTAGGCATCGTCATCGTTGCCGGCAGCGTCGCCTGGATGATCGGCCGCAGCATCAGTGTTCCGCTCGGGCTGCTCGGCACCCGGATGCGGGAGCTGGCCGACGGCAAGCTCGAAGGCGACATCCCCGGCGTCGGTCGCGGTGACGAGGTCGGCGCGATGGCATCGACCGTGCAGATCTTCAAGGACAACGCGGTCCGCATCCGCGACCTCGAGAAGACCGACGCGGACGCCAAGGAACGCGCCGCGGCGGATCGCCGCAGCGCCATGCAGGAGATCGCCAACGATTTCGAGCGCAGCGTCAACGGCATCGTCCGCTCGGTCTCCTCGGCCGCAGCCGGCATGCAGACCACGGCGCAATCGATGACCGCGGCCGCCAGCGATGCCTCCTCGCGCGCGGCGACCGTCGGTGCCGCCTCGCAGAAGGCGTCCGGCAATGTTGGCACCGTTGCGGCCGCCGCCGAAGAGCTGTCGAGCTCGGTTGCGGAAATCTCCCGCCAGGTGACGCGCTCGACTGAAGTTGCGAGCCGTGCCGTCAGCGATGCCGAGCGCACCAACGCCACGGTGCAGGAACTCTCCACCGGTGCCGAGAAGATCGGCGAGGTGGTCAAGCTCATTCACTCGATCGCGGCGCAGACCAACCTGCTCGCGCTCAACGCCACCATCGAGGCGGCGCGTGCCGGCGAGTCCGGCCGCGGCTTCGCCGTCGTCGCCTCCGAGGTCAAGGCGCTCGCCAACCAGACCGCGAAGGCGACCGAGGAGATCTCCGCCCAGGTCGCGGCGATGCAGACCTCGACCAGCGACGCGGTGTCGGCCATCTCCGGCATCACCCAGACGATCGCCGAGATGAGCGAGATCACCGCCGGCATTTCCGCATCGATCGAGCAGCAGGGCGAGGCGACGCGGGAGATCGCCCGCAACATCCAGTCGGTCGCGGCCGGCTCGAGTGAAATCAACGCCCATATCGGCAGCGTCACCTCGGCCGCCGAAGCGACCGGCAGCGCGGCCAGCGATGTGCTCACCAACGCCCGCGAGCTGGACACCCAGTCCGGCGCGCTGCGCGATGCCGTCGATGGCTTCCTCGCCAAGGTCCGCGCGGCGTAAATTCTTGCGCTGAATTCGTAGGGTGGGCAAAGACGCGAAGCGTCGTGCCCACCTTTTCTTTTTGAGTACGGTGCGACTCTTCGTGGGCACGCTGCGCTTTGCCCACCCTACGAGACCGTACTACTGCTTCTCGATCTTCGCGTTGGCGATCAGCTTCTCCCACAGCACCAGCTGCTCGTTCACGAAGGTGCCGAGCTGCTCCGGCGTGCCGGAAAAAGCGTCCATGCCGAGCGTGGCGAGCTTGGCCTTGATCTCCGGGTTCTCGATGATCTTGCGGATCTCGGTGTTGAGCCGGGTCACGATCTCCTTCGGCATGCCGGCCGGGCCGAAATAGCCCTGCCAGGACGTGATGTCGAAGTCCGGCACGCCGGCCTCCTGCATCGAGGGCAGGTGTGGCACCAGCGGCGTGCGGTTCTTGGTGGTGACGGCGAGCGCGCGCAGCGCGTTGCCGTTGACATGGGGCAGGCCGGTCAGGATGTCGACGAACATCATCGACACGCGGCCGCCCATGACGTCGTTGAGCGCCGGCGGCGAGCTCTTGTAGGGCACGTGCAGCAGGTCGAGCCCGGCATTGTGCGCGAAGGTCGCGCCCGACACGATCGCCGCCGACGAGCCCGAGGCGTAGCTCAGCTTGCCCGGATTGGCCTTGCCATAGGCCACCAGCTCTCCGACCGTCTTGGCCGGCACCTCGGGATTGATGACCAGCATGAAGGGCAGATCGCCGGTGCGGGCAATCGGGGTGAAATCCTTGACCGGATCGTAAGTGAGGCTCTTGAGCAGATAGGGATTGGCCGAATGCGTAGTGTTGGTCGTCACCAGCAGCGTGTAGCCGTCGGGAGCAGCCTTCGCGACATAGGTCGCGGCAAGCATACCGTTGGCCCCTGCCTTGTTCTCGATCACGATGGGAACGCCGAGCGCCTGCGACAGATGCTGCGAAATCAGTCGCGTCGTGGTGTCGGTGCCGCTGCCGGCCGCGAAGGGCAGCACCAGCGTGATGTTGCGGCTGGGATAGGTGTCGGCGTGAGCGGTGGATGCTGCCGTGAGGCATAGCGCGGCCGCGGCGACGGTCCGCAGGTTTCGAATCAGCCCTGAAATCATGTCGGTCGTTCCCTCTTTTTGATTGGCGGGGAACCTAGCTTGTCCAAAGGGGAATCGGAAGATGGCTATAGGTCGTGACCGCGTCCGTCGCGCGGAATTATGTCATCGCCGAGCCCCGGCGCGATGCAAGCACGACCCCGGCGAGCACCAGGGCGTAACCGATCAGGTGGAACGGCTGGAGCTTCTCGCCCAGCAGCACGATCGCCAGCGCCGAGCCGAACACCGGCACCAAATGGAAGAACGGCGCCGCCCGGTTCGGCCCGATCAGCGCCACGCCGCGGTTGAAGAAGAGATAGGCGAGTGTGGAGGGGAAGATCAGGATGTAGCCCAGTGTCGCCAGCGTGGTCGCGTCGAATTGCAGCACGCGGCCGCTCGCCGCCTCCCAGATCGCCGTCGGCAGCAGCATCGTCGCGCCGCAGCAGGTGGTGAAGGACAGGAAGGAGAGCTGGTGGATCTTCGGCCGGCGCGGGATGAAGGCCGAGTAGAGCCCGAACGCCACCAGCGAGGAGGCGAACATGATGTCGCCCCTGTTGAAGCTGATGCTTGCCAGCGCCGCGAGGTCGCCGCGCAGGATGATGATCAGCACGCCGAGCAGCGAGATCGCGATGCCGCCGAGCTGCGCGCCGGTCAGCCGCACGCCGAACAGCACCAGCGACCACAGCGCCACGAACAGCGGACCCGCCGACTGGATCAGCAGCGCATTCAGCGCCTCGGTGTATTGCAGCGCCCAGTACGAGATCGCGTTGTTGAAGGCAAAGCCGACCAGCGACAGGAACAGCATCAGGGGCATGCTCTTGCGCAACGCAGGCCAGTCGCGCTTCAGATGCGGCCAGGCGAACGGCAACAGGATCAGGAACACGCCGAACCAGCGGATCGTGGTGATCGTCAGCGGCGGCACATGCGCCCCGACATGGCGCGCGAGCACGATGTTGCCAGCCCAGAACAGCGAGCTAAGGCTGAGCAGCAGATAAGGCTGGTTGTTGAGCCAGCTGGCCGGATTGGCGGCCGGTGGCGCGGGCGAAGCGGTCGTCATGGGCGTTGGATACAACTTGCGCCCGATTGCCGCGATGGCACAAGTCACAGCGCCGCAATGCTACAATGCAGCCGAGCCCTAAGGAGGTGCCATTGGCGGTCAATATGTTGAACATCGAGGGCCTGGAGCGGCTCGATCCGAATGCGCCGGTGGTGATGCTGAACCTGATGCGCTTCCACGCGCGCTCGCTCGATGGCGACGGGTCGGGCTGGGACGCATACTTGCGCTACAGCGCGATCACGGTGCCGATGATCAAGGCGCGCGGCGGCACACTGCTCTGGACCGGTGAAGGCAAGGCGGTCGCACTCGGTCCGCACGCGGGCAACGATTGGGACTTCGTCGCGCTGGTCCATTACCCGTCCGTCTCGGCCTTTCTCGACATGATGACCTCGCAAGCCTACGAGCGCGAAGCCGATCCGCATCGCGTCAACGGCTGCGCCGAGCACGTGATCATTGCGACGAGCGAGGCGTACAGCAAGTTCAAGACGAAGTAGCAGCGCGTGCACTTTTCCCCTCTCCCCTTGTGGGAGAGGGTGGCTCGCCGCGTAGCGGCGAGACGGGTGAGGGGTCTCTCTCCGCGAGTCCACTCCCAATTGAATGCGCGGAGACAACCCCTCATCCGGCGCTTCGCGCCACCTTCTCCCACAAGGGGAGAAGGGAAGTGCAGCGAGCGCTTCGATGAAGCCGCCTAACTTGCCTGCTTTCGCGACGCCGCGAACACGCCCGCCAGCACCAATGCGAAACCGATGAAGTGGAACGCCTGCGGGTGCTCGCCCAGAAACGCCATCGCCATGATCGAGCCGAACACCGGCACGACGTGGAAGAACGGTGCGGCGCGGTTGGCGCCGATCAGGCGCACGCCGCGATTGAAGCAGAGATAGGCGAGCGTCGAGGGAAAGACGGCGACGTAGAACAGCGTCAGGAGGTTCGGCCCGTCGAGCTTCATCACCGGGCGAGCGGACAGTTCCCAGATCTCCAGCGGAATGAGACAGGCGGCGCCGCAGCCGAAGGTGAAGGCGAGGAACGAGAGGCCGTGCATCGGCGGCCGCCTCAGTGACAGCACCGAATAGAGCGCGAAGATCAGGAGCGCGAGCAGGAAGATCAGGTCGCCCTTGTTGAAGTCGATGCTCGACAGCGTGGTGAAATCGCCGTGCAGCAGGATGGTCAGCACGCCGCACATCGACAGCAGCACGCCGAAGGCCTGCGCGGCGGTGAGACGAATGCCGAGGATGACCAGCGACCACAACGCCACCAGCAGCGGCGCGGCCGACTGCAGCAGCAGCGTGTTGAGCGCCTGGGTGTGCTCCAGCGCCCAATATTGCAGCGTGTTGAAGGCGCCGATGCCGGTGACCGAGAGCGTGACCATCAGGCCGAGCTTGCCGCGGATCGCCGGCCAGTCCTGCACGAGGTGCTTGAAGGCGAACGGCAGCACCAGCAGGAAGGCAAAGAACCAGCGCAGGAACGACAGCGTCACCGGCGGAATGTGGCCGGCCGCGAGCCTACCGACGATGGCGTTGCCGGCCCAGCACAGCGCGGTGATGCTGAGCAGCAGGTAAGGCTGGTTGGCGATCCAGCTGTGGCCGGATGTTTCCGCGGGCGTGGTCTGGCCGGTGGCGGACATTGTGATGGTTGAGCCCCGCGTCGAGTACGCCGAGCCCTCCGGCCCGGCGAGGTCCGGGCCGGCTAATCACCCGGCAGGTCCAAAGACACGGAAATCGAGGTTGCATCAACGGGGACGGGCGCATCGCGACCATGCTGGCGGCGAAGGCGGCCTCTCCCGCTTTGGTCGAAGCTGTTGCGCCGGCCCGCCAGGGTTCGGGATTTTCCGCGGATATCAAGGGCTTGGACCGGACGTTAGACCCCGAAAAAGCCCCGTTCTTGCTTGCCTAGAAGGGCTGCTTCCTTTATCCGGTTGGCTGCCTTGCGTGCGGGCGGCTCCGGCTGCCGATTGGGCTGGGCGCAGGCGTGATCCCGGAAAAGTGGGCACCGGTTTTCCGCGAGGATCATGCCTTCTAGAGACAGATTGAACAGGATTACCCGCGAATGGCCAATGTTGTCGTCGTCGGCGCCCAGTGGGGCGACGAAGGGAAGGGCAAGATCGTCGACTGGTTGTCGGAGCAGGCGGATATCGTCGTCCGCTTCCAGGGCGGCCACAATGCCGGCCACACGCTGGTGATCAACGGCAAGACCTACAAGCTCGCGCTGCTGCCCTCCGGCGTGCTGCGCGAGGGCAAGCTGTCGGTGATCGGCAACGGCGTCGTGTTCGACCCCGCCGCCTTCCTCGACGAGGTCGCCAGGCTCAGGTCGCAGGGCGTCGATGTCGGCCCCGACAATCTGCGTGTCGCGGAAAACGTCACGTTGATCCTGCCGCTGCACCGCGAGCTCGACGCGCACCGCGAATCCGCCAGCGCCGCGACTGCGATCGGCACCACCCGCCGCGGCATCGGGCCGGCCTATGAAGACAAGGTCGGCCGCCGTGCCATCCGCCTGATGGATCTGGCCGATCATCAGACGCTGCCACACAAGATCGACCGCCTGCTGGCGCACCACAACGCGCTGCGCCGCGGCCTCAACCTGCCGGAATTCGACGGCGCGGTGATCCTGAAGGAGCTGATGGCGATGGCGCCGCAGCTGCTGCCCTATGCCGAGACGGTCTGGCGGCTGCTCGATATCGAGCGGCGCGCCGGCAAGCGCATGTTGTTCGAGGGCGCGCAAGGCGCGCTGCTCGACGTCGACCACGGCACCTATCCCTACGTCACCTCGTCCAACACGGTGGCGGCGCAGGCCGCGACCGGCGCCGGCCTCGGGCCGGGCGCGGTCGGCTACGTGCTCGGCCTGTGCAAGGCCTACACGACCCGCGTCGGCCAGGGCCCGTTCCCGACCGAGCAGGACAACGAGATCGGCCGCAAGATCGGCGAGCGCGGCCGCGAGTTCGGCACCAATACCGGCCGTCCGCGCCGCTGCGGCTGGTTCGACGCCGTGCTGGTCCGCCAGGCGGTCCGGACCTGCGGCATCAACGGCCTGGCGCTGACCAAGCTCGACATCCTCGATGGCTTCGATTCGATCGAGGTCTGCACCGGCTACAGGCTCGACGGCAAGGAGATCGACCATTTCCCGGCCGGCGAGGGCGCGCAAAGCCGGGTCGAGCCGATCTACGAGACCATCGAGGGCTGGAAGGAGCCGACCGCCAATGCGCGGTCCTGGGCCGACCTGCCGGCGCAGGCCATCAAATATGTCCGGCGGATCGAGGAATTGGTGGGATGTCCGGTCGCGCTGCTTTCCACCAGCCCGGAACGCGAAGATACTATCCTGGTGCAAAATCCGTTTGAGGCTTAACGATATCTTACCGGGACGCGCGTATAGTTGAGTAGAAATGGCTGATTACTATCCGCTGATCGCCCGCGCTATTGCCGCCCTGGACCCCAACGCTCCCGGCGAAAGCCGTCGCGCGCTCTATGAACGGGCGCGCACGGCCCTGATCGCGCAGCTGCGCAGCGTGCAGCCGCCGCTCTCCGAATCCGAGATCACCCGGGAACGGCTGTCGCTGGAGGAGGCCGTCCGCAAGGTCGAATCGGAGGCCGCCCAGCGGGCCCGCGAGGCCTCGCGTCCCGGTGGCGCCGCCCGCTCCGGCTCGAGTGGCGATGCCTTCCGCCGCGCCAGCACCCGTGCCACCGAGGCGAGCCCGGCTGCGGCTCCGCCGCGCACGCGTCCGGCCCCGACGCCGCCGCGCGCCGACCGCCCGTCCTTCAACGTTGATGATCAAGGCGAGGCCCCGCGGCCGCCGCGCGCGCCCCGTTTCGACGCCTCGCGCCCACCTGGCCCCGCCGCCCCGCCGCCGGAGCCGCCGGCCGGCCGCGATCGCCAGGGTGGGCGGCGTCCGCCCGACGTCGGCCCCCCGCCGCCGCTGCCGTCCTCACCCGGCGTGCGCGGCTTCCGCGACATCACGGCCGACGCCAACGATCTCGGCGGTGCCGCCGCGCAGGCCAGCCGCGCCGCGCGCCGCACCTACGCCAACGTGCCCTCGCCCTCGCCGGAATTCGACCGGCTGGAGCCGAGCCTGGAAAACCGCGCCGGCGAGACCGAAGCGCCCTATTCCTACGACGAGTCGATCGAGGAGGCCGAGCGCTACGCGCCGCAGCCGCCGTCGCCGCGTCCGCGCATCGCCCCCGATCGCGACGTCAAAAAGCGCGCCCGCACCGGCTCCGCCTTTCCGTTCAAGAGCGCGATTGCCGTCGGCATCGTGCTCATCCTGGTCGGCGCCGGCATCCTCTGGGGCAAGCAACTGGTCCAGATCGTCAACGGCTTTCTCAAGCCGTCCGCGACGCAAGTTGCTGACACGCCGACGACGCAGGCGCAGCCGCAGAGCAAGCCCAAGATTCCCGATCGCGTCGGTCAGCCCTCGGCGGACCAGCCGGTCGCGCCGGTGGCGCAGAAGGTCGTGCTCTACGACGAGGATCCGTCCGATCCGAAGGGCAAGCAATATGTCGGCTCGGTGGTGTGGCGGCTCGAGCCGATCAAGGCCTCCGGCAACCAGAAGGCCGACGTCGCCGTGCGCGCCGACATCGAGATTCCCGACCGCAAGTTCAAGATGACGATGTCGTTCCGCCGCAACACCGATTCCTCGTTGCCGGCGAGCCACACGGCGGAGCTGACCTTCATCCTGCCGCAGGATTTCCCCGGCGGCAGCGTCTCCAACGTGCCGGGCATCTTGATGAAGTCGAACGAGCAGGCCCGCGGCACGCCGCTCGCCGGCCTCGCGGTCAAGGTCACCGACGGCTTCTTCCTGGTCGGCCTCTCCAATGTCGATGCCGACCGCGCCCGCAACGTCCAGCTCCTGAAGGAGCGCTCCTGGTTCGACGTGCCGCTGGTCTACGCCAACCAGCGCCGCGCCATCATCGCCATCGAGAAGGGCGCCCCCGGCGAGCGCGCCTTCAACGACGCCTTCGCGCAGTGGGGCGATTGAGGCTCTTCTGTCATTCCGGGGCGCGCGTAGCGCGAACCCGGAATCCATTTCACCGCGTACATGCCGCCCGATGGATTCCGGGCTCGTGCTTCGCACGCCCCGGAATGACGTCCGAGAGGACTACTGCGCCGCGGCTTCCCGCTTGCGCGATGCCGCGGCGGCGGCGTGCTGGCGGTCCATCACGGCGCGGCAGCCGGGGCTGACCTGCGCCTTGTTCCGCACCATGCAGGCGGTGATCCGCGGGATGTCGGGAATCTCGCTGGAGCACAGCCGCATGGCGTCACCCGAGCACATCTGCTGGGCTTCTTGCGTGAAGGCGAGACTGGGTGAGGTCTGGAGAGCGAAGGTGGTGGCGACTGCGAAGAGCGAAGCGATGGTCTGAAGGCGTGTCATGTGGAATGGATCCCCGAGTTCCCTTAAGGCTTGAGCCGCTTGGTTTTGGGGCGCCGCACGCGGCTTGATCTGCCGCATGTCGCAGCCTTCACATCGGGAGCTTCGATCCCGCGTGTGGTCGCTCGACTTCTTGATGCTCGAATCGAAAGTGCTGCGCCGCCCGAGCGAAGTATGCGCCATTGTCACGCGCCCGCAATGGCCGGCACAAAGGAATTCGCAATTGTTGCACGCCAGTCACGTCGCGCGATCGGATCAGCCGATCGGAGACGCTTGTTCCTCATCGCTCGCGCCGAGAGCGGCGGCGTGCTCCTCGACAGCGGTGACGCCCTTGGGCGTCAGCTCGAACAGATCGCCGTCCTTCATCACGTAGCCGTCGGCGATCAATTGCCCCATCTTGCCCTGCCGGTCGTCGGCAAAGGCAACGGACTGGCTGATGTCCCGCAGGATCGAGAGCTCTTCGTCGTGCAACATGGCGTCACTCTCCGTTCGCGGGTATGGGTACGTCCTCACATGCCGTGGCTCTGAAACACCTTGCTGCAGGACTTCGACAGCTTGGCCCGGTTGGCTTGCAGGCAGCTCTGCACCGCGCCGTCATTGCCGAGGTCCTTGCGGCAGAAGCGCTGCGCATCGCGCGTGCAGGCCTGCCGCTCCTGCGGCGTGCCCATCTGGCCTTGGGCCAGCGCGGGTGCCGTCGGCAGGCTGCTCAGGGCCGCCAGCGCGATCGTCGCCAGGAGAAATTTGCGGGCCATCGGCGGCTCCAGTCTGCCAGGGGTCAATTCAGGTCCAGCATGAACTCATCGCCTTGCCACTTGTTCCCCTTAAGGAGCCCGGCGCCCGCTGTTCAAGGTTCCCGCTGCGCTGCTATAACGCCTGCAGAGTGTGAGGTGCTTGATGAAACGCTATCTGGTATTTGCGCTGGTCGTCCCATTCATCGGCGGGTTCCTACTGCTGCTGACGACGACCTACCAGTCCGGCTATTGGGCCCAGACCAACCTCGGCGAGGTCGGCAAGCTGTTCGCGGTGTTCTTCAAGACGCTCCAATACAGCTACCTGTTCGGGTTCTTGCCTGCGCTGATGATCGGCGCAGTCGATGACATCCTGATCCACATCCGCCGGATTGGGCCGGTCTTGCGGATGCTCCTGGTCGGCCTGTTCGCCTTCGCTCTGGCCTCGCTCACCCACAGCTCGCGCGGGCCGGATTCGGGCGCGGTGCAGTTCATCTTGTACGGGCTCGTCGGTTTCGTGCCGGCGGTGATTTCATCCTGGCTGGTGCATCGCTACGTCGAGGAGCCGCAAGCCGCGCCGGTGCCGACCTGACGCGCGGCGTTCGGGCGCGGCCGCAACCTCCGCCGCGCTGGCGCGTTCACTGAAGGCCATGGCCATGCAAGACGACGACATCCTCGCTCCGCGCAAATCCCGTTCCGGGAGCGGCCCGCATGCGCGCTTTTCGCGCGATGAGGCGCGCGGCCCGATCATCGACCAGGACGGCCACGAGATCAGGCCGGAAAGCCTGGAGCAGGGATTTCGCGAGTTTCGTTTCGAGTTCGGTCAAGGCAGCCCGTTCGGCAATCTGACGCGCGAGCAGCGGATCGCGCGGCTCGAGGCGATCGCCAAGCTGCTCGACGTCGCCTTCATCCTGCCCGGCACCAACATCCGCTACGGCATCGACGGGCTGATCGGATTGATTCCCGTCGTCGGCGACATCATCACCACCGCGATCTCGCTGTGGCTGGTGCGCGAAGCCCGCGCGCTGGGCGCGCCCTGGCACATCACGGCGCGCATGCTCGGCAATGTCGCGGTCGACGGCGTGGTCGGCCTGGTCCCGTTCGCGGGCGACGCCTTCGACGTCATGTTCCGCGCCAACACGCGCAACGTCCGCCTGCTCCAGCGCTGGCTGGAAAAGCAGCCGCGGATGTAGCCTGGCTGAGAGCGCTCGCCGCGAGTCCGATTGGTCGACAATGCGCTCGATCTTCCAGAGTCGTCATTGCGAGCGTAGCGAAGCAATCCAGAATCTTTCCGCGGAGGGACGCTGGGTGCTTCGCTGCGCTCGCAATGACGGATGAGAGATAGCGGATGAGAAAGCCCCAAACACAAAAGGCGCGACGACCTTTCGGCCATCGCGCCTTCTGCGCACATCGAACTTTGTTGCGAAAGCTTACGCCGCGTCGGCGTCGGTCTCCGCGGCCGGGGCCGGCTTGGGCCGGCGGGGCAGCGGGAAGGCATCGCTCTCGTACAGCGAGCGGATGCCGTTCTGGTCGAAGCGCGCTTCCTCGACCTGGAGATAGGCGCCGTTCAGCGAGTCCGTCGGCAACTGCTCCATCGCGAACTGCACGGCCTCGGCCGCAGTGCCGAACCGCCGATAGGTGAAGCCCGCACGCTTCTTCTTGCGGATGGCGGCGGGGAAGAGTTCGGCGGAGGTGTTGAAGTTGAACGGACGCAGTGGACGCATGGTCAAAGACCTCGTGATCTTCTCTGGGGCTTTAAGCGCGTGGGGTTGGGGAGGGCAGGGGCCGCAATCGAGCGGGCCCGCCGCATGTCGTTGTCGCCCTCTAATATAGGCCGATTTGACAAAAATGCGACCCCCGCGATGCGAGATGATGAATCAGCGCATGGCAGCCCCGCGGGGACGAAACCTATCGATATCTCAAAGGCTTATGTGACTTAAACTTTGCCAAGAAGCAGCAGCACGACCAGGATGACCAGCACGACCCCGCCGATCCCGATGCCGGAATGGCCAAGGCCATAGCCGTAGCCGCCGAACCGGCCGGACAGGCCGCCGACGAGATAGATGATCACCAGGATGATCAGGATGGTCCCAAGCGCCATGGCATCCTCCCTGGCGGCCACCGAAATGCGATGATCGGCCGCACCGCCAGAGCAGAAAAGCACATCGCGCCGCCGGGTTCCATGGGGGAACCCGGCGGCGGGCTTGGGTTTATTTGGGCTCGAGCTTCAGGGCCGCGGAATTGATGCAGTAGCGCAGGCCGGTCGGCCCGGGGCCGTCGGGGAAGACGTGGCCGAGATGGCCGCTGCATTTGGAGCAGAGCACCTCGGTGCGGATCATGCCGTGGCTGGTGTCCCGCTCCTCGTCGATGTGGCTCTCGATCGCGGGCTGGGTGAAGCTCGGCCAGCCGCAGCCGGAATCGAACTTGGCATCCGACTCGAACAGCACATTGCCGCAGCCGGCACAGACATAGGTGCCGGCACGGTGGTCGTGCTCATATTCGCCCGAGAAGGGACGCTCGGTCGCCTTCTCGCGCAGCACGGCGTATTGCATCGGCGTCAGCTCGCGCCGCCACTGCTCTTCACTCTTGATGACCTTGTCGTCGGTCGCTTTCGTCTTGGTGTCGGGCATGGGTCTCCCGTTGCTTTGGGGATCTCGCGATCAGTTGGTGGCCTTGCCGGCATTCACCAGCGTCGGCTTCTCGATGTAGTTATCCGCGAACAGCTTTTTCAGGTTCTCGACCTTCGGGATGTCGTTATAGACGATGTAGGGCTGGTTCGGGTGCAGCGTCAGATAATCCTGGTGATAGGCCTCCGCCGGATAGAACGCCTCCAGCGCGCCGATCTTGGTCACGATCGGCTTGTTGAACACCTTGGCGCCGTTGAGCTGGGCGATATAGGCCTCCGCGACCTTCTTCTGCTCGTCCGACGTGGTGAAGATGGCCGAGCGATATTGCGGGCCGACGTCGGGACCCTGGCGGTTGAGCTGGGTCGGGTCGTGCACCACCGAGAAGTAGATCTGGAGGATCTTGCCGTAGGAGATCTTCTTCGGGTCGTACTTGATCTCGACCACCTCGGCATGGCCGGAGCGGCCGCTCGACACGGTCTTGTAATCGGCGGTCGCCTTGGTGCCGCCGGCATAGCCGGAGACCGCGTTGACGACGCCTGCGGTGTGCTGGAAGACGCCTTGCACGCCCCAGAAGCAGCCGCCGGCGAGCACGGCGGTCTGGACGCCGCTCGCGGGCGCCGCGTCCAATGTAGGGGCTGGGATCACGACCGCCTCCTCCGCGGCCCGCGACGGCATCACGAAAGCCAGCGTCAGGGCGGTGGTTGCGGCGAGCAGGGTGGCGAGGGCGGTTCGGCGCATGGCATCCTCTTTCGGAAGGGCTGACAGTCTAGGGCGGTCGGGACCGGGCGAACAGCCTGCCCGGCCGCGTTTCGCATCATCCGAGATACGGGCCGTACCGCAGATTGTTACGCCGGGGCGGACACGAGACCGTGAGGACGCGGCTGACGCGGCGACGGGCCGGCTTGGCGGGATGCGGAACTCCGCGCTAGATGAACCGGCGCGATCGATGATCGACCAAATGGTGGCTGGAGCTGGCCTGACAATATGCTGCGCGTCGTACTCCTGATCCTGGCCGTCCTCGCCGCCGGCACTTGCTTTGCCGCGGCCGATCCCCGAGCCGGCGACGATCTCGCTTTGTGCCGCGACCGCCAGGCTGAGCTGCAGGCCCGCGCCGCCGCCTGCGAGAATCTGCTGAGCGCCGATCGCCTCACCGCCAAGGACAAGGCGATCGCCCTGTCCGCGCGTGGCAATGTCCTGCTCAACAAGCGCGACCATGTCCACGCGATCGAGACGCTGTCCATGGCCATCGACCTCGATCCCGACAACGTCGTCGCGCTCAACCTGCGCGGCCTCGCCTATGAGCGGAGCGGCCAGGAGGATCTCGCGATGGCCGACTACAATCTCGCGCTCCGGAAACGCCCGGCCTATGGCGTTCCCTACAACAACCGCGGCGTCATCCACGCGCGCCGCGGCGCGCTGCAGAGCGCGATCGACGATTTCAGCCTGTCGATCAAGTACACCCCGAAATTCCTGCTCGCCTGGACCAATCGCGCCCGCGCGCGCACGCTGTTGAAGGATTTCGACGGCGCCATCGCCGATTTCGCCGAGGCCGAGAAGATTGATGCGGCTGCGCCGCAGATCGCCGGCAACCGCTGCGTCACTTACGGCATGATGGGCAAGTTCGACCGCGCCCTGGCCGATTGCAATGGCCTGATCGAAAAGCAGCCCAGGAACGCGTTCGCGATCAACAACCGCGCCGACCTCAACATGATGAAGGGCGATCTCGACGCCGCGCTGAAGGATTACAACACGGTCATCCAGATCAACCCGAACAATGTCCGCGCCCATTCCGGCCGCGGCCAGATCTACGAGCGCAGGAAGGATCTCGCGCAGGCCCGCGCCGATTATCGCGCCGCCGCCTATTCGCTGACGAGGTTCGACGAGACCGAGGTTGCGCGCGCCCGCGCCATGGCGCAGGAGCGGCTCGCCGCCCTGACGCCGAAGGAGGCGGCGAGCGCGACGACCGGCCGTCGCGTCGCGCTGGTGGTCGGCAACGGCGCCTACAAGAACGTCCATGCGTTGCCAAATCCGCCGCGCGACTCGAAGCTGATCGCCGGCGTGCTGCGCGACCTCGGCTTCCAGACCGTGATGGACACCAGGGACCTCACCCGCGATGCGCTCTTCCAGACGCTGAAGGCCTTCGCCGAGGAAGCGGAAAAGGCCGATTGGGCCATGGTCTATTATGCCGGCCATGGTTTCGAGATCGGCGGGGTGAACTATCTCGTTCCGGTCGACGCCAAGCTCACCGCCGACAAGGACGCCGAGACCGAGGCCGTCGCGCTCGAGCAGGTGATCGCCGCGGTCGGCGCGGCGCGAAAAGTGCGCCTCGTGGTCCTCGATGCCTGCCGCGACAATCCGTTCGCGCCGGCCATGCAGCGCACGCTGTCGCTGAAGCTGGTCGAGAAGGGCTTTTCCAACATCGAGCCCGGTGCGGGCTTCATGGTCGTCTACGCCGCTAAGCACGGCCAGACCGCGATGGATGGCGATGGTAGCCCCAACAGCCCGTTCGCCACCGCGCTCGCGCGCGAGATCAAGCAGCCGAAGGTCGAGATCCGAAAATTGTTCGACATCGTCCGCGACGACGTCTGGGCCGCGACCAGGCACGAGCAGCAGCCGTTCACCTATGGGTCGCCGCCCGGGCGGGAAGATTTTTACTTCGTCGCGGGGAAATAGCCGCGCTCACGCCAGCGAATTGAACCAGTCGAACGCCGTCGCGTGTCCGTTCAGAACGGCCGCTTCGCCATAGAGGCTCGACAGGAACGTGCCGCGATGGCTTGCGCCATTGACCGCGACGCCCGCGGCGAAATGCCCGCCGGCGGCGATTGCGGGCCGCACCAGCCGGGGATGCAGCGCCTCATCGGCCAGCCCGTAGTAAAATCTGATCGGGGAATCGTACTGCCAGTACGTCGCACCATTGCCACCAAGGCGGCGCCCAATGCGCTGTTGGTCTCGTTGGTGAAGCGATCGAAGAAGCCTTCGACCAGGAAATCGCCGGCGGGCGGAATGCTCTTCGCGATCTCGCCCTCGAGGCTGTAATCGGACCAGTATTTCTCCGCGAAGGCTTGATATTGGGGCTTGACCGCCGTCTTGAACAAGTCGGTCAGCCCGTAGTAGCGGCGATAGCTGCCGAGCAGGACGATCAGGCAGGGTGTGATCCAGGCCGGCGGCATCGGGTAGGAGGTTTCCGAGGCCGGAATATAGGCCGTGGGGTTCGTCCAATAGTGAAAGCTCTCGGCGAGATCATTGAACGGACTCTGTGTGGCGGTCGCCCGCACCTTGATGCCGCGGCGCTGCAGCTCCTGTTTCAGCCACTGCGTGTTCAAGGCGCCTTGCGACCAACCGTTCAGGAACAGGTTTGATTGGCGCAGGCTCAGTGTCCGCAATTCGTGCAACCCTGCCGTCAGGATGTCGAGGCAGCATTGCACCGTCGCGCCCTTCACGGCATAGGCTTCGCTCCGACCGTTGCGATAAGGGCCCTTGCCGACATAATCGGCCGCGACGACCGCATAGCCGTTGCCGGCGAAGCGCTGGATATTGAACAGGGTCTCGATCGAATCGACTTTGTCGCGCAGCTCGTAATTTTCGTCCTTCAGCCGCAGCAGGTTCGACGGGACCTGGTCGAAGGAGAGGATCGTGCCGTGCTGCCATGACAGGAGCGGCAAGGTGCCGCGCGCGCCGACCGGAACCGCAAGCAGGCCGCTGACCTTGACGCGTTCTCCGGTATCCGGGATGCGCGTGAAGGTGACGATGCGCCGCAGCTCCACGTCGTTTCGTGCCGCATATCTTTCGGGAAAGGCAGCTGGCAGGATATTGCCTTCGTTGAAGACGGCGTAGAACTTTGCGGCCAGCGTATTGAGCCGTTCCTTGGAGACGCGCACAGGCTTGCCCGCATCCGTGCGTCGTACCTGCGCCGGCAAGCCAAAAGCGGTTTCCGGAATTGTGGTCGAGAGCGCAAGGCCCGCTGCCGCGCTTCCGGACTTGAGGAAGCTCCGGCGGCTCACTGCAACATCATCGAGCCGGCGATCGAGGTCGTCAGGCTTTGTCGCGCGCGAGGTCATGCGTTCCACTCCGAGGCAGATCGCAAGCTGATACAGCACAAAGCCTAGCGGGCGGTGAACGCACCTCGTCGTGGCTGCTCATTGTGAGGGTCCGTGGCCCGGATGAGCGCAGCTACAAGCGGCGGATATCGCTACGCTCATCCGCGCTACGGCAGCTTCATACCACCACGCTCAGCCGTTTCGCGGCACGCGTGATGCCGGTATAGAGCCACCGCGCCCGCGAATCCTGGAACGCAAAGCTCTCGTCGAACAGCACGACGTCGTCCCATTGCGAGCCCTGCGATTTGTGCACGGTCAGGACGTAGCCGTAGTCGAACTCGTCATAGGGCTTGCGCTGCTCCCAAGCGATCTGCTCGACGCCGCCCTCGAAGCAATCGGCGCGCACTGAGACCTTGGTCACCTTGTGACCGAAATCCTCATCCGGCGACAACCGCATTGAGAGGATGCGCGATTTCGATCGCGAGGTGTTGCGCGACTTGACGCGCCACAGGCCGCCATTGAACAGGCCCTTCTTGCGGTTGTTGCGCAGGCACACCAGCTTGTCGCCGGCGACCGGGAACTGGTCCTCGATGTTCTGGCGCTGGCGCACCCGCATGTTGTAGGCGCGGCGCGTGTTGTTGCGGCCGACCAGGATCTGGTCGGCGCCCATGACGCGATCGGGATCGAGCTCCTTGCGCGAGACGACCTCGCTCTCGCCGTAACGGCCAATGTCGAGTTCGCGTCCCTCGCGGACGTCCATCGACATCCGCACGATCGGATCGTCCTGGGCCTGGCGATGCACCTCTGTCAGCATCGCGTCCGGCTCGGAATTGGTGAAGAAGCCGCCGCCCTGGATCGGCGGCAACTGCGCGGGATCGCCCAGCACGAGGAGGGGACAGTCGAACGACATCAGGTCGCGCCCCAGTTCGGCGTCGACCATCGAGCATTCGTCGATCACGATCAGCTTGGCCTTGGAGGCGGGCGCGTCGTCCCACAGCTCGAAGCTCGGCTGCTCCTCGCCGGATTCGCGGGCGCGGTAGATCAACGAATGAATGGTGGAGGCGCCGTCGCAGCCCTTGTTGCGCATGACGAGGGCCGCCTTGCCGGTGAAGGCGGCGAACTTCACCTCGCCGTCGACGCCCTCGGCAATGTGCCGCGCCAGCGTGGTCTTGCCGGTGCCGGCAAAGCCGAACAGGCGGAACACCGGCGGCGTGCCGCCCCGTCCCGGCTTGGCCTTGAGCCAGTCGCCGACGGCCTTGAGCGCAGCATCCTGATGCGGGGTGAAAGTGGCCATGTCTGTCTTGAGGGAGCGGCGAATGAGGCGATTCGCCTTCCCCCAAACTAACCATTCGCCCCGCTGGTTCAAGCGCGGGCCCGTCGCATTTGAAGTCCGTTCTCGGCCGCCATCCTTCGAGACGCCCGCCTTTGGCGGGCCCTCAGGATGAGGGCTGAGTGCGCGGCGGCATTTTTGGCGGGCAAGATGCCGTTGAGCCTCATCCTGAGGAGGCTGCGAAGCAGCCGTCTCGAAGGACGAGGCGTTCACTGAGGCGTCGCCAAACCCTACTGCCAGCCGGGAACGCCGCGCATGTCGGGCAGCTGGTGGGCGATGCCCTTGTGGCAGTCGATGCAGGTCTTTTCCTTGGTGAAGAGGAAGCGCTGGTGCGCCACCGAGGCCCGCGGCGATTGCTTGGTGATGTCCATGGAATCAGCGCTGTGGCAGTTGCGGCATTCCAGCGAGTCGTTGGCCTTGAAGCGCGCCCATTCGTGCGCGGCGAGCTCGAGCCGGTGATCCTGGAATTTCTCGCGGGTGTCGATCGTGCCGAAGATCTTGCCCCAGACCTCCTTGGAGGCCTGCATCTTTCGCGCGATCTTGTCGGTCCAGTTGTGCGGCACGTGGCAGTCCGGGCAGGTCGCGCGCACGCCGGAGCGGTTGGTGAAGTGGACGGTCGACTTCAGCTCGGCGTAGACATTGTCCTTCATCTCGTGGCAGCCGGTGCAGAACTTCTCGGTGTTGGTGATTTCCAGCGCGGTGTTGAAGCCGCCCCAGAAGATCACGCCGGCGACGAAACCGGCCAGCACCAGGGTGCCGAGCGCGAACACCGAGCTCGGCCGGGTCAGCACCTGCCACAGCTCGAGCAGGAACGCCCGGCTGCGCGCGATGACGCCGCGCTTGGCATTCAGCTCGGCGTTGGGATCGTCGGCAGTCGTCGTCATCTGCGGCCACCCGGGCTTGCGCGTGACAGCAGCGTGTCGATGTCGGTGAAATCGTTGCTGACCGGAGGATTGGCGGTGTTCTGCGGCACGTGGCATTCGGTGCAGAAGAAGCGGCGCGGCGAGACCGAGGCCAGGAACTGGCCGTCGCGATCCATGAAGTGCGTGATCGACACCATCGGCGCCTGCGACTCCGCCGTGCGCGCCCGTGCATGGCAGGACAGGCATTTGTTGCCGTTGAGGTCGACCTGGTAGCCGTCGATATTGTGCGGGATGACGGGCGGCTGCTCCGGATAGTTGCGCACCTCCTTCTCGGAGGTGTTGCGGTTCGGCAGCATCGGCGGCGCCGGGCCCTCGTCGTTGAGCGGGGTCGGGCCGCGCAGGCCGGAGGTCACCGTCTGCGCCGTCAGCGAGCTCGTGCCCGCTGCGATCGCGAAGGCGAGCAGGATGATTGCGGATCGTTTCATCATGACATGTTCACCCGCTCGATGCGCACGGCGCATTTTTTGAAGTCGGTCTGCAGCGAGATCGGATCGGTGGCGTCGAGCGTCACCTTGTTGATCAGCTTGGATTCGTCGAACCAAGGCACGAAGACGAGGCCGCGCGGCGGCCGGTCGCGGCCGCGCGTCTCGACGCGGGCGCGGATGAAGCCGCGGCGGGAGACCACCTTCACCTCGTCGCCGCGGCGCAGCTTCGCCTCCTGCGCATCGTCCGGATGCATGAAGCAGACCGCTTCTGGAAAAGCCTTGAACAGTTCGGGCACGCGGCGCGTCATGGTGCCGGAATGCCAGTGCTCCAGCACGCGGCCGGTGGAGAGCCAGTAGGGATATTCGTTATCGGGCGATTCCGCCGGCGGCTCGTAGGGCAGCGCGAAGATGCGGGCCTTGCCGTCGGCATGGCCGTAGAACTGCACGTTGGTGCCCTGCTTGACGTAGGGGTCGCTGCCTTCGCGGAAGCGCCACTTGGTCTCCTGGCCGTTGACGACGGGCCAGCGCAGGCCGCGCTCCCGGTGATAGGTGTCGAACGACGCGAGGTCGTGGCCATGGCCGCGGCCGAACTGGGCATATTCCTCGAACAGGCCCTTGTGGACGTAGAAGCCGAACGCCTTGGATTCGTCGTTGGCATAGCCCGGCTCGATATCGGTGACCGGGAATTTGTCGACCTGGCCATTCTTGTAGAGCACGTCGAACAGGGTCTTGCCGCGATATTCCGGCTTCTTGGCGATCAGCTCCGCGGGCCAGACCTCCTCGATTCTAAAGCGCTTGGAGAACTCCATGAGTTGCCAGAGATCCGACTTCGAATCGCCCGGCGCGGGGACGAGCTGGTGCCAGAACTGGGTGCGCCGCTCGGCATTGCCGTAGGCGCCTTCCTTCTCCACCCACATCGCGGTGGGCAGGATCAGATCGGCGGCGAGCGCCGTCACGGTTGGATAGGCATCGGAGACCACGATGAAATTGTCGGGGTTGCGGAAGCCTGGATAGATCTCCTCGTTGACGTTGGGACCGGCCTGCAGGTTGTTGTTGACCTGCACCCAATAGGCGTTGATCAGGCCGTCCTTCAGCATCCGGCTTTGCAGCACGGCGTGCGCGCCCGGCTTGTCGGGAATGGTGCCTTCGGGCAGCTGCCAGATCTGCTCGGTGTGGTCGCGATGCTTCTTGTTGGTCACCACCATGTCCGCGGGCAGACGGTGCGAGAAGGTGCCGACCTCGCGCGCGGTGCCGCAGGCCGAGGGCTGGCCGGTCAGCGAGAACGGGCTGTTGCCGGGCGCGGAGATCTTTCCGGTCAAAAGGTGGATGTTGTAGACGAGGTTGTTGCACCAGACGCCGCGGGTGTGCTGGTTGAAGCCCATGGTCCAGAACGAGACCACTTTTGTCTTCGGGTCGGCATACAACTCGGCCAGCGCCTCGAGCCGGTTCAGCGGCACGCCCGACATTTGGGCGGCTTTCTCCAGCGTGTACTCCGACACGAACTTGGCGAATTCGTCATAGCTCATGTCGGTGGCGTCGTTGGGTTTCGCCGCGCCCGTCGCCTTCTTCTGCAGCGGATGCTCGGGCCGCAGGCCGTAGCCGATGTCGGTCTGGCCGCGCTTGAACACGGTATGTGCGGCAACGAAGTCCTTGTTGACGCGACCGGTCTTGATGATGTGGTTGGCGATGGCGTTGAGGATGTACAGGTCGGTGTGCGGCTTGAACACCATGCCGATGTCGGCGAGGTCGAACGAGCGGTGCTCGAAGGTGGAGAGCACGGCGACGCGGACATGCGGTGCGGACAGCCGACGGTCGGCGATGCGCGTCCACAGGATCGGATGCATCTCCGCCATGTTGGAGCCCCACAGCACGAAGGCATCGGTGGCCTCGATGTCGTCGTAGCAGCCGGCCGGCTCGTCGATGCCGAAGGTGCGCATCATGCCGGCGACCGCCGAGGCCATGCAGTGCCGGGCGTTTGGGTCGATGTTGTTGGTGCGGAAGCCGGCCTTGAATAGCTTGACGGCGGCATAGCCTTCCCAGATCGTCCACTGGCCGGAGCCGAACATGGCGACGCCGTTGGGGCCGCGCTTCTTGATCGCCTCCTTCCACTTCAGCTCCATGATGTCGAAGGCTTCGGTCCAGGTGACGGGCGTGAACTCGCCGTTCTTGTCGTACTTGCCGCCCGTCTTGCGCAGCATCGGCTGCGTCAGCCGGTCATGGCCGTACATGATCTTGGAGAGGAAGTAGCCCTTGACGCAGTTGAGGCCGCGATTGACCTCGGCCTTGATGTCGCCATGGGTGGCGACGACGCGGTTGTCCTTGGTCGCGACCATCACCGAGCAGCCTGTGCCGCAGAAGCGGCAGGCGGCCTTGTCCCATTTCAATTCGCTCTCCTTCCGCTCGGCGGCGAGGTTGGCGGCGAGCGCCGGTGCCGGCAGGCCGGCGGCGGCCGCGGCGATCGCGGCGGCCTCGAGCTTGAGCATCTGGCGGCGGTCGAGCTTCGGCGATGTCATGATGGCTCTTCCTGACTCAGGCGGTTTCAATGGCGTGGAAGACGAGCGCTGCGGAATAGACGTTCGGCAGCGACTGGATGGTGTTGAGCATGGTGCCAAGGCTGCCGGCATCCGCCGCTTCAGCCACGACGACGAGCTTTCCGCGCGCGTCGCGGGCATGAATCTCGCAGCCGGGAAGCGCTGCGATCTCCGCTTCCAGTTCGGCAAGGCGCTCGGGCCGCGCCTGCACGATGATGCTGGCGATCTCGGCGCCCGGCGGCGCGATGACGCGGTCGGCGCTGAGCATCCGGCCGGTGATCAAGGCGCGGCGGTTGAGTGTGGCGTGAGCCATGATGCCTGTCTTTCGCTGGTTGCCGGTCAATGCGGGGAGGGCGGCGGGCCGGGAGGGCCGGCGAACATCTGGTAGATCCAGACGCCAAGGCCGTAACTGCCGACGGTCCCGACCGCGAGCACGGGCATCACGATCGCGGTCAGGAACAGGAAGGCGAAAATCTCCATGCGCTTACGGCGCACGCGCGACGTCGTGTCGTCAGGGGCCGACATATTCGGTCTCTAGAAGCTGTGGGGAATCGTGACGGCATCCGGGCCGTCGCCTTGCTGCACTTTAGATACGTTCCACCCGACAGCGCGTTGATTTGGATCAATGTCGGTTGGCTGCTTCTCGCTGCGCCGGAGGATGGATCGTCTCCCACGTGGCGGAATTGCGCATCCGTAGACAGCGTCGCCTCGCGCATTAAGATGCCGTTAACAACAATAAGCGGGAGAGCGACGCCATGAAGTTCGGCATCTTCTACGAGCTGCAGCTGCCGCGGCCCTGGGCGGCCGGCGACGAACTCGCCCTTTATCAGAATGCGCTCTCGCAGATGGAGCTCGCCGACAAGCTCGGCTACGACCATGCCTGGGTGGTCGAGCATCACTTCCTCGAAGAATATTCGCACTCGCCCTCGCCGGAATCGTTCCTGGCTGCCGCAAGCCAGCGCACCAAGAACATCCGGCTCGGCCACGGCATCCTCCAGCTCACCACCAATCATCCGGCGCGGGTTGCCGAGCGCGTCGCAGTGCTGGATTTGCTCAGCAACGGCCGCTGCGAGTTCGGCATGGGCGAGAGCGCCTCGATCACCGAGCTGGAGCCGTTCGGCCGCGACATGGAGACCAAGAAGGAGGTGTTCGAGGAGGCGGTCGCGTCCATCTTCCCGATGTTTAAGGACGCAGGCTCAGAGCATCACGGCAAATATTTCGACATCCCCTTGCGCAATGTCGTGCCCAAGCCGGTGCAGAAGCCGCACCCGCCGCTGTGGATGGCCTGCTCGCAGCTGCCGACCATCGAACGTGCCGGCCGCCACGGCTTCGGTGCGCTCGGCTTCCAGTTCGTCAGCGCCGATGCCGCGCACGCCTGGGTGCACGCCTATTACAACGCGATCACCAAGCGGCTGCACAAGCTCGCCGACTACGAAATCAACCCGAACATGGCGCTGGTCTCGTTCTTCATGTGCGCCAAGACCGACGAGGAGGCGCGTGCCCGCGCCGACGGCGCCACCTTCTTCCAGTTCGCGCTGCGCTTCTACGGCGCCGCGCAGAACCGCCAGCGCCCCGCGCCCTACACCGTCAACATGTGGGACGAGTACAACAAGTGGAAGCGCGACAATCCGCAAGCCCAGGAGGCGGCGCTGCGTGGCGGCCTGATCGGCTCACCCGACACGATCCGCAAGAAGCTGAGGCGCTTCCAGTCCTCGCACATCGACCAGGTCATCCTGCTCAACCAGGCCGGCAAGAACAGCCACGAACATATCTGCGAATCGCTGGAGCTGTTCGGCAGCGAGGTGATGCCGGAGTTCCAAAACGATCCGGCGCAGGCGGCCTGGAAGCAGGGGGTGATGAGCGGCGAGATCGAGCTGGAAGAGATCGATACCGAGGCCTTCACCGATCGCTACGGCAAGCTGGCGATCAACGTGGCCCCCGCGAAGGCGGCGGCGGGGTAGCCTGTAAGCAACGACAGGTCCTGCTTCCTGGCGCTGAAGCCGGTGCGGTGAGCCGCGCATCAGTGCGGCGTTTTGACCCGGAGCAGACCTTTCGAACCCTTCCGCATCCAGTAATGGCTAGGCGGCCGAGGTCGCGCGCCGTTGCGCTGCTTCACGCATATCGTCGTCCCAGCAAGCGCCCAAGCGGCGCGAGGAACGATTCAACACAGCGTGAGTTCGACCTCAAATCCAAGAAACAAAGCAAGAGGGTAACGCGATGACACGATCCGTGGAGGAATTGAGACGGGAGTCCGAGCGTAGCCGCGCGGAGCTGGCGGCAACGGTCGGACGGTTGAAGGAGCAGATATCGGACACCGCCGAGGACATTCGCCACAAAGTCTCGCCGCAGCACATCAAATCCGAAGTCACCGAATACGTCAGCCACAAGACCCAGAGCTGGGTCGAAGGGCTCAAGCAACAGATCATGGACAACCCGATGGGCGCAGTGGCCGCGGGCGCCGCAGTGGGCGTTCCGTTGCTTCGGTTGGTGCGAGGTACGCCGTTGCCACTTCTCATGATCGGCGCAGGACTCGCCCTGACCTCGAAGACGGTGCGCGATCGTGCTGCAGACGTCACCGGCCCGGTCTTGGACAAAGCCGGGCACATGCTTGAGGGGGTGGCCGAGGGCGCACGGGCGATGCAGGGTGATGCCAAGGAGACGCTGTCCTCCGCGCAAAGCCGAACCGCTGGCATGGCTGATGACGCGCAGGAGAAGGCCGCCGGCATTGCCGCTGATCTGCGGGAGAGCGCGGCGCGTGCTGCCAGTTTTGCGAGTGAAAAGCTCAAGAGTGGCATGAATGCAACCAGGGATGCCGCCGCGAGCGCGCCTGACCAGGCCCGGCAGGCCATTGGCGACAATGCTGCGCTCATCGGCGGCCTGGGCATCGCGATCGGCGCCATCATTGCGGCTGCTCTTCCCGAGACCAAGGTCGAAGCTAAGGTTATGGGCCGGACGAGCGACGGGGTGAAGCAGGCTGCTGCCGCCGCGGCGCAATCCGGGTTCGAGGCCGCGAAAGACGCCACCACGTCGGCGGCCGATGCTGCGGTGCAAAGGGTCGCCGATGCTGATCTCGGCACCCATGCCAGCCGCATGACGCAGAACATGGCGGACACTCTGAAGGAGGCTGCGGACGACGTGGTCAAAGCTGCCTTTAGCCCCTCTCAAACCAACACCTGAAGGAAACCATCATGAGCGATTTGGACCCGCAGAACGTGAAGCAGTTCACAAAGAACCAGGACAAGGGCACCGCGAAGGACATGAAAGAGCAGATCGGCGATGCCGGAGCGGAGATGAAGCAGCGCGCCGGCGATGCGTTCCGGGCATCGGCCGACGTCGCGCGAGACAAGTTCGGCGAGGCCGCGGATGCAGCAAAGGGCGTCGCGGACGGAACCATGGACCAGATTCAGAGCCAGGCGCGCGAACAGCAGCGATCGGGCGCCGATTTCGTCGAGCGCCTCGCGGCCAACATCCGCGAGGCCGGACGGGCTTTCGAGAGCGACGTACCGTTCGCCGCACGCGGCATCGGTTCGGCGGCGGACTATGTCGAGGATGCCGCCCAGAAGATTCGGGACGGAAGCTTCCGAGATCTTGTCGCAGGCGCGACCGATTTCGCCAAACGTCAGCCGGCCGCCTTTCTTGGCATATCGGTGCTGGCTGGCTTCGCGGCCGTTCGCTTCCTGAAGGCATCGGGCGGACAGTCGTCATCCCAAGGGCAGCGCAACACCCCCGGCAGCACGTCGGGGAGCGGGCAAACGTCGGGCGGGAGACCGTTTTCGGCGGGAGAGCAAAACTGGAATCGGGAGTCCGGGACCCGTAACCCCCATACGCAACAATCCTCATCCTTCCAGGGCAGCACGTTACCATGAGCATCGAGCGCGATATCAAAACCAGCAAAAGCGAGTTCAGGGAAATCTCGACGCTGCTCGGCGATGCCATGTCGCAGTTCGCCAAGCTGTTCCAGAACGAGATCGACCTGGCAAAGGCAGAAGTTGGCGAGAAGCTCCAGAAGATCGGCGGCGCCGTCGGCTTGATCGTAGGCGGCGCCGTTCTGGTGATCCCGGCCATCGTCATGGCCTTGTTTGCCCTCTCGGCCGCATTGATCTCCGCAGGATGGTCGCAGCCACTGTCATATCTGACATCGGCAGTCATCGCTGCGGCCATCGCCGCCGCGCTGGTGGCCATGGGCATGAACCGGCTTGATATGCGTCAGCTGGCTCCCCGCGAAACGATCGGCCAGCTGGAAAAAGACAAGGACACCGTGAAGGGAATGGTGCGATGACCAGCACAAAGATCAGCTTTATCGACAATCTGGTAACGGCCGCCAGGGACAATCCGCTCGCCGCAGCCCTCATCGGAGGCGGCGCGCTTTGGCTGTTGGCCGGAGACCAGAGGCTGAAGACTGTGGCGCGTTCCGCTGCCGAGGCTGTCGAACCCGTTGCCGATATTGGGACGAGTGGTTTCAGGTCGGCAGCATCCGCGATCAAGCGGACCGTCGCGCCGCCGACCGCCCCCGAAATGGACAACGACGGCTCGCAAGGGGTCGGGGAGACCCTGCGTGGCGCGACCGCCGCCGCTTCCGATACTATGTCGCAGGCCGCCGAGGGCGTCCGGGATCGTTTCGACGAGGGCGTCGCCTTCGCGCAGGAGCAATTCAGCAAGCTGGGCAATGCGCTTCCGAACAAGGACACCATGGCGAGTGCGAAGTCGTCACTGGCGGACATGCTGGAGCGGCAACCGCTCGTGCTAGGGGTCGTGGGCATCGCAATTGGTGCGGCCGTGGCGGGCGCGTTCCGCGCCTCCGAGATCGAGAACCAGTACATCGGAGACGTCAGCGACGACGTGAAGGCTGACCTGAACCGGCGCGCCGGTGCGGTCTCGCAGGCCCTGCGTGAAGCCTCGGACACGGTTGTCTCGGAAATCAGCGATACCGGCGCCGAGATTGTGGACCGAGTCAAGCAGGCCGGGATGGACGCCGCGGCAGCTGCCCGCGCCGAGGTGAAGGCTCCGTAGTGAGGCGACGGAGAGCGGGGTGCGCTGGCCACGCGCCTCGCTCTGGTTGGGTGATCAGGCAGGTGGGTTGTCCTGAAGGCGAACCTAATCCCAGTATGGAATGGCCGGACGGGCGATCATCAGCCAGAAGATCATCAGCACGGCCGCGAACGCCGGAAAGCCGAAGGCGAACCACCACCAGAACAGACGGTGATAGCGGGCGGGCAGCTTGCCGTTGCTCGCGACCGCTGCGACGGCGAGATCGCGCATTTGCATCTGCATCCACACCACCGGCAGCCAGAAGGCGCCGATCACGAGATACAGTGCAATCGACGCCGCCACCCAGCCGTCGCCGAGGGAATACCCGCTCGACCAGGCGAGCCATGTCCCGGTGATCGGCTGCAGGATCACGGCACTCGCCGTGAACAGGAAGTCGGCCAGCACCACCGTCCGCGCGACGCCCGCGATCTCGCGCGGGTCGCCGCGCAGATGCGCCACCAGCATGAAGAAGGCGATGCCGGCCCCGGTGCCGAGCAGCACGGCAGCGCCGATGATGTGCGCCATCTTCACGAGGAAGTAGAGCATCAGCGATCCTCGCGGATGGCCATGGCGACCAGGTTGAGCATGATCACCGGCCAGATCTTCAGCATCGGTCCCAGCGGATCGGCCCACAGTCGCGGCACCAGGATGGTGCCGATCACGGCATAGGTGAGCGAGATGATCAGTGCGGCCCAGAGTCCGTAGCGGCTCAGAGGCCGCCAGAGAATGGCGATGCCGATGACGATGTCGGCGAGCGCGCCCGCGGTGACGACGAGCGCCGCGACGTTCCCTTGCAGCCCGCCTTCAAGCAGCAACGACATGCCGATATTCCAGCCCGCGCTCAGCGAGATGATGCCGGTGGCGATCCAGAACGCGCCGAAGACGCCAAAGATCAGCGGCTTGAGCGCATACAGCTGTGCAAACCAGCGTTCCTGCACCGACGCAGGCTCGCGTGCGAGCGCGACTTCGAGATCGCGCGGTGGAGTGCCGGTCAATCGACGCCAGGGCTCGGGATCGCCGGTCGCACCGCGGCGCATTTCCGCCTGTGCCGTCGTGTTGAGGGGCGTTGGCCATCCCAGCATCTGCGCAACGTCGCCCGCACGATAGGCAATTGAAGCCGCCCAGCGCGGCAGCTGCAGGCGATAGGCCGGGCGCCAGCGCAGCCAGGCGCGAAACAGCGCGACCGCATCGCTGAAGGCGATCCGCCGCGGGCCGGCCAGATCGACCGCGACCCGTGAAGGCGCGCCGGGCTGCAGGAAGAACAGCACGGTCTCAACGACGTCGTCGAGATGCACCGGTTGAATCGCCGCCGTGTCCGGCATGACCGGCAGAACCGGCAGCGCCGCCAGCCCGCGCAGCAGCGCGCTGCCACCATAGGCGGGCCGGCCGACCACGACAGAAGGCCGCAGCACCACCCAATCGAGCTCCCGCGCCATCAAGGCGGCTTCGCCCTCGCGCTTGGTGCGGGAAAAATCGCTGAGCGCATCGACATTGCTGCCGATTGCCGAGAACAGGATGACCCTGCGGACCCCGGCGGTCTCGCAGGCCGCATAGAGTGCCGCGCTGCCGGCGACATGAACGCCTTGCATGTCCTGTCCCTGCAGCGCACCCGCTGCATTGATCACGGCATCGACGCCGGCGAGAAGGCCCTTCCATTTCGACACATCGGTGGTCCGGGCGACGTCGAGCGCGACGTGGCGAGGATCGTGCGCCGCCGCGGGATGACGCGACACCAAGATGCAGTCATGTCCTTCGGCGGACAGCCTGGCGTGGATCGCCGATCCGATAAGTCCTGTAGCCCCGACGAGAAGGATGCGCATCGACTGATCCTTCGATGAGCGGCCTGGGCAACGCCCTGATCAAGCCTTGAAGATACGGACCAATAAAGCGGGGCTGCAATCGTTCCTCGCGGGGGAACTGATGGGTTTGGCTGCAGGCAGAGAACCGGACACCCCGCCCCGCGCAGCTCCCTTGAAGTCAATGGCGGATGATCGAAAGGGTACGGAGCGACGCAGCGGCGTGATCCGCGAATGCCCTCACAGCCGGTGCGGTGCGCCGGGAACCGGGAATCACGACTTGAACCGGTACGGCCGGCGGCTCATAGGCCGGAAGAAGACGCACGAGCTTGCCTGACGAAATCTCGGCTTCGACCTGATAGGATAACAGTCGAGCGATGCCTTGGCCCGATGTCACGGCGGCAATGACCGTGTCGAGATCTGTCGTCATGAGGCGCGGCATCATGCGAACCGTGTGCAAGCGACCTCGATTCTGAAAACGCAGTTCGGTCGGCCCCGCAAATCCGGAAAAGAACACGACATCGTGCTTCGGTATGTCTCGCGGATGTCGAAGCTCAGGTTGCCTGCGCAAGTAGGAAGGGCTGGCGACCAGGACGCGACGGACCGACCCCACTGATCTGACGACGAGGCGCGAGTCGCGCGGCTGACCTATCCTGACCGCAACATCGATGCCTTCACTGATCAGGTCGAGCGATCTTTCGCCCATGACGAGCTCGATACGGATCGCCGGATGAGCGTCAAGGAAGCTCGATACGATCGGAGCGACATGACGGCGTCCGAAGATGGTGGGAGCGGCTATTCGCAGGATACCGTGCAGCGGAGCCCCCTCCGTCTCGACAAGCCTGCTCATGACGGTCGAGTAGCCGTTGACCAGCTCGCGGGCGCGCTCAGCAAAGTGGCGTCCGGCATCCGTCGGTGCAAGGCGGCGGGTTGTTCGCTCCACCAATCGTCTTCCGACCCTTTCCTCGAGGGCCGCAAGCGCGCGAGTGACCGCGGGAGGCGAACGCTTCAATCGCTTTGCTGCGCCTACCAGACTTCCAACCTCAACTATCGCGACGAATGTCGCAAGTTCATCGAGCCTGTCCATCGGATCATTCCTAAAGATGGAATTGTGACTTTCAGCATTAATTCTAGTGCAATTCAGGAGGTCGTAATAGCCTTCTAATGCGGTCGGCAGCGGAGGCGATCATGATCGCGGCAGCGCGAGAGGCCATAAAGGCTGACAACGCAGACGCAGCGCTCGCGTTTTTCAACGAGCTTTAGTGCCCCGCCTTTGTTTCGCAACTCGTTTCGAAAGGTGCCCTCATGCCCGCAGCATTGGAATTTCTGTTGTGGTGTGTCGCGCTCGCAACGTGGCTGATGCTTCTTTGCGCGCTGGTCAGTGAGCGCTTGAAGCGGCTCTCAAAGTTTTTCAGTCATCTGCGCGAGATTGCTTTCAGGCACAGGGTGAAGTGACTCGGTGGGCCATCGTATCAGCCTCATCTGAGAAAATCGCGACGATGCCGTTCGAAGGGCGAGGCGCAGCGTGAGACCCGCCAATGGCGTCTGCAACAGCCGAGCGGCTCAGGGCGGCGGTGCTCGTGAGTGCTTCCGGTAAGATTCCGTTGCTGCTATCCTCTCGCAAAAGAACGTCTTGCGGAGGAATACGGTGCGACCCAACGGGATAACCTTTCATCCGTCGGCCGGCGATGTCACGCCCGCGGTGCTCGCCATCGGCCGCTCCGATTTTCCCGATGTGCTCATCGACACGTTGCGCCGGCAGGCCGATGTCGGCCATTGCATGGTGTTCGCGTTGAGCCGGGCCGGCGCGGCAAGCTGCCTGCTCGATGCCGGCAACATCCCGATCGGCGGCGATCTCGGCGCCGCCTATGCCGGCCAGTTCCACGAAACGGATCCCAACCGCGATGCGCTGTTCGAAGGCGAGGGCGGCGCGCCGATCATGCTGCCTCGCTTCGCGCCGCGCATGTACGGCGCGCGCTACCGCAAGATCTTCTTCCAGGATTCCGGCATCGTCGACAAATGTGCGACCGCGATCTGGACCGGTGACACCTGCTTCTACGTCAACTTCTACGGATCGCCGCGCAGGGCCGCTTCAGCGCCGCCCAGCGCGAGCGGCTCGGGGCGATCGCACCGGCGATCGCAGCCAGCGTCGCACGCCATTTCCAGGAGAAGCCGACGTCCGATCTTGCGTCCCTGTTCGCGTCGCGCAAGCCGCTCTCCGCGCTCACCCTGCGCGAGCAGGAGGTCTGCCGCCATATCCTCGGAGGCTTCAGCTCGGAGGCGATTTCGCAGGCGCTCGGCATCAGGCTGCATTCGATCCTGACCTACCGCAAGCGCGCCTATGAGCGGCTCGGCATCTCCTCGCAGAGCGAATTGTTTGCGATCGTGCTGCGCCTGCTGACGGGTCCGCGCGGCCTGAACTAGGGGACATTGGTCCGCGATCTGTTGACCAAAAGCGGAGGTGCCCGAAAAATCGATATGTTCGAATGAATTCGTTAAACCCGCCGAAGTGGAGTCCCTGTATCAGTTGGGAGATACGCTAGGTTGGGCGAAAGAGATGCTGGCCACCATATCTCGCGGCTCCTCGGTGAAACCTCCGCTTGTCGATAGAATCCAGCTGTGGCTTTCGAAAGGCCGCATGATCGATGGCCTTTGGATCGGAACTCTATCGGATGATCCCGAGCTGGCTCTGCAACGCGTTGAAGCCGCGCTTCGGCTGATTGAACGGTCGGCCCCGCTTCATTACCAGCGGGTCAAGAAGAGCCTTTCTCGAATCTGGGTGCAGCTGGTTCCACACGGCGCAGGCTGTTATCAGCATTCCCTGAACGCCTGCCTGCTTGACCCACGCGTCGTTGCTTCCGAAACCACGACGATCGAATGGATCGCGTCCGCTATCGTTCATGAGGCGACCCATGCACGGCTTGAGAACTGGGGGATCCACTACGACGAGGCCGCCCGCTCCCGGATCGAACGGATCTGCGCCAGAAGAGAGCTCGACTTTGCCCGCCATCTGACGGACGTTGATGCCTTGCACGAAGAGATTGCGCAGAGGCTCGATTTGTGTCGTGACGAAGGCACATACTATAGCGACGAAAATATGCGGCTGACTATGGAGCAGGGGAGCGTCGAGGCGCTCCGTCATCTGGGAACGCCGGAATGGGCCATAGGTCTCGTGTTCAGAGTGATAGGCCTACGCCATGCATTCCACCGGTTCACACGCCGCTTAGCTGGTGTTTTGGCGCGGTGACGAGCGCTAACGGTCATTCCGGAAGTTAGCACACGTCGGCGGGGCCAAACGTCCGGCGAACCCGAGCTAACCCGACGATCGCTTCTCGACAGCCGCCGCGATTTTCTCCAGGGCGGCGTTTGTGTGCCGCAAGTCGACCAGCTGCTGTTCGCACATCTCGATGATCGTTCGTCCAGACCGCCATCCGAACGCCCGTGCGCCCCCTCGGCAACAAAGCCAGATCAGCGCTGCCAGAAAGACGCCGGCAGCGAGCCAGGATAGCGCCTGCTTCCGGTCGACGTCCGCGAAGGCCTGGCGGAGGTCGCCCTTGCGCAGGTACGCAATCGCGCGGCTGCCGTAGGCGGCATAGTCGTGGGCATATTCGGGATCAACTGCGATCACCCGGTTGTAGTCGGCAATGGCACGGTCAAAATCGCCTTTGGCAAAATAGGCGTTGCCCCGGGCCATGAGAGCGAAGCTATTGTTCGCATTCAGCTGGATGGTGGCGGTATAGTCGGCAATGGGCGCGGTCGTTGTCCCCTTTCCTTTGATAGGCGTAGCCGCGCTCGCCGTATCCGACTCGCTTTCCATGGTCTGACAGGCCGGCTTCGAATGCCTGGTCGACGTCGGCTATTGCCCGGTCGTGGTCGTGCCGTTGGTTGTAGATGTGCGACCGGTTGAGCAGTGAGCCGCCAGCTTTCGGGTTTACCCGGATCGCCGCGGTGAAATCTTCCAGGGCGCGGTCATCGCGATCGGCGAAGCTTGTCCATGGCCAGGAACAGCCACGCGCATGATACAAACTCGACAGGTCTTCGCCGTTGTAGTCTCCGCTCTGGATCGCGCGTGTGCAGGCAGCGATGATCTCGGCAGAGGCTTCCTTCGTCCGTTCCAAACAGACTTGTCGATCGTCGGCAGCCGCTGGCCGGCTGACGACGGCGGCTGCGAGTGCCAGAACAACCAGCAGGATGTGGGCGGCAATGCCCGAGCGCATGACTTCGTCCCCGCGATGCCCGGTGTTCGCGCTAACCAGGAGACGGCTTTTCCAGAGCGGTCGCGATCCTCTCCAGCAATGCATTGGTTCGCCTGTTTTCCGCGACCTGCTGCTCGTATAGATCGACCCAGCTCGCCCCGGATGATGAGCGCCGGATCGTGCGCGAGTACCATAGCCAGGCGCCCACCAGCACCAGGAACGGCAACCAAGACACGATCAGATTAAAGACCCAGGATGAACCACCGCTTCCGCCTGGTGTGTTGGCGAACGCAAAGAAAACGACGAGAGCTCCGACGAGACTGACCCACAAGGCAATCAACAGAAGTCGAGATCGAAGCTTGGTCATTTCAGTCACGGCAGTTCCCTTTGGTCGGCTGACAAGGCCGATACTATCATGAGTTGATTTCTCCTCCATGCTCTCGCGCATGCGGTCGTTGCAACGTGGTTAGCCGTTTCTTTGCTGGACGCCTTGGCCATCATGACGCCCACCGTCACGAGGGCACACCGTGAAATTCGTTGCAATTGTCCGGATTGAGCCGGAAGCCGTCGTTGCCTTTCGCTCAGGACGTTCGCGCGGGGTCCCTCAGCGGAAATTAACGTTGCGTCGCCAACATGCTCGACATGCATTCCAAACGGCGTTGTCAAGTGCCCTATCTGGTTCACACCAACAGAGAGCTCGGCCTGATGCTCCGGGGCACCAAGCCCCTCGCATATTTCATGGATATCGTCGGCCAGGAGCCGGACATCTGTATTCGGTATTGGCGCATGTTCGACCGGCATGTCGCTGAAGGCCGCCTGACGAAGCGCGAGCTGATCGAGCCATGTCCTGGGGCGCCGCAGCTCGAATATCGGATGCTGTTCTACACATTGCCCGGTCACGAGTGGCGGATTGACGCCATGCTTGCGCTGCTGAACGAGCCCGGCGCCTGGTCCGATGATCGAGAACGGCGCTTCGGCGAATTGCTCGGTTACGAGACCTGGCAGATCGACCATTGGCTGACGCATGGTCGCTCGCCGACCGACGCTTAGCTTGCTGTCCCGCACACTGGCAACCCTGCAGCGCTCGAGGAGCCCCTTCCTATGCGGAAAGTCGGGAACGATAGGGCGCGGTGAGCAGCAGCATGAACAGCGCTCTCTCGGCCTGGTACTTTGCTGCGGGTCGACTGGCTTCCCGGCCCTGCATCACCACCGCGCCTTGAATGGTGCAGACGCTCCAGCTCCATGTCCTGCGCCTGCGCTGCGCCAGGGTCACTTCGAAGATCGGAAATTCCGGTCCCGCCATTGCCGCCGCTTCTCGCCAGACATCCAATTTGGGCGAAGTTGAACCCGGAGCGCCGGCCTGTGTCTTCACCCATTTGGGTGAAGCGAAGCTTGCCCCTGCCGGGGCAGGCCACCGGACAAGTCTGGCGTCAATCTCTCAGCGGTAATTTGGGGATCGCACCGAAGAGGGCAGCTGCGCTCTTCTGGTTCCGCGTTCCCGTCTTGGCGAGGACGGCCTTGACCTGCGTGCGGATGGTTTCGCGGCTGAGCCCGTGATGCGCCGCGATATCGCCGATCGTCTGTCCTTGCGCAATTCCGCGCGCAACGCGCGCCTCGCTCGGGGTGAGGTCGAACAGGCCGCGAATGAGGGCGAGGCTGGGGGCCTGTGAGGCGGTGACCGGCGTCGCGATGAGGAGGCCAACCGCTCCATCGAAGAGGTCGCGGGCCTCGCCCGGCATCGAAACCAGATGAAGCACCACCCGATCGAGATCGCTGGCGCGACGCGCGGCGAAGGAGCACACGGCCTTGTCCGGCGCATCGAGTTGGGCGAGGCCGGCGCGCAGCAGGGTGTCGGCCGCCCGGTCCTTGATCGCGATCCGGTCCTTCGGCAACCATTGCAGAAGGTCGGTCATGGCTTCGATCAAGGCGTTGGCGGTCAGAACCCGCCCGGAGCGCGTGATCGCGAGGGCCGGCAAGCCGACCAGCGACAGCGCCTCGGTTGCCGCCCGCATCCGGGTGAGGCGCCAGCGTGTCGACAGCAAAGCCGCCCGCGCGAGATGGGGGCGAAAGCGGTCGAGAAAATCGAGATCCTGCCGCGAAAAGGCGGGGCGGCCGGCCAGTCTTTCCATGTGGAAGACGATGATCTCACCGGACGGGCTGCGGACCGCCGTCGCACAAGCGTGCTCGAAGCCCCACTTCTTGTTCCATTCCACCCGATAGGGATCGCGCTCCCATTCCTCCAGCGAAAATGCCTCGTGCTCGCCGACGAAGCCGGGGTGATCGAGCGCCAGGAGTCGCGGGGTCGTCTCCGTCCGGCTGGAGAGGTCGCCACGCAGGAACGCCGAGAACGCTTCGCGGATCGACGGCGACGTCACGACACCGTTCCAGACACCGGACCACTGATCGGAGTCCGAGGTGATCATGACCATGCCATAGGCGCCCGCGGCATGAGCGATCCTCTCCAGGACATCAGGCCAGAGCTCTGGAACGGTCGCTGCCTCGTGGATGCGGTCCACGATCTGCTCGAAATCGATGCCCGTCATTGCTGCGCTGGACCCATCAGATTCGACCGATCTTTCAGACGGGCGGCGTGCATTCTGCAGCAGCCTTCATGCTTCGCCCGCCAAGGCTCTTGATACCAATCCGCTTCGGCGGAACCAATTGCTACTATTTCCCAAGCTGGCCCGGATGGACGCCTAGCAGAAATCATGTCCAAATATCAACTATTTGACAGGTCAGAGGTTATCCCGGCGGCTTTCCAAGGTCGGTCTGATTCCGTAAGCCGGGGGCAGCGCTGATGGACCACCGTTCTCGGCGCATCAACCTATCGGCGTTCGCGGATAGAGGAGGCGAGCATGATCCTCATATGGCTTGGAGTGCTCCTTGTTTTCGGCGGCCTATTCCAAATGGCGTTTCAGCCCATTTGGCGAGGTCGATTCAGCGGTGGGAAGTGGCTTCGCTCCGGACGTGACACGCTGGAGCCTGAAAGGCCCGGTAGCGGCTTCAGCGTCAAATCGAACTGGCCTGGACTTGTGATGGTCGCGCTTGGCGGCGCTTTCTTGCTGGCCGGAGCTGCCATCTGAGTTGAAAGCAGACAAAGGCAGCTTTTGGCCCGCCTGTCCCAATCCATGGGGACAGACGGCGGCAACTGAAAGGCGCTAGCCTCGGTATCGAGGAGACGACAAGGGAGCGAAGCTTGAGCACCGCGCCGCGCATCGAGATCGACCCGGCTGCCTTCTGGGCCGACCCCTATCCGATGCTCGCCAAGATGCGGAAGGAGGCGCCGATCGCCTTCGTGCCGCAGCTCGGCTCAACGCTGCTGACGAGCCGCGACGACATCTCGATCTCGGAGAAGCAGATCGACGTGTTCTCCTCGCACCAGCCCGCCGGCCTGATGAACCGGCTGATGGGCCACAACATGATGCGCAAGGATGGCGAGGCGCATCTCGTCGAGCGCCGGGCGATGTTTCCGACGGTCTCACCGAAGACGGTGAAGGGCTACTGGACCGCACAGTTCCAGTCCCATGCGGATCGCATCATCGCTTCGCTTGAACCGGGCCGGATCGATCTGATGCACGACTTCGCGCTGCCGTTCTCCGGCGAATGCCTGAAGTCGATCACCGGCCTCACCAATATCGGCTTTCAGGACATGGACGCGTGGTCGCAGGGCATGATCGAGGGCATCGCCAATTATGCCGGCGACCCTGAGGTCGAGGCGCGCTGCCATGCGGCAACCGCGGGCATCGACGCCGCGATCGACGACATTCTGCCGGTGATGCGCAAGCATCTCGACCAGAGCATTTTGGGCGTGCTGCTCGCCTCGGACATGGCGATGGAGAGCGTGCGCGCCAACGTCAAGCTCGCCATCTCCGGCGGCCAGAACGAGCCGCGCAAGGCGATCGCCGGCACGGTCTGGGCGCTGCTGACCCATCCCGACCAGCTCGATCTGGTCCTGCGCGGCGAGGTGTCGTGGCTGCAGGCCTTCGAGGAATATGCCCGCTGGATCTCGCCGATCGGCATGTCGCCGCGCCGCATCGCAAAACCCTGGACCATTCGCGATGTGTCGTTCGAGCTCGACGAACGCGTATTCCTGATGTTCGGCTCCGCCAACCGCGACGAAAAGCATTTCGAGCGCGCCGATCAGTTCGACGTGCGGCGCGACACCTCCAAGAGCGTCGCCTTCGGCGCCGGCCCGCATTTCTGCGCCGGCGCCTTCGCCTCGCGCGCCATGATCGCCGACGTCGCGCTGCCGACATTGTTCGCGCGCGCCTCGCGCATCGAGCTTGCCGAGGACGAAGAGGTGCGGATCGGCGGCTGGGCCTTCCGCGGGCTGCAGAATCTGCCGGTGAGGTGGGAGCGATAGGCCGGTGGTGCTCGTGGCACGTCGCCCGTCACACGTTCGGTGTCATCGCCCGGCTTGACCGGGCGATCCAGTACTCCGAGACAGTTGTGGTTGAATCGCCGGGCCGCGGCGTACTGGATTCCCCGCCTTCGCGGGGAATGACGGCGAGAGGGTGGAGGGAGCTCCGCGCCTCGGCACCCACTACGAAATCATGCCATTCTGCCGCTGTTTTGCCCGACGAGTCAACCGCACTTCGGATAATACGTAAGTCGTTGTTTTCGCACGCCCGGCTACTGTGCATGGGGTTGTTTTGCGACTTTTTATGTTCCGCCGGTCCGGGCTCGACCAAATCCGTGGAGCCCTCACATTCGCGTGCAGAAAAATTCCATCCTCATTCGCTTCGCCGCTTGAAAGATTAGTCACGCGCGCGGCATGCAGCGCAGTGCTCGCATCGCTATTTTCGCGGACGTCTCGACACTTCCGATGACGCGCACCATCATTCGGTAAACGTGAATGATGACGGCCGCACGCGGCCGGGAGTGTGGAATGCAGCGTCGAGACTTTCTGAAACTTTCGGTTGGAACTGCGGCCGCCGCCGCGTTCGCATCGCCTGCGATCGCGCAAGGGGCGGTGAAGGAAATTCGTATCGGCTACCAGAAGACCGGCGTGCTGGTCATCACGCGCCAGCAGGCTGCCCTGGAAAGACATTTCGCAGCCTCAGGCATCGAGGTGAAGTGGATCGAGTTCTCCTCGGGCCCGCCGATGATGGAGGCGATGAACGTCGGCAGCGTCGATTTCGGCGCGGTCGGAGATTCCCCGCCTGTGTTCGCCCAGGCCGCGGGCGCGGCGATCGTCTACGCCGCCGGCCAGCCCATCACCAACGGCCAGGGCATCCTGGTCCCCAAGGATTCGCCGATCCGCGACATCAAAGACCTCAAGGGCAAGCGCATCGGCTTCACCAAGGGCTCCAGCGCCCACAACGTCGTGGTGCAGACGCTGGAGAAGGCCGGCCTCACCTATGCCGACATCACGCCGGTCTACCTGACGCCGCCGGATGCCGGCCCCGCCTTCGCCAATGGCAGCATCGAAGCGTGGGCGATCTGGGATCCCTATTTCGCCATCGGCGAGACCAAGCAGAACGGCCGCATCCTGATCAATGCGCGCGAGGTCACCAAGACCAATTCCTTCTACATCGCCAACCGCGAGTTCGCGAAGAACCATGCGGCGATCCTGCAGCAGATCGTCGACGTGACGACCGCGGCCGGCCAATGGGCCGAGCAGCACCGCGACGAGGTCGCAAGATCGCTCGCCGCGATCACCGGCGTTCCCTTGGATATCCAGACCGTCGCCGCCAATCGCGCGAACTTCGTGGTCGGCCCCGTCACCGACGAGATCGTTGCGACCCAGCAGGGCGTCGCCGACCGCTTCTACGAGCTCGGCCTGATCCCGAAGCCGATTCATATTCGCGACATCGTCTGGCGCAACCCGGCAGCCTGACCGTGCCGACAACTCTTCCCGTTCAAAAAGGTCTGAACATGAAGCGCATCGTTCAACGCGTGATCGCAGCCATCGTGCTGTCGATCGGCATCGTCGCGGCCGCCGTCGGCACCTCCTACGGTCAGGATAAGGTGGTCCGCATCGGCTACCAGAAGTACGGCAAGCTGGTGCTGCTCAAGAGCAAGGGCACGCTGGAGCCGAAGCTCGCCGCTGACGGCTACAAGGTGGTGTGGACCGAATTTCCGTCCGGTCCGCCGCTGCTCGAAGCGCTTAACGTCGGCGCGATCGATTTCGGCAACACCGGCGAAGCTCCGCCGATCTTCGCGCAGGCCGCCGGCGCGCCGATCCAGTATGTGGCCTACGAGCCGCCGGCGCCGAAGGGCGAGGCGATCCTGGTCCCGAAGGAAAGTCCGCTGAAATCCGTTGCCGACCTCAAGGGCAAGAAGGTCGCGCTCAACAAGGGCTCCAACGTCCACTATCTCCTCGTCAAGGCGCTTGAGAAAGCCGGCGTCAAATACTCGGAGATCGAGACCGTGTTCCTGGCACCAGCCGACGCGCGGGCCGCCTTCGAACGCGGCGCAGTCGATGCCTGGGTGATCTGGGATCCGTTCCAGGCCGCGGCGGAAGCGGCCACCGGCGCACGCACGCTGGCCGATGGCAGCGGCATCGTGGCCAACTACCAGTTCTACTTCGCCTCCAAGAAATTCCTCGAAGCCAACCCGAAGATCGTCGATGCCGTGCTCGCCGAACTCAGCGCGGTCGATGATTGGGCCAAGGGCGACATCCGCGCCGTAGCCGAGCAGCTGGCTCCCTCGATCGGTCTCCCGGTCCCCGTGGTCGAGGTGGCCCTGAAGCGCCAGTCCTACGGCATCAAGCCGATCACCGATGCCGTCATCGCCGACCAGCAGCAGGTGGCCGACGCGTTCTTCGCGCTCGGCCTGATCCCCAAATCCATCAAGATTTCCGACGTGGCGCGGAAGCCGGGAACGTGAGCACACTCATGAGCAAGCAATCAAACGCCAACATCCTCTGGTTCCTGCCGACGCATGGCGACGGCCGCTATCTCGGCACCGGCATCGGCGGCCGCGAGGTCAATTTCAACTATCTGCGCCAGGTCGCGCAGGCCGCCGATCAGCTCGGCTATTTCGGCGTGCTGTTGCCGACCGGCCGGTCCTGCGAGGATTCCTGGATCGTCGCGTCTTCGGTTGCGCCGTTCACGGAGCGGCTGCGCTATCTCGTCGCCGTTCGTCCCGGCCTGCAATCGCCGAGCGTGGCCGCGCGCATGACCGCGACGCTCGATCGCGTCTCGAACGGCCGGCTTCTCGTCAACGTCGTCACCGGCGGCGATCCCGTCGAGAACAAGGGCGACGGCATCTTCCTCGGCCACGACGAGCGCTACGAGGTCACCCGCGAGTTCCTCAACGTCTACAGCGACCTGCTCGCCGGCAAGACGGTGAACGCCGAGGGCAAGCACATCCGCATCGAGGGCGGCAAGCTGCTGTTTCCCCCCGTGCAGTCGCCGCGGCCCCCGCTCTATTTCGGCGGCTCCTCCGATGCCGGCATCGACGTCGCGGCGGACACCGTCGACAAATATCTCACCTGGGGCGAGCCGCCGGCGCTGGTCGCCGAGAAGATCGCGAAGGTGAGGGAGGTTGCCGCAGCTCGTGGCCGCAAACTCTCCTTCGGCATCCGTCTACACGTCATTGTCCGCGAGACCAACGAAGAAGCCTGGCACGCCGCAAACGAGCTGATCAGGCACGTCAGCGACGACACCATCGCGCTGGCCCAGAAGAACTTTGCCCGTATGGACTCGGTCGGTCAGCAGCGCATGGCGCAGCTCCACGGCGGCAAGCGCGACAAGCTCGAGATCGCGCCGAACCTGTGGGCCGGCGTCGGCCTCGTCCGCGGCGGCGCCGGCACGGCTCTGGTCGGCGACGCCCAGACGGTTGCGGCCCGCATCAAGGAGTATCAGGATCTCGGCATCGATACCTTCATCATGTCGGGCTATCCGCATCTGGAGGAAGCCTATCGCTTCGCCGAGCTGGTGTTCCCGCTGCTCGCGCTGGAGCAGCCGAGCAACGTGACGAAGCTGCATTTCAACGGCGGTCCGTTCGGCGAGACCGTCGGCAGCGATTTCCGTCCGCAGCACCGGGTGTCGCAGTCATGAGCCTGATCGACAGCATTTCGCTTCCGCGCAGCATCCGCCTGCCGCGGGCCGACGGCCTGATCCAGTGGATCGTGCCGCTCGCCATCATCGCGGTCTGGCAGGTCGCGAGCGTCACCGGCTTCGTGCCGACGCGGGTACTGCCGGCCCCGAGCGACGTCGTGCTCGCGGGCTGGAAGCTGCTGGTCTCCGGTGAGCTCGTCCGCAACATCTGGGTGTCGTTCTGGCGCGCCTCGATCGGCTTTTTGATCGGCGGCAGCATCGGCTTCGCCTTCGGCCTCGCCAACGGCCTGTCGCAGCTTTCGGCCAGGCTCACCGATACCACCCTGCAGATGGTGCGCAACGTGCCGCATCTGGCGCTGATCCCGCTGGTCATCCTCTGGTTCGGCATCGACGAAAGCGCAAAGCTCTTCCTGGTGGCGCTCGGGGTGTTCTTCCCGATCTATCTCAACACGCTGCACGGCATCCGCACCGTCGATCCGCAGCTGATCGAGATGAGCCGCATCTACGGCATGACCGATGGCGAACTGTTCCGCCGCGTCATCTTCCCGGGCGCGCTGCCTTCGATCTTCGTCGGCATCCGCTTTGCGCTCGGCATCATGTGGCTGACGCTGATCGTCGCCGAGACCATCGCGGCCTCTTCCGGCCTCGGCTACATGGCGATGCAAGCGCGCGAGTTCATGCTGATCGACGTCGTCGTGCTCTCGATCCTGATCTACGCCCTGCTCGGCAAGCTCGCCGACAGCGCCTCCCGCGTGCTGGAGCGTCTGACGCTCTCCTGGCACCCCGCCTTCCAGAAACGTTGAGCAAAATACTGGGAATCACATGCAGACAGCGCTTCGTACCTCTCTTCCCGAGACCGAGCTCGCCGGCCGCGCCGCTTTCGCCCCACACGCCCGCGTGGTGCGCGAGGAGCGGCAAAAAGAACACCGAGTTCAGGCCAGCGGCCTGCCGCTCAGCATCCGCGGCTTGCGCAAATCCTTCGGTAACAACGAGGTGCTGCGCGGCATCGACCTGCACATTCCCGCCGGGCAGTTCGTTGCGATCGTCGGCAAGAGCGGCTGCGGCAAGAGCACCTTGCTGCGCCTGATCGCCGGCCTCGACAAGATCGATGCCGGCAGCATCAGCTTCGGGCAGGATATTCAGCCCGAGGACATCCGCGTGATGTTCCAGGAGCCGCGGCTGCTGCCCTGGGCCCGCGTGCTCGCCAATGTCGAGGTCGGCCTCGGCCGCGATCGTGCCTCAAGCGATGCGCATGCCCGCGCCGAGAAGGCGCTGATCGAGGTCGGCCTCGCCGACAAGCGCGATCAATGGCCCTCGGTGCTCTCAGGGGGCCAGAAGCAGCGCGTCGCGCTCGGCCGTGCGCTGGTCTCGCGCCCGCGCGTGCTCGCCTTCGACGAGCCGCTCGGCGCGCTGGACGCGCTGACCCGCATCTCGATGCAGCGGCTCCTCGAGCGGGTCTGGCGCGATCAGGGCTTTACCGCGATCCTGGTGACCCACGATGTCTCGGAAGCCGTGGCGCTGGCCGACCGCGTGCTCGTCATCGAGGAGGGCCGCATCGCCCATGACGTCACGGTTAACGCCGCCCGGCCGCGCCAGCGCGGCTCGGCCGAGCTTGCCGGGCTCGAAGGCTCGATCCTGAGCCACCTGTTGTCGGCCGACGATCGTACCTAAATAGAGGGAACCCCGCTTGCGGGGAGTAGCGCCATGAATGTAGTCCCCCGCGAGCTCATGACCGAAATTCCCGTCTCGTCCGCCGATTTCCGCGGCGCCATGCGCCACCTTACCGGCGGCGTCAGCGTCATCACGGCCGGGCGGGGCAAGGACATCTCCGGCATGACGGTGACCTCGGTCACCTCGCTGTCGGTCGAGCCGCCGACGCTGCTGGTCAGCATCAACCGCGACGCCTCGTCGTTTCCGCTGATCCGCCGCCACGGCGCCTTCGGCGTGAACATCCTCAATGCTGACCAACTCGACATTGCCGAACGCTTTGCCGGCAAGGGCGGGCTGAAGGGTGCGGATCGCTTTGCAGGCAGCCAGTGGGTGACGGCAGTCTCTGGTGTCCCGCTGCTGGTCGGCGCGCTCTCGGCCTTCGATTGCGAAGTCGAGGAGATCGTCGAGCGGCACTCGCACGGCATCGTCATCGGCCGTGTCCGGGACATCAGGAGCTCGACCCGCAATGCCGCGCTGGCCTATTGGCACGGCCAATACGTGGCGGTCGACCAGGACGAAGACGCGGCCCGGCTCGCCGATGTCAGCCTTCCCGCGCGCGGCCGGCGCGGCATTTGATCGCCGTCGGCGAGCCTCGCGCAAGGCTGGCCTTTTCCGCCTCGTCGCTCTAGAAGCGCTCCTGACTGTCCCGCCGGACGCATGGAGCGGAACGATGAAGCGCGTGGCTACCTTGATCTTCTACGCCATCGGCGCGCTCGCGATCGCCTATCTCGCGCTCTACGCCTACGCGATGTTCTCCGGATCTCCGATCGTGCCGGGCGATCCCATCCACATCTTCCGCAAGCCGGATGCGCCGAGCTATTCGTGACGGTCTCGTAGGGTGGGTTAGCCGAAGGCGTAACCCACCACTGTTTGTCTCCACGGAAAATGACCAGGTGGGTTACGCTTCGCTTTGCCCACCCTACGCACCTCCGTTCACCCCCGCAGAATCGCCAGCGCCAGCGCCTGCGCGCGCGGCACGATGCTGTCGATCTCCAAATATTCCTCCGGCGTGTGCGCGAGCCCACCGACCGGGCCGAGGCCGCAAATGGTCGGCGTGCCGACCGCGGCGGTGAAGCCGGAATCGGCGCAGCCGCCGGAGAACTCGCCCTGCAGCGTGGTGAGGCCCACCTGTCTTGCGGCGGACTGATAGCCTTCGAACAGCGCCTTCGAGTCCGCGCTCTGCACCACCGGCACGAACTCGCCCTTGATCGACAGCGTCGCGCTGGTGCCCGGCACGAAGGAGGTCGCGACGATCTTTTCGATCGCACCCATGATCCGCGCGCGATCGGCCGGATCGACATAGCGCAGGTCGATCTGCCCTTCCGCGTAAGGTGCCGTCGTGTTGACGGACTGCCCGCCCGAGATGAGGCCGACATTGAGCGTGATGCCCTTGTCGAGGTCGGTGAGCGCGTGGATCTGGACGATCTTGTGCGCGAGCTCGCCGATGGCGCTGACGCCGGCGGCGAAGTTGGCGCCGGAATGCGCGGCCTTGCCGGTGATGGCCATGTGCATGAAGATGCCGCCCTTGCGCCCGGTGACGACGTTGCCCGTGGGCCGGCCCGGCTCGGAATTGAACACCGCGCGTGCCGCGCGTCCCTCGCGCTCGATCACCGGGCGCGAGGAGGGCGAGCCGATCTCCTCGTCGGAGGTGATCAGCACCTTGATCGGATGCGGTGCGCCGCCGAACTTGTGGAAGGCGGCGGCCACGAACACGTTCATGACGAGGCCGGACTTCATGTCGGCGACACCGGGTCCATAGGCGCGGCCATCCCGGATCGTGAACGGCCGCCGCCCGGCCTCGCCCTTGCCGAACACCGTGTCGCGGTGTCCCATCAACAGCACCGGCTTCTCGTTGCTGCCGGGCTTTGCCACCTCGGCATGGATCGCGTCGCCGAACGTGCCGTGGCTTTCGCGCCGGAACGGAATGCCGTGCTCGGCAAAATGCCGCTCGAACCGCGCACCGACGGCATCGACGCCTTCCTTGTCGTAGGAGCCGGAATCGATGTTCACGACGTCGCGGAGCAGGTCGATCATCGCCTGCTTCTGCGACGCCAGCCAATCCGTGATTTGAGCTTCAGACATGTGGTCCCTCGCGTGGTTTTCGGGCGGGGTTATAGGGCGTGCCGCGCGGATGGCATAGTCACGTGGCGCGGTTCGGTCATGCGAAGGATGCTCTTGAGGTTCGTCATTGCGAGCGCAGCTAAGCAGTCCAGTCTGTCGCCGCCGAGGGATTCTGGATTGCTTTGCTGCGCTCGCAATGACGGGGTGGCGGCCTGCGCCAAACGAAAAATGCCCGGACTTGGCCCGGGCATTCGCGTCCGCTCGATGGTCGCGGGCGCCTACGCCCCCATCATCGGCATCCGCGGATATTCTCCCGGCGTGCCTGCGGGCGGGATCGGGATGCCGCCGTCGGCATATTCATTGAGCTTGTTGCGCAGCGTGCGGATCGAGATGCCGAGGATGTTGGCGGCATGGGTGCGGTTGCCGAGGCAGTGCTTCAGCGTCTCCAGAATCAGGTCGCGTTCGACGTCGGCGACGGTGCGCCCCACCAGCGCGCGCGTCACCTGCTCGGCGGCCATAGTGGCATGCGCCACGGCCGGGGCGGTCTTGGCGAGGTCGAGGCGGTCGCCGTCCGGCGTGATGATGGCGTCGGGCCCGATCTCGTCGCCCTGGGCCATCAGCACCGCGCGGTGCATGGTGTTTTCGAGCTCGCGGACGTTGCCCTGCCAGCGGTTGGCGGAGAGCACGCGCCGCGCCTCGGCCGAGAGCGGACGCAGCGGCACGCCGTTGGCGTCGGCATATTTCTTCACGAAGTGCTGGGCGAGCTCGAGGATGTCGGCGGGACGCTCGCGCAGCGGCGGGATCTTCAAATTCACGACGTTGAGGCGGAACAGCAAGTCCTCGCGGAACGTGCCCTCTCGCACGGCCTCGGCGAGATTGCGGTTCGAGGTCGCGATGATGCGGATGTCGACCGGAACCGGCTTGGTGCCGCCGACGCGGTCGATCACACGCTCCTGGATGGCGCGCAGCAGTTTCGATTGCAGGCGAACGTCCATCTCCGAGATTTCGTCGAGCAGCAGCGTGCCGCCGGTCGCCTCCTCGAACTTGCCGATGCGGCGGGCGACCGCGCCGGTGAAGGCGCCCTTCTCGTGGCCGAACAGCTCGGATTCCAGCAGGTGCTCCGGGATGGCGGCGCAGTTGATCGAGATGAACGGACGCTTGGCCCGGGCCGAACGGGAGTGAACGTAGCGGGCCAGCACTTCCTTGCCCGTGCCGGATTCGCCGGTGATCATCACCGAGGCGTCCGAGCCGGCGATCTGCTGGGCGAGCTTGATCACCTTTGCCATCGCATCGTCACGGTAGACCAGCTCGCGGGAATCGTTGGCGACGGCAGCCAGCACCGCGGCGATCAGCTCCGGATCTGGCGGCAGCGGGATGTATTCCTTGGCCCCGGCATGGATCGCAGCGACCGCGGCGCGGGCGTCGTTGGTGATGCCGCAGGCGACGATCGGGGCGTGGATGTGCTCGGCTTCCAGCCGCAGCACGAGGTCGCGGATGTCGAGCGCGACGTCGACCAGCAGGAGGTCGGCGCCCTTGCCCCCGCGCAGCACGCGCATCGCCTGCTCGTGATCCTCGGCATGGGTCACGGTGGCGCCGTTCTCCATCGCGATCTTGGTGGCGGTGGTGAGCTGGCCCTTCAATGTGCCAACGATGAGAAGCCGCATGTCAGTCTCCTGTCCGTCTGCTCGCGCCGTCGCGCGTCATGTCCTTGCGTGTCAGCCGCGTTCGGCCTTGATGATTTCCGTCATGGTCACGCCGAGCTTGTCCTCCACCAGGACGACCTCGCCGCGGGCGACCAGCTTGTTGTTGACGTAGATGTCGATGGCCTCGCCGACGCGCCGGTCGAGCTCGAGCACGGTGCCCGGTCCGAGCTTCAGGAGCTCGCCGACGTCCATCTTGGAGCGGCCGAGCACGGCCGAGACCTGCACCGGCACGTCGAACACCGCCTCGAGGTCGGCGGCGGCACGCGCCGCATATTCGTCCTCGTTGTAGCCGACGTCGGTGCCGGCAGGCGGCATCGGGCCGTTGAGATCGGGCAGCGGGACCTGTCCGTCGGTGTCGCTCATGGTTCAGCTCCCCCTGCGGGACGCGATATAGCGTCCGACCATTTCGTCGATCTTGGCCGCGATGGCGCCGCGCTCCAGCACGACGCCGCCATCGGCCCATTCGATCCGGCAGTCGCCGGTGGCAATTTCCGGCTCGGCCAGGATCACCAGCCGGCCCTCGAAGCCGCTCTGCTTGGCGAGCCGCTCGATCTTCTCGCGCGCGCTGTCGTAGAGCGAATCGTTGATGCGGACGACGAGATGCGGTGTCGCGACCAGATGCGAGAAGCAGTCCTTGACCAGCGCGATGACCTCGCCGAGCGGCTCGGCGGCGACGAGGTCGGCGCACAGCTTGCGAGCCACCGCGATTGCGACCTCGACCGCCTCGGTCTCCATTCTGGTCTCGATGTTGCCGATGCCGGCGGCGACGCCGCGGATGGCGATGTTGATCTCTTCCATCGCGAGCGCGACGCGGCGGTCGCTCTCGGCCTTGGCCTCGCGCTGGCCGGCGGCAAAGCCGTCCTGATAGGCGCGGGCCTCGGCTTCCGCGACCTTCTGCGCGATCTCTGCCGCGGTCGCGGCCTTCTCGCGCGTCGCGCGCTCGGGCGCCGCGAAGTCGGTATCGAACAGGAATTTTGCCGGAGCGGCCATCAGTACACCAGCTCGTCGTCGGCGCGGTTCTTGGTCAGCATGATCTCACCCTTGGCGGCGAGGTCCTTGGCGAGATTGACCAGCAGCGCCTGGGCTTCGTCGACGTCGCGCAGGCGCACGGGGCCCATCGCCGCCATGTCGTCCTGGAGCATCTTGGCCGCGCGCGAGGACATGTTGCCGAAGAAGAAGTTGCGGACGTCCTCGTTGGCGCTCTTGAGCGCGACGCCGAGCTTGTCCTTGTCGACGTTGCGCATCAAGGTCTGGGCGGAGCCGGAATCGAGCTTCACCAGGTCGTCGAAGGTGAACATCAGCGCCTTGATGCGCTCGGCGGATTCGCGGTTGTCCTCTTCCAGCGAGGTGATGAAGCGGGTTTCGGTCTGGCGGTCGAAATTGTTGAAGATTTCCGCCATGACCTCGTGGGCGTCGCGGCGGCGGGTCTGCGACAGGTTGGACATGAATTCGGTGCGCAGCGTCTTCTCGACACTCTCGATCACCTCCTTCTGCACCGCCTCCATCTTCAGCATGCGGTTGACGACGTCGAGCGCGAGCTCCTCGGGCAGGATGCCGAGCACGCGCGCGGCGTGCTCCGGCTTCAGCTTCGACAGCACCACGGCGATGGTCTGCGGGTATTCGTTCTTGAGATAGTTGGCGAGAACCTCTTCCTGCACGTTGGAGAGCTTCTCCCACATGTTGCGCCCGGCGGGACCGCGGATCTCGTCCATGATGCCGTTGACGCGTTCCGGCGGCAGGTATTGCTGGAGCAGCCGCTCGGTGGCGTCGAAATTGCCCATCAGCGCGCCCGAGGCTGACATGCGCGAGACGAATTCGAGCAGCATGTCCTCGACGGTGTCGACCTCGACGGTGCCGAGCGTCGACATCTCCAGCGAGAGCTGGCGGACCTCGTCGTCGTCGAGCAGGCCCCAGATCTTGCCGCCGTATTGCTCGCCGAGCGCCAGCATCAGGATCGCGGCACGCTTCGGCCCGGGCAGCTGCGCGAGGCCCTTGCCGTCGGCGGCGCGATTGCCGGCGCGCTGCCCCAGCGTGGAGATCACGCTGGTGATGTCGTTCGAGTTGGCGTTTTGCAGATTAGCGGCCATGTCAGATCACTTCTTGATGCACTTGGCTTTGGTTATTTCGTCGGCTCAGTCAGCCACTGGCGGATGATTGCAACGGTTTCGTTGGGATTGCGTTCGGCGAGCTCGCCGACGCGGTGAACGGACTGGGCGTGGACCTGGCCCTGAATGGTGGCGACGTCGATGGCGCTGGTGCCGCCGCTCGGCAGCAGCGGCTGGCCGGCCGGCGCGGCCTCTTCCGAGGCGGCTGGGCCCGTCAGCACGCCGGAGATGGCGGCGGCGACCTCGTCCGAGGCGAGAATGCGCTTGACCAGCGGGCGGATCACCAGGAACAGCACGACGAGGCCGAGCAGCATCATCACGCCGAGCTCGACGAAGTACATGACGTCGTCCTTGGTGAACTGCAGCATGCCGAGAAAGCCGCCAGGCTCGCCGATCGGGGCGGTGGAGGGCGCGTCGGCGAAGCGCAGATTGACGACCTCGACCTGGTCGCCACGCTTCTGGTCGAAGCCGATCGCCGAGCGCACCAGCGTGGCGATGCGGTCGAGCTGCTCCTTGGTGCGGTCCTGGTAGGCCAGCTCACCCTTGTCGTTCTTGCTGTAGATGCCGTCGACCAGCACCGCGACCGAGATGCGGTTGACCCGGCCGGCCTCGGTCACCTCGGTCTTGGTGGTGCGGGAGATCTCGTAATTGTTGGTCTCTTCGGTCTTCTTGCTCTGGTCCTTGGGCGCGACGCCGTTGTTCTGCTGGTTGCCGGGCAGCTCGTTGTTGACGGTGACCTGGCCGTTGTTGTCGGCGGTCATGCTCTGCTCTTCGCGGGTCTGGCTCGAGCGCAACACGCGGCCTTCGGGGTCGAACTTGTCCGAGGTCTGGGTGACCTTGTTGAAGTCGAAATCGGCGGAGAGCTGCACGCGGGCGCGGCCCGAGCCGACCACGGAGGAGACGATGTCCTCGACCTGCTTGCGCATCCGCTTCTCGAAGGCGATGCGGCGTTCCTCGCCGATCGCCTGTTCCGGATCGGTCTGGGCGCCGTCGGCGAGCAGCTGGCCGGCCTCGTCGACGATCGAGACCCGCTGCGGCTTCAGGCCGTTGACGGCGGAGGCGACGAGGTGGCGGATGGCGCGGATCTGCTGGGCTTCCAGCGCGCCGCGGACGCGCACCACGATCGAGGCCGACGGCTCCGGCGCTTCGCGGGCGAATAGCGGCCGCTCGGGCAGCACCAGATGGACGCGGGCGGCCTGGATGCGGTCGATGGCGCGGATGGTACGGGCGAGCTCGCCCTCGAGCGCGCGCAGATGATTGATGTTCTGGACGAAGGAGGTGGTGCCGAGCGCGTCCGACTTGTCGAACACCTCGTAGCCGACGCCGCCGCCCTTGGGCAGGCCGCCCTCGGCGAGCTTCATCCGCAGCCGCGTGACCTTGTCCTTGGGCACCATGATGATGGAGCCCTCATTGCGGATCTCGAACTGGATGCCCTGGCGTTCCAGGTCCTTGATGATGCTGGAGGAGTCTTCGACTGACAGGTCCGTGAACAGCGTCGTCATCTGCGGCGTGGTGACACGCATGATGACGAAGGCAAAGAAGCCGATGAGCGCGGCGGTGACCGCGATCATCGCCCCGAACCGGGCGGCACCGATACTTTTTAAGAAGTCCGCAAGACCTTGCAAGCAACCGCCCCGACCAATCCGACCCGCAACCGAGCGGTCGACTGGGCAATTATTGCCTAGGTGATGGTTTCGATATGGTTAACGAAGGTTAAGAGGTCGGACAAAAGTGCATCATGAAAAAAATCGGCCTCGCAAAGCGAGGCCGATTTTCGTCAAAGACCGCAGAATTCCGGATCGCCTACTGGCGATATTGCTGGATGCGGGTGGTGCGAAGACCCGCCAGACCGTGCTGGTCGATGGAAAACTGCCAGGAGAGGAATTCGTCGACCGTCAGGGTATAACGGCTGCAGGCCTCCTCCAGGGAGAGAAGTCCGCCACGGACAGCGGCGACGACTTCGGCCTTGCGGCGGATGACCCAGCGTTTGGTGCCGGGTGCAGGCAGATCCGCGATCGTCAACGGACTGCCGTCCGGCCCGATGACGTATTTTACCCTCGGGCGATGGGGTTCTGTCATGGCGTACTCACAAACTCTCAACCACTGAACTCACGCCGTAACCGTAACCCCCGCGGCTTAAAAATCCGCTAAGCCTAAGGGTTCAATACAATTCTCGTTGAATCTTGCGGGAACGCGGCCGACTCGGCGGGCGAAAGACGCAATCTCGGCCGGCTGAGCGGGGCAGAAGGTAAATACTCTACTAACAAGCGGGGTCTGCGGTGGTGTCGCAAAGACCCTGATAGTCATCCCGGGGCGCGCGCAGCGCGAGCTATGATGCGCAATTGCGCATCTGAGGATCCATAACCCCAGGGAGTAGTTTGACGATGCCTCGGGGTTAGGGCTTCATGCGAAAACGACTTCCTGGGGCTATGGATCCCCGCCCCCCGTGCGCAATTGCGCACTAGGCGGGGATGACACTGAATTTGTTGCTGCAGTGTTCCGCTATCAATTGCTCGTCGCAATGATGCTCTTCACCTGGCTCAGCGTGTAGCTGGCGCCGTCGATGGTGAGCAGCGGCGGCGACTGGGTCAGATCGACCGACGACACCACGCCCTGCACCTGCGCGGCGATGCCGACATTGTTGTTCGCGACGTCCTTGCCCGTGGCCGAGATCGTGTACTTGCCGTCGGGCCATTGCGTGCCGTCATTGCCCATGCCGTTCCAGGTAAAGGGAATGTCGTTGCCGGCGGCGGCGGTATATTTGCCGTTGAACACGGTCTGGCCGCTCGAATTGGCGATGGAGATCTCGACCGTGGAGTCGGTCGGGACGTTGAGATGCCAGACAGCCGTCGAGTTGGTCATCGTCGCGGTCGAGCCGTCGACCAGCGCGGTCTTGCCGACGAAGCCCAGCGCCTGGGTCGCCTGCGTGGTCTGCTGCAGGGTGACGAGCTGAGCCAGCGATTCGTTGGTCTTGAGCTGCTGCTCGACGCCGGCGAACTGCACCAGCTGCTGGGTGAACTGGTTGGTGTCGAGCGGATCGAGCGGGTTCTGGTTCTGCAGCTGCGTCGTCAGCAGGGTCAGGAAGGTCTGGAAATTGCCGGCGAGCGTCGATCCCGTGGTCGAGCTCATCGACGAATTCGACGAGGATTTCGGCAGGTCGGTCGTCCCGGAGACGACCGGGGGCGAAGTGGCGGCATTCGTGGTGGTCATTGCCAGATACTCCTCACACTCTGATGTCGACGCCGCTGCTCGATCCGAGCATGCGGCCATAGCCGCGCCCGATGGGCGCCGTGGAAACGCTGTCGTCCTCGCTGATGATCAGGCGGCGGGCATTGCCGCCATTGTCGTTGTTCTGGCCTGAGTGCTGGCCCGATGAATTCTGGTCGCGCAGGCTGAAGGACAGACCGTTGCTGCCGGTCTTGAAGCCGGCATCGTCGAGCGCGCGCTGCAATTGCGGCGCGTCCTGACGCAGCATCTGCAGCGTCTCCGGCTTCTCGACGGTGAGATGCGAGGTGACGTTGCCGGCGCGGTCGACGTTGATGCGCACGTCGATGCGGCCGAGCTCGGCCGGATCGAGGCTGATGTCGAACCGCGACTTGCCGGACCGAATGGCGGCTGCGATCTCGATCGGGATGCCGCTGATCGGCACCGCCGTAGTGTGGGTCGCCGCGGTCGCGGTGAGCGTCGCGGTTGATGCTGTCGCGGCCGAGGTCGCATTCGTCAGCGGCGCCTGCACGGTAGAAGCGGCCTGCGCGCTGGTATCCGTCGGAGCGATCGTGGCTTGCGGGCCGGCATGCGCCGGCGCGGCCGACGTGCCCTGGGCCTGATCGGCGGCGCGGTCGGCGGGACCCGCCTTGGCGTCGGTCGCGACGCGATCGGGCTGCGGCTTGACGCCTTGCGCATGCGCGGCGCTGGCGGCCGGTGCCTGCGCCGTGGCGAGGTTCGTCTTGCCGGTGTCCTGGCCGATATTCGAGATGTCGGTCTCGGCCTGCACCGTGGCGGCATCCTTGAACGCAGTCTTGGGCGTGCCCTGGCTGACCGCGGCGATCAGTCCGCCACCAGCTTTTCCATCGGTCGAGGCGGTCTCGGTCGTGCCGGCCGCGGCCTCGCCGAGCGTCGTCGTGGTCTCGGCATCGACCTCGGCGCCTGCGGCCTTGGCGCTCGCCGTGGCAGTATCGGTCTTGGTGCCGGCGATTTGGGCCGCGATGGAGGCGCTGGCGGCAAGACCTGCCGCGGCGATCGCGAGCGGCGCGGCGGCGGCATCGCCAGCCTGGTTCGCAGCTGCATTCGGGTCGACCGGGACGACCGGCGCGGCAACGATGATGCCGGGGTCGGGCAGGGCGGTCTGCGTCGTCGCGGACGGCGCGGCGGCAGCCGCCTCGACGGCGGCCGTGAGGACCTCGGTGCCATCAGTCGCGTCGCTCTCGGGCTCGTCGGATTTGTCGGCCGATTTGGCGTCGGCCGTCTCGGACTTGTCCTTGACCTTGCCGGCGTCCTTGGCCGGATCGCTGGACGCCTCGCCCCTGTCATTCTCCGCCGGCGCGGAAGGGTCGGCATCGTCGCTCGCCTTGCTCTGCGAAGCCTGGTCGGTGGACGAGGTGTCGCGCGACGGCCGCTCGGCCGCCGGGGAGGACGAGGTCTGCTCGCTCCGGCGTGGTGCGCTGTCCTGCGCCGGCGCGTTGTTGCCGCCGGCCTGCGTGTTGCTGTCGACCAGCGAGCCGAAAGCCTCGCTCGCGGGCGTGTCTCTCGGGCCTTGCGACCGGGCAGGCTTCTGCTGCGCGCTCTGGATTTGCACGCTTGCCACGACATCTGACATCCGACCGACCACAGGCAACCCCTTGCAAGCAACTTCGCATCAAGAGGGAGCAAGGAGCGGGCCAGCGCCCCGAACCGAATATTTCAGTAATATAATCAACGCTTTAGCGATGTGGGTGCATTGCCGGGCCGCCGGCTCCGACCCCGCCATTTCTGCCGCCCCGGCAAGAATTGCCCTAAGCGGGGGGCTCGCGTGATTGCTTCACCGGAATGCCGCCTATATTAAAGAGGCTACTCTCAGCCGCTTTCGACTTGGGCAGTCGTGCTCTTCGGGAACCAAGGTTCCGGGGGATCGCCGCCGTCCCCCGAGAAAGCAAATCGCGCGTCGCCGCCGTCACAACGCTCTAGGGCCCATGCTCAACAGTCTGGATCTCGAAGGCCGTCCCGAGGACACCAGGGTCGTCGTTGCCATGTCGGGCGGCGTCGATTCCTCGACGACGGCTGCGCTGCTGAAGGCTGAGGGCTACGACGTCGTCGGCATCACGCTGCAGCTCTACGACCATGGCGCGGCCACCCACCGCAAGGGCGCCTGCTGCGCCGGCCAGGATATCCACGACGCCCGCGACGTCGCGGCCAAGCTCGGCATTCCCCATTACGTGCTCGATTACGAGGACCGCTTCCGCGAGTCCGTCATCGACAATTTCGCCGACTCTTACGCGCTCGGCGAAACGCCGGTGCCCTGCATCGAGTGCAACCGCAGCGTCAAATTCCGCGACCTCCTGAAGACCGCGCGCGAGCTCGGCGCCCAGGCGCTCGCCACCGGCCATTACGTCGCCTCGCGCCGCCGGGGCGACGGCTCGCGCGCGCTGGTCTGCGCCGCCGACGCCGACCGCGACCAGAGCTATTTCCTGTTCGCGACCACGCAGGAACAGCTCGACTTCCTGCGCTTTCCGCTCGGCGACATGACCAAGCCCGAGACGCGCGAGCTCGCGCGCCGCTTTGGCCTTGCGGTCGCCGACAAGCACGACAGCCAGGACATCTGCTTCGTGCCGACCGGCCGCTACACCGACATCATCACGCGCCTGCGCCCCAATGCGATGGACCCCGGCGACATCGTCGATCTCGAGGGCCGCGTGCTCGGCCGGCACAACGGCATCGCCAATTTCACCGTCGGCCAGCGCCGCGGCCTCGGCATCGCAGCCCATGCGCCGCTGTTCGTGGTGCGGCTGGACGCGGCGACCCGCCGCGTCGTGGTCGGCCCGCGCGATGCGCTGAAGATGCACCGCATCGCACTTCGCGACGTCAACTGGATCGGCGACGGCGACATCGACCGCGCCATCGGAAGCGGCCTCGAAATGTTCGTGCGCGTGCGCTCGACCCGCAGCCCCCAACCGGCATGGCTGCGCGGCAGCAACGGCCGTTACGAGGTCGAGCTCGTCGCCGGCGAGGAGGGCGTCTCGCCGGGACAGGCCTGCGTGTTCTACGACGCAGCGAGCGGCCAGGCCCGCGTGCTCGGCGGCGGCTTCATCCAGAGCGCCGCGGCCAAGGTCGGCACGGGCACATCGCGCCCGCTCGCGGAAGCCGTGCGCGGCTGAGCGCGATGAGATTGAGCCCAACTGTCACCGCAGCCACGGTGCGCCCCCTCTCCCGCTTGCGGGAGAGGGTAGGGGAGAGGGTGCTTCCGCGATGGGATACTCCCGATGCGGAGAGAACCCTCACCCGCGCCTTCGGCGCGACCTCTCCCGCACGCGGGAGAGGCACTAGACCTCCCGCGGGGCGGGATCCGTTCTCACCAACAAACACACCTTAGAGAATCTTCGCGCAAGGCAGGGGGGCATGGCAGCAGACATCTCGCGGGCCGGGGTCGAGAAGGCCTATGGCCGCTGGGCGCCGGTCTATGATCTCGTGTTCGGCAAGGTGTTCGACGCCGGCCGGCAGTCGACCATCGCGGAGGCCGACCGCATCGGCGGCCGTGTCCTCGACGTCGGCGTCGGCACCGGTCTTTCGCTCTCCGAATACGCGCGCACCACGAAGGTCTGCGGCGTCGACATCTCCGAGCCGATGCTGCGCAAGGCGCAGGCGCGCGTGCGCTCGCTCCGCCTCTCCAACGTCGAAGTGCTCTCGGTGATGGATGCGAAGAACCTCGCCTTCCCCGATGATTTCTTCGACGCGGTAGTGGCGCAATATGTCATCACGGCCGTGCCCGATCCCGAAGGCACGCTCGACGAGTTCATGCGCGTGCTTAAGTCAGGCGGCGAGCTGATCCTGGTCAACCACATCGGTGCGGAGAGCGGCCCTCGCAAGCTGTTCGAGCTCGCCTTCGCGCCCATCGCCCGCCGTCTCGGCTGGCGCCCGGAATTCCCATGGGCGCGGCTCGAGGGCTGGGCCGCAAGGCACGGCGGCGTCGCGCTCACCGAGCGCAGGCCCATGCCGCCGATGGGCCATTTCTCGCTGATCCGCTACCGCAAATCGTGATTGCCACCTGCGGGAACAGGGGGCCTCGCGCGCGCGTTTGTTTCCCATGCGCACGACAAACCTAATTCTCGCGGGCCTCCTGATCGCCGCCTCAGGCACAGCGATCGCGCAGGCCCCGCCCGCCCCGGCGACGCCGCCGCAAGCGACCGCGCCGCCATCCCCGCAACGCGCCGCCGGATGTGCCCCATCCGACCGGCTGGCCACGACGCCGGACGGCACCACCACCGGCCAGTCCCGGGAACCGCTCGGCGACAAGCTGGCCAAGACGGACGGCGTGCTCTGCCCGCCCGCGGGCGTCGATCCCGAGATGCACGCCCCGGCCCCCAGCACCGACAGCAACACCCCGGTGATCCCGCCCCCCGGCAGCCCCGGCGGCGACCCCAATGTAAGGCCGAAATAAGGGACGCTTCCCTTCGCCTCTCCCCGCTGGGAGAGGCCGGAATCCGCGCGACGCGCGGATTCCGGGTGAGGGGACACCATCCACGAGTCCGGCCCCGTAAAAAATCGCAAATTCTGGTGAGAAATCGGGCCGAAGCGGGCTTGTCGCGCCGAAGCTTTAGCGAAGGCGGATTGACTTACCCCCGCCCCCTTCCTTATATGCCGCGCGTTCGCGAGATCGGCCTCAAGTCGCCGCCGCGATCCCTGTGGCGGGGTAGCTCAGCTGGTTAGAGCACGGGAATCATAATCCTGGGGTCGGGGGTTCGAGTCCCTCCCCCGCTACCATTTTGATGCGATCCGTGTTCTCTGCATCCTCATCCTCAGAAAGGCTTGTTACAAGTTCCGTACAAGCAAAGGTGGCTATTGCGCTTACCTTGGAAATGGACCGAGCGCACGCACGGCCGTTCCGGTGTGCGGGGCATCTCACGTTTTCGTAGCTGGCTGCATTGCGCTTCGAGCCAGCCGCGAAACACCTAGAATAGTTGCCGCTATTTTTAGTTGATCTTGCTAGAATACACTATCTTGAATCATTTCGCCTTACCAACGAGCCCCGGACATCCATGTCTCAACTTAAAGCTTGGTGCGATCCGGTGGATCAGAAGATCAAGGCAAATCGTCTGACCGTTCTCAGCGCCGATCCCGCAAAACGAACTGTAGCCATCGAGGCCCTCGCGAAGGAGGTACCTAATCACTATTCCTCGCCGAAGCGAGTTGCGCGATTGCTCAAGCGGCTCGGCAAAGATAAGGCAGCCGAACTTAGACGTCGATTCGGCACTTCGCATCGTGGGTTCGAGCGATGGATCGAAAGGGCAGATTCTTGGGCCAGACTACGAGCTGCTTGGAGAAGTATCGGCCGCTCTCGCCCCGGATCGGTTGGGTCTCTTGCTTGCGACCGTGAAAGAGAAGGGCAAAAGTATCGCTTGGACGTATCTTGGGCCAGACGATCCATTCTCAGGTGAGCCAGGGATCACGTCATAGTGTTACTTATTGATCTCTTTTTTGTAGAATGGCGACTTTTAGATTTGCCGTCCCTAGCCTCGTTCAGTGCCGCCGACGCTGCTCGTATGAGTTGAACGTTGCGACTTCCAATGAACCTCTTCGGTCCGCCGACGAGTTGCTCGCCTTGCAAATGGCTGTTTCGAATCGCCCCTTACTTTGCGGTCTGGGCCCGCAGCTGTCCGATGCGAGCCGTCGGGCAAAACACCCGCATCTCGTCAACCCCTCCCCACAAAAATATTCACCTTTACCGAATTTCGGAAATATCGTATACCCCCACGCATCCCGGCTCATCCTGAGGGGCGATCGCGTCGTCGTCTTGATCGCGAGCCGGGCTTGCGGTGGACGCGGCAGCGTCGGGCGCGAAAGGTGCGGGCAGGGAGGGTAGTCCCCGGTGAGCTCGCGGCCGCGCGCGGACGAACGGCGCTGCTAGGTTTCGTCTCGTCTGTAAGTTTCCGGCGCTGTCGACGGTGTCAGGGAATACTGCGGGCGAAATGGCGGGCCGTGCGTACGGCAAAACCGTGTGGTCCTGGCCGTCGTTGCTACGGTCAAGCTCTTGCGGAGGCGGCAGTCGCGTCAACCGGCGCGGGTGCCGGTGAATTCCGCGAGGCGCGAGGGAGGCCAGAAGGAACTCGGCTCCCGGGAGAGCGCGGCATAAGCCGTCCGACCATCGCGCAGGGAAGGCCGAGTGATCGGCACCACCTGTATGCTGCTGTGCGGTCTTTTGCGTGTGCATTTTGCGCAGCAGACCGCGGGTGCGATGTCGGCACCTGGCCTTCCCTGCGCCCTCTTGGCTTTCAGATGGGCGAAACATCCGGCAAAGCTCGGGCGAAATCAGCCGCGAGGCTGCGAAGGCGTGTCTGTGATGCGAAGCGCTGTCGGGCCCCACGACGCTGCCCTTTACTCTCTCGGCGCGGGCGCCCCGTCCGTGCTGGAGACAAGGACGAGACCCTCGACCGCTCACGCCGGTTTATGCTCGAATACCGATTTGACCTGGCCGTCGCGCCGGCCCTCGAAGGTTTGCTCGGGAAGCAAGCGACCTGTTCTGTGATCACCATCACAGGCGTGGCGGCCTTTCTCTGTCTATATTGCCGGCTCGGAGCAGGGTGGCGACCATGCGGAATCGGATTGTACTGGTTTTCAGTTTCTTTTTCTTCACGTCTCTGGCAGCTGCTGATCTTGCGGCCGCAGACGACCGGACAATCTGCGTGCAGCGCGGCCATGAAGACCGCATCGCCGCGTGCTCGCGGCTGATCGCAAAGAGCGGCGGGCGCGACGCCGTGGCGTTCGACAATCGCGGTGCCGAATACGGCGACAAGGGCGACTACGATCGCGCCATCTCCGATTTCAGCGAGGCCATCCGCATCGATCCGAAATACGCGCTTGCCTGGCAGCATCGCGGCGCCGCCCTGCTTCGCCGGAACGAGTTGGATCGGGCCATCGCCGACCTGACCGTGTCGATCCGGCTCGATGCAAACAATCTGAACGCCTTGAACGACCGCGGCATGGCCTATGCCGCAGCAGGTGATTCCGAGCGCGCGCTTTCGGATTACAACGCAGCGATCCGCATTAATCCGAGGTTCAAGTTCGCCTACTTCAATCGAGGGCGGCTCTATGCCGGCAAGGGCGACCACACCCGGGCGATCGCCGAATACTCCGAGGTCATTCGCATTGACCCGACCTACGGTTATGCGTTCAACAATCGCGGCCTGTCCTATCGGGACACCGGCCAGTCCGAGCGTGCCGTGGCCGATTTCAGCGAGGCGATCCGGCTTTTGCCGAGGACGACGCTGGCCTACAACAACCGCGGCGACATCTATCTCCTTCAGGGCAGGTACGATCAAGCCCTCGCCGATTTCAATGAGTCGCTGCGCAATGATCCGCAACATCAGAGCGCGCTGGTAAACCGCGGAATGGTGTTCGAGAAGCTGGGCGAGGTCGCAAAGGCCCGCGCCGACTTCAACGCAGCTCTGGCTGCGCCGCAGAAGTACGACAGCGCGAAATGGGCGATGGACAAGGCGCGCGAACGCCTCGCCGCGCTGGACGATACGTCCATCAAGACCGTTCCCGCCACCACCACGTCGGTCATCGCGCTGCCGGGACCGTCAAGTCGAAATGACAGGCGCATCGCGCTCGTGGTCGGAAACTCCGCTTATGAGAATGTCGCAGCGCTCGCCAATCCGGCGCGCGATGCGACGCTCGTCGCCGAAACGCTCAAGCTCACCGGATTCGATTCCGTCACGCTGCTGACCGATCTGCGCAAGGATGCGTTGACCGCGGCGCTGCGCGACTTTGCAAGGCGGGCGGAAATCGCCGACTGGGCGATGGTGTATTACGCCGGTCACGGCATGGAGGTCGGCGGCGTCAACTACCTGATTCCGATCGACGCGAAGATCGTATCCGACCGCGACGTCAGCTTCGAAGCCGTGGCGCTGGATCAGGTGTTGAACGCGGCGGAACGCGCCAAGCGGCTGCGCCTCATCGTCCTCGATGCCTGCCGCGACAATCCCTTCGCCAACCGGATGAAGCGCACCATGACGCTGGCGTCGCGTTCGGTGTCGCGCGGCCTTGCGGCGATCGAGCCCGAGGCGGGCACGCTGGTGGTGTATGCCGCAAAGGACGGAGAGATGGCGCTCGACGGAGAGGGCAGGAACAGCCCGTTCGCCACGGCGTTCGTCAACAACATGCGCAAGCCCGGTCTCGAGGTGCGCCGGCTGTTCGACGTCGTGCGTGACGACGTCATGGAGGCGACCAATCGTGCACAAAAGCCGTTCAGCTACGGATCGGTCTCGGGCCGGCAGGATTTTTACTTCGTTGCCGGGAAATGAGACGCAAGGCTTTGGCTGTCGCGCCGGCCAAAATTCACGGTATGGAGCTCGAAATTCGGAATATCGTACACCCCGCCCATCCCGGCTCATCCTTGCGCGGACGAACGGCGCTGCTAGGTCGCCTCCAATGAGTGGCGCCTGTCGGAGGCATGTTGCCCCTTGGTCCATCGGCGCAAGCGCCCTGTCCGCGGGTCACGCATCGTGCCCGGCAATCGGACTTGCGACATGGGTGACATTTTCGGCGGCTCACGCCGGCCACGCCTGTCCACCGCCGTCGATCCGCAACACCTGGCCCGAGACGAAGGCACCCATGGGTCCTGCAAAAAACTCGACCACGCGCGCGACCTCGTCGACGGTGGCGATGCGGTCGAGCGTCCCGGTCTCGACCATCCGGTTGGGGTCGACCGCTCGGGTGCCAAGAAATCGGCCGGTGCGGGTGTCACCTGGCGCGATGCAGTTGACGGCGATGTCGTAGGCACGGAGCTGGTCGGCAAGACAACGCGTGTAATGCGTCACGCCGGCCTTCGCCACCGCATAGATCGAGCCGTTGGTGCGGCCCTTGAAGGCGGCGACCGAGCCGAGCGTGACGATGCGGCCGCGCCGCCGCTCCATCATGCCCTTCGCGACCGCCTGGCAGGTCAGGATGGTCGAGAGCAGGTTCCGCTCCAGCACGGCCCGTATGTCGGCTTCCTTGATGTTCACGGCATCGTTCGGATCGGGCTTGCCACCCGCAGCCGCGATATCGCCGCCCGCATTGTGCACGAGGATGTCGATCGGACCGAGAGCGGCCTCGGTTTCGGCAATCACCCGCGAGATATCGTTGGTCCTGGTGAGATCGCCAAGGACGCGCACGGTGCTCACGCCGAATTCTCGGCTGATCTCCGCGGCAACGGCAGTGAGCGTGGTGCCCTCGCCATATTCGGCCGGTCCGTTCTCGCGCATGCCGTGTATCGCGACGCTGGCACCGAGCGCGGCGAGCTTTTCCGCAAAGGCGCGGCCGAGCCCTCGCCCTGCGCCGGTCACCAGGGCCACCTGCCCAGCCAAAATCCTCGTCCCGTCAGGCGATGCCATGATCCTCTTCCTGCTATGTCAGTCAGCTGCGACATTGAAGCCGATCGCCAGCGCTTGCACCAGGCACACTGCCGGACGGCGAATTTCATCCGGTTTGGGCATTTAGCTTACCTCTATTTGGCCGCTCCTCGAGTTGGGCGCCGGACGGGCTGGAACTCGTGGGCGTGATGGTCGTTTGCTTGGCCGGGGCAGCAGTAACGATCGGGGAGAGCACGTGAACCGACGCCAGCTTGTTCAAGGGTCGGCAGTGCTGCCGGCGTTGCTGCTTGCTTCCCGATGCAGTCTGGCCGCCCCTTCGGATGACATTTTCGGGCCGTCCACCGTGAGGGACCTGGCGCGGAGGCTGGCGGGCAAGCCGTACGAGGCGCCGGACGAGAAGCTCCCGGGCGGATTGAAGGACCTGGACTACGATCAGTATCGTTCGATCCGATTTTTGCCCGAGCGGGCGCTCTGGCGCGGCAAGAATCTTCCGTTCGAAGCGCAGTTTTTCCACCGCGGCTTCTTCTACAAGAACAGAGTGAACATCTTCGAGGTCGCGGACGGAAAGGCATCCGAGCTCAAGTACCGCAAGGCGGACTTCTCCTTCGGTGAGAAGGTCCCGCCGTTCGAGGACAGCGATCTCGGGTTCGCGGGCTTCCGCATCCATGCGCCGATGAACCGTCCCGACTATTACGACGAGGTCTGCGTCTTCCTGGGCGCGAGCTATTTCCGCGCCGTGGCCAAGGGGCAGACGTACGGGCTCTCCGCCCGGGGACTTTCGATCGATACGGGCGAAGCCAAGGGCGAGGAATTTCCGCTGTTCAAGGCCTTCTGGCTCGAGCGGCCGGCACCGGGTGCGACCTCGTTGGTGATTCATGCTCTGCTCGACAGCAGGAGCTGCACCGCGAGCTACCGATTCACCGTGCGCCCCGGGGAGACGACGGTCTTCGACGTCGAGATGTCGGTCTACCCGCGCGTCGAGATGCCGCGCGCCGGTCTCGCGCCCATGACCAGCATGTTCTTTTATGGTCCGAACGACCGCAACGACATCGACGATTTCCGCCCCTCCGTCCACGATTCCGATGGCCTTGCGATCTTCAACGGGAAGGGCGAAAGCCTCTGGCGGCCGCTCAGCAATCCCCGCAATCTCCAGATCAGCACCTTCCAGGATCTCAATCCGCGTGGCTTCGGGCTGATGCAGCGGGAGAGAAACTTCTTCGCCTACCAGGACATCGAATCCAGTTTCGAAAAACGCCCAAGCCTCTGGATGGAGCCGATCGGCGATTGGGGCGAGGGCGGCGTCGTGCTGTTCGAGATCCCGACCAAGGAGGAGATCCACGACAACATTGCCGCATTCTGGCGCCCGAAAAGCCCGCTCCAGGCCAAGGGCGAACACAACTACACCTATCGGCTGCATTGGGGGCCAGATAGCCCGAAGCCGCATTCGCTGGCCAGATTTACGCGAAGCGGGATAGGGGCGAGGGGCGGAGATGCGCGCCTGTTCGTGCTTGATCTGCATGGCGACAACCTCAAGGGCGTCGATCCTGCCGCCGTCAAAGGCGTGGTGACGGCGGAGAAGTCCGAGGTGAAGAACATCGTCACGCAGCCCAATCCCTACACCGGTGGCTGGCGGCTCAGCTTCCAGTGCCGGGTCAAAGGCGAACCGATCGAGCTGCGGGCATTTCTGGCAGAAGGCGACAAGCCCTTGTCGGAAATCTGGGTCTACCGATGGGCACCCTGAGCACTGCACCGCGGCCGATTGCCGGCGATATCGCGACCCAGCGCCTGCTGCCGACGGAGGCCCCCCTTCCGATGGCTCCTGGCGACCTCGGAAAAAGCCTGGTACCCGACCGTATTCCTGCGCCGGTTGCCCCCGCAATGGCCTGGCGGCGCGGCCTCATCCTGCTCTCGACGGCGGCGCTCACGGGGGCCGGCGGATATGAGATGTATCGCGTGCTGCAGGTCGGCGGCGTCACCATCCTTGAAGCCATGGTGCTGGCGCTGTTCCTGGTCCTGCTCGCCTGGGTCGCCTTCTCGTTCGCCTCCGCGCTGGCCGGCTTCGTCGTGCTGCTGGCCCATCGTCCGGGCGCCCTCGCGCCAGAGGCGGAGTTGCCTGTGATCGCAAGCCGCACCGCCATGCTGCTTCCCACCTACAATGAAGATCCGCACCGATTGACGGCGCGGCTTCGCGCGATCATCGAATCCCTGGAGACGACCTCCCAAGGAAGGCTGTTCGACTGGTACGTTCTGAGCGACAGCACCGATCCCGACATCTGGGTCGCCGAGGAAAAAGCGCTCCTCGTGCTGCGACAAGCCGTCGGAACGCCCAGGCTGTACTATCGCCATCGAGCCGACAACACGGCTCGGAAAGCCGGCAACATCTCCGAGTGGATCACGCGGTTCGGCGGCGCCTACGACTTCATGATCGTGCTCGACGCCGACAGTCTCATGAGCGGGCAGACCATCGTCCGACTGGTCCATGCCATGGAGAGCAATCCGAGCGCCGGCCTCGTCCAGACGCTCCCCATGGTCGTCAACGCGCGAAGCCTGTTCAGCCGGGTCCAGCAATTCGCGGGCCGCCTCTACGGACCGATGATCGCCGCCGGCGTCGCCTGGTGGCACGGCTCGGAAGGTAATTACTGGGGCCACAACGCGATCATCCGGGTGAAGGCGTTCGCGGAATCGGCCGCGCTGCCGCAGTTGCGCGGGCGCAAGCCATTCGGCGGGCACATCCTGAGCCACGATTTCGTCGAGGCTGCCTTGATGCGGCGGGCCGGGTGGGGCATCTACATGCTGCCGACGCTCGGCGGGAGCTACGAAGAGGTGCCGCCTTCGCTGCTCGATTTTGCGGCGCGCGACCGACGCTGGTGTCAGGGCAATCTTCAGCATCTGGCTGTCGTGCCAGCGCGGGGCCTCCACTGGGTATCGCGTGTCCATTTCATGGTGGGCATAGGAGCGTATCTGACGGCGCCGCTGTGGCTGCTGTTCCTGCTGCTGGGAATGCTGATCTCGCTGCAGGCTCGGTTCGTGCGGCCGGAGTATTTTCCGAAGGGGTTCTCGTTGTTTCCGACCTGGCCGGCCCAGGATCCCGTGCTCGCCATCTGGGTGTTCGTCGCCACCATGGGGTTGCTGCTGTTGCCGAAGCTGCTCAGCCTGGTCCTCGTTTGGATGCGGGGCTCGGTGAGACGCCAGTTCGGCGGCGCGTTGCGTGCTTCGGCCGGAGTTCTCGCAGAGATCGTCGTGTCCGCGCTGATGGCGCCGGTGATGATGATCTTTCAGTCGATCGCCGTCGTCGAGATTCTGGCCGGCCGCGATGCCGGCTGGCAGACCCAGAGGCGCGACGACGGCACGGTGGAGCGCCGCGAGCTCTATCGGAAGTACGGCATTCCAACCCTGTGCGGCGTTGCGATGGCCGCAAGCGCGTACGCGGTTTCGGTGCCCCTTCTGCTTTGGATGTCGCCGGTCATCGTTGGGCTGCTGTTCGCCGTTCCCATAGGCGCGCTGACCGCCATGCCCGCCTCCGGAAGATTGTTTGTTACTCCCGAAGAACGAGAGCCGCCTTCCGTGCTGCGGCGAGCGAACGAACTCAGCGCGTCGGCAGACGTAGGGGGCAGCCCCGCCTTGGTGGAGCTGCGCCAAGACCCCGCGCTCCTGGCCTTCCACCTCGCGCAGCTGCTGCCTCCTCGCGCCACCAGGCCCGATACGGTCGACGCCAACCTGGCGGTCGGCCGTGCCAAGGTCGATGCAAGCGAAACTTTCGAGGAGGCCGCAGAGCATCTATCCTCGCGAGAAATCTTCTCGATCTTGAACGATGGTTCGGCGCTCTCCACAGTGTTGCAGAAGCGATGAAGCTGCGGCCTGGATCTGTCCTGCGGCCGTTTGAAGCTTTTCTCGTTGCATAGTCCGGTATTGCTCTCTCCCTTGATGGCCGGCATCCTCGAACCAAGTGCGCGGAAAAGCGCCCAAAAACGTCCAAGGAAGGAAGCACGCGATGAAGATGATCAAGGGGCCTGCGATATTCCTCGCTCAGTTCGCTGGCGATGCGGCGCCGTTCAATTCGCTCGATGCCATATGCGGATGGGCCGCCTCGCTTGGCTACAAGGGAATTCAGATTCCGAGTTGGGATGGGCGGCTCTTCGACCTGAACAAAGCCTCGGAGTCTCAGACCTATGCCGACGAGGTGAAGGGTGTTGCGGCTCGGCACGGGCTTTCCATCACCGAGCTTTCGACCCATCTGCAAGGCCAGCTCGTCGCCGTTCACCCGGCCTATGATGCGGCGTTCGACGGCTTCGCCGCGCCGGACGTGCGTGGCAATTCCAAGGCCCGCACGGAATGGGCCGTCGATCAGGTCAAGCGCGCCATCCTGGCGTCTCGGCGGCTCGGGCTGACGGCCCAGGCAACGTTTTCCGGCGCGCTTGCCTGGCCCTATGTCTATCCCTGGCCGCAGCGCCCCGCCGGCCTGATCGAGACCGCCTTCGACGAACTCGCCAAGCGCTGGCGGCCGATCCTCGACTATGCCGACGAGCACGGTGTCGATCTCGCCTATGAGATCCATCCTGGCGAGGACCTCCACGACGGTGTCTCCTACGAAATGTTTCTCGAGCGGGTGAACAATCATCCGCGCGCGAACCTGCTCTACGATCCCTCGCACTTCGTGCTGCAACAGCTCGACTATCTCGACTACATCGACATCTACCACCAGCGCATTAAGGCGTTTCACGTCAAGGACGCCGAATTCAATCCGACCGGTCGCCAGGGCGTCTATGGCGGTTTCCAGAGCTGGGTCGACCGTGCCGGCCGCTTCCGCTCACTCGGCGACGGTCAGGTCGATTTCGGCGCCATTTTCTCCAAGCTCACGCAATACGATTACGACAGCTGGGCGGTGCTCGAGTGGGAGTGTGCCCTGAAACATCCCGAGCAAGGCGCGGCCGAAGGCGCCGAGTTCATCCAAAACCATATCATAAGGGTGACGGAGAAAGCCTTCGACGATTTCGCAGGCGGCGGCGCTGACGCGGCTGCCAACCGCAAGATGCTCGGCATCTCCTAAAAGAGAGGGTGCAACATGGCGATCGAAGCAAGCAATGAAACCGGCGGCCATCGCCGTATCCGCCTCGGCATGGTCGGCGGGGGCCAAGGCGCCTTCATCGGTGCCGTCCACCGCATTGCCGCGCGCATCGACGACCAGTTCGAGCTGGTCGCCGGCGCGCTCGCGTCGGATCCGGTTCGCGCCAAGACGTCCGCAAAGGAGCTCGGTATCGCCGACGACCGGGCCTATGGCTCGTTCGAGGAGATGGCGCGGGCTGAAGCGGCGAGGGCGGATGCCATCGAGGCGGTCGCGATCGTGACGCCCAACCACATGCACCGCCCGGTCGCGAAAGCCTTCCTCGAAACCGGCATCCACGTCATCTGCGACAAGCCGCTGACGACGACCGTTGCAGAGGCCGAGGAACTGGTGGCGCTGGTCAGGAAGACCGGCAGGATCTTCGTCGTCACGCACAATTACACCGGCTATCCCATGATCCGGCAAGCGCGCGCCATGGTCGCGAATGGCGATCTCGGCGAGATCCGTCTCGTCAAGGTCGAGTATCTGCAGGATTGGCTGACCGAGCCATTGGAAACCACCGGCCAGAAGCAGGCGGCGTGGCGCACCGACCCGTCCCGGTCCGGCGCCGGCGGGTGCATCGGCGACATCGGCACCCATGCTTACAATCTTGCCTGCTTCGTCAGCGGGCTCGAGCTCGACGAATTGCTCGCGCAATTGTCGACCTTCGTCGAGGGACGGCGGCTCGACGATGATGTCCAGATCCTCCTGAAGTGGAAGGGCGGCGCCAAGGGCATGCTGTGGGCGAGTCAGGTTGCCGTCGGCAACGAGAACGGGCTCACGCTGCGCGTCTACGGCAGCAAAGGCGGCCTCGAATGGGCGCAGGAGAATCCGAACCATCTCTGGTTCACACCCTACGGCAAGCCCAGGCAGCTCCTGACCCGCGGCGGAGCCGGCGCAATGGGCGAGGCCGCCCGCGTTAGCCGCATCCCATCAGGCCACCCTGAGGGCTACCTTGAAGGCTTCGCAACGATCTATGCCGAGGCGGCGCGCGCCATCCGCGCGGCAGCGGCCGGTGAAAAGCCGCATCCCGATGTCGTCTTCCCGACGGTCGAGGATGGCCTCGCCGGCGTGAAGTTGATCGAGGCTGCGGTGAAGTCGTCCGCGGGTAATGGCGTCTGGGTTCGAATGACGTAAGGCGGTCGCGAAGCCGCGGAACCCGTTGTCGACGGATCTGCTCTATATGGATGCAATCATGACCCATGACTTCGCTTTGTCGAGTACCGCCGAGTGAGACAACTCGCACGGCATTCGGTGCGTCACGTCATGCGACAGCTTGCGGCGCCCGGCGTCCGCACGAAAAATGCATCAAATGCGAGCAATTGTGGCGCCTGCAATTTGCATGCTGACTATGGGCTACCTCACACATCTGAAATTTCCGCTCTCACAAATTGCTGACGCGGAGCCAAGGCGAGTTCCATTGCTTTGTCTAACCTAGATTGTATGGTGCCCGTAAGAGCATCCGGTCTGATCGACGATGTGCGGCCAATCGGCGCTGTCCGTGTCCTAGTGATCATGATCATAAGAAGAGTGTTCGCCCCCGGATAGAATGAGGGACAGAAGACAATGACCGAAGGAAAAGGACAATGTCGCTGCTCCAGATCAATCTCTTCGGCGGTGTCGAGGTCGTGTGTGCGACCGGCGAGTCGGTGTTGATCCCCAGTCGCAAGGCTGCAACTCTCCTGGGCTACGTGGCGCTCAGTTCCCCTCGCGCCATTTCGCGCGGCAAGCTCGCGACGCTGTTGTGGGACGGTCATTTCGGCGATCGCGCGCGCGCCAGTCTTCGACAAGCCCTGCTCACGTTGCGGCGTGAGCTGCCGCGATATTCGGATGTGATCCTGGCCGATCGCGATGATATACGCATCTGTCCGAACAGCATCAACACCGATGTCGGGGAATTCGAGCGGCTTTTGACGGGAGGGGATCCCGAACGTCTGGCCCGCGCGGCGGTGCTTTATCGCGGCGACCTTCTCGAGGGCATCGGCTCGACTTCATGCCAATTCGAGGCCTGGCTGTCTGCCGAGCGCCAGCGACTGCGGACCCAGGCGATGCGGGCGCTTGCGGGCCTGCTCGACTCCGGCGGGCGCGAACACATGGATATCGCGATCGCACTCGCGCTACGGATCCTCGCAATCGACCCGTTGCAGGAAGAGATCCATCGCATCTTGATGCGCTGTTACGCGCAGCAAGGCCGCCGGACCGATGCGCTCCGTCAGTACGATCTCTGCCGCTCCGTACTGTGGCGCGAGGTTCGCGCAGCGCCGGAGCGAGAGACGGAACGGCTGCAGCTCGAAATCCGGCACACGTTCCGAGCCGCTGTGAGATCTACTTCACTCAAATTGCCTCGCGATAAGAATTCTGACGCAACTTTCACGCTCGACGTGACGCCTGCATCACGATCCCTGTCGTAGCCTTCAGCCGCTCGCACAATCGTGCGCAGTGATCCCGCCTCCCTGTGGGGAGCGCGTGTCGCTCACGGCTCAAGCACTTCATCAGGAGATTTTGAACATGACTGGATTTCAGCAACAGACTGAGGACTACGGCCAATTGGACCCGCAGGGGATCTTCGGCTCGATCCTCGGCGGCGCGGCCGGACGCGTTATCGGCAACCTGCTCGGCGGCAAGAAGGGGAAGCAGATCGGCGGCGCGATCGGCAACATCGGTGGTGGCTTCCTGCCGTTCTCGGCCGGTCCGGACATGCAAGGTACCGTGCAGGTCTCCGACATGGAGTTGCAGGGCTTCTGGAGCGTGCTGAAGAAGATCGGCCAGGGCGTGCAGACCGGCGTGAATGTCGGCAAGCAGCTCGGCGTGTTCAGCGCCCAGCCTGGCCTGGAGCCCGCGGCGGCGCAGGTTTCCGACATGGAGCTGCAGAGCTTCTGGAGCGTGCTGAAGAAGATCGGTCAGGGCGTGCAGACCGGCGTGAATGTCGGCAAGCAGCTTGGCGTGTTCAGCGCCCAGCCCGGCTTGGAGCCCGCCGCGGCGCAGGTTTCCGACATCGAGCTGCAGAGCTTCTGGAGCGTGCTGAAGAAGATCGGCCAGGGTGCCCAGACCGGCCTCGATATCGGTCGCCAGCTCGGCGTGTTCAGTGCCGGCCCCGGCGGTCAGCCTGCCGCGGCGCAAGTCTCCGACATGGAGCTGCAGAGCTTCTGGAGCGTGCTGAAGAAGATCGGCCAGGGCGTGCAGACCGGCTTGGACGTCGGCAAGCAGCTCGGCGTGTTCAGCGCCCAGCCCGGCCTGCAGCCCGCGGCGGCGGAGGTCTCCGACATGGAGCTGCAGGGCTTCTGGAGCGTGCTGAAGAAGATCGGGCAGGGCGTGCAGACCGGCTTGGATGTGGGCAAGCAGCTCGGCGTGTTCAGCGCCCAGCCCGGCCTGCAACCCGCGGCGGCGCAAGTCTCCGACATGGAGCTGCAGAGCTTCTGGAGCGTGCTGAAGAAGATCGGCCAGGGCGTGCAGACCGGCTTGGATGTGGGCAAGCAGCTCGGCGTGTTCAGCGCCCAGCCCGGCCTGCAGCCCGCGGCGGCGCAGGTCTCCGACATCGAGCTGCAGGGCTTCTGGAGCGTGCTGAAGAAGATCGGCCAGGGCGCCCAGACCGGCCTCGATATCGGCCGTCAGCTCGGAGTCTTCAACGCCGGCCAGCCCGCTGGCACGATGCACTAGACCCAACGCGTGGGGGCGGGCGCAAGCCCGCCCTCTGCGCTTAGACGTGAATGGAAACCAGATGGCCGATTCAACCGCGTCGCAGCAATTCATCGTGCAGGGAGGCCCGGTCCAATCCGGTGAGCTCAACGAACACTTGCAGCGTGAACCCGGCGTGAAGCGAGTCGCGCAAGTCGCACCCGATGTCGTCATCCTGTCGATGACGACGACACAGGCCGATCGCCTGAAATCGACGTTTGCCACGCTGGTGGTCGAACCGGATTCAGCGCTGAAGCCATTCGATGCCGACTGACGTCGGTGGGCAAACATTGGACACGCAAAACATCAAGGAGGCCGCAGATGGCCACGAAAGGCAAATCAGGAACTTCCACGCAGGGCGAGCACGACGCGACCGAAGCCGCGATGAACGGCAACGGGTCCGTTCCGGACCAGGGCACCGCTCCATCATCGTCACGGGGGCAGGAGCCCGCAACGATCGCAGCGCGCCCGGCGCAATTCATGATCGCGCCGCAGCAGCAGCCCGGGCTTGCGACCTTCAGCGTCGATTTCCTGACTCAGCAGCTCAGCAACAGTCCCGACATCGAAGTGGTGAAAACGGTCTCTCCGCCGCGCCTGTTCGGATTTCAGAGCGCAGAGCTCGGACAAGTGCCGCTCAGCCCGCTGGTCCTCGCCAAGATGACTCCTGACAAGGCCAAGTTGCTGCAGACCCAGGCGGGACAGCGTTGCGCGGTGGAGCGCGACGAGCGGCTGAGCTACATGCTCGATCCGACCACGCCGCAGCTGCCCAATCCGGGGGTGCTGACACCGCTGGCCGACGGCTTCACGACCACGATCGAAGTGCTGGGCCAGGATGGTCCGCTGCCTGAAGCCGAGGTTTATGTGTTCGGCAGCATGTGGCCGGCCCAAGGCATCACCGACGCCACCGGCCGCGCCACAGTGACCCTGCAAGGCGAAAGACCCGAGACCATCCGCTCGATCCTGGTCAAACCGAAGATCGACTACTGGACCTTCTGGCTCGATCGTCCGCAGCTCGTTCCTAACAGCGTCAACCGGATCGTTGCCAGGGCGCTCGGCGCGGTGTTGCGGAATTTCCCCGGCCAGCAATTGATAGGATGGGGTGAGCGCGCGATGGGCCTTGATCGTCTGCCTCCGTCCTTCGATGGCGCCGGCATGAAGATCGCAGTCATCGATTCCGGCCTGGCGCCGACCCATCGCAATCTGCACGGCATCACGGCAGGCACCAGTATCGTCGGGACCGACAAGGCGGCCTGGACCGTCGATACGATCGGCCACGGATCGCATTGCGCTGGAATCATCGCTGGCGGACCCGTCGGCGCCGGTGGCGGCATCCGCGGCTTCGCTCCCGCGGCGGAAATCCACGTCTGCCGCATCTTCCCCGGCGGCCGGTTCAGCGATCTCGTCTCCGCGCTCGATTACTGCATGGAGCATGGCATCGATGTTGCCAATATGAGCCTGGGCGGCGGCGAGCCTTCGCGCATTATCGAGGAACGCATCATCCGGGCCAAGCAAATGGGTATGGCCTGCATCATCGCCGCGGGCAATTCCTCGGGGCCGGTGCAGTTTCCCGCGTCGACGCCGCATTGCCTGGCGGTTGCCGCGATCGGCAAGTGGGGCGAATTCCCCAACGACAGCTATCACTCGCAGCAGGCCCTCGACGGCTTCCAGAGCCGCGACGGATATTTTCCGGCAAAGTTCTCCTGCTTCGGTCCGGAGGTCGACGTCTGCGCGCCTGGTGTGGCGATCGTCTCGTCGCTTCCCGCCGATGGCTTCGGAGCATGGGACGGCACCTCGATGGCGACTCCCCATGTCACGGGCCTGGCCGCGCTGGTGCTGGCGCATCATCCGGACTTCACCAAAGGCAACTTTCAGAATCGCGACGCACGCCGTGTCGAGCGGCTGTTCCAAATTCTGAAGGAAACCGCGACGCCGCTGCAGTTTGGCGACCCAAATCGGACCGGCGCGGGATTGCCGAACGTGATGCGGGCACTCGGCCTGGAAACCGGCGTCGCCCCGGTGATCGCCGCCGCTACCGCAACCGACCCTGCGCTGGCAACGTTGCGGCGTCTGCTTGGATTGCAGTCGGTCGAAGCGCCGAGCATGGTTCCCGTGGGGTCGCCGCCGCCGTCCGCCGATCCCGTGCACGGCAGTGCGATCCACGTGGCGCGCGGTCCGGCACAAACGGCGGCCGCAATGAATCTGCAGTCCGTCGATCCGATCAAGAACGGATCGAGCTCCGTCGCTCACGGTCCCGCACAGACCGCAGGCGCGGCAGTCGCGCCCATGATGGTGGATCCGAATCCGGCGCAGATCCGGGAAATCATGCACAGGGTGGGATTGCTCTAACGCGCGTCCTTGGCATCTCAGAAAGGGGCACAGCAGCAGCTGTGCCCCGAGTGCCGACTGCCTTGAGGCAATTGCTGCGGCCGCTCGCCTTGGGAACATGGTGGATTGTTTGCCGCGTCCTGGATTTTCCTTCGCGGCGTCGTGCCGCACAGGCGCAGCTTGGAACTCTCGCGCCCGATCGAAACTTGACTCCGCGGGTCAGCATCGCCGCCGATCGCTGGCCTGCACGGCCCCGCCTCCAAGCCCCCCATACCCCCCTGGGTGGGGCCGTGCTTCCAAGCAGGAGGTGCAATTGTCCGAGCCGACCGAGCAAGAGATCAGAGAACGCGCGCACCAATTGTGGGAGCAGGCGGGCAAGCCCGAAGGGCGCGAGGAGGAATTTTGGCACGCGGCGGAGCAGGAGCTGCGCAACGAGGACAGGTCGAGCACGCTGCGGACGCCGGATACGCTGTGACCGACAAGACCTGCCCATTCTGCCAGGGTCTTGGATGGGTCTGCGAAAACCATCCGCTCCGGGTCTGGAGCGAGAAGCTCGGCGGCTGCCGCTGTGGCGAGGGCATGCCCTGCTCCTGCAACACGACTGAGGACCCTGAAATCAGGGTGGTGATCGTCGAAGCCGACACGACGTGGCACTAGCGGCGCCCAACCGATGCCTGCTCGGCTGGTCACTTCCGAAACGCTGCACCTCAGGGAACGGACCATCCCGGAAAGGAATTTAGTGTCCGCACGGCTCCGACAACAATTCTTTCCGCGGCAGTTTCGGTGGTGGACGAGCAGAAGAAGCTAGAGCACCAGATCGAACTCGCAACGCGAGCGGCCTCGCTCGTCAGGGATGAAATTACCGGACAACGCTTCAGGAGCTTCGCGGAGGAACTGAAACGAAAGCTGCTTCGCATAATGCGCCGTGGCAAGGTGCGCACACGCGCCTATGAGCTCTGGGAGCAGGCGGGACGGCCGAGCAATCGCGAGTTGGAGTTCTGGCTGGAAGCCGAACGTCAGATCGAAGATGAACGCGAGGAGCGAAAGAGCTCGGGCGCTTCATAGCGCCGGGCGGTATCTCCGTCCTCTGCGCGCGGACCGCAGGTTCCGGTCGCGCGAGCAAGAAAAAAGCCGCCGGGTTCTTCACCCTGGCGGCGTCGTAAAGTCCGTAGCTGTTGATCGTCTTCCCAGCCTCGTGCGTACCGCCGTTACCTTGTTTGCGGCCATGCCCGATCCTTGTAGGCGATGGTGCGCGATTCCGCTGTGATCTGGAGCACACAGTGGAGAGGATTCGCTGTCACGTTCTGACGGCCGCGCTGCGCTGCAACCATCAGCGCGCTCACGAGCCCCTCAGGTCCGGTACCACGCCGCCAGGTTCCACGTGATGGTGTCCCAGCCGGAGATGTCGATCATCAAATTGTTGGCGCCGGCGTTGACGACGTGGCGCGACAGCAGCGGCAGGAACACGTTTGCCTCGCAGAAGATCTCGTCGACCTTCATCAGCAGCGCGGCGCGCTTGACCGGATCGAGCTCGTTCTGCGCGGCCTTGTAGGCTTTGTCGGCTTCGGGGTCGGAATAGCGCGAATTGTTGCGGCCGAGCCATTTGTTGTCTTTGGTGGCGATCTCCCAGGACACGCACTGGTTCAAGAGGCGCTCCGGATCGGGCTGCGGCTGCGTGGTGTTGTACATCTCCATGTCGGCATAGAATTTCGAGTAGGTGTCGGGATTGCCGACGTCGGATGAGAAGAACACGGAGGCGGTGACCGCCTTGATCTCGATGTCGATGCCGGCCTTCTGGCACGCCTGCTTGATGATGGCCTGCGTCTTCTGCCGCGGCGCGTTGGTCGAGGTCTGGAATACGTATTTGAGCTTCTTGCCGTCCTTCTCCCGGATGCCGTCCGCGCCCTTGGTCCAGCCGGCCTCGTCGAGGATCTTGTTGGCCTTGTCGATGTCGAACTCGTATTTCAGCTTGGGCGACTTGAACTGCTTGGGCGCGTTGACGAAGCTCGCGGTGGCGATGGCGCCGCGGCCGTAGATGAACTTCTGGATCGAATCGCGGTCGATCAGGAAGTTGATCGCGCGGCGAACGGCGGGATCGGACAGCGTCGGATGCTTGGTCTTGACGCTCGAGCGCTCGCCGTCGACCTCGGTCCAGGGGTCCGTCGTGTTGAGGATGATGAACTCGACATTGCCGGAAGGCGTGATCTCGAGCTTGCCCTTGCCGCCGGCCTCCATGCGCTTGAGGACCTCCTCCTCCACCTGCATGTTCCAGGCGAAGTCGTACTCGCCGGTCTGCAGCACGGCGCGCGCCGCGGACACCGCGTCGCCGCCGCCCTTGATCTCGACCATGTCGAAATGCGGCTGGTTCTTGATGTGATAGTCGGGATTGCGCTCGGCGCGGATCATGTCGCCGGGCTTGAACTCGACGAATTTGTACGGGCCGGTGCCGACCGGCTTCAGATTGCCCGGCGCTTCGCGCGACTTGGCCCCGACATACTCGCCGAAATGATGCTTCGGCAGGATCATCCCGACCGAGCCGACGAACGGATCCGCCCAGAACGGCGTCGGCGCCCGGAAGATCACCTTGACAGCGTGGTCGTCGATCTTCTCGACCTTGATGTCCTTGTAGGAGCCCGTGGTGTAGGCCGCGGTGGCGAGATCTGCGGCGTATTGCCAGGTGAAGACGACGTCGTCGGCGGTGAAGGGCTTGCCGTCATGCCAGGTCACGCCCCGCTTCAGCTTCCAGATCACGCTCATGCCGTCGGCCGCAAGGCCGCCGTTCGCCTTGGTCGGCGCCTCGGCGGCGAGGCAGGGAATGAGGTTGCCCTCCTTGTCCCAGCCGGCGAGCGGCTCGAAGAAGATGCGCGAGGCGATCTGGTCCTTGGTGCCGAGCGCGAAATGCGGATTGAGCAGGGTGGGCGCCTGCCAGAGCAGCATCTTGAGCGTGCCGCCGCCGCCGGCCTTGGCCGGCTTGTACGGCAGCGTGGCGTCAGCCATCGCGACGTCGTGCCAGACCAAGATCTGGCTCGCGATCGGCGCCGCGATTCCGACCGCGGCCATTGTCCTGATGAATGAGCGCCGCGACAGCGTGCCTTGCTTCACCTCTGCGACCAGATTGCGGATTTCGTTCTCGTTCATTGGATGATCCCCACTTCGTCGCCACCGGCTCAGTGCGCGCTAACTCAGCACGTCGGGCGTGGTGGAGTCAAAGAGAAGGACGCCGGCCCGGCTGCGGATGGAACGAAAGTGTAATCCGGGATTCTTGCCACGAGCGGCAGCAGCCCTGCTTGCGCGGCGCTTCATCCGGGTTACGCGCGCGCACTTTGTCGCACTCTGCATTCGTTTTCCGTTTGCGGCCGAATGGAGAAAGGCTGGCCCCGAGCCGCGGACAATTTGGATTTCCATTTCATTGATTTCGCACCGCAGAAAAGGGAATACGGGTCCGTTGCCGCAAGACCCAAGGAGACCAAGATGCCGTTTCGCCTTCCCCTGATTCTCTCTGCCGTGCTGGCCGCATGGTCCGCCGCAGCCGCGGCCGAGACCATCAAGATCGGCGTGACGCCCGGGCCACATGCGCAGATCCTCGAAGCGGTGAAGCCGATCGCCGCCAAGCAGGGCCTCGACATCCAGCTGCTAGAATTCTCCGATTACGTGGTGCCGAACGCCGCGCTCGATGCCGGCGAGATCCAGGCCAATTCGTTTCAGAACCAGCCTTACCTGGACAACCAGAAGGCCGACCGCGGCTACAAGATCGAATCCGTCGGTCTGACCGTGAACTTCCCGATCGGCGTCTACTCGAAGAAGCACAAGGCCTTCGGCGACATCCCCGCGGGCGGCAAGGTCTCGATCCCGAACGACCCGACCAATGGCGGCCGCGTGCTGCTGCTGCTGCGCGACAAGGGCGTGATCAAGCTGAAGGACGGCACCGGCTTCAAGCCGACCGTGCTCGACATCACCGACAATCCCAAGAAGCTGAAGTTCATCGAGGTCGACGCGGCGCAGGCCCCGCGCGCGCTCGACGACGTCGATGCCGCCGCGATCAACACCAACTATGCAACCCAGGCGGGCCTCGATCCGGTCAAGGATCCGATCCTGCGCGAGGACCCGAAGGGGCCCTATGTCAACCTGATCGCGGTGCGCAGCGCCGACAAGGACAAGCCTTGGGTCAAGATCCTCGTGGACAGCTACCACACGCCTGAGGTCAAGGAGTTCGTCCTGACCAAGTTCAAGGGCGCGGTGCTGCCGAGCTGGTAGGCAATCTGCCCGCCCAGAGTCCACATGAAGGCGATCCGGCGGGCAGCCCTGCGTATGGGGCTTGCGTATGTGCCTTGAATGCCCGCTTGTCGGGAACTGCGGCAACCGACATCATCGGGGCCCATCCTCGCCCGACAGGGATTGTATGAAACGCTTTGCCAACCTGAAACGTCTGGGCTTCTTCACGCGGCTGCTCGACGAGGCGCCGGCGGCGGACCGCTATCGCTTCGCCGCCGAGCAGATCGTGCGCGCCGAGAAGGCCGGGCTCGATTCCGCGTGGATCGCTCAGCATCATTTCCATGAGCGCGAGGGCGGCCTGCCGTCGCCCTTCACGTTCCTGGGTTATGCGGCCGCGCAGACCTCGCGCATCCGCCTCGGCACCGGCATCGTCACGCTGCCGCTGGAGAACGCAGTGCGGGTGGCGGAGGACGCCGCGGTGCTCGATCTCCTTTGCAACGGCCGCTTCGAGCTCGGCGTCGGCACCGGCGGCAACCCGTCCGCCTTCGCCGCCTTCGGCCTCGACAGCGCCCAGCGCAATGAGATTTTCAGCCGCAATCTGGATATCGTCCGCAACGCCCTGACCGGCAAGCCGCTCGATGGCGGCGACACGCTCTATCCGCAGCGGCCGCAACTGGATAAGCGCATCTGGCAGGCGACATTCTCCGTTGCTGGCGGCGCCCGCGCCGGCAAGGCCGGCGACGGCCTCCTGCTCTCGCGCACGCAGCCACGGGCCAAGGACGCGCCGAACGCGACGCTCGCCGAGATCCAGAACCCGATCATCGATGCCTATCTCGCCGCGCTGCCGCCGGGCTGCGAGCCGCGCATCATGGCCTCGCGCAGCATCTTCGTTGCCGACGACCATCGCGAGGCGCTGCGGCTTGCCGATATCGGACTGCGCCGCGCGCTGCCGCAATTCATGAAGGGCGGACATCCCCCTCCGGGCGAGACGCTGGAGGAGATGATCACCGCGTTCGACACCCATGTCGGCGATGCCGACCACGTCATTGCCTCGCTCCGCACCGACGCCACGCTGGAACGGGTGACCGATCTCGTCTTCCAGGTGCATTCGGTCGATGCGCCGCATCCTGACGTCCTGCGCTCGATCGAGCTCGTCGCCGACCAGGTCGCCCCAGTGCTGGGCTGGACCCGGACGGCCGCCAAAGACATTGCCCTCGCAGGTTAGCCGGAATGAACGAAAAACGCGTTGCACGAGGCTGAATAATGGGAACGCAAGACATCATCGACACGCTCGCCGGCATCGAGCCCGGCTCCACGCTCGACGCCATCCGCGCGCGCCGCCTGCAGGCGCGCGAGAATGCGCAGAAGAGCTATCTCGCTTTGTTCGAGCCGATCGAGGCCGGCGATTTTTCGCTTGCCGAGCGCGCGGTGGTCGCGGCCTTCGTGACCGGGCTCCATGGCGAGTCCCCCGTCGCCGCCTTCTATCGCGACAAGCTTGCCGCGACTGCGGATGGCGCGCCTCTGCTCGATGCGATCAACGCCGAGATCGAGCGCGGCAAGACCTCCGGCCCATACGGCGCCTATCCGGCCGGTCCGTTGTCGATCGAGAACAAGGCCGGCTTGATCTATCGCGTCAGCGCGGAGCGCAAGCCTGTCCTCGGCGCCAGGCTGGTCGCAGCATTGGAGCACGCGCATCTGCTTCTCTTCCACCCGCGCGATGCCGCGTCCGCCGACATGAAGGCGCTACTGGCTGCCGGCTGGTCATCCACCGGCATCGTCACGTTGTCCCAGCTCGTTGCGTTCCTGTCGTTCCAGGTGCGCGTCGTCAGCGGCCTGCGCACGCTCGCCGCGGCAAGCGCGTAGGAGGCCCAATCATGAGCACCGTCAATCCGCCCGTCGTCTTCACCCAGGACGAGCTCGGCTGGGTCTCGTGGATCGACCCGCTGCCCGAGGCCGAGCTGACCGAGCGGCACTACGCCGGCCTCGTCGACCGCGCCCGCGCCAAGTCGGAATACTTTCGTCTTTTGGTGCGCGATCCCGAAGTGCTGGAAGCCCGCACCAAGACCGACAAGGACATCTTCTACAACGTCGCCGACGGCCTGCCGCGCGCCGAGCGCGAGCTCGCCGCTGCCGCGACCTCGCGCTACAACGGCTGCATCTATTGCGCCTCCGTGCATGCGCGCTTCGCCAGCACCTATTCCAAACGGCGCGACGACGTCCAGCGCCTGCTCGACGAGGGCGTTGGGGCCGATCTCGGCGAGCGCTGGAATGCGGTGGTCAAGGCCTCGGTGGCGTTGGCCGCAACGCCGATCGCATTCGGGCCTGACAATATCGCCGAGCTGCGCCGCGCCGGTCTCGACGACGCCGAGATCGTCGACGTCATCAACGGCGCCTCGTTCTTCAACTGGGCGAATCGGCTGATGCTGTCGCTCGGCGAGCCCTCGAAATAGGCAATCTTACCGGCACGAGAATTGCTGCTGTATCAACATTGAATGGATGGAGCCGTGAATGAGCAACATCGATCGCCGTACCCTGGTCAAAGGCTCGCTCGCCGCCATGATGGCTGGCACAGCCTTCTCGCGCGCCGCACTGGCGCAATCCGCCGAGCCGATCCTGCTCGGCGTCAGCGGCCCCCTCACGGGACCGAACGCGCAATATGGCGCGCAGTGGAAGCAGGGCTTTGATCTCGCGCTCGACGAGATTCACGCCGCCGGCGGCATCAACGGCCGCAAGCTCGCCTACCAGTTCGAGGACAGCCAGAGCGATCCGCGCCAGTCGGTCGCGATCGCCCAGAAATTCGTCTCCGATCCCCGCATCGTCATGGAGCTCGGCGATTTCTCCAGTCCCGCCTCGATGGCGGCCTCCCCGATCTATCAGCGCGGCGGCCTGGTGCAGTTCGGCTTCACCAATTCGCACCCCGACTTCACCAAGGGCGGTGACTTCATGTGGAGCACGTCCGTGAGCCAGGCCGACGAGCAGCCGCTACTGGCGTCCTACGCCGTCAGGCGGCTCGGCCTGAAGAAGCTTGCGGTGCTGCACCTCAACACCGATTGGGGCCGTACCAGCCGCGACCATTTCGTCAAGGCGGCCAAGGAATACGGCGCCGAGGTCGCGATCACCGAGGGCTACATCGCCGAGGAACGCGACTTCCGCTCCACCTTGGTGCGCGTGCGCGACGCCAGCCCGGACGGGCTGATCCTGATCTCCTATTATTCCGACGGCGCGCTGATCGCGCGCCAGGCCCGCCAGGTCGGCCTGAAGCAGACGATCTGCGCGGCCAGCTCGGTGTACTCGCCGAAATTCCTGGAGCTCGGGGGCGAGGCGGTCGAGGACGTCCATCTCGGCACGCGCTATTTCCCGCAAGATCCGCGGCCCGAGGTGAGGAAGTTCATCGACGGCTTCAAGGCCAAGTACAACGGGCAGGAGCCCGACGCCTTCAATGCATACTCCTATGACGCGATGAACATGGCCGCTGCCGTGGTGAAGATCGGCGGCACCGACCGCCGCGCCATCCGCGATGCCTTCGCCAAGGTGAAGGACGTCTCCAGCGTCATCTTCGGTCAGGCCACGTTCGACGTCGAGAGCCGCCGCGTCAAGGGCGCCATGAACGCCGAACTCGTCGTGCGCAAGGGCCAGTTCGCGCTCTGGGACGGCAAGCCGACCTGATGTGATGGCCGAAGCGATCGCTCCGGCCGCTTCTCCCTGATTAGGAATGCTGCGTGTCCTCCTGGCTCGACCACACCATCAACGGGCTGATCGTCGGCAATGTCTACGCGCTCGTTGCAGTCGGGCTCGCGCTGATCTTCGGCGTCAGCCGGCTGATCAACTTCGCGCAAGGCTCGATCTATCTGGTCGGCGCCTATATCGGCTGGATCGCGGTGGTGCAACTGCACACGCCGCTGCCTCTCACCATCATCGTGGTCGCCGTGGCCGCGGCGATCGTCGGTCTGATCATCGAGCGATTCGGTCTACGGCCGCTGCAAAACTCGGTGCGCATCGCGCCGCTGCTCGCGACCATCGGCATCAGCTTCGTGCTCGATCAACTGGTGATGCTGATCTTCTCGCCCAATCCGCGCGCGCTGCCGAGCCAGTTGCCCGATGTCCGCTTCCAGGTCGGTGGCGGGACGATCGGGCCGCTTGATCTGCTCATTGCCGGCGTCGGCCTCACCAGTGCGCTGCTGCTGTTCGTGTTCCTGCGTTACACCAAGCTCGGCTGGGCCGTGCGTGCCACGGCACAGGACCGCGACGCCGCCATGCAGATGGGCGTCGACGTCAACCGGGTCAATCAGGCCGTGTTCGGTATCGCGGCGGCGCTCGGCGGCGTCTCCGGCATGCTGGTCGGCATGTACTACAACCAGATCGACACGGCGATGAGCCTTCAGGCGACGCTCAAGGGCGTCGTCGCGGAAGTCGTCGGCGGTGCCGGCAACGTGCCGGGCGCGGTGATCGGCAGCCTGCTGCTGGGCCTCGTCGAGAGCTACGGCGTCGCCGTGCTCGGCACCAGCTACCGCAATTTGTTCGCGTTCCTGCTGCTCGTCGTCGTGCTCGTGCTGCGGCCGAACGGCCTGTTCGTCAGCGCACGGCAGGCGCCGCCCGAGCCGCTCACCGGCACGTTCATCGCGCCGAGCCGCCCGGTGAATATTCCGCGCTGGGCGCTGTTGGTCGCTGTTGCCGGCTTTGCGATCCTGCCGCTGTTCCCGGTGTCCTTCTACGTGCTCCAGACCCTGGTCAATGCCTGGTTGCTCGGCATGCTCGGGCTCAGCCTGACGCTGGTTGCGGGCACGATGGGGCAGGTGTCGCTCGGTCATGCCGCGCTGCTTGCGATCGGCGCCTACACCTCCGCATTGCTGTCGCTGGTGCTGGCCGTTCCGGCCGGACTTGCGGTCATCGGCGGTGGCCTGATGAGCGCCGCGCTCGGCACGCTCCTGATCTCGCCGTCCTTCCGCCTGCGCGGGCATTACGTGTCGATCGCGACGCTCGCGATCGGCGAGATCGTGGCGCTGGTGATCCTGAACTGGGAGAGCGTGACGCGCGGCCCGATCGGCATCTCCGGCATTCCGCCGCTGTCGCTGTTCGGCTATGACCTGATCAGCCCGACCTCGGTCTATTGGTTCAGCCTTGCGGTGATGGTCGTGCTGGCGCTGCTGCAGGGACGGCTGCTTACCTCGCATCTCGGCCGCAGCTTTCGCGCCATCCGCGACGACGACATCGCCGCGCGCGCCTATGGCCTCAGCCTGAACCGCTACAAGTCGATCGCCTTCATCTTCGGCGGCTTCGCCGCCGGCGTCAGCGGCGGCATCGCCGCGCATCTCTATTCCTACATCAACCACGAGACCTTCAACACGCAGCAATCCATCCTGGCGCTGACCGTCGTGATCCTCGGCGGCCTCGGCAACGTCGTCGGCGCGATCGTCGGGTCGGTCGCGCTGGTCGGCCTGCCCGAGGTGTTCCGGATCGCGGCCGAGTACCGCATCCTGATCTACGGCATCGTTCTCTTGCTTCTGGTGCGGTTCAGGCCGCAGGGCCTGTTGGGAACGGTCTGATGGAGAAGCAGCTTCACGCCATGCTGTCCCTGCGCGGCCTGACGCGCCGTTTCGGCGGCCTCACCGCGGTCGATACGATCGACCTCGACCTTGCCAGGGGCGAGCTGATCAGCATCATCGGCCCGAACGGCGCCGGCAAGACAACGCTGTTCAATCTCGTCACCGGGCTGGACCGGCCCGATGCCGGCGCAGTCAGCTTCGAAGGGCAGGACGTCACCGGCCTGTCGCCGGAGCGGCTCGCGGCCGAAGGCATCGCGCGCACCTTCCAGCTCGGCCGCGTGTTCGGCAATCTCAGCGTCATGGACAATGTCCTGATCGGCGCGCACACGCGGCTGCGCGCCGTGAAGCCGACCGTGCCGGTGATCGGCCCGCTGCTGGAATTGGGTCTGGCCCTGCTGCGTCCCTCGCGCGTCAGGGCCGAGGAGGAGCGGCTGCGCGAGGAGGTGAAGGCCATCCTCGCGCGTTTCGGCGAACGGCTGCTGCCGCGCATCGACCAGCCCGCCTATAGTCTGTCTTACGCCAACCGCCGCCGCGTCGAGATCGCGCGTGCGCTCGCGCTGAAGCCGCGGCTGCTGCTGCTCGACGAGCCCACCGCCGGCATGAACCCGACCGAGACCGCGGAGATGCAGGGGCTCGTCGCCGAATTGAAAGCCGAAGGGCTGACCATCCTGCTGATCGAGCACAAGCTGGAGATGGTGATGCGCCTGTCCGACCGCGTCATCGTCATGGACGAGGGCAAGAAGATCGCGGAAGGGCCGGGCGAGCAGGTGCGGAGCGATCCCAAGGTGATCGAGGCCTATCTCGGCCACGGACTGTCAGGGACGACGGAGCAGGAGAGCGCGGCATGACGAGCGCACCCGAAGCACTGCTGGCTTTGTCTGATGTCAACACCTTCTACGGTCAGGCCCAGGTGCATTTCGACCTGTCGATCACGGTCGCGCGCGGCCACATTGTCTGCCTGCTCGGCGGCAACGCGAGCGGCAAGTCGACCACGATGAAGATCATCTTAGGGTTGGTGAAGCCGCGCTCGGGCGAGGTGACGTTCGACGGCGCTTCGCTGATCGGGCTCTCCACGCCGCAGATCGTCCGCCGCGGCATCGGCTCCGTGCCGGAGGCGCGGCGGCTGTTCGCTGACATGAGCGTGCGCGAGAACATCCTGATGGGCGCCTTCGTGCGCAATGACCGCGACGCCATCGCGCAGGATCTCGACAGGATGCTGACGCTGTTCCCGAAGCTCGGCCAGCGGCTGTCGCAGCGCGCCGGCTCGCTGTCCGGCGGCGAGCAGCAGATGGTGGCGATGGCGCGCGCGCTGATGAGCCGCCCGCGCATGATCGTGATGGACGAGCCGACCATGGGCCTGTCGCCGCTTTATGTTGATCGCGTGCTGGAGCTGATCCGCAGCATCAACCAGGCGGGCGTCTCGGTTTTCATGGTCGAGCAGAACGCCAGCCTCGCGCTCGAGATCGCGCACGAGGCCTATGTGCTGCAGACCGGCAAGATCGTGCTGTCTGGCCCCGCGCGCGCGCTGAAAGACGACCCCCGCATCCGCGACGCCTATCTCGGCGGCTCCGAGGCGGCCTGACGCAGTGCGCTGACCTCTCCGCGTCATGGCCGGGCATAGCCGTCCGAAGGACGGCGTCGCTTGCGCTCGCCTATGACCCGGCCATCCACGTCTTGCCTCCCGGCACGAAGAACGTGGATGCCCGGGACAAGCCCGGGCATGACGACCTCCATCCCGTGTCAAGCCGACGCCGCGCTCGCGACCTGCTCCGCCGGCTGATCATCGCCGTTGGGATCGCCCGGCGCGGTCGCCCAGGCGAGCTCCACCAGCGTCACGATCCGGCGGCCGCCGCCGTCGAGCTGGACGACGATCAGGCCCTGCTCCTCCATGTAGCCGAGCAGGCGCTGCGCGCGGCGCAGCGAGTGCGAGCCGTAGGCACGGGCGATCGCGGCATCGCCGGGGCAGGGCCAGCCTTCCTTCGCCGCGCGCGCGATCATCATGAACACGCCCTGCATGTCGTCGGGCAGGATCGAGGCGCGCAGCGCCACGTCCTGCCAGGCGTCGTCTTCGGTGAGATCCGTCCCGAGCCCGGCGCGCGCATGCGTCAGCATGCGACGGAATTCGTTGAGATCGGGCACCGCCGCCCCTAACCCCTCGATGCGGCAGCGAACCACGAACTCCTGATAGAGCACGCCGATGGCGCGGAAGCCGGCGTCGGGCTCGGCCATCACGGCACGCAGCGTGCGATCCACGCGATCGCGCCGCTCGGCGAGCTCTTCGGCACTGACGGGAGCCTCGACCACTTCGACCCGAATCTCCGGCACCGCGGCGGCCTTCGCCGCGCGAAGCTGCTCGAGCAGATCCGGAGCCGGCCGTCGCTGCGGCCGGCTGGCATCGGGCGGCGGTGCGGCGAGGATGACCGCGCGGGCATCTTCAAGCGTGGCTTCCGGCAGCGGCATCAGCCGCGGTGTCGAATTGCGCGGGCTGGTCTCGGTCGGGCCGATGTTGAGGCGCAGCGGCCGGCGCGACAACGCAGGTCCCAGCGCCATGAACTGACCGCGCTCGAGATCGCGGAAGGCTTCCGCCTGCCGCCGCTCCATGCCGAGCAGGTCGGCGGCGCGGGCCATGTCGATGTCGAGGAAGGTCCGCCCCATCAGGAAGTTCGAGGCTTCGGCCGCGACGTTCTTGGCGAGCTTGGCCAGGCGCTGGGTTGCGATGATGCCGGCAAGCCCGCGCTTGCGGCCGCGGCACATCAGATTGGTCATGGCGGCGAGCGAGAGCTTGCGTGCTTCGTCCGAGACTTCGCCCGCCACCGCCGGCGCAAACAACTGCGCTTCGTCGACGACGACGAGCATCGGGTACCAATGATCGCGGTCGACGTCGAACATCCCGCCAAGGAACGCAGCCGCGCGCCGCATCTGGTTCTCGGCGTCGAGACCTTCGAGATTGAGCACGGTGGAGACGCGATGCAGCCGTGCGCGCTCGCCCGCGACCTGGAGGCCGCGCTCGGTGTGATCCTCGGCCTCGATCACCAGATGGCCGAAGCGCTCGGCCAGCGTGACGAAGTCGCCCTCGGGATCGATGATGGCCTGCTGCACCCAGGGGGCGCTCTGTTCCAGCAGCCGCCGCAAGAGATGCGACTTGCCGGAGCCCGAATTGCCCTGCACCAGGAGACGGGTCGCCAGCAGTTCCTCGAGGTCCATGGCGGCCGCGGCGCCTGCCGTGGTCTGCCCCATCTCGATCGCAACCGTCATGTCCCCGACTCAAAGTCCCGTCATTCGCGGACAGCGGCTTATCAATCCAGCCGCGGCGCGTCGAGCGCTCCAGCGCGAATCAGATGGTGTTGCCCACGCCAAAACCGGAAAGCTCCGCCGTGCGCGGCAGGAACCCGGTGCCGAACGGCGCCGGCTCGGGGAAGATGGTGCAGACCGCCATCGCTCGGCCCGAAATGACGCAGATCAAGATCGACGGGCCCGAGACCTGCTATCCGGCCGTATGACCTTTCTGACCTTCTTCACGGCGACCTATTTCCTGCTGGCGGTGCCGGGGCCGACCAACACCCTGCTGGCGACATCGGGGGCCGGAGCGGGCATCTCGCGCTCCCTTCATCTGCTTGCGGCGGAACTGTGCGGCTATCTGCTGGCGATCGCGGTGCTGCGGCTGGCGCTCGGTCCGGTCATCAGCGACATCCCGATTGCGGCGCTGCTGCTCCGCGTCGCCGTGACCATCTACATCCTGTGCCTCGCGGTCATGCTCTGGCGCGTCAATACGCGCGAGCTGCGCGACGGCGCTGCGGTGACGTTCGGCCAGGTGCTGCTGACGACGCTGCTCAACCCGAAAGCACTGGTCTTCGCGTTCCTGCTGCTGCCGCTTGGGGCCGGGCCGCTCGAACTGCTGCCGTGGCTCGGCGTGATCGTGCTGCAGATTCTCACCGCCGGCGCCGCGTGGATCATTCTCGGCGCAACGCTCGGCCGCGGCGCCCGTCGCCTCGGGCGCCCTGACCTCGTCACGCGCACCGGCGCGGTTACGCTGGTCGCCGTGACCGGCCTGATCTGGCTGCAATCCTTCCTGGTTGCCTGAGCGGACCTCGGTGGGAGCGGCGCTACTGCGCGCCGGAGCCGCCCTGCACGATCTTCTCGTTCAGCTTCTGGTCCACGGTGTCGACGGTGCGGTCGATCTCGGCGTTGGGCACGCCGAGCTGATGCGAGATCAGCTTCACCAGCAGGTCGACGCGTTCGATGAAGGGCGCACCGCTCGCGACCGCGCGCGCCGCCGATGACGGCTTGAGCAGGCTCTCCGCGGCCTTGGCGTACTTCGCGAACGGCACCTGGTCCTGCGGATCGGCGCCGAGGCGGCGGGCGATCGCATCGACATGGTCGTAGATCGTCTGCGAACGATTGAGATCGCCGTGCACGGCGTCGCGGATCGACTGCGGCTCGTTCGGCGTGATGCAGCGGTAATTGCCGGTCAGCAGCATCGACCATTTCGCCAGCGGCACGAACAGGGAATCGAACACTTTCAGCTTCACCGGCACGTCGTGGCCGTCGAGCGTCACCGCGTCGATGTCGGCCTCCAGCTCGCGCAGCAGCTTGTTGTGCTTCTCGTCGGCGAAGACCGACGCCTTGAAGTTGGTGGGCAGGCCGACATGCAGCACGTTGGCGGCCTCTTCCGGCGGCCGGAAGGCCTGCGGGTCGGGCGAGCACAGCGTCACCAGCCCGGGCTCAAACCGCTCCCACACCTGCGCATTGGTGTAGGCCTCCTCGAGATCCATGTCGGCGAGTGCCGGAATCCGCTTCAGATAGGGCAGGGGCGGCATGTTCATGATCGACAGGCACGGCAGCTTCGCCGCGGCAATCTTGACCATGAGGACGCGCACCGTGTGGTTGGTGTATTGCGGCTCCTGCATCGCGAGGCCGACCAGATCGTAGCGGGAGAGGTCGACATTGGCCGGCGTCACCGCGTCGAGCTTGCCAGGGAGGTTGCGGGAGAAGATCGCCCGGTGCACCGCCTCGTCGCGTAGCTTAATGCGCACCTCGGTACCGTCGCGGTTGATCAGCTCCGCGGTCTTTGCGCGGCAGACCAGGGTCACGTTGTGCCCGGCCATCAGCAGCTTCGTGCCCAGCAGGGAGCCGTAAGAAGCCCCAAGAATCAATATGTTGCGCGCCATGCTCCGTCCCCTGGAAATCTGTGTGATTTTTCCGGCCCCGGCCGTTCCGCGGGGCAGTTGAGGGCATGTAAAGCGAAGCGCAGGGGAATGGCAACTGGGATAATGCATACAAGGGTGCGTCTGGTCCCCGCGGGTTCGAGGGCCAGCCTGGCGGCCTGTTTCGGTCTCGTGTCAACACAGTGAAGCAAAGATATTCTTCTTTACCGAAATTCGGATTTGTCGTATGTGTCGGTCATCCCGGCTCAATCTCGAGGGGCGATCATGAGGTCGTCATTGTCGCGAGCCGGGCTTGCGGTGGACGCGGCAGCGTCGGGCGCGAAAGGTGCGGGCAGGGAGGGTAGTCCCCGGTGAGCTCGCGGCCGCGCGCGGACGAACGGCGCTGCTAGGTTTCGTCTCGTCTGTAAGTTTCCGGCGCTGTCGACGGTGTCAGGGAATACTGCGGGCGAAATGGCGGGCCGTGCGTACGGCAAAACCGTGTGGTCCTGGCCGTCGTTGCTACGGTCAAGCTCTCGCGAATGCGGCATTGGCGTCAACCGGCGCGGTGCCGGTGACTTTTGCGAGGGTGAGGGAGGCCAGAAGGAACTCGGCTCCCGGGAGAGCACGGCATAAGCCGTCCGGCCATCGCGCAGGGAAGGCCGAGTGATTGGCACCACCTGTATGCTGCTGTGCGGTTTTCTGCGTGTGCGTTTTGCGCAGCGGACCGCGGGTGCGATGTCAGCACCCGGTCTTCCCTGCGCCCTCTTGCCGATGAGGGCGGCGAGACGAAGCAAAGCTCGGGCGAAATCAGTCGCGAGAATGAATATGCACGTCTGCGACCACACACTCGCTGTCATCGCCCGGCTTGACCGGGCGATCCAGTACTCCGAGACGACAGTTGTTCAATGCAGAGGCCGCGGCGTACTGGATTCCCCGCCTTCGCGGGGAATGACAGCCGTCACTCGGAGAGCGAGCTATCGCCTCATACTCCGTCATTGCTTCGCTTCGCTCGCAATGACGTTGATGGAGCGCCGCTTCTTGGCGGCCTCAGCCCTGGCTCGCCATGCGCTCGCGGTCGAGATGCTGCTCGATCTTGGGGCGGTCACGCGTGCGCTCGAAGCTGGTGCAGAGCAGCTCGGTCTCCTCGAGCGAGATCGGAGCACGATAGAGCCGGCACATGAATTCGGCGTTTCCACGCCCCTTGCCGGTGCCCGGCCCGCGCTCTGCGAGAAACATGCAGTCCCGGCAGATGCTCGCTTCGAGCCGTTGATGGGCAGCATCGAGGTGATTGAGGATCTCGCGGAGAGAGTCGCGCAGCCTGATGCACTCCTCGGTCCCGAGCGACGTCACCGCGTTGACCACGTGATTGATCGGGTCGTGCTGGCTCAGGCATTTCTCGCCCTGCGGCGTGACGTGCAGGACGACGGAACGCTTGTCCTCATGCGACGGCTTTCGCACCAGGAACGACTTGCTCTCCAGAGTCTTCACGATCTGCGACGCCGTCGCGCGTGTGGCGCCGATGAAGCCGGCCAGTGCGGACGGCGTGCGCGAAAACCTGTTGGCGCGCCCGAGAAAGCGCAGCGCCATCCATTCCCGATCGCGCAATCCATGCTGATTGCCTTCGAAATACCAAGCCCGCGCCGCCTGAACCAGCAGCTCGACGGCTTCCCGCGCCAATGGCATGAATCTACCTCGTCCCCGGAACTTCGTCTGCGGCGTCCCGAAGCCGCTTTGCGCCCTGAGTGTCAGACGAGCATGCCCTGTCGAACTCTCGCACAATGGCGCGGATCGCACCGCGCCCGACCTCGGCCGAGGAGCGTCGCATCGTCCGCAGCGAGAAGCCGTATCGCTGATGGCATGCCAACGGCGTGGTCGTCGCGCGGGAGCTCGGGTTGCCGTCGCCGGCAAACGGTGGATCGGAGTGGCTCAACCGAAGCCCCCAAAGTTCAAGTCACAAGCAGACGTTTCTTATACTCAACCAAAACGATGGATGAGCTTCTCAACAAAATCAAGTAGAGACCCTCTCACAGGCTGGATGTCGTGGCAGGCGAATGTAACGTTCAAGGGCAATCTCGTTGTTCGGGACACATGATGGTGAACGCAATACATGGCGCGGCGAGTAATATGCACTCGATATTGTGAGAGTTTGATTGCACGCGCGTTGTTGTCTTGCGTTGATGCAAACTGATCGAAGCTTGTGCATCACGATGACGTTTGGCGGCACGTCATCCACAACTTGTGCGTTCTGCCGCGGAATCGTCGAGGGAACTCATTGGAATTGCACGCGGCGGTTGTTCCCGTCGTGCTTGCAGAATAGACTCTTCGATCGCTTGCACAGCGCTTGCCAGCTCGTGCACACCGCGAACGGCGAATTCGCTCACGACGAAAATGGGTGAGCCGGTGTGCACGCGCATGCGCTGGAAGCGTAGCGACATGCGCAATCTCTTGTCGAAAACCACGGGCAGGGCGGACGGCAGGCGCCTCACCCTCTCCACCCGTCAGTCGCCCTTGAGCATGTCCCGAAGCTCGCGGAACGGATCGGCGCTCGGCGGCGCCGACGCGCCCTGTCGCATCGCGTTGTAGATTCGCGGAACCATCTCGACCGCCTGGTCGAGGCCCGAATCACGTCCCGGCTGATAACCGCCCATCAGGCGAAGGTCGCGCGTGTCCTCGTATTTCGCGATCATGGCGCGCAGCTTGCTCACCAATTCGCGCTCCTCGGGGTCCCAGACGTTGTGGGCGAGGCGGGAGACCGAGGCCAGAACATCGACGGCCGGATAGCGCGCCTGGTCGGCGATGTGCCTTGAGAGCACGATGTGCCCATCGAGCGTGCCGCGGATGGTGTCGGCGATCGGCTCGTTGTGATCGTCGCCGTCGACCAGCACGGAGAAGATCCCGGTGATGGTGCCGGATCCCTCCTCGCCCGGACCGGCGCGCTCGAGCAGGCGCGGCAGATCGGTGAAGACCGTCGGCGCGTAGCCGCGCGCCACCGCGGGCTCGCCGGCGGCGAGCGCGACCTCGCGGGCGGCGTGGGCAAAACGGGTGATCGAATCCACCATCAGCAGGACCGATTCGCCGCGGTCGCGGAAATATTCGGCCACCGCCATCGCCGTCTTCGGCGCCAGTCGCCGCATCATCGGGCTTTCGTCGCCCGTCGAGACGATTGTGACAGCGCGATGACGGTCGTTGCCCAGCACGTCCTCGATGAACTCGCGCACCTCGCGGCCGCGCTCGCCGACCAGGGCCAGCACGACCGTATCGAAGCCCTGGCTGCGGGCGAGCATCGCGAGCAGCGTCGATTTGCCGACGCCCGATCCGGCAAAGATGCCGACGCGCTGGCCGGCGCAGACCGGCGCGAACAGGTCGATGACGCGTACGCCGGTGCGCAGCGGCTTGTGCACGCGCGCACGCTTCATGGCCGACGGCGCCTCCGCCTCCGTCGAGACCGCCTGCGACCCTTGCGTGAGCGGCCCCTGTCCGTCCAGCGGCGCGCCGAGGGCGTTGATGACGCGGCGCTTCCAGCTCGGATCGGGCGCGAAGGACAGCGGCGGCATCCGGTAGGCCGCCGAGCCGAGCCCGCCGCCAAATTGCCGGTCGAACGGCTTGGCGATGATGCCCTCGCTGTCGATCCGCACCACCTCGCCGATCTGGCGCTTACCGCCGCAATCGACGCCGATGAGCTCGCCGAGCCTGACGAAGCGCGACAGGCCGGAGACGCGGAAATGCGTCGGCGCGATCTCGGAGATCGCGCCACTGACGCTTGCCAGGGGAGTGCTCTGCTGAAGCTCCAGCAGCGCCCACTCGAGTTGCCGAAGAGCGTTCAAGGAAACCGTCCAACCTCATCCTGCGCGCTTGGCGCGCAATCTACTTGCCGGGTTCGCCGAGGGTCCGGATCGCGTTCTGCAGCGAGCTCTCGGTGCCCTCGATCATCGAGTTGGTGCCATCGAAAGCGCGCGAGGCCGAGATCAGCCGCGTCAGTTCGAGCATCGGATTGGCGCCGGAGCCTTCGACATAGCCCTGCTTGAAGCCGTCCCGGGAGAAGTCCGCGATGGCGGTCGCAGGCCGGTCGGGCGTCACGCCTGAATTGCCGTAGCGTTCGAGATTGGCGTCGGCCGGAATGCTGAACAGGCCGATGGTGCCGATCTCGTTGTTGTCCTGGATGATCGCGCCGCTGCGCGCGATCGAGATCGGTCCGCCGTTCGGGTCGAGCGTGATCTGCGCGCCCCCGGAATCGACGATCGGAAAGCCGCTCACGGTCTGAAGATCGCCGTTGGGGGCGATCTGGAGCCGGCCGTCGCGCGTGTAGACCGTGCCGTTCGGACCGGCGAAGGCGATCCAGCCCTGGCCGACCACGGCGACGTCCAGCGGGTTGCCGCTCTCGGTAATGTTGCCCATCTCGCGCGAGATGATGTTGTCGCCGGGCGAGGAGAACGCCACCGGCGTCGGACCGGCCTTGGACAGCACGGTCTCGAACTTCACCACGTCGGTGCGGAACGCGGCCGTGTTGACGTTGGCGACGTTGTTGGCGATCGTCTGGAGGCGCTTTTCGAGGGCGACCTGCGCCGACAATCCCACATAGAGAGCCGATTGCATGACTTACCTGTTGAACTTGATGTTCTGAAGCGTCGTGAGCACGTTGGTATCCATGCTGACCGACGTCGCGGCGCCGGCGATCAGGACCAGCGCGGGATTGGTCGAGCTGTCGTTCCGGGCCTGGGTCGCATCCCACATCGCCGCAAAGCGCTGCACGAACTTGGTCACCTTGGCCGGATCCTGGAAGTCGGTGAGCTTGATCTTGTCCGCGATCATCTTGGCCTGGGCGTCGATGTTCGCCGCGCTGATCGTCGACGGCAGGCCGAGCGCGGTCTGCACCACCTGCGTCAGCGCCTTGTCGGCCAGGATCTGGTAGGCGGTCGTGATCGTGGAAGCCTTGCGGGTGAAATACAGCGCCAAACGCAGGCCTTCGTTCTGATCGCCGGCCTTCTCCTCCATCGTCTGCGTGACGTACTGGGTCGCGGTGCCGGTCGTGGCCGCGGCGGTCTGGGTCGCCTTGTCGCCGAGTGCGGCGAAATTGAAGGCGGTCGCGAATTGCCGGTAGCGGGTGTCGGTCAGCTTGTTGGCGAAGGCGTCCTTGCTCGTGACCCCCTCGGTCAGCACCTTGCGCATGAACGCCTTGGCGTAGGTCATGTCGCTGAGGCCATAGGCCTTCATCGCATAGGAATAGAGACGATAGTCCTTCAGGAAATCGTCGATGGTCTTCACTTTGCCGATATGGCCGAGGAAATAGTCGGTGTCGCGGCTGACGTCCGGCTGCTTCGCGACCTGCGTCAGCGACTTGCCCATGTCCTTGGTCAGCCTGGTGTAGTCCGCGATGGTGGATAGCATGACACGCGCCCCTCTGGCCGCAGGTCGCGACCCCGCTTCAAGCTGCCGCCAATTGCTTGCGCGGGGCTGGCGACCTCGAAGCCAGCTTCGCGCAAGCGTCGCCGACTAGGTATTCCAGGTGGGATCGGCGATGGAGCGGCGCGTTGGGCAGTTTCGTGGGGATTTTCATCACGGTAGCGGCGCTGCTCGGCGGCTTTGCCGCCATGGGCGGGCACCTGGCCGTGCTCATGCAGCCGTGGGAGTTCGTGATCATCATCGGAACCGCGGTCGGCACCTTCATCGTGGCCAATCCATGGAAGACGGTGGTGGACACGGGCGTCGCCTGCATGCAGGCCATCACCGGCGCGGTGCCCGGCCAGCGCTACTACCTTGACTTGCTCGGCGCGCTCCACGCTCTGATGCGCGAGCTGCGGGGCAAGGGGCGCAACGAAGTCGAGGCGCATATCGACGACCCCTCGAATTCCGAGATCTTCAAGGCGTTCCCGAGCGTGCTCGGAGATCCCTCGCTGCTCCAGTTCATCTGCGACTATGTCCGTCTCATCATCATGGGCAATGCGCGCACGCACGAGATCGAGGCACTGATGGACGAGGAGATCCATACCATCGTGAAAGGCAAGCTGGCGCCCTATCATGCGCTGGTGACGGTGTCCGAGGCGCTGCCGGCGCTCGGCATCGTCGCCGCCGTGCTTGGCGTCATCAAGGCGATGGGCGCGCTCGACCAGTCTCCGAAGCTATTGGGCGGCTTTATCGGTGCAGCCCTGGTGGGCACCTTCGCAGGCATCTTCCTGTCCTATGGCGTGCTTTCGCCCTTCGCGATCAAGATCAAGATGACGCGTGAGAAGAAATGCCGGCCCTACATCATCGTCAAGCAGACGCTGCTGGCGTTCATGAACGGTGCCATGCCGCAGATCGCCGTCGAGCACGGCCGCAAGATGATCTCCAGCAGCGAACGTCCCTCGATCGACGTCGTCGAGAACGAGACGATCGCAGGTCCCAAGCCCGTCGCTGCCGACGCTGAACCCAAGGCGGCGCGCGCATGATGATAGAAGACGCAGAAGTCGACCAGCGCAAGCAGCTGCCGAACTACCTGCTGGACGCTGCCGGCATATCGATCGAGCGTATGCCGATGCTCAATGTGATCTTCGATCGCATGGCGGCATCGTGCACCGACAGCCTGCAGCCGATGGCCGGAACGCCCTGCTATTTCTCGGTCAACGGCATCACCAACGATCCGCTCGGCGACATCATCAAGGACTACGAGGGCAACGCGGTCGCGGCCGTGCTCTATGCCGAGCAGTGGGATTCGCGCGTCATTATCATGCTCGACCGCGACTTCGTATTCACGATGGTCGAGGCGATGTTCGGCTCTGACGGAGCGGAACCGCCGCTTGACGTCGAACGGACGTTCTCGAACATTGAGATACGGCTGGTCCAGGCGCTGTTCGAGCGGTTCGCCAAGGCGCTGCAAGGCGCCTTCGCCGGAACGTCCAACGTCACCTTCCGCGTCGAGCGTGTCGAGACCGCGATGGCGTCGCTGGCGATCGGACGCGCCAGCAACATGTCGATCTGCGCGAACATGATGGTGCAGGCACTCTACCGCGGCGGTCAGATGTTCCTGATCATTCCGCACTCCGCGCTCAACCCGCTGCGTCAGAAGCTCGCTCACGTGGTCGTCAGCGACGGTCGCGCCGCCGACCCACGCTGGCGCGAACAGATGGAAAGCGAGGTGCAGCGGACCGAGGTGACCCTCAGCGCCGTCCTCGACGAGAAGATGGTGACGCTCGGCGACGTCGTGAAGTTCGAGGTCGGGCAAGTGCTCGAGCTCGAGGCCACGCCGCGCACGCTGGCCCGTCTCGAAAGCAACAATCAGGTGTTGTTCTGGTGTCAGATCGGCCAGCTCGACGGCTATTACGCCATGCAGGTGGCAGATCCCGTCGATCAGAAGCGGGAGTTCGTCGATGATATCCTATCTCGTTGATATCGTGCTGCTGGTTGCGCTCGCCTTCACCAGCCTGCGGGTGACCAGGATGCATCGCGAGCTGGCGCGGCTGCGCAGCTATCAGGGCGAATTCTCAACCATCATGCACGAGACCGCGGGTGCCTTCGACACGGTCATCACCGCGGCGCACGATTCCACGGCGAATCTCGGACGCCTCGCCAACGTGCTGAGCACGAAGATCGATCAGGCTCACGAGGCGATCGCAGCGCTCGATGCGCGCAGCGGGCTCGCACCCGCGGCGACGGCCGCGACCGCCGAGCTGAACAAGCACTGAATGCCGGCACCGGCAGAGCAATACGGCCGGAACGCCACGGCGCTCCGGCAGCGGAAGTACCAAGAGGCGATACCATATGGCGCAATCATTCGACTACGAGTCTGCACCTGCATCGGCTGAGACCGAGACGTCACCGCTGGAACGCCTGGCCGAGATCGCCCAGCGCACGGCCGAGGAGACCGGCAAGTTCGCCAATGTCGACGCCATCTTGCGCATTCCCGTCACCATGCAGGTGGTGCTGGGATCGGCGACCATTCCGGTGGCGAACCTGATGAAGCTCGGACGCGGCGCGGTGGTTCCGCTCGATCACCGGGTCGGGGAGCCCGTCGACGTCGTCGTCAACGGCCGCATCGTCGCCCGCGGCGAGGTGGTCGTCGTCGAAGAGGACAATTCCCGCTTCGGCGTCTCACTCACGGAGATCGTCGGACCGCTGGGGCAGGGTGATACCTGACCATGGCGGCACCGGTCGGCATCGCTCCCGTCAAGCAGCGAGGCGTTACCACGCTGGGCGGCACGGAAAAGGTCGCCGCGCTCCTGCTGGCCATGGGCCGGCAGGCGGCGGCGAGCGTGCTTCAGCAGTTCGAGCCGCAGGAGATCCGCATCGTCACCAAGGCGGCGGCGGAGCTGCGGCCGATCACCGCGCAGGAGCTCGAGGGGATCGTCGAGGAGTTCGCCCAGCAGTTCTCGATGGGCGCGAACATTCTCGGCACCCTCGGTGGCCTGGAAGCGGTGCTCGGCGACGTGCTTCCGGCCGATCAGGTTTCGGCGATCATGACGGACCTACTCGGCAATTCGAGCCGCTCTGTGTGGGACCGCGTCTCGTCGGTGTCGGAAAATTCGCTGGCCACCTACCTGTCCAAGGAGCATCCGCAGACCGCGGCGCTCATCCTGTCCAAAGTCAAGCCGTCCTGCGCCGCCAAGGTCATGAGCCAGCTGCCGTCGAGTCTGCGCAACGAGTTGATGCGGCGCGTGCTCAGCCTCAAGCCGATCGTTGATGACGCGATGAAGGTCCTCGAGAAGACGTTGCACGAAGATCTGACGCTGAATTTCGCCCGCAACCTCGGCGCCGACACCTACGCCCGCGTCGCCGACATCATCAACAAGATGGAGCGCGGCCACATCGAGGACATCCTGAAGAGCCTGTCGGAGAAGCGTCCGAAGTCGGCCGAGGTGCTAAAGGAGCTGTTGTTCACCTTCGACGACGTCATCAACCTGGCGCCGAAGGCGCGCACCATGATCTTCGACCAGGTTCCGACCGACCGCATCGTGGTCGCACTGAAGGGCACCGACAAGCATTTCCGCGAGGTGATCCTGTCCGCGGTCGCCTCGCGCGTCCGCCGCGTCGTCGAGGCCGAGCTCGCGATCGGCGAGCCGTCGAACCAGCGCGACGTGCTCGAGGCGCGCCGTGTGATCACCGACCTTGCACTCGACCTCGCGGAGAAGGGCGAAATCGAGCTCAACCCCGAGCAGGAGGATGGGCTGGTCTTCCGCTGACCGCTGAACGGGCATGGCAGAAACATCCGATCAGGAGAGCAAGACAGAAGAGCCGACCGAGAAGAAAGTCCGCGATGCGCTCGAACAGGGCAAGATTCCGGTCTCTCGGGAGGCCTCCATTTTCGCCTCGATGGCCGCGCTGATGGTGATCCAGGCATTCCTGATCGGCCAGGGCGTGCAGCAATTGACGCCGACGCTGAAGAGCCTGCTCGACGATCCCGAGGGCTTCCCGCTCTCGACCGGTGCGGACGCGCAGAACCTGCTCACCGTGGTCGGCCTGCAGGCGCTGCGGTTCCTGGTGCCCTTGGTGGTCATCCTGGTGGTGTTCGGGCTCGCGGCCTCGCTGCTGCAAAACGCGCCGCGCCTGGTGCTCGAGCGGATCAAGCCTGACTTGTCGCGAATCTCTCCCGTCAGCGGCTGGAAGCGGTTGTTCGGGACGCAGGGCCTGATCGAGTTCGCCAAGTCGTTGTTCAAGCTCGCCGCGGTGACCGCCGTGGTCGCCTTCGTGCTGCGCGCGTCCGAAGCGAGGGCGTTCGAGGCCATGTACACCGACCCGGTCGCGCTGCCGGAGATGATCCTCAACATCGCGATGCGCATCGTCTCGGCGATCTGCATCGCCACCATCGTGCTGGTGGCGATCGATCTCGCCTGGGCGCGCTTCCACTGGCGGCGCGAGCTGCGCATGACCAAGCAGGAGATCAAGGACGAGCACAAGCAGGCGGAAGGCGATCCCCTGATCAAGGCGCGCCTGCGCTCGCTGGCGCGCGACCGTTCGCGCCAGCGCATGATCGCCTCGGCCTCGCGCGCGACGCTGGTGATTGCCAATCCGACGCACTTCGCGATCGCGCTGCGCTACAAGCGCGAGGAAAACGCCGCGCCGCTGGTCGTGGCCAAGGGCATGGACGTGATCGCGCTGAAGATCCGCGAGATTGCCGAGCAGAACCGAATCCCCGTCATCGAAAATAAGGCGCTGGCGCGCGCGCTCTACGAGGCAGTCCAGGTCGATCAGGTGATTCCGGCGGAATTCTTCCGGCCCGTTGCCGAGATCATCTACTTCCTCCAATCCAAGCAGGCGGCGCGGCCCGAGAACGTTCGATAGATTTCCGAGGATGGTGCTTCGCGCAACAGCTTGACGAAAGCTTAACGCCCTAGGCTCGTCCCGAATGGATCAGAATGGGGCCGTCGTGGGACCGCTTTTTCTCTTCGAACTCGCATCGTCGCAGGCGCGCTATCTCGAGCTGCGTCAGTCGACCATCGCCACCAACGTCGCCAACGCCAACACGCCGGGCTTTCGGGCGCGCGACGTCGAGCCGTTCAACAAGGTGCTCGATGGCATGCCGGTGAGGCTTGCGACGACGTCGCCTTCGCACATGCAATTGGCCGCAGCCGAGACCGACACGCGGGCGACCGCGAAGAAGGACAGCTGGGAAGTGGTTCACTCCGGCAACTCCGTCAGCCTCGAGCAGGAAATGATCAAGGGCAGCGACGTCAATCGCGACTATTCGATGAACGCGGCGATCGTCCGGTCGTTTCACCGCATGGTGCTGTCGAGTGCAAAGGCCTGAGGTGAATTGACATGCTGGACTCATTGAGCGCCTCGCTGACGGTCGCAAGCTCCGGGCTCGAAGCGCAGTCGACGCGCATGCGCATCGTCTCGGAGAATCTCGCGAACGCCACCTCGACGGGGCGCGCCGCCGGCGCCGATCCGTATCAGCGCAAGACCATCACCTTCGATGCGGCGATGGATCGCGCCTCGGGCGCGCAGCTCGCGAAGGTCAAGGAGATCGGGGTCGACACCACGCCTTACCGGGTGGAATACGATCCGGGGCATCCCGCCGCCGACAAGGCGGGCTACGTCAAGCTGCCGAACGTGAACATGATGATCGAGATGGCCGACATGCGGGAGGTCAACCGCTCCTATGAGGCCAATCTCCAGGTCGTGAAGCAGGTGAGGTCCATGCTCGGCATGACCATCGATCTCTTGAGGAGCTGACCATGCTTGAGGCGATTTCATCCACCGCGATTTCCGCAGGGCAAGCCGCGAGCCGTGCGACCGAGACGCAGGCCGTCTCGCCGGCGGCGACCACCGCGATCCAGACCAGTGACGACGTTGGCTTCGAATCGGTGATGAAGCAGGTGACGTCGGATGCGATCGGGACGCTGAAGGCGGGCGAGGCGGCATCGATCTCGGCAATGCAGGGCAAGGAATCGACGCGCCGCGTCGTGGAGGCGCTGATGTCGGCCGAGCAGGCCCTGCAGACGGCGGTCGCGGTTCGCGACAAGGTCGTCCAGGCCTACCAGGAAGTCGTTCGGATGTCGATTTGATCTGAAGGAGTGGGACCAGTGAAATCGCTCGCCATTGCGGCCACGGGCATGAACGCCCAGCAGACCAACATCGAAGTCATCGCGAACAACATCGCCAACATCAACTCGACCTCCTACAAGCGGGCGCGCGCGGAGTTCACCGATCTGTTCTACCAGATGGACCGCATGCAGGGGGTCGCGAACACCAACGGCTCGTCGCCGATTCCGGAAGGTGCCAATCTCGGCCTCGGCGTCAAGTCCGCGGCGATCCGCAAGCTGCACATCCAGGGCGCGCTGACGCAGACGGGCAATCCCTATGATCTCGCGATCAACGGACGTGGCTGGTTTCAGGTGCTCGGCCCCAACAATGAGGTGCAATACACCCGTGCGGGCTCGTTCAACGTCAACGCCAACGCTCAGCTGGTCACGATCGACGGTTACCTGCTGGATCCCGCGATCACCATCCCGCAGGGGACGGTCGAGGTCACGGTCAACCAGACCGGCCAGGTGTTTGCCAAGCTCGACACGGAAGTGAATCCGCGGCAGATCGGCCAGCTCAACCTCGCCAACTTCGCCAATGAAGCGGGTCTCGAGCCGCTGGGCAGCAATCTCTACAAGGAGACCACGGCGTCCGGCACGCCGGTCGTCGGTCTGCCGGGCGATGCCGGCTATGGCAAGATCAACCAGAAATGGCTCGAGGCCTCGAACGTCGACCCGGTCAAGGAAATCACCGAGTTGATCTCGGCACAGCGTGCCTACGAAATGAATGCCAAGGTCATCCAGGCCTCGGATGAAATGGCCCAGACGGTCTCGAAGGGCATGCGCTAGTTCCGGTGTCTCGATGTTGAACAGGGTGGGCCTGATCGTGCGCGGGTTGGCCGCCGTGCTGCTGGTTCTCGCCGCGGCGCGGGCCGCCGCGGCCGAGGAGAAGCGGCTTCCCGTACCGGCCGTCTCGATCCGCGCCGGCGAGATGATCCGCGAGGAGATGATCACCGAGCGCGCCTTCGCGCCGAGCCTGCTCGGCGTCGCAATGTTCATCGAGGGACGCCAGATCCTGGTCGGTCGCATGGCGCGGCGCGCGCTGTTGCCGGGCCAGCCCATTCCAACCAATGCGGTGGAGGACCCCTGGACCGTCGCGCGCGGCGCCATGGTCAAGGTCGTGGTCGAGGACAGCGGCCTGTCCATCGTCACTTACGGCTCGGCCATGCAGTCGGGTGCGGCCGGCGCGCTGATCCCCGTGCGCAACACGGACACCGGCGTGATCATCAGGGGCGTCGTCCAGCCGGACGGCAGCGTCAAGGTCATGGACGGGTCATGACCAGGCTCCTGCTTGCGCTCATGCTGCTGGTGTCGGCCGCCGGCGCCCAGGCCGCCGTCCGCATCAAGGACATCGCGGACATCAAGGGTTTGCGCGAGAACCAGATCGTCGGCTACGGCCTCGTCATCGGCCTCAACGGTACCGGCGACACGCTGCGCAACGCTCCGTTCACCGAACAGTCCCTGCAGTCGATGCTCGAGAACATGGGCATCAACGTCAGGAACGAGACCACGAGCACCAACAATCCCCCGCGTCCGACCACGCTGCGCACGCGCAACGTCGCAGCGGTGATGGTGACGGCGGACCTGCCGCCTTCGATCGGGCCCGGCGAGCGCATGGACGTCACCGTGTCCTCGCTCGGCGATGCGACGTCGCTGCTCGGCGGCACATTGGTGATGACGTCGCTGCGTGCGGCGGACGGCGCCGTCTATGCGGTGGCACAGGGCGCGATCACGGTTGCCGGCTACAGCGTCGGAGGCCAGGCGCAGAACGTCAGCCAGGGCACGCCGACGGCCGGGCGCATCCCGAACGGTGCGCTGGTCGAACGCGAGGTGCAGGGAAGTCTCCACGAGATGGAGTTCCTGGTGCTACAGCTGAAGAACCCGGACTTCGTCACCGCAACGCGCATCCTCGACGCTGTCAACCGCTACGCCGGCGGTCGCTACCGCGCGCAGATCGCCTTCGAGCGCGACTACCGCACCATCGTGCTGTCGAAGCCGCGTCATGTCGGCCCTGTCCGCTTCCTCGCCGAGATCGGCGAATTGGTGGTCGAGCCGGATACGCCGGCGCGGGTCGTGATCAACGAGCGCACCGGCACGGTCGTGATCGGGCGCGACGTGCGGATATCCACCGTTGCCGTGACCCACGGCAATCTGACGGTTCGCGTCACGGAGATGCCGGTTGTGTCGCAGCCGGCGCCGTTCTCGCGGGGACAGACGGTGGTCGTCCCGCAGACCGTGGTCGAAGCCAACGAGGCCGGATCGCAGGTGGCGATCCTGAGCGGGGTCGATCTCCAGCGCTTGGTGCGCGGGCTGAACCAGATTGGCCTGAAGCCATCGGGGATCATCGCGATCCTGCAGGCGATCAAGACGGCAGGCGCGCTCCAGGCCGACGTCATCGTGCAATGATGCGCAAGCGTCGTGCAAGCTTGGTCGCTCAATGCTCAGGTCTGAAGCGAGAATCGCACGCGGCCCGATGCTGAAGCTGGATCACAAAGGCAAACTCCTCCTGCTGGCCGCGGCAGCAATGCTCGCGAGCGCCTCGCCCGCGCTCGCCTTGGACGAGGCCAAGCCGTCGAAACCGCTCAACCTGCTCTCCTTCGCCCGCGCCCGCGCGGGCGGACCGCAGAAGCCGCAGCCGTCGGCCACCGCGACACCTGTCGACAACTCTTCGGTCCGGGCTACGGCATGGGCGGCCGAAGATTCGGGCCCCGCGGTCACCGGTGCGGTGCCGGAGACACCGGCGCCTGCCCGTCCGGCCAAGCCTGGCAGCGTCACGGCGCCGCCGAAGCCTGCACCGCCGCAGGCTGCGCCGCCCCCGGACAACGAAATCGCGCTGTTCTGCAGCAACGTCGCCGATCCCGCCGTCGATGCCAGGCTGGCCTGGCAGCTCAAGGAGCTCGAGAAGGCCGAGAGCCTGCTGCGCGAGCGCATCGCCGAGGTCGAGGCCAAGCGCGCCGAATACGAGAAGTGGATGGCGCTGCGCGACGACTTCCTGAAGAAGGCCGAAGCGAGCGTCGTCGAGATCTATTCGCGCATGAAGCCCGAAGCTGCGGCGACGCAGATCGCCGGCATGGCCGACGAGACCGCTGCCGCCGTGCTCGCCAAGCTCAGCCCGCGCAGCTCGAGCGCGATCTTCAACGAGATGGACACGGCACGCGCGGCGCACCTCGCAGACCTGCTCGGCGGCATGCGTCGCGTGGACGACGGAAAGAGCAAATAGATGACCAAGCCGATCCTCATCCTCTCGCTGCTCGCGGCCTCCGTGCTCGTGGCCGGGTGCTACCATGATCCGGCCGAAGTCCTGACCGGTCCACAGATGTCGCCTGTCGGCAGCGGCCTGCGGATGCAGGCCGATCCGATCCCGGTGACGCCGCGCATGCGCACGCCCGTCAGCTATCGCTCGACCTGGGACGACGGCACCGATCTCTACCGCGATCCGCGCGCCCGCCGCACCGGCGACGTCGTGACGGTGATCATCTCGATGCAGGACAAGGCCAAGCTCGACAACAAGACCGGCCGCTCGCGCGATTCGCAGGTCAAGTTCGGGCTCGACTGGCTGATGGACATCGCTGGATGGAACGACACGGGTTCGGCCAACGCCAATCTCAGCACCAATACCCAGATCAAGGGCAACGGCCAGATCGACCGCACCGAGGACATCAGGCTCTCGATCGCGGCCGTCGTCACCGACGTGCTGCCCAACGGCAACATGATGATCAGCGGCTCGCAGGAATTTCGCGTCAACACGGAGATGCGCGTGCTCAAGGTCGGCGGCATCGTGCGTCCGCGCGACATCTCGCGGGCCAACACCATCTCCTACGACAAGATCGCCGAGGCGCGCGTGTCCTATGGCGGGCGCGGAAATCTGTCGGACGTGCAGCAGCCTGGATGGGGACACCGGATCTATGACGCCGTGGCACCGTTCTGAGACCGGCGCCGGCCGGGGCGCGTTGCGATGCCAGGGGACGCCATGCGCCTGATCGCCGCCATCGTCGTGCTGACCCTGATCGCGATCGGCGCGGGCGCGATTGCCGGTCTGCATCTGATCGCGACCGCCGAGCGGGTTGCCGACGCGAAGAAGAACGCCACGTCCCCGCCGATCGCGTCGAGCTACAGCGGCAGTGCGCGGCTCCGGAAATTGTCCCCGATCGTGACCAATCTCGCCGCGCCGGCCAACAATTGGGCGCGCATCGAAGCCTCTATGGTGACCGACAGCATGAGCGACGAGGATGCCGGCATTCTGGCCGCCCACATCAGCGAGGACATCGTGACCTATCTGCGGTCGGCGACGGTCGCGCAGTTCGAAGGATCGCGCGGGCTCCAGCATCTGCGCGACGACCTGACCGAGCGCGCCAATATCCGCTCGTCAGGCAAGGTCCGCGAATTGATCATCGAGACGCTGGTGATCCAGTGAGGGTGAAAGTCCTGCTGCTCGCGCTGGTTCTGGTCGTGCTGCCCGAAGCGGCGCTGGCCCAGATTCCGGACCTGAATTCCCTGCTGCCGCCCGGAAACGGCTCGACCAGCGGCCGGATCATCCAACTGATGGCGCTGATCACGGTGCTGTCGGTGGCGCCGGGGCTGCTGATCATGGTGACGAGCTTCACGCGATTTGCGGTGGCGTTGTCGTTCCTGCGCGCAGGTCTCGGCCTCCAGACCACGCCTGCCAACCTGGTGCTGATCAGTCTCGCGCTGTTCATGACCTTCTATGTCATGGCGCCGACCTTCGACCGGGCCTGGGAAACCGGCGTCCAGCCGCTGATGAAGAACGAGATCTCGGAAGAGGAAGCCTATCTGAAGATCACCGATCCGTTCCGCGAGTTCATGCTGGCCCATGTCCGCGACAAGGATCTCCAGACTTTCGAAGCGCTCGCCGCCGAAAGCTTCCGCAGGAAGTTCGACGACAAGCGGGTCGATCTGCGCGTCATCATTCCGGCCTTCATGATCTCCGAGCTCCGGCGCTCGTTCGAGATCGGATTCCTCATCATCCTGCCGTTCCTGGTGATCGACATGATCGTGGCGACGCTGACCATGTCGATGGGCATGATGATGATGCCGCCGACGATCCTCGCGCTGCCGTTCAAGATGCTGTTCTTCGTGCTGATCGACGGCTGGAATCTGCTGGCCTCCGGGCTGGTCCGCTCGTTCTCGTGAGCGCCGCGAGCGCCCGCCGGCCGATTATGGTTAAACGAAACGCGCTGGATATGGTTAGCGGCGCGTAATTTTAACCATATGATTTTGCTGCGGAATTCAAGCTCGTCTTAATGCGGAAGCAAGATTCGGCGTGCTAGCAACACGGTACGGCGGGTTGGACCCACACAGATCGGTCCAAAGGCATGATGCCGCCCTTCCGTACCGGTGAAAGCCCGGTATGTCCCCTCGTGAAAATGTAAACGCGTACATAAAGGGACATTCGCAATGTCAAGCCTGCTTACGAACTCGACTGCCATGACCGCACTCCAGACCCTGCGGTCTGTGGGTTCGCAACTCTCCACTACGCAGAACCGGATCTCGACCGGCCAGCGCGTCGCCACCGCGTCGGACAACGCCGCCTATTGGTCGATCGCAACGTCGATGCGCTCCGACAACGCCGCGCTCTCGGCGGTGTCCGACTCGCTCGGCCTGTCTGCCGCGACCGTCGACACCGAATACACCGCTCTGACCTCGGTGATCGGCGACAAGGACTCGGGTCTGACCAAGCTCCAGGCGCTGCTGGTCCAGTCCAAGACTGCAGGTATCGACCGCACCAAGATCCAGGCGGACATCACCCAGATCCAGCAGGACATGAAGCTGAAGGCCAACTCGGCGACCTTCAACGGCATCAACTGGCTGAGCACCACGACGGGTACCACCCCGACGAGCTTCAGCCTCGTGTCATCCTACTCGCGCGTCGGCGGCACGCCCACCATCGGCTCGATCACGGTGACGACGGCCAACTACACGCTCTACTCGACCACGCAGACCGGCATTCTGGATACTGTGGCTGGCAGTGCGTCGGTCGACACGATCAACATCGCCGCGCTGACCGACTCGGCGGCCGACCAGACCACGCTCGATGGCTACATCGCGCAGGTCACGACTGCGATCAACTCGGTGGCCTCGGCCGCCGCCAATCTCGGTGCCGTCAAGAACCGTATCTCGACCAACACGAACTTCGTGAAGTCGCTGATGGACTCGGTTGACCGCGGTGTCGGTCAGCTCGTCGACGCCGACATGAACGCGGAATCCACCCGCCTGGCCGCCCTTCAGGTCCAGCAGCAGCTCGGCGTGCAGGCGCTCTCGATCGCCAACAACAGCAGCCAGAGCATCCTGTCGCTGTTCCGCTAAGCGGAAGTCATCGGAGGAGGGCCGCGCTTCTCGCGAAGCGCGGCCCTTTCGTTTGGGCATGGCCACGCGCGCCCAAGTCCGGCCGACTGTTGCGGCCGGAACACAGGGCCACAAGCCCCGCACAAGCTTCGCTCGCTAACCTCGCCGCTACGACAGATTGGGCCTTGAACCCGCGTTTGCGGCACGCCCAAAGGCATGACGCCGCCCTGTCGTACCGGTGCAAGCCCGGTATGTCCCCAACTCAAGTCAATCTTCAAAGGGACATCAAAATGGGTTCTAGTCTTCTCACCAACTCCTCCGCCATGACCGCGCTGCAGACCCTGCGGTCTGTCAGCACGCAACTCGCCACCACGCAGAACCGGATTTCCACCGGTCAGCGCGTGTCCACCGCTTCGGACAACGCCGCCTATTGGTCGATCGCAACGTCGATGCGCTCCGACAACGCCGCGCTGTCCGCTGTCTCCGACTCGCTCGGCCTGTCGGCTGCGACCGTGGACACCGAATACACCGCTCTGACCTCGGTGATCGGCGACAAGGAATCCGGCCTGACCAAGCTCCAGGCGCTGCTGGTCGAAGCCAAGACCGCGGGTATCGACCGCACCAAGATCCAGGCGGACATCACCCAGATCCAGCAGGACATGAAGCTGAAGGCCAATTCGGCGACCTTCAACGGCATCAACTGGCTGAGCACGACGACGGGTACCACCCCGACGAGCTTCAACCTCGTCTCGTCCTACTCCCGCGTCGGCGGTACGCCCACCATCGGCTCGATCACGGTGACGACCGCCAACTACACGCTCTACTCGACGACGCAGACCGGTATCCTGGACACCGTGGCCGGCAGCGCCTCGGTCGACACGATCAACATCTCCGCGCTGACCGACTCGGCCGCCGACCAGACCACGCTCGATGCCTACATCGCGCAGGTCACCGCCGCCATCAACTCGGTGGCCTCGGCCGCTGCCGATCTCGGCGCGGTCAAGAACCGCATCTCGACCAACACGGAATTCGTCAAGACCCTGATGGACTCCGTGGATCGCGGCGTCGGCCAGCTCGTCGACGCCGACATGAACGCGGAATCGACCCGCCTTCAGGCCCTGCAGACGCAGCAGCAGCTCGGCGTTCAGGCGCTGTCGATCGCCAACCAGAACAGCCAGAGCATCCTGTCGCTGTTCCGCGGCTAAGCGGCGCTCTCGAAAACGACCGTGCTCCCTCAGGGAGCACGGTCCCCGCCGTGATGGTGGGCGCCGACACGCGATATGCCGGCAATCGAACCTTCGTCATACGTCTTGCGACATGCCGCGGCCGGTCGGGCTGCCGTGCGCCCGAGCGCTCGCTCGCGCCTGCCAAACCGATTGCGTCGCCCCGTCTTGCATAATTGCAACGCCTCGCCAGCGAACCCACACATTCGCGCCTCGCGCAACCTTCAGACAAGGTTGGCAGCTGAGTGTCGTCACCATTCGCATTGGTACGAGGTCATATGCTCAGTCGTGCGCAGGTACAGCAACTGCTCAACAATCTGCTGGAGCTTGGGCCGCGACGCCTGATGGCCTTGGGACTGATCGGTTTTGCGGTTCTCGTCACCGTCGTCGGCGGCGCCTATTATCTCAGCCGCCCCGAGTTCGAAACGCTCTACACCGGCCTCACCCGCGAAGACGTGACGCGCATCGGCGCGGCACTGCGCGAGCAGAACATCACCTTCGACGTCAATTCCGCCGGCGATGCGGTCTCGGTGCGTCCAAGCCAGACCATGCAGGCGCGGATGCTGCTCGCCGAGAAGGGGCTGCCGACCAGCGCCAATTCCGGTTACGAGCTGTTCGACAAGATCGGCTCGCTCGGGCTGACCTCGTTCATGCAGGAGGTCACCAAGCTGCGCGCGCTCGAAGGCGAGATCGCCCGCACCGTCCAGCTGATGAAGGGCGTGAAGGCGGCGCGCGTGCATATCGTGCTGCCGGTGCGCGGCTCGTTCCGCGCCACGCAGCAGCCGCCTTCGGCATCGGTCGTGCTGCGCACCGACGGCGCGATCGAGGCGCGCACGGCACAGTCGATCCGGCATCTCGTCGCCGCCGCCATTCCCGGCATGAGCCGCGACAAGGTGACGGTGCTCGATGCCGACGGCTCGATGCTGCTCGCCGAAGAGGACGAGGCCAGCGCCGCGCCAACCAAGATGGCGAGCCTGCAGAAGACGGTCAGCGGCATGGTGCAGGAGAGCATCCGCAAGGCGCTGACGCCGTATCTGGGCCTCGACAATTTCGAGGTGAGCGTCGCTCCGCAGCTGTCCACCGACAAGCGGCAGATCAACGAGACGGTCTACGATCCCGAGAACCGCGCCGAGCGCTCGGTGCGGGCCGTACGCGAGAAGGAATCCTCGCAGAACGCCGACCGCTCGTCGCCGACCACGGTGCAGCAGAATCTCCCCGACCAGCAGGTGAATGCGGGCGGCGGCAAGAACTCCAGCGAGGACAAGACCCGCCGCGAGGACGTCACCAATTTCGAGGTCTCCTCCAAGACCACAACGACGGTCAGCGACGGCTATTCGGTCAAGAAGCTGTTCATCGCCGTCCTGGTGAATCGCGCTCGGCTGGTTGCCGATCTCGGCGACAAGAGCAACCAGGCCATCATCGACAGCAAGCTCGCCGAGATCAGCCAGCTCGCGGCGACCGCGGGCGGATTGGACAAGGCGCGCGGCGATCAGATCCAGGTGACGGCCGTCGATTTCATCGAGGGCTCGCGTGAGCTGGCGCCGGTGCCGCCGATCAGCTTCGTCGAGATGATCAACAAGCAGCTCGGCAGCGTCATCAACGCGATCACGATCCTGGCCGTGGCTTCGATGCTGGTCTGGTTCGGGCTGCGGCCGGCGGTCAACGGCATCCTGACCCATCGCGCGGAGCAGGAGCAGGCCGAGGCGGCCGAGGCCGCCCAGCTCGAGGCCTCGGCGGCCCTTGCGCTGCCCGACGGCGAGGAGGCCGAGCTCAACCTCGTCGAAGACCTCGAAGGCAAGATGCAGCGAACGCCGCAGAAGCGGCTCGAGCAGATCGTCCGGCTCGATCAGACGCAGGCGGCGGCGATCCTTAAAGACTGGATGCGACGCGAGGAGGCGGCATGAACGCGGCAATCGGAAAACTCCTGACGCAGTTCGATGCGAACGGCCGGGTCAAGTCGTCGCCGCCGCCCCCGCCTCCGAAAATCCAGGACGTGCTGACCAGGCCAAAGGAGGCGAGGCGCGATCCGCAGCCTCAATCGCAGCCGCAGGCCCACACGCAGCTTCAGGCTCAGTCCCCTGCGCCCGCGACGGAAGCGCCGCCGGTCAATCTCCTGGACGATGCCTATCGGCGCGGCCATGCCGCGGGCGTCGCGGAAGGCGACGCCAAATTGGCCGAGGAGCGCGTCCGCAGTGCGATCCGGCTCGGCGAAGAGCGAGCCAAATGGTCCGACCAGCAGGCGGTCGCGATCGTCAGCGGCTTCGAGGCGGCCTGCCGCGAGATCGAGACCAACATCGCAAGCTCCGTGGCGCGGATCCTGCTGCCGTTCCTCGCTGATGCGGTGCGCGACAAGGCGATCGGATCGCTGGTCGAGCAGATCGCGGCGCTGACCGGCAGCTCGTCGGCGCCCGCCTTCAAGGTCACCGGCCCGAGCGAGCTGCTGGATCTCGTGAAGACGCAGCTCGAGGCGTCCAGGCGAACCGGCATCGCATACGAGGCCGCCGAGACGCTCGAGGTGCGCGTCGTGGCCGATCAGACCGTGATCGAGACGCAGATCTCCGCCTGGAGTGAACGCCTCAAGGAAGCGCGCCGGTAGTCCGCCATGGAGGAGGTCAAGCATGAGATCGTGATCGTCCGCCGCCGCAGCGCCTTCGCCGAGGAGGCGCATCACGGCGGCGTCTGGAAGATCGCCTATGCGGACTTCATGACCGCGATGATGGCGTTCTTCCTGGTCATGTGGCTGCTCAACGCGCTCAACCAGGACCAGAAGCAGGTCGTCGCGAGCTATTTCAACCCGATCAAGCTCGCTGAGAACTCACCTGCCCCAAAGGGCCTCAAGGATCTCTCCAACAAGGAGCCGTCGTCGTTCGAAGGCCAGGACGGCAAGCGTCAGCCGGCCGGCACGAACGAGGAAAGGCGCGGCGATTCTCCGACGGCTGAGAAGCCGGCCTCTTTCGAGGAGAAGGTCCTGTTCCGTGACCCCTATGCGACGCTCGCCGAGATCGCCAACAGCGCGAACCAGTCGACGGGCCAGCGGCGCGCCGGTGCTCTGACCTCCGCTGAAGAGGACGGCCTGAAGGGGGGCGATGCCTATCGCGATCCATTCGATCCCGGCTATTGGAAGCTGGCGCCACAGGCGTCCAAGGACGCCGATCGCTTCATCGAGAGCGAGCCGAAGCCGAATGCCTCCGCGCGAGACGGCGCAGCCGGGGCAAATCCGGGCGAGGTGCAGGCGCGCCGGAGCAGGACGGATGATGCCGGCGGCAACGTGGCTCCGGGCCCGGAGAGCTCGTCCGCAAGTCTGTCGCCGCTGATGCCGCCGGGCGCCGCACCGACGCAGTCGCCGCGCGAGGGCAGCGCCCAAGCTGGCGTCCAGGTGAGCACCGCCCCGCAGGCTCGTCCCAACGATGCGGCGAAGGAGCCGGAGGCGCGCGACGCGGCGCAAACACAGCAGCCCACCCTCAAGCAGCTTCAGTCCGCGGTCGCGGAGGCGCTGTCGGACATCAAAGCAGGGGCGGGGCCGGCGGCCGAGGTGCGTCAGGTCGAGGAAGGGCTCCTGGTCAGCCTCACCGACGATGCGAGCTTCGGCATGTTCGCGGTCGGCTCGGCCGAGCCGCGGCCCGAGTTGATCCGCGTGATCGACAAGATCGGGCCGCTGCTGATGAAGCGCCAGGGCATGATCATCGTCCGCGGGCATACCGACAATCGGCCGTATCGATCGGAAACCTACGACAATTGGAGGCTGTCGACCGCGCGTGCGCAGATGGCCTATTACATGTTGGTCCGTTCCGGCGTCGATGCGCGGCGGATCGAGCATATCGAAGGTTACGCCGATCGGCGGCCGAAGCTCCCGAACGATCCGGCGGCCGCCCAGAACCGCCGGATCGAAATCCTGATCCGGGAGAAGCGACCTTGATCAGGCTGCTGCGCCGCGCCGTCTTGCTGCTGCCGTTCATCGCGGCAAATGCGCTTGCCCAGCCTGCACCCCAGGGCAGCGAACCCTATGAGCTCGTCCGCGCGCTGCAAGCGGTGCAGGACGGCATCGCCAATGGCGACACCGCCGCACATGGCAGTCATATCGCGCTGATCCGGCAAATCGGCGAGAAGTTTCTCGCGGCCGATCCCGCGGTGTGGAGCAATCCGCGGAACGGCCAGGCGGTCGTTATCTACCTGCTCAGCGGCGGTGCGCCGCAAATCGTCCGCAAACTGCCGCGCGACAAGTTGAACGTCGACGAGCGGCTGTTCAACGGTGCGCTCGCCTATGTCGAGGGTCGCCAGGAGGAAGCACGGGAGCTGCTCAAGGAGATCAAGCCGCGGACGATTCCTTCGGGACTGGGCGGACAGGTCGCGCTGGTTCAGGGCGCGCTGTTCGCGCGCGCCGAGGCCTCGCTCGCGATCGAGCGCCTGGACGATGCGCGCCTGCTGTTGCCCGGCACGCTGGTCGAGGAGGCGGCCCTGCGGCGCGAGATCCTGCTGGTGGGGCAGGCGGAGGATTTCGAGAAGTTCGAGTTCCTGACGCTGGCCTATATCCGCCATTACCGCAACTCGATCTATGCGGGCGATTTCTGGCAGCGCTTCTCCGCGGGGCTGACGCAATCGAGCCTGGCACTCGACGAGCGCCGCTTTGCACGGATCTCAGCCTTGCTCGAGCAGATCGATCGCGCCAGCCGCCTCAAGCTCTATCTCATGATGGCGCGCGCCGCGATGGTGCGCGGACGGCTGACCGTGACCCGACTTGCGGGCGAGCGGGCATTGACCCTGAGCGCGGATGCATCGGCGGAACGCGAGCGCGCCCATTTCCTCCGCGGCGCCTCGCGCGTGCTCACCGACGAATATGACGGCGGTCTCGCCGAACTGAAGGCGCTCGACCGGTCGAAGCTGCCCGAACGCGACGTCCCCCTTCTCAATGCCACGGTGCAGCTCGCGCTCGACGTTCGCAAGCCGTTCGCGGGCGGATCCGCCGCGGCAGCGGACAAGCCTCCGGCAACGCCGGCGCGACTCGATTTGGCGTCATCGACCGCGACGCTCGCACGCGCGCAGAAGCAGCTCGGGGAGCTCGAACTCCTGACCAAGGATCGCCGGCCATGACCAAGCTCAGTGGAACCTCCGGACAGCTCTTCAACGGTCTCGCCGAGAGTCTCAACATGCGCGGGTCGCGCGCGGCAAAGGGTACCGCGACCAAACCACAGGCGAACTCGTCCTTCAACGATCTGCTCCACACCGTCTCGAATCTCGCCAAGCAGGCGCTGAGCGAAGACGGCAGCGAGGCGGCCGCGAAGACCGGAACGCTGCGCACGCGTTCGATCCATCCGGCCGAGCAGGAGCAGCCGAAGGAGGCGGCGCTGCGCGAACGCGTCGCGACCATTGCTGATCCAAAGTCCATGGACGAGACCTCCGACACCAAGTCCGACAAGCTGGCGGAGCAACCACGTCCGGTCGATCATCTCACCGGGACAGATCGCCAGGATCAATCCGGCATCGCTGTGATGGTCGGGCAGGAGATCGCTGCTGTGTCTGCCGTGAAACCGCAGATGCAAGTGCCCTCCGCAGACAAGGACGCGCCCGCGCGTGACGAGCGGTCGCCCTCGGCGAAGCACGAGGCACCGGGCGCGGTGAAGGCGGCGACCGGCGATGCCGGTCCATCCAGTCCTGCCCCGGCCGGCGCGCGCTCGCAGGCGGCGGCTTCGCAAGCGATGGCGGCGTCGCAATCTGCGCTGACGCAAGGTGCGGAAGCCTCGAGCGCAAGGCCGGCATCACCCGGCTTCGAGGCGGTTACGGCCGATGTCGAGCGCGCTGCCAAGGCTTCGGCGCGCGCCGCGCTACCCGAGACGACCAAGGTCACCGTGGTCCAGCAGGAAACCCATCTGCCACCGGCGCAGTTCAACGCCCCGCAGCAGGTTGCCAATGCAGTCGTCGCCGAGCTGAAGGAGTCCTCGGCACCGGCTGCGTCCGCGGCACCCGATCTCGCCGCATCCCAGACCAACGCACCGGATCAGCCGCTCAGGATCCTGACGGTCAATCTCGAACCGCCCGCCCTCGGCAACGTCACGGTGCGCCTGCGTCTCGTCGGCACCGAAGTGTCCGTCCAGCTCGCGGCCGAGCGCAAGGACACGAGCCAGATGCTCGACCAGCAGCGCGACCAGATCCGCGAGCTCATGCAGTCGGCCGGCTACGTCGCCGACGTCGCGCCGGTCCAGCACGGCTCGCTGGACGGATTCCAGAGCGGCTCCGGCCAGTCCCAGCCCCAGCTCTCGGGCCAGCAACAATCCTCGCCGCAGTCGCAAGGCGCGTTCGGCGGTGCCGGCACGTCGTCGGGGCAATCCGACGGCGGCGCGAAACAGGCTCGCCAGGAGCGCCAGTTCAACCAGGAGACGCGTCATGAGCAGGACGTGGCGCCGCATCACCGTCGCGGCCCTGTTTATCTGTAACGCGAGCGCTTCGGAAGCCGCCGCCGAGACTGCGCGCCCCTGCGAGCGCGAGATGACGCGCGCGGCCCGGCAGCATGGGATTCCGCTCGGCATTCTCTATGCGGTCGGCCTCACCGAGACCGGCCGGCGTGGCGCGCTCCATCCTTACGCGCTCGGGGCCGACGGCCAGACCGTGTTCGCGAAGGACATCAACGATGCAATCGCGAATTTCGAGGCCATGCGCAGCAAAGGCATCAAGCTGATCGATCTCGGCTGCATGCAGATCAACCATTATTATCACGCCGAAAAGTTCGCTTCGGTCCGGGCGATGTTCGATCCCGCGGGGAACGTCGAGTACGCCGCGCGGTTCCTGAAGGAGTTGAAGCAGCGCGAAGGCAGCTGGACCATGGCGGTCGCGCGCTACAACGCGGGCCCCAACAATCAGCCGGCGCAGAAGCGCTATGTCTGTCACATTGTTGCGCATCTCGTCTCGAGCGGTTTCGGCGCGTGGACGGACAAGGCGCGCTCGTTCTGCCAGCCCAAGACGAGCTGAAGCAGAGCTGACCGGACCACGACAAGTTGTGCATCGCGCCCAATCATCAGCCCCGCGCAAGCAAGAACCCCCATTGTAGCTGCAACCTACCAAAGGAGCCCAATTCATGAGCCTGTATGGTGTTATGCGCACCGGCGTTTCCGGGATGAACGCGCAGTCCAACAAGCTGTCGACGGTCTCGGACAACATCGCCAACGTCAACACGACGGGCTACAAGCGGGCTTCGACGGAGTTCTCCTCGCTGATCCTGAAGAGCGGCTCCGGCAATTACGATTCCGGCGCTGTCGAAACCAAGGTCCGCTATGCCATCAGCGACGGGGGCAATACGCAGTATACCACGTCGACCACGGACCTCCGCGTCCAGGGCAATGGCTTCTTCGTCGTGTCGAACGCCAACAACACGCAGCAATATCTGACGCGGGCCGGCTCGTTCGTGCCCGACAGCCAGGGCAATCTGGTCAACGGGGCCGGCTTTTATCTTCTCGGCCAGCCCGGCAACGTGACCAACTTCTCGCAGAACAGCCTGTCCGGGATGCAGATCGTCAACATCGCCCAGGTCTCGCAGGTGCCGGTGCCGTCAACGGCGGGAACGCTCACGACCGGCAATTTGGATCCGAAAGCGGCTGTCATTGCTGGCCCGCCCGGCCCGGCGTCATATTCATCGAAGAGTTCGATCGTGGCCTACAACAATATCGGCCAGGCCGTTACGCTCGACGTCTATATGTCCCACACGGCGACGGCTGCCGGCTCGGATACCTGGCAGATCGGGGTCTACGACTCCGCGACGGGCACCTCGCTCGGCGCCGCCACCACTTTCACCTTCGACACCACGGCGGCCGGCAGGGGCGCGCTCGCCGCGGCGAGCCCGACCGGTCTCGCCTTCACCGTTCCCGGAGGTGCGGCGATGACCTTTGACCTGTCGAACTTGACCCAGGTCGGCACCGACTTCAGCTTCAAGGCCACTGTCAATGGCAGCGTTCCCTCGGCGATCGACAAGGTCGATATCGACGATGCCGGCCATGTGACGGCGATCCTCAAGAACGGGCAGCAGCTGACGCTCTACACCATCATGCTCGCCGACGTCGCGAGCCCCGACAATCTGACGCCCGAGCCCGGCAACGTCTATTCGACCAACATGAATTCCGGCAACGCGCAGGTCGGAAATGCCGGCACGGGTGGGCTCGGCACGATCCAGTCCAGTGCCCTGGAGGACTCCAACGTCGACCTTGCGGACGAACTCACCGGCATGATCGAGGCCCAGCGCGGCTTCACGGCGAACTCGAAATCGTTCCAGACCGGCTCGGATCTGCTGGATGTCGTCGTCAACTTGAAGCGCTGAATTCCTCGGCGCTCGTTTCGGGCAAGAGCACGCCATGTCGCTTACCGCCGCTCTCAACTCGGCTCGCTCCTCGCTCATGGCGTCGAGCGTTCAGTCGTCGGTCATCTCGCGCAACATCGCCGGTGCCAGCGCCACCGGCTATTCGCGCAAGCTCACCGTGCTGGACAATCTGCCCGGCGCCGGCGTCTATGTCGCGGCGATCCAGCGCGCCGCCAGCTCGGGCCTCTACAACAACGTCCTGATCGCGACCTCGTCGTCCGCCAAGCAGACCGCGATCTATGACGGCCTGCAGAAGATCGCCACCGCGACGGTGGACGATCCGGAGCTCGACCAGTCGCCGACGGCGCAGCTCAACGCGCTGAAGCAGGCGTTGCAGAAATATGCCAACGCCCCTGACAACGCCACCCTGGCGCAGGCGGCCGTCGCGTCCGCCAGGGACATGGCGACCGCGCTCAACCAGGCGACCCGGACCGTGCAGTCGGTCCGCGAAAGCGCCGATGCCGACATGAAGACGTCGGTTCAGAATATCAACCAGTTGCTCTCCCGGTTCGAGACCGTGAACACTGCGATCGTGAAAGGCACGATCTCCGGCGACGACATCACCGACTATCTCGATCAGCGCGACAGCATCGTCTCGCAGCTGTCGCAGGAGGTCGGCGTCAACATGTCGATCCGCCCCAACGGCGACGCGGCGCTCTACGCCGATAGCGGCGTGGTGCTGTTCGACAAGACGGCGCGGACGGTGAGCTTTGCGCCGACGAATGCCTACACCGCCGGCACCACGGGCAACGCCGTCTACATCGACGGGGTCCCGGTGACCGGCGCCAATTCGGTGATGCCGCTGAAGTCGGGCAAGCTCGCAGGCCTCGCCCAGCTGCGCGACCAGGACACCGTCACCTATCAGGGCCAGCTCGACGAAATCGCGCGCGGCCTGATCAATACGTTCAGGGAAAGCGATCAGACCGCCGCGGCGCTGCCCGACGTTCCCGGTCTCTTCACCTATCCGGGCGCGCCGGCGATGCCGGCGAGCGCGACCGTCTCGGTGGGCCTCGCCGGCACGATCTCGGTCGCGGCCTCGGTCGATCCGAGCCTGGGCGGCAACCCGAATTTGCTACGCGACGGCGCGATCAGCGGCAACCCCGCCTACCAATACAACACCGCCGGCAACGGCGGCTATTCGGCCCGACTGCAGCAGCTCATCGGCGGCATGGATGCCGCGCAGCCGTTCGATGCAACGACGCAAGGCAAGCCGAGCGGCAGCCTGATCGACTTCGCATCATCATCGGCGAGCTGGATCGAAAACCAGCGCAAGACCGCCGACGCCAACTCCGAGTACCAGAGCACATTGCTCAACCGCAGCATCACGGCGTTGTCAAACGTCAACGGCGTCAACATGGACGACGAAATGGCCTTGATGCTCCAGGTCGAGCGAACCTATTCGGCCTCGTCGAAGATCATCTCGACCGTCGATGAAATGCTGCAGAGCCTGCTGGCCGCCGTGGGGAACTGAGCCATGATGAGCGCGAATTACGTTTCCACCCTGATGCTGTCCTCGTCGTTGAGGTATTCGATCACGAACAACCAGGCGGCGCTGAGCAAGGCCTCGACCGAAGCGACCACCGGCCGCTTCTACGACGTTGGTCTGGAACTCGGTGCGACGACGGGAAGCGACCTCACGCTGCGGGCGGACTGGAGCTTTGCCGACCAGCTCGTCGACACCAACGGTCTCGTCTCGGGACGCCTGGACGTGACGCAGAACAGGATCACCCAGCTCAACAAGACCGCGACCGACTTCCTCAAGGATCTGATCGCGGCCCGCAGCACCGACGGCGGCGGGCGCGTCATCCTGCCGCCTGCATCCTCCAATCTCCAGGACCTGATCGGCGCGTTGAATGTCTCCTATAACGGCTCGTCGCTGTTCTCGGGCATCAACACGCAGAACGCGCCCATCACGCCGTACGCCGCGGGCTCGGCCAGCAAGAACCAGGTCGATGCCGATTTTCTCGCGGCCTTCGGCTTCCCGCAATCCTCGCCCGCCGTGGCCACCATTACGCCGGCCCAGATGCAGACCTTCCTGGACACCACCTTCGATGCCGGGTTCGCGAGCCCGGCCTGGAACACCAACTGGTCCTCGGCGACGGACCAGACCATGCAAAGCCGAATCTCCACCACCGAGATCGCGGACACGTCAGTGAGCGCCAACGAGATCGGCTTCCGCAGGCTCGCCGAGGCCTACACCATGATGGCCGATCTCGGGAACGTGAAGCTGAGCCAGGAGACGTTCCAGGTCGTCGTGGACAAGGCCATCGGGCTGGTCGGCAACGCCATCAACGATCTCGCTGCGCTCGGCGGCAGCGTCGGCACGGTTCAGCATCGGGTCACCACCGCAACCGCCAAGCTCAAGACGCAGCAGGACATTCTGAACAATCAGATCGTCGGAATGGAAGCGGTCGACCCGACCGAAGCCTCGGTCCGCGTCAATACGCTGCAGACACAGATCCAGACCGCGCTGGCGCTCACCTCGCAGCTCCAGAAGATCAGCCTCATCAATTATCTCTGAGCCAAGGCTGCGCTGTCAGGCTCGTAACCTTTGTCCAGTTGTTCGGTTTTCTGCGAAGAGTGGTCCTGATGACGTTTGAAGCCTATGAAGCGGTCGTTGACGATAGTGGCTATGAGGCGCGCAGCCGTGAGCGGCAGGCACTCAGCCTTGGCATCGACCGGCTCGAGCGGATCCAGAAGGGACGTTTCAGCCCCGAGGATCAGGTCGAGAGCCTGCTCTATGTGCGGCGGCTGTGGACGATCTTCATCGAGGATCTCGCGCACCCGGACAACGGCCTGCCGGACAAGCTGCGTGCCGACATCATCTCGATCGGCCTGTGGGTGGTCAAGGAAGCCGATCGTCTCCGCGAGCAGCGGTCCAGCGACGTGGTGCAGCTCATCGAAATCAACCGCCTGATCCGAGACGCGCTTTAATGAAGATTTCCTTGCGCGCGGGCGAACGGGTCTACATCAACGGCGCGGTGCTCCGCGTCGACCGCAAGGTCTCCGTCGAGCTCGTCAACGACGTGATGTTCCTGCTCGAAGGGCAGGTCATGCAGGCGTCCGACGCCACCACGGCCCTGCGGCAGCTCTATTTCATCGTCCAGCTCATGCTGATGAACCCGACGGACGTTCGCGACGCTGCGGCGCTCTACGCCCAGCATCACGCGGCCCTGTGTGCCGTTTGCGAGAACCGCGAGATGCTCGGTGGGCTCGGCGCGATCCACGAACTGGTTGGGGCGACCCGCTATTTCGAGGCGCTCAAGCGGATTCGCGCGTTGTTTCCGGTGGAGCAGGCCATCCTGGCCGGCGCCGCCGCCGTTTCCCCAGTCGAAGCTGCCTGACAGCGGAGAGACAAGATGAACGTCACCAGCGCGACCGACAGCACCAGCAGATCCAGTTCGACCGACACCAACTCGACGACGTCGAGCAACAGCGTGGACTACAACACGTTTCTCCAGCTCCTCATCGCCCAGATGAAGAACCAGGATCCGACCAATCCCATGGACACCGCGCAGTATATGAGCCAGTTCGCCCAGCTCTCGACGGTCGAGCAGGCGATGCAGACGAATGCGAAGCTGGACGCGCTGCTGTCCTCGCAGTCCTTGTCGCAGGCCAACGGGCTGATCGGGAAGACGGTCAGCTTCACCGACTCGACCGGCGCGACCTTCAGCGGCAAGGTCGTCTCGGTCTCCATCAACAGCGACGGCTCCATCGCGACGCTTCAGGACGGCACCAAGGTCGCGGTCGGACCGGGCCTCACGATCAGCCAGTCATGAACGAGCGGGACGCCCTCGATATCGTCCAGGCGGCGATCTGGACCATCATCGTCGCCTCCGGGCCTGCGGTCGGCGCAGCCATGCTGGTCGGCACCGTCATCGCGCTGATCCAGGCGCTGACCCAGATCCAGGAGGTGACGCTGACCTTTGTTCCGAAGATCATCGTCATTCTCCTGGTCGTTGCCGTCTCCGGCTCCTTCATCGGCGCGCATCTGTCGACCTTCACTGAGATGGTCTATTCCAGGATCGAGCGCGGCTTCTGATCCGGACGGCCCGGCACCATCCCCGCGTAAGCTTTGCGCGGCAGATTGCGGGCGGACCCCTCTGCCGGTGACCCAATGGCCGATACGTTAGCTGCTAGCCCGCCCAATCAGCGCCGCCTCGGAACGGATGCCTTTTTCGCCGCCGGCATCGTGACCATGCTCACGATCCTGTTCCTGCCGATTCCTCCGATCCTGATCGACCTCGGCCTCGCGTTCTCGATCGCGCTTTCGGCCCTGATCCTGATGGTGGCGCTGTGGATTCAGCGCCCGCTCGACTTCTCTGCTTTCCCGACCGTTCTGCTGATCGCGACGATCCTGCGCCTGGCGCTGAACATCGCGACGACGCGCCTGATCCTGTCACGGGGCGGGGAGGGTGAACATGCGGCGGGCCATGTCGTTGCAGGCTTCTCGAAGTTCGTCATGGGCGGCGACTTCGTGATCGGTCTCATCATCTTCGCGATCCTGGTGACGGTGAATTTCGTCGTGATCACCAAGGGCGCGACGCGTATCGCCGAAGTCAGCGCCCGTTTCACCCTGGACGCCATCCCGGGCAAGCAGATGGCGATCGATGCGGACCTGTCCGCCGGCTTGATCGACGACAAGGAAGCGCAGCGACGGCGCCGCGAGCTCGAAGAGGAGAGCGCGTTCTTCGGCGCCATGGACGGCGCCTCGAAATTCGTCCGTGGCGACGCCATTGCCGGTCTCATCATCACCGCGATCAACATCTTCGGCGGCATCGTCATCGGCGTCACCCATCACGGATTGACTCTGTCCCGCGCGGCCGACGTCTACACCAAGCTCTCCGTCGGCGATGGTCTGGTGTCGCAGATGCCGGCGCTGATCGTGTCGCTGTCGGCGGGCCTCCTGGTCTCCAAGGGCGGCACCACGGGCTCGGCGGAGCAGGCGGTGCTGCGGCAGCTCGGCGGCTATCCGCGCGCGGTGTCGGCCGCCGCGCTGATGATGTTCGTGCTCGCTTTGATGCCGGGACTGCCGATGGCGCCGTTTGTGCTGCTTGGGGGTGTCATGGCCTTCGTCGGCTATTCGTTGCCGAAGCGGCAGGCTGCGCTGAAGCAGAAGGAGGAGGCCCGCAAGGCCGACGAGCGCGCGCAGGCTGAGGCCAAGGAGTCCGTCAAGGAGCAGCTCAAGACCGCCGAGATCGAGCTGGCGCTCGGCGGCCACCTTTCAATCCATCTGTTGGGCTCGCGCACCGAGCTTGCCCACCGCGTGGCCAAGATCCGCAAGAAATTCGCCAAGCAGTACGGCTTCGTCATTCCCGAGATCAAGCTCACGGACAATCTGTCGATCGATCCTAAGAGCTACCAGATAAGGATTCACGACACGCGCGTTGCCCATGGCGAGCTCAGGCTCGGCGAGGTGCTGGTGCTGGTCGATAAGGACGGCAAGCCCGACGTGCCGGGCGACGAGGTGATCGAGCCTGCGTTCGGCATGAAGGCGCTGTGGGTGACGGAAGCCTTCACCGACGAAGTCAAGCGGCAGGGCTGCAAGCCGGTCGACAATCTGTCGGTGCTGCTCACGCATTTGAGCGAAGTGATCAGGGCGAACCTTGCCCAGCTGCTGTCCTACAAGGACATGCGTGCCCTGCTCGACCGGCTCGATCCCGAATACAAGCGCCTGGTCGAGGATCTCTGCCCGTCGCAGATCTCCTATTCGGGCCTGCTGGCGATCCTGAAGATCCTGCTTGCCGAGCGAGTCTCCATTCGCAATCTTCACCTGATCCTCGAGGCGATCGCCGAGATCGCGCCCCATGTGCGGCGCTCCGAGCAGGTGGCGGAGCACGTTCGGACCCGGCTCGCCCAGCAGATCTGCGGCGATCTCTCCGACAATGGCGTGCTCAACGTGGTTCGTCTCGGTAACCGCTGGGACCTCGCTTTCCACCAGAGCCTGAAGCGCGATGCCAAGGGGGACGTCGTCGAGTTCGACGCAGACCCGCGCCTGATCGAGCAGTTCGCGACCGAAGCCAGCGCCGCGATCCGGAAATTCACCGAGAGCGGCACCAGCGTGGTGCTGGCAGTGACGCCGGAAGCGCGCCCCTATGTCCGGATGATCCTGGAGCGGGTGTTCCCGACTTTGCCGATCCTGTCGCATGTCGAAGTCGCGCGCAGCGCCGAGATCAGGGCGCTCGGAGCCATATCGTGATCTCAGGGCTCGCCGACAGCGTGCTGGTGACGTTCATCGTGTTTTGCCGCATCGGCGCCTGCCTGATGCTGGTGCCCGGCTATTCCAGCGTCAACGTTCCGCCCCAGGTGCGCCTGTTCGTCGCACTGGTCACGACGTTTGCACTGACGCCGATCCTGATTGCCGTCCTGAAGCCGCTCACGGACAACGCGGCTCCCCTGACGCTCGCGCTCCTGATCTGCTCCGAGCTCGTGGTCGGCAGCGTCATCGGGCTCGGCGGGCGCGTGTTCTTCCTCGCCCTCCAGACCATGGCGACCATGATGGCGAGCGCGATCGGGCTGAGCAACATCCCGGGCACACCGATCGCCGACACCGATCCGGCGCCGGCCCTGGTGCCGCTGATCATGGCGGCCGTCACCACGCTGTTCTTCATGACCGACCAGCACTGGCAGGTGCTGCGCGGGCTGATGAACTCCTACGACGTCTGGAAGCCCGGCAGCAGGCTGGGCGGCAGCGTCGCGCTCGAGCTGCTCGTCGGCCGCCTTTCGGAAGCGTTCGTGCTGACGCTGCGGATCTCGAGCCCTTTCATCGTCTATTCGGTCATCGTCAACCTGGCGGTCGGCCTGATCAACAAGCTGACGCCGGCCATTCCGGTCTATTTCATCTCGGTGCCCTTCGTGCTGTTCGGCGGCTTCCTGCTGCTCTACCTCACCAGCGACGAGCTGCTGACGCAGTTCATGCTGGGCGTGTCGTCGTGGCTGGCGGAGTGACCGGGTCATGACATCGCGCGCGGACAAGCTCGGCCGGATGGTCTCGCTGGTGAAGCTGCAGCTCCGGCTCTCCGAATGGCAGCTCGCGCAATTGCGGCAGCAGGAGCGCAGCCTGCAGGACGAGCAGGAATGGCTGGTCGGAGCCTTGAACGATGGAAAGCCGCCGGCGGGATCGTCGAACGAATCGATCGCGCGGCGTCTCAACAGGGCGAGCGTCGGCGCCCGTGCGGTGCAGGCGCAGGCCGCGCAGCAGCTCGACCAGGTTCGCCGGGAGACCCGCCGCGTGAAACAGCTGGAGGAGGTCGCCAAGGCCGCACTCGCAGACAAGCTCCGCGATGCCGAGAAGCGCTCGCTCGAGGACATGACGGGAACGAGCCTTACCGTGCACGCCTGGACGCCACAGCCAGCCAACCGGAACAAGACATGATCGTGACAGCGACGCCCGACCTCGTCCTCGACGTCCTCGAAGCCGCGGACCCCGCGACGCAGCGCGCCGCGACCGCGAAGCTCGACGCGCTGAAATCGTCGGACGCCGATTTCGCCGCCACGATGGAGGCGGAAGTCGGCAAGGCCAAAGCGGCGACCGCCGATCAAGCCGCGGCGAAAGACGCGGAAGCGCAGTCGGGTGCCGTGAATGGCGCGCCGGTGCAGGTGATCAAGGCGCCGGCATCCGGCGAGATTTACCGGAAGTTCGAGGCCTTCATCCTCCAGACCTTCGTCGAGACGATGTTGCCGAAGGAGTCGGAGGAGGTCTTTGGCAAGGGCACGGCTGGCGGCGTCTGGAAGTCGATGCTTGCAGAGCAGCTCGGCAGTCAGCTGGCAAAGGGCAACGGTGTCGGCATCGCCCGGCAGCTCGCCGCCGCGCATCCGGCTGGACCGGACGCAGCGAAGGCCAAATCATGATCCGCGAACGGGTGACAGAAGTTGAGAGGTGAATTTCCAATGCAGGCACAAGAAGGCGCGGTGGCCGTGGCGATGGACCAGGCGGTCGCGGACACCGAGATGGTGACGACGGAAGCCGCAGCGAGCGATGCGCTGCTGCCCGTGCTGCTGCCGATCGGGGGTGACGAGGCAAGGGTCGACGCCGCGGACAGGGTGAGATCGGACGAGATGCGTGGCCTGCTGGCCGCAATCCGCCGGCTCGCAGGTATCGTCGAGGAGGAGACGACAGCGCTCGCGACCGGCCAAAAGATCGATTTCGACGATTTCAGCGCGCGGAAGAGCCGGAGCATGCTCGAGTTCGTCCGCCTGATGCGGGCGCGGATGCACCTCGGCGGCGAGGTCGAGATCACCGAGGAGATTCAGCGGCTGCGCGAGAAGCTCGAGCGGAATCGGTCCATTCTGGAGATGCACTACGACGCGGTCCGCGAAGTCGCGAGCATCATCGTCAAGGCGGTCAAGGACGCCGAGTCCGACGGCACCTATACCGGTCGCACGGCGCAGGACGGAAAATGATCAGGCTGGTGCTGGCCGGGCTCTGGGTATGCATCCTCACGGCGGGCACGAGCTATGCCGTCGCCTATTGGAAGGAGAAGGGCAGCCTGCTGCCGGCGAAGGACGAATATCTCGAAGGGTTGCAATATCACAAGACGCGGGCGCTGAGCGTGCCGATGGTCGAGAACGGCAATGTCCAGGGCTACATCGTCGCGCGCTTCGTCTACACCATGGAGGCGCGGACCATGCACCAGCTGAACGTCCCGCCGGAGCCGTTCGTCGTCGACGAGGCCTTCCGCAGGATCTATGCCGACGATCGTCTCGACTTCAGGAAGCTCGCCCGTTACGACCTCGCCATCCTGACGACGGCCATCAAGCAGCGCGTCAACGAACGGATGCAGGGTGACATTGTCCAGGACGTCCTGGTCGAGGACTTCAACTACGTCTCCAAGGAAGAATTCCAGCAGAAGCCGTAGCTCTTTTCTGCGGCCATCCTTCGAGAGGCCGCTACGCGGCTCCTCAGGATGAGGACGGAATGCGCGGCGCCAGTCTCAGCGCGCACCGCGGCCGATTAGCCTCATCCTGAGGAGGCGCGTCAGCGCCGTCTCGAAGGACGAGGCGTGCGCTCAGCTCGCCGCCAAAAGTGTAACGGCCTCCGCGAAGCTGCTTCGCAGAGGCCGTTGCCGGTTCGTGGCGCTGTCCTGCCGTGTCAGTTGCCGGCCGGGTATGCCGCGGGGGCGGCCTGCGTCCTGTTCAGTAGGATGCCGACGTCCTCGAGCTCCTGCACCGGCTCGTCGAGAGTTTCGCCCGCCGGGATGTTGAGGCGGTAGCCGACGTAACGCCTTGCCACGATCGCGTCGAAGCCGAGGCGGTCGCGGAGCTTCTTGCGCAGCTTGCTGACGTGGCTCTCGATCACGCTCTCGTCGAAGGTGGACTCGAAGATGCCGTAGACCGCATTGAAGATCTGCGTCTTGGTGATCCACTTGCCGTGGTTGGCCACCATATATTCGAGAATGCGCAGTTCGCGGCGGGGCAGGGTGAGGGCGTGGCCCGCGATTTCGGGATCACGGCCGTTGAAGAAGACCTGGATCCTGCTCTCGCAGGGCCTCGGCAGCTCGCCCACCCGGCGGCGCGCGATCGCGGCCGTTCGTGCCAGGATCTCGCGCAGGTGGATCGGCACGTGCACGACGTCGTCCACGCCCGATTCGAACAGCTCCAGCGTGTTCTTGAGCATCTTCTGGCCGCTCATGGCAATGATGGGAGCCGAGGAGCGCTTGCGCATCGCCCGCGGCAGGCTTCCGCGGGCATCGCAATCGCCGAGGAGAAAAGCGTCCACCGCCGCCAGATCGGACTCGCTCGCAGATTGCAGCCAGTCCCAGAATTCTCCGGAGGAGAAGCCGATCGACGATACGCCTTCGCGAACGAGCCCTCCGACATAGCTGTTCGCGACGCTCTCACGATCATCAACGATAATATACATCAGTCTTTCGCCCCTGTTTCGCACTTGTTGCGGCCGGTTGGTTGTTGTGATGCGCCGGCTCGGCAACGATGCTGTTTGACGACATTCCATCCCGCGAACCGTTGTTGTGGTTTCGATATTCGCGGGCAGCCCTACGCGTTCAGTGCCTGCGTCTCGCAGGCCTGTTACTTCAACTCGATACTGAAACGCTTACTGCGTGAGGCTCGGCGGGTGTCTTACTGATCACCTCGCGGAGCAGATTGAGAAACGACCTAGAACAGTTGCGCCAAGTTGCTCATCGCGTCCGAACACTGCTGAACCATGTCGATCTCCTCGCCAACTGGCGAGAATCACTTGAGTAGAACCGTAGCGATTGCCGATTCCCGATCAAGCGTGCGAAAGAAAGCGATTGCTACACGCACTTGATGCTGTTGATTTGTTTCTGGTTGTTTCTTGATGCATCGAAACGTATCAGTTGATTTTGATACTGAACTAGTTTTGCATTGTGATGGTTGTATAGTTCCGCATCCCCGTACAATTACAGCTATTTCGGGTGGTGCTCCGAGGCACGCACATTGATGGGTTTTCAACCCCGGATTGACTCTGGAACTCGCTTTTCCGCATGCGGAAGTTCGACTCACGTCTGCGCCGCGCCTCCAGCTTGATGAAATCTTGGCGAGTGTGTGTCTTTCGAGTCGCACTATCGCCACGTGTATGGCGCAATCGACTCATGCGACGTCGCATCACGCGCGATGAACGGCTTTCGACCCGCACGTTTCAGGCAAGCTTCGACAGATAACGTCGTCGCTCGACAGACCGAACCGAACGGAGCATTTTCATATGTTGTCCGATGGACAAGCTCGTCCCAACGCGACCGCGGACGCTTCCGCGGCGGCGAAGCCAGCGCCGGAGGCGAGCGATTCAATGGACAACGCGGCGCGGACGACCAAGCCTGCCGCGAGTGCAAAGCGCGTATCGGCGACGGCGAGCGACGAGGCTCTCGCAAAGGAGGCACTCGACGGCTTGAAGCGGATTCGTGCCAAGGCCCGCCTCGACAAGATGGCGATCCCGAAGCCGGCGCCGGTCGTGATCAAGCCGGCCGTGATCGTGGCGAAGCCGCCGCCACCCCGTCCGACCTGGGTCGCGCCGCTCGCAACTCTGGCGGTCGCTGCCATGCTGGTGGTCTGCGCCTGCACGGGCGTGATCGCCTATCTCACCACCCAGCCCGCGCCAAACAACGTTGCGGCCAATGCGGAGATCAGGATTCTGCGCGAGACCGTCGCGCAACTGCGCAAGCAAGTGTCGGGCGTGTCTGAAAACCTCGATGGCTTGCGGACCGCGGTCGATCAATCCAGCAAGGTCACGAACGATCGCTTCGGCCGGTTTGCCGAGAATCTCGACCGGATCGAGCGGGTGAGCTCGTCCTCTACGGTGAAGCTCGACAAGCTCGCTCAGGTGCAAGCCCAAGCCCAAGCTCCCGCGCCGGCGACGGTGCAGACGCAGCCGGTGTCAGCGCAAGGGCCGATGATGGCCGCGGTCGCCGCGCCCGAATTCACGGGATCGGTGCCTGCACCCGAGCGTGCATTGGCGCCGCGCAAGGCGATCAAGGGCTGGTCGGTCCGTCAGGCCTATGAGGGAATTGCGATCCTGCAGGGCCCGAACGGTGTCATCGAAGCCGTGCTGGGACAACAGGTGCCCGGTCTTGGCCGCATCGAAGAGATCAGGAACGAGAACGGGCGCCTGGTGGTGGAATCAAGCGGCGGCGTCATCTATTCGTCGCGCAAGGCAACGCCCTGAACGAGCCGCCTTTTATTGGCGGTGATGCTCGAAGCTGGTGCACAGCAGATCGACCTCCGCTTCGGCGATCGGTGCGCGAAACAGGCGGCAGCTGAACTCGGCCGTCGTCTTGCTGTCGGTATTGGCGCGATCCTCCCGCAGGAAGATGCACCGCTTGCAGACGTCGGTGTGGTGCCGCTGCTCGGCGGCATCGGAGTGGTCCAGCACGTGCCGGAACGTGTCGCGGAAGCGGATCTTGACCTCGTCGTCCAGAACGCCAATCGCTTCGATGAGGACGTTGACGGGATCGCGCACCAGGAACTTCTTGCCCTGCTGGGTCACGCTCAACGTCACCGAACGCTTGTCCGTGGCCGAGCGCTTCCGCTCGAGATAACCGAGCCGCTCGAGCTCGCCGATGATGAACGAGGCGGTGCCGCGCGTGGTGCCGACGTAGCTCGCCAGCGCCGAGGGGGTTCGGGAAAATCGGTTGGCGCGGGAGAGGAAGCGCAGCGCCATCCATTCGCGGTCGCGCAAACCGTGCTTGGTGCCTTCGAACCACAGGATGCGTGCGGCCTGCTCCAACAGTTCAATCGATTCACGAGCCAAATTCATTTCAGTTCCAGGTCGCATAAACGTTTATTCAATTGGGCCTCGGGTAGCGCAATCGGGGCGGACGAGAATGAGACCCGCTCGCGCTCCGCCGTCCGTTGCGGGCGAGCATCGCGCGTCGCGGGAAGAAGCCTCTACGTTTCCGAAGATGGAACTTCCGGCCGTGGAACTAGGGTGTCACAAAGAAAGACCGGGTAAATCGCGCGGCCAAGATCCTCCGAAAATTTCAATCAAATGACGGCGGTTCGCACGTGATTTGGTGATGATGAGCGATGCGTAAGCAACATGATGTGTCACCATCGTCGCTGCGATTGCTATTTGTTGCGGCAGAGCCTGTCGGGTCTGCGCTCAGGCGCATTCTGCGCAGCGCCAAGCGGCCTGGCCGGCAGGCAAAGAACCATTCCTTTCGGTTAATGGATGTTGCGGTGCAGTGCAGCCAGGCGGTTAAGTCCGGTACACGGCCCACGCTCCGGCGGGCAGCGGACACCGGCGCTCGCTAACGAAGGGATGAAGTGGTGAGCCGCGTGCTCGCAGGCTGGTGACTTGCGTTTATCCGGCAATTACTGGCGAATGCGGCGCCCGAGGGGCATCAGCATGGGAATCAGGAATGGGAAGATCGATGAGCTTTGAAACCACCATGACATCCGACGTCGTTGGACTGACGAAAGTTGCCCCGCTCTCGCGCCGCGGATTCATGAGCGCCACCGCTGCCGTCGCCGCTGGCTACACGCTCGCGGCCGGTCCGGTCCGGGCCGACATCATCACGACGGATACCAGCGGCCTCCAGGCCGGCGATGCCAAGATCAAGGTCGGCTCTGAGGAAATGCCCGCCTATTTCGCCCGCCCGGCCGGCAACGCCAAGGCGCCGGTGGTCATCGTGGCGATGGAAATCTTTGGGCTGCACGAATACATCCGGGACGTGACGCGCCGCCTTGCCAAGCTCGGCGCGTTCGCAGTGGCGCCCGACTATTATTTCCGCAAGGGCATCGACCTGACCAAGGTCACGGATATCAAGGAGCTGCTGCCGGTGGTGAATGCGAAGCCGGACGCAGAGCTGTTGTCGGATCTGGACGCGACGGTCGCCTGGGCAGGATCGAAAGGCGGCGACACGACGAAGCTCGGCATCATCGGCTTCTGCCGGGGTGGCCGCACGGTCTGGGAGTATGCCGCCCACAGCGGTGCGCTCAAGGCGGGCGTTGCCTTCTACGGGACCTTGGTCGATCCAGCCAACCCGTTATGGCCGAAGAGCCCGCTGCAGCTCGCGCCCGAGATGAAGGCGCCGGTGCTCGGCCTCTATGGTGGCGCCGATACCGGCATTCCCGCCGCGCAGGTCGAGCAGATGAAGGCCGCGCTCGAGCAGAGCAAGAAGACGGCCGACTTCAAGATCTACCCCGAAGCGCCGCACGGCTTCCATGCCGACTATCGCGGCAGCTACCGCAAGGACGCCGCGGAAGATGCCTGGAAGCAGGCAGAGGCCTGGTTCAGGAAATACGGCGTGTTGAGCTGACGGTCAATCAAGAGGGCGGCCCAAGTGGCCGCCCTTTCTCTTTCATGTGACGGTCTCACTTCGTCATCGCGCCGTAGACGATGTCCTGGACCTGCTCGCGATAATACTTCCTGAGCTCACCCGGTGCCGCCGTTCCCACCACGACGACGAGACGGTCCTTGGGATCGCAGAAGAACTGCGTCCCGTAGGCTCCGTTCCAGGTGAACTCGCCCGGATTGCCGGGGACCGACGACAATCCTTCGCTGGTCCGGACCGCCACCGAAAGGCCGAAGCCGAAGCCGCCGCGATGCGGCTCGACATTGGCGACGTTGTTCTTGATCTCGGGGCCGAGATGGTTCGCCGTCATGTGACGGACGGTCTTCGGACCGAGAATGCGCTGCCCGTCGAGCTCGCCGCCGTTGAGCAACATCTGTCCGAAGCGGATGTAGTCGCCGACCGTCGCGAACGAGCAGGCGCCGCCGCAATCGAACTTGGTTGTGGTGTCCAGGAGCTTGATGGCCTGCGGCTTGCCCGTCAGCGGATCGTTCGGGAAGGGGCGGGCGAGGCGCGGGCGCTGCGCCTCGGTCGGATGAAAGGTCGCATCCTTCATGCCGAGCGGATGCCAGACATTGGCAGCGAGATAGTCGCCAAGCTTCTGCTCGCTCACCTTCTCGACGACAGCGCCGAGCACGTCGATCGAAAAGCCGTATTCGAACGCGGTCGAGGGCTGCTGCGCCAGCGGCAGCTTGGTGATGCGATCGATAAAAGCCTGGGTGTCGCCGTCGATCGCCGGCGCAATGCCATCAGGATATTGCCGCGCCACGGGGCTCGATGAGTCCGGGCGGCCGCCATACATCAACCCCGACGTATGCCGGTAGAGATCGTGGATGAAGATCGGCGAGGCCTGCGGTTCGAGCTTGAGTGATCCGTCCGCCTGAGGCACGCCGACCTTCATGTCGGCGAAGCCCGGATAGTATTCGGACAGCTTGGCCTGGAGCGGCAGCCGACCCTGTTCCATCAGCGTCAGGCCGGCGACCGCGGCCATCGGCTTGGTCATCGAGGCCAGCGCGAAGATCGCATCGAGCGGCATCGGCGTGCCCTTGGCCGGATCGAGCAGGCCATAGGCCTTGTAGTGGACGAGCTTGCCGTCGCGCGCGATGGCGACCACTGCGCCGGGAACGCGCTTGGCCGCGATCTCGCGCGCGAAGAAATTATCGAGGCGTGCAAGGCCTTGCTTCGAAAATCCGACATCGTCGGGATTGGCTTCGGGCAGCGGCGCAGCGCGCGCGGCGCCGAGCGTGACGACAGCAATCGTTGCCGCGATCATGGCGATCGTCTTGTTCATTGCATTCTCCCAAGAGGCGAGCTCGTTGTGCGGTGGCTCGCTCGAAGGTTAGATCACGACCGCGCCGGCAGGAAGTCAAGCGCGGGCGCGGCATGTCTGGGACGCATCGAAGCGCAGGAACCCTAACGTCCTTCGCCTGCGCGCCAGAGAGCGTCGAGGCCGTGCCGATAGGTGGGGCAGGCCAGCGTGACGCCGAGCTCGCGCTTCAGTTTCTCGTTGGAGACGCGGGCGCTGCTGGCATAGAAGCTGCGCGCCATCGCCGACATTTCGGCGGTGGCGAACGCTTCTTCCGGCGGCGGCGCCACGCCCATCAGCTGCGCGGCATAGCCGATCACGTCCTGCGGCGGCGCCGGCTCGTCGTCGCAGACGTTCCAAACGCCGCCGCCCTGGTGATGAATAGCGGCGATGATCGCGCTCGCGATGTCATCGACGTGGATGCGGTTGAACACCTGTCCCGGCTTGATGATGCGCCTCGCCGTTCCCGCGCGCAGTGTCGCCAGCGCGTTGCGGCCGGGACCGTAGATGCCCGCAAGCCGCAGGATCGCGGCATCGCCGCCCGCCGCATCCGTCCAGGCTTGCTCCGCCGCGATCCGCATCCGCGTGCGGTCGAGGATGGCCTGCGGCGGCGTGCTCTCGTCGACCCACGCTCCGCCGTGATCACCGTACACCCCGATGGTGGAGAGATAGACGACCTTGCGGCGGCTTCCCTGCAGCACGCCGCCAAACGCCGCGATCGCGGGATCGCCGGTGCTGCCGGGCGGGATCGACACCAGGAGGACGTCGGCGTCGCGAACCCGTTCAACCGTCTCGGGCGACGGAAGGCTGCCGGAAAACGGATGCACCTCGATCCCGGCGAGGTCATTCCGCTGCGCGGGATCGCGCACGGTGCCGGCGACATGCGAGAAGCTGCCGCCGTGCTTGCGAACGAAATGCCGCGCGCTGTAGCCGAGGCCGAGGATGAAGAGCCGCATGCGTCTCCTGTGCAGATCGAAAGTTCCCGTTCGCGCCGTCGCGCACCGTTCGCTCATAAGAGATTTTTGGGTCCGGCAAAAGATATTGCGATTTGTCTCGCCCTCCGGCTCGGCCGATGATCGCTTTACGCAGCGCCGGAAGGGAGGCATCGATCATGCAGGCCGAAGCGTTGGTTCAGTCGCCAGCGGACGCCGCCGATCTGATCCGGCGCGCGGCCGCGCTGATCTTCGACGTCGACGGCACCCTGGCCGAAACCGAGGAGCTGCATCGGCAGGCCTTCAATCTCGCCTTCGCCCGCCTCGGTCTCGACTGGCAGTGGGACCGCGCCGTCTACAAGGACCTGTTGCGGGTGACGGGCGGCAAGGAGCGCATGCGCGCCTACCACGAGAGGCTAGTGACCGCTCCGCCCTTGTCGGACGGGGACATCGCAGAACTTCACCGCATCAAGACCGCGCATTATGCCGAATTTGTCGAGGCCGGCCGCTGTCCCTTGCGGCCAGGCGTGACGGATTTGCTCAGGGCCGCGAAGGAGCGCGGCCAGCGGCTTGCGATTGCGACCACCACATCGCACGGCAATATCGATGCGCTGCTGTCGCAGGCGCTGGGCAAACGCTGGGCCGCGGATTTCGATGCGATCGTCGCCGGCGACGACGTCAGGCACAAGAAGCCGGCGCCCGACGTCTATCTCGAGATTCTGGCGCGGCTGAAGCTCGAGGCATCCGATTGCGTTGCGATTGAGGATTCCGCCAACGGTCTGATCGCGGCCTCGCGCGCCGGCGTCCCGGTTCTGATCACCCGCAGCACGTTCTTCGGGGACGACGACTTCACCGGCGCGCATGTCGTGCTCGACGATCTGTCGGAACTTTCGGCCCGCCAAACAAAAGCTGAAAAACAACCCCATGCACAGTAGATCACGGCGCCGTGATCGCCGTGCTCAGTGGACGCGGTGACTTGCTCTATCGTCCTCGGCCTGCTCGACAATCTGTGCGATCGGACTGGACTGATGATGCACCAGGCGCCAGTCGTCGCCGACGCGGCGAAAATGGTTCGCCGCAGCCAGCGCGGTGCCGTCGACGATCTCGATGCAGAGCACGCGGGCGCTGTCGCCGTCGACGATGGCCTGCGGCTCGGCGCAGACGATCTGCGGCCGCTGCGGGTTTTGCAGGATGTCGCGCCAGCTTCCGATCACGGTGGCGCGGCCGATGATGGCCGGCCAGCCGGGATGGATGCAGGAGATGCCGTCGTCATCCGCCCACATCCGTTCCATGCCGGCGAAGTCGCCGGTCGAGAATGCCGCGTAAAAGGCCGCGTTGGCGGCAATGACCTTGGTGTCGTTTCCCATCGCTCTCGGGTGGGGCAAGGACAGGCAAAAATCAAGCGCGACTTTCCGTCGACTTTGGCCGCAGTGCAGCATTCAGGATGCTGCCCGCGTCGTGGTCACGCTGAAACGTGCGTTGCCACGGCCCGCCGCGCGCCGTCGGCATAGAGGCGGCCGAGCGCCGCGGTGACAGCCTCGCGCAGGCGCGGCTCGGCGCCGAGCGGCCCGAACACCTTCGCCACCCCGAGCAGTGCCGGCGCGAGGCGCTCGGCAACGGGTCCTGCCTCGCGCGCCAGCGCGGCGAACTCGGCGGCGAATGGATCGCGCACGTCGATCGGCCGTCCCTGCTCGTCGACGCCGCTGACGTAGCGGATCCAGCCGGCCACCGCCAGCGCATGCGTTGCGATGGGCAGGCCTCTGGCAAGGCGATCCTGCATCGCGCCGAGCAGCCGCTGCGGCAGCTTTTGCGAGCCGTCCATGGCAATCTGCCAAGTGCGATGGTGCAGCGCCGGATTGGCGAAGCGCTTGAGCAGCGAGGCGCGATAGGCGGCGAGATCCGTGCCTGATGGCATGGTCAGCGTCACCGCGGCCTCTTCCATCACCTGCGCGGCGAGGCGCGCAAAATGCGGATCCTGCATCGTGTCGGCGATGGTCTCGTAGCCGGAGAGATAGCCGAGATAGGCCAGCGCGGAATGGCTGGCGTTGAGCAGCCGCAGCTTCATCAGCTCGAACGGCTTGACGTCGCCGACGAGCTCGACACCCGCTGCGGCAAGGTCCGGCCGGCCCGCGGTGAAGCGGTCCTCGACCACCCATTGCGTGAACGGCTCGGTCATGACAGGCCAGGCGTCGCGCATGCCCAGCGCGGATGCGACCGCATCGCGGTCGGCATCCGTCGTCTCCGGCACGATGCGGTCGACCATAGTCGAGGGGAACGCAACCGTGTCGGCGATCCACTTGCCGAGTTCCCTAGAACGCAGCGCGGCGAACTGCGTGACGATCCGCTGCACGGTGTGGCCGTTGGCGGCGAGGTTGTCGCAGCACAGCACGGTGAAGGGCGAAAGACCCTGCGCCCGCCGGCGTGCCAGCGCGGCGACGATGAAGCCCGGCGCCGAGCGCGGCGCGTCGAAATTATTGAGGTCGTGCACGACATCAGGATGCCGCTCGTCGAGATCGCCGGTCTGCGGCGTATGGCAATAGCCCTTCTCGGTCACCGTGAGCGAGACGATGCGGATGGCGGGATCGGCCATCCGCTCGACCAGGGTTGCCGGCGTCTCGCGCGCGACGACGCTGTCGAGCAGGGCGCCGATCACGCGGTGCTCGGTACCTTCGGCGGCGCGGACAGCGACGGTGTAGAGATGGTCCTGCGGGGCGAGGGCGTCGCGCGTATCCGGGCTGCGCAGGCTCGCGCCGATGATGCCCCAGGACATGCTGCCCCTAGCAAGGCAATCGTCGATGACGACGGCCTGATGGGCACGATGAAACGCCCCGAGCCCGAGATGCACGATGCCGGGCGTGACGCGCGATCGGTCATAGGCCGGCCGCCGGATGGCAGGTGCCAGGCGGTCGAGATTGGCGCGACCAAGGCGCATCGAGCTCTGGCGCATGGACGTCTCCCCTTGCTTTGCCGCTGCTTGACATGGCGTCCGTATCAGGTCAATGCTCCGGTCAATTGGTAAGACCAATTTTCCAAAATTGGCGGGTCGCGGGCGCCGGAGGCGCCGCGCGAGACCTTTTCGGGAGGACCAGCGTGCCGCTGGAAGCTGTGGAGGCGAGACGGCTCTATCGCCAGGTCGCCGATCAATTGCGAAGCCTGATCGACAGCGGCGAGTACGCGGTCGGCAGCCGCTTGCCGACCGAGCGCGACCTCGCGGAACAGCTCAAGGTGTCGAGGCCCACGGTGCGCGAAGCCTTGATTGCGCTCGAGGTCGAAGGGCGCCTGCGCATCCGCGTCGGATCCGGCATCTATGTGATCGAGCCCGCCGCCGTGGCCGCGCCCACACAAGCTGCCGTCATCGAAGGCCCGTTCGAGCTGTTGCGCGCCCGCGAATTCCTGGAGAGCGCCATCTCCGAACAGGCCGCGCGCGTGGCGACGAAGGGTGACGTCGCCCGCATCGACGCCTCCCTGGTCGCGATGGAGAATGTCGAGCATCCCGGCGAAGCCTCGATGGTGCACGACCGTGCGTTCCACGTCGCCATCGCCGGAAGCCTCGGCAACGCCGTGCTGGTGCGCGTGGTCGGCGAGCTGTTCGACCAGCGGCTCAATCCCTATTTCGCGCAGCTCGCGCATTATTTCGAGAACCCGGGCACGTGGCGCACGGCACTCGACGAGCATCGCGCCGTTCGCGACGCGATCGCGGCGCGTGATCCCGAGGCGGCGCGCGAAGCCATGCGCGTTCATCTGGCGCGATCCCAGGAGCGCTTTGCACAGAACTTTGGCGCCGAGAACGCCGCAGCAGCGGCCTCGGGGCGAAGCCGGACCGCGCGACCCCTGGCGAAGCCGACGACACCAAAGCGATCACCGAAGAAGCGGGCCAAAGAACGGGCCAAGAGCGGCAGCTCGCGGCGGCGATGAGATTGGGCGGCCCGCATCCATGCCGGGGCGGGCGAACAAGAAGCAGACTTGAACGATGGAGGAAAAGTCGATGTTAAAGAAGATGACGATTGCAGCAGCGATTTCCGCCGCCACGCTGTTGGCGGCGACCAGCGCCAGCATGGCGCAGACCAAGCTCAAATGGGCCCATGTTTACGAGCCCTCGGAGCCGTTCCACACGGCGTCGGTCTGGGCCGCGCAGGAGATCAATAAGCGCACCAACGGGCGCTACCAGATCGAGGTCTATCCGGCCTCGCAGCTCGGCAAGGAGACCGACATCAACCAGGGCCTCTCGCTCGGTTCGGTCGACATCATCATCTCCGGATCGAGCTTCGCGGCCAAGAGCTTCGCGCCGATCGGCGTGACCTATTATCCCTACACCTTCCGCGATGCCGATCATCTGCTCGCCTACACCAAGAGCGACATCTTCAAGGAGCTCGCCAAGGGCTATGAGGACAAGAGCGGCCACCACATCGTCGCGGTGACCTATTACGGCGTGCGCCAGACCTCGTCCAACAAGCCGATCAAGACCTGCGCGGACATGAAGGGCCTGAAGATCCGCGTGCCCGACGTTCCGGCCTATCTGGCGATGCCGCGGGCCTGCGGCGCCAACACCGCGCCGATCGCGTTCGCCGAGGTCTATCTCGCGCTCCAGAACGGCACCGTCGAGGCGCAGGAAAATCCGCTGACGACGATCGAGGCCAAGAAGTTCTACGAGGTGCAGAAGCACATCGTGCTGACCGGCCACATCGTCGATCACCTCAACACCGTGATCGCCGGCGCGCTGTGGAAGAAGCTCAGCGACGAGGACAAGAAGATCTTCACCGACGTGGCGCAGGAGGCCGCTGCCAAGGCAACGGGCGAGATCAAGCAGAACGAGGCCAAGCTGGTCGCCTTCTTCAAGGACAAGGGGCTGACCGTGACCGAGGTCGACAAGAACGAGTTCCGCGACACCGTGCTGAAGAACGTCGCGTTCGAGACCTTCGGCTACCGCAAGGCGGATTGGGAGAAGATCCAGGCGGTGAAGTGACGACGTAGCCGTCATCCCGGGGCGGTCCGCAGACCGAGCCCGGGATCTCGAGGTTCCGGGTCTGGTGCTAACGCACCATCCCGGAACGACGTAGCGAGTTTGAGGAGCCCCCATGTCCACCGCCGAAATCCACCGGCAGATCACCGCCGACGAGATCGCGCACACCTTCGAGGAGGAGGCGACGCCGAAGGTCGATCTCGGCGTCTACGCCTTCGAGGACTGGGTGGCGCTGGCGATTTTCTGGGTGATGGCGCTCGCCGTCTTCCTGCAGTTCTTCACCCGTTACGTGCTCAACGACAGCTACGCCTGGACCGAAGAGATCGCGACCTATTGCCTGATCGGGGTGGTCTTCATCGGCTCGTCGATGTGCGTACGGCTGTCGCGGCATATCCAGGTCGACCTCGTCTATCGCTACCTGCCGCATGCCGTAGGGCGCGTGCTGTCGACCGCGATCGACCTGATCCGGATCGCCTTCTTCGGCTACGCCATCAAGCTGGTCTGGGTCTACATCAGGATCATCGGCGACGAGCAGATGACCACCATCAATCTTCCCAAGGACTATGTCTATTACGCCGTGCTGCTCGGGTTCGTGCTGATGTTCGCACGCTCCGTGCAGGTGGCAATCCAGAACTGGCGGCAGGGTTACTCGGTCCTCGAACGTCCCGGTGCCTACGACGGATCGGAAGGATAAAACCATGCTGCTGTTGCTCGGAGGCTTTCTCGTTCTCATGCTGCTCGGCGTTCCCGTGGCGATCGCCATGGCGGTGTCGTCGCTGCTCTATATCCTGGTCAGCGGCGTGACGCCCGACGTCACGCTGGCGCAGCGCATGATCGCCGGCGTCGAGAGCTTCCCGCTGCTCGCCGTGCCGTTCTTCATCCTGGCCGGCAATCTCATGAACATCGCCGGCGTCACCGGGCGCATTTACAAATTCGCCGTCGCGCTGGTGGGGTGGATGCGCGGCGGCCTCGGCCACGTCAACATCATCGGCTCGGTGATCTTCTCCGGCATGTCGGGCACCGCGATTGCGGATGCCGCCGGCCTCGGCACCATCGAGATCAAGGCGATGAAGGACCACGGTTACTCCACCGAGTTCTCGGTCGGCGTCACCGCGGCCTCCGCAACGCTCGGACCGATCATTCCGCCGTCGCTGCCGTTCGTGATCTACGGCATGATGGCGAACGTCTCGATCGGCGCGCTGTTCCTGGGCGGCGTCATTCCCGGCGTCGTGCTGACGCTGTTCATGATGGTGACGGTCACCTATTTCGCGCACAAGAACAAATGGGGCAGCGACACGCCGTTCTCTTGGCCGCAGCTCGGCTCGGCCGGGCTCGAGATATTGATCGTGCTGTCGTTCCCGATGGCGATCTGGCTGATGGTCCTCGCCGGCCTCTCGGTCAACATGGCCGTCGTCATCGGCCTCGGCACGCTGCTCCTGATCGACTGGTATTTCGACTTCTCGGCGGTGATGGCGTTGATGGCGCCGGTGATCCTGATCGGCGGCATGACGCTGGGCTGGTTCACGCCGACGGAAGCCGCCGTCGCCGCGGTGATCTGGTCGCTGTTCCTCGGCCTCGTCCGCTACCGCACCATGACGTTCCAGACCGTCGCCAAGGCGACCTTCGATACCATCGAGACCACGGCCTCGGTGCTGTTCATCGTCACGGCGGCGTCGATCTTCGCCTGGCTGCTGACGGTGTCGCAGGCGGCGCAGATGCTCTCGGACTGGATGCTCAGCATCACCCAGAACAAATGGGTGTTCCTGGCGCTCGCCAACGTGCTGATCCTGTTTGTCGGCTGCTTCATCGACACCACGGCGGCAATCACCATTTTGGTGCCGATCCTGCTCCCGATCGTGCTCAAGCTCGGCATCGACCCCATTCATTTCGGCCTGATCATGACGCTGAACCTGATGATCGGCCTGCTGCATCCGCCGCTCGGCATGGTGCTGTTCGTGCTCGCCCGCGTCGCCAAGCTCTCCGTCGAGCGTACGACGGTGGCGATCCTGCCCTGGCTGGTGCCTCTGATGCTGGCGCTGATCGCGATCACCTTCATTCCCGACCTGACCCTCTGGCTGCCAAAATACATGGGACTCTCCAAATGACCTCGACTGCTCTCGCCGCGACCCTGTTCGGCCCCGAAGACCTGCGCATGATCGAGCATCCGCTCGACAAGCTCGCTGACGGCATGGTGCGCATCCGCTTCGGCGCCGGCGGCATCTGCGGCTCGGACATGCACTATTTCCGTCATGCCCGCACCGGAGACTTCGTGGTGAAGTCGCCGCTGGTGCTGGGCCATGAGATCTCCGGCGAGGTCGTCGAGATATCCGGCGCGGCTGCGAACCTGAAGGTCGGCGATCGCGTCGCGGTCAACCCGTCGCGCTGGTGCGGCCATTGCGTCGCCTGCCGCGAGGGCCGGCCGAACCTGTGCGAGAACATCTATTTCATGGGCTCGGCTTCGAAGACGCCGCACATGCAGGGCGGCTTCGCCAACTACTTCGATGCGATCCCTGCGCAGTGCGTGAAGATTCCCGATCACGTGTCCTACCAGGCCGCGGCGCTGGCCGAGCCGCTCGCCGTGTGCCTGCACGCGGTGGCGCGCGCCGGCAAGATCGAGGGCAAGCGCGGCATCATCTTCGGCGCCGGCCCGATCGGGCTCCTGACCATGCTCGCGGCGCACCGCGCCGGCATGGCCGACATCACCGTCGCCGACATCGCGCCGGCGCCGCTGACCTTTGCGACCAAGCTCGGCGCCTCCCATGTCGAGAATGTCTCGGCCGGCGAGGAAGGGCTGAAGGCGCAGGCCGCGTTGCGCCCCTATGACGTCGCCTTCGAGGTCTCGGGCACCGCCGCGGGCCTTGCCAGCGCGATCGGCATCGTCAGGCGCGGCGGCGTCGTGGTGCAGATCGGCAATCTGCCGGGCGGCCAGATCCCGACGCCGTCGAATGCGGTGATGGCCAAGGAGATCGACCTGCGCGGCTCGTTCCGCTTCGGCTTCGAGTTCATGAATGCGGTGGAACTGATCTCATCCGGCAGCGTCGATGTGCTGTCGCTGGTCACCGCCGAGCGGCCGCTCTCGACCGCGCCCGACGCGCTGCGGCTGGCGCTCGACCGCTCGCAGAGCGTCAAGGTCGTGTTGACCGCGAATTGACTTTTGTTTTGACGCGTTTTCTTCACGCGAACCGGTACCCACTTCGCTCGAAAACGCTTTGGGAGGCAGCACATGATGCTGGAGGGATGGCGCTGGTACGGGCCGGATGATCCGGTCTCGCTCGATGATGTCAGGCAGGCCGGGGCGAGCCAGATCGTCTCGGCGCTGCATCAGGTGCCGATCGGAGAGGCCTGGACGCGCAAGGCGGTCGAGGAGCGCAAGAACTTCATCGAGAACGGCCAGCCCGGCCGCTCGCAGCTGACCTGGTCGGTGGTGGAATCGATTCCGATCCCTGACGACGTCAAGCGCCTCGGCGGAAAAGCGACCAAGTCGATCGAGGCGTGGATCGCGAGCCTGGAGGCGGTCGCCGCGTCCGGCATCAAGATCATCTGCTATAACTTCATGCCCGTGGTGGACTGGTGCCGCACCGATCTGGAATGGGAGCTGCCGAACGGCGCCCGTGCCATGCGCTTCGACCAGGACCGCTTTGCGGCATTCGAGCTGCACATCCTGAAGCGCCCGGCGGCTGCTCAAGAGTATACCCCCGAGCAGCAGGCGCGCGCTAAAAAGCTGTTCGAGCAGATGAGCCAGGCGGATATCGACTATCTCGTCATGGTCATTGCCAGCGCGCTGCCGGGCTCGACCACCGAGCCGATGACGATCCCGCAATTCCGCGATCGGCTGGACACCTATCGCGACATCACGCCAAAGATATTGCGGCAGCATCTCGCGGAATTCCTCGCGCGCGTAACGCCGGTGGCCGAGCAGCTCGATGTCTCCTTGACGCTGCATCCGGACGATCCGCCGCGGCCGCTGTTCGGCCTGCCGCGCATTGCTTCCAGCGCCGACGATTATCAGGCGCTGTTCGATGCCGTGCCGTCCAAGGCCAACGGCATCTGCTTCTGCACCGGCTCGCTCGGCGTGCGCGCGGAGAACAATCTCCCTGATATGGCCGAGCGCTTCGGCCCGCGCATCGCGTTCGCCCATCTGCGCGCGACCAAGCGCGAGGCGGACGTCCTGTCGTTCTACGAGTCCGACCATCTCGACGGCGACGTCGACATGATCGCGGTGCTCAAGACGCTGCTAAAGGAGAACGCGCGGCGCGCACCGGACAAGAGAATCGTGTTCCGTCCCGATCACGGGCACCGCATGCTCGACGATCTCGCCGCCACCAAGCGCACCAATCCCGGCTACACCGCGATCGGCCGCATGCGCGGCCTCGCCGAGCTCCGCGGCGCGATCAGGGCGATCGAGCATCGGTAGCGGGCAAACCTCTCTCCACACTGTCATTGCGAGGAGCTCTTGCGACGAAGCAATCCAGAATCCCTCCGCGGAAAGACTCTGGATTGCTTCGCTGCGCTCGCAATGACGTGGAGGGAGGGGGGCGACGCCTCCACAGCGTCATGGCCGGGCTTGTGCCGGCCATCCACGCCTTACCACGTGGCACGCGAACGTGGATGCCCGGGACAAGCCCGGGCATGACGGCTTCTTGTGAAGCTCGCTCCAGGCTCAATAGCACACCGCCATGGCGCCGAGCTTCGGATAGAGCCGGTCGATCGCGGCGATCTCGCTTTTCATCTGCGCGATGATCCAGTCGCGGATCTCGGCGGCGATCGGGCGCATCGGGCGGTTGCGCGGCGGCAGGAATTCGCAGATGCGGCGCGTGGTGGTGAGCCGGTCGGAGGCCGGCACCAGCGCGCCGGTGAGCAGCCAGTGCGAGGCGACCGTCAGCCAGCCGAGCGCAATGCCCTGGCCGAGCAGCGCGGCCTGCACCACGACGGCATAGTCGGTGAAGCTCAGCGCCTTGGCCGCGCCGCGGCGGCCGGTGAGGAGCGAAGCGTAATCCGCGGCCCAGTCGCCCGGCGTCTCGGCGAGGCGAATGATGGTGTTGCCCTCGGTGGGATCGGTCTCGCCGAGATAGGTGGGGCTGCACATCGGCAGCATCACTTCCTTCATCACCAGCGTGCCGCCGGAGGGCGGCTCGTCGCGATCGCGGAAGCGCATGCCGAGATCGACATTCTCCACCGGTCCGCGCAGCGCGCCGGAGATCAGCTGGAAACGCAGATCGACCTGCGGAAACTGCTTCTGCAGCTTGTCGATGCGCGGCATCAGCCAGTGCGTGGTGAAGGCGGAGGAGACCGACAGCGTCACCGTCTCGGTGCCCTTGCGCCGCCGCTCGATCTCGACGAGCCCGCTCTCGATGCTGCGAAAGCCTTCGAGCACGCGGCGATAGAGCAGCTCGCCTTCTTCGGTGAGCACCGCGCGGCCCGCCTTGCGATCGAACAGGCGAACGCCGAGATGCTCCTCGAACTGGCCGAGCATCCGGCTCACCGCCGGCTGCGTGACGTTCAGCTCGGCGGCCGCAGCCGTGAAGCTGCCATTGCGCGCCGCCGCGTCGAAGACGAACAGGGCGTTGCTGGACGGCAGCATGCGACGGAGCTCTGGCATAACGTCATGTTATGGGCGCGGTGAGAATTTGGCAATTGCCGGATTTTGCCAAGTCTGGTGTCATCAGCATGACAGCTTAAAGACAGGCCCTTCGAGAGAGGATTTGGTGCAGCGCACGCTTTGCCGTGAGTGCTCCAAATCCCTGTCTATAAAGCAGGCTTATGGCGCGCAGTGAGGCACGCCGGCTGAGGGACATCGCGAGGTCGATCGTTGGACAAGCGCGCGGAGAGCGTCGAGATCAGGTCCGCCAGCAAGGCCTATGGCGCCGTTCGCGCCCTCGACGACGTTTCGCTCAATGTCAGCGCCGGTGAATTCGTCTCACTGCTTGGCCCGTCCGGCTCCGGCAAGACCACGCTGCTCGGCATTTTGGGCGGCTTCATCCTGCCGACCTCAGGCACGATTCTATTCGGAGGCCGTGACGTCACCTACATGCCGCCGCACAAGCGCGACATCGGCGTGGTGTTCCAGAATTACGCGCTGTTTCCGCACATGAGCGTCGGGGAGAACGTCGCCTTTCCCTTGCGCGCGCGACGCCTGCCGAAATCCTTCTGGCCGGACAAGGTGCGCGCGGCGCTCAGCATGGTCGGGCTTGCCGGCTATGAAGAGCGCGGCATCGCGCAGCTCTCCGGCGGTCAGCGCCAGCGCGTGGCGTTGGCGCGCGCCATGATCTTCGAGCCGCGCCTGATCCTGATGGACGAGCCGCTTTCCGCGCTCGACAAGCAGCTGCGCGAATCCATGCAGATCGAGCTGCGCGCGTTGCACAAGCGGATCGGCGCGACCATCATCTACGTCACCCATGACCAGCGCGAGGCGCTGACCATGAGCGACCGCGTCGCCGTCATGAAGGACGGCCGGCTGGTCCAGATCGACGAGCCGGCGCGGCTGCATGACCATCCCGCCGATTCCTTCGTCGCCAGCTTCATCGGCGAAGCCACGATGCTGCCGGTCCGCCGCGTCGATGCTTCCAGCGTTGCGCTCGGCAATGCCTTGCTGCGCAGCGCACGCGCCATTCCCGATGGCGATGCCCTGATGCTGGCCGTGCACAGCGAGAAGCTGCTGATTGATGACGGCGCGCAGGATGCCGCCTGTAACCGGCTGACCGGGACCGTCACCGACATCGTCTATCAGGGCGAGAGCCTGCGCATTTTCCTCGCGCTCGCCGACGGCATCGCGCTCAGCCTGCGCCAGCCGAGCTATCACCAGGCCTATCACCGCATTCCGCCGCTCGGCGGCAGCCTCACCGTTACGCTCCACCCCGAGGACACCATTGTCGTGCCCAGGGTGGACTGAATCCAGCCTTGTTCAACCGAGAGAAGAAGCGATATGTCGACCCAAGCCTCGTTCAGCAATTTCAAGGTTCTCACCTTCGACGTCGTCGGCACCCTGATCGATTTCGAGACCGGCGTGCTCGAAGCCGTGCGCAAGATCGGAGGCAAGAAGGCGGCCGAGCTCAGCGACGAGCAGATCTTCGAATCCTACAAGCGAGGCCGCGACAAGCATTACGAGCGTTCGAGCGAGGTGATGTTCTACGTCTACCGCTATCTCGCCAACGAGCTCGGGCTGCCGGCGGACGATGCCTCCTGTGACGTCTTCCAGCTTGCCGTGCTGCGCTGGGGGCCGTTCTCGGACTCGGTCGAGGCGCTGAAGCGCCTGCGCACAAAATTCCGCCTGGTCGCGATGACCAATGCCGACCGCGTGGCGCTGTCGTGCTACGCGCATGCGCTCGGCAATCCCTTCGATGACACCGTCTGCGCCGACGACACCGGCGTTGCAAAACCGAACCCGGAATTCTTCGCCTACAACAAGGGCCGCCAGTCGGCCTTCGGCTACAAGCAGTCCGACATCCTGCACGTCGCGCAGAGCCAATATCACGACATCGGGATCGCGCGGAAGCTCGGCTACAAGGTGTGCTGGATCGAGCGCCGCCAGGGCATCGCCGGCTTCGGCGGCACGCCCGCGGTCGAGACGCTGACCAAGCCGGACTTCCATTATCCGACGTTGAAGGCGCTTGCCGACGCCGCGATCGGACCGGCGGCGTAACGGAGAGCTGTGGCATGACACGGGACTGGCGCGCGCTGCCATCGGTCAATTCACTGTGGGAAGCCACGGCGGAGCCGGCGCGCGCGTTTCCCGTGCTGTCGGGCGAGCAACAGGCGGATGTGGTGATCATCGGCGCCGGCTACACTGGCCTCTCCGCCGCGCACCACATCGCCAGGAGCGGGCTCAGTCCCGTCGTGCTCGAGGCCAACCGTCCCGGCTGGGGCGCGAGCGGGCGCAATGGCGGGGTGATCACGGCAAAATTCCGTCTGTCGTTCCGCGAGATCGATGCCGCACACGGCCGCGCCATGGCGCGGCGCATGTACGAGATCGCGCATGAATCGACCGACATGGTCGAGGAACTCGTCTCCGAATTCGGCATCACCAGCGCGAACCTTGTGCGCACCGGCCAGGTCAAGGCCGCGCACAATGAGACGACGCTCAAGGCCGCGATCGACGAGGCCAACTGGATGACGCGCGAAATGGGCTCCGCCGCGGTCCGCATCCTCGACAAGGGACAGGTGCGCGAGGAGACCGGCTCCGAGATCTTTGTCGGCGGTGTGCTCAATCCCGGCTCGGGCGGGATCCATCCGCTGAACTATCTGCGCGGCCTCGCAAACGGCGTTGCAAGCCGCGGCGTTCCGATTTTCCAGGAGTCGCCGGTCGTCAAGCTCCGGCGCGAGAAGGACGGCATCGTTGCCGAGACACCGCAAGGCGCGGTGCGCGCAAAACAGGCGATCATCGCGACCAACAGCTATTCGGATCTGACCGGCGCGACGGCGCATCTGCAGCGCACGCTGATTCCCTTCCGCAGCGCCATGATCGCAACCGAGCGGCTTCCCGGCAATCTCGCGGGAAAACTGATGCCGACGGGGCGCACTTACACCGAGACCAAGCGCATGATGCGCTGGTTCCGCATGGTCGACAACCGCGTCATCTTCGGCGGCCGCGGCGCCTTCGGCAAGCAGGATTCGCAGGCCGCATTCGACGCCTTGCGCAAGGCGATGGTCGGCATCTTCCCCGATCTCGCCGATGTCCCGCTCGCATACAAATGGTCGGGCCTCGTCGCGATGACGCTGGACTCGGTCCCACATATCGGCCGGCTCGATGACCGCACGCTCTTCTCGGTCGGCTACAACGGCGCAGGCGTTGCGATGTCGAGCCTGATGGGCAGCTATCTCGCCGCCTTCGTGCGCGGCGAGGCGCCCGACGTCGGCCTGCTCGACGCGCGGCGCATGAAGGCGATTCCGTTCTATCCGCTGCGGGAGCCCGCCGTGCGCATAGTCGCCGGCTGGTACCAGTTTCTCGATGCGATCGGTCAGTGAGATCTATTTGGAGGAGGTGAGGATGACGATGAAGCAGAAATTTGGATTGGGCTGCGCGCTGCTGGGCGCAATCGGACTGACCAGCGCGGCTGATGCCGCCGAGCAGATCACCTTCGTCTCGCAGGGCGGCGCCTATCAGCAGGCGCAGACGGTGGCGATCCTCGATCCCTCCGCCAAGAAGCTCGGCATCACCATCAACCAGGACTCCATTCCCGATGCCTGGCCCGCGATCAAGACGCAGGTCGGCAGCGGCAAGCCGATCTGGGACGTCGTCGACACCCCGACCGGTAACTGCCTGCGCGGCGGCGAACAGGGGCTGATGGAGAAGCTCGACTTCTCGAAGATTCCAAACGGCGCGGCGATGCCGGAGGCCTATCGCAGCCCCTATTCAGTGTCCTACGAGTTCTATTCGAGCGTACTTGCCTACAGCCAGAAGAAATTCCCGAAGGACGCGCCGAACAGCTGGGCCGATTTCTGGGACGTGAAGAAATTCCCCGGCCGCCGCGCGCTGCGCAACCATCCGTTTGCAACGTTGGAGGCGGCGCTGATGGCCGACGGCGTCGCACCGGACAAGCTTTATCCGCTCGACGTCGACCGCGCCTTCAAGAAGCTGGAGGAGATCAAACCGCACATCACGGTGTGGTGGACCTCGGGCGCGCAGTCGGCGCAGTTGCTCAATGACGGCGAGGTCGACATGGAGATGGCCTGGAATGGCCGCGTCAGTGCCGTCGCCAAGGAAGGCGCGAAGGTCGCCTTCACCTACAACCAGGGCATCCTGCAGAGTACCTCGCTCTGCATCCTCAAGGGCGCGCCGAATCTCGCCACCGCGATAAAATTCCTCAACGAGGCCGTCGATCCCGTGCACCAGGCCAATCTGCCACTGCACATCGACTATGGTCCGGGCAATCCCAAGGCGTTCGAGACGGGCGTGATCAAGCCCGAGCGCGCCGCGCAATTGCCGAGCGAGCCGGCCAATGCGGCGAAGCAAGCGCTGATGTCCTACGCCTGGTGGTCCTCGCCGGCGGGCGAAGCCGCCGAGAAGCGCTGGGCGTCCTTCATGCAGAAGTGAGCGAGGCAGCGTTGACGACTTCAGTGCCAGATCCCTCCCAAAAACATCAGCGCCGTGAGCACGGCCTGATGCTGGCACTGGTGTCGCCGGCGCTGCTGGTGATCCTGGCTCTGATCCTGCTGCCGGTCGGCTGGCTGGCCTGGCAGTCGATCTACCACGACGGCTTCACGCTGGAGAACTATCGCCGCGTCTTCACCGAAGACGTCTACTGGCGCAGCTTTGCGCTGACCTTCGAGATCAGCCTCGCGGTCACGGCAATCGCGCTGCTGCTCGGCTATCCCGTGGCCTACCTCGCCAATTCGGTGCCGAAAGGGTGGAGCATCGTCATCCTGTCGCTGGTCGTGCTGCCGTTCTGGACCAGCGTGCTGGTCCGCGCCTATGCCTGGCTGGCGCTGCTGCAGCGCACTGGCGTGATCAACCAGTTCATGCGCTATCTCGATGTGATCTCCGAGCCGCTCGCGCTGGTCCACAACACCTTTGGCACGGTGGTTGCGACCGTGCACATCCTGCTGCCCTTCATGGTGTTGCCGCTCTACGCCACCATGCAGAAGATTCCCAACGATCTCATGCAGGCCGGCGCCAGCCTGGGCGCGAGCCCGTCGCTCACCTTCATGCGCGTGTTCCTGCCGCTGTCGCTGCCGGGCGTGCTCGCCGGCTGCACCATGGTGTTCGTGCTCTGCCTCGGCTTCTACATCACGCCGGAGCTACTCGGCGGCGGCCGCACCGTGATGGTGTCGATGCTGGTGAGCCGCAATGTCGAGCTCTACAACCAGTTCGGCGCGGCCAGCGCGGTCGCCGTCGTGCTGCTCATCAGTGTGCTCGTGATCTTCTTCGTCGTCAGCCGCTTCATCTCGCTCGACCGCGTGTTGGGGCAGAAATGATGCGCGCCTCGCCCGCACGGATCGCCCTCTACGTGGTCAGCGCGCTGGTGCTGGTCTATCTGATCCTCCCCGTTCTGATTATCGCGCCGATCTCGTTCTCCAGCGCGCGCTTTCTCACCTTTCCGCCACCGTCCTTTTCGCTGCGCTGGTACCAGCAGTATTTCTCAAATCCCGCCTGGATGCAGGCGACGCGGGTGACGCTGACGGTCGCCCTCCTCACCGTCGTGATCGCGACCCCGTTCGGGGTGGCCGCTGCCTATGCCATCAGCCAGTCGAAGCTGCGCATCATGAGGCTGATCCACTTGGCGCTTCTGTTGCCGCTGGTGGTGCCGATCATCATCACCGCCGTCGGCATCTTCTTCGTCTATGCCAAAGTCGGTCTGGTCGCGACCATGCCCGGCCTCGTGCTGGCGAACGTGATGCTGGGCCTGCCCTATGTCGTCATCTCGGTGCTCGCGGGCCTGCAGAGTTTCGATCCGGCGCAGGAGATGGTGGCGCGCAGCCTCGGCATGAACCGCCTGCGCAGCTTCTTCGCGGTGACGCTGCCGCAGATCAAGTCCAGCGTGGTTGCGGGCGGAATCTTCGCCTTCATCTCGGCGATGGACGAGACCATCGTCGCGCTGTTCATTTCCGGCGGCCAGTATCAGCCGTTGACCAAGCGCATGTTCACCGCGCTGCGCGACGAGATCGATCCGACCATCGCCGCGATCTCGACCTTGATGACGGCGGCCTCATTCATGCTGGTGCTGCTGGCGAGCGCGCGACAGAAGCGGAGCGGGTGAGGATAACGGGGCTGAAATTGACGAGATCAATTCACCCGATCGCGAAATCGGCGGCCGTCTCGGCGTGAATGGCCGTGGTGTCGAAGGTCTCGACCGAAATGTCGTCGGGGCCGACCAGCATGGTGATCTCGGTGCAGCCGAGGATGATGCACTCGGCGCCGCCGGCGACGAGCGCCGCCATCACCTCCTGGTAGCGGCGGCGCGAGGGCGCGGCGACGTTGCCGAGGCACAGCTCGTCGTAGATGATGCGGTTCACCTCGGCGCGCTCGTCCGCGGGAGGGACCATGACGTCGAGACCGTGCGCGCGCAATCGGTCGATGTAGAAGTCTTCCTCCATCGTGAACTTGGTGCCGAGCAAGCCGACCCGCCGATATCCTTTGGCGCGAATCCGCTCGGCCGTCGCATCGCCGATGTGGATGAACGGAACGTTGACGCTGGAGATGATCTCCGGCGCCAATTTATGCATCGTGTTGGTGCACAGCACGATCGCCCGCGCGCCGGCACTTTCGAGCAGCCGCGCGACCTCCGCCAGGCTCGCCGCCGCCTCCTGCCAGCGGCCGGCATATTGCATCTGCTTGATCTCCTCGAAATCGTAGGAATACATCAGAAGCGGGGCCGAATGCAGCTTGCCAATGCGGTCGCGGACCCGCTCGTTGATGAGCTTGTAGTAAAGCGCGGTGCTCTCCCAGCTCATGCCGCCGATCAGGCCAATGGTTTGCATTCCGGTGCTCCCGAACAGTGATTCAGAGGGATCGTAGACGAAGATGCCGAACCTCGCCATCATGGCCGCGGCAGGGCCTGTAGTGCAAACGGCAGGGACGGGCATGACGCCTGCGCAGGCTGCGAGAAGCCTTTCGACCTTGCACACGCTCTCGGCCTGTCTTAGGCCAGTTCCCGAACACGTGCGTATCGCCGAAGTCTTGAGGGAGCCGACATGACCATTCGCAACACCCGCACCGGGGGCCAGATCCTGATCGATCAGCTCGTCGCCCAGGGCGTCGAGCGCGTCACCTGCGTGCCGGGCGAGAGCTATCTGGCGGCGCTCGATGCGTTGCATGACAGCCCGATCGACGTCGTGATCTGCCGCGCCGAAGGCGGTGCGGCGATGATGGCGGAGGCCTATGGCAAGCTCACGGGGCGGCCCGGCGTCTGCTTCGTCACACGCGGCCCCGGTGCCACCAATGCCAGCCACGGCGTTCACATCGCGATGCAGGATTCGACGCCGATGATCCTGTTCGTCGGCCAGGTCGACACCGGCATGCGCGAGCGCGAGGCGTTCCAGGAGCTCGACTACAAGGCGGTGTTCGGCTCGATGGCGAAATGGGCGGTCGAGATCGATCGCCCCGACCGCATTCCGGAGCTGGTCGCGCGTGCCTTCCGCGTCGCCATGCAGGGCCGCCCCGGTCCCGTGGTGATCGCGCTGCCGGAGAACATGCTGACCGAGACGGCGGCGGTGGCGGACGCCATGCGCATCGAGCCCGCCGTGAGCTGGCCGGCGCCGGCCGATATCGAAAAGCTCGGCGCCATGCTGGCCGGCGCAAGGGCGCCGCTCGTCATTCTCGGCGGCTCGCGCTGGACCGACGAGGCGGCCAAGAGCATCGCGCGGTTCGCCGAGCGGTTCGACCTGCCGGTCGCGACCTCGTTCCGCCGGGCCGCGCTGATCGACGCCGACCATTCGCATTATGCCGGCGACCTCGGCATCGGGCCGAGCCCCGGCCTGAAGGCGCGCATCGACAATGCCGACGTCGTCCTGCTGATCGGCGGCCGCATGTCGGAGATGCCATCGTCGTCCTATACACTGCTCGACATTCCCAATCCGAAGCAGAAGCTGATCCATGTGCATCCGGGCTCCGAAGAGCTCGGCCGCATCTATCAGCCTGAACTGGCGATCCAGGCGACGCCGGCCGCCTTCGCCGCCGCCGTCGAGACGTTGAAGCCGTCAGGTGCGGTGGCATGGAAGGGCGAGGCCGCGAAGGCGCATGCCGATTATCTGGCCTGGACCGAGAAGGCGCGCGAGCTGCCGGGCAGGTTCCAGTACGGCGAGGTGATGACCTGGCTGCGCGACCGCCTGCCGAACGACGCGATCGTCTGCAACGGCGCCGGCAATTACGCCGGCTGGATCCATCGCCATCACCGCTTCCACAGCTTCGCCGCCCAGCTCGCGCCGACCTCGGGCTCGATGGGCTATGGCGTGCCGGCGGGCGTGCTGGCCAAGCGGCAATACCCGGATCGCGTCGTGGTCGCGTTTGCGGGCGACGGCTGCTTCCTGATGAACGGCCAGGAGTTCGCCACCGCCGTGCAGTACGACGCGCCACTGATCGTCATCATCATCGACAATGCGCAATACGGCACCATCCGCATGCACCAGGAGCGCGACTATCCCGGCCGCGTCGTCGGCACCCAGCTCAAGAACCCGGATTTCGCGATGTATGCCAAGGCGTTCGGCGGTCATGGCGAGCGTGTCGAGCGCACCGAGGAGTTCGCACCGGCGTTCGAGCGCGCGCTCGCCTCGGGCAAGCCGTCGATCCTCCATTGCATCATCGATCCCAGGGCGATCTCGGTCGGCAAGGATTTTACGCCCGCAGTGAAGGCTTAGGGCGATGCCGGACGGCCGCCACGTCGCCATCATCGGAGCCGGCGCGGTCGGCGTGATCAGCGCCATCGAGGCGCTGCGCGAGGGCCATCGCGTGACGCTGATCGATCCGGGCGAGCCCGGCGGCGAACAGGCGGCGAGCTACGGCAATGCCGGCTGGCTGTCATCGCATTCGGTGATCCCGCCGGCAGAGCCGGGCGTCTGGAAGAAGGTGCCGGGCTATTTGATGGACCCGCTCGGCCCGCTCGCGATCCGCTGGTCTTACTTGCCGAAGGCGCTGCCCTGGCTCATCAAGTATCTGCTCTCCGGCTGGACCGCGGCGCGGGTCGAGACGACGGCGTTCGCGCTGCGCGATTTGTTGAAGGACGCGCCGCTGCTGCACAAGAAGCTCGCGGAAGAAGCCGGCGTCCCCGAGCTGATCGAGCGCAACGGCGTGATGCACGTATTCACCTCGCGCGGCAATTTCGACAACGATCTCGGCTGGCGCCTGCGCAAGAAGGTCGGCGTCGAATGGCTGGAGCTCAACGCCGACGAAATGCGCCAGCGTGAGCCGGATCTGGATCCGCGCTACACCTTTGGCGTCGTGGTGGAGGAGGCCGGGCGCTGCCGCGATCCCGGCGCTTATGTTGCAGCCCTTGCCAATCATGCGATCGCCAGCGGCGCGAAGCACGTAAGCGCCAAGGCGACCGGGCTGAAGCTCAGCGGCGGCAAGCTCGTCGCTGTCGTCACCGAGACCGGCGAGATCGCCTGTGATGCCGCGGTGGTCGCGGCCGGTGCCCGCTCGAAGCAGCTCACGGCGTCGGTCGGCGATCCCCTCCCGCTCGAGACCGAGCGCGGCTATCATGTCGTGATCGAGAATCCGGAAGTCGGCCCGCGCAGCTCGATCATGGCCTCCGACGCCAAGCTGGTGGTGAACTGGACCAACAAGGGCCTGCGCGCCGCCGGCACGGTCGAGATCGCCGGCCTCGAGGCCGCGCCGAACTGGAAGCGCGCCGAGATCCTGCGCAACCACCTCGTCAGCATGTTCCCGAAACTGCCGAAGGACATTCCGGCCTCGCGCGTCAAGACCTGGTTCGGCCATCGGCCGAGCATGCCGGACGGACGTCCCTGCATCGGCTATGCGCGCGCCTCGCGCGACATCGTCTATGCTTTCGGCCACGGCCATGTCGGCCTGGTCGGCTCGGCCCGCACCGGCCGTCTGGTCGCCCAGCTCGTGAGCGGCAAGGCGCCGGAGATTCCACTCGCGCCGTTCGCGCCCGATCGTTTCCTCTGAGAGCGCACCATGACCACCTCAGCCAGCTCGTCCTCCCGCATCGCCCGTGGCGGCAAGGCCATCTACGGCGCGCCGCTCGGCATCCTGATGCTGGAGGCGCGCTTTCCCCGCATTCCCGGCGACATGGGCAACGGCACGACCTGGCCATTCCCGGTGCTCTATCGCGTGGTGAGCGGCGCCTCGCCGGAAAAGGTGGTGCTGAAGGGCGCGGCCGGCCTGTTGCCCGACTTCATCGATGCGGCCAAGGATCTGGTGCGGCTAGGGGCGGAGGCCATCACCACCAATTGCGGCTTCCTCTCGCTGTTCCAGAAGGAGATCGCGGCGGCCGTCGGCGTTCCCGTCGCGACCTCCTCGCTGATGCAGGTGCCGTGGGTGCAGGCGACCTTGCCGCCGGGCAAGCGCGTCGGCCTGGTCACGGTGTCGGGCTCGACCTTGACGCCGGCCCATCTCGAGGGTGCCGGCGTTCCGCTCGACACGCCGCTGGTCGGGACCGAGAATGGCAAGGAGTTCTTCCGTGTCCTGATCAAGGCCGAGAAGGACGACATGGACATCGCACAAGCCGAGCGCGACGTGGTCGAGGCCGGCAAGGAGCTCGTTGCCAAGCATCCGGATGTCGGCGCCATCGTCCTCGAATGCACCAACATGCCGCCTTATGCCGCCGCGCTTCAGGCTGAGGTCGGATTGCCCGTCTACGACATCTATTCCATGATCACCTGGTTTCATGCCGGGCTGCGCCCGCGCGTCTTTGCGTGAATGCGTCCGTGAGATCGTCACACATCCAGGAGTGAACCCATGAAACTATCCGGCAAGGTCGCCGCCATCACCGGCGCGGCGCGCGGCATCGGTAAGGCCTGCGCGAAGAGGTTTTTGGACGACGGCGTCAAGGTCGTCATCTCCGACGTCGATGCCGAGGGCCTCGCCGCCACGGCCGCCGAGCTCGGGCGGCCGGATGCCCTGCGCACTGTCGTCGGCAACGTCGCCAAGCGCGTGGACGTGGATCAGCTGGTCGCGACCGCGGTGAAGGAGTTCGGCCGGCTCGACATCATGGTCAACAATGCCGGCGTCGCCCGCAATCGCGACATCCTCGACATCACCGAAGAGGAATTCGACGAGATCATCGGCATCAATCTGAAGGGCGCGTTCTTCGGCGTGCAGGCGGCGGCAAGGCAAATGATCGCGCAAGGCGGCGGCGGGGTCGTCATCAACATGTCATCAGTGAACGCGCTGCTCGCGATCCCGGCGCTCGCGACCTACGCGATGTCCAAGGGCGGCATGAAGCAGCTGACCTCGGTCGCCGCCGTCGCACTCGCTCCGCACAACATCCGCGTCGTCGCGGTCGGGCCGGGCACGATCCTGACGGACATGGTGGCCTCAGCGATCTACACGTCCGAGGACGCGCGCAAGACCGTGCTGTCGCGCACGCCGGCGGGCCGCGGCGGCGAGCCGAGCGAAGTGGCCGCCGTCGTGGCGTTCCTTGCCAGCGACGATGCGTCCTATATCACGGGGCAGACAATCTACCCGGATGGTGGCCGGCTGGTCCTGAACTACACGGTGCCGGTGAAGGAGAAGTAGGGCCGTTGTCGCCCCACTCTCGCTGTCATCGCCCGGCTTGACCGGGCGATCCAGTATTCCGAGGCGGTCGTGATTGAATCGATGGGCCGCGGCGTACTGGATTCCCCGCCTTCGCGGGGAATGACAGTCGTCGTGAGGCGGGCAGTCTGCCCTCACTCCGCCGCAACCGTCAGCCCGTGACCGAGCCGCTTGGAGATGGCCCCCGCGCAGTCGCGCAGCGCGTGCGCGATCGGGCTGTCCCAGCGGGCATCAAAAGTGCCTTCCGGGCCCATCGCGGTGATGACCAGCGCGACGTGGCCGGAATGATCGAACACCGGGGCGGAGAACGCGTTGACGCCGGGCAGGGGATCGCCGAGCGCGCGGGCGAGGCCGTGCTTGCGCACCTCGGTCAGCATCTCGGCGACCTTCGCCCCCTTCACGGCGCGCTTCGGGTTGTAGCCGACGCCATGGCGGTCGAGGCCGCTGTCGAGTGCCGCGCTGATCGTCTGCTCCGGCAGGAACGCCGCGAAGGCGCGGCCGGTCGCGGTCTCCAGCAGCGCCATCACCGAGCCGACGCGCATCACGATGTGCACCGGCTGGGCCGGCTCTTCGAGCTGCACCACGGTCGGGCCGTGCGTGCCCCAGACCGCGAGCGAGACGGCGTGGCCGATCTGGCTCGCAAGGCCCGCGATCTTGGGCCGCGCGATGCGCACGCCCGAGAGGCGGCGCAGGCTGATCAGGCCGAGCTCCAGCGCCAGCGCGCCGATCTCGTAGCGGCCGGTGGTCTCGTCCTGCTCGATCAGGCCGATGCGGGAGAAGCTGGCGAGATAAGGATGCGCCTTGGCCGGCGTCATGCCGGCCTCGCGGGCGAGATCGCGCAGCATCATCGGCTCGCTGCTCCGCGCGAGCGCGCGAAGCAATTCGCCGCCGACCTCGATCGACTGAATGCCGCGGCTCTCTCTCTTCATGCGCCTCCGATGGGCCTCAGTCACTGTTTGAGCATGATCTCTTCGGAAAACCGCTGCACACTTTTCCGGATCATGCTCTACGCCGCGTCGCGCTTGGCAGCGCTGTCGGCAAGATGTCGGCCGGCAATGTAGCCGAAGGTCAGCGCCGGCCCAAGCGTGATGCCGGCGCCGGGATAATTGCCGCCCATGATGCTCGCCATGTCGTTGCCGGCGGCATAGAGGCCGGGAATCACCCGGCCCTCGGCATCGAGCGCCCGCGCGTTCGCGTCGGTGACGATGCCGGCATAGGTGCCGAGATCGCCGATCACCATCTTGATGGCATAGAACGGACCATTCTCGATCGGCGCGACGCAGGGGTTGGGGCCGTGCAGCGCATCGCCCTGGTAGCGGTTATAGGCCTTCGAGCCCTTGCCGAAGGCGGCGTCCTGTCCCAGCGGCGCCGTCGCATTGAACTGCTTGACGGTCTCGGCGAACGCCTTGGCATCGATCCCGGCTTTCGCCGCCAGCGCTTCAAGCGTGTCGCCGCGCATGAGATAGCCGGTCTTCAAATGATGACCCAGCGGCATCGGAAACGGCGGCACGCAGCCGAGGCCGTATTTCCGCAAGGTCCTGTGGTCGCAGACCAGGAAGGCGGCGATCTCCTCGCCGGGCTTGGCCGCCTTGATCATGGCCTGGACGAAGTCGTGATAGGAATTGCCCTCATTGGCAAAACGCCTGCCGTCGCGCATCACCGCGATCACGCCGGGCTTGGCGCGGTCGATAAAGTGCGGCATCACTCCCTTGGAGCCGTCCTTGCGCGTGGTCAGCGACACCGGCACCCAGGCCGCCGCGTTCGGCAGGCGGTTCTCGATGCGGCCGCCGGCGCCTTCCGCAAGGCGCAGGCCGTCGCCGGTGTTGCCTGCAGGCCCAGGCGAATAATGCTCAACGCCGGTCGGCGCGTGCGGGAACATCTTCTTGCGCCGCTCGACGTCATGGGGAAAGCCGCCGCAGGCGAGCACGACGCCCTGTCGTGCACGAACGCGCACCTCACGTCCCTGGCGCGAGACGATGGCGCCGGTCACGGTGCCGTTCTCGACCGCCAGCTCGCGCACCGGCGAGGACAGCCACATCGGAATCTTGAGGTCGAGCGCGGACTTTGCCAGGCGGCCTGCGAGCGCATTGCCGTTGGTGAGCGTCATGCCGCGGCCATAGCGCACCACGTCCATGAGATGCCGCGTCAGGCGCTTGGCGACATAGACCGCCGAGGTCAGCGACTTCGTCACGCGCATGAAGTGGATGATCTCCTTGCCGCTTCCCAACATCATGCCGAACACGGTGAGCTCGGGCAGCGGCCTGCCGAGCGATTTGATGAGATCGCCGAGCTCGCGGCCGTCGAACGGGCGCGTCACCATGGAGCGGCCGCCCTGGGCGCCGCCGGGCGCTTCCGCGTGATAATCGGGAAACACCAGCGGCATGTCGAAGCGCAGCGCGGTCTTGGTGGTGAAGAAATCGACAGCTTCAGGGCCGGCGCTCAGAAAGGCATCGACGCGTGCTGCGTCGTAATTGTTGCCGGCCTCGTGCCGCAAATACGTGCGGGCCTGCTCGGGCGTCTCCTCGATGCCATACGCCTTCGCCAGCGAGGTGCCGGGAATCCAGAGCCAACCGCCGGAGCGGGCCGTGGTGCCGCCGAAGCGCTGCTCCTTCTCGACGATCAGCACGTCGAGTCCGCGATGACGCGCGGTGATCGCGGCCGACATGCCGGAGCAACCCGATCCGGCCACGAGCACGTCGCACTCGTACGTCTCCATGGTGCCATGCTCGTTGCCAGCCATATCGGGCCTCACTTCTTCAGGAGCGGACATTTGGACTCGGAGACCGGACGGAAGGCGTCATCGCCCTTCACGGTCTTGACGATGTCCAGATAATCCCACGGCTCCTTGGACTGCGCGGGGGTCTTCACCTTGGCGAGATACATGTCGCGGATGACGCGGCCGTCCTCGCGCAACTTGCCGCCATGGACGAAGATATCCTCGATCGGCAGCTCGCGCATCTTCGCCATCGCCTTGGCGGAATCGTCGGTGCCGGCCGCCTTGATCGCCTTGAGATAGTGCAGCACCGAGCCGTAGACGCCGGTCTGGATCATAGTCGGCATCACCTTGGTGCGCTCGTAGAACTTTTTCGACCAGGCGCGGGTGGCCTCGTCCATGGCCCAGTAGGACGCCGTGGTCATATAGGTGCCCTGCGCGGCCTTCAGGCCGATGGCGTGCACGTCGGTGTCGAACATCAAGAGGCCGACCAGCTTCTGACCGCCCTGGACCAGGCCGAACTCGCCGGACTGCTTGATGGCGTTATCGGTGTCCTGGCCGGCATTGGCGAAGGCGACCACATCGGATTTCGAGCTCTGCGCCTGCAGCGCGAAGGAGGAGAAGTCGGCGGTGTTGGTCGGATGCTTGACGCCGCCGAGCACCTTGCCGCCCATCTCGTTGATGAAGCGCGTGGCGTCCTTCTCGAGTTGATGGCCGAAGGCATAATCCGCGGTGATGAAGTACCAGGACTTGCCGCCTTCCTTGATCACGGCGGAAGCCGTCACCTTCGAGAGCGCATAGGTGTCGTAGGTGAAGTGCACGGTGTTCGGGCTGCACAGCTCATCGGTCAGCGAGCTCGCGCCGGGACCGGAGAGCAGCGCGACCTTGCCCCGCTCGCGCACCATGTTGTGCACGGCGATGGCGATGCCGGAATTGGGGATGTCGACGACGGCGTCGACCTTGCCGTTGTCGAACCAGCCGCGGACGATCTGAACGCCGACGTCCGTCTTCATCTGGTGGTCGGCGCTGATGATCTCGATCGGCTTGCCGAGCACGGTCGGCCCGAATTCCTCCACGGCCATCTTTGCGGCCTCGACCGAGCCCGGCCCAGAGTTGTCGCGGCCCCAGCTCGACAGGTCCGTCAGCACGCCGATCCGCACCGCGTCGTCGGACACTTGCGCGCTGGCACCTGTGGTCATGGCAGCCGAAGTCATGGCCGCGAGCACGGCGCAGGCCAGAAGCCCTCTCATTATCGTTTCCTCTCTTTTTGGCCGCTTGGTGCGGCAGGGTCGTTGTGGAGGCAAATTAGATAATGGCGAATTAGTTTGTCAATGGCGAATAACGGCTGTCGGGCCGGTTCCACGATGGCCGGGTGATGCCCCTTAAGGAGCGCTCCTGCCTCACACCCGTCATTGCGAGCGAAGCGAAGCAATCCAGAGTCTTTCCGCGGAGGCGGTCTGGATTGCTTCGTCGCAAGGGCTCCTCGCAATGACGGGTGGTGCGCGACCTGCGCACAAATCCCGCGCCGTAATCCTGTGGGAGGCAACACCTCCACAGATTGCAGCCGTCACAAGGTTTGGCCATGATGCCGTCCGGAATCCTTTGGGGCAGGGCATGACGACAGCAACGGGGGTCTCCGCTTCCGCGGAAAGATCGACGACGGCGCATGTGGTGTGGGCGAGTGCGCTCGGCACCGCGATCGAGTGGTACGATTTCCTAATCTACGGCACGGCGGCGGCGCTCGTCTTCAACAAGCTGTTCTTCCCGAGCTTCGATCCCTTCGTCGGCACGCTCGCGGCATTCTCGACCTATGCGGTCGGCTTCGTTGCGCGGCCGATCGGCGGCGCCATCATTGGGCATTACGGCGACCGGCTCGGCCGCAAGACCATGCTGGTTGCGACCATGATCGCGATGGGGCTCGGCACCTTTCTGATCGGGTGCCTGCCGACCTACGATCAGATCGGCGTCTGGGCGCCGATACTCCTCGTGATCCTCCGTTTCGTTCAGGGCATCGGGCTCGGGGGCGAGTGGAGCGGCGCGGTCGTGATGGTGATCGAGCACGCCGGCAATCGCCGCGGCTTCTACGGCAGCCTGGTGCAGGTCGGCTTCCCCGTCGGCGTCGCCGCCTCCACCGGCATCTTCGCCCTGATGACGAAGCTGCCCGAGGCGGACTTCCTCAGCTGGGGCTGGCGCGTGCCGTTCCTGATCAGCATTCTGCTGGTCGGCGTCGGCTTCATCGTGCGGCTCAAGCTCGCCGAGACGCCTCACTTCAAGGAGATCGTCGAGCGCAAGGAGGTGCTGGCGCAGCCGGCCCTCGAAGTGCTGCGCCGCGACTGGCGCAGCTTTCTGCTCGCGATCGGCATCACGGTGTCGGAGGTCGGGCTCGCTTATCTCCTCACCGTGTTCACGGTGGTTTACGCGACGACCAAGCTCGGCCTGCCCCGGCAGGTGATCCTGGATGCGGTGGTCTATGCCGCGATCGTCGAGTTCGCGACGCTGCCGCTTGCCGGCTGGCTGTCCGACATCTTCGGACGCAAGGCGCTGTATCTGGCCGGCGGCGTGTTCTCGGTGGCGTTGGCGTTTCCGCTGTTCTGGTTCCTCGATACCAGGGAGCCGGCGCTGATCACGCTTGCGCTCGTCGTCACGATGACGCTCACCCATGCGCTGCTGTTCGGGCCGAAGGCCGCGTTCATGCCGGAGCTGTTTCGCACCCAGGTGCGCTACAGCGGTGCCTCGCTCGGCGCCAACGTCGCGGCGGCGCTCAGCGGCGGCTTCTCGCCGCTGATCGCGGCTGCGCTGCTGGCTTGGGCCGGCTCCTACTGGGCGGTGTCGGTCTACATCGTCGCGCTGTCGGTCATCACGATCGTCGCGACGCTGCTGGCGCCGGAGACGGCGCGGGGCCCGCTAAGATCCTGAGCGTCGGGACAAGCAAGCCGGACTTGCAGCGTTCGGAAACACCAGGAAGGTGATGGTCGTCGGCGCAAGCCTGACTGCTCCCGGCGGTGCTGCGCGTGCCTCGAGCCGGGGCAGCTGGCCCTCAGGGGTCAGCGTGAGCCTCTTGCCGTTCAACTGCACAATCGTACCCTGCAACTGCGCTGCGTGCAGCGTGTACCGCTTGGCGGAATCCGGCAGCGATAGCGTGCGCGATGTGCCGCGCGAGGTGTTGATTGCGAGCAGCGACACCGCGCCTGTCGTGGCTGGGTGGCAATGCGCGTAAAGATGGAGATCGCGCGCAGCAGGTTTGCCTGCGTCGAGCACGATCGTTCCCATCAGCCGGCGCCAGAGCAGCGCGGCCCAATAGCTCGGCCGCGGCCGGAACGTTGTTTCGTCGAGCAGGCCGTAATCGCTGGCAGCCAGCGTGTTGTGCATCACCACTTGGACGCCGGCCTTCGCCAGGCGTCCGAGCTGGTCGAGATAGCGGAACGTGTCCAGAAAAGTCCGGTCCCATAAGCCGCCGCCGCAGGCGGCATCAGCCGTCTCGGTCAGCCAGATCGGCTTGCCCGGCTCGAATGCGTTGCGCAGCGCCTGGTAGGTCCGGAGTGTCGTATCCGTGCGCGCCAGCCATTGCTCCGAGAGGGCCTGCGCCGGATCGTCGTGCCCGCCGCAGCGCGGTGAGATCGTGTTGTAATGGTGATAGGAAAATCGATCGACGCCGGGACCGGATGCGGCAAGCAGGTCCCGCGTGGTGAGCCCCGCTCCGGACGGCGATGGTGCATCGCCGACCGAGCCGGGACCGAGGATCAGCGTCTCCGGTGCGGCGCGCCGCATCCACTCGCGAAAGACCTTGAAGTCGCGGCCATACGCGGCCGCGTCATAGCCCGCCGGTGCACCGCCCGTCGCTGCGAGCGTCGGCTCGTTCATGAATTCGGCGGCGGCGATGCGCCCACCCAGAGCGCGCGTGGTGTCGACCAGCTGCTGCGCCTGATCCGGCTTCCATATGCCGTGGTCATCGCGGCTGCCGGGACTGATCGCAAAGGAGGTGACGATCTCCGCATCGACCGCATGCGCGAACTCCACGACGCCGCGCCACTGCGCTCGGCTGAGCACCGTGTTGAATCCCGGCGGTGGGGCTCCCGGCGCCTCGGCAAAGAACGTCGCATTGGCCCAGGTGCCGCTCACGCGCAGATAGGCCGGCGACAACGCCGCGGCGAGCAGGCGCAGTCGCGCATTGGCAAGATCGATCGGCGGCCGCGCGCTGTAACGATCCCGTTCGTCGAAGGCACGTGCGGTTCGCGGATAAGGCTTCCAGAACCGTCCGCCGGTCACCTCCACCATCTCGATGTTGTAGGATTGAAAGCGCGCATCGATCGTTCCGAGCGTCTTTAGCCCAGCAGGCGAGATGGCAATGTCATCGGCCTGCGCCGCAAAGGCGGTTGCGACGGCCAGCAGGGCAATCGCGCCGGCCGTGCGACCGGCCGGACGCGGTCGGGTCCCTGGTCTGCGGTGTGCAGCCGCCTGGTTCGTCATGCGCGTTGCCCCGGGGCCAGACGCGCGGAGGCAACCTGGCCTTACCCTCGACCCGCCCATTTTACCCCTTTTTTACCTTGCCGTTGCCGCCGAGTGCGTCCGGGCTCGGCGGACCATCGATGGGGTCGAAAAAAATCCGTTGGCCCCTCTTGAAACCGGTTTGCGGTTTTCTAAGTCGTTTTTCGCCGCGAGAGCGGTGTGTCGGATGCCAACCGGGTCCGGCACGGGCGCCGGGTTGGTCTTTCGGACCCGTCTGAAATCCCGCCTTGCGCTCCTTCGTATCCATCTTGCTCTTTGGAGGACTTGGTTATGAGGACCAGCTTTGACTTTGCGCCGCTGTGGCGCTCCACCATCGGCTTCGACCACCTGGCCGACCTCGTCGACAGCACGCTGCGCCAGGCGACCGAGGACAATTATCCCCCCTACAACATCGAGCGTTCCGGCGAAGACCACTACCGGATCAGCCTTGCGGTGGCAGGCTTCGGCGTCAGCGACATCACCGTGACGGCCGAACAGAACGCGCTCACCATCGAGGGCAGGAAGCCCGAGACCGCCGCGCGGGAATATTTGTACCAGGGCATTGCCGCGCGTCCGTTCCGGCGCGTGTTCAACCTCGCCGATTACGTCCAGGTGAAGCAGGCCTCGTTCCAGGACGGGCTCCTGATCATCGACCTCGTCCGCGAGGTTCCGGAAGCCATGAAGCCGCGCCGCATTCCGATCGCGGGCGGCGCTCCTGCGGCAACGCAGATCGAGCAGAAGAAAGCAGCCTGAGCGCTCGATCGAACAGGTAGCGGAACGCGGCGCGCGCGTGCGCGGGCCGCGCTTTCCGATGCATGAAGGAGGGTACCATGGCTTTTCGTGATCTCATTCCCTGGTCGAAGAACCAGGAGCTTGCGCCGGCGCGCGACAATTTCGATCCGTTCCTGACGCTTCACCGCGAGATGAACCGTCTGTTCGACGATGTCTTCCGCGGCTTCGGGGCGACCAGCCTGTCGCCGCTGATGGAGGGCCGTTTCGGCTGGCCGAAGGTCGAGCTCAGCGAGACCGACAAGACGCTGACCGTCTCGGCCGAGCTTCCCGGCCTGACGGAGAAGGACGTTCAGGTCGAGATCGCCAATGGCGTGCTGACCGTCCGCGGCGAGAAGAAGGCGGAGCGCAACGGCGAAGGCAAGTTCTTCACCGAGCGCTATTACGGCGCCTTCGAGCGGCAGATTCCGCTGGAGGGTGTCGAGGAGGACAAGGCCGAGGCATCGTTCAAGAACGGCGTCCTGACCGTGTCGCTGCCGAAATCGGAGAAGGCGCGCGAAGGCGTCAAGCGCATCGCGATCAATACGCATTAAAGTCAGGTGAGACGGCGGCGATGTGGCGCCGCCGTCTCATCGTCAACAAGCCGTCCCCCTGGAAAGGAGCATGTGGGAGACCCATCGATGACCAACGTGAATACCAGTTCCGGCACTCTCAATCCGCTGTTTCATCCTGCCGCCCATTACGACTCGCCTGCCGACGTCCTGAATGCGGAGGAGCTCTCGTCGCCCGAGAAGCGCGTCATCCTGTCGTCCTGGGCATCGGACATGTATGCGGTCGAATCCTGTCCCGCCTTGCGCGAGATTCCCGGCATGAGCCACACGGTCCGGCTCGCCGACATTCTGGCCGCCTTGCGCAAGCTCGACGGCGACAATGACAATGATGATCCGCCGCGGGGCGGCGGCGTGCCGATGCGGCTGCGGCGGCCATGGGCCGCCGCAGAAGGGCAGGCGGCATGATAGTCACGCCCACCGTCCTCGCTCTCGTGCTGCTCGGTCAGGCCGCGGCAGCCTGGACCGTCCCGCTTCTGGCCTTCCAGGGCTTGATCGTCGCGTCAGGCGACGAAGGCTGAAGCAGCAAGGTTCCGACTATCCTCACAACACAACGCGGCAGGGTGACGATGATGAATGCTGTGCGTCTGCTGTTCCTGGCCTTGCTGATGCTGACGCCGACGGCGTCGCAGCCTGCCGCCGGCCAGATCCCGGATGTGAAGACCGGCGGCCCGGTGCCGACCCTGGCTCCGCTGGTGCGCCAGGTGACGCCCGCCGTGGTCAACATCTCCGTGCACGGCCGCGTGCGCGAGGACAACCCGCTCTATCGCGATCCGCTGTTTCGCGAGTTCTTCGACGTTCCCCGGCAGATCGAGAAGGAGGTCAATGCGACCGGCTCCGGGGTGATCGTCGACGCCCAGCGCGGCTATGTGCTGACCAACAATCACGTGGTCGAGGGCACATCCGCCGTTCAGATCACGACCAAGGACGGCCGGCAGTTTTCCGCCAAGGTCATCGGCCGTGATCCGCCCACGGATGTCGCGGTGCTCCAGGTTCAGAACCCGGTCGGGCTCAAGGCGCTTGCCTTCGGCGACAGCGACGGGCTCGATGTCGGCGATTTCGTCCTCGCGATCGGCAATCCCTTCGGCCTCGGCCAGACCGTGACCTCAGGGCTCGTCAGCGCGCTGGGCCGCACCGGCCTCGGCAAGCAGGGCTATGAGGATTTCATTCAGACCGACGCGGCGATCAATCCCGGCAATTCCGGCGGCGCGCTGGTCAGCCTGCGCGGCGAGCTCGTCGGCATCAACTCGGCGATCATCTCGCCCGCGGGCGGCAATGTCGGCATCGGCTTTGCCATTCCGGTCAACATGGCGCGCAAGGTGATGGAGCAGATCATCGTGAGCGGCCGGGTCGAGCGCGGCCGCATCGGCATTTCGCTGAAGGACCTGCATCCGTCGGTCAACAAGGGATTGAATCAGGGCGCCGTCATCGCCGAGATCGCGGCGGATTCGCCCGCAGAGAAGGCCGGCCTGCGCAAGGGCGATGTCGTGACCGGCGCCGACGACCGCCCGATCCGCACGGCCGCCCAGCTCCGCAACACGATCGGCCTGGCGCGGATCGGCGAGGACGTGAAGCTCTCGCTGCTGCGCAACGGTGCGCCGCTCACCGCCACGGTGAGAGTGGCGCCCGCAGCCGGCACGAGCAGCGCGCTCGCAGGCCCCAACCGCCTCGTCCGCTGAAACGAATGCGCAGGACGAACCGCGCTAGCGGTTCGTCCTGCGATGGCAGGGCTATGGCATTTGAATTTTGCGGAGGTCGTCACGCCCGGGCTTGTCCCGCCTGCGCGGCCGAAGCCGCTTCGGCGCGGCGAAGGCCCGGGCATCCACGTTCTTTGTGCTGCGTGGAAAGGCGTGGATGGCCGGGACAAGCCCGGCCATGACGCTGTGGAGACAGTCGGTGCACATAGCCACATCTCATGTGCGATAGCCCGGGAGGCGTGATCTCCCAGCTCAGGCCGCGCGGTGATCCCATTCGCCTTGCAGGTCCCGGATCAGCCGCCGCTCGCGTTCGATGCGCTGGCGATAGAGCTCGCGCTCATGCTCGCTCTTGGCGCTGGCAAGAAGCAGCTCGTAATGGCCGATGACCTTCTCGCTGCCGCGGATCAGCAGATCGCGTTGGCTGTTCATTGGGCCATCCCCAACGCGTTCGCCGGCGCTTCGGCGGCGCGGAAGCCGACGGGAAAGGTGCTGGCGGTCAGGCCATCGAGCGCCGATCGCTCTTCGGCAAGTCGCCTCTCGATGAATTGGCGCTCGAGCTGCGACAGCCTGGTCTTCAGCAGGCGCCGGTAGCGGTGGATGTTGTTGCGGTGCGCACGAATGCGGGCCAAATTCTCATCGAGCATCGTCGTCTCTCCAGACGGTCGCGTTAGATCCTTTGGTTTTGCGAGGATGAGAAGATCTCTTCTCGGCGAAAAAATATTCAGCGGCTAAGCGGTGTCAAGATGTTGGCGCGCCTGTCCTCGTTGCCGGCTCCTGGAGATCGATGGTCGGCCGATCGAGCTGTCCGGACGCCCGGGTTCCGGGCGCGATTGCCTTTTGTTGGCCGGCAAGGGAACCTCGTGTGGCCATATTTGAGCAGGAGTGATCTGTCGCGAGGGAGGCGCTCCGATGAACAAGGCACTGATCACTGCTGTCGCAATGTTGGCCTGCGTGCCCGCGGGCGCGCTCGCGCAGGAGCGCGCGGGCGATGCGGCGCTCGGCGCGGTCTCGGGTGCGGTCGTGCTTGGGCCGGTGGGTGCGGTCGCCGGCGCCTTGATCGGCTACACGGCCGGACCTTCGATCGCCCGGTCCTGGGGCCTGAGAGGCTCGCAGTCGGCCAGGCACCGGCAGCCGCCGCCGCGTCGCGCCGCCGCGACCGGCAGCCCGTCGCGCACGCGCGAGGCGATGGCCGCCAACGGCCAGATGAGAGCTGCCGGCAATCCGGCCCCGCCGCCGGTCCAGGCTCCCCCGGTTCAAGCCGCGCCTGCCGCGCCGGCGCATTCCCCGGCACCGCCCGTTCAGGGGTTCGACTGAGGCCGGCAGCCGGCCCGGCTTGCGTCCCGCTCTAGGACTGGCCGAGAATCTTCATCGCCGCGCGAAGGTGCGGCTTGTCGATCATCTGACCGTCGAGCCGCAACGTGCCGGAATTGGGATTGCTCGCGAACGCCGCGATCACCTTCTCCGCCCAGGCGCGCTCGGCCTCCGTCGGCGCGAAGGCCGCGTTGACGATGTCGACATGCTTGGGGTGGATCAGCGCCTTGGCCGAAAAACCGTCGCGCCGCGCGGCACGCGTCTCCTGCTCGAGGCCGGCGAGATTGTCGATGTCGGTGTAAACAGTGTCGATCGGCGCGACCTCGGCGGCTGCCGCCGCGATCAGGCAGAGATCCCGCGCCAGGCGATAGGGGCTGTGGAACACGCCGCCGCTCGCCTTCTCGGTAGCGCCGAGCGAGGCGGAGAGATCTTCCGCGCCCCACATCAGTCCGGCGAGGCGAGGGGAGCTGCCCTTGTAGCTGCCGAGCCCGAAGATCGAGCCGGCGGTCTCCGTCGCGACGCAGACGATGCGGGTCGCGCCGATCGCGATGCCGGAGGCGGCTTCCAAAGCTTCGAGCCAGGTCGCGACCTGACGCACGTCGTCGCCGCCTTGCGATTTCGGCAGCACGATGCCATCAGGCCTGCCCGGCATGATGGCGGCGAGATCGGCCAGCGTCATGCCGGTGTCGAGCGCGTTGACGCGGACATAGAGCTGATGCGGGCCGGGGCGGCTCTTCAGCATCGAGAGCGTCAGCTCACGCGCCTCCGCCTTCTTCTCGGTGACGACGGAATCCTCGAGATCGATGATCAGCGCGTCGGCCTTGCCTTCGCTCGCCTTCTCGAATTTGCGCCGGGAATCGCCCGGCACGAACAGCATCGAACGCATCAGACCGGCCTCTTGTGCATCATCGCCATGCGGCGGCATTTGCCGACAATCTCGTCGTTCTGGTTCAGGGCATGATGCTCGAACTCGACGATACCGGCCTTGGGCCGCGATCTGGATTCCCGCACAGAGAGCACCTTTGTCGTGGCCCGCAACGTGTCGCCATGGAAGACCGGCTTCGGAAAGGTGACGTCGGTCATGCCGAGATTGGCGACGGTAGTCCCTAAGGTCGTATCATACACCGTCATGCCGATCATGATGCCGAGGGTGTATAGGCTGTTGAAAATGCGCTGGCCGAACTCGGTCTTCTCGGCGAAATGCGCGTCGATGTGCAGCGGCTGCGGGTTGAGCGTCAGCAGGCTGAACATGGTGTTGTCCATCTCCGTGACGGTCCGGGTCAGCGGATGCCTGAACTCCTGGCCCACGGCAAAGTCCTCGAAATATAGTCCGGCCATCGCGGTTTCCTCCCTGCGAAATAACGGCGCGCGCGCAGCGTCGCGCCGCATGACCCCATGCATGGTAGACACACTTCGCGGGCAAATTCACGTATCTGCATGCAGTTTTTCGAGCTAAAGAACGCTTGGCGAAGGGAGATCAAGACCATGGATTTCGCGCTCACCGATCAGCAGGAAGCCATTCGCGACGCCATCGCCAAGATCTGCGAAGGCTTTCCCGACGCCTATTGGCTGAAGAAGGACCACGACGGCGGTTTCCCGCACGACTTCCACAAGGCGCTGGCGGACGCGGGCTGGCTCGGCATCTGCGTGCCCGAGGAATATGGCGGCTCCGGGCTCGGCATCACGGAAGCTGCGATCATGATGCGCACCATCGCCGAGTCGGGCGCCGGCATGTCCGGTGCCTCGGCGGTGCATATCAACGTGTTCGGGCTCAACCCCGTCGTCGTATTCGGCACCGAGGAGCAGCGCAGGCGCATGCTGCCGCCGATGGTCGAGGGCCGCGAGAAGGCGTGCTTCGCCGTCACCGAGCCGAACACCGGCCTCAACACCACCCAGCTCAAGACCCGCGCGGTCGCCAAGAACGACCGCTACATCGTCAATGGCCAGAAGGTGTGGATCTCGACCGCGCAGGTCGCGCACAAGATTTTGCTGCTGGCGCGCACTACGCCGCTGGAGGAAGTGCGCTCGCCCACCCACGGTCTCAGCCTGTTCTACACCGATTTCGACCGCAACAGGATCAAGGTCCACGAGATCGAGAAGATGGGCCGCAAGATCGTCGATTCCAACGAGCTGTTCTTCGAGGATTTCGAGATCCCGATGGAGGACCGCATCGGCGAGGAGGGCAAAGGCTTCGAGTACATCCTCGAAGGCATGAATCCGGAGCGCATTCTCATCGCGGCCGAGGCGGTCGGTCTCGGCAAGCTCGCGCTGTCGCGCGCGACCGAATACGCCAAGACGCGTGTCGTGTTCAATCGTCCGATCGGCAAGAACCAGGGCATCCAGCATCCGCTCGCGGTGAACTGGGTCGAATTGGAAGCGGCCTGGCTGATGGTGATGTCGGCGGCCTGGCAATACGACAAGGGCATGCCCTGCGGCGCCGCGGCCAATGCCGCAAAGTATCTGGCGGGCGAAGCGGGCTTCTCGGCCTGCGAACAGGCGGTGATGACCCATGGCGGCTTCGGCTACGCCAAGGAATTCCACGTCGAGCGCTATTTGCGCGAGGTGCTGATCCCGCGCATCGCGCCGGTCAGCCCGCAACTCGCGCTCAGCTTCATCGCGGAAAAGGTGCTGGGGCTCGCGAAGTCGTACTGAGCGAATCTATTCGGCGGCGATCCGCTCCATTGCCATGGCGCGAAGCCTGGCCCGCTGGATCTTCACGCCATTGGCACTGTCGGTCACCGGGAAGGCCTCCACGACATAGATCCGCGCTGGCACCTTGTAGCCGGCGAGCCGCTCGCGCAGATGCGCGATCAGCGTCTCCTGGATGGGCGGCTCCGTTGTCGGGATCACGAAGGCGACGCAGCGCGCCTGCCCCTTGAGATCGATGGCGACGACCTGGGCGTCGGCGACACCGGTGCAGGATTTGAGCTCGTCCTCGATCTCACCGGGCGCGACCAGGAAGCCACCGAGGCGCATCGCATCGCCGGCGCGAGTCTCGTAGACGAACGACCCGTCGCCGCGCAGCCGGCCGATGTCGCCGGTCCGGAAGAAGCCGTCGGCGGTGATCGCCTCGCGCGTCGCCTCCGGATTGTTGAAGTAGCCGAGGAAGCGCGAAGGCGCGCTGATCTCGATCTCGCCGGAGACGCCGCTGGCCACGTGTTCTCCGGTCTCGACATCGCGCACGCGGACTTTCGCCTCCGGCGACATCGGCCAGCCGCCGCCCTCGATCCGATCGGCAAAGGAATCACTGGGGCGGCCGATCGAGAACAGCGCCTGCACCTCGCTCGAACCGTAGAGGCCGAACAGCTTCATGCCGCGCGCTTCGGCTTCCACAGCCAGCTCGCGCCAGCCGGGCTGGAACGCGGCGAAGCCGCAGACTTCGAGATGCGGAAACGGGCGTGGCGCATCGGTGAGGGCGAGGATGCGCCGGAACATCTCGTCCGAACCGAAGGAATGCGTGATCCGTTGCGTGCTGAGGATCTGCAGCGCCGGCGCTGCGTCGAAGGCATCGAGCACATGAATGGTCGCGCCGCTCGCGAGGAAACCGAGCAGGCTCGTCATGCCGAACGTGCCGCAGAACGGCAGCATCGCCAGCAACGAATGACGGTGGGGATCGAGCTGGAGCGCGTGGGCGACGGAGGCGGCGTGCGTCGCCAGCGTCGCTTGCGAATGCGCGACGAGCTTCGGCCCCTTGGTCGTGCCCGACGTGGTGTAGAGCAGCACGGGCAGGTCGACATCATCCTGGCGCGGCGGAGGGGAAGGGTAAGTCGTCTCGAACGCATCGAACCGCACGCAGGGCCAGCGTGCGGGGATCGCATCCGCGCCGACCACCGCCAGCCGTTCCAGCGCGGGCACCTCGGCCTCGGCGACATCGGCGAGGATGGCGGCAAAGTCGATCGCGCGGAATGCCGCCTCGACCACCATGAGCTTCGCGCCTGACAGCTTGAGCAGGTGCGCGACTTCCGCGCTGCGGTAGCGCGTGTTGACGGCGGCGGCGACCGCACCGAGCCGTGCGGCGGCGAACAGCAGTGTCAGCCATTCGACCCGGTTGACCAGCCAGACCGCAACGACGTCGCCCTTGCCGATGCCTTGCGCGGCTAGCCAGGCGGCGGTCTGCTCGATCTTCGCCGAGAATTCCGCGCGAGCGACGGCCTTGCCGTCGAATACCAGGGCAGGGTCGGCGGCGGTCTTGATCCGGAGCAGCGATTGCAGCGAAAAATCGTTGGCACTCATGGCCATCGGACTAACCCGGTCGCGCAAGCCTGTCTACTTGGTGCCGAACATCCGGTCGCCGGCGTCGCCCAGGCCCGGCACGATATAGCCGTGGTCGTTGAGCCGCTCGTCGATCGCGGCGGTCCAGATCGGCACATCGGGATGCTCGCTCTGGAACTTGGCGATGCCTTCAGGCGCGGCCAGGAGGCAGACGAAGCGGATGTCGCGGGCGCCGCGCGCCTTGAGCAGGGACGCGCCGGCGCAGGCCGAGTTGCCGGTCGCCAGCATCGGGTCCATCAGGATCACGGTGCGGTCGGACAGGTCCTGCGGCGCCTTGAAGTAATATTCCACGGCCTGCAACGTCTCGGGGTCGCGGTAGAGCCCGATATGGGCGATGCGCGCCGAAGGCATCAGCGCCAGCATGCCGTCGAGAAAGCCGACGCCGGCGCGCAGGATCGGCGCCAGCGTGAGCTTCTTGCCGGCGATCTTGGGTGCCTGCATCGGCGCGATCGGCGTCTCGATGTCCACCAGCTCCAGCGGCAGGTCGCGCGTCACCTCGTAGGCCAGCAGCATCCCGATCTCGTTCAGGATCTCGCGAAAGCTCTTGGTCGAGCGGTCCTTCTCCCGCATCAGGGAGAGCTTGTGCTGGACCAGGGGGTGGGCGACGACGTTGACATTGCCTGTGCTCATGAAACCGCTCTACACGGTTCCGTGAAACTGCGCCAGATCGGCCAGGTAGTTTTAGGCAACGCCTTTTCCGCGGGATAGCCGACCTCAACCGGGCAGCGCGACTGCGCTGCGCGCGCGGTTGCTTGCCTCATAGGCAGCCATGGTCAGCTCGCGATCGATCGCCGCGCGCATGGCGTCCATGGCTCCCCGGCGCAGGCGCCGCTTTGCCGTGGCATGCGACGGCTTGTGGATGGCGCGCAGGCCGGTGATGATCGTCTCGATCGTGGCGTCGACCATCTCAGGTGTAACCACGCGATCGAGAAAGCCGGCCGTCTGCGCCTCCCCGGGTTCGTACATCTCGCCAAGCGTGACGGTACGGCTGAGCCAGGCCGGATGCAGCCGGCTGCGCGCGAGCTCGATGGCAAAGCTGGGAGGCGCGATGCCGATCGCCACCTCGTTCAGCCCCATGCGGTGCGGTCCGCGCGCGCCCAGCCTGACGTCGCAGGCGAGCAGCAGGAACGTTCCCATCGGGTAAGCATGGCCCTCCATCACGCCGATGGTCGGATGTGGAAACGACATCAGCCGCAGCGCAAGCTCGGCGCCGGCCCGGACCATCTCCAGGCTCTTGGCAGCATCGCCCGAGGCGAACACTTTCAGATCGAAGCCCGCGGAAAAGATGCCTGGCCGGCCCGAGCGCAGCACCACGATCTCCGCCTCCGTCTCGGCGCGGTCGAAGGCGGCGCCGATCTCGCCCAGCATCGCGGCCGACATCACGTTGACCTTGCCGTCGTCGAGCCCGATCCGCGCCACGCCGTCGTTCAGTTCATAGGTCACTCTCTCAGGCATCTGCCTCTCTCCGTCATTGTCATGCCTTGACTGTCGGAGGCTGATGTAGACCAATCAATATAATTTCCGAGCGGAGGAGAGTGCCATGCCGGCCGTGCCGAAGCACCGTCAGCCCATCATCAATGCCGCGGTGACGCTATTCCGCCGCCAGGGATTTGCCCGCACCGGCCTCAACGACATCGTCGACGTCAGCGGCGCGCCGAAGGGGTCGCTCTATCATTACTTTCCGGACGGAAAATCCTCGATCGCGGTGGCGGCGGTGGAGGAGGCGGGCCGCCGCGTCGCGGCGACGGTCGCCGAGCTCGCGGCAGAGTGCGGCTCGACCGGCGAGCTCTTGCGCGCCCACGCCAGACTGCTGGCAGGCTGGATGCAGGGCTCCGGCTTCCGCAATGGCTGCCCGATCACGACCGTGCTGCTCGAGCTGGCGCCGCGCGAGCGCGCCGTGTCGGAGGCCGGTCGCAAGGCCTATGCGGCACGGCTATCGATCCTGCGTGACAAGCTCGTCGCCGACGGGTTTGCCAGGCCGCGGGCGGAGGCGCTGGCGGTGCTCTGCACGTCGGCGCTCCAGGGCGCGCTGATCCAGGCCCGCGTCGAGCGCAGCGGCCGGCCGATCGAGGTCACCGCGTCGGAGCTGGCGCGACTGATCGAGGCGGAGGTGAGGAGCTAGCCGCTGAGGCCGCGAAAGATCATCACGTCCGCAATGCCGGTCAGGCCTGGAGATGCCAGATATGGATTGCGGTCCTCAGCGCGATCAGCGCGGTGAGCACGCTGCCCATCGACAGCATGGCCAACCCATGCAGGGCGATACGCTCGAGTCGAGCTTTGCGCAGCTTCGATATGGGCAACTGCTGTTCAGCCCTCAGACGGGGTCGCTCAAAGCCGAGAATCGGCGTCGGCATTTCTCGTGTCCTTTCAGATGCGTCTAGCGGGAATTGTGGCAGGCGACCGGTTCGTAAAGCGGATCCAGCATAGGGCGCACCGACGGAACGCTCGGCCGCGACACTTCGATGGCCAGCGTTCGGACTTCGACGAAGGCCGACAACAGAGAGAGCGCGAGGTCGGCATGGCGCGCATCGACCGCGGAATCCAGCCAGTCCGGCAGCTCGCGCTCGCGCGACAGCGCGCAATGCCACTCGCCGTCATCGTAGGCGATGCGGCGGACCTGCCACATCGGCAGCTCGAGCTCCAGCAGCGCCAGCGCCGCATCGGCCCAGGCTTCCGCATCGATCAGGCGCACGACGCGGGCTGCGCGTTCGCTCCGGCCCAGCGACGGCAAGCGTCGGCAGGCGCGACCGATGATGTCGAGCATCAGCGGCCGCGTCATTGAATGGGCCTTGCGCAGCTGCTCGGCGAGCGAGGGGAGATCGAGCGGGTGGAGAGCGGTCATATCAGGCCTCCTGGAATTGGCGTCGGTCAGTCGGCCGGCCTCGCCAAGATGGCCTGGAGGGCATTTGAAAACGAGAGAGGGTTCGGGTGAGAGATATAAGGATTCCATAAGCGGCCTCCTCAGGATGAGGCTCATCGGCGTCAGTGCCCGCTGAAACTATGGCCGCGCACTCCGCCCTCATCCTGAGGAGCCCGCCCAAGCGGGCGTCTCGAAGGATGGCTGCGGGGAAAGCTCTCAGGCGCGAGCCCTGCGCCGGGACGGGCCGGCCTTTATGAGATTCCTATAACGTCGCCATAGGTCTCATCTCGAAAACCTATGGGCGCGGTGGCACTTCAGCGCGGTGAAGTTCCCGCCCGTGCCGCGCTCGATCGCAGCAAGCGGCCCGCCGGGATCCAGAGACGGGCTATGCCGGACATCGTCTCTCCTAAGGAGTATCGCCATGATGGACCTTTTGATGCTGGCGCCGGGCTTCTTCTTCTTTGCCCTCGCGATCGGCTACACCTATGCCTGCGAACGGCTGTGAGGGAGCGGGCCATGATCTTCGATTATGCGCTCGCCGGCGCCGTCTCGTTCGGCCTCCTGATCTATCTCACCTATGCACTGCTGCGGCCCGAGCGGTTCTGAGCCGTGTTGCTGCTCGCAAAATTGCTGCTGGCCGACGCTGCGCTCGTCGCGGGCCTGCTCGCGCTGCTCCTGCCGCTTTTGCGCCGGACCAAAAGCCTGAAGGGTTAATGCCATGACTGTGATCGGTTGGTTCCAGATCATTCTTTATTGCGCGATCGTGGTCGCGCTGACCAAGCCGCTCGGCTGGTACATGACGCGCGTGTTCAACGGCGAGCGCACCTTCCTGTCGCCCGTCCTGCGGCCGATCGAGGCCGGCATCTATTGGATCTCCGGCATCGACGAGAAGCGCGAGCAGCACTGGCTGACCTACACGGTCGCGATGCTGCTGTTTCATGTCGGTGGCTTCCTCATCATCTACGGCCTGATGCGGCTGCAGGCCGTGCTGCCGTTCAATCCAGCCGGCCAATCCGCGGTCGCCGAGGATCTGTCCTTCAACACCGCGATCTCCTTCATCACCAATACCAACTGGCAGAACTACGGCGGCGAGAGCACGCTGTCCTATCTGACCCAGATGGTCGGCCTGACGCACCAGAATTTCCTGTCGGCGGCCACCGGCATCGTGCTCGCCGTTGCCCTGATCCGCGGCTTTGCCCGCGCGTCCATGCGCACAATCGGCAACTTCTGGGTCGATGTGACCCGCTGCACGCTTTATATCCTGCTGCCGATCTGCGTCGTGTTCACTCTGTTCCTGGTCTGGCAGGGCATCCCGCAAACGCTTGGCGACTACGTCGAAGCGACCACGCTCGAGGGCGCCAAGCAGACCATCGCGGTCGGCCCGGTCGCCTCGCAGGTCGCGATCAAGATGCTCGGGACCAATGGCGGCGGCTTCTTCAATGCCAATGCCGCTCACCCCTTCGAGAACCCGACCGCGCTGTCGAATTTCGTGCAGATGCTGTCGATCTTCGTGCTCGGCGCGGCGCTCACCAACGTGTTCGGCCGCATGGTCGGCAACCAGCGCCAGGGCTGGGCGATCCTCGCGGTGATGGGCGTGCTGTTCGTCGCAGGCGTCGCCGTTTGCTATTGGGCTGAAGCCAGCGGCACCACGACCCTGCATGCACTCGGCCTGACCGGCGGCAACATGGAGGGCAAGGAAGTCCGCTTCGGCATCGTTGCGTCCTCGCTGTTCGCGGTGATCACCACCGCCGCGTCCTGCGGCGCCGTGAACGCCATGCACGACAGCTTCACCGCGCTCGGCGGCATGATCCCGCTGATCAACATGGAGTTAGGGGAGATCATCGTCGGCGGCGTCGGCGCCGGCCTATACGGCATGCTGCTGTTCGTCGTTCTCGCGATCTTCGTCGCAGGCCTGATGGTCGGCCGTACGCCGGAATATGTCGGCAAGAAGATCGAGGCCCGCGAGGTCAAGATGGCGATGCTCGCGATCCTGATCCTGCCGCTGATGATCCTGGGCTGGTCGGCCGTCGCGGTCGTGCTTCCCACCGGCGTTGCCTCGATGGCGAATGCGGGCCCGCACGGCTTCTCGGAAGTGCTCTACGCCTATACGTCGCAGACCGCCAACAACGGCTCCGCCTTCGCCGGCCTGACCGGCAACACCCCGTTCTACAACCTGACGGGCGCATCCGCGATGTTCGTCGGCCGCTTCTTCATGATCGTGCCGGCGATGGCGATCGCAGGCTCGCTCGCGGCCAAGAAGTCGATCCCGCCGTCGATGGGCACTTTCCCGACCACCGGAGGCCTGTTCGTCGGCCTCGTCGTCGGCGTCATCCTGATCATGGGCGGCCTGACCTTCTTCCCGGCGCTCGCACTTGGCCCCATCGTCGAGCATCTCGCAATGAACGCCGGCAACGTCTTCTGATCTCGCTTTTCGGAGTGACCTCCATGGAACCTGTCCACAAATCCAACAAGCGCATGCCGGTCTCGGCGATGCTGGATCCGAAGATCGTGATGCCAGCGATCGGCGCTGCCTTCACCAAGCTCGATCCGCGCGCCATGATCAAGAACCCTGTGATGTTCGTGGTCGAGATCGTGGCCGCGCTCACGACCGTGATCTTCCTGCGCGACCTCGTCACCGGCGGGGAGAATCTCGGCTTCACCTTCCAGATCATCCTCTGGCTGTGGTTCACCGTGCTGTTCGCCAATCTCGCCGAAGCCGTGGCCGAGGGCCGTGGCAAGGCGCAGGCCGAGACACTGCGCAAGACCCGCACCGAGAGCCAGGCCAAGCTCCTGAGCGGCGCGGGCCGGGACTACAAGCTCGTGTCAGGCACGAGCCTGAAGGTCGGCGATCTCGTGTTGGTCGAGGCCGGCGACACCATCCCCTCGGACGGCGAGGTGGTCGAGGGCGTCGCCTCCGTCAACGAGGCCGCCATCACCGGCGAGTCCGCGCCCGTGATCCGCGAATCCGGCGGCGACCGTTCGGCGGTGACGGGCGGCACGCAGGTGCTGTCGGACTGGATCCGGGTGCGCATCACCGCCGCGCAGGGATCGACCTTCATCGACCGCATGATCAAGCTGGTCGAGGGCGCCGAGCGGCAGAAGACGCCGAACGAGATCGCGCTCAACATCCTGCTCGCCGGCCTCACCATCATCTTCGTGTTCGCCACCGTGACGATCCCGAGCTACGCCGCCTATGCCGGCGGCTCGATCTCGGTGGTCGTGCTGGTGGCCCTGTTCGTGACGCTGATCCCGACCACGATCGGTGCGCTGTTGTCGGCGATCGGCATCGCCGGCATGGACCGCCTGGTGCGCTTCAATGTGCTGGCGATGTCGGGCCGCGCGGTCGAGGCCGCCGGCGACGTCGACACGCTGCTGCTCGACAAGACCGGCACCATCACCCTCGGCAACCGGCAGGCGACCGCCTTCCGTCCCGTGCGCGGCGTCGCCGAGCAGGACTTGGCGGATGCCGCCCAGCTCGCCTCGCTGGCGGACGAGACCCCGGAAGGCCGCTCCATTGTCGTGCTGGCCAAGGAGAAGTACGGCATCCGCGGCCGCGATATGGCCGAGCTTGGCGCGACCTTCGTTCCGTTCACGGCGCAGACCCGCATGAGCGGCGTCGACGCCGGCGGCTCGTCGGTGCGCAAGGGCGCGGTCGATGCCATCCTCAATTATATCGCCGGCAGGGCGCCGACCGCGATCTCCTCCGGTACTGCGGCACGGGCGATGCAGCCCGCGGCCCTATCCGAGGCGAGCCGCGAGATCAGCGCCATTGCCGACGAGGTCTCCAAATCGGGCGGCACGCCGCTGGCGGTCGCGAAGGACGGCAAGCTGCTCGGCATCGTCCAGCTCAAGGACATCGTCAAGGGCGGCATCCGCGAGCGTTTTGCCGAGCTGCGCCGCATGGGCATCCGCACCATCATGATCACCGGCGATAACCCGATGACGGCGGCCGCCATCGCCGCGGAAGCCGGCGTCGACGATTTCCTGGCGCAGGCAACGCCCGAGGACAAGCTCAAGCTGATCCGTGACGAGCAGGCCAAGGGCAAGCTGGTGGCGATGTGCGGCGACGGCACCAACGACGCGCCGGCGCTCGCCCAGGCCGACGTCGGCGTCGCCATGAACACCGGCACGCAAGCCGCCCGCGAGGCCGGCAACATGGTCGATCTCGACTCCAACCCGACCAAGCTGATCGAGGTGGTCGAGATCGGCAAGCAGCTCTTGATGACGCGCGGTGCGCTGACGACGTTCTCGATCGCCAACGACGTCGCCAAATATTTTGCGATCATCCCGGCGATGTTCCTGGCGTTCTACCCTCAGCTCAACGTGCTCAACGTCATGAACCTGTCGAGCCCGCAGAGCGCCATCCTATCGGCGATCATCTTCAACGCGCTCGTCATCATCGCGCTGATTCCGCTCGCGCTGAAGGGCGTCGCCTATCGCGCCGTCGGTGCCGGCGCGCTGCTCCGCCGCAACCTCCTGATCTACGGGCTCGGCGGCATCGTCATTCCCTTCATCGGCATCAAAGCGATCGATCTCGTGGTGACCGCCTTGCATTTGGCATAACCGGTCATTGCGAGGAGCTCTTGCGACGAAGCAATCCAAACTGCCTCCGTGGAAAGACCCTGGATTGCTTCGCTTCGCTCGCAATGACGGAAGACATAGGAGACCCAGCATGCTCAGAGAAATCCGCCCCGCCATCGTCCTCTTGCTGGCGCTCACCGCCATCACGGGCCTTGCCTATCCGCTCGCCATGACCGGCATTGCCGGCGCGCTGTTTCCCGTGCAGGCGCAAGGCAGCCTGATCGAGAAAGACGGCAAGGTGATTGGCTCCGCCCTGATCGGGCAGGAGTTCAAGGACGACAAGTACTTCCACGGCCGCCCCTCGGCGACGCTGGCGCCGGACCCGAACGATTCGACCAAGACGGTGCCCGCGCCCTACAACGCCGCCAATTCGGGCGGCTCCAATCTCGGGCCGACCAGCAGGGCGCTGGCCGACCGCTTGAAGGAAGATGTGGACAAGCTCAGGACCGAGAATCCGAACGCTTCCGTGCCGGTCGACCTGGTGACGACCTCGGCCAGCGGCCTCGACCCCGACATTTCGCCGGAAGCCGCGCAATTCCAGGTGCCGCGCGTCGCGAAGGCGCGCAATCTGCCGGACGGTCAGGTCAGGCAGCTCGTGGCCGCCAACACCGAAGGCCGTCTGCTCGGCTTCCTCGGCGAGCCCAGGGTCAACGTTCTGGCGCTGAACCTCGCGCTCGATCGGGTCGCCGCGAAGTAGCCGTCTAGGCTGGCAATGTACGGATGATTATACTGGCAAGATGGTCCGAGAGCGTCGCGATCCCGAACAACGTCCGTCACCGGAGGCCCTGCTGGAAGCGGCGCGCCGGGAGGAGGGTGCGAGCGGCAGGCTGAAGATCTTCGTCGGCGCCGCTCCCGGCGTCGGCAAGACCTACGAGATGCTGCAAAGCGCCCAGGCCAAGCGCAAGGCCGGCATCGATGTCGTGGTCGGTTTCGTCGAGACCCATGGCCGTGCCGAGACCGAGGCGCTGGTGCGCGGCCTCGAAGTGGTCCCGCGCAAGAGGCTGGACTACCGCGGCCAGATCGTCGAGGAGATGGACCTCGACGCGGTGATCGCGCGGCGGCCGCAGATTGCGCTGGTCGACGAGCTCGCCCACACCAATGCGTCCGGAAGCCGCCATCCCAAGCGCTATCTCGACGTCGAGGAGCTGCTCTCGCACGGCATCGACGTCTATACCGCCGTCAACATCCAGCACATCGAGAGCCTGAACGACGTCGTTGCCCAGATCACCCATGTCCGGGTGCGCGAGACCGTGCCGGATTCGGTGTTCGACCGCGCCGACGCGATCGAGCTGATCGACCTCACGCCCGACGACCTGATCCAGCGCCTGAAGGAGGGCAAGGTCTATGTGCCCAAGCAGGCCGAGCGGGCGCTGGAGCATTATTTCTCGCCAGGCAATCTCACGGCGCTGCGCGAGCTCGCACTGCGGCGCACCGCCGAGCGGGTCGACGAGCAGCTGCTCAACCACATGCAGGCGAATGCGATTCCGGGGCCCTGGGCCGCGGGTGAGCGCATCCTGGTCTGCGTCAGCGAGGACCCGCGCGCGGCCGGCCTCGTGCGCTACACCAAGCGATTGGCCGACCGGCTGCATGCGCCGTTCACCGCGATTTCGATCGAGACGCGGCGATCGCTGCAATTGTCCGACGAGGAGCGCGATCGGCTGGCCGATACGCTGCGGCTCGCGGAATCGCTCGGCGGCGAAGCCTTGACCATTCCCGCCGTCGGCCGCCGCATCGCTGACGATCTCATCGGTTTCGCGCACGGCAACAACGTCACCCAGATCGTGATCGGCAAGTCGACGCGCTCGCACTGGTTCGAGATGACGCGCGGCTCGGTCGTGCACGACCTGGTACGGCGTGCGGGCAATATCAGCGTTCACGTCATTCCCGGCAACGAGCTTTCCGGAGAGGCCGCGCCCAAGATGGCGGTGCAGACCGCCGCACGATCCGAGCCGTTCGATCCTTTGCCTTTTCTCAAGGCGCTTGGGATCGTGCTTATGGGTCTCGGCGCTGCCAAGCTGATCCAGCCCTATTTCGGCATCGAGAACGTCGATCTCGTGCTGCTGACCTCGGTCGTCGCGGTTGCCGTGCGCTACGGCCTGTGGCCCTCGCTGCTGGCCACGGTGGCGGCTTCGCTCTGCTACAATTTCTTCTTCATCCCGCCGATCTACACCTTCACGATCACCGACCCGACCAATGTCGCCGCTTTCGTGCTGTTCATGGTGGTGGCGATGATCGTCTCCAATGTCGCGGCGCGCGTGCGCATCCAGGCCGACACCGCGATCGGCCGGATCAGGATGACCGAGCAGCTCTATGCCTTCAGCCGCAAGCTCGCCGGTACTGCCACGCTGGACGACGTCTTGTGGGCCAGTGCCTACCAGACCGCATTGATGCTGAAGGTCCGCGTGGTGCTGCTGTTGCCGGATGAAGGCCTGCTGACGGTGAAATCAGGCTATCCGCCCGAGGACGAGCTTGACCAGGCCGATCTTGCCGCCGCCAACTGGGCCTGGAGCAACGATTGTCCCGCCGGTCGCGGCTCGGATACCTTGCCGGGCGCCAAGCGGCTGTTTCTGCCGATGCGCACCGGGCGGGGCCCAATCGGTGTGATCGGCATCGACAACGATCGCACCGGCCCGCTGCTGACGCCGGACCAGCGGCGGCTACTCGATGCGCTGGTCGACCAGGGCGCGCTCGCGATCGAGCGTGTGCTGCTGGTCGAGGACATGGACCGCGTCAAGCGCACCGTCGAATCTGAGCGGCTGCGCTCGGCGCTGTTGACCTCGATCTCGCACGATCTGAAGACGCCGCTCGCCTCGGTGTTAGGGGCGGCCTCCACCATGCGCGATCTCGCCGGCGCGCTCTCGGACACCGAGAAGCGCGATTTGCTCGCCACCGTGATCGACGAATCCGAGCGGCTCAACCGCTTCATCGCCAATCTGCTCGACATGACCAAGCTCGAATCCGGCGCCATCGTGCCCACCACAGCGCTGCACGATCTCAGCGAGATCGTCGGCAGCGCGCTCCGGCGCGCCAGTAAGATCCTCAGCCGCCACAAGGTCGAGCTGGTGCTGGCCGCCGATCTGCCGATGCTCCAGCTCGACGCCGTGCTGTTCGAGCAGGTGCTGTTCAACCTGCTTGACAATGCCGCGAAATACGCGCCCCCCGAAACCACGATCTCGATCCGCGGCCGGCGCGACAGCGCTCATGTCGTGCTCGAGGTCGTCGACGAGGGCGCCGGCATTCCACCGGACGAGCTCGAGAGCGTGTTCGACAAGTTCTATCGCGTGCAGAAGGGCGATCACGTCCGTCCCGGCACCGGGCTCGGGCTTGCCATCTCGCGCGGCTTCGTCGAGGCGATGCGCGGCACGATCTCCGCCGCCAATCGCAGCGAGCGGAGCGGCGCGGTCCTCACCATTCGCCTGCCGGTTCCGGCAGAGAGCCACGCATTGGATACCGCCGCATGAGCGCTGCTCCGATCAAGGTCCTGGTCATCGACGACGAGCCGCCGATCCGCAAATTGCTGCGAATGGGGCTGACGACCCAGGGCTACGAAATCCTGGAAGCGCCGAACGGCAAGACGGCGCTGGAGAAACTTGGCGAGGAGCCGGCGCTGATCATCCTGGATCTAGGCCTGCCCGACGTTCAGGGCCATGAGCTGCTCCGCACCATCCGCGCCCGCAACGACGGCGTGCCGATCGTGGTGCTGTCGAGCCGCGGCGACGAAGCCGGCAAGGTCCAGGCGCTCGATCTCGGCGCCGACGATTATCTCACCAAGCCGTTCGGCATGGAGGAGCTGCTGGCGCGCCTGCGCGCCGCGCTGCGTCACCAGCTTCAGGTCAAGGGCGAACGCCCGGTGTTCCGCACCGGCGATCTCTCGGTCGATCTCGTCCGCCGCATCGTCAAGGTCGGGGAGCGCGAGGTGAAGCTCTCGCCGAAGGAATATGACCTGTTGCGGGTGCTGGTGCAGCACGCCGGCAAGGTGCTTACCCACCGCTTCCTGCTGAAGGAGCTGTGGGACGAATTGACCGACGCGCAATATCTACGCGTCTATGTCCGTCAGCTTCGCCAGAAGATCGAAGCCGATCCGGAGCGGCCGCAATACGTGCTGACGGAGACGGGGATCGGGTATCGGCTGAAGGCGGGGGAATAGATCCCGGCTGTCATTCCGGGACGCGCCCGTTGGCGCGGGCCGGAATCCATTTCTCTGCGTCGCGCTTGGCACGATGAATTCCGGGCTCGATGCTTCGCATCGCCCCGGAATGACGCACTAACCCGCCTTCCTGTGCCTTGCCGTCGACCGGTGCGCCTTCTTCGCACTTCGATGCCGTCCCGTCGCGCGCCGCGCATGCGACTTCGCCGCCGACTTCTTCCCGCCGCGTCCCTTCAGGCTCTGCTTCAGTGCGTCCATCAGGCTGACGACATTGCTCGGCCGTTCCTCGGGCTCGGGCAGCTCGATCTTCTTGCCGCTGGCCTTGCGCTTCACCAGGGCCTTCAACGCGTCCTCGTATTCGTCCTTGAACTTGCTGGGATCGAAATGCGCCGCCTTGGTCTGCAGGATGTGGCCGGCGAGCTCGACCATGTCCTTGGTGATCTTCGGGCTCTTGATGTCGTCGAAGAACTGGTCCTCCTCGCGCAGCTCGTACGGGAAACGCAACGTGGTGCCGAGCAGGCCTTTGCCGCGCGGCTCGATCGCCATGACGTGTTCGCGGTTGGTGAGAACGATCTTGGCGAGCGCCACGCGCTCCTGGTCCTTCATGGCGTCGCGGATCACCGCGAAGGCGTCGACCGCGGCCTTGCCGTCGGGGGCGATGTAGTAGGGATGGTTGAGATAGCGCTGGTCGATCTCCTCGCGCGGCACGAAGCTCTCGATGTCGATGGTGTGATTGCTCTCGATCTGGACTGCCTCGAGCTCCTCCGGTTCGATCTCGACGTATTTGCCCTTGCGCACTTCGTAGCCGCGGCCCTTCTGGTCGCTCTCGACGACGTCGCCGGTCTCGGAATCGATCATCTGCTGCTTGAGCCGGTTCCCGGTCTCGCGGTTGATCAGGTGAAACCGCGTCTTCTCGGCCGCGGTGGTCGCCGGATAGAGCACGACCGGGCAACTGACCAGCGACAGCTTCAACGTTCCCTTCCAGTAGGCGCGCGGGGCCATTCCATTCTCCAGCGTTTTCAAGGCGTTTTGGAACCCCAACCGTCCCATCGGGTTTTGGTTCCGGGCGGGACTTTCGCCGTGATAGGCTTCAAGTGCCGAACGAGAAGCGGGACCGGACGTGCTGCAGAAACTCTCCACCTACCGACAGAAGCGGGACTTCGAGAAGACGCCGGAGCCTTCGGGCAAGACCGCCGTGGCGCCATCGAAACAGCGGCGCTTCGTCATCCAGAAGCATGATGCGACCCGGCTGCACTACGACCTCCGGCTCGAATTCGACGGCGTGTTCAAGTCCTGGGCGGTGACGAAGGGGCCTTCGCTTGATCCCCACGACAAGCGGCTTGCCGTCGAAGTCGAGGACCATCCGCTCGACTACGGCGATTTCGAAGGCACGATTCCGGAAGGCCAGTACGGCGGCGGCACCGTGATGTTGTGGGACCGCGGCACCTGGGAATCGGACGATCCGGAAGCCGGCTTCAAGAAAGGCGACCTGAAGTTCACGCTCCATGGCGACAAGCTGCAGGGAAGCTGGGTCTTGGTGCGGATGCGCAACCGCGGCGGCGAGAAGCGGACCAACTGGCTCTTGATCAAGCATCGTGACGAGTATGTCCGCGAAGGCGCGGACAACGATATTCTCGAGCAGGACAAGTCCGTCGCCTCGGGCCGGGCGATGGAACAGATCGCGGAGGGAAAGGGCCGCGCGCCGAAGCCGTTCATGCTGGCGAAGGGGACCAAGGGCAAGGCCGACGCGGTCTGGCAGTCCAATCGTGCCGAGGAGACCAAAGGGCGCACGGTGAAGCCGTCGCCGCGCACCGCGTTGAAGCGCGGCAAAGCGGCGAAGAAAAGTGCCGCGACCGCGACGAGGGCCAAGACGGTGTCGGCGATGCCGGATTTCGTTGCGCCGCAGCTCTGCACGCTGGTCGAGCGGCCGCCCGGAGACGAGGGCTGGTGCCACGAGATCAAGTTCGACGGCTATCGCGTCCAGCTCCGGGTCGAGGACGGCGAGGCGACGCTGAAGACGCGCAAGGGTCTCGACTGGACCAGCAAGTTCGCCTCCATCGCCGAGGAAGCCGCCGCGCTGCCGGACGTGATGATCGACGGCGAGATCGTCGCGCTCGACCATAACGGCGCGCCGAACTTCTCCTCGCTGCAAGCTGCGCTGTCCGATGGCAAGACCGACGACCTGATCTTCTTCGCCTTCGATCTGCTCTTCGCGGAAGGGCAGGACTACCGTCGGCTGCCGCTTGGGGAGCGCAAGGCGCAGCTCAAGAAGCTGCTGGAAGCGCGCAAGCGGAAATCGACTCAGATCCGCTATGTCGAGCATTTCGAGAGCGGCGGCGATGCGGTGCTGCAATCGGCCTGCAAGCTCGAGCTCGAAGGGGTGGTGTCGAAGAAGCTGAACGCGCCGTATCGTTCGGGGCGCACCGAGAGCTGGGTCAAGTCGAAATGCCGCGCCGGACACGAGGTGGTGATCGGCGGCTACAAGACCACCAACGGCAAATTCCGTTCGCTGATGGCAGGCGTGCAGCGCGGCGATCATCTCGCCTTCGTCGGCATGGTCGGCACCGGCTTTGGCGCTGATAAAGTCAAGCGCATCATGCCGGCGCTGAAGGCGATTGAGAGCAAGGAAAGCCCGTTCGGCGGCAAGAACGCGCCGAAGAAGACGCGGGACGTGCATTGGCTGAAGCCGGAGCTCGTCGCCGAAATCGAGTTCGCGGGCTTCACGGCCGACGGCAATATTCGCCAGGCGGCCTTCAAGGGCTTGCGGCAGGACAAGGCGGCCGAGGAGGTCGAGGCCGAGACGCCCGTCGACACCGAGCTCGCCGAGCCCCGGGCCAGGAAGACGGCGCGCACCAAGGCGGGCGGGCGCTCGAAGCAGGCCGCTCAAAATGCCGAGGTCATGGGTGTCGTCATCTCCAAGCCGGACAAGGAGCTCTGGCCGGATGACGGCGATGGTGGTGCCGTCACCAAGCTGGATCTTGCCCGCTACCTCGAAGCCGTCGGCGAATGGATGATCGTGCATCTCAAGGGCCGGCCCTGTTCGCTGATCCGCGCGCCCGACGGAATCAAGGGCGAATGCTTCTTCCAGCGCCATGCGATGCAGGGAACGTCGAACCTTCTTGAGCTCGCGCGGGTCTCCGGTGACCGCAAGCCGTATCTTCAGATCGACCGGATCGAAGGGCTCGCCGCGGTGGCGCAGATCGGCGGCGTCGAGCTGCATCCCTGGAACTGCGCGCCCTATGCCTATGATACCCCGGGCCGCCTGGTGTTCGATCTCGATCCCGCCCCTGACGTGGACTTTCCCGACGTTGTCGAGGCCGCCAAGGAGATGCGGCAGCGGCTCGCTGATATCGGCATGGAGAGCTTCTGCAAGACCACCGGCGGCAAGGGCCTTCACGTCGTGGTGCCGCTGCTCCATGGCGCGCGCGACAAGGTGAGCTGGAAGGAGGCCAAGGCGTTTGCCCAAGGCGTCTGCCAGTGGATGGCGGACGACGATCCCGAGCGCTATCTGCTCAACATGTCGAAGAAGCTGCGCAAGGGAAAGATCTTCCTGGATTATCTGCGCAACGACCGCATGTCGACGGCGGTGGCCCCGTTGTCGCCCCGAGCGCGCGCCGGGGCCACGGTCTCGATGCCGGTGACCTGGGCGCAGGTGAAGAGCGACCTCGATCCCAAGCGCTATACGCTGCGCACCGTGCCGGCCCTGCTGGCGCGATCGAAGGCATGGGAGGGGTATGAGGATGCAGCCGTGTCGATCAAGGCCGCGATGAAGAAGCTGGCGGGGAAGGTGAAGTAGGTCTGCCGCTGTTGCGGGGAAGGCGGGTGTCGTAGGGTGGGCAAAGCGGAGCGTGCCCACCACCTTGTTTCGTTCGAGCGAAGTGGTGGGCTCGGCGCGTTGCGCCTTAGCCCACCCTACGGAGCCACTACTAGATCCTTCCCATCAGGATCAGGATCAGCAGAATGACGATGACAAGCCCGAGGCCGCCGCCGCCGTAATAGCCGGTGCCATAAAACGGCCCGCCGCCGATGCCGCTGAAGCCGCCGAGCAGGGCGATGATCAAGATGATCAGAATGATCGTGCCGATTGACATGCGAATCTCCTCCAGCCCTTCGTAAGAAGGGTCATTGCAACCTGTCCCGTTGTGCGGGAGCAACTTGCCGCAGGTTGTAAAGTTCCGGCTTTGAAACACGGCCGGGGGATCAACTTGCATGGAACCTTTGTTGGTGGACGCGACATGACTATGTGACGTCAGTCAGAAAGGCAGGACCCATGTCAGCACCGCTCGTCGTCTCGATTCCGCATCGTCTCGGCCGTGAGGAGGCGGTGCGCCGGCTCAAGACGGGGCTTGGCCGCGCCGCGGCGAGCATTCCCGTGATGCAGGTCGAGGAGGAAAGCTGGAGCGGCGACACTCTGGCCTTCCGCGTCCGCGCGCTCGGCCAGGTCGCGACGGGGCAGGTCCATGTCGGCGACGATCAGGTCCGGGTCGAGGTGGTGCTGCCCTGGCTGTTGCAGCGCTTTGCCGAGATGGCGCAGGCGACGATCAGGAAGCGCGGCCAATTGCTGCTGACCAAAGACGGGGGAAAGTGACTTCAGGCGCGCACGCGCTGCCGCGCCGCCCTGACGGCATTCGCCGTTCGGCCTGCGACGACGAAGGCAGGACAATCGCGGAAGGCCTGCGCGAGCGGCAAGTCGTTGCCGGCAAGGCCGGGCACGACATAGCCCGTGGTGTCGATAGTGGCGTCAATAGCTTCCGGTGCGGGCCATTCCCGGCCTGCTTGGGTGAACGGCGCGAACTGACGCCCGACCACGACGATCGCGGCGGCGCGGCCATGACGACGCGCGAAGGCGATGACATGATCGGCATGGGCGCCCCGTACTTCCAGCGGCTGGTAGTCGCCCTGCGCGAAGACGTCGGCAAGCTCGTTGCGCAGCTTGAGCAGATGCCGCGTCCAGGCCAGCTTGAGGCTGCCGTCCGGCCAGCTCTTGATCAGGCCGCTCCAGTCCGGCGCTTCCAGTGATGGCAGCGCCGCGTGGCGCGCGGCGAAGTCGACCGGGCGGCGGTTGTCGGGATCGACCAGCGACAGGTCCCAGAATTCGGTGCCTTGATAGAAGTCCGGCACGCCCGGAAGCGTCGCCTTGAGCGTGAGCTGGCTCAGCGAGTTCAACGTGCCGAGCAGCGCGACGCGGCGCGCCAGCGTCTGCAAGGCCTGAAGGAATTCCGCGGACTGGTCGGGGTCGAGGATCTTCGCGATGAAATCGCGGATCCCGTTCTCATACGCTTCATGAGGGTTGAGCCAGCTCGTCTCCTCCTTGCCTTCGCGCGCGGCCTTGAGGGCATAGGCCTGGATGCGCTCGATGAAGCCAGCATCGGCCGGCGCTTGAACCGGCCAGACACCGAGCAGGGTCTGGTAGAGCATGTATTCGAACGTCGCCGACGGCACGCGGAAATTGCCGTGCAGCGTGAGGTGCGGCGCGTTCAGCACCTTCCAGCGCGCCACTGCGCTGGTCCATTCACCGGGAATCTCGCTGAGCGATGCGATGCGCGTGCGCGCATCCTCACCACGCTTGGTGTCGTGGGTGGCGGTTGCGGTCATGCCTTGCGGCCATTCCCTGGCGCGGGCCAGCATGGCCTGGTGGAAGGCGGGAATGCTGAGGCCGGTGCTGGCGGGGTCGCCGCCGACCTCGTTCAGCGCCAGCAGCCGGTGGAATTGATAGAACGCGGTGTCCTCCAGCGACTTTGCCATCATCGGGCCGGTGAATTGCTGCACCTTCAGCGCGAAGCGGCGCACGCGCGGGGCGCTGTGCGGCGGACGGCCCGGCTTGAGCAGGTCCATGGTCAAGGCATCCCGCAGGAAGTCGAAAATGCCTTCGTCGGCGGCGAACCAGTCGCGGCGGGCGCGCGCAATAGTGTCGTCGATCAGCTTGCGGTCCGCTGCGGTCGGGCCACTATGCGTCAGGTAGGTGCGATAGACCGGGAAATGCAACACATAGAGCTCGAGCGCCTGCCGCAGGCTGTCGGCCGAGAAGTCGCGCGTCGAATAATGGCCGTTGGCGATGCGCGCAAGCAGGCGCGTCAGCACGGTGAACTCGCTGGTGAGCAGCGTCTCCAGCACCCGCCGCTTGGCGTCCTTGACGTAAGGCACAAGCCGCGGCGGCCGGTTGCTGATCTGCCGCCAGGTCTCGTCCAGCGCCTCCAGTCCCCTGGGATCGACCAGCACGTGGGTGATGACATTCATCCACTCGTAGCCGGTGGTGCCCTGGACGCCGGCGAAATGCGGCAGGCGTTCGTGCTCGCACAGGATCTTCTCGATCACGGTGTAGAAGGGCTTTGCGTTGCCCTGCGCGTCGCGCACCAGGCGGCGCAATCGCTGGCAATACTGGGCCGGGTCACGCAGGCCGTCGATGTGATCGAGCCGGATTCCCTGCAATTTGCCGTCGGCGATGAGCTGCTTCACCAGCCGGTGCGTAGCGGCAAACGTGCTCGCGTCCTCGACGCGCAGGCCGGCGAGGCCGTTGACGTCGAAGAAGCGGCGATAATTGATGTCGCTGGACGCAAGCCGCCAGTGCCCGAGCTTGTAGTGCTGGCGCTCGAGGAGATGATGCAGCGTCAACGTCTGTGCCGGGCGGTCCTTGCCGGCGCGATAGGCGGCAAGGCCGCGCTTGATGATGTCGGCGGCGCCTGCGATCTCCTTGAGCTCGGACTTGAAGCCGGGAGCTTCCTTGCGATTGGGGCGCCGCAGCCCTGTGGTGCGGGTCGCGAGCGACAGCAGGCGCTTGCCGGGCTCTGTTTCCGCCGCGTCCGCCTCCTTGACGACAATCCGCAGCATCTCGCCATAGCGCTCCGGCGCGATCGGTAAGCGGTGCTCGAAATACCAGGCGGAAAAAGTCCCTTCGTCCGGGTCGTAGCGCAGCTCGATATCGCCGCGCTCCAGCGCCTCGCCGTAGGACGCGCCGAGGATCGGCAGCAGCACGCCGCCGCGGGCGCGGTAGGCCAGCTGGTCCCAGTCGATGTCGAAGGACGCCGCGTGCGGCGAGGCCTGGCCCCATTCCAGCACGTCGAGCCACCACGGATTGTCGGCAAAATGCACGCCGACATGGTTGGGAACGAAATCGATGATGAGCCCGAGATCGTGCTGCTGAAGCACCTGGCTCAGCCGCGCAAAGCCGGCCTCGCCGCCGAGCTCGGGATTGAACTGGCCGTGATCGACGGTGTCGTAGCCATGGGTCGAGCCTTTGCGGGCCTTCATCACCGGCGAGGCGTAGAGATGCGTAATGCCCAGCGCCTTGAGATAGGGAACGACCGCGGCGGCCTTGTCGAAATCGAAATCCGCGGTGAGCTGGAGCCGGTAGGTCGCGAGCGGAATGGCGGGAGGCATTCTAACCTCCGAGGCGCCAAACCACCGACCAGGGCGTGAGCCGCTCGCCGGCTCCGCCGCCCCAGATCGGCGTGCCCGCGCTGACGCTGGAGGTGATCTCATGATCCGACAGGTTGGCGACAAGACGCAACGTGGTGCCGTCGCCCATGCGCCAATGTGCGGTGACGAGGCCGTTGTCGGCCGCTTCGGCATCACCGAAGCTTGCGCCCTTCAGCCGCGGCACGATCTGCTTGCGACGGACGCCGAGCAGCTCTCGCGCCAGCGTGAGCCGCGCTTCCTGTTGCGGCGTGCGGCCGGTCCAGTCGAGCACGGCCGATTGCAGCGTTGCCGGATCGAGCGGGTCGGGCACCTCGTCGCCGTATTTCTCGTAAGCCCAGGCATATTCGCGCTTGCGGCCCTTGCGCACGGCATCGGCGAGTTCGCCCTGGAAATCGCAGAAGAACGGGAAGGGGACCGTCGAGCCCCATTCCTCGCCCTGAAACAGCATCGGCACCATCGGCGCGAGCAGGGTGACCGCGAGCGCGGCCTCGATCTGCTGTGGCGATGCCAGGCTTTCCAGCCGCTCGCCCAGCGGGCGATTGCCGATCTGGTCGTGGTTCTGCAGGAAATTGACGAAGGTCGCCGGCGGCAGCTGGCCGCTCGGCTCGCCGCGCGGCTTCTTGCCCCAGAATTCCGAGATCTCGCCCTGATAGACGAAGCCGGAGGCGAGAGCGCGTGCCAGATCCAGGCGCGGCGTCTGGTAATCGCCATAGTAGCCGGCATGCTCGCCGGTCAGCATCACGTGCCAGACGTGATGATAATCGTCGTTCCACTGCCCGCGATATTTGCCGTTCGGCGGATCCTGCGCGGCATCGAGCAGGCTGGCGAGGTTGTCGCCGTTCTCCAACACGAGATGGATGTGACGTCCCGTGGCCTTGGCGAGCTCGCCGGTGGCAACGCTGAGGTCCTGCAGCATGGACTGCTCGCCCGGGACAGCCATGATGTGGTTGGCGGCGTCGAGTCTGAGGCCATCGAAGCGGTAGTCGCCGAGCCAGGACAGCGCATTCTCGACGGCGAAGGCTCGCACCTGCGGCACGCGATAATCGATCGCGCTGCCCCACGGCGTGTGCGCATCGGTGAAGAAGGTCGGCGCGTAACGGCCGAGATAGTTTCCTTCCGGGCCGAAATGATTGTAGACGACGTCGAGGAACACCATCAGCCCGCGCAGATGCGCCTCGTCGATCAGCGTCTTCAGGTCTTCGGGCCGGCCATAGGCGCTGTCCGGCGCATACCACAGCACGCCGTCATAGCCCCAGCCGCGGCGGCCTGCGAAATCGGCGAGCGGCATCAATTCCAGCGCATTGATGCCGGTCGCGGCGAGGTGATCGAGCTTGTCGATCATGGCGCGATAGCTGCCTTCGGACGTGAAGGTGCCGACATGGGTTTCGATCAGCACCGTCTCTTCCCAGGGACGGCCGCGCCAATCGCGCGCGCGCCAGACGAAGGCATCGTGATCGATCACCTCGCTCGGGCCGAACACGTCGTCGGGCTGGAAGGCCGAAGCGGGATCCGGCACGTCGATGTCGTCGTCGATCCTGAACTTGTACTTGCTGCTAGATGACAAGCCGGCGATCTCGGCGACGAACCAGCCATCCTGCCGGCGCTGCATCGCGTGCCTGCGGTCGAGCAGGAGATCGACGCGGCGCGCGGCCGGCGCCCACAGCCGGAACGACACGCCGTCCTTGGTCGGCCTCGCCCCGAAGGATGGCCTCATAGTGCGCCTGCGAAGGCGAGCACGGAGCGCGGCGGCGCCTTGCTGTCGCTCCCGGGCAGGAAGTCGATCGTATTCAGCTTGGCATCGGTCGTGTTCAGGATCTGCTGCCAGCGCTTGTATTCGGTCATTTTGGGCAATTTGAATGCGATCTCTTCGGGAGCGGCGTTCAGTACGATAAAGATCGCAGCGCCGCCCGGTTCCATCGGGCCCATCACATAGGAGAGAAACCGCCCATCCGGGAATGTCCAGTCACTCTCCGTCATCTCGTTGCCGGCGGGCGTCAGCCACAATGCGCCGTAGGAGACGCCGTCCTTGGGGCGGCCGTCGAGCCAGCGATGGCTGCGCAACTGTGAGAAACGGCGGCGGATGTCGGCGAGATGGGCAACGAAGTCGATCATGTCGTCGCCGTCCTTGCCGAGATTGTCCCAGCCGACCCAGCCGACCTCGTTGTCCTGGCAATAGGCGTTGTTGTTGCCAGATTGCGAGTTGCCGACCTCGTCGCCGGCGAGGATCAGCGGAACGCCCTGGGCCAGCATCAGGCAGGCCAGCACGTTCTTGCGCAGCTGGCGGCGCAGGTTGATGATGCCAGGATCATCGGTCGGGCCCTCGACGCCGCAATTGTTGCTGTGATTGTCGTTGGAGCCGTCGCGATTGTCCTCGCCGTTGGCCTCGTTGTGCTTCTCGTTGTAGCTGAAGAGGTCGGCGAGCGTGAAGCCGTCGTGGACGGTGATGTGGTTGATGCTGGCGCGCGGCCGCCGTCCGTCGTGGTTGAACAAGTCGGAGGATGCGGTCATTCGGCTGGAGATGTCGCCGATCAGGCTGCCTTCACCGCTCCAGTAGCGGCGCATGGCGCTGCGATAGCGGTCGTTCCATTCCGACCATTGCGAGGGAAAGGCTCCGACCTGGTAGCCGCCGAGGCCGAGGTCCCACGGCTCGGCGACGAGCTTGACGGCAGCCAGCACCGGATCCTGCCGGATCGCGGTGAGGAACGAGCTGCCGCGGTCAAAACCGTTCGGCCCGCGCGCCAGCGTGGTGGCGAGGTCGAAGCGGAAGCCGTCGACATGGCAGACCTCGACCCAGTAGCGCAGGGAATCCATCACCATCTGCAGCACGCGCGGATGGGCGAGGTTCACCGACGAGCCGCATCCGGTGAAGTCGTCGTAATAGCGCGGGTTCTCGCGGTTCAACCAATAATAGGAGGCGTTGTCGATGCCGCGATAGCACAGCGTCGGACCGAGATGATTTCCCTCGGCGGTGTGGTTGTAGACGACGTCGAGCATCACTTCGATGCCGGCATCGTGCAGCCGCGCCACCGTAGTGCGGAAGGAATCGAGCGCGTTGTCCTGGGCGTAGCGTGGCTCGGGCGCAAAGAACGACAGCGTGTTGTAGCCCCAGTAATTGGCGAGCTTCTTTTCCACCAGGATGCGGTCGTCGACGAAGCTGTGCACCGGCAGCAGCTCGACCGTGGTGACGCCGAGCTTCTTGAGGTGATCGATCATTGCCGGTGAAGACAAGCCGCCATAGGTGCCGCGCAGATTCGGCGGCACGTCCTCGCGCTTCTGGGTCAGGCCCTTGACGTGTGCCTCGTAGATGATCGTGTCTTCCCAGGGAATATTCGGCCGGATCTCGCGGCGGCCCCAGTTGAAGGTCTCGTCGACCACGACGGCCTTGGGCATGCCGCGCGCATTGTCGCGCCGGTCGAACGACAGGTCCTCGCGCGGGCTTCCGGTGCGGTAGGCGAAATGCGCATCGCTCCAGACCAGACGCCCGGCAAGCCGCTTGGCGTAGGGGTCGAGCAGCAGCTTGTTGGCGTTGAAGCGATGGCCGTGCTCGGGCTCGTAGGGGCCGTGCACGCGATAGCCGTAAAGCTGGCCCGGCGAGACGTCGTTGAGATAGCCGTGCCAGACATCCTCCGTCTTCTCGGGCAGCTCGATGCGCTCGAGCTCGCGGCGGCCTTGGGTGTCGAACAGGCAGAGCTCGACCTTCTGCGCGTTGGCGGAGAACAGCGCGAAATTGGTGCCGCGTCCGTCCCAGCTTGCGCCGAGCCGTGCGGGCGATCCGGCAGTCAGGCGCATCGATCAGCTTTCCGGAACAAGAAAGATCGCAGCCAGCGGCGGAATGGTGAGGCGCAGCTCGCCGCCCTCGGCATGGACCTCGCCGACATTGCCGACATTGCTGCCGCCGTAATGGGCGGAATCGGAGTTGAGAACTTCCTTCCACTTGCCGCCGAAGGGCACGCGAACGCGATAGTTCTGGTAGACGTTAGGCGAGAAGTTGATGATGACGACACACCGCGCGTGCTCGTCGAATCCCTTGCGCAGCCAGGCGAAGACGTTGCGGTTGGCATCATCGGTGATCAGCCATTCGAAGCCGGCCTGCTCGCAATCCATCTGGTGCAGCGCCGGAACCGCGCGATAGAGCCGGTTGAGGTCGCGGATCAAGGCCTGGACGCCGGAATGGACCTTGTATTCGAGCAGATGCCAGTCGAGCGACTGGTCGTGATTCCATTCGCGGCTCTGCGCGATCTCGGCGCCCATGAACAAGAGCTTCTTGCCGGGATGGCCGAACATGAAGCTGTAATAGGCGCGCAAATTGGCAAAGCGCTGCCACTCGTCGCCGGGCATGCGGCCGAGGATCGAGCGCTTGCCGTGCACGACCTCATCATGCGACAGCGGCAGGATGAAGTTCTCCGAGAACGCATAGTGCAGGCCGAACAGGATCTCGCCGTGGTGATGCTTGCGGTGGATCGGATCCTTGCTGATGTAGTTCAGCGTGTCGTGCATCCAGCCCATGTTCCACTTGTAGCCGAAGCCGAGCCCGCCGAACTCGACCGGGCGCGAGACTTGGGGCCAGGCGGTGGACTCCTCGGCGGCGGTGGTTGCCTGCGGGAAGCGGGCGAACACTTCCGTGTTGAAGCGGCGCAGGAAGTTGATTGCCTCGATGTTCTCCCGCCCGCCATATTGGTTCGGGATCCAGGCATCGGGCGGCCGGCTGTAGTCGAGATAGAGCATGGACGCGACCGCATCAACGCGCAGACCGTCGATGGCGTAACGCTCCATCCAGAACAGCGCATTCGACACCAGGAAGTTCGTCACTTCGGTGCGGCCGTAATTGTAGATCAGCGTGCCCCAGTCGAGGTGGCGGCCCTGCAGCGGGTTGGCGTGCTCATAGAGCGCGGTGCCGTCGAAATGGCCGAGCCCGTGGGGATCGTCGGGGAAGTGACCCGGCACCCAGTCGAGCAGCACGCCGATGCCTTCGCGGTGGCAGGCATCGATCAGCGCCGCAAAATCCTCGGGGCCGCCGAAACGGCTGGTCGGCGCATAGAGGCCGGTCGGCTGATAGCCCCAGGAGCCATCGAACGGATGCTCGTTCACGGGCAGGAATTCGAGATGGGTGAAGCCCATGTCGCGGGCATAGGCCGGCAGCTGCTCGGCCAGCTCGCGATAGGTCAGCCATTCATTGTTGTCCTTGCGCCGCCACGAGCCGAGATGCACCTCGTAGATCGACATCGGCGCCGACAATGCGTTGATGCCTTCAGGCGCCGGGCGCGGTCGCGGCAGGCGCGCTTCGTCGAACACGATCGAGGCCGTCTTCGGCCGCAGCTCGCTGGCAAATGCCATCGGATCGGATTTCAGCGGCAGCAGATGACCATGCGGTCCGACGATTTCGAACTTGTAGTGATCGCCGGCCTTCGCATGCGGGATGAACAATTCCCAATAGCCGTTGCCGCGCACCCGCATCGGATGGCGTCGCCCGTCCCAGTAGTTGAAGTCGCCGACCACGGAGACGCGCCGCGCGTTCGGCGCGAGCACCACGAAGCCGATGCCGTCGACGCCCTCGAGCCGCATCGGATGCGCGCCGAGCTTGTCGTAGAGGCGCTGATGGGTGCCTTCGCCGAGCAAATAGAGGTCGAAATCGGTCAGGATCGGCGGAAAACGGTAGGCATCCTCGAACTCGACCACGTCGTTGCCGAACTTCGCGCGCAGCTGGTAGTGCTTCGAGCCGTTGGGCAGGGCGCCGATGAACAGGCCGGAATCGTGGACGCGATCGAGCGGCGCGACCTCGCCATGGTCGCCGACTGCCTCGACATTGGTGGCCTCGGGCAGAAACGCGCGGACAACGCTCTTTCCGCCCTCGGGATGCAGCCCGAGATAGTGGAAGGGGTCGGAGTGGCGACCTTCGATGATCGCGTAGGCTTCTGCAGGCAGTTTAGGCATGGGCTTCGCTCTCGGCACTTGACAGAATGCGAAGCAGTCCGGTCAGCGGCGCATGCAGCCCCTCAGGCCGGCGGGACAGCTCGTACTCTACGTCGTGGAACGCTCGATCCAGGAGGAAAAATCTCAACAGGCCTTCCGCGCAGGACCGATCGTCCGGCCACAGCCTCCGATCGATCATGGCTTCGCGGTAGGCGGACAGGAAGGTCGCGGTGGCGCGCTCGCGCCATTCGTCGAGGGCGGCCGCGAGCCGGTCCTGCTCGTCGGAAGCACCCGTGAGCGCGCGGCTCAGCGCCACGTTTACAGAAAGGTCGATGGAATGGATCAGGCCGGCGACGTCGCGCGCGGCCGGCGCCTTGCGGCGCTTGTTGGCCAGCGGCACACGCGGATCGCCGTCGAAGTCGATGATGAAGATATCGTCCTTCACGATCAGAGTTTGCCCGAGCCGGAAGTCGCCATGATGACGGATGTTCAACCCGCCGATCTCGGATGGCAAGAGCGCATTGAGGCGGTCGAACAGGTCCGCGCGTGCAGCGATGAGCCGGTCGATCAGGGGCCGGTCCATCTCCCGCAGCCCGTCGCGGCTGTCGGCAAGCAGCTCGAGAATCCGCTCGGCACGCGCCTTGAGGTCGGAGAGCGCAGCCTTGATCTGGGCGGAGTCGATCGGCTCCGGGGCGAGATCGGCGGGCTCTGCCGCGGTGAGAGCGACATGCAGCTCGGCGAGCCGCCGGCCGATCTGCGCGATGAAATGCAGATAGGGCGCCTGCTCCTGGGTTTCGCGCGGCATCTCATCGGCGGGCGCCACGCGCTGCTCGTCGATATAGCGGTCGAGATATCCGGTCGTCACGGTCCAGCCGTCGCCCTGGTTCTCGACATAGGCATGCAGCACGCCGAGCGCGCTGCGCTGGTTGCCGTCGACCAGCTCGACGCTGCCGAGCAGCGCCGGCGTATTGGCAAAGCGGGCGACCTCGGTGAGATAGTAGCCGATCTCGATCTCGGGGCTGATGCCGCTCTCCAGCCGCCGATAGATCTTGGCAACGTACTTGTTGTCGACCAGCGCGGTACTGTTCGACTGTTCGATGGCGCGGATGCGTTCGGGCTCCTTGATGGTGTAGTCGGCGAAACGGCTGGTCGCCTTGAACTCGAGCCGCAGATTGTTCTCGTCCACGACCAGGTTTTGCGACAGTCCTCGTAAGAACAGACCGATGAAGATCTGCTCGGTCGCGACGTCGAGGAGCGTGCCTTCGCGTGCGCCCTGGCGGACGGCGGCGAGCGCCTTCGGGTTGAAGCGCTCGCGGTCGAAACGCACCCATTCGATCTGCATGGGCATCACGTACCGCGTCGTCACCTCGTCCCGCGTCGTCTCGAAGAACGCGATCCAGGGTCTGTTGTCGCCGATGTCGCTGAACGGTACCGCGGAGGTCAGCGTGGTCCGGATGTGCTTGGGATTGTTCTCGGGATACCAACGCGTCCGTGACAGGAAGCCCGGCAGCACGTCGCGCTCGAACACGCCGCGCTCGCGGGCGAGCGAGACCCAGTTCGAGTTCACCGGCACGACCAGCGTCTCGAATTCCGGCACCGCGCGCGGCACAACCGGCTCGGACTTGTCGCGCTCCTGAAGCTGGAACCAGTAGAAGCCGTAGGGCCCCAGCGTGATCATGTAGGGCAATTCGCCGATCGCGGGAAAGCGTGTGCGGCCGAGCATCTCCTGCGGGATGCGGTCCTTCCACGGCGACAGGTCGAGCTCGGTGGCCTGCGCGGCGCGCGACAGATTGGCGACGCAGAGGATCACCTCGTCGCGGTATTGGCGGACATAGGCGAGCACGGCGCGGTTGGCCGGGCGGATGAAGGTCATGGTGCCGCGGCCGAAGGCGAGCGTCGACTTCCGCACCGAGATCAGCCGCTTGGTGGCGCTGAGCAGCGAGGACAGGCTGCGCGACTGCGCCTCCACGTTGACGGATTCATAGCCGTAAACGGGATCCATGATCAGCGGCGCGTAGAGGCGGGCGGGGTCGCAGCGCGAGAAGCCGCCGTTGCGGTCCGGGCTCCACTGCATCGGCGTGCGGACGCCGTTGCGGTCGCCGAGATAGATGTTGTCGCCCATCCCGATCTCGTCGCCGTAATAGATGATCGGCGTGCCCGGGAACGACAGCAGCAGCGAGTTCATCAGCTCGATCTTGCGCCGGTCGTTGTCCATCAGCGGCGCAAGGCGCCGGCGGATGCCGACATTGATGCGCGCGCGGGGATCGTTGGCGTAGGTGGTCCAGAGATAGTCGCGCTCGACGTCGGTGACCATCTCCAGCGTCAGCTCGTCATGATTGCGCAGGAATAGCGCCCATTGGCAGCTCGCCGGGATATCCGGCGTCTGGCGCAGGATGTCGGTGATCGGGAAGCGGTCTTCCTGGGCGATCGCCATGTAGATGCGCGGCATCAGCGGGAAGTGATAGGCCATGTGGCATTCGTCGCCACGGCCGAAATATTCCTGCACGTCCTCCGGCCATTGATTGGCCTCGGCCAGCAGCAGCTTGCCCTTGGAATACGCATCCAGCTCCTGCCGCAGGCGCTTGATGATCGCATGCGTCTCGGGCAGGTTTTCGTTCGAGGTGCCCTCGCGCTCGCACAGATAGGGAATCGCATCGAGCCGGAAGCCGTCGACACCGGCATCCAGCCACCGCTTCATCACCTGGATGATGGCGCTGACCACGCGTGGATTGTCGAAATTGAGGTCGGGCTGGTGCGAGAAGAAGCGGTGCCAGTAGAACGCCCCGGCTTCCGGATCCCAGGTCCAGTTCGACTTCTCCGTGTCGGTGAAGATGATGCGCGTGCCCTGGTACTTCTGATCCGTGTCGCTCCAGACGTACCAGTTGCGCGCGCTCGAGCCCGGATGGCTGCGCCGCGCGCGCTTGAACCATTTGTGCTGGTCCGAGGTGTGGTTGACGACGAGCTCGGTGATGACGCGCAGGCCCCGCTTCTGCGCTTCCTGGATGAACCGCTTGAAGTCCTTCATCGTCCCGAAATCGGGATTGACCGCGCCGTAATCGGCGATGTCGTAGCCGTCGTCGCGGCCGGGCGACGGGTAGAACGGCAGCAGCCACAGCGCGGTGACGCCGAGCTCCTGCAGATAGGGCAGCCGCTCGGTCAGGCCGGCGAAGTCGCCGATGCCGTCATTGTTGCTGTCGGCGAAGGCCTTGACGTGGAGCTGGTAGATGATGGCGTCCTTGTACCAGAGCTCATCCACGATCTCGGCAGCCTCAGCCTTCTTGGTGTCGACGGAAGACAGAACATTCATGGCGTGACCCCTTACGCCAGGCAGCGGAACAGAAGTGCCGGATCGCGGTCGGGATCGATACGCAACTTGATGCCGCCCCATTCGATGCGGGACTGTTCGCCGGTGAGGAGGTTTTCGAGTGCCGTCACATGGTGACGCCGCCCGCCGGCGTCAACGGTGAGATCGCCGAGCGCCAGCCAGCATTCTCGCTCACGGCGCGAGAGCGCGATCACGACGACGACAATGCTGGCCGGATCGGCCGCCTCCTTGGCGAAGGCGATCGTCTCGCCGTCCTCGATGGCGAGAAAGCGCAAATTCGCGGTCTGCTGGAGCGCCGCGTTCTCGTTGCGGATGCGGTTGAGCGCGGCGATGTACGATTTGATGTTGCCGGGACGATCCCAGTCCCGCTGCCTGATCTGGTACTTCTCGGAATCCAGATATTCTTCGCGGCCGGGAATGGCCTCATGCTCCAGCAGCTCGAATCCGCTGTAGATGCCGTAATTGCCTGACAGCGTCGCCGCCAGTGTGATCCGCGACTTGAAGGCCCACGCCTCTCCGCTCTGCAGGTGAAAGGGCAACAGGTCAGGCGTGTTGACGAACATGTTCGGACGGTAGAAATCGCGTTCGGGATAGCGCGTCAGCTCGCCGAGATATTGCTCCAGCTCCCATTTTTCCGTGCGCCAGGGGAAGTAAGTGAAGGACTGCGCGAAGCCGAGCTTGGCGAGGCCCTTCATCGGCTTTGGCCGTGCATAGGTCTTGGAGAACAGGATCACGTCGGGATGACGGCGGCTTATGTCGCGGATCAGCCACTCCCAGAACGCGAGCGGCGCGGTGTCGTGATTGTCGATGGCGAAGATGGTTACACCCTTGTCGATCCAGAACAGCATGGCGTCGCGAAACGCATTCCACAGCCCGACGCGATCGACCGAATTGAAGTCGGGGATAACGATGTCAGAATAGGGGCCGTCCGCCGTCTTCACCGAGCGGTCGGGCCGCCATTTGAACCATTCCGGATGCTGCGTCAGCCAGGGATGATCCGGCGAGCACTGCACCGCGAAGTCCAGCGCAAGCTCGAGCCCGTATTCAAGACATGTGGCGACCAACGCGCGGAAGTCCTCGATCGTGCCGAGCTCCGGATGCAGCGCATCGTGGCCGCCCTCGGCCGAGCCGATCGCATAGGGCGAGCCGGGATCGCCTTCACGGGCCACCGGTGCGTTGTTGCGGCCCTTGCGGCTGGTCTTGCCGATCGGGTGAATCGGCGTGAAGTAGAGCACGTCAAAGCCCATTGCGGCGATGTCAGGCACGCGCGCGATGCAGTCGCGCAGGGTGCCATGCCGGCCCGGCAATGCGCTCTGGCTGCGCGGCATCATCTGATACCAGGTGCTGAAGCGGGCCTTGTCGCGGTCGGCAGTCAGCGGGAAGAATGGCGAACGCGTCAGGTCCGGCCGCGACTGGCTCTCGGCCATGGCTTCGCCGAGCTCGGTCGCGAGCAGCGAGGTGATGTCGCCGTTCCTCAGGTAATCTTCGCACTGTCTGATGATGATCGCTGCGGCGTCCTGCCGCGCGCCATGCGCCTTGGTCAAAAGCCCGGCGCCCTCGATCGCATCGAGGCTGACATCGGCCCCGGTGCGCCGCTTTCGCGCGGCGGCGTGCGACCATGTAGCGAACTCGTCGGTCCAGGCTTCGATCGCGTAGACATATTGGCCGGGCTCGGGGGGCGTGAACGCGCCGGACCAGCGGTCATTGCCGTGATGGGTCATCGGCTCGCTCCGCCATTCGCGCTCCTGCTCTCCTCGCCAGATCAGCGCGGCTGAGATCACGGCCTCGCCATCGCGGTAGATGTCGGCCCAGACCTCGACCGGCTCGCCCGCGATCCGCTTCACGGCGAAACGGCCGCCGTCGATCGCGGGATAGACGTCCTCGATCAGGAAAGCGCTGCCGGCCGCGGCACTCTCGACAGTTTGAATTGTCTTGTTCACGGTGATGCCATTGACAAGAAAGCAGGAGCCCGTTTCCCTTGTCGGGAACCCACGCTTGGTACCATGATAGAAAGCCGCTTGTGTGTCATTGGTTCCCTTGGGAACGGCAAGCGCAGTTTGCGAGTTACCCCTGACTAACCTCTTCCGCGATCTCGTTATTCTCGATGCCCCTGGCCAAACAATGGCCTGCAAGCTGCGTGCCGAATGGATCTTTTAGCTCAAGCCCGGATCAAGGGCGTTCAATCCGAATTCATCGATGCCCTCGGCAAGCTGCGGGTCACCGCGCCCGAGGCCCTCAAATCCATCCTCGATGCCCTGCCGGAGAAGCGGGTCTATCGCTTCGTCAGCGGGCCGGTCGTGGTCCGTGCGCTCGGACGCCCGCGCACGGAATTGGCGTCGGTTGGCGCGCCGCCGCTGCAATGGAAAATCGCCGGCAACGGCAATGTGATCGCGGCAGGCGAGACGCGGGAGCCGGTGATCGCCTGGCCGGCGGGCCTGGCGCTCGGGTATCACCGCCTGACGCTGACCGATGCCGAAGGTGCGAGCGAAGACGTGCCGATGATCGTGGCGCCCGAGCGCTGTTTCGGCGGCGATTTCGACCGCGGCTGGCTGCTCGCCGTGCAGCTCTACAGCGTCCGCTCCGACCGCAATTGGGGCATCGGCGATTTCACCGATCTCGCCGGCCTCGTCCGGCTCGCCAAGCAGCTCGGGGCCGACGGCGTCGGGCTCAATCCGCTGCATGTCCTGTTCGACGATCACCCGGCCGATTGCAGCCCCTATTCGCCGAACAGCCGGCTTTTCCTCAACCCGCTCTATATCGACGTCGAGGCGATCCCTGAATTTTCGGCCGACCTCGTGCCCGACGCGGCCGCAACGGCTGCCCGTCTGCGCGAGGGCGACCGCGTCCCTTATACCGACATGGCGGCGCTGAAATGGCTGGGCCTGCGCGCCGCCTTTAGCAGCTTCGTGACAAGCGCGAGCGAGGCGCGTCGCAAGGCGTTTGACGCCTTCCGTGCGGAGCGCGCGCCGCTGTTGTCCCGCTTTGCCTGTTTCGAGGTGCTGCGGCATCGTTTCACCGGACCCTGGTGGGAATGGCCGCAAGAATGGCAGCAGCCGGACGAGGCGAAATTCGCCGAGCTGCGCAACGGCCCCGACAAGCGCGAGGTCGAGTTCGTCGAATTCGTGCAATGGACGGCCGACAGCCAGCTGCACGGGGCCAACGCGCTCGCCAGTCAGCTCGGCATGCGGGTCGGACTCTATCTCGACGTCGCCGTCGGCGTGCAGTCCAACGGCTTCGATGCCTGGAACGAGCAGACGGCGATCTCGCGTCATCTCGCGGTCGGCGCGCCGCCCGACGTGCTCAACACGATCGGCCAGGATTGGGGCCTTGCCGGCTTCAATGCCGGTGGGCTGGAAGCGCAATCTTTCGTCCCGTTCGCCGACATGCTCGCGGCGTCGATGCGCCATGCCGGCGCCATCCGGCTCGATCACGTGCTCGGCCTGAAACGGCTTTATCTGGTGCCGCGCGGCTTCAAGCCCGACAACGGCGCCTATGTGCAGATGCCGTTCGAGGCGCTGCTGGCGGCCGTAGCGCGCGAGAGCGCGGCCCATAAATGCATCGTGATCGGCGAGGACCTCGGCACCGTGCCGGAAGGTTTCCGCGAGATGATGCAGGATTTCGGCATCTGGTCCTATCTCGTCATGATGTTCGAGCGCGACGATGCCGGGCATTTCCGCAATGTCGACCATTACCGGCCCAATGCGCTGGTGACGCTGAACACCCATGACCTGTCGACCTATGCCGGCTGGCGCTCCTTCAGCGATCTCAAGATGAAGCGCTCGCTCGGGCTCGATCCCGGCGAGAACGACCAGGCGCGCTGGGATGCGCTCGGCAGGCTCGACGAGATCCTGCGCCAGAACGGCATCAGCGCCAATGATCTCTACTCTGTGCTGGCCTTCCTGTCGCGCACGCCGTCGCGGCTGCTCGCGGTGTCGATGGAGGATCTGCTCGGCGTGATTGACCAGCCCAACATTCCCGGCACGATCGACGAGCATCCGAACTGGCGCCAGCGCCTGCCGGTCGCGCTCGACAAGATCGCGTCCAAGATCGATCTCGCAGCTTTGAAGGCTGCGACACGGGAACGTTCATTGCCCGGCGGGAATTGAGCCGCCGGGACTTGCCAGGCTCGCACGACATTGGCTCAGAGGATCGAGGACTATGCGCTGATCGGCGATTGCGAGACCGCGGCGCTGGTCGGGCGCAACGGCTCGATCGACTGGCTGTGCTGGCCGGCCTTCGATTCCGACGCCTGCTTTGCCGCCATCCTCGGCACCCACAAGAATGGCCGCTGGCTGATCGCGCCGAGCGAGGGCGCAACCTCCATCTCGCGGCGCTATCTCGGCAACACCCTCATCCTCGAAACGCGGTTCGAGACGAAAAGCGGCACCGTCGCGCTGATCGATTTCATGCCGCTGCGCGGCAAGGCGTCCGACATCGTGCGGCTGGTCCGCGGCATCCGTGGCACCGTGAAGATGCGGATGGAGCTCGTCATCCGCTTCGGCTTCGGCGCGGATATTCCCTGGGTGCGGCGGATCGACCATTCCTTGATGGCCATCGCCGGCCAGGACATGACGGTGCTGCGCACTCCGGTCGAGACCCGCGGCGAGGATCTGACCACCGTCTCGGATTTCGAGGTGAAGGAAGGCGAGACCGTGCCATTCGTGCTGACTTACGGTCCCTCGCATCTCGCCCCGCCTGCGCCGATCGATGCGGAGCTGGCGCTTCAGGAGACCGAAAAATTCTGGGAGGACTGGTGCGGCCATTGCACCCGTGACGGCGACTATCAGGAGCTGGTCCTGCGTTCGCTGATCACGCTGAAGGCGCTGACCTTCGCGCCGACCGGCGGCATCGTCGCGGCACCCACCACCTCCTTGCCGGAGAAGCTCGGAGGCAGCAGGAACTGGGACTATCGCTTCTGCTGGCTGCGCGATGCCACCTTCACGCTGCTGGCGCTGATGAACTCGGGCTACACCGAGGAAGCCCTGGCCTGGCACAATTGGCTGCTGCGCGCGGCCGCCGGCTCCCCTTCGAACATGCAGATCATGTACGGCATCTGGGGCCAGCGGCGCCTCCTGGAATGGGAGGCGGGCTGGCTCGGCGGCTACGAGGGGGCGCAGCCGGTGCGCGTCGGCAATGCCGCCCACGCGCAGCTCCAGCTCGATGTTTACGGCGAATTGATCGACGCCTTCCACCAGTCGCGCATGGCGAGGCTCAAGCTCGACGACGAGACGACCTGGGCGCTGGAATGCGCCGTGCTCAATCATCTGGCCGAAGTCTGGGACCGGCCCGACCACGGCATCTGGGAGCGGCGCGGCCAACCCAAGCACTACGTCTTCTCCAAGGTGATGACCTGGGTCGCCTTCGACCGCGGCATCAAGAGCGCCGAGACCTTCGGCTTCAAGGCGCCGCTGCTGCACTGGCGTGCGCTACGCGAAGCCATCCATCGCGATGTCTGCAACAGGGGATTCGATGCGGAGGAAAATGCGTTCGTCGAATCCTACGGCTCGAAGATGCTCGACGCCAGCGTGCTGCTGCTGCCCGCCGTCGGCTTCCTGCCGGCGGACGACCCGCGCATCCGCGGCACCATCGCCGCGGCCGAAAAATGCCTGATGCGCGACGGTTTCGTGCTGCGGCACGACCCGCGCGAGCTGCCCCCGGACCAGCCGCCGCTCGAAGGCGCCTTCCTGGCGTGCACGCTATGGCTCGCCGATGCCTACGTGCTGTCGGGCGATCTCGACAAGGCGCAAGTTCTGCTTGACCGCGTGGTCGGCATCGCCAACGACGTCGGGCTACTGGCCGAAGAATACGATTCCGTGGCCCGCCGCCAGACCGGCAATTTCCCGCAGGCGCTGACCCACATCGCGCTGATCAACACGGCGCACAATTTGTCGGCGGCAAGGCAAGGCAGCGAGAAGCCGGCGGTGCAGCGGTCGAAGTAGTAGGAAGAGCCGTCAGGCGCTTTTGCCCCCACGAGCACGGTGCACTCCCTCTCCCGCTTGCGGGAGAGGGTTGGGGAGAGGGTGTCTCCGCAATGGGATAGCCCCCTAGAGGAGAAAGCCCTCACCCGCGCCTTCGGCGCGACCTCTCCCGCAAGCGGGAGAGGTTGCACCGAGCCCGTGGCAATCGAGTCAATCTAAGCCATTCCGCTTTAGCCCAGCCCATTCCGCGTCAAGATCATCTCCATCGCCTCGGCAAAGCCGTCCTGCTCGTTGGTCGCAGTGACGTGCGTCGCCTCGTCCTTGACGTTGTCGGCGGCGTTGCCCATGGCGATCGAGGTGCCGCTGACGCGGAACATGGCGAGGTCGTTCTGCATGTCGCCGATGGTGGCGACCGCGTCGGTCGAGATGCCGAGGCGCCTGGCCATCGCTTGCACGAACGTGCCCTTGTTGAAGCCCGGCGGGGTGATGTCGAGATAATAGGTCTGCGAGCGCACCGCGGTCGCTGCGCTGCCGAGGGCTTCCTGCATCACCTTCTCGCACGCCTCGAGCCGGGCGGCGTCGGCGCTGGCGCCGACGATCTTACAGGCGCTGGCAAGATAGGGCGAGAAGTCAGTCACGATCGTCGGATCGGAGCGGATCGTGTGCCGCTCGTGCGCGACGTAGCTGCCGCTGGGATTGTCGATCAGCCATTTGTCGGTGGTGAACAGCCAGACGTCGGCGCCGTAGTCGCGGAGGATCTGCAAGGTGCGCTCGGCCGCGCGCGCTGGAATCAGGTGCTGCTCGACCGGCCGCATCTCGGGATCGACGATCGAGGAGCCGTTGAACGGCCCAACCGGCAGCCACAGCGCCAGCGGCTCGATCAAGAAGCGCATGCCGATCGCCGGACGGCTGGAGGTGATGGTGAAACCGATGCCAGCCTGGTGCAGCCGCTGCACGGCGTTCTTCGCGCGCTCCGTCAGCGTCTTGTCCTTGGTCAGCAGCGTGCCGTCGACGTCGGAGACCACGAGTGAGATTTGGGTCATGGCAGAACCTTGGGTGTTGCGCCGCCCAGTTTGAGCTGCCGCACGATGCCGTCTACGATCGCCTCGACGGTCTCGTCGATCGAGACGGTGATGACGTGCTCGCCCGGCTCCGGCGGCTCCAGCGTCTCGAACTGGCTGGCGAGCAGTCCGGGCGGCATGAAGTGCCCTTTGCGCTGCGCGAGCCGTTCGGCGATCAGCTCCTTGGTGCCCTTCAGGAACACGAAGCGGACGTCATCGCGTCCGCGCAGCAGCACGTCGCGATAGGCGTGCTTCAGCGCCGAGCAGGCGATGATGACGTGCTCGCCGCGGCCGCAGACCCGCGCGATTTCGTCGGCGATGGCATTCAGCCAGGGCCAGCGGTCTTCGTCGGTGAGGGGATGTCCGGCCCGCATCTTCTCGACATTGCTGGCGGGATGGAAGCTGTCGCCGTCCTCGAACCGCCAGCCGAGGCGCTCGCCGAGCGCCTTCGCGACCGTGCTCTTGCCCGAGCCCGACACGCCCATCACGATCAATGCACAGGGTGCTTCAGCGCGGCCCACGAATGTCCTCCGGAAGCGCGGCCTTGTCGACCAGCCAGACGGTCTCGCCGTTCGAGCGCGCGCGCAAGGCCGGCAGATTCTCGCCATTGCAGAGGCGCGTCAAGATCGGCCGCTTGTCGTGCCCGGCAATCTCGAACAGCATCTCGCGGCAGGAGGCCAAAGCGGGCAGGGTGAGCGAGACCCGCGGCACGAACGGCGCAACGTTCGCCTTGGGAACGCCGACGACCCAGCGTCGGGTCTCCTCGATCTCGGGGTAACCGGGAAACAACGAGGCGGTGTGGCCGTCCGGTCCTGCGCCCATCAGGACGAGATCGAACAGCGGACGTGCGGGATCGAGCTGGTCTCCGCCATAGAAGGCCTGCAGCTCACGCGCGTAGGCTTCCGCAGCGGCATCGGGATTGTCGGCTGTGGTCGGGATCGGGTGAATATGGCCGGCGGGCGCGTGGCGATCGAGAAAGGTCGCGCGGGCGACCGCCATGTTGTTGAGGGGATCGCTGTCGGGCACGAAACGCTCGTCGCCGATGAACCAATGCACGCGCTCCCACGGAATCCTGCCGCGCCAGGCCTCGCTGCCGAGCAACTGATACAGCTTCTTCGGGCTGGAGCCGCCGGTGAGGCAGATCGCGATCCGACCGGAATTGGCTGCGATCCGCACCATTGCGCGCTCGGCCGCGGCGCGGGCGAGAGCTTCGGCATCGGCCTCGACGATCAGCTTCGGCTGCCCGGCCGGAGCCATCACGAGTACTTCCGCCAGCTGCGTCCGTCGCGCCGGAGCAGCTCGTCGGCGCAGGCAGGGCCGTCGCTGCCGGCTTCATAGGTTTCGATGCCGTTGCTGCCCGCGCTCTTCCAGGCGTCCAGGAACGGCTGCACCGCCTGCCAGCCGGCCTCGATGCCGTCGGCGCGCTGGAACAGGATGTTGTCGCCGATCATACAGTCGTAGATCAGCGTCTCATAGCCGGTCGAGGGATCGGCGCGGAAATAGTCGCCATAGCGGAACTTCATCTCGACGCCGTCGATGGTGATGCTCGGCCCCGGGATCTTGGCGTTGAACTGCAGCTCGATGGTCTCGGTCGGCGCGATGCCGATGGTGAGGAAGTTCTGAGACAGCCGGTCGACGTCCGTCCCTGAGAACATCGACAGCGGCGCCTGCTTGAACTTGATCGCGACTTCGGTGCGCTTGTGGCCGAGCGCCTTGCCGGTGCGCAAGTAGAACGGGACGCCGGCCCAGCGCCAATTGTCGATCATCAGCTTGAGCGCGACAAAGGTCTCGGTGGTGCTGTCGGGCTTGACGTCCGCGGTCTTGCGATAGTCCGTGATCTCGTCGTCGCCGCTGCGGCCCGCGAGATATTGCGCGCGCACCGAATTCTTCAGTGCGTCCTCCCGGCTGGGCAGCTGGATCGATGTCAGCACGTCCGCCTTCTCGGAGCGTACGGAATGTGCGTCGAAGCGGGCGGGAGGCTCCATCGCGACCAGCGACATCAGCTGGAACAGGTGGTTCGGCACCATGTCGCGCAGCGCGCCGGTGGCATCATAGAAGCCGCCGCGGTGGCCGACCCCGAGCTTCTCTTCCACGGTGATCTGGATGTGGTCGATGTGGTTGCGATTCCAGATGGGCTCGAACATGCCGTTGGCAAAGCGCAGCACCAGGATGTTCTGCACCGTTTCCTTGCCGAGATAATGATCAATCCGGTAGATCTGGTGCTCGTCCATGATCTTCAAGAGTTCGGCATTCAGCGCGCGGGCCGAGGCCAGATCGGTGCCGAACGGCTTTTCGATCACGAGCCGCCGCCAGGCGCCGTTCTCCCTCATCATGCCGGTGCGGCCGAGCTCCCGCGCGGTCGGCGCGAACGCGGCCGGCGGCGTTGCCAGATAGAACAGCCGGTTGCCGCCGGTGTCCTGCGCACATTCCAGCGAATCCAGATGCTGGCGCAGGCGGTCGAAGGAGGGCGGATCCTTTGCGTCGGCCTCGACGAAGGTCACGCATTCCAAAAGCCTCGTCGCGATGTCGTCGTCCACCGGGCGCGTCGCGAATTGCCGCAAGCCCTTCAGCAGGCTGTCGCGAAGCTCCTCATCCGACTGGCCCCTGCGGGCGACGCCGACGACGCAGAATTTCTCCGGCAGAAGATGCTCGGCGGCCAGGTTGTAGAGCGAGGGCATCACCAGGCGATGGGTGAGATCGCCGGTGACGCCGAAGATGACGAAGGCGCAATTTTCCGGCTTGCGCTTTGGCTGCGGGTCTTTTGTCACGAATGGTCGGCCTTCGCTTGGTTTACGCGTTACTTCGGCTTCGCCGCGCCCGGCTGCTTCGGCTCCTTGTGTCCGCCGAACCCTGCGCGCATCGCCGAGAGAATTTTTTCAGCGAAGGTGTGTTCCCGGCGGGAACGGAAACGTGTGTAGAGCGCCGCGGTCAAAACCTCGGCCGGCACGGCCTCGTCGACCGCCGCATTCACGGTCCAGCGGCCTTCGCCGGAATCCTCCACGAAGCCGGAATATTCCGACAGTTGCGGACTGTCGGCGAGGGCGGTCGAGGTGAGGTCGAGCAGCCAGGACGGAATCACGCTGCCACGCCGCCACACTTCAGCGATGTCGGCGAGATCGAAATCGTAGCGATGATCCGCCGGCAAAGCCTCGATATTGGCATTCCTGAGGATGTCGAAACCTTCGGCATAGGCCTGCATCAGGCCGTATTCGATGCCGTTGTGGATCATCTTGACGAAATGGCCGGCGCCGACGGGCCCGGCGTGGATGTAGCCTTGCTCGACGCGGGGATCGCGGCCCTCGCGCCCCGGGGTGCGCGGAATGTCGCCGGCGCCCGGCGCGAGCGCCGCGAAGATCGGATCGAGCCGGTCGACCACCTGCTTCTCGCCGCCGATCATCATGCAGTAACCGCGGTCGAGCCCCCAAACCCCGCCTGAGGTGCCGACATCGACATAATGGATGCCGCGCGCCTTCAGCGCCTTGCCGCGGCGGACGTCGTCCTGCCAGAAGGTGTTGCCGCCGTCGATGATGACGTCGCCTTCCTGCATCACGCCGGCGATCGTCTCGATCGTGGTCTCGGTGATGCGTCCTGCCGGCAGCATCACCCAGGCCGTGCGCGGCCGCTCCAGCTTGGCGACGAACTCTTCCAGCGTCGCCGAGCCGACCGCGCCGTCGGCGGCAAGGCCCGCGACGGCCTTGGCGTCCTTGTCGTAGACCACCGTCGAATGCCCGTGGCGCATCAGGCGGCGAACGATGTTGCCGCCCATTCGGCCGAGGCCGATCATGCCGAGTTGCATCTGCATTATTCCTTTAGTTCAGCGCGTCGTTGAGCGCTGCATTGAGCGCGGCAAGGCCTTTCTTGAGCCCGCCCTTCAGGTGCACCCGCAGCGCACGCCGGCCGCGTTCCGTCAGCACGTCGAAATCGCCGCGGGCCTGCGCCGCCTTGATCACGCCGAAGCTCGCCTTCTGGCCCGGCACAGGCAGGTCCTTGGCGTCATCGGCGGTGATCTGGAGGAAGACGCCGCTGTCGGGCCCGCCCTTGTAGGCCTGTCCCGTCGAGTGCAAGAAGCGCGGGCCGAACTCGGCGCAGGTCGCGACATGCCGCTTCTCGCGCACCTCGAGGCGCATGGCCTGAAGCGCGTCGATCGTGGCCTTGTCGCGCGCGATGTAGCCGAGCAGGGCGACGTAGTCTCCGTCGCTGGATCGCGACAGATGCGCCTTCAGCCAGGAGCCGAGATCGCCATTGGCGCCGGCGGCGCGCAGCGCCGTGGCATTGGTCTCGTCGGTGTAGAGATCGGCGTCCTTGGTGCTGACCACCGGCTCTTCCGCCGGCAGCTTGCCGGTCTTCTCGAACGCGGCGGTGAGCTCGCGGGTCTTGATCTTGGCTGCTTCGACGTCCGGCTGGTCGAACGGGTTGATGCCGAGAATGCTGCCGGCCACGGCGGTTGCCATCTCGAAGCGGAAGAATTCCTGGCCGAGATGCTCGATCGACTTCATGACGATGCGCACCACGGGGTGACCCGCCGCCTCGATCGCGGCAAGCTGGGAGTCATGTGCGGCGTCCGCTTCGCCTTCGACGCGGATGTCGATGAAGAAACGGTCGTTGCCGTAGACGGAGGGATCGCCCAGCGGCTCGCCCTCGATCGGGATCAGGCCCTTGCCCTCCTTGCCGGTCGATTCCGCGATCAGCTGCTCGGCCCAGGCGCCGAAATCGGCGATCTTCTTCGACGCCAGGATCGTCACCTTGTCGCGGCCTTCGAGTCCCGCGAGACCTATGGCAAGGCCGAGCTGCACGCCCGGGTTTTCGGACGGCGGCACATCGGGGCCACAGGAGCGGGCCATCGCCAGCGCATGCTTGACGAAGCTCTTGACGTCGATGCCCGCGGTTGCCGCCGGCACCAAGCCGAAGGGCGAGAGCACCGAATAGCGTCCGCCGATCGAGGGCTCGCCATGGAAGATGCGGGCGTAGTTCAGCTGCTTCGCCGCCTTCTCCAGCGACGAGCCGGGGTCGGTCACCGCGATGAAGCGATGCCCGGTCTTCACCTTTGCACCCACCGCCTTGGCAACCTGCTCGTGGAAATAGTCCTTCATCGCGTTCGGCTCGGTGGTGCCGCCGGACTTGCTGGAGACGATGAAGACGGTGTTGGCGATGTCGATCTTCGCCTCCATCGCCCGCACCTGTGCCGGATCGGTGGAGTCGAGCACATGCAGCTTGGGGAAGCCGGGCTTCTTGCCGAAGGTCTCCGCCAGCACCTCGGGGCCGAGGCTGGAGCCGCCCATGCCGAGCACGACGGCGTCGGAGAATTTCTGGCCCTTCACGCGGCCCGCATAGTCCTCGTAATCGGCAATGTCGGCCTTCGCCGGGCTGTCGAGCCAGCCCAGCCATTTGTCCTCGTCCGCGCCGGTCCAGACCGACTTGTCGCGCTGCCACACCCTGCGGATCTTGGCCGACGCCCGCCATTCCTCCGTGGTCTTGGCCAGCGCCTTGCCGAGCGCCTCGCCCAGCGAAAGCTGCTGGCGGTCGAGTGCGGGCCCGAGCACGACGGCGCGCTTGTGGGCGACGGCGCCGTAGAGCTTGTCGGCGGCATCCGCAAACAGCTTGACGCCGTCCTTGACCAGCTCCTCGGCGATCGCATCGAGCGAGATGCCGGAGCGCTCCAGCTCGTCCAGCACGCGCTTCGCGTCCTCGACGTTCTCTTCCAGGCTGTCGCGCGGCTTGCCGTGGTCGCGGAACGCATCCAGCGTTGCCGGCGGCACGGTGTTGATGGTGTCTGGGCCGATCAGCTCCTCGACATAGAGGACGTCGCTGTAATCCTTGTTCTTGGTGCCGGTGGAGGCCCACAGCATGCGCTGCGGCTTGGCGCCCTTGGCGGCGAGCTTCTCCCAGCGCGGGCCTGCGAACAGGCGCTTGTAGTCCTGATAGGCGAGCTTGGCGTTGGCGATCGCCACCTTGCCCTTGAGCGCGGCGAGACGTTCCTTCTCGGACGGATCGTTGGCGCGGGCGATCTTCTCGTCCAGCTGCTTGTCGACCACCGAATCGATCCGGCTGACGAAGAAGCTGGCGACGCTGGCCACATGCGACGGATCGCCGCCGCCGGCGACGTAGGTCTCCAGACCGGCGATGTAGGCCTCGGCCACCTCGAGATAGACGGCCTTGGAGAACAGTAGCGTGATGTTGATGCTGATGCCCTCGCTGATCAGCTGCTCGATCGCCGGCAGGCCCTCCGGCGTCGCCGGCACCTTCACCATCAGGTTCTTGCGACCGACGTCCTTCCAGAGCCGCCGCGCCTCCGCGATCGTGCCCGATGTGTCCATGGCGAGATAGGGCGAGACCTCCAGGCTGACATAGCCGTCGCCGCCCTTGAGGCGGTCGTAGACCGGGCGCAGCACGTCGGCGGCGTTCTGGATGTCCTCGATCGCAACGGCCTCGAACAGGTCGGCCACGGTGCGGTCGCCGCGCTTCAGCGCCTTGCCAATCGGGGCGTCATATTCGTCCGAACTGCCGATCGCCTTCTCGAAGATCGACGGGTTGGAGGTGACGCCCTTGACGCCGTCGGTGTCGATCAGCCGCTTCAGGTCGCCCTTGGCGATGAAGCCGCGGGCCAGGAAGTCGAGCCAGACCGCCTGTCCGTGCTTTTCCAGTTCTTTGACGGGATTCATGATGCTTATTATCTCCAAGCCTGCGGACGAGGGGTTTTCGCGAAGGTCTGACGCGCTATCCTCTAGCCTACATGCACCCGGGAGGGAACCAATCAAGGGTGCGGGAGTCATACCCTCCAGTGTAACTCCGTCGCGATCATGGCGATCCAGACGGGCAGCTTACTGTTGCGTAAGGGTCGTCACCATCCGGCCGATCTTAGCGCCTCGCTGCCCAGCGGGCATGTCGTCGTCATCCACTCCTTCGCATCCGCGCTCTCCGTATCGACAATGAATTTCTGCCACGGGGTTCGATAGCGGAGATCTTGCTCGAAGATTGCCGCGGTCACGAAATGATCGTGCTGAGGCCGACGCCGGACATGCGAAGAGCTCCGCAGCATCCCAAGCTGGCCGTTACGCACAGAACGATCGCGTTGTCATCCGTCGGGGTGGGCCTGGCCTGGCAGCGACTGTGACACGGTGCTGCGCGTTGCCGCGACGTACAGGCTGCCAGCACACCGCATTGCAGCAGGAAGATGAACGGGGGCTACAAGGCTTCGCCGTACAAGTGTCATAAGATCGCCGCTCCCGGCCCGCTATGCTGCACCGCCGGATGGGGGCCATCCCCGGGAACGCCCGGATGTGGCGACCGAGTGACATTTTCTGGAAATGAGCCAGAATAGACAGAGATTCGCACAAATTACAGGCAGGTGCCTGTTCGTAACTCATGGAGTGCCTACGTTGTGCGTTGCGTCGAGTCGCCACCCGGGTGTCCAATGATTGTCATGTGCTCACGCTGATTCGAAACGGCCTGAGGAACGGTCCGGTAACTGCTTTCGTTTCAGCTTGTAGCGGAACTCACGCGGAGAGGGATCATGTACAACGATTCTCTATTCAACGCTTTCGCTCGGTCGTTCGAGGCGAGAAGCCAGCACGACATGTCGATGGCGGAATATCTGGAATCGTGTCGAAGCGATCCCATGAAATACGCGAACGCGGCTGAACGACTGCTAGCGGCGATCGGTGAGCCTCAGACGATTGACACGGCCAAGGACCCACGCCTTGGCCGTATTTTTTTGAACCGCACCATCCGCACCTATCCAGCCTTCGCCGGCTTCTACGGCATGGAAGAAACCATCGAGCGCATCGTCGGTTTCTTCCGCCATGCGGCGCAAGGTCTCGAAGAGCGCAAGCAGATCCTCTATTTGCTCGGCCCGGTCGGCGGCGGCAAGTCCTCGCTCGCCGAGCGGCTCAAGTCGCTGATGGAAGTGCAGCCGATCTACGTGCTCAAGGCCGGCGACGAGCTCTCGCCCGTGTTCGAGAGCCCGCTCAGCCTGTTCGATCCCGATCAGCTCGGTCCGATGCTGGAGGAGAAGTACGGCATTCCGCGCCGTCGCCTCACCGGCCTGATGAGCCCGTGGTGCTACAAGCGGCTCGAAGCCTTCGGCGGCGACATCTCGCAATTCCGGGTCGCCAAGATCCAGCCGTCGCGGCTGCGCCAGATCGCGATCGCCAAGACCGAGCCCGGTGACGAGAACAACCAGGACATCTCCTCGCTGGTCGGCAAGGTCGACATCCGCAAGCTCGAGACCTACGCCCAGAACGATCCGGACGCCTACAGCTATTCCGGCGGCCTCAACCGCGCCAATCAGGGCGTGCTCGAGTTCGTCGAGATGTTCAAGGCGCCGATCAAGATGCTGCACCCGTTGCTGACCGCAACCCAGGAAGGCAATTATATCGGCACCGAGAATATCGGCGCGATCCCGTTCACCGGCATCATCCTGGCGCACTCGAACGAAGCCGAGTGGGCGAGCTTCAAGGCCAACAAGAACAACGAAGCCTTCATCGACCGCATCTGCGTCATCAAGGTGCCCTACTGCCTCAGGGTCACCGAGGAGCAGAAGATCTACGAGAAGCTGATCCAGGGCTCCGAGCTCGCCTCGGCTCCTTGCGCGCCGTCGACGCTGGAGACGCTGGCGCGGTTCTCGGTGATGTCGCGCCTGCGCAAGCACGAGAACTCCACCCTGTTCGCCAAGATGCGGGTCTACGACGGCGAGAGCCTGAAGGAATCCGATCCGAAGGCGCGCAGCGTCCAGGAATATCGCGACGCCGCCGGCGTCGACGAGGGCATGGATGGTGCTTCGACCCGCTTCGCCTTCAAGATCCTGGCTGCGACGTTCAACCACGATCCGCAGGAGGTGGCCGCCGACGCCGTGCATCTGATGTACGCGCTGGAGCAGGCGATCCGCCGCGAGCAGCTGCCTGAGGAGACCGAGAAACGCTATCTCGAGTTCATCAAGGCCGAGCTCGCACCGCGCTACGCCGAGTTCATCGGCAACGAGATCCAGAAGGCTTATCTCGAATCCTACTCGGATTATGGGCAGAACCTGTTCGATCGCTACGTCGACTATGCCGACGCCTGGATCGAGGACCAGGACTTCAAGGATCCCGATACCGGCCAGCTGCTCGATCGCGAGCTTTTGAACCAGGAGCTGACGAAAATCGAGAAGCCGGCGGGCATCGCCAATCCCAAGGATTTCCGCAACGAGGTCGTCAAATTCTCGTTACGCTCCCGGGCCCAGAACGGCGGCAAAAACCCGACCTGGACCTCCTACGAGAAGATTCGCGATGTGATCGAAAAGCGGATATTCTCCCAAGTCGAGGACCTGCTTCCGGTCATCTCCTTCGGGTCGAAGAAGGACGGCGAGACGGAGAAGAAGCACGGCGAGTTCGTCGCACGCATGGTGGAGCGCGGCTATACCGAACGTCAGGTTCGCCGGCTCGTCGAATGGTACATGCGCGTGAAGCAGGCCGGTTGAGGCGGATGGGAGGCGAATGGTAAAGTGCCCATTCACATTATTGACAGGCGCCTGAATCCAGGCGGCAAGAGTCTTGAGAACCGCCAGCGGTTCTTGCGTCGGGCCAAATCCCTGGTGCAGGGCGCCGTCAAGAAGACCTCGCAGGAACGCGACATCAAGGACGTCCTGGAGGGTGGTGAGGTCACGATTCCACTCGACGGCATGCACGAGCCGCGTTTCCGCCGTGAAGGCGGGACGCGCGACATGGTCCTGCCCGGCAACAAGAAGTTCATCGAAGGCGACTATCTCCAGCGCTCCGGGCAGGGCAGCGCCAAGGATTCCGGTCCCGGCGAAGGCGACAGCGAGGATGCCTTCCGTTTCGTGTTGAGCCGTGACGAGTTCGTCGATCTGTTCCTCGACGACCTCGAGCTTCCGGATCTCGCCAAGCGCAAGATCGCACAGACCGAGAGCGAAGGCATCCAGCGCGCCGGCTACACCATGACCGGCTCGCCCGCCAACATCTCGGTGAGCCGGACGGTGAAGCTCGCGCTCGCCCGCCGCATCGCGCTCAAGCGTCCGCGCAAGGACGAGATCGAAGAGCTGGAAGCCTCGATCGAAGCATGCACGGACGAGGACGAGCGTGCGGCTCTCGTGGCCCGGCTCGAAACGTTGAAGGCGAAGTCGAAGCGCATCCCCTTCATCGATCCGCTCGACATCCGCTACCGGCGCTTCGAGACGGTGCCCAAGCCCGTCGCGCAGGCCGTGATGTTCTGCCTGATGGACGTCTCCGGCTCGATGTCCGAGCACATGAAGGACCTGGCGAAACGCTTCTACATGCTGCTCTACGTGTTCCTGAAGCGGCGCTACAAGCACGTCGAGATCGTCTTCATCCGCCACACCGACCGCGCCGAGGAGGTCGATGAGCAGACCTTCTTCTATGGTCCGGCCTCGGGCGGCACGCTGGTCTCCAGTGCGCTGCAGGCGATGCACGAGATCGTGCGCGAGCGCTTCAACCCGTCGGATTGGAACATCTACGCCGCGCAGGCTTCCGACGGCGACAATTCCTATTCCGACGGCGAGCTCACGGGGCTCCTCTTGACCGAGAAGATCCTGCCGGTCTGCCAGTTCTTTGCCTATCTCGAGGTCGGCGAGGCCGGCGGCAGCGCCTTCGATCTCTCCGACTCCTCGCTCTGGAGCCTCTACGAACGCCTGCGCAACAGCGGCGCCCCGCTCTCGATGCGCAAGGTCTCGGAGCGCAGCGAGATCTTCCCGGTATTCCACGATCTGTTCCAGCGCCGCGACACTGCCCAGGAGAAGGCCGCTCCATGAAGGAACGTTTGTTCGAAGGCGCCGATTGGGATTTCCACACCTTGCAGCGCATCACCGATGCCTGCGAGGAGGTGGCGCTGAAGGATCTCGGCCTCGACGTCTATCCGAACCAGATCGAGGTCATCACCGCCGAGCAGATGCTGGACGCCTATTCGTCGGTCGGCATGCCCCTGTTCTACAAGCACTGGTCGTTCGGCAAGCACTTCGCGTTCCATGAGGCGTCCTACCGCAAGGGCCTGATGGGGCTGGCCTACGAGATCGTCATCAACTCCTCGCCCTGCATATCCTATCTGATGGAGGAGAACACGGCGACGATGCAGACGCTGGTGATCGCGCACGCCGCCTTCGGCCACAACCATTTCTTCAAGAACAATTATCTGTTCAAGCAATGGACCGATGCCGACGGCATCCTGGACTATCTCGACTTCGCCAAGAACTACGTCATGCAGTGCGAGGATCGCTACGGCCGCATCGAGGTCGAGCGCACGCTCGACGCCGCGCACGCGCTGATGTCGCACGGCATCGACCGTTATCCCGGCAAGAAGAAGCTCGATCTGCGCGCCGAGGAGAAGCGGGCAGGGCGTCGCCGCCAGCACGAGGAGGAGGTCTTCAACGATCTCTGGCGCACCGTGCCGAAGGGCGCCGCCAAGAGCCGCTCCACGCTCAGCATCGAGCGCCGCCGCAAGCTGCTCGGCCTGCCGCAGGAGAATTTGCTCTATTTCCTAGAGAAGAGCGCGCCGCGGCTGGCGCCCTGGCAGCGCGAGCTGCTCCGCATCGTTCGCCACATCGCGCAATATTTCTATCCGCAGAGCCAGACCAAGGTCATGAACGAGGGGACGGCGACCTACGTCCATTATCGCATCATGACCAAGCTGCATGAGCAGGGTCGCATCAGCGACGGCAACTTCCTCGAATTTCTGGGGTCGCACACCAATGTGGTGTTCCAGCCCGAATTCGACGACCCGCGCTTCTCGGGCTTCAATCCTTACGCACTCGGTTTTGCCGTGATGCAGGACATCGAGCGCATCGTCGCCAATCCGGAAGACGAGGACCGCGAGTGGTTCCCCGACATCGCCGGCAAGGGCGACGTCATGGGCGTGCTGCGCGACGTCTGGGCCAATTACCGCGACGAAAGCTTCATCGGACAGTTTCTGAGTCCGAAGCTGATGCGGCACTTCCGCATGTTCCATCTGCACGACGATCCCGAGGAGCGCGCCGGCATCCGGGTCGACGCCATCCACGACGAGCGCGGCTTCCGCCGCGTCCGCCGCGAGCTGGCGCGGCAGCACGATGTCGGCTTCATCGACGCCAATATCGAGGTGGTCGACGTCGATCTCTCCGGCGACCGCCGCCTGATCCTGCATCACCACGTCATCAAGGGCTCGCAGCTCAACGAGACCGACGCCAAGCGCGTGCTCCAGCACCTGGCCGATCTCTGGACCTACGACGTCGCACTGATCGAGGTCGATGCCAACGACAAGGTGCTGCGCGAATACGTCGTCAGCCCACGCCCGATCGCGGCGGCGGTGGCGTGACGGGGGCTGCCTACATGGGGCACCACGCGAGATGCGCATTGATGTGCCCTCGCCCCTTGCGGGAGAGGGCAGCGACGCCGGCAGACATAAGCTCACTGGGGTGAGGGGTATCTCTCCGCACTCTCCCGTGCCGATGGAGACCCCTCATCCGGCGCTTCGCGCCACCTTCTCCTGCAAGGGGAGAAGGAAGGCACTTGTGGCGGCCCATCGCGTCTACGAGGCTGATCGCTTCCCCGGCTTCTTCTTGCTCGCATTCAGCTCGACCGCCGCGCGGATCAGCGCCTTCAACGCCTTCTCGTTGATCGTTTCGCCCTCGCGAATATCGATCGCGCGGCGCACATTGCCGTCGAGGCTGGAATTGAAGAGACCTGCGGGATCCGCCAGCGCGGCGCCCTTGGCGAAGGTCAGCTTCACGACCTCCTTGTAGGTCTCGCCGGTGCAGATGATGCCGTCGTGCTCCCAGACGGGAACACCGCGCCATTTCCACTCTTCGACGACATCAGGGTCGGCCTCCTTGATCAGCGCGCGAACCCGCCCCAGCATCTCGCCGCGCCAGTCGCCGAGCTCCTTGATCCGGCCGTCGATCAGCTTGGATGGCGAGGCGGTACCTGCTTGCTTCGCGCTGCTCGTCTTCGCCGCCACGGGCTTCTTCATCATGGCCTCGTTCACGCGTTGCTGCGGCCGCGATAAGGCAGCGCGAACAGATAGAGCCCGGTCGCGAGCAGCGGAATCAGCGGCACCAGCGCCAGGAAGCCGATCCACACGGCCTCGACTTGCATCGTCATCGCCACGATGTTGGCGATGACGGCAAGCGTGAAAGCCATCGACAGCCAGCGATGAATCTGCCGAATCCACATAGGCGTGCTCATTGGGACCTCCTTTGAGAATGATCGGAATGGGTGGTGGAGCTAGCTCGCCCGCGCCAGCAAATCGTCCAGCTTCGCCAAAAACTGCTTCCAGCCGGCATGCGCGCCGCCGAACGCCTGTTTCTGCGTCGGGCGGAAGCCCGCCTGCTCGACGCGCAGATGGGTGCCGGCGCTCGTCGGCGTCAGTGTGAAGGTGACGATGCTCTTGAGATCGAACGCGGCGTCCTCGTGCGAGAAATTCCAGGTGTAGGCCAGCGTCCTCTGCGGCTCGATGGTGAGCACCTCGCAGTCCAGCACGCCGCCCCATTCGCCGCGCAGATTGAAGCGATGGCCGACGACCGGCTTGAAGTCGTTCTTCATCAGCCATTCCTCGATCAGATGCGGCTGCGTCAGCGCGCGCCAGAGCCGCTCGGCGGGATAGGCAAATTCGCGCTCGATCACGACGGAGCGCGTCTCGGCGGGGGCGTTCATTGGTCCATCCTCTTCAGGAGATCGTCGAGGGCATCTAACCTTTTCTGCCAGAACCCGGCCATCTGGCCGGTCCAGTCGATCAGCGGATTGAGCGCACCGGGCTGCGCGCTGTAATGGGTCTGCCGTCCTTCGTGCCGGTCGCGAACCAGGCCCGCCTGCTTCAGGGCGCCAAGATGTTTCGACACCGCCGGCTGCGACACGCCGGATCGTGCCGTCAGCGCCCCGACCGTCTGCTCCCCCTCACGGCACAGCCGCTCGAAGATCGCCCGCCGGGTCGGGTCGGCGAGCGTCCTGAACAGGAGGTCGGGGGTGGGGGACATGAGGAATCCATAACTAGGAAGTTATGGATTAACTCATAACTGTAGAGTTATGGGTGAGTCAAGTGGACTTGGAGGGAAATGGCTGTCGCTCGCGCAACGTCCTCCGCCGTCATTGCGAGCGCAGCGAAGCAATCCAGAATCCCTCCTCGGAGACACTCTGGATTGCTCCGTCGCAAGGGCTCCTCGCAATGACGGAGAATGTGGAGGCGCCCCGCGAAACGCTACGGCCGCAAATACAGATACCCCTGCGACTGCAGCTCGGCGAGCCGCACCACGCCGCCGTTCTCGGCGTTGACGAAGCCTGGCAGCAGCTCGCTCAGCGTCACGTTCTGCGCTTTCATCGTGTTGCCGCAGGCGGCGAGCTCGATGCCGCCCTGGGAGAAGTCACCGACGCGCTTGCTGACGTCGGGGTTGGCCTGCGCCGAGTGAAACGCCTTCAGCGCCGGGCCGTGGATCACCAGCGCGATCGTCACATGCTCTGGGCCGCCGACCCCGTCGATGTGGTTCTGGATATTGCCGAGCACGAAATGGACCTTCTCGGCGTCGCTGAGGTGATAGGCCACCTTGAGCTTGTTCGATGGCGCGGTGGCGGTGATGGCTTTCGCGCTCGAGACGCCAAGCGCCGCACCGAGTGCCGAGACGGCGCTCCACAGGATGTTCCGGCGGTTCATGGCGATCTCCTCGACGAAGTCCGAATTTACGCAGGCATATCATTTGTGGCGCAGCGCCGCGAGTTCCTTGCGGTCGGTCACCAGCGAGGCGCACTCGCGATTGTCGGCCCGGTCGAGCCGGAAAATCTTGTCGTCGGCGCCGGCGGTCAGCGAATGCTCGGCGTCATCGTCCGGCTTGTTGTTCTGCCAGACCCTGACACGTTCGAGCCGGACGATCGCGGACTTGTCGTCCTTGGGCAGCGCAACGCCGATGCCGCCGCCATCGCAGTCGACGCCGCAGCCGAGGCGGACCTCGTCGCCGCTCCTGGTGAATACGGCGTGGTTGCACGAGCCGCTGGAGTCGAAATCGCCGCTGCGGTGACGGTACCTGAAGCCAAGGCGGAAGGAATGGTGAAGCTCCTTGTCCTCCTTGTCGAATTCCGCGGAGATCAGCAGCTTCATCGCGGCGACCTTCTGCTTCGGATGCCGCGCCAGATGGTCGGCATCGTAGCGGCGGACGAAGCAGGCATAGGCCTTGTCGCCGGGAGGCTTCGCATACATCCGCGTATTGAAGGTCTCGGCCTCGGCCGTGCTGGCCTCGCGGATATCGTCGACTTCCTCGGCGCGGCCGACGCTGGTCAGCGCAGCAAAAGTGAGGGCAGCAAGGATGACGAGCTTCATGAGGGCCTCGTGCACACGAGAATTTCGTCGCAGCAGGACAGAGCTGCTGTCTGTTAGACGCAGAATTGGTGACCCGCGTTCAACCGTCGCAAGCCGCTCGAGCGGTGGTCGCGGTGCGGATTCGCGCAACTCGCTTCACGCTCCGCCTTAGTCACTGATGGGCTCGAGAAGGTTCAAGCGGTGAAGCGGGCGGCTCTTCGGAACTTGAAGCCTGCAATCGCTGCGACATTGTCTCGGTTCGTCAATGTGATAGCCTTCACAGACGATCGCCTTTGGCGGTCGTAGGCTGGGGCTGCCTTGTAAGTTTGTGGAGTCCCCCGCATGGGCGAAATTCGCAACTTCAGACCCGGAAATCCCGACGAGCCGCCGCCGCACAGCGGAATGCCTCGCCGTCTCGCCGCGATCATCGTCGGCGATATCGTCTCCTACAGCCGGTTGATGCAGGCCGACGAGGAAGGCACGCATGCCCGCGTCAAGCGGATCGAGCGCGACATCATCCAGCCCAGCATCATCGAGCACCATGGAAGTCTGGTGAAGACGACCGGCGACGGCTTCATCGCCATATTCGACAGTCCCGTGGAAGCCGTTCGATGCAGCATCGTCATCCAGCAGAATCTCGTCGGCCGCAACGCCTCCATTCCCAAGCATTCCCGGCTCGAATATCGGATCGGCGTCAATCTCGGTGACGTCATCGTGGAGCCGGACGACATCTATGGTGACGGCGTCAACATCGCCACGCGTATCGAGGGCATCGCGGAGCCGGGGCAGGTCTTCATATCCGGCGCGATCTACGAGCAGATCAAACACAAGATCGTATGCGGCTATGAGTCGCTCGGCGACCGCAAGGTCAAGAACATCACCGATCCGGTGCGCGTGTATCGTGTGCTGCCGGACGCTGATGCGGTCGGCAAGACAAGAAGCCGGCGTGAGAACGTCCTGCTCTTTCTTCTGATCACGGCATTGCTGGTGATTGCCGGCTACGTGCTTTGGTACGTGCTGGTGCAGCACCGCAGCCAGGTGGGGCAACAGGCTGCCGCTCCCCCGATCGCGGCGCCGTTGGCTTCGCCGGCGCCGCAGTCCGTTCCGTCGTTACCGAGCCCGGCAGCACCGGCGCCACAAGCCGCACCCGCGGCTTCTCCGTTGCCCACAACGGTGCCACCGCCCGCAGCATCGCCTTCACCGTCTCCGGCATCCAGTCCATCGGTGACGCCGGTCCGGGAACCCGAAATGATCGCCATTCGTGGCGGCAGCTTCGCGATGGGAAGCAATGACGATCCGACCGAACGACCCGTCCATCAGGTCACGATCAAGCCGTTCTCGATCGGAAAATATCCGGTAACGGTGCAGGAGTGGAACGAATGCGCTGCCGCCAAGGCGTGCGGATTCACGGCCACTGGCAAGGACGATGCCCCGGTCAGCAATGTGAGCTGGACCGATGCGCAGCAATATGTCGCCTGGCTCGCGCAAGCGACGAAGAAGCCCTACCGGCTTCCCAGCGAAGCCGAATGGGAATATGCGGCACGCGGCGGGACACAGACCAAATATTGGTGGGGCGACAAGCTCCAGCCGGGCATGGCGGGCTGCAAGGATTGCGGTGAACTTGCGGCCGAGCAGCCGGCCAAGGTCGGCAGTTTCAAGCCCAATCCATTCGGGCTTTACGACATGGGCGGCGGCATCGATCAGTGGGTCGCAGACTGCTGGCACCGGACGTATCAGGGCGCGCCCAGCGACGGCTCGGCGTGGACTAGCCCTGACTGCGGCTCTCATGTCCTGCGCTCAGGCTCCTGGAAGAACGATTCGAGATATGTGCGGCCGTCAAACCGCGGTGGATACGACACCGGCGTCCGTTACCCCACGCATGGATTCCGGATCGCGCTCAGTCCGTAGGTACTGGAGTCAATTTGATGAAGATCGTTTCCTGTATCGCGCTCGCGGCCGCCATCGCATTGCTCCCCGGCGCGGCCTATCCGCAAGGCAAAACTGCGCCAAAGGACGCCAAGCTTTATTTCATCTCGCCGTATGACGGCCAGAAGATCCGTGGTGGGTTTTGGGTCCGGTTCGGCCTGCGCAACATGGGCGTGACGCATGCCGGTGACGACTACCACAATGCCGGCCACCATCATCTGTTGATCGATGTGAAAGACCCCATTGATGCCAAGGAGCCGATTCCGCAGGACAAGTCCCATCTGCATTTCGGAGCCGGACAAACCGAAACGTTTCTCGAGCTTCCGCCGGGCACGCACACGCTGCAACTGGTGCTTGGCGACGCCAAGCACTATCCGTTCGAACCACCCGTCGTGTCGGAGAAGATCACGATACGCGTTAGGCCGGCGGCATCAGCGCGAAGATGATCACCGCAGGCTGGCGTTGATCTTGTCCAGCACCGCCGAGCCCGGGCAGAGCGTGTCCGCCTCCAGCGCGTTGAGCGGCGTCTCGACCGTGTTGAGATGCTCGTGCAGGTCTTCGGCCTCAGGGTCGACGTACAGAAGACCGGTGACGATCTGGCCCTTGGCGGCGTGCCTTGCTAGGAAGGTCTGGGCGCCCAGGCGGTCGTGCGGATCGTAATCCGCATCGATCTTGCGCAGCGCGATCTTGCTGCCGTCGTGGTGCTCGACCACCTGCACCGTGCCGGGCGCGTAGTCCACCGCAATCGGGTCGCGGCCGACCAGCACGTCGAGCCGGTTCACGGCGTCATTGTGCTCGCGGACATAGTCGAAGCTCTTGGTCGAGCCGGCATGGTTGTTGAAGGCGATGCAGGGGCTGATCACGTCGATGAAGGACGCGCCCTTGTGGCCGATCGCGGCGGCGATCAGCGGCACCAGCTGGCTCTTGTCGCCGGAGAACGAGCGCGCCACGAAGGTGGCCCCTAACTGCAGCGCGATGGCGACGAGGTCGATGGCGTTGTCGGTGTTGGTGACGCCCTTCTTGCTCTTCGAGCCGCGATCGGCGGTCGCCGAGAACTGGCCCTTGGTCAGGCCGTAAACGCCGTTGTTCTCGACGATATAGGTCATGTTGACGCCGCGCCGGATCGAATGCGCGAACTGCCCGAAACCGATCGAGGCGGAATCGCCATCGCCGGAGACGCCGAGATAGATCAGCTCGCGGTTGGCGAGGTTGGCGCCTGTCAGCACGGATGGCATGCGGCCGTGCACGGAATTGAAGCCGTGCGAATTGCCGAGGAAATAGTCCGGCGTCTTCGACGAGCAGCCGATGCCGGAGATCTTCGCCACCCGATGCGGCTCGATCGAGAGCTCGTAGCAGGCTTCGATGATCGAGGCCGTGATCGAATCGTGGCCGCAGCCCGCGCACAGCGTCGAGATCTTGCCCTCGTAGTCCCGATGCGTGTAGCCGAGCGCGTTCTTCTTCAGGCCTGGATGATGGAATTTGGGCTTTGCGATGTAGGTCATGACACGGCCTTGCGGAGCGGGGTCACCTTGAGGTGGTCCTGGTGGTCGCCAATGGCTTTGGCGATGAAGCGGGCGGTGATCGGCGTGCCGTCGTAATGCACGATCGGCACCAGCCGGACGGGATCGATGCCGTTCTCGTTGACGATGAGCTGGCGCAGCTGGCTGTCGCGGTTCTGCTCGACGACGTATACGAAATCGTGCTCGGCGAGGAAGCTGGCCACGCTGGAATGGAACGGGAAGGCGCGGATGCGCAGGCGGTCGAGCTGATGCCCGCGCGCTTCCAGCAGGCCGATCGCCTCGTCCATCGCCGGCGAGGTTGAGCCGAAATAGATCACGCCATATTTGGTCGGCCGTTCCGCATTGGCCTGCAGCGGACGCGGCACGAGGTCCTGCGCGGTCTCGAACTTGCGCATCAGGCGCTGCATGTTGTCGGCGTAGACCGTGCCTTCCTCGGAGTAGCGCGCATAGCGGTCCCGCGACGTGCCGCGGGTGAAGTAGGAGCCCTTGGTCGGATGCGTGCCGGGATAGGTGCGGTAGGGAATGCCGTCGCCGTCGACGTCGAGATAGCGGCCGAAGTCGCGGCCTTCCTCCAGCATCGCCGCCGTCATCACCTTGCCGCGGTCATATTGCCTGGCATCGTCCCACTTCAGTGGACGGCAGAGCCGGTGATTCATGCCGATGTCGAGATCGAGCATCAGGAAGATCGTGGTCTGCAGCCGCTCGGCGAGATCGAAGGCGGCCGCCGCGAACTCGAAGGCCTCGGCCGGGTCCTCGGGGAACAGCAGCACATGCTTGGTGTCGCCGTGCGAGGCATAGGCGCAGGCGATGATGTCGCATTGCTGGGTGCGGGTCGGCATGCCCGTGGAGGGGCCGGCGCGCTGGATGTTCATGATCACGGCCGGGATCTCTGCGAAGTACGAGAGGCCGATGAACTCCGTCATCAGCGAGATGCCGGGGCCGGAGGTCGCCGTGAAGGCGCGGGCGCCGTTCCAGGACGCGCCGATCACGATGCCGATCGACGCGAGCTCGTCCTCGCCCTGCACGATCGCGTATTTCGCCCTGCCCGTTTCAGGATCGTGCCGGTACTTCTTGCAATGGGCGGTGAAAGCCTCGGCCACCGACGAGGACGGCGTGATCGGATACCAGGCACACACGGTGGCGCCACCATAGACCGCGCCGAGCGCGGCGGCGCTGTTGCCCTCGATGAAGATGCGGTCGCCGACCTTGTCGGACTTCTTCACGCGCAGCCCAATCGGACATTTCAGGTTCTGCAGCGCCCAGTCGCGGCCGAGATGCAGCGCATGGACGTTGGAGGACAGCAGCTTCTCCTTGCCTTTGTACTGCTCGCCGATCAGCTGCTCGATCAGCTTGGGGTCCATGTCGAGCAACGCGCTGAGCGCGCCCAAATAGATGATGTTCTTGAACAGCTGTCGCTGACGCGGATCGGTATAGGTCGAGTTGGTGATCGCAGTCAGCGGCACGCCGATCACTGTGATGTCGTCGCGGAATTTGGTCGACGGCATCGGCTTGGTGGAATCGTAGAACAGGTAGCCGCCGGGCTCGATGCCGGCGACGTCCTTGTCCCAGGTCTGCGGATTCATCGCCACCATCATGTCGACGCCGCCGCGTGCGCCGAGATGGCCGGCTTCCGTCACGCGCACCTCGTACCAGGTCGGCAGGCCCTGGATGTTGGAGGGGAAGATGTTGCGTGGGCTGACAGGCACGCCGTGGCGCAGGATCGCGCGCGCGAACATCTCGTTGGCGCTGGCCGAGCCCGAGCCGTTGACGTTGGCGAAGCGGACGACGAAGTCGTTTACGCTGCTGATCGGCTTTTTGTCGGACATGTCGAACCTGCGTGGGTCATCTCGATGAAATATTTCTGCATGTCCCAGGCGCCGGTGGGACAGCGCTCGGCGCACAGCCCGCAATGCAGGCAGACATCCTCGTCCTTCACCATCACCCGCCCGGTCTTCAGGTCCGAGGAGACGTAGAGGTCCTGGTCCGGATGCGCGGAGGGCGCCTTCAGGCGCTGGCGCAGATCGCTTTCCTCGCCGTTGGCGGTGAAGGTGATGCAATCCATCGGGCAGATGTCGGCGCAGGCGTCGCACTCGATGCAGAGCGAGGTCGAGAACACGGTCTGCACGTCGCAGTTCAGGCAGCGATGCGCTTCGCCGAGCGCCAGCTTGACATCATAGCCGAGCTCGACCTCGGCGCGGATGTCCTTCAGCGCAACGACCTTGTCGCGATGCGGTACCTTATAGCGCTTGTCGGGCGAGATGTCGTTGTCATAGCTCCATTCGTGGATGCCCATCTTCTGCGAGGAGATCTGCACCTCCGGCAGCGGCCGTTCGTCGACCGCTTCGCCCGAGAGCATCTTGTGGATCGACAGCGCGGCGTCATGGCCGTGCGCGACCGCCCAGATGATGTTCTTCGGGCCGAACGCGGCATCGCCGCCGAAGAACACTTTCGGATTGGTCGAGGCGAAGGTCTTCGGATCGACCTTCGGCATGTGCCATTTGTCGAACTCGATGCCGCAATCCTGCTCGATCCAGGGGAAGGCGTTCTCCTGACCGACCGCGACCAGCACGTCGTCGCAGGGAATGGTCTGATCGGGATCGCCCGAAGGCACCAGATTGCGGCGGCCTTTGGCGTCGTATTCGGCTTTGACGTGCTGGAAGGTGACGCCGATTAGCTTGCCGGCGACATGCTTGAAGGCCACCGGGACCATGTAGTTGAGGATCGGGATATCCTCGTGGATCGCGTCTTCCTTCTCCCAGGGCGAGGCCTTCATCTCGTCGAAGCCGGAACGCACGACCACCGTGACTTTCTCGCCGCCGAGCCGGCGCGCGGTGCGGCAGCAATCCATCGCGGTGTTGCCGCCGCCGAGCACGATGACGCGCTTGCCGATCTTGTCGACATGGCCGAACGACACATTGGCCAGCCATTCGATGCCGATATGGATGTTGGCGGCGGCCTCTTTCCGGCCGGGAAGTTCGAGCTCGCGGCCGCGCGGCGCGCCGGAGCCGACGAAGATGGCGTCGTATTTCTCCGCGAGCAGCGCCTTCATGCTGTCGATGCGGTGGCCGCCTTTGAACTCGACGCCGAGACCCAGGATGTAGCCGGTCTCCTCGTCGATCACCGAATTGGGCAGGCGGAATTTCGGGATCTGCGTGCGCATCATGCCGCCGGCTTCCGGGTCGGCATCGAACACGGTGCAGTGATAGCCGAGCGGCGCGAGATCGCGCGCCACCGTCAGCGAAGCGGGACCGCCGCCGACCAGCGCGACGCGCTTGCCGTTCTTCGGCCCGGGCTTCGGCAGCCGCTGCCTGATGTCGTCCTTGAAATCCGCTGCAACACGCTTGAGGCGGCAGATCGCGACAGGATTTTCCTCCACGCGTCCGCGCCGGCACGCCGGCTCGCAGGGACGATCGCAGGTGCGTCCCAGAATGCCGGGAAATACGTTCGATTTCCAATTGATCATGTAGGCATCGCTGTAGCGGCCTTGGGCGATCAGTCGGATGTATTCGGGAACCGGGGTGTGCGCAGGACAGGCCCATTGGCAATCGACCACTTTGTGAAAGTAGTCGGGGGCCGCGATGTCGGTCGGTTTCATTCCTACCCTGTCCGCGCAGGCCCGAAGACCCCGCGGCCTTTTTTGTTTGAGCTTGGCGAGCGCTTAACGCGCTTCGATCTGGTTTCTGAATGACGTCATTGGGTTAGCTTATTAGAACCGTTCCGAAGTACAACGGCAAATTTGCGCGCGTCACCGCTTTCATGGGAGGTACGCGTGCACAGCACGCGCGGCGCACGAGATGCGTGCGGTGCAATATGCTGCGATGCGGATGCCGTTCAGCCGCGCGCGACATCGCTCTTGGCGAGGTCCCACATCAGGCAGTAGGTGCCGACGGAGATGGGGAGCGGGAAGGGCGCCGCAGCCGGGCCGGTGAAGCGCTCGGCGATGACGGCGGAGACCGCATTGACATGCGTGCCGTCGATCAGCACGAACCAGTCGCGCGCCCCCTCGTTGCGCACCGCCGGAATTCCCGCCGTTGCGCCCGACAATTCCGGCTCGCTTTCGAGCAGGTGCATCGAGATGATGCCGTCGCGGTCCTGCGGCGCCAGCTTTTCTTGCAGCGCATCACGCCACGCACCGGCGTTGTCGGGCGTCGGCCGCAGCCGCACCAGGCCGAGCGACGCGCCGCGGCCAGTACCCTTGCTGATTGTGATGCGCGCGACCACGCGCAGCATGTCCCTGAAGCGCGCCATGGATCGCCGCGACCATTCGGTCTGGTCGGCGAGGCGCGCCCGGTAGGCGGGGCTGTCGAGCACGCCGAGCGTTTCGGTCGAGTACAGCGAGAGATATTTGGGGTTGGCGGCATGCGCGACATAGCGCCGCGCTTCGAGAAATCCGTCGATTGCGACACGCTCTTCCAGATGCTCGCGATCGTACCAGCGGTTGAAATCGGCCTCGTCCGCAGCGTCGATGTTCATCGACGTCAGCAGCATGCCCTTTCCGGCGAGCGGCATTCTTCTTGTCCTCTCATCGCCCGATCTTCGACGCAAGGTCCGCGATCGACTTCATGACCGCGTCCCTCACGCCGCCATCATAGAGCGAATGCCCGGCTTCTTCCACGATGCGAAGCTCGGAACCGGGCCATACTTTCGCAAGGGCCTGCGCTGTCGCGGGAGCACACAACAGATCATAGCGCCCCTGCACGATCATGCCGGGAATGCCGTCGAGCCGGCCCGCGTTCCGCAGCAGCTGGTCCTCGTTCATGAAGCTGTCGTTGATGAAATAATGCGCTTCCATGAACGGCGTCGCCGGCAATGTGCGCCAGACGTTCAGCCCGGCGAGGTCGAGCCGCGTCCGTGCCGGCTTGTGCTCGGACAAGACGCGCTCGGTGTCGTGCCAGGCCTTCGCCGCCGGGCCATGCACGGCAGGGTCGCTATCGAGGATGCGGCGCCAATAGGCATCCACCGGCCGGTCGCGCTCCTCTGGCGGCAGCACGCTGAGGAAATCCTCGTACAGCGCCGGATGGAATTGCGACAGGCGCGAGGTGAAGGCCGTCTCGACTTCTGCTCGCGTGCCGAGAAACGTCGCGCGCAGCGCTATGCCGGAGACGTGCTCGGGATGCGCCTCTGCATAAGCCAGCGCCAGCGTCGCGCCCCAGGAGCCGCCGACCACCATCCAGCGTTCGAAGCCAAACTTTTCGCGGATCGTTTCCATGTCCGCGATCAGATGCTGTGTGGTGTTGTGCTCGCGTGATCCCTTGGGCCGGCTGCGGCCGCAGCCGCGCTGGTCGAACAGCACGGCGCAGAAGCGGTCGGGATCGAACAGCCGGCGATGGTCGGGCTGGCAGCCGCTGCCGGGCCCGCCATGCAGATAGACCGCGGGGATGCCGTCGCTGCGGCCGACGCTCTCGACATAGAGCTCATGGCCGTCGCCGACGTCGAGCATATCGGAGGTCAGCGGCGCAAAGGGATCAGTGCGTTTGGCCGCCGTGCCCGCGTCGGCGTCAGGCGTCATTCTCGGATTCCAGGGTGCCGCCGGCGAAGTTGCGATAGAGGAAGCGGCTGGTCTCGCCCTCGGCTTCGGCTTCCGCCTGCTTGAAGATGGTCTCGTGCAGCGGCGACAGCGCGCAGGCCGGGTCGGTGTTGGCGGCGTCCCCGGTCAGCGCGAAGGCCTGACAGCGGCAGCCGCCGAAATCGATCTCGCGGAACTCGCAAGACTTGCACGGCTCCTTCATCCAGCCGGTGCCGCGATAGCGGTTGAAGGCCTCCGAGTTCTGCCAGATCCAGGCGATCGAATGGTTGGAGCGCACCGATTCGAAATCGAGCCCGGTGATGCTCTCGGCGGCATGGCAGGGCAGCACCTTGCCGGCGGGCGAGATGTTGAAGAACTGCCGGCCCCAGCCGCCCATGCATTTCTTCGGCCGCAGCGCGTAATAATCCGGCACCACGTAGTCGATCGTCAGTCGGCCCTTCAGCCGCTCGCGCGCCTCCTCAACGAGGCGGGTACACTCATCGAGCTGCGCGACGGTCGGCATTAGCGCGGCGCGATTCTTCAGCGCCCAGCCGTAATATTGCACATTGGCGACCTCGAGCCGGTCGGCATCGAGATCGAGCGCCATCTGGATGATGTCGGGCAGCTGGTGCAGGTTCTGCCGGTGCATCACCGCGTTCACGGTGAGCGGCAGGTCGAGCTCGCGCGTCCATTTCGCGACTTCGAGCTTCTTGCGGTGGCCGCCTTTGTAGCCGGCAACGCGATCTGCGAGGCCGTCCTCGATGCCCTGGAACGAGATCTGCACATGGCAGAGCCCGGCATCTGCGAGATCGCTGAGCCTCTCGCGCGTCAGCAGCACGGCCGAGGTGATGAGATTGGTATAGAGCCCGGCGTCGCTGGCATGCTTGACCAGCTCGACGAGATCCTTTCGCGCCGTGGGCTCGCCGCCGGAGAAATGCACCTGGAGCACGCCGATCTCGGCGAGCTCGCTCAGCACTTTTTTCCACTCGTCCGTCGTCAGCTCTTTGCCAGAGCGGTCGAGCTCGACCGGATTGGAACAATAGGGACATTGCAGCGGGCAGCGATGAGTGATCTCGAGCAGTACCGCGAGCGGGATGCCGAACGTCTCCGCCGTCGAGCGCTGCTTTTCCAGCACCGCGAGGCTGTCGCTGGGCGGGATGGTCACGTCGCTCATGACGTTTTCTCCCTGATCTCGGTGAGAAAGCCCTTGTCTGCGAGATCCTGCAGCATGGCGATGACGTCGGCCAGGATCGCCTCGCGCGGCGCTGCGTACTTTGCGGCGAGCTGATCGGCGACGTCGCCGACATTGCGCTCGCCGTTGCAGAGTTGCAAGACCTCCACCGCGATCTCATCCGGCGCCAGCACCCGTTCCGGCGCCAGGATCACCCAGACCTTGCGGGTCTCGTCGTATTTCAGCTTGGCATGCCGCGGCAGCACGGGGCGGCTCGCCTCGCTGACGCTGATGTTCCGCGGCCCGGCCATCGCTTTGATCCTCAGCTCGCTTTGGGCACGAACGCGCCCGGCGGAATGTGGCCCTCGACATAGGCATGCTGGAGCGCATCCAGCTGCACCCACAGCACGTTGGTCTTGAAGATCAGCGCGTTGCAGACCTGCGCGCGCTGCTCCGGCGTCGTGGCGTGCCTCTTGACATAATCGAGCGCGAAATTGGCGTCGCGCGGCGCCTGGGTCAGGCGGCGCTTGAAGTAGCTCATGATATCCGGGTTGACGAAGTCGTAGTGCTCCAACATGCCGGCGATGCGCTCCTCATGCAGGTTGGGCGCGAACAGCTCGGTCAGTGAGGAGGCGATCGCCTCCAGCGGGCTTTTTTCGCGGCAGAAGTGCACATAGGCTTCCACCGCGAAGCGCGTCGCCGGCAAGATGCCTTCGGTGGATTCGACGTAAGCGGTGTCGAGCCCGAGCCCTTCGGTCAGCTTGATCCAGCGCTCGATGCCGCCTTCGCTGCCGACGTCGCCGTCATGGTCTTCGATGCGATGGCGCCATTCCAGCCGCGTGGCGCGGTCGCGGAAGCGGGAGATCACCACCGCGTCCTTGATCGGAATGGTGCTCTGGTAATAGTAGCGGTTGAGCGCCCAGGCCTGCACCTGGCCCTTGTTCAGCTTGCCGCCATGCAGCAGCTTATGGAACGGGTGCAGGCTGTGATAACGCGTGGCGCCGATGTGGCGCAGCGTTGCCTCCAGCTCCTCGGCGGAGTTGAGCTTCAAGTCCTTGCCGATCGAGAGTGCGGTCATTCCAGTCAGTGATGCGGCGTTCACAGCACGATCTCCGTTCCATCCGCGGGTATCTGCCAGCCCGCCTCCTCAGTGAGCTTGCGCTCGGGCGAGCCGGGCAGCAGCGCCGGATTCGAGTTATTGATATGCAGAAACAGCTTCCTGTCGATATTGAGATCGGCCAGCCGGGCGATGGCGCCGTCCTCGCCGGACATGGCGACATGGCCCATGCTCTTGCCGGTCTTGTGGCCGAGGCCGGCCCTGATCATCTCGTCGTCGCGCCAGACGGTGCCGTCGAAGAACACCAGTGAAGCGCCGTCGATCTCGGCCTTGAGCGCGTCGGTCACTTCGGCGCAGGCCGCGATGAAGTAGAAGAACTTGCCCGTGGCCTTGTCGGTGATCTTCAGGCCCAGCGTGTCGCCGTCGCCGCTCTCGCCGCCCGGATGCACCTTGCCTTCGAGATACCAGGCCGACTTGCCCGGCACGGCAAAGGGCAGCACCTCGAGCCCCGAGCGCGCACCGTCGGGCAGCCGCGGCTCGAACGGCTCGCGGAGAGCAATCGGCTGGCGCCGCACGTTCTTCTCGTTCAGCACGTTGAAGATGCTGTTGGAGCTGAGGATCGCCAGCACCTTCTCGTGCGCATAGATCGTGAAGGGCGAGCCTTCGCGCATCGACAGCAGGCCGGCCACCGCATCGACTTCGCTGTTGGTCAAGATCACGCCCGCAATCGGCGTGTGGCGCAGCGCGCCCGCCTTTGGGTGCAGCTGCGGCGTGGCGTTCAATTGCTGGCGAAGATCGGGTGAGGCGTTGATCAGGAACCAGTGCTCGCCGTCGCCGCTGAAGGCGACCGAAGCCTGGGTTCGAAACAGCTCATGTCCCTTCGCACGAGCCGCGCGGCAGCCTTCGCAGCCGCAATTCCACTGCGGAACTCCGCCGCCGGCCCCGGCGCCCAGGACGACGACGCGAAGCATGATCCGTCTCCTGGAGGCGAATTGGCGAGGTGGATCTCAGGCCGAGACAGTTTCGGACAAGGTTTCTCTCTGCCGGAAACGTATCGTGACCGAAAGAACCACCTGCGCAGAACGCGTTTCCACCAGCCGCTTACTTGCGGGTGGCGCTCACATACATATTGATTTCCATGCCGCAGGGCACTTCGACGATCTTAGGGGCTTTCCAGGCCATTTGGCTCTCCATTTTCGCGAATTCGGACGTATCCGCCCATTGGACAAATTAGTGCGGACGGCAAAGTTCGCCAGTGAAATTTTCCCGACCTAGGTAGTAGGCTGCGGGAATTGTTGCACTGCAAAGATGGCGTATTGCGGCCGCAAAGATGAGCGGATCAGATACGCAAAATTGCCGATAGGTCGTGATCCCTGTCGGGATAAACCAGTTGTGAGTATGGACGGCTTCTCATCGGCGACAGACGACCCCAATGGATCAGGCATGCCCAGATATTTCTTCAACACCCGCATCGGAGACGAACTGATCGTGGATCCTGACGGCGAGGACCTGCGCAACCCCGATCGCGCCTGGGAGGTCGCGCGCCAGATGATCCTCGAGGTCGTGAAGTCGGAAGGAACCCAGCCGGCGCTGCTGGATGCCGTCATCGAGGTCACCGACGCCGACGGCGAGATCGTGCTGGAGTTTCCCTTCACCGAAGCGCTGCTCGACATGCCGGACCAGTCCGCGACGAGGCATTAGCCGGACGCGGTAGGGTAACGGGCTCACCGCTCTCTCCACGTCATTGCGAGCGTAGCGAAGCAATCCAGAATCCCTCCCCGGAGGCAGCCTGGATTGCTTCGTCGCAAGGGCTCCTCGCAATGACGGAGAATGAGGCAACGCCCCGCGCAAAACCCGCCTTTCACCCCCGCGAAATCCGCATGGCTTTGCCGCGTTCCCGGCGCTAAAAGACGCCTGTCATACGGAGCAAGCCATGCAAGATCTCTGGCGCCTGTCGGCCGCCGACCTCGCCACCCTCGTCAGGTCCAAAAAAGTCTCCGCCAGGGAAGCCGCCAAGGCCGGTCTCGCGCGGCTCGATGCCGTCAATCCCCAGCTCAACGCGGTGATCGACCACCGGCCGGATGACGTGCTCAAGCAGGCCGATGCCGTCGATGCCGCAATTAGCCGGGGCGAGGACCCCGGCGTCCTCGCGGGCGTGCCCGTCACCATCAAGGCCAATGTCGACCAGGAAGGCTTTGCCACCACCAACGGCCTCAAGCTGCAGCGCGACCTGATCGCGCGCGAGGACAATCCAGTGGTCGCCAATTTCCGGAAATCGGGCGCCATCCTGCTCGGCCGCACCAATTGCCCGGCCTTCTCCTACCGTTGGTTCACCACCAATCTCATCCACGGCGACACCAAGAACCCCCGCGACGCTTCGCTGACGCCGGGCGGCTCGTCCGGCGGCGCCGGCTCGGCGGTCGCGGCCGGCATCGGCCACATCGCGCACGGCACCGACATCGCCGGCTCGATCCGTTATCCCGCCTATGCCTGCGGCGTGCACGGTCTGCGCCCGACGCTCGGACGCATTCCCGCCTTCAACCCGGCGCTGCCGGAGCGCCCGATCGGTCCGCAGATCATGGCGGTCTCGGGCCCGCTGGCGCGCACGGTCAACGATTTGCGCATCTCGCTTGAAGCGATGTCGGCCCGCGACATCCGCGATCCCTGGTTCGCGCCGGTGCCGCTGCAAGGACCCGCACGCGACAAGCGCGCTGCGCTGTGCCTCAATCCGGGTGGCCTTGCCACCGCACCGGAGGTGAAGGCCGCGGTGAGCGATGCCGGCAAGCGGCTGGAGCGCGCGGGCTGGACCGTCGATGTGATCGAGGACACGCCGCCGATGCGCGAAGCGGTGGAATGGCAGATCAAGCTCTGGCTCGGTGACGGCTATGAGGCGCAGCTGGAGATGGCCGAGCGCGAGGGCGATCCCGGCGCACTGGCCTGCCTGCGCGGCAACCGCGCCAGGGTCACGCCGATGGATCAGGCCAATTACGCCAAGGCGCTGACCCGGCGAGCCACGCTGACCCGCGACTGGATGCTGTTCTTCGAAAAATACGCCGTGCTGCTGACGCCGGTCTCCGGCGAATTGCCGTTCCCCGACCATCTCGACCGCAAGGACGAGGATTCCTTCAAGCGGGTCTGGGAAGCGCAGCTGCCGCAGATCGCGATTCCCTTCATGGGATTGCCGGGCCTCGTGGTCTCCACAGGTCTCGTCGGCAGGGCGCCGGTCGGCGTGCACATCGTCTCTGGCCGCTATCGCGAGGATCTGTGCCTGCTCGCAGGCGAAGCGATCGAGGCCGGCGGCGTGCCGCCATCGCCGATCGATCCCGTGGGCTAGCGATGACCGCCATCTACGACTTCAAAGCCAACTCGCTGGCCGGCGAGGAGGTCGCCCTGCGGCGTTTCGAGGGGCAGGTGCTCTTGATCGTCAACACCGCGAGCAAATGCGGTTTCACGCCGCAATATCGCGGCCTCGAGGATCTCCATCGCGACCTCTCTCCGCGCGGCTTCTCGGTGCTCGGCTTTCCCTGCAACCAGTTCGGCGCGCAGGAACCGGGGCAGGCGAGCGAGATCCAGGAATTCTGCTCCTCGAACTACGACGTCACGTTTCCCTTGTTCGAAAAGATCGACGTCAACGGGCCGAAGGCGCATCCACTGTATGAGTACCTGAAACGCCAGCAATCCGGCCTGTTAGGGGCCGCCATCAAATGGAATTTCACCAAATTCCTGGTGGACCGTAAGGGCCGCGTGGTCGCGCGCTACGCGCCGACCGCCCGGCCCGAAGGATTGCGCAAACAGATCGAAACATTGTTGTGAGCGAGACAATCATGAGCGACGAATTTCCGGACCGCCTGTCGGTCGACCCGAACAGCCCTTATTACAACGCGGAGATCCTGGCGCGCGACGTCGGCATCCGCTTCAAGGGCATCGAGAAGACCAATGTCGAGGAATATTGCATCAGCGAAGGCTGGGTCCGTGTCACCGCAGGGAACGCCAAGGACCGCCACGGCAACCCGCTGACCATCAAGGTGCACGGTCCGGTCGAGCCGTACTTCAGGGATAAGAAATAGTTTGAGCCGAGCGCGCCTCACTCTCTCCGCGTCATTGCGAGGGGCGCACACTCTCTCCCTCGTCATTGCGAGCGAAGCGAAGCAATCCAGAATCTTTCCGCCGAGGCAGTCTGGATTGCTTCGTCGCTTCGCTCCTCGCGATGACGATAATAACCACTGAAAGCCCACCCCATGTCCGTCCGCATCGTCGACGTCCGCGAAATTACAAAACCGATCTCTTCGCCAATCCGCAACGCCTATATCGACTTTACGAAGATGACGACCAGCCTCGTCGCCGTCGTCACCGACGTGGTCCGCGACGGCAAGCGCGTCGTCGGCTACGGCTTCAACTCCAACGGCCGTTACGGGCAGGGCGGTCTGATCCGCGAGCGCTTCGCCGCGCGCATCACGGAAGCTGATCCGAAGTCGCTGCTCAACGCAGCCGGCGACAATCTCGACCCCGACAAGGTTTGGGCCGCGATGATGACCAACGAGAAGCCGGGCGGCCACGGCGAGCGCTCGGTCGCGGTCGGCACCATCGACATGGCGGTGTGGGACGCGGTGGCGAAGATCGCCGGCAAGCCGCTGTTCCGCTTGCTCGCCGAGCGTCACGGCGTCAAAGCCAATCCGCGCGTCTTCGTCTACGCCGCCGGCGGCTATTATTATCCCGGCAAGGATCTCTCGATGCTGCGGGCCGAGATGCGCGGCTATCTCGATCGCGGCTACAACGTCGTCAAGATGAAGATCGGCGGCGCTGATATCGCCGAGGACCGCAGGCGCATCGAGGCGGTGCTGAAGGAGATCGGCAAGGACGCCCAGCTCGCCGTCGACGCCAACGGCCGCTTCAACCTGGAGACCGCCATCGCCTACGCCAAGATGCTGCGCGACTATCCCTTGTTCTGGTACGAGGAAGCCGGCGATCCTCTCGACTACGCGCTGCAGGCCGCGCTCGCCGAATTTTATCCGGGCCCGATGGCGACGGGCGAGAACCTGTTCAGCCATCAGGACGCCCGCAACCTGATCCGCTACGGCGGCATGCGCCCCGATCGCGACTGGCTGCAATTCGATTGCGCCTTGTCCTATGGCCTGTGCGAATACCAGCGCACGCTGGAGGTGCTGAAGACCCACGGCTGGTCGCCGAGCCGCTGCATCCCGCACGGCGGCCACCAGATGTCGCTCAACATCGCCGCCGGCCTCGGCTTAGGCGGCAACGAAAGCTATCCCGACCTGTTCCAGCCCTATGGCGGCTTCCCCGACGGCGTCCGCGTCGAGAACGGCCACATCACCATGCCCGAGCTTGCAGGCATCGGCTTCGAAGGCAAGTCCGATCTCTACAAGGAGATGAAGGCGCTGGCGGAGTAGGAGTGTCGTTGGAGCGCGACGTCCGCGCCACACACTCCGTCATTGCGAGCGCAGCGAAGCAATCCAGAATCTTTCCGCGGAGGCAGTCTGGATTGCTTCGTCGCAAGAGCTCCTCGCAATGACGGTGGAGGGGCCACTGCCGCTCGCGGGCGTCTGGCCCGCAGCCCAATGTGCCGAATTGCGCGAGCTGTCGCCACACACTCCGTCATTGCGAGCGCAGCGAAGCAATCCAGGTTCTTTCCGCTTCGGCAGTCTGGATTGCTTCGTCGCAACGGCTCCTCGCAATGACGCTGGCGAAAGCCTCGTAGTCATCTCTTAGTTGTGATATCGTAGCGGCTATTCTCAGCCGAGTACGATTATGAAGCAACCCTGCGTGTACATGTTCGCCAATCGCCGCAACGGGACGATCTACACGGGCGTCACCTCCAATCCGCCGCGCCGCGCGTTCGAGCATCGCGAAGGACTGGTAAAGGGTTTTTCATCGAAGCACGACTGCAAGCTCCTCGTCTGGTACGAGCTGAACGCGACCATGTCCGACGCAATTGTGCGCGAGAAGCAGATCAAAGGTGGCAGCCGGGCGAAGAAGCTTGCGCTCATTGAGAGCCTCAATCCGAATTGGGACGATTTGTACGAGGCGCTGATCTGACCGGCAGGAGATCTGCGGCTACTCGGCGAGCCGCTGCCAGGTCCTCCGTCATTGCGAGCGTAGCGAAGCAATCCAGGATCTTTCCGCGGCAGCAGCCTGGATTGCTTCGTCGCAAGGGCTCCTCGCAATGACGGTGGAGAGAGCCGAAGTCATCCGTGGTTGTCCGAGCCTGCGGCGGGCGGTCGTTGGGTTTCGCCAGCTGTCGCCCCACACTCCGTCATTGCGAGCGCAGCGAAGCAATCCAGAATCTTTCCACGGCGGCATTGCTTCGCTGTGCTCGCAATGACGATGTGGTAAGCGTCCGCCCCCTACGACAGCCGCATATCCAGGAGCCTTCGCCCTTCGCCCTTCAGCAGCTTCTTCACCGCGCTCGACGCCACGACCTCGCCGTCATTGGCATAGGCCTCGTGGTTCTTCTCGATGTCGTCGAGGCGGTAGAGGTAGTTGACCATGACGCCGGCGGACTCGCGCATTCCCTTGGGCGAGAGGTCGCCCAGCCAGTTGATGCGCTCCAGCCGAGCGCCGTTGCCGAGATGGAAGCGGGCGACGGAATCGATCAGCTTGCCCTTCGGCGTGCGCGCCTTGAGAAAATAGTGCGCCGCGAGCGGCTCCAGCACGGCGCGGAGCAGCGCCGCCGTCTCCGGGCTCTCGAACCATCTGGGATCGTCGAGGCGCCTCAGCACCTCGCGGTCCTCGTCCGACAGCGGCAGATCCTTGTCCTGCTTAACCCAGGCCATGAAGCCCGGCACCGGCGACAGCGTGACGAAGGTGTCGAGCTTCGGCAACTCGCGGCGCAGCTCTTCCACCACCTGCTTGATCAGGAAGCTGCCGAAGGAGATGCCGCCCAGGCCGCGCTGGGTGTTGGAGATCGAATAGAACACGGCGGTGCGCGCGCGCTCGATCGGCAGGTGCTGGCGGTCGACTGCGAGCAGGGGCTGGATCGCGCCGGGGATCGTCTCGGTCAGCGCCACCTCGACGAAGATCAAGGGCTCGTCCACCATCGCAGGATGGAAGAAGGCGTAGCAGCGCCGGTCGACCGGATCGATGCGGCGGCGCAGATCATCCCAGTCCGAGATCTCGTGCACGGCCTCATAACGGATGATCTTTTCGAGGATGTTGGCCGGCGTCGACCAGTCGATCCTGCGCAGCACGAGAAACCCCCTATTGAACCACGAAGAAAGAAGATGCGAGACGTCGCGGTCGAGCGCGGCGAGATCGGTGTGCCCGTTCATCATGCCGAGCAGATCGGCGCGCATGTTGACGAGATCGCCGGTACCGCCGGGCGCGCGGTTGAGCCGCCGGATCAGCTCCTGCCGGCGCGGCTCGGAAGCGAAGTGCAGCGAGCTTGCGTCCTCGTCGCTGGGCGCGGCCCGCCATGTCTCGATCGCCTTGGACAGGCGCTCCCGGTCGGGACCGAAATCGCGCACCAATCCCTCGAAGAAGGCGCGGCGTCCCGCAGCGTCCAGCTCCCGGTAGATGTCGAGCACCTCGCGCGCCATCGCCGTGCCCGAGGCTTCGCCCCGGCCCGACAGCAGCGCATCGCAGAGCTCGAGCAGTCCGTCGGCATCATGCTTGGTTTCGGCGGCGTCCCCCCGGCGAAGCAACGTGCGGCCGCGCTCGGAGATGGTGGCAAGCAGGTCGGAGAAGAAGGCGTTGGCCATCGGGGCTTTCGTATCAGGTCTGTGCGATGCGGCAAGCTTACACGGGATTTGGGTGCAAGCCGATCACAATCAAGCAGGCGAATGCGGCATCTTTCGCTCCGCCGTGCGTTTGGAGAATGAGGGCATGCCGGAACGGGTCGATGATATGCCGGGCAGTGCTCATTCCAACGCGCTGTCATGCCCCGGCTTGACCGGGGCATCCAGTACGCCGCAGCTTCTCGATTCTAGCCGAGCCGTCTCGGCGTACTGGGTCGCCCGGTCAAGCCGGGCGACGACACCGCGTGTGTTGCAAACTCCGTCGGCGTCCGACCCGTCACCTGGCGGAATGCGGCCGAGAACGCCGGCACGCTGGCATAGCCGAGCTGGGTCGCGAGCTGCTTCACCGACACGCTCGCATCCGTCGATATCCGCTCGATCGCCGCCGCAATCCTCGCGCGCTGGCACCAGCTCTTGAAGCTCAGCTGCGTCTCGCTCGAAAACAGCCGCGACAGCGTACGCGCGGAGGTTCCGACCGCGCGCGCCAGCGTGTCGATGTCGTGCAGGCCGGTGGGATCGTCGAGCACGATCATCGCCGCGCGGCGGCAGCGCGCTTCGCGCGGCAGCGGCACGAAGGTCGCGGAATCCTCGGCCTGGTGCAATTCCAGCATCACCAGGCGCACCAGGAGCTCGGTGCGCTCTTCGGTGTTGCGCCCGTCGAACAGCGCGAGAATCGCCTGATTGAGCAGCGGCGACACCCGCACCACGAATTCCCTGGTCAGGCCGTCATAGCGCTGCTCGCGCTTCAGCCAGGACAGGTCGAAATACAGCGTGCGCATCTCGATGTCGGCCAGCAGGTCGATGGCATGCTCGAGCCCGGCCGGCACCCAGACCGCGCGGTCCGGCGGCACCAGCCAGCGTCCGGCGGGCGTCGTCACCTGCATCGTGCCCTTTGCCGCATAGATCAGCTGCGCCTCGCGGTGCATGTGCAGATCGATCCGCATCCCCTTGGGATAGTCGCGGGCGACCAGGTGCACGCCCGCGGGCGAGCGGTGGTTGCTCCGGACCTCCCGCAGGATTGGCGTTTCCAAGACAGTCATTGGCAGCATCCCGTCATGGGGAGGACATATAACTCATTTCGGAGCAGGAGAGGATTCGGGAATGAACAGCCCCAGTCGGGTCATCGGTTTCGTCAACGCAGGTCATTTCATCGACCATTATTCGATGCTGATCTTCGCCGCCGCTGTCATCATCATGGGCCCGGCGCTCGGCATGGCCTATTCGGAACTCTTGCCCTACGCGACGCCGGGCTTCGTTGCCTTCGGCGCCGGCTCGCTGCTCACCGGCTGGCTGGGCGATCGCTGGAGCCGCCGCCACATGATGCTGATCTTCTTCGTCGGCATCGGCCTTTCGATGATCGCGGTCGGCTTCGTGCAGACCCCCGTGCAGCTCGGCGCGGCGCTGCTTGCGATCGGCATCTTTGCGTCGATCTATCATCCCGTCGGCACCGCCATGATCGTGTCCTACGCCGACCGGCTCGGCCGCGAGATGGGCATCAATGGCGTCTGGGGCAATCTCGGCGTGGCGTCGTCGGCCCTGGTCACCGGCGTGATTGGCCAATATCTCGGCTGGCGTTTTGCGTTCATCGTTCCTGGCGCGGTTACGGTCCTGATCGGCATCGCCTTCGCGCTGAGCGTCGTGCATGAGGACCGCAAGGGCTCGAAGCAAGCGGCGGCGCAGGCGCGGGTGGCCAGGCAGGACATGTGGCGCGTGATCCTGGCGCTGCTGATCGTGGTGATCGCGATCTCCACGACCTTCAACGCCGTCACCGTGGCGCTGCCAAAGCTGTTCGCCGAGCGCCTTGCGGACCTGACCAAGAGCCCGGCGCTGTTAGGTGTCATCGCCGCCGGCGTCTACGTGTTCGGCGCGATGACGCAGTACACGATCGGCCGGCTGCTCGACCGCTACTCCCTGAAGACGGTGGCGCTGCCACTTTCCTTCATGCTGGCGCCATTCCTGTATCTGGCCGCGAGCCTGTCCAACCTGCCGCTGATCGTCGTTTCGATCGGCATCGTCATGGGTGCGTTCGGGCAGGTGACGGTCAACGACGCCATGGTCGGCAAATACACCACGGAAGAGTGGCGTTCGCGCGCCTATGCCGTGCGCTATTTCGTCGGTTTCACCGCGGCCGGCGCCTCCGTCGGTCTGGTCGCCTGGCTCTATGAGCGGGGCGGATTCGTCACCATGCTGCACTCCTTCGCCGCCCTCTGCCTGCTCGCCATCGCCGCCGCGCTGATCCTGCCGCGCGAGATCCGCACGCCGCAGGTGGTGTGAGGGAGACTCTCTCCACCGCATTGCGAGGAGCCCTTGCGACGAAGCAATCCAAATTGCCGCCGCGGAAAAATTCTGGATTGCTTCCGCCTTCGCCAAGGCTTCGGCGGACAAGTCGCTGCGCTCGGAATGACGGAGAATGAGGAGGCACCCTCGCCATGCCACCCACGATGCCATTCTGCCAGTGTTTTGCCCGACGGAGCAAGCCGTTTCGGCAAAGCCGAACTTTTTGAAAGTTTTCAACGGCATCCCTACTGTGCATGGGGTTGTTTTCGCGTTTGGCGTTTTTGCCCCCTCCGTCCCGTCGTGCGCGGCAGGAACTCCCGCCACCTCCCGCGGGTTCTATCCCCGTGGCCCCGACAGCGGGGCCGGGTAAAGGGGAAATGACGCCTGCATGCTGTGGACCTTGCTCCGGCCGGTCGGCCTCGTCCCCGCGGCGCTCATCCTCACCACCATTGCGGCTGGCGCCGAAGCGGGCAAATCGGCCGGCCCGTCCGAATTCCTGCTGGTGGCGCAGACGTCCTGCTGATCGCGGTTGGTCGCGGCCTCGGCGAGATCATGATGCGCGTCGGCCAACCCTCAGTGATCGGCGAGCTGCTCGCCGGCATCATCCTGGGGCCGTCATTGCTCGGCTGGATTTGGCCCGAGGCGCAAGCCGCGATCTTTCCCAACACGCCCGAGCAGAAGGCGATGATCGCCGGCATCGCCCAGTTCGGCATCCTGCTGCTTTTGCTGCTGACCGGCATGGAAACCGACCTCAAGCTGGTCCGGAAGGTGGGCAGGGCCGCGATCGCGATCTCGATCGCTGGCATCGTCGTGCCGTTCGCCTGCGGCTTCGCACTCGGCGAGTTCCTGCCGGATGCGCTGCTGCCCAATCCGCAGGAGCGCCTGGTGGCGTCGCTGTTCATGGGCACGGCGCTGTCGATCTCCTCGGTGAAGATCGTCGCGGTCGTCGTGCGCGAGATGAACTTCATGCGCCGCAACGTTGGGCAGATCATCGTCGCGACCGCCGTGATCGACGACACCATCGGCTGGATCATCATCGCCGTCATTTTCAGCCTCGCTTCGCAAGGCTCGCTCGACATCGTTTCCGTGACCAAGTCGGTGCTGGGAACGCTCGCCTTCCTCGCGGTCAGCTTCACCATCGGCCGCCGCCTGGTGTTCCAGCTGATCCGCTGGGCTAACGACAATCTCGTCAGCGCGGCCGCGGTCATCTCCGTGATCCTGCTGCTGATGAGCGTCATGGCGATGATCACGCATCTGATCGGCGTCCACACCGTATTAGGTGCCTTCGTCGCCGGCATCCTGGTCGGGGAATCGCCGATCCTGACGCGGCAGATCGACGAGCGCCTGCGCGGGCTGATCTCAAGCTTCTTCATGCCGGTGTTCTTCGGTCTCGCCGGACTCAGCGCCGATCTCACGGTGCTGCGCGATCCCAACCTCCTGATGCTCACCGGCCTGCTCGTCGTGATCGCCAGCGTCGGCAAGTTCGGTGGCGCGTTCGTCGGCGGCACCGTGGGCGGGTTGAACGGGAGGGAGTCGCTGGCCCTCGCCAGCGGCATGAACGCGCGCGGCTCGACCGAGGTCATCATCGCGACCATTGGCCTGTCGATCGGCGTGCTCAGCCAGAACCTGTTCACGATGATCGTGACGATGGCGATCGTGACCACCATGGCGATGCCGCCGATGCTGCGCGCGGCGCTGGCCAGGCTGCCGATGAGCGCGGAGGAGAAGGAGCGGTTGGAGCGCGAGGAGTTCGAGAGGCGCGGCTTCGTCGCCAATCTCGAACGTCCCTTGCTCGCCGTGGACGAGAGCGTCAACGCCACCTTCGCCGCGCATGTCGCCGGACTGATCGCCGGCATGCGCGGCCTGCCGATCACGGTGCTGCATATCGGCAAGCGCGCCGAGGAACAAGAGAAGGGGCGCGGCGAGGAAGTGAGCCACGAAGCCGTGGTGAAGAAGGCGGCCGAAACCGTCTCCGCCAACAGCGACAACGATGCCGGCAGCGTCGATGTCATCAGCCGCACCAGGCGCGCGGAGCTTGGCGAGACCATTGCCGACGAGGCGCGCAAAGGCTTCGATCTCCTGGTCGTCGGCATCGCCAAGGTCGCCGCCACCAAGGACCGTTTCGATCGCAAGGTCGAGGATATTGCCGCGAAGTTCGAAGGACCGCTTGCGATCGTGGCCGCCAAGGGCAAGCACCTGAAACAGCCGATGCCCGAGGCGCTCAACATCCTCGTTCCCGTGTCCGGCAGCGCCGTCTCCAAGCGCGGTGCCGAGGTCGCCGTGGCGCTGGCGCAGGCCGGCTCAGGTTCGCTCCGGGTGGTCTATGTAGCGACGACGCGCGACAAGGGTGCGCAGCGCGGTCGCTCGCGCGGGTTGAGCCAGGAGACAGGCATCCTCAAGGACACCAGCGATCTCGCCGCCCGCCACGACGTCGACATCACCACGACCCTGCGCGTGAACCGCGCGCCGGAGGCGGCGATTCTGCGCGAGATCGACACCACCGACGTCGACCTCGTCGTCATGGGCGTTGACCGGATCCAGGCCGACCATCTCTCCTTCGGCGGCGTCGCCGATGCAGTGCTGCGACAGTCGAAGGTCTCGGTGCTCCTGGTCTCGAGCGGCGAGGCGCGGCAGGCGCCGGCGGAGCAGGGTTAGGGCTTCACCTCCGCCACCGCCTGCGGCTTCTTCTTCGACGCCCGCCAGTTCTCGAAGCGCTGCACCACCACGAAGAAGGCCGGCACGAACAGCACCGCAAGGCAGGTCGAGGCCAGCATGCCCGAGAATACCGTGATGCCGATCGACTTGCGCGCGCTGGCGCCGGCGCCGGTGGCGAGCACCAGCGGGACGACGCCGAGGATGAAGGCGAACGAGGTCATCAGGATCGGGCGGAAGCGGGCGCGCGCCGCCTCGATCGCGGATTCGATGATCGGCTTGCCGTCGCGGCCGTGCAGCTCGAGACCGACCTCGACGATCAGGATGGCGTTCTTGGCCGAGAGCGCGATCAAGAGGATCAGGCCGATCTGGCAATAGAGATTGTTGTCGATCTTGAGAGCGGAGAGGATCAGCATCGGCCCGAGCAGCGACAGCGGCACGGCGAGAATCACCGAGATCGGCGCGTACCAGCTCTCGTACTGGCCGGCGAGCACGAGATAGACCAGCAGCATGGCGAGCCCGAACACCCAGTAGATCTGGTTCGAGACCGCCTTCTCCTGATACGACATCGCGGTCCATTCATAGCCGGTGCCCGGCGGCAACGTCTTGTCCGCGATTTCCTCCATCAGCTTCAGCGATTGGCCCGACGAATAGCCCTGCGCCGGCAGGCCGATCACGGTCGAGGACGGATAGAGATTGTAGAGGCTGATCAGCGACGGGCCGGTGGCCGGCGTGATCTTTGCGACGGTGCCGATCGGGATCATGTCGCCATTCGAGTTGCGCACCTGCATGTTGGCGATGTCGCGCTCGGTGACGCGGAAGGCGGGATCGGCTTGCGTATAGACCTGGAACACGCGGCCGAACTTGTTGAACTGGTTGACATAGGAAGAGCCGAGATAGGTCGACAGCGCCGAGAACACCTGATCCGTGGTGACATGAAGCGTCTGAGTCTTGACGCGGTCGATCTCGACGTTGAATTGCGGCACCGAGGAGCGGAACGAGGACTGCACGCGCTGCAGCGCGCTCTGGCTTTGAGCGTTGGTGACCATCGCGCCGGTGATGGCCTGCAGCTTGGCGAAATCGCTGTTGCCGTCGCGCAGCTCGACCTGCATCGAGAAGCCGGCGGCGTTGCCGATGCCCTGGATCGGCGGCGGCGGCAACACGATGGTGCGCGCCTCCATGATATCAGCGAGCTTGTCGTTCAGGCCAAAGACCAGCGAGCGCAGATCCTCACCGGGCCCTTTACGCGCGTCCCAATCCTTCAGGATGATGTAGGCGACACCGGCATTGGCGAGGCTGGCGCTGTTGTCGAGCGCGGAGATGCCGGCGATGGTGATGACCTGCGCCACGCCGGGCGTGTCCTTGATCAGCCCGCTCGCTTTGTCGAGCACGGCCTGCGTCCGCTCCAGCGCGGCGCCGTCGGGCAGCTGCACCGCGGCGATCAGATAGCCCTGGTCCTCTATCGGCAGGAAGCCGGTCGGCACCCGCGACAGGCCATAGCCGCTGGCGGCGATGATCAGCAGTGCGAACGCGACCGAGATGGTGGCGTGCTTCACGAGGAACGTGATCAGCCTTGTGTAGCCGCGCTCGACGCGGTTGTAGACCGCATTGAAGCCCCGATAGAAGAAATTGCGCTGCTCCGGCGGCACGGCCGGCCGCAGCCACAGCGCGCATTGCGTCGGCTTCAAGGTCGCGGCGTTGATGGCGGAGAGCAGGGCGGTCGCGGCGATCACCAGCGCGAATTGCGAGTAGATGCGCCCGGTCAGTCCGGCGAGGAACGAAGCGGGCAGGAACACCGAGATCAGCACCAGCGTGATGCCGACGATCGGCGCGAACAGCTGGTCCATCGCGCGGATCGCGGCGTCATGGCCGTTCATGCCCTGTTCGATGTTGTGGGCGGCGCCCTCGACCACGACGATGGCGTCGTCGACCACGATGCCGATCGCGAGCACGATCGCAAACAGCGTCGACATGTTGATGGTGAAGCCGAGCACCGCCATCGCGGCGAAGGCGCCGATGATGGTGACAGGCACGGTCGTCGCCGGCACCAGCATCGCGCGCCAGTCCTGCAGGAAGATGAGGATCACGACCAGCACCAGCAGGCCGGCCTCGATCAGGGTCATATAGACCTCGTGCACCGAGGCCTCGACGAACTTGGTGGTGTCGAACGGCGTGTCGTACTTGATGCCTTCGGGGAAGCGCTTGGCGAGCTCCGCCATCTTCTTCTCGACGGCCTGCTCGACCTGCAGCGCGTTGGCGCCCGGCGACTGGAACACGCCGATGCCGACCGCGGGCTGCTTGTTGAGCGAGAAGATCTGGCTGTAGGTCTGCGCGCCGAGTTCGACCCAGCCGACGTCGCGCACCCGCGTGACGTCGCCGCTCGTGCCCGTCTTGACGATGATGTTCTCGAACTGGCCGGAATCGTCGAGCCGTCCGTTGACGTTCAGCGTGTACTGGAACGCTTGTCCCGGCGGCGTCGGCGGCGCGCCGACCTGACCGGCGGCGACCTGCTGGCTCTGCTGCTGGATTGCCTGGATCACGTCCTGCGGCACCAGGCCACGCACCTGCAGCTTGTTGGGATCGAGCCAGATCCGCATCGAGTATTGCCCGGCGCCGAATACGGTGACGTTGCCGACGCCGGGCAGGCGCGAGAGCTCGTCACGGATGTTGATAGTGGCGTAGTTGCTCAAGTAGAGGCTGTCGTACCTCGCATCCGGCGAGGTGAGCGTCACGAACAACAGGATCGAGGTCGACCGCTTCTGCACGGTGACTCCCTGGTTCTGCACGGCTTGCGGCAATTGCGACAATGCGCTGGAGACGCGGTTCTGCACCAGCACCTGCGCGAAGTTGAGGTCGGTGCCGATCTTGAAGGTCACGGTCAGCGTGTAGGTGCCGTCGGAGCCGCTGTAGGATTGCATGTACAGCATGTCCTCGACGCCGTTGACCTGCTGCTCGATCGGCAGCGCCACGGTATCGATCACGGTCTTGGCGCTGGCGCCGGGATAGCGCGTGGTGACCTGCACGGTCGGCGGCACCACGTCGGGGTATTGCGCGATGGCGAGATTGAACAGCGCGACGCCGCCGATCAGGATCATCAACAGCGCGATGACGTTCGAGAGGACCGGCCGCTCGATGAAGAACTTTGAGATCATGGCTGGCAGCCCCTACTTGCTCGAGGCCTGCGTCTGCTCGATCTTCGTCACCTGCGGGTCGATCTTCTGGCCCGGGATGACGCGCAAGAGCCCCGCGGTCACGACGCGATCCTCTGGCTTCAGGCCGCTCTCGATCACGCGCAGGCCGTTGTCGACCGGGCCGATCTGTACCTTGCGCTGCTCGACGGCGTTGTCGCTGTTGACGACGAGGAGATAGCGGCCGCCCTGGTCGCTGCCGAGCGCGGTGTCGGGAACGAGCAGGGCGCTCTTCTCCTGGTCGAAGGGCACGCGGACCCGGACGAAATAGCCAGGCAGCAGCACCCGCTTGTCGTTGGGAACGAGGCCGCGCACGGCCAGCGTGCCGGTCGACTGGTTGAGGGTCGGCGAGACGTAGTCGAGCTTGCCCTCATGAGGGTAGCCGGTATCGGTCTGCAGCCCCACTTGAATCGGGAAGTGCTTCATGTCCGCGGGCGTCAGTCCGCGACGGGTCGCCTCGGCGCGGATGCGCAGCACGTCTTGCTCGTTGACGGTGAAGTTCACATAGATCGGGTCCATCGCCACGATGGTGGCGAGCTGGGTCGGCGAGGAGACGCCGACGAGCTCGCCGATCGAGACCATGTGCGCGCTGACGATGCCGTCGAACGGTGCCGTGACCTTGGTGTAGCCGTAATTGACTTCGGCGAGCTTGGTGTTGGCCTGGGCCTGCTGCAGATTGGCCTGGGCGTTGTCGCGGTTCGAGGTCGAGGTGTCGAGCGTGGCTTGCGAGACCGCCTGGCGCTGCACCAGCTCGGCCTGTCGCTTGTAGTCGGCCTCCGCCTGCCGGAGCGAGGCCTGCGCGCCGACTTCGGCCGCCTGCGCCTGCTCGAGCTTGAGCTTGTAGGTCTCAGGCTCGATCGTGAACAGCTGGGTGCCCTGCTTCACGAATGTGCCGTCCTGATAGTCGATCGTTTGCAGAAAGCCCTGCACGCGCGCGACGAGATCGACGCTCTTGATCGGTGCCGTGTTGCCGGTCGCCTCGATGTAGCGCGTCACCGGACGCTGCACCGGCGTCGCGACGTCGACCTTGGGCGGCGGCGGCGCCACGAACGTGTTCTTGTCCTCGCAGCCGGCGAGCACAGCCAATGCCGCGGTTGCGGCGAGTGCCCGACCGATATGTTTCCTCGCTGCTCCATTGCGTCGTGCGGGAGATGCGGGATTGGCGCGCGTCATTCGGTGGTCCCCGATTGCTGTCTGTCGGTGCGGCAGGCTACCAACAAACGGGCAGTCGTGGAACACCATAGCCATGGCGGTCACGGGTCTTGCACCGAAAACGGCAGTGTGGCCTTTGACAGATTTGTCACGACAAGGCGCTTCTTCACCGGCGAACGATTGGCCCGTCTGCACCTAGGGCTGGCGCGCATGCCACGCCGCGAGCACATCCTTCTCGTCTTCGGCAGTGAGACCTACGACGGGCCCGTTGTTGGCGTTGAGCCAATCAAGCGTATCGCGCGCGGTGTCTCCCGGCGGTCGCGAGGTCAATCCGGCCGCGCGTGCCGGCGAGGTATCGCGCGTCAGGAAGCCGGCGTAGTCCGGCAATGGCAGCCACATCGGTAAGGACCGCGGGCCCGCCCAACGCCTGACGTCATGCGCTTCCAGAAAGGCGCGATCGATCCAGGTGAAGGTGCAGGACGCGTTCAGCGCGGAAGCGCATTCGCTCAGGAATCCGCCGCGCGTGCGGATCGGCCCAATCCCGTCATAGATGCCGACGAGACCGCTCTCTGCCGCATGCACGATCCATTGCGCGAGATCGCGCACGTCGATGAACTGGACCGCATCCTCCGGCGATCCCGGCGCCAGCACCTCGCCGCCGCGCGCAAGCCGCGCCGGCCAATAGGCGAACCGTCCGGTCGGGTCCTCGGGGCCTGCGATCAGTCCGGCGCGGCAGATGAAGGCGTCATCGCCGACCGCCTGTTCGCAGGCGACCTTGGCTGCGCCGTAGATCGCCTCGGTGCTGTGCTCGATCTCTCCCGCAACAGGCTCGCGCAGCGGCGCCGTGTCGGCGCGTTGCCCCGGGATGCGGTTGTCCGCATAAACGCTGATCGTCGAGACGAAGGTCCAATGCACGCCCGGCCGCTTCAGCGCGGCGACTGCGCGACGGACCTGGCCGGGATGACGCGAGACATCGACCACGGCGTCGAATGTCTCACCCGCGAGCGGCGCAAGTCCGTCGGCCACGTCGCGGTCGATCCGCAGGAAGCGGGCGCCGGCGGCAATCGGCCCCGCAAGGCCGCGGGCCGCGCAGGTCACGTCATGCCCGCCAGCGGAGGCGTGGCTTGCGATCGCCCGGCCGAGAAACTGGCTGCCGCCGAGAACGAGAATGCGCATGGAAAGGTCCGCGTGATCGATGCCACCGCGAGACTACAACCTGCGCTGGCAGTTGCAACCCGCTTCCTCAGCGCGCCCTGATCTCCGCGTATTTCGCCATCGCTTTCTCGAACTTCCGGTTGAACAGCCACATCGCGGCGAAGATTTCGCGGTAGCTCGCCGAGGTTTTCGCCCGGTCGGCCCGTCCGAAGGCAAAGATGCTGTTGTTGCGCAGGTATCCCATGATTCTGGGGCTTGACACCCGGTAATTCAGGAGATCGCCCGATTTGAGCGCGGACCGCGTCGGGGTTGGAACGATCTGGATCAGCTGGAAAAGCTTCATCTGGTCGATCGTATCAGGCAGCGTCTTGACGATACCCGGAATCTCGCGGAACAGATCGGAGTGCGCGTTCATCAACCCGTTGCGGACGTTGGTCCAGTGGTTGAAGCGCTGATCGGTGCCGCGGGCACGCGCCTCCTCCTTGTCGTCTCGCGCGCTTAAGCCCGGGTCGATCGCAGCTACGTCGCCCTTGATCTTCTCCCATTTCCGCCGGCCGTTGCGGTCTTCGGAGGGGCCGGTCTGGAAGCTGCCCATATAGGTGTTCGAGCGTGCGTTGCGGACGTTCTGCTTGCCGTTGGTCTCCGCAAAGAACAGCCCGAGGCTGATCCGCCCCGCAACTTCGGCATGTTCGGGCGCGAGGCCCTTGGCGCGCGCGATCGCAACGGCGAGATCGACGACGTCCTTGAACGGCGTCGGCGAGCTCTGCGCGCTGGCAGGCGGCGCCTCCATGAGGTCGAAGAGCCTGCCGTATTCGTCGACCAGCGGCTCGATCTCGGCGTCGAAATAGGCCGGAGGAATCTCGAACTTGTTGGGCCGGCCGATCCGCGACGGCATGACGTCGGTGAGGTCCTTGTAGCTGCTGATCACAGCGACGCGCGCGAGATAGAGCGCCTGTCCCGGCAGGTTCGGCAGCGGCTCCTTCGCCTCGATCTGGCGCCGCCGCTCAGTGAGGATGGATTTGAAGTCGCCGAGCGCGCGCTCGTAAGCCGCGAGCGCCTCCGATTGCTGTGGCGTCGGCGCCGCCTTCTGCGCAACGGTGGGCACCGCGCCGAAGATGGCAACAGCCGCGAGGGCCGCGGCGGCAAGTCGTCTCGATCCCATGGCCGATCCTATGGCTGGTTCCCGTCGATTCGATGGCCAGCGAGATCGTAGACGTCGGAGGCGAGCCGCCGCAATTCTCCTTTCACGCCGCCCGGTAGTCCGGCGCCGTCGCCAGGAACTTGGCGTAAGCATCCGCATCCGGCGGCTGGAAGCGGCCCGCGAGTCCGCCGCGCTTCTGGTTTTTCGCGCCGATATCGGCCATCAGCTCGTCGAAATGGCGGTAGTGATAAGGGGCGACGCAGAGGCCGCCATAGACGCCCGCGGCCGGCCGCTCGACGCGCTTGAAGTGCAGCATCATCTCGATGTTGTCGCGCATCGCCTGTGCCGTCGGCTGGTTCGCGAGCTGGCCGTCGGCATAACGCACCAGCCAGTTCGCCGCGAGGTCGGCGCAGAGCACGGTGCAGAACGAGGAGTTGAAGCCGACGAAGCCGAGCTCGGGCAGATCCGGATTGGCGATCAGGCGATAGAGCCGGTACTGCCCGTCGGCATCGACCAGTTTCTGCCGGTAGGCCTCGGGCAGGAACGGCACGCCGAGCTTGTAGCCGATCGCGAGCACGGCGACGTCGGCGCCCACGCGCTCGCCACCACTCATCACGATGCTGTCGCCCTCATAATGGTCGAACGTGCCGAACACGGCCTTGATGCGGCCGTCGGCGACCATCGGGTAGAAGCCCGGCGTTGCGATGGGCACCGAGCAGTTGACGCCGTCCTCGATGCGCTCCTTCGGCACCATGTTGCAGCGGCCGAGCTTGAGCTGCGCCTTCAACAGGCTCTCCAGCCCGCGCCAATTGGCCCAGACCAGCGGCGCGGCGAGGCGGTGCGCGAGCCGTCCCATCGTGCTGATGCCCCAACCCGGAAACATCTCCTCCTGCGCGCGGATGTAGAGGATGCGCTTGAAGTTCACGAGACCGCCGATGAAATAGGGAATGCGCCAGACCGGCTCACGCATCACGATGGTGACCTCGCGCGCGCCTGACTTCACCGCATTCACGGCGATGTCAGTTGCGGACTTCGAGCCGCCGAGCACGACGACGCGGCGTTCCTTCGCCAGGGTCGGATCGCCGTATTTCGACGAGTGCAGGATCTGGCCGCCCTGCGCCAGAAAGGCGTCCTCGCCGGGGCAATGCAGCTCGCGTGGCTCGTTGAATTGCCCGGTGCAGACCGCGACGAAATCGAAATCCTCGCTCGTGGTCGTGCCGTTCCTGTCCTTCAAGGCAAGCGTCCATCCCGACCTGCCGTCGCCACGGCGCGCCATGCCGGCGACTTCGGTGTTGAGCCGCAGCATGCGCTCGAGGCCAAAACTCTTGGCATAGTCGGCGAGGTAGGCGTGGACCTGCGGCCCGGTCGGCCATTCCGGATAGGCATCCGGCATGGCACGGTCGGTGTAGCGGTAGAGCTCCTTCGGGCTCTGGGTCTGCACCTCGGGGTAGGAGCGCGCGGGCTCCCAGACGCCGCCGAGATCCGAGCTGCGCTCGACGATCGTGACGCGGTGGCCTCGGGTGGAGAATGCTTTCGCGGCGGCAAGGCCGGAGACGCCGGCGCCGATCACGCAGACATGTTTTGGGCTGACCATGGGTTTGCTCGATGTGTTGCGCGCAAGCGGCCGCGTTCGGCCGCAAGGCGCGGCCGGCCGGACTGCAAGCCGATGGAAGCGGAGGAAGCGGCGACGGCTAGTCGTTGGCCTCGGGCGGCAGGAAGTCGACCTCATGCAGCGCCGAGATGCGCACGACCTCGGCCGGGTCGGTCAGATTGTGCAGCTGGTTGAACAGCGCCTCCAGCTTCTGCATCGGTGAGACCCAGAACAGCGCGCGGCACGGCTTGTCGGACTTGTTGAAATAGCCGTGCGGGATGCCGCGTGGCATGCGCACGAGGTCGCCGGCATTGGCCTTGACCCATTGACCGTCGAGCTTGAGATCGAGCGTGCCTTCCTGCACCAGGATGAACTCGTCCTGGGTCGGATGGATATGCACCGGCACGAACTGGCCGGGATCGCTGTTGGTCTCGAACGCGAAAGTGGAGTCGGTGACGGCCTTGGGGAAATAGACCTGGCCAAGGATGTTCCAGCTCTTTCCGCCGTAGCCTGTGCCGTTCGCGGTGATGCCTTTTTCGAGTGCAGTCATGGCTTGCTCCTCATGGATTCCGGCGGGGACGGAGCATCGGCCGAGGACGGGCAGCCTGTCTATCCGCTAAACGAATCCGGATGAACCTATTGCCATGCAGCACGACGAATTTGCGAGCTCCGGCCCTTTTCGCCCCCGCGGAACTATTATAGGCTTAAAGGAATTCCGGGCGCGAAGCATGGTCGACGATGTCCGCAGCCGAGCTGGAAATGAGCGCAACAGCCTCTGCAGCCGAACGGCTTGCGGCGTTCGCCCGTGTCACCACTGATGACGTCGACGAGGCGGCCGAGCAGATCGGGCGCATCTTCTGTCCGCACGATCTGAAGCCGACACAGGCGCGCGCGGCCGGCTTCTCTGCCCGGCACAATTGCGCGGCGTTCGACGGTTTCTCCATCAACTACGTCGCCTATGGCGGAGCGGTCAGCATCGATCCGGGCTGCCTCGAGCGCTTCTTCCTGGTGCAGGTCCCGCTTGCTGGCAGCGCCCGCATTCGTGCCGGTCGTCGTGAGCTCGATGCGGCCCCGGACCGGATCGCGTCGCTGCTGTCGCCGACGATTCCGACCCGGATGATGTGGAGCGATTGTGCGCAGGCGATCCTGCTGCTCGATCGCCGCATGGTCGAGCAGCGCGCCGCGGCCTTGTCGGGCAGGGCGACCGGGGTGGTCGAGTTCGATCCGGTGATCGAGCTGGATGCGCCGTCCGGGCGGGCCCTGCAGACGAGGCTCGCCGAGCTGATGACGCTCGCCGAGCGCCTCGGGCCATCAGGCCGGCTCTCGCCGGCCGCGATGGCCGATTGGCGCGAAGCGCTGCTCGATCATCTGCTCAACCGGCAGCGGCATGGCCTGTCGGATGCGATTCAGACGTTTTCGGGGCAGGCCGAGCGTTTGCCGCGCGCCTTGCGCGCCGCGCGCGATCACCTTGCCGACCATGCCGGCGAGCCGCTCGACCTCGCGCAGCTCGCCTGCGCCTCCGGCATCGGCATCCGCGCGCTGCAGCTCGGCTTCCGCCGTCACTTCGGCGTGTCGATCTCGCAGATGCTGCTCGACATTCGCCTCGCCGGCCTCAATGCGCGCCTCGCGCAAGCCGCACCCGATGTTTCCATCACCGAGATGGCCTTCGATCTCGGCTTCACCCATCTCGGCCGCATGGCCGGCGCCTACCGCGAGAAATTCGGCGAGACGCCGTCAGCCACGCTGCGGCGAAGGATGAGCTAGATCCGTCTCGCCAGACCTTGATGCCGGACTCAACCCTCCGGCGAGTCGGTCTGGCGCAGCGTCGTCACCCAGATCACGCGCGCCACCTGCTGGGTCGGGTTGTCGAACATGTGCGGCACGATGCTCGGAAAACGAAAGCTGTCGCCGGCTTCCAGCACATGGGCCTGGTTGTCGAGCCACAGCCGCAGGCTGCCCGAGAGGATGTAGCCCGCCTTCTCGCCGGTGTGCTGCAGGAAGTCGGTGCCGGAGGAGGCGCCGGGGTTGAGCGTGAGCTCGTAGAGCTCGAGCTGGCCTTTGCCTTCCGGCGTCAGCGCTTCCTTGACGACGCCGCTGGCGGTGAGCCGCAGCAGCCGCCTGGCGTTCTTGCGCACGGTGTAGCGCGGCGCTTCGGCAGGATCGCTGCTCTCGAAGAAATAGGAGATGGGAACGTCGAGCGCGATGCTGAGCAGGCGCAGCGTGCGGATCGACGGCATCGCGCGCGCACGTTCGAGCTGGCTGATCATGCCGGTCGACAGGCCGGTCTTGTTGGCGACGTCCTGGATCGAGAGGCCGGCGCGCTGACGCAGCAGCCGCACTGTTTCACCCAGGCGCTGGTCGACCGCATCTTCGGCCTCGGTCGTCGGAGCGTCCTTCAGACTGTTCGTGTCGCCGCGACCATCCATGTCGCTCTCCCATGCATCATCTCAGCGTCGGGGATCGAGCCCCGCGCCTTCAGTCAGAGTGAAAAGCTGGCGCATTCTAGCAATGCGATTGACAGCTGTATTTAGTCGTGATGAACTTTTGGGAGAAAAATTTAGAAGCACTAAAGCCCACTCCTGTCCCTTTGCCGGGGTCTCGGGGGCGCGGGAGACGGTGCCGCGTGCGGAAACGGAGAGTGGGTCATGGCGGACGACACCGGCAAGTTCGGCGTTGGGGCAGGACATCTCGGCATTCCGAATCGCCGTCAATTCTTCCAGCTCGGCGCGGGCGCAGCCGCAGGCTGGACGCTTTCAGGGAACGCCTTCGCACAGACCGAACGTCCTACCAATCCCCCGGACAAGCCGCGCGGCCAGGTGATCGCGGCGCTGTCGCAGGAGCCGACCGTCTTTCATCCCTTGATGCCGGGCATCGAGGTCGATCAGGGCATCTGGTGGCAGGTGTTCTCGCCGCTCTGGTACATCGAGCCCGACGGGAAATTCGTTCCCGACCTCGCCCGCGAAGTCCCGACCATCGAGAATGGCGGCCTCTCGGCCGACGGCCTGACGTGGAAGATCAAGCTGCGCAGCGACGTGAAATGGCACGACGGCACGCCGTTCACGGCCGAGGATGTCAAGTTCTCGCTCGAGCTGATCAACAATCCCGATTTCCGCGTCCGCAACCGCGTCGGCCACAGCCTCGTCAAGGACATCAAGGTCGTCGCGCCCGACGAGATCCACTGGCGAATGGAGGCTCCCTATTCGCCATATATGTCAATTCTCTCGCTCACCTTCATCGTGCCCAAGCACATCCTCGAGAAGGTGTCCGATCCTAATTCCTCGCCGTTCCACAACGCACCCATCGGTACCGGGCCGTTCCGCTGGGCCGAGCGCGTGCCGGGCGACCACATCCAGCTGAATGCCCATACCGGTTATCATGGCAAAGGACCTTACGTCGAACGCGTCGTTTTCAAATACATTCCGGACCTGGCCGTTCTCTACACCCAGTTCCGCACCGGTCAGGTCGACTACACCGGCCTGCAAGGCATCCTGCCGAACTTCGTGCAGGAGGCAAAGACGCTGAAGGGCCGCAAGATCTTCGTCTCTTCGACCTCCTCGGTAGAGCATATCGCGCCGAACCTGGATTTTGGTCCTTTCACTGATCGTGCCGTGCGCGAGGCGCTCTATCTCGCCATCAACAAGCAGGCGATCATCGACGCGCTGAATTACGGTCTGCCGACGCCGACCGAGAGCTTCGTGCCGCAGCAGGCCTGGTCGTTCCAGCAGGGTCTGCCGCAGCACAAATACGATCCTGCCAAGGCCAACGCGCTGCTCGACGCCGCGGGCTGGGTTCGCGGCTCCGGCGGCATTCGCGAGAAGGGCGGCGCCAAGCTCGAATTCACCAACTCGACGACGTCGGGCAATGCGGTGCGCGAGCAGACGCAGCAGCTCCTGATCCAGGACTGGCGTGCGATCGGCGCTGCGATGCGCGTCAACAACATGCCGGCGGCGGTGATCTGGGGCGAGTTCTGGCAGCAGTCGAAGTTCAACTCGGTGCTGGTGTCGGTGAACTTCATGCTCGGCAGCGACCCCGACGTGACGCCGCGCTTCGGCTCCGGCGCCATTCCCGCCAAAGGCGGCCGCGGCTTCAACACCTATCAGTACAGAAGCCCGGAGGCGGATCGTCTGCTCGCTGAAGGCGCCAAGCAGTTCGAACTCGCCCAGCGCAAGACCACCTACGGCGATCTGCAGAAGCTGATCCGCAACGATTTTGCGATCCTGCCGCTGTTCCAGGGCTTCATTGCGGAGGGGGTGAAGGAGGGGCTGCAAGGCTTCCGTCCCAACATCAACACCTCCATCAATTGCTGGAACATCCGCGAATGGTATTGGGCCTGATGTCTCGGGCTGGTCGGATCGCCTGAGATGGCCCGCTACGTCGTCAATCGCCTGGCGCAGGCGATCATGCTGCTGGTGATCGTCTCGGGGATCGGCTTCGCCATCCTGCATCTGGCGCCCGGCGGGCCGCTGTCGCAGTTTGCCGTCTCAAGCCAGATGACGCAGGAGGATCTCGACCGCGTCACCAGGCAGCTCGGCCTCGATCGTCCGCTGCTGGTCCAATATCTCGACTGGTTCGGCCGCATGGTGCGGGGTGATTGGGGCAAGTCGTATCGCGACGGCGAGGCGGTGCTGTCGGTGATCTCCTCGCATCTCGGCGCCACGCTGGAGCTGATGGCGACGGCGACCATCATCGCCGTGCTGCTCGGCTGCTGGATCGGCATCCTTGGCGCGCTACGCCGCTACTCGCTGTTCGATACGCTTGCCACCGTCGGCGCCATGATCGCGCTGTCGATCCCGACCTTCTGGTTCGGCCTCGTCACCATCTACGTCTTCTCGGTCAAGCTCGGCTGGTTGCCGGCGGGCAACCGGCACACCATTGGCGACGGCTCCTTCCTCGACCTGCTGCATCATCTGATCGCGCCGGCCATGGTGCTGGCGCTGGTCGAGACCGCGATGTGGGGCCGTTTCATGCGCTCCTCGATGCTCGAGGTCATCAACCAGGACTACATCCGCACTGCACGCGCCAAGGGCATGCCGGAATGGCGCATTCTCACGGTGCACGCGCTTCGCAACGCGCTGCTGCCGATGATCACGGTCGCCGGCCTGCAGTTTCCGACGCTGCTGGGCGGTGCGCTGGTGGCGGAGACCGTGTTCACCTGGCCGGGCATGGGCCGCCTGTTCCTGGATTCGATTGGTTACCGCGACTATCCCGTGGTGATGGGCATCCTGATGTTCTCGGCGACGATGGTGCTGATCGGCTCGCTGCTGGCAGACATCCTCTATGCCGTCGTCGATCCGCGCATCCGGGTGGGCTGAAGCGATGGCGACCGCAGCCCTCTCCACCGTTCAGCTCGCGCCCGGCCAGGCCGCGTGGCGGCGCTTTCGCCGGCATCGGTTGGCGCTCGCGGGCGCCTTGATCATCCTCGTGCTCGTGCTCGGTTCGACGTTCGGCCCCTACCTGCTGCCGTTCGACGACACCTACATCGACATCATGAAGCGGTTCGCGCCGCCGCTCTCCGGCGCGCATATTCTCGGCACCGACGAGCTCGGCCGCGACGTGCTGGCACGGTTGATGATGGGCGGGCGGGTCTCGCTCTCGATCGGCATCGTCGCGATGGTGATCGCGATGGCGGTTGGCATTGTCGTCGGCGCCTTTGCCGGGTTCTATGGCGGCGCGGTCGGCGCGGTGTTGATGCGGCTCGTCGACGCCGTGCTGTGCTTTCCGACCATCTTCCTGCTGCTGGCCCTCGCAGCGCTGACCGAGCCCGGTCTCGTCACCACCACCATATTGATCGCCGCCACGGCCTGGATGGCGGTGGCCCGCGTGGTCGAAGCCCAGGTGCGTTCGCTGCGCGAGCGTGAGTTTGCGGTCGCCGCGCTCGCCTTCGGCTCGTCGAACCTGCGCATCATGTTCCGCGAGCTCGTGCCCAACGCGATCGCGCCGATAGTGGTTGCCGCGACGCTCAACGTCGCCAAGGCGATCCTGCTCGAATCCTATGTCAGCTATCTCGGCTACGGCATCCAGCCGCCGGCGGCGAGCTGGGGCAACATGCTCAACAATGCGCAGATCTATCTCACCAGCGCGCCCTGGCTCGCGATCGCGCCGGGCGTCGCCATCACGCTCGCGGTGACCAGCTTCAACTTTCTCGGTGACGGCCTGCGCGATGCGCTCGATCCGCGAATGAACATCCCGTGACGCGCAAGACCTCTGACGCGCAAGAGCTCGAACTGAACTCCAGGAGTGCCCCATGTCCCCGCCGCTCAACCGCATCAACAGCGACGAACGCCTGCCGGCGCAGGTAGATGTCGTCGTCATCGGCGGCGGCGTCATCGGCGTCTCGGCCGCCTATCATCTGGCGAAGAAGGGGCACTCCGTCGCGCTGGTCGAGAAGGGCCATGTCGGCGGCGAGCAGTCGAGCCGCAATTGGGGCTGGTGCCGCCAGCAAGGCCGCGCACGCGAGGAGATCCCGCTCGCGCGCGAGGCGCTGCTTCTGTGGGAGGACATGCAGAACGATGCCGGCGTCGATGCCGGCTTCCGGCGAACCGGGGTGTTGTTCCTGACCAAGAGCAAGGACGAACTCGCCAGCTGGGAGCGCTGGGCCGCGGTCGCGCGCGAGATGCAGGTTCACTCCACCGTGCTGACGCCGACCGAGGTCGCCGAGCGCATGCCCGGCAACGCCGACACATGGGTCGGCGGCCTGCACACGCCGAGCGATGGCCGCGCCGAGCCGTCGATGGCCGTCCCTGCGCTCGCCACCGCCGCACGCAAGCACGGCGTCACCATCCACCAGGGCTGCGCCGCGCGCGGGCTGGAGACGACTGGCGGGCGCGTCAGCGCCGTCGTCACCGAGAAGGGCACCATCCGCACGCAATCCGTGCTGCTGGCGGGCGGCGCGTGGTCGTCGCTGTTCTGCCGCCGCCACGGCATCGAGCTGCCGATCGGACTCGTCAACGCCACCGCGTGCCGGACCACGCCGGGACCGGAGATCACCTCCGGCGCGCTTGGCACCGATTTCTACTGCATCCGCCGCCGCCTCGACGGCGGCTTCACGCTGGCGCTGCGCAACCGCGGCACGGTCGAGCTGTCGCCGGACCTGTTCCGTTACGCGCGCACGTTCTGGCCGACCTATCAGCATCGCAAGAACGGATTGAAGCTCTCGTTCGGCAAATCGTTCTTCGATCAGCTCATGCGCGGCACCAGCTGGAGTTTCGACAAGCCATCGCCGTTCGAGGCCGAGCGCGTGCGCGATCCCGCGCCCGACATGTCGCTGGTCAATGCGGCGCTGGCGGCGCTGATCAAGTCGAATCCGGAATTGAAGGACATCGAGATCGCCGAAGCCTGGGGCGGCACCATCGACTGCACGCCCGATACGATTCCGGTGATCTCGCCGGTCCACGCGCTGCCGGGTTTCTTCCTCGCGACCGGCTTCTCCGGCCACGGTTTCGGCATCGGTCCCGCCGCCGGCAAGCTCGCCGCCGACCTCGTGACCGGCGCGACGCCGCTGGTCGATCCCGCCGCTTACAGCCACAAGCGCATGATCGACGGCCGCCGGCTCGCGCCAGTCAGCCCGTTCTGAGGGCGGCATGACGGTTCTCTACAAGGCCAATATGGTGCGCGGCGCCGAGTGGGCGCGCTTCTTCGCGGAGCGCGCGCCCGACGTGCCGTTCCGGCTCTGGCCTGATATCGGCGACCCCGCCGCGGTGCGTTATCTCGTGGCCTGGGTGCCGCCGGATGACATCACGACGACCTTTCCCAATCTCGAGCTGGTCTTCTCGGTGGGCGCGGGCGTCGATCAGTTCGACACCACGACAGTCCCGGCGCACATCCCGCTGGTCCGCATGCTGGAGCCCGGCATTGCCGAGACCATGGTCGAATACGTCACCATGGCCGTGCTTGCCCTGCATCGCGATCTCCTCGATTTCATCAGCCAGCAGAGGCAGCAGGTCTGGCGCGAGATCCGGATCACGCCGGCCAGGCGCCGGCACGTCGGCGTGATGGGGCTCGGCCAGCTCGGCCAGGCCGTGCTGGAACGGCTCAAGACGTTCGGCTTTCCGCTTCTTGGGTGGAATCGTTCGCCGCGCGAGATCGAAGGCGTCACCTGTTACGCGGGGGCCGATGCCTTGCCAGAATTTCTGGCGCAGGCCGACATTCTCGTCTGCCTGCTGCCGCTAACGGATCAAACGCGCGGCATTCTCAATGCCGAGCTGTTCGCGCGCCTGCCGCGCGGGGCAGGGCTCGTCAATGTCGGACGCGGCCCGCATCTCGTCGAGGCCGATCTCCTCGCAGCCCTCGACAGCGGCGCGCTATCAGGTGCGGTGCTCGACGTCACCGATCCCGAGCCGCTGCCGGCAGGCCACCCGTTCTGGAGCCATCCGCGTATCCTGCTGACGCCGCACAACGCCAGCATGACCACGCCCGATACGGCCGTCGATTTCGTGCTCGACGTGATCGCGCGGCATCGTCGGGGCGAGGAGCTGCCGGGTCTGGTGGATCGCAGGCGGGGCTATTAGGGCAATCGCATGAGCATCGGCACAAAAAGATCTGATCAGGCCGTTGCCGAAGCACAGGCAGCGGTACTCTCCGTCTCCAGCCTCACCACCTCCTTCATGCTCGAGCGGCAATGGATTCCCGTCGTTCGCAAGGTCTCGTTCGACATCGCAGCCCGCGAAACCGTCGCGATCGTCGGCGAGTCCGGTTCGGGCAAGAGCGTCACCGCGCTGTCGATCATGCGGCTCATTCCGAGCGAGATCGGCCGGGTCGAGGGCCGCGTCATGCTGGCGGGGCGCGATCTGCTCGCGCTGCCCGAGGCTGATATGAAGGATATCCGCGGCAATGACGTCGCCATGATCTTCCAGGAGCCGATGACGAGCCTCAATCCGGTGCTCACCATCGGCTTCCAGATCGCGGAGGCGCTGATCCAGCATCGCGGCCTGTCGCGCGCGGCGGCGGAGGCGGAGACCGTCCGCCTGCTCGATCGCGTCCGCATCCCTGCGGCGGCGTCGCGCTTCCACGAGCACCCGCATCGCTTCTCCGGCGGCATGCGCCAGCGCGTGATGATCGCGATGGCGCTGGCCTGCAAGCCGAAGCTTCTGATCGCGGACGAGCCGACCACCGCGCTCGACGTCACCATCCAGGCCCAGATCCTGGAACTGCTCAAAGAACTTCAGCAGGAGGAGGGCATGTCGATCCTCTTCATCACCCACGACATGGGCGTGGTCGCCGAGATCGCGGACCGCACCGTGGTGATGTATGGCGGGCAGGCGGTGGAGACGGACGCCACCGCGCGCATTTTTGCCGCGCCCGCGCATCCCTATACGCGCGCGCTGCTCGCGGCCGTGCCGCGGCTCGGCTCGATGGACGGGCGGATGCGGCCGATGCGGTTTCCGATCGTCGACAAGGTGACGGGCACGTCGGACGAGCCGGCCGAGACGCCCGATACGGTCTCGCCCGCCGAGCGGCCTCTGCTGGAAGTCTCAAACCTCACGACGCGCTTTCCGATCCGCTCGGGCCTGTTCGGCAAGGTCTCGGGCCGCGTCCATGCGGTCGAGAACGTCTCCTTCACCTTGCGCGCCGGCGAGACACTGGCGCTGGTCGGCGAATCCGGCTGCGGCAAGTCGACCACCGGACGCTCCATCCTGAAGCTGACGCAGCCGGACAGCGGTACGGTCCTGATCGATGGCCAGGATGTGCTGGCCATGAACGGCCGGGCTTTGCGCGATGTCCGCAAGCACATGCAGATCGTGTTTCAGGATCCGTTCGCGAGCCTCAATCCGCGCATGTCGGTGGGAACGGCGATCGCTGCGCCTTTGCTTGCCAACGGACTCGCGACGGGGTCGCAGGCGCGCGACAAGGTCGCCGACCTGCTCGTCCGTGTTGGTCTTTCCGCCGACATGGCGGCGCGCTTCCCGCACGAATTCTCCGGCGGCCAGCGCCAGCGCATCTGCATCGCGCGCGCGCTCGCACTCGGCCCGAAACTGATCGTCGCGGACGAAGCAGTCTCCGCGCTCGACGTCTCGGTCAAGGCGCAGGTCGTCAATTTGATGCTCGACCTCCAGGCCAGCATGGGTCTCGCCTATCTCTTCATTTCCCACGACATCGCCGTGGTCGAGCGCATGAGCCACCGCGTCGCCGTGATGTTTCTCGGCGAGATCGTCGAGATCGGCCCGCGCGCGTCGGTGTTCGGCAACCCCCAGCACCCCTACACCAAAAAGCTGATGGCCGCCGTGCCGGTGCCCGATCCGTCGCGCCGCGGCACGCAGCGACCAGCCTCCAACGACGAGATCAGAAGCCCGGTCCGCGCGCCGGATTATCAGCCGCCGGTGCGGCACTATCGCGAAGTGTCGCCCGGCCACGTCGTGCAGGTCTGGGGCGAGGAGTGGTCGGGCTGAGGCTGCGAGCTTCACGAAACCATGCGCGTATCTTTGATTTCGGCCAGACGCGGGCAGCGTGCTGACCAACCGCGCGTTGCAGATCCAGCATGTTCGCCGTCCGTTATCGCGAAATGAGATGCGTCCTTCGGAAATTGTGACCGAATAGAGCGACAGGGAGGACCGTGTGTGAACCGCTTCATACGCGCTCGCTCTCTTTCTGAATTACCACTCTCGCAACGAAAATTGCCGCACCCGGATCATTTGAAACACGGGTGAGATGCAATGCCTGCGCAGCCACATGCTCGCAGCTTTGGATTGGTTCCGTCTCGCTCACGAGCAAAACCAGTCCCATCACTCAGCGAAGATTCTTCAGAAATTGGAATGAAAGGGCATCGCGCAACTCACGCAGCTTCTGTTCGGGGTCGGCCGGTAGGCTGCTACTTACTCAGAAGGAGCTCCTATGAAGATAAGCAGCGCAATTTCCAACGCCTTCTCCGCAACAAGGCGGGTCGGCAATCTTCGGATCCCCCGTTCCAGTTTGATCAAATCGGCCCATCTTCTTGAAAGAATCGGACTGGCCGCGGTTGGGGCCTCTGGCGGCCTCTATGTTGGTGCGACCGTGTTACGTCAAAAGGCCGGACTGTTTGAAAGCGGCTGGATCGTCCTGATAACGATACTCTACGGAGCTCTTGGCTATTACATGGGGATTGATTTGTCGGGCAATGCCCCCGCGCAGAGGTCGACATCGAGCATCTCGGAAGAGTGGAACGGTTCCGAGCCGATAGAGATCATGAGTGCGGCCGGCACGTTCGGCGCGGCAATCGCTGCAACTCTGTCCGTCAGCATCCTTGTCCTTGATCAGAATCTGCCAAACGGCCTGATCGGCTTTGTTGCCGGCTGCTGGGTAATTGGTTCTTCGCTGCAGGTTGCGGCGGGCACGATGGCTCGCAGCTACGAAGCGCCGATCAGCGAGCAATGAAGGAGCTGCTGTCGCGGAAAACGTCCGTTCGGCACAAGCCGCAGTGTTGGTTCGGTTTCGGTTCGAAATGACCGCCACGACTCATCGCAACCTCCGCCGCCCAATGCTGCGTGCCGACGATGTTTGGTAGCAAAGCCGTTCGCATCGAGCAGCGTCACCACTTGAAAGTGATATCGGCAATGAGAAACCTAAGTTGTCGCGCAACAAACAAGACGTGCCATCATGGTGGTGTTGGTATATTGTCCCCGCGCGCCTTGGTCCAAAACTTCTGCTAACCGCTAACCACACGATCGGTGGAGCCAATGCAGATTGCGGAGTGGCTCGAGAAGCTGGGGCTTGCGCAATACGCGGAGCGCTTTGCCCAAAATGGAATCGACATAGGCGTCCTTCCCGAACTGATGGAAGAGGACTTCGATAAGCTCGGAGTCCTGCTCGGCCATCGCCGCAAGATGCTGCGTGCTATCGCTGACCTCGATCCGGCCGCGTTGATCGCATCTCCCGCTCCTCCTCAGGACGCCGAGCGGCGTCATCTCACGGTCATGTTTTGCGATCTGGTCGGCTCGACTGCGCTCTCGGCGCGTCTCGATCCCGAGGATATGTGGGAGGTGATCCGGGCCTATCGCGCTGCCTGCGCGAGCGTGATTGCTGCTTATGATGGCAGGATAGCCAGATTCGTCGGCGATGGAATACTCGTCTATTTCGGCTATCCGCGCGCCCACGAAGATGATGCCGAGCGCGCGGTGCGCGCCGGCCTCGACATGATCTCCGCGATACGCCAGCTCAAGACAGGGACCGACGAACGAGCTGAACTGCGGATCGCAATTGCGACCGGACTTGTGGTGGTCGGCGACCTCATCAGCGGAGATGCGTCGGAGGAGCACGCAACCATCGGCGACACACCAAACCTCGCCGCCCGGCTCCAGAGTCTGGCGGAGCCGGGGGTCGTCGTCGTTGCTTCATCGACGCGCCGGCTGCTTGGCGATCTGTTCTCCCTGCGCAATCTCGGCCGTCGGGAGGTCAAGGGAATGGCAGACCCCATCGCGGTCTGGGCGGTGGAAGGCGCGACTGCATCCGAGAGTCGCTTCGAGGCAGTTCGTGCCGCGCGCTCGATCGGTTTTGTCGGCCGCAAGAACGAGATCGAGTTCATCCTCTCGCGCCAGCGGGAGGCATGGCAGGGGCGGGGCCAGTTCGTATTGATTTCCGGCGAAGCGGGCATCGGCAAGTCCCGTATTGTGGCAACGCTGTCGGAAAGCCCCTCGTTGGGGTTGCACCGTCGCGTGCGATATCAGTGTTCGCCTTACCACACCAATAGTGCGCTTCATCCCTTCGTCGCGCAGCTCGAGCGCGCCGCCGGAATTCGCTCGCACGACACGGCGGATCAAAAACTCGACAAGCTCGAGGCAATGCTCGCAATAGGAACCCAGCAGGTCGCCCGGGCAACACCGCTCATTGCGGCTCTGCTTTCGATTCCCACCGGCGACCATTGCCCGCCCCTCGGCTTGAGCCCGGCGCAGCAGCGGCGGCAGACTTTTGCCGCCCTTCTCGATCAGCTTGAGGGACTGGCGCGAGGCCAGCCGCTGCTGATCATCTGCGAGGATATGCATTGGGCCGACGCCACGACACTTGAACTGTTCGATCTCGCGGTCGATCGGATCAGGGGACTGCCGATACTTGTGCTCTTGACGTCCCGGCCGGAGTTCGAGCCCTCCTGGTCGGGCCTCGCCAACGTCAGTCTGTTGCGGCTCGACCGGCTCGATCGGCAGGACACGCGCGCGCTCGTCGAGCAGATTGTCGTCGGTCGCCAGCTGCCACGCGAGATGATGGAGCAGATCATCGACAAGACCGATGGCATTCCGCTATTCGTCGAGGAATTGACCAAGATGGTGCTGGAGTCCGGGCTGCTCGTTGAGGATGCCGGGCGCTACCGCCTGAATAATCCGCTGCCGCCGCTTGCTATCCCTGCGACGCTGCAGGATTCGCTGATGGCGCGGCTTGATCGGCTCGCTCCGGTCAAGGAGGTGGCCCAGATAGGAGCCGCCATTGGCCGCGACTTCTCGTACGCGCTGCTGAAAACCGTGGCGGGACGGGACGATCTGACGCTGGGCGCGGCGCTGGGACAACTTGAAGAGGCCGAACTGCTGCTGCGTCGTGGGACACCGCCCGAAGCAAATTACAGTTTCAAGCATGCCCTTGTTCAAGAAGCGGCCTACGAGAGCCTGCTCAAGAGCAAACGGCAGGTGCTTCACACACGGATTGGCGATGTCCTGCGCGACAAGTTTCCAATCGTCGCCGAGACCGAGCCGGAAGTTCTCGCGCACCACTTCACCGAGGCGGGGCTGAGCGAGATCGCCCTCGAATGGTGGCGCAAGGCGGGCCAGCAGGCGTTGAAACGCTCGGCCTATTCCGAGGCGATCGCGCATCTCGGCAAGGCCATCGCGATCGCCGATCAATTGCCTGGCGAGCCCCACCGGATGATGAGCAGGCTGCATCTTCAAATCGCATATGGCCGTGCCTTGCGGGGCAGCCTCGGCCACAGCGCTCCGGAAACGGTCGCCGCATGGACGCGCGCGCGACAATTCGCAGCCGGTATCGATGATCCCGTTGAACTTGCGCCGGTCCATTCCGGCCTCTTCAATGCCTGCCTGACCCATGGCGAACTTGCTCCGATGCGGGAGCTGGCGGATGCCATCAGGAGCGCCGCTGAGCGACGGCCGGACTCGCCGGTGGCCGCCGTCGTGGCCCATTGGACTGGGGGCGTGACCTGCTGGTTCGCCGGCGAGTATTTGAACGCGCGTACGCATCTTGAGCGGGCGCTGGCGATCTATCGGGCCGAACCGGATCCCGCGACCTTCAGGGCTTCGGCGCTGGATCTCCCGTTCGTGATCATGCGATTTCTCGCTTTGGTGCTCTGGCCGCTTGGCGACATCGCTCGTGCGCGCAAGCTCGCCGCGGAAGCGGTGGGTACTCCGGGAGAAAAACGGGCGCTGTCCCAGGCCAATGCGCTGGTTCATCGCGCGGTGTTCGACGGAGTATGCGGGGGCATGTTGCAGCAGACAGAGACGATCCTGGCGCTCGGTCTCGCGCGCGACCACACGATGCCGCTGTACGTGGCCGCCGGCACCTACCTGAACGGCCTCGCCAAGTGGCGTGCGGGAGACCGAATGACCGGACTGGCGGACATGCGTCACGGCTGGACCTTCCTGCACGAGAACGATTGCTACCTCTGCGAACCGTTCTGGGGGATGCATGTCGCCCTGGCGATTGCAGATTTAGGCGACGTCGAGACCGGGCTGGAAATCCTGGACGAATTGATCGCCGGGACGGGACAATCCGGCCAGCATTGGCTTGATGCCGAGCTGCATCGTGTCCGCGGTAAACTCTTATCGCGCCATAATCCTTCGGACGAATCCAGTGCCGAAGACGCCCTCAAGCGGGCGCTGGACATCGCACAACATCAGCAGACCAAGACCTTTGAGCTGCGCAGCGCTCTTGAACTTGCACGCCTGTACAAGACAAATGGCCGAGCGCGTACGCTATCCAAAGTGCTTGCGCCCGTGGTCGCTCAATTCGAGGCGGAGCATGGTCTTCCCGAATTCGCGGAAGCGAAAGAGCTGCTTAGGAATGGGCGTTAGCCGCGCCGCCATTCGATCAGTACAAGCGCCGCGCCGACTTCAAGCCAGAATAGGTCGGCATCTTGTTCTCGATTCCCGAGCCGTAGTTCTCCGGTTTTGACACGTCTTAACCTGCTGTGGTGAAAGCTAGATATGCTTCTCGTGGTTGCGAGGGGGAGTCTGCTGCGGCGGCGAATCCTGATTTCGGCAAGCAGCTGTTGTCGGATTGCTCATTGTCTCAAGGCGCAGGCTTCATGCCAACACCTGGGCCATGCGGTGATAGGCTTGCCTTCGCAAGGGCAGGCGGAGCGACCAAAGCCCATTTGGAGATCCAGTCGTGGTTCGCCTGCATGTCGAACGTTTCATTCGCAGCCGGATCGCTCGGCGGTCCCTGGCGCTCGGGATCATCGCTCTCAGCGGATGGGCCCTGTTGCCGTATGTGACCTACCGAATCGCCCCCTCCGCCTATGTCAATGCCGAGCTCATGCGGGTGACTGCGCCGATGGCGGGTCAGCTCTCGTCAGATCTTCCACGCAAGGGCGAATATTTCGAGCACACCCGGATGGTGCCGCTGGTCGAGGCGCGTTCGCCGGATCGCCGGCACCTCATGGACCTTGATCAGCAGCTGGCCATGTCCACCAAACGCGCCGAGCTCGCACGCCGGCAACTCGAGGAAATCGCCGAGCTCGATCGCAAGCTCCGCGAGCGAAGCGAGGACTATCGTTCGGGGATGGTAGCGCGCCTGCGCCACGAGATAGGTGAAACGGAAGTTGAAAAAGGCGGCTGTCTCGCTGAGGCGCGGCAGCGGAACGATGTCGCGGGCCGGATGGAGAGGCTCGTGAAGCTCGGCATCAGTTCGCAGATCCGCTCCGGTGAGGCCCAGGCCTCGCAGGAGGCAACCGCAACGCGGTGCCAGATGGCCGATGAACGCCTGCGGCGCCTCAAGACGGAATTGGGGGCGGCCGACAAGGGCATTTATCTTCGTGGCGATGCCAACGACGTGCCCTATTCTCAGCAGCAGCGCGAGCGGCTTGTCCTCCGCCGCCAGGAGCTCGAGACAGACCTGTTGCAGAACAGCTCACGTGCCGCGCAGTTGGCCGCGGAAATTGCAGAGGAACGTACTCGACTTGATCGTCTCGATCACTACGATCTGTCCTTGCCCGCAGCCCATGTGGTTTGGTCGGTCGCGGCCAGCCCGGGCTCGATGGTCACGGAAGGGCAGTCGGTCTTCGATTTCGCAGATTGCAAACGCCGGTTTATCGTCGTTGAACTACCCGAGCGCGATTTCGAGAAGATCAAGGCTGGAGATGCGGCTACCGTCCGTCTGATTGGGAGTCGCGAATGGAAGAGCGGCCAGATCCGGCAGGTCCGCGGATCGGCCGCGTACGGCGATGATCGGCTGCTTGCGGCTCGGGTGCCGCGGCCTGATCCGGGCAACATTACCATTGAGATATCGCTTCCGCCCAATGAGACGTCGGCCGACCGCAACGGCTCCTGCGATATCGGACGATTGGCTGAGGTGCGCTTCGAGCGCAGAGCCGACGGCCTGCTACGATTGGTCAGCTCGAAGTTGAAATGGCTGACCGCTCGCCTGGAACTCGACCAATCGCTCCTGTGAGCGAGATGTTCCATGCAAGCCATGACTCTGCCTCTCTCTCAGCTGTTCGCGCCGATGCTGGGCATCTTTGCTGCGATGTATCTGTTGGCGCCGACCTTTCCGGTCGCGCGCCCTTGGGCGCGTCTTGCGGTCTTTGTTGTGGTTTGGCTTGTGGTGGCCCACTATCTCGAATGGCGTATTTTCACCACAGTGCTGCCGGCAAGCGGGACCTGGTATCAGGTCGGCTGGATCTGGTTCTGTCTGTTCGTCGAGCTTCTGACTTTCACAGATCAGTTCATTCTCTATCTGACGTTCCTTCGCAGGACCGATCGCCGAAGCGAAGCAGATCAGCACGAGCGTCGGCTTCGCAGCCTGCCGGATGATGAGCTGCCCTCGGTCGACGTCTTTATTCCGACCTACGACGAGCCATTCGAGGTGCTGGAAAAGACGATCACCGGCGCGCTGTGCCTGGACTATCCGAACGTCCAGGTGTGGGTCTTGGATGATGGTCGCAGGCCTTGGCTCAGGGCACTCTGCACGCAAAAGGGCGCCGGCTATCTCACGCGCGCCGACAATTTGAATGCCAAGGCCGGCAATATCAATCATGCCCTGACCAAGACGAGCGGCGAGCTCTTCGCGATCTTTGATGCGGATTTCGTGCCGCAGCGCAATTTCCTGATGCGCACGATGGGCTTCTTCGCTGATCCAAAGGTCGGAATCGTTCAGATCCCGCACGCCTTCTACAATGAGGACCCGATGCAGGCGAATCTCGGCCTGCACAGGGGACTGCCGGACGAGCAACGGTTCTTCTTCGATTCCATCATGCCCGCGCGCGACGGCTGGGATGGTGCCTTTTGTTGTGGGTCCAACTCCGTTACGCGTCGCGCAGCACTCCGCGCGGTAGGCGATGCCTTGCCGACCCAGTCCATTACGGAAGACATCCTGCTGACGCTCGTCCTGCTGCGCAAGGGATACGTCACCCGCTATCTCTGCGAACCGCTGGCGATTGGACTGGCGCCGGAAAGCCTTGATGCCTTTTTCGTGCAGCGGCAACGCTGGGCGCGTGGCGCGATTCAGACGCTGTACCTCGCCGCCGGTCCGCTCGGCCCCGGACTGGGCTTGATGCATCGGCTCCTCTTCTTTCCGACGCATTGGCTCTCATTGGGCTTGCGGGCGCTCATGGTCGTGGTGGTTCCGATCGTGTTCATGTGGACCGGCTTGGCGCCTGTCGTCGATGTCACCCCCGAATCGGTGTTCTACTACTTGTTCCCCGCGATCCTGGCGCTCAACGGCGGCATCTCCTGGTTCGCGCCGCACGTGCATTTTCCGCTCGCCGCTCAGGTGTCGGCGACGATCCAGAGCTTCAAGATATTGCCGACGGTGCTGGGGACTCTCGTCAAGCCGGCGGGACATGCGTTCAGGGTGACGCCGAAGGGCGCTGCCGCGCGGCGCGCAAGTTACGCTGCGGAGATATTCTGGCCGTCGGCGGTCTTGATGGCGTTGACGGTTGTCGGTGTGGTTCTGAACACGATCCCGGAATGGCGCATCATCGATCATCCGGCCGCTCTACCGATGGTCGCCTTCTGGTCGGTCGTGAACATCGTCGTGCTTTTCTTCGTCTGCATGACCTCGCTGCAGGCGCGGATGGGACGTACCGAGGAGCGTTTCGACATCGACGAAACTATCTTGATCCAGACCGCGACCGGCGAGCAGCTTTCTGGACGCGTGAGCAACATCTCCCTCTCTGGCGCCGGCGTTCTGCTTGGCTCCGGTATTGACTGTCCTCGCGCCGGAGAACCGCTGCGCGTGCACATCATGCAGGTCGGATGGGTCGATGCGGTGATTGCGCAACAAAGGGGCCGGCTCATCGGGGTGCAGTTCAAATTGCCGCAGTCGCTTGAACGAGACCTGCTGATCCGCAAGCTCTTTACCGTCGCCCGTCTGAAGCGGAAAGGTGTCGTCGCGTGCTCGGTGAATAGGGCGATGCTTAAGAACATCTGGTTGATGGCCGCACCGTTGCCCCACATTGTTGCAGGCGGCGCGAAGCCCGCGTCGGTCTCGCCGACCGAGCGTCTGCCGGCAGAGAGCATGGTCATTCGGCCTCAACCGCGGACAGACGATTTTGCACTTCTTGCCGGAGCTCGAAGCCTGCATCCGACGAGTTTTACTGAACCTGGCTTTGGCCGAGTGGCCGGCACAGTAATCGAAGCCGTCGCGCCGAGTTGATTGCTGTGTTGTCCTTCTCGCCGGACCAGTCCATGCGCTATCGATCGACGGTCAAGCCGCTCATCGATGCCGTCAATCTCCTTCCGGTGTTCTCCCAAAAAATCACAAGCGGAACGAGCAACCATCCTTTAGCCCAAGGCGTTTACGGGGTTGAGGGTGCAGGGAGCATCTCTTGATCGATCACCGCAGCGATCTTCGGAAGGGGCGTCTGACGCTCTGGGCCTCCGCATTCGTGGCGGTCGCTTGCTTGGCGATTGTCGCGCTCAGCGGCTGGCGGGAGTGGTCCCAGCGACAGACGCTGCTGAAGGGCTCCGAAACAGACGTGGCCAATCTGGCCCGGTCGGTGACGCAACACGCGGACGATACGTTCGAACTCGCGGACACCGTTCTCAATGTGGTGGTCGGCCAACTCGAACTCGAGGGGACCAGCCCGACGGCGATCGCGAAGATTCAGACCTTTCTTTCCCGGCGCAAAGCCGCGAACCGGATTCGAGCTGTGTTCGTCTATGACGAGACCGGCCGCTGGCTCGCAACCAGCGAGCCCGTGGATTTCGCCGGCCTCAACAACAGCGACCGCGAGTATTTCCAGCATCATCGCGCCGTGGCTGAGCGAGGAACCTTCATTGGGGGTCCAGTGAGGAGCAGATCGGGGGGGCAATGGATCATCACTGCGTCAAGGCGCTTCGATCATCCTGACGGCAGTTTTGCCGGAGTGGCTCTTACCACGATCGATGTCGACTATTTTTTGCAATTCTATCGCGGATTCGACGTTGGCCAGAACGGCTCAATTGCACTGGCGACCGCGAAGGGCGTTGTCCTCGCGCGTAGCCCGGACAACGGATATACGGGTCGCGATCTGTCGAATGCACCGCTTTTTAGGAATTTCCGCGAGCGGCCAAGTGCGGACGTCTACTACTTCACGTCGCCTCTCGACGGCGTTCGGCGTCTGAGCTTTTATCAACTCAGCAGTCGCTACCCTGTTGTCGTGGTTGCGACGGAATCGGAAGACGACGTCTTGGCCCCCTGGCGCAAAGCGGCGCTGACGCGCGTGGTTGCGGTGCTGGGACTGATAGGAGGGCTCGCTGTTGCGGGGGTTTGGCTGGTGCGCCAGTTGCACATGCGGCAGAAGATGGCCGCTGCTCTGATCGCCAAGGAGGCGGATTTTCGTCTCCTCGCGGAGCAGTCGGGAGACATGGTCATGCGTATAGCGGTCGATGGACGGATTCTCTATACGTCGCCGTCCAGCGCGCGAGTCCTCGGCTGGGCTCCGAACGAATTGGTGGATACGTCGGCCCTCGCCGGCATAAATCCGGCGGATCTGGCGCGGGTTGAGGAGACGATCTCCGCGTTGATGAACGGCGAAGCCGAGGAGGCGAGAATCACTTATCGCACTCGGCATCGCGAGAAAGGCGAGGTCTGGATCGAAACCGCGCTGCGCGTCGCCAGGAGTGCGCAGAGTGGAGACATCAACGGCGTGGTGGCGATCTCGCGCGACATGACCGAACGTAAGGACCTGGAAGATAAGCTGGCGGCTCTCGCCAGTTCGGATGGCCTGACGGACTTGGCAAACCGCAGACACTTCGACGAGCGGCTAGAGGCGGAATGGGACCGAGCCAGGCGCGAAGGAAGGCCTCTGTCACTGTTGCTGATGGATGTCGATCATTTCAAGAGTTTCAATGATCAGTACGGGCATCAGGCGGGCGATGCATGTCTCCGCTCGGTCGCCGGGGTCCTGGCAGAACAGGCGCGGCGGCCAGCAGACTTGGCCGCTCGGTATGGTGGTGAGGAATTCGCCTTGCTGCTACCAAATACGGACACGGGAGGGTGCGAGCAGGTCGGCGAGCGAATCCGGCAAGCGATTCAAGACCTCGGCATCCTGCACGCGCTCAACCCGCCATCCAAGCAGGTCACCCTCAGTATTGGTGGCGCCACACATATGTCGTTCGGCGATAATGCTGATTTCACGTCGTTGATAGCGGCCGCGGATAAGGCGCTCTACGCCGCCAAGGAGAGCGGGCGCAACCGCCTTGTGATGTCAGGGCAAATCATCGCGTGGCCCAGCGCGATACGAGCTTGAAGAGTAGCTCTCGTGCGCCCCGGCGTGCGCCTCACGAATTCACGTGCACGAAATCCCGCAGCAGCGGATAGATCTCGTTGTTCCAGCGCTTGCCGGAGAACACGCCGTAATGGCCGACGCCGGCCTGCATGTGGTGGACGCGGCGATAGGCGCGTACGCCGGTGCAGAGGTCCTGGGCGGCCAGCGTCTGGCCGATCGAGCAGATGTCGTCCTTCTCGCCCTCGACCGTCATCAGCCCCATGCGGCTGACCGCCCTGGTGTTCACGGGACGGCCGCGATGCATCAGCTTGCCTTGCGGCAGGAGATGCTCCTGGAACACGTCGCGCACGGTCTCGATGTAGAATTCGGCCGGCAGATCCATCACGGCGAAATATTCGTCGTAGAAGGTCTTGATGGTCGCGGCCTTCTCCTTCTCGCCCTTGGCGATGTGGTTGGCGAGGTCGAGATGCTGCTTGATGTGGCGCTCGAGATTCATCGAGACGAAGGCGGTGAGCTGCACGAAGCCGGGATAGACCTTGCGCAGAGCGCCGCGGCACTGCACCGGCACGTAGTTGATCAGATTGCGCTCGAACCATTCGATCGGCTTGCTCTTGGCGAATTCGTTGACCCTGGTCGGCTGGATCCGCGTGTCGATCGGGCCGGCCATCAGTGTCAGCGTCGCCGGGCGCGAGGGATGGTTGTCCTCGCACATGATCGCGGCGGCCGCGAGCGCGGAGACGGACGGTTGGCAGATCGCCACCATGTGCGGGCGCGGCCCGAGCTGCCCGAGGAAGTCGATGAGGTGCTCGGTGTAGTCGTCGAGCCCGAAGCGGCCCTCGCTGCGCGGGATGTCGCGCGGATTGTGCCAGTCGGTGATGTAGACGTCGTGGTCCTGCAGCAGCGTCTTCACGGTGCCGCGCAGGAGCGTGGCGAAGTGTCCGGACATCGGCGCAACCAGCAGCATGCGCGGCTGCTCGGCCACGCCGTGTTTCCTGAAGTGCAGCAGCGAGCCGAACGGCGTCGCGTAGGCGATCTCCTCGCTGACCGCGACCTCGCGGTTGCCCACCATGACGCTGTCGATGCCGTAGGCGGGACGGTCATAGGTGAGGGTGGAGCGCGAGATCAGCTCCAGCGCGGCCGAAAGCCGGCCGACCACTTGGTCCGATGAGCCCTGAGGCACCAGATTGAGGAATTTGAGTGCGGACGAAGCCCCCGCGCGCCATGGCGCCGTCAGGTCCATGTGGTTCTGAAAAGCCTGATAATACATCGACATCATACTGAAGCGCCCACTTGCCTCCTGTCGTGATGCAATATCGAAGCCAGACGGGAGCCGGACCGCCCGGAAAATTGGCATGTCGCTTGCTGCGCCCCGTCGGGTAGGCACAGATCACGGGCACGCACGCGCGGCGGTGCGTTGCCCAGGCGTGAGGGAAGGGCTCTATGGCGAAGGCGACACTGACCATCAGCAGCAAGAACTACTCGTCCTGGTCGCTGCGTGGCTGGCTGCTGACGAAATTCTCCGGGCTCGATTTCGAGGAGATCGTCACCGCGCCGGACGATCCGTCGGCGCGTGCGGAGATCCTGCTGCTGTCGTCCTCGATCCTGGTGCCGTGCCTGCGGCACGAGAGCGCCGTGGTCTGGGACACGCTGGCGATTGCCGAATATCTCAACGAGGTCATGCCGGACGCCGGCCTGTTGCCGGCCGACCGCATCCAGCGCGCCCATTGCCGCTCGATCTCGGGCGAAATCCATTCCGGCTTCACCACGCTGCGCGCCTCGCTGCCGGTCAACCTGAAGGGGCACTTTCCCGGCTTCAAGATCTGGTCGCGGGCGCAGGCCGATATCGACCGGGTCTGGTTCATCTGGCGCGACTGCCTGGAGAAATCGGGCGGTCCCTTCCTGTTTGGCGAGAAGCGCACCATGGCGGATGCGATGTACGCTCCCGTCGTAACGCGCTTCGTGACCTATGACGTCAAGCTCGCACCGCCGCTCAAGGCCTATGCCGACACCATCATGGCCATGCCCGAGATGCAGGAATGGGTCGCGGCGGCGAAGGAGGAGCCGGCCGAGATCGAGGAGCTCGAGGTCGAGTATTAGGCAGGCGTTGCACGGCCTGCCTGTTTCGAGGGCGGCGGCCGTCCGCTGCGGACCGCAGCGCTATGCCTTTGCAACAATTAACCTTTGGACCCGGTGACAGGCGCCTGCGATCCGGCCGGCTGCGCAGATATTGTGCGCCCCTGCCGGACCGCAGCGAGATCTAGCCGTGAACAGGTGCGTACAAGGCGCTTCGGCTGATTCGGACGTGATTCGTTCGGGCCGCGTTCCGAAGGTTAAAGCGCAGCGCGGCCCCGTCGCATTTTGAAACAGACACCGCCTTCAGGCGGCCCCGCGCTGCTTCAGGCGCGGCAGGCGCCAGCCGATCACGGTTGCTTCCACCGCAATCCCGGCCTCGTGGTTTTGCCAGCGTCCTTCGACATAGCGGCAGGCGAACGGCAGTTGATACGTCCCGCTGTGATCCTCGCACAGCACTTCAAGTGGCAGGCCCGGCGGTGGTTCTCCGGCGCCGTCGAATTCCGCCAAACGTCTATCGCGCGTTGCCATTCCGAAAATCTCCCCTAAACAAAGCCGCGGAGAGCGCCCACTTCTCCCGCATGCGGTTCACTGCTCCCCGTCCCAGGGGAACGGGCCCAAGCTCAACGCGAGAATGCGGTGCGAGTGTGGTAGCCTCACGCTGCAGCGCGCAAACAGCGCACATTGATGTGATCGACTGGCCGAGGAACTTTCATGCTGCTTCGAAACGCCGGAATTTGTTTCGCAATGTTGCTGCTCGCCACGCTGGCGCCTCTGCCGGTGCTCGCGCAGGACGTGCCCGGCATCGAGATCTGCACGGTCGAGAAAACCATGGAGCGCCGCACCAGCTGCCTCCAGAGCAATGTCGACTTCCTGCAGAAGACGATCACCAAGCTCAGCCTCGACCATCAGCAAAAGCTGGATGTTGCCAATCGCCAGATCGATGCGCTGAAGACAGCCATCGCCGGCCTGCAGAAGACGCTTCTCGATCTCCAGGCCGCGCAGGCGAAGACCCCTGAGGATCTGAAGAAGAAGCAGGACGCGCCGCCGGCGAAGGATGCTGCGAAATAGGCGCGTCGATCACGCGACGCGATATCGCTCCATCACGCCACGATCGGGCTCGTAGCCGAGCCCGGGACCCGCCGGCACCGCGACATGGCCGCTTGCATCGACATCGGCGCGGCCGCCCCAGAGGCAGGCTTCGCGCTTTAAATAGAACATCTCGACCAGCCCGTCGTCGCGCGTCGCGAGCAGATGCAGCGTCGCCAGCAGGCCCGGGCCAAAGTAAGGCGAGTGCGGCACGATCCTGATGCCGAGCCGATCGGCCAAGCCTGCGACCTTCAGGAATTCCGTGATGCCGCCGACCTTGATGACTGACGGCTGGGCGTGGCTGACCGCGCCCGCTTCCATCATCTGGCGGAATTGATATTCGGTGCAGGCATTCTCGCCGGCGGCAATTCCGAGCCCGCTCTTGCTGCGCACCTCGGCAAGCGTGGCGAAGTCTTCCGGCGGCCAGACCGGCTCTTCCAGGAACATCGGCTGCGCGTCGCGGCATGTCGCCGCGAACGCGATCGCCTGGTCCCCGGTCAGCGGGCAGTTCATGTCGACCATCAGTGGAATCCTCGGACCGATCGCTTCGCGCGCGGCAAGCACCGCAGGCGTCGTGGTCTCGTGCAGCTTGATCGCGCCATAGCCGAGCGCGAGCGCCTTCCTGCATTCGGCGGCGATGTTGTCGGGCGAGCCGATCCGGAGCAGGCTCGCGTAAGCCGGGATCGCCGTGCGCCTGATCTCGCCCAGCAGGCGGTGCAGCGGCACGCCCGCGACCTTCGCGGCGAGGTCCCACAATGCGATATCGAGCCCGGAGATCGCGAACATGGTGATGCCGTAGCGGCCGAACAGATGCAAATTGCGCTGGATCTGCTCCATCACGGCGGGGATGCCGGCGGCATCGGGCACCTCCAGCCCGCGGGCCTGCGGTGCGATCATCTCCTCGACCGCGCTGCGCGTCGTGCGCGGGCAGACATAGGCGAAAGCATCGCCCCAGCCGGTCAGCCCGGCATCGGTCGTGACCTCGACGAGGACCATGTCGAGTGCGGTGATGGCGGACGCGCCCTGGCGGAAGCTCGCGACACCGGCATCATAGGGGATGCGGATATGGTGCGCCCGCACATCGGTGATTTCCATGACCCGGTTCCTCTTTCTCGTGAGCGGTTTCGGCGAGTGTAGCCACGAACACCGGGGCGTTGCCAGCTTCCATTGACCGGCTATCCTCATGCAAACGACAGCAATGCCGATCAAGCAAAGTGATGCCGACCGGCGCATCATCACCGCGCTTCGAACGAGAGCCTGAACCGCCATGAATCCAGCCCAGCGCGCGCTCTGGTATATCGAGAGCCATCTGGCCGAGCCGATGACGCTCGACGAGATCGCTGCGATCTCGGGCGTGTCGCGGTTCCACATTGTGCGTGCGTTTGCCGCAGCCGTCGGTCTGCCGGTGATGCGCTACGTGCGCGCGCGGCGGCTGACGGAGGCGGCGCGCAGTCTGGCAAAGGGCGCACCTGACATCCTGTCGCTGGCACTGGAGGCGGATTACGGCTCGCACGAAGCTTTCACCCGCGCGTTCCGCGACCAATTCGGCACCACGCCCGAAGCGGTGAGGGCGGCAGCGTGCGTCAACCAGCTCAGGCTACAGGAGCCGATCCTCATGGATTCCACCATGCTCGACCATCTTGCCCCACCGCGTTTCGAGACCGCAAGGGCCTTCCTCGTCGCCGGTTGCGCCGAGCGCATCTCCTGCGACAACGGTGCCATGATCCCTGGTCTGTGGCAGCGCTTCAATCAGGAGGTCGCCGACATCCCCGCGCGGGTCGGTCACGTCGCCTACGGCGTCTGCTGCAACGGCGATGATGCCGGCAATTTCGACTACATTGCCGGCGTCGAGGTCGCCGATTTCTCCGACCTGCCGCGCCGCTTCGGTTGCATCCGCATTCCGGAGCAGCGCTATGCGGTGTTCACGCACAAGGATCACGTCGCCTCGATCCGGCGCACCGTCAACACGATCTGGAATCAATGGCTGCCGGCGTCCGGCCTGAAAGCCGCGGATGCGCCGAACTTCGAGCGCTATGACGAAAAATTCGATCCCGCGACCGGCCATGGCGGCTTCGAAATCTGGATACCGGTGCGAGAGTAACACGCAACGCTGGCATACCGTCCCGCTTGCTTGGCAAGCCCCGGCGACTTTGCCATAACCGCAGGCAAATCTTGCCTGCGGGGGCCCGAGCCGGACATCCCGTGCAAGCCATAACAAGCCGCCGGGAGGGTCTCCAATGTCCAGCGTCCGCGTTCTCGCCACCGACCTCGAATTTCCCGAAGGGCCGGTCGTGATGCCGGACGGCTCGGTGGTGCTGGTGGAGATCCGCGGCCAGCGCCTGACGCGCGTCTATCCCGACGGCCGCAAGGAGATCGTGGCGAAGATTCCCGGCGGCCCGAATGGCGCCGCGCTCGGACCCGACGGCAAGATCTACGTCTGCAACAATGGCGGCTTCTCCTGGATTCCGGCCGGCAAGATGATCATGCCGGGTCCGCAGCCGGACGATTATCTCGGCGGCGCGATCCAGCGCGTCGATCTGCAATCCGGCAAGGTCGAGACCGTCGTGACCAAATGTGGCGCGCACGATCTGCGCGGGCCGAACGACCTCGTCTTCGACAAGCACGGCGGCCTCTGGTTCTCCGACCTCGGCAAGCGGCGCGCGCGCGAGATGGATGTCGGCGGCATGTATTACCTCAAGCCCGGCATGAGCGAGATCGTCGAAATCGTGCATGGCGTATTGCCGGCGAACGGCATCGGCCTGTCGCCGGACGAGAATACGGTCTACATCGCGGAGACGCCGACCGGGCGGCTTTGGGCCTATGAGCTCTCGGCGCCGGGCACGCTCAAGCCGCGCGATCCGATCTATCGCGGCGAGCGCGGCCAGCCGATCTGCGGCCTTGGCGGCTACCAGATGTTCGACTCGCTCGCGGTGGAAGCGAACGGCAATGTCTGTGTCGCCACGCTCGTCTCCGGCTGCATCTCGGTGATCGCGCCCGACGGCACCCTGGTGGAACAGGTTCCGACCGGCGACCGCGTCACCACCAACATCGCCTTCGGCGGCCCCGAGCTGAAGACCGCCTACATCACGCTGTCGGGCAAGGGCGAGCTGATCGCCATGGACTGGCCGCGCGCCGGATTGCCGTTGAATTTTCTGAACAAGTGACAATCGCGTAAAACGCGATTGTCATCCCGGGGCTATGCGGAGCATAGAACCCGGGATCTCGAGATTCCGGGTTCGGCTCTTCAAGCCGCCCCGGAATGACAATCATAAGGAACGACAGAATGCCCTGGCCCGATCCCGTCACCCTGCGCGGACAGCATGCCCGTCTCGAGCCGCTGTCGCATGACCATCGCGAAGGGCTGGTCGAGGCGGTCAAGGACGGCGAGCTGTCGAAGCTGTGGTACACCGCAATCCCGCTGCCGGAGGACATGGGCAAGGAGATCGACCGCCGCTTAGGCCTGCAGGCCGCGGGCTCGATGCTGCCCTTCACCGTGTTCGATGCCGGCGGCAAGATCGTCGGCATGACCACCTACATGAACATCGATGCCACCAACCGCCGCGTCGAGATCGGCTCGACCTGGTATGGCAAGAGCGCGCAGCGCGGCCCGCTCAACACGCAGTGCAAGCTGCTGCTGCTGCGCCATGCCTTCGAGACGCTGAACTGCATCGCGGTCGAGTTCCGCACGCATTTCTTCAACCACCAGAGCCGCCGCGCCATCGAGCGCCTGGGCGCCAAGCAGGACGGTATCCTGCGCAGCCATCAGATCGCGCCGAACGGCACGCTGCGCGATACTGTCGTTTACAGCATCACCGCCGCCGAATGGCCGACGGTGCAGGCGCATCTCGAATTTCAACTCAACGACAAGCCGCGCTAGGGGCGGCCGAGGGACCATGGATAGATTTGATTATGTGATCGTGGGCGCGGGCTCCGCCGGTTGCGTGCTCACCAGCCGGCTCAGCGAGGATCCCAACACCTCCGTTTGCGTGCTCGAGGCGGGCCCGTCCGACTGGCATCCCTACATTCATCTGCCGGCCGGCTTCATCAAGACCTTCCACATGAAGAGCATCAACTGGGCCTATCAGCAGGAGCCCGGTCCGTGGACCGGCGGGCGCAGCATCTATGCGCCGCGCGGCAAGACGCTGGGCGGCTCGTCCTCGATCAACGGCCACATCTACAATCGCGGCCAGCGCATGGATTTCGACACCTGGGCGCAGATGGGCAATCGCGGCTGGGGCTATGCCGACGTGCTGCCCTATTTCCGCCGACTGGAGAAGCGGATCGGCGAGGGCGAGGACACCTATCGCGGCCGCGACGGCAACCTCATCGTCACCACCATGAACTGGCGCGATCCGCTCTGCGAGGCCTTCATGGAAGGGGCGGTCTCGCTCGGCATTCCCCGCAACCCCGATTACAACGGCAAGACCCAGGAAGGCGTCTCCTACTGCCAGCGCACCATCAACAACGGCCTGCGCGTCTCCGGCGCCACCGCATTCCTCAAGCCGGCGATGAAGCGGCCCAACGTGCATGTGCACACCCATGCGCACGCGACCGAGATCATCTTCGAGGGCAAGCGCGCCGTCGGCGTGCGCTACATGAAGGGCGGCCGCGGCGGCCAGCCGGTCGAAGTGCGCGCCAACAAGGAGGTGATCCTGTCCGGCGGCAGCTATAATTCGCCGCAGCTGCTGCAGCTCTCCGGCATCGGCTCGCCGGACCTATTGCAGCAGCACGGCATTGCCGTGCGTCACGCGCTACCGGTCGGCGAAGGCCTGCAGGACCATTACGCCCCGCGCACGGTGGCGCGCGTCAAGGACATCAAGACCATCAACGAGCTCCGCCGCGGCTTCTCGCTGTGGATCGAGGCGTTGAAATGGGCGACCCAGCGCAAGGGCCTGCTGTCGCTGTCGCCGACCATGGTCTATTGCTTCTGGCATTCCGGCGAGAGCGCCGAGAGCTCCGACCTGCAGCTCACCTTCACGCCGGCTTCTTACAAAGAAGGCGTGCAGGGCCAGCTCGAGGACGAGCCCGGCATGACCGTGGCGTCCTGGCAGCAGCGTCCCGAGAGCCGCGGCTATGTCCGGATCCGCTCCAGCGATCCGTTCGCGCCGCCGATCATCCAGACCAATTATCTCGACGCCGAGCTCGACCGCCGCGTCATCGTCGGCGGCATGAAGCTGGCGCGGCGCCTCTTGAAGAGTGCGCCGCTGTCGCCCTATTACGCCTACGAGGATTTCCCCGGCCCCAACGTCAACACCGACGACGAATTCCTAGCCGCCGCCACCCAACGCGGCACCACCACCTTCCACCCCGGCTGCACCTGCCGCATGGGCCCGGCGGATTCCACCTGGGCCGTCGTCGACGACCACCTCCGCGTCCACGGCCTCGAAGGCCTCCGCGTCATTGACGCCTCCGTGATGCCGCGCATGATCTCGGCGAATTTGAATGCGTCGACGATGATGATCGCCGACCGCGCCTCCGACCTCATCCGCGGCAAGCAGCCGCTGGAAGCCGCAAGGATTCCGGACGCAGCGGTGGCGTGATATCTTCGTAGGGTGGGTTAGCCAGCGGCGGCGCGAAGCGCGGCCGTAGGCGTAACCCACCGTTTCTTTCGATGTGAAAACGAGCCGTGGCGGTTACGCCTTCGGCCAATCCGCCCTACGCGCTTCACCGATAGGCAAAACGCCAAATGCCCCAATCCGGCGCTGAGCGGCAATCCGTTGGCCAGATTGCCATCTGCGGCATCGTCTTTCTCTGCACCGCTATTCCGCTCGGTCTGCTGCTCCGCGTGGGCTGGCGCGATTGGACCCTCCTTGCCGGCCTCTGGGCGATAATGTACTTCATGGGCGGAATAGGATGGTTTCCTCGGCCCACACCAGTTCAAAAGGCCTTCTCATATGGTCTGCTCGTAGGCACGGTGCTGCCGGCGCTGGAGTGGGCGGCGACGCTTCACGGCCCGTAGCCCGTCGGGCAAAACACCCCGTCACCCCGTCAACCCCTCTCCATAAAATATTCCGCTTTACCGAAATTCGGAATTGCGGCATAGATCGAACCAGCCCGGCTCACGAAAGAGGGGCGGTTCGCGAGTCGTTCGAAACGCGGGCCGGGTTGCGGTGGACGCGGCAGCGTCGGCACGATGGGTGCGGGCAGGGCGGGTAGTCCCTGTGAGCCCGAGGCCGCGTGCAGACGAACGGCGCTGAAGTCCGGCGAAGCCTCTTGGCGAAGCCGGATGAGCTGCGTACGGCAAAACCGTGTGGTCCTGGCCGTCGTTGCTACGGTCAAGCTGGCCGCGGAGATGCGCGCGAGCCCAACCGGGCGGACGGCATCGTCAATTCGCGGGGCGAGGGAGGCCAGAAGGAATTCGGCTCCCGGGAGAGCACGGCATAAGCCGTCCGACCATCGCGCAGGGAAGGCCGAGTGATCGGCGACACCTGTATGCTGCTGTGCGGTTTCTCTGCGTGTGCTTTTCGCGCAGCGGACCGCGGGTGCCCGTCGGCACCCGGTCTTCCCTGCGCCCTCTTTCTTTTGGGGCGACGGAATGAAGCAAAGCTCGGGCGAGATGAGCCGCGAGGCTGCGAAGGTGTGTCTGCAAATTGAATTGCCAGCGGAGAACGACGCCGTTGCTCCTTGCTCCGTCATTGCGAGCGCAGCGAAGCAATCCAGACTGTTTCCGCGGAGGGATTCTGGTTGCTTCGCTGCGCTCGCAATGACGATGTGGAAGCAGGTGCGTGCCACATTCTCACTGTCATCGCCCGGCTTGACCGGGCGATCCAGTATTCCAGAGGCGGCTGGGATGGAATCGAAAGGCTGCGGCGTACTGGATTCCCCGCCTTCGCGGGGAATGACACCAATGTTTTGAGCGACAGCGGAGCGTTATCGTGAGTGAGCCCCAGCCTACACTTCCCGTCGGCTCAAAAACGCCAGCCGCTCGAACAGATGCACGTCCTGCTCGTTCTTGAGCAGCGCGCCGTGCAGCGGTGGAATCAGCTTGCGCGGGTCGCGTTCGCGCAGCTGCTCGGCGCTCATGTCCTCGTTGAGCAGCAGCTTGAGCCAGTCGAGCAGCTCCGAGGTCGACGGCTTCTTCTTCAGGCCCGGGACCTCGCGCACCTCAAAGAAGATGCGCAGCGCTTCCTCGACCAGGCGCTTCTTGATGCCGGGGAAGTGCACGTCGATGATGCGGCCCATCGTGTCGGCGTCGGGGAACTTGATGTAGTGGAAGAAGCAGCGGCGCAGGAACGCGTCGGGCAGCTCCTTCTCGTTGTTGGAGGTGATCATCATGATCGGGCGCTGCTTCGCCTTGATCGTCTCGCCGGTCTCGTAGACATGGAATTCCATGCGGTCGAGCTCGAGCAGCAGATCGTTGGGGAATTCGATGTCGGCCTTGTCGATCTCGTCGATCAGGAGCACCGGGCGCTGCTCGCTGGTGAAGGCGTCCCACAGCTTGCCGCGCTTGATGTAGTTCCGGATGTCGGATACGCGCGCATCGCCGAGCTGGCTGTCGCGCAGGCGCGACACCGCGTCGTATTCGTAGAGGCCCTGCTGCGCCTTGGTGGTGGACTTGATGTGCCAGGTCAGAAGCGGCGCGTTCAGCGCCTTCGCCACTTCCTCCGCCAGCACCGTCTTGCCGGTGCCGGGCTCGCCCTTCACCAGGAGCGGACGCTCGAGCACGATCGACGCATTCACGGCGACCTTGAGATCGTCGGTCGCAACATAGTCCTTGGTGCCGGTAAACTTCATTGCTCGTCCTTGTTGGTCGTCGTCGCCGGGCATCGCCAATTTCATGCCCTGGTCACGACAAGCGAACGGCCGCTCGAGGCGGCCGTTCCTGGTTCGGTCAGGCTTTCAGACCCGTTTTATCAGCGAAAGGATGACGAGCACAATCACCGCGCCGATCGTGGCATCGACGATGGCGCCGATTGTGCCCGTTGCCAGCTGGATGTGCAGCTGTGGCAGAACCCAGCTCGCCACCAGCGCGCCGATGATGCCGACGACGATGTTGCCGATCAGCCCAAATCCCGCCCCATGGACAATCTTGCCCGCAAGCCAGCCGGCGATGGCACCGATGATCAGCGCTGCGAGAATTCCCATTGCAAACGTCCCCCAAACAACCCCTCATTGTCGCCAATTCTAGAGCAAAAAGCCTGCCGGTCCAGCGTCCCGCGACGGTCTGCGCCCCTTGACGTTCGCCACCCGACGGGCAATCTGTTACCCATGTTCCTGCAATTCTTCACCTCTCTGCGCGATGCGCAGGTCCCCGTGACGCTGCGCGAATACCTCACGCTGATGGAGGCGCTCGACGCTGACCTTGCGGACTATACGGTCGAGAATTTCTATTACCTGTCGCGCGCCTCGCTGGTGAAGGACGAGCGCAACCTCGACAAGTTCGATCGCGTCTTCGGCACGGTGTTCAAGGGGCTGGAAAGCCTGCTCGAGGCCATGGACAAGGCGGAGATCCCCGAGGAGTGGCTGAAGAAGCTCGCCGAGAAGTATCTGACGGAAGAAGAGAAGAAGCAGATCGAGGCCATGGGCTGGGACAAGCTCATGGAGACCCTGAAGAAGCGGCTCGAGGAGCAGAAGGGCCGTCACCAGGGCGGCTCCAAATGGATCGGCACCGCCGGCACCTCCCCGTTCGGCGCGCACGGCTACAATCCCGAGGGCGTGCGCATCGGCCAGGAGAAGAACCGCAACAACCGCGCCGTGAAGGTGTGGGACAAGCGCGAGTTCAAGGATCTCGACGGCAATGTCGAGCTCGGCATCCGCAACATCAAGGTGGCGCTGCGCCGCCTGCGCAAATTCGCGCGCACCGGCGCGCCCGACGAGCTCGATCTCGACACCACCATCCGCGAGACCGCCAATCACGGCTATCTCGACGTGCACATGCGCCCCGAGCGGCGCAATGCAGTGAAGCTCTTGGTGTTCTTCGACATTGGCGGCTCGATGGATGCGCATATTGAGCAGGTCGAGGAGCTGTTCTCGGCGGCGAAGAGCGAGTTCAAGCACATGGAGTATTTCTACTTCCACAATTGCCTCTATGAAGGCGTGTGGAAGCAGAACAAGCGCCGCTTCACCGACCGCACGCCGACCTGGGACGTGCTGCACAAATACCCGCACGACTACAAGGTCGTGTTCGTCGGCGATGCCTCGATGTCGCCTTACGAGATCATGGTGCCCGGCGGCTCGGTGGAGCATGTCAACGAGGAGCCCGGCTCGGTCTGGCTCGACCGCATCATCCGCACCTATCCGCATACGGTGTGGCTGAACCCGGTGCAGCAGAAGCACTGGGACTATTCGGAATCCACCACCATCATCAAGCGCATCTTCGCCAATCGTATGTATCCGATCACGATCGAGGGGCTGGAAGCTGCGATGAAGGAATTGACGCATTGATGCCTCCCGTCGTCATTCCGGGGCGCCCGAAGGGCGAACCCGGAATCCATCGGGCCGCAGTGCATGTAGAGGAATAGATTCCGGGCTCGCGCTACGCGCGCCCCGGAATGACAACAAGAGGGAGAAGCACGTGCCCCAGACCATCACCCGCGGCATCAAGGCGCTGATCGACGAGGCCAATGCCGAGATCGAGACGCTCACCGCCAAGGACGCGATCGAGATCTCCAAGAACGGCGACGTCGTCATCGTCGACATCCGCGATCCCCGCGAGATCGAGCGCGACGGCCGCATCCCCGGCGCCTTCGCCTGCACCCGCGGCATGCTCGAATTTTGGATCGACCCGCAGAGCCCGTACGCAAAACCGATCTTCCAGGAAGACAAGAAGTTCGTGTTCCACTGCGCGGGGGGCTTACGCTCTGCGCTCGCGGCCAAGACCGCGCAGGACATGGGCCTCAAGCCCGTCGCCCATATCGCCGGCGGCTACGCCGCCTGGCGCGATGCCGGCGGGCCCACGGAGAAGTGGGAGCCGAAGAAGAAGGGGTGAGGGCCTTGCCCTCTCCACCCGTCATTCCGGGGCACGCGAAGCGTGAGCCCGGAATCCATTGATCCACAGAGTCTGAGGCACGATGGATTCCGGGCTCGTGCTTCGCACGCCCCGGAATGACCAACGGAGAATGCTTCAATGACCACCGCCACCGACCCCCTCGTCTCCACCGAATGGCTCGCCGCTCACATCGGCGATGCCAACGTCAAGATCCTCGACGCCAGCTTCAAGCTGCCGGGCGTGCTGCCGCTGCCGAAGGACGACTATCTCGCCGCGCATCTGCCGGGCGCCGTGTTCTTCGACGTCGATGCGGTGTCGGATCATTCCAACCCGCTGCCGCACATGTTTCCGAGCGCCGAGCAGTTCGGCCGCGACGTCGGCAATCTCGGCATCTCCAACGCGGACACCGTCGTGCTCTATGATGCCGGCGGCTGGGTCGCGGCGCCGCGTGCGTGGTGGATGTTCCTGTCCTATGGCCACAGCAACGTGCGCATTCTCAATGGCGGTCTGAAGAAGTGGCGCACTGAGGGACGCGCGACCGAGAGCGGCGAGGTCAAGCCGAAGCCGACGACCTTCACGGCGAGCTATGACGCAAACCGCGTGCGCAGCATGCAGCAACTGATCGCCAATGTCGAAAGCCGCAACGAGCAGGTGATCGACGCGCGCGCCGCCGATCGCTTCGAAGGCCGCGCGCCCGAGCCGCGCCCGGGCATCCGCTCCGGTCACATCCCCGGCGCCCGCAACGTGCCCTACAATCTGCTGTTCGACGCCGCGACCGGCGAGATGAAGCCGCTCGACGAGCTCCGCGCCGCCTTCACCAATGCCGGCGTCGAGCTGGATGCGCCGATCGTGACGAGCTGCGGCTCCGGCGTCTCGGCCGGCGTGCTGACGCTCGCGCTCTACCGCCTCGGCATCACCGACACCGCGCTCTATGACGGCTCGTGGTCGGAATGGGGCCAGGCCGGCGGCCCGGCCATCGCGACCGGCCCGGCTTGAGGTTGCAGCCACGATGACGGTACGCTCCCTCGCCCCGTTCTTACGGGGAGAGGGTTGGGGTGAGGGGCCTCTCTCCACACGATGAGACTATCGACGGACCTGTACCCCCTCACCCGGAATCCGCGCGACGCGCGTATTCCGACCTCTCCCCGCAAGCGGGGAGAGGTGAAGAAGTAAGATCACCGCGTGCGTGCGGTCGTCGTTGTCGCGAAGGCCGGCTGCTGCTGACCGAACGGATCGAGCTGCTGCTGCAACTGCTGAGGCGGTGGGCGCCGCACCACGCGGGCTCGCTTCTTGGCTTTCGCCTTGCGCTTGGTCGCCTTGCTGTCCGACTTGGTGCTCTCGGCCTTGCTGCTCTCGGCCTTGACCTTCGCCGGCGCGTCCGTCGCCGCTGTGGCGGCGTTCAGCGCAGCGAGCCTTGCGGAGGCGACATCGAGCGCCGCGGCGGCGAGGGCCGGGTCAGCTGGTTCCGGCTCGCTGGCGATTGCGGCAGGCTGGGCCTCGGGAATCCCGGCCGTGGTGTCGGCGGGGGTCAGCGTATCGATGGAAGCCGGCGCTGCGGCCGTCACGGTCGGTTCGGGCTTGGCTGCTTCGATGGCCGGCACTTCAGCCAGGGGCGCGGCGGCCTCGGGCTGGACGTCGGTCTCGGTCGTCAGTGCAGCAACCTGTTCGGGCTCGCTCAGGGGCAGAGCGATGGTCGGCACCTGGTCGCGCAGCGATGGCGTGGTCTCGGCAGGTGGCTCCGGCTCGGTCCGCAGCACCGCGAGCACCGGCTGGGCCGGCTCGGGCGCCTGCGCAAACATTTGCTCCTGCGGCCCGTTCCGCCAGCCGGGGTTGTTGACATATTGCTGATGGGTCGCCCGGAGCAGAGCGGCGGCCCCTAGGCCGAACACCAGGATGGAGGTTGACAGCAGGATCGCGGCAAACAGGAAGCGAAAGCCGGGAAGCATTGAGCGATTGCGAATTTCCGCCCCGGCGGCGGAAGTAGCCGGGGCTCAAGAGCCATCTGAACGCGGTGACGGTACTGCTTGCCGCGTTCGCCACGCGGGATCGGAGCTCAAAAAGGTGGCGAATCAGGCTGATTCGACCATATCGCAACGTCTCCGCATCGTTCCGTTAAAATCGCGGCCGACCATCGCGCCAATCGAAGGCGCGATACGATTTCAGCCCCGTGATGCAACGGGGCAACGGTAGTCTTGCGGATCACAAATCGGCAAGTCCGGCGCAAATAAGCCTGATATGTCTTGAATGTGCCGCTATCTTCCGTCATCTGGCCGTTAACGGTCCGGTCGGGCTTGGGGACTATACAAGAGCGATGATGATCAAACACTTTCTGACGATATGCGCTGCCGCAACAGTCGCTGCGGCGGGAACCTCGCTCGCTCAGGCTCAGAGCTATCCGATCCAGCAGGTACCAAGCTATGGCGCGCCTGCCGAATATCGGCCCGGTGACCGCATGCCGAATTTCGACGCGCTGGATGAAGACGACGACGCGATGCCGCATGCCTCGCTGCCCCCGCCCGGTCCGGCCGACGATCCGCGCTACGGTCGTCCGATGGGCGCGCCTCCGGTCTATTCGGCCGCCCCACCCCAAGGTCCGGTGATGTCGCCGGATGATCCGCGCTATGGGCGCCCGGCTGGCGCCCCGCCGGTCTATTCGGCCGCGCCGCAGGGCCCCGTGATGTCGCCCGACGATCCCCGCTACGGCCGCCCCGCCGGTCCGCCGGCGGTGATCTACGCCGACCGTCCGCCTCAGCAATCGCCCGCCAACGATGGCCTGCGTCCGCCCGAGTCTGTGGGCGGTCCCTCCGCGACTGGGACGGTCCAGGCCGGACAGCCGCCCGTGGGCACGGATGGCCGCCCGGTGACCCTGGCCGCGCTGCCGCCCGAGGAGCAGCCCGATGCCGCGCCGGTGCAGCTGCCGCCGAACCTGCGCCGTCAGGAGGTCGCGTTCCAGACCAAGGAGCCGGCCGGCACGCTCGTGGTCGATACGCCCAACACCTACCTCTATTACGTGCTCGGAGGCGGCCGTGCGATCCGCTACGGCGTCCGAGTCGGCCGCGACGGCTTCACCTGGACGGGCGTGCAGAAGATCACCCGCAAGGCCGAGTGGCCGGATTGGCATCCGCCGACCGAGATGATCGAGCGTCAGCCCTATCTGCCGCGCTTCATGGCCGGCGGCCCGGGTAATCCGCTCGGCGCCCGCGCGATGTATCTAGGTTCGACCGTCTACCGCATCCACGGCACCAACCAGCCCTCGACGATCGGCAAGTTCGTCTCCTCCGGCTGCATCGGCATGCTGAACGAGGACGTCTCCGACCTGTTCGAGCGCGTCAAGGTCGGCACCCGCGTTGTCGTGATGCCGGGTGGTCCGCCGCCGGGAACGGCGACGGCCTCCGCTGCGCCGACGCAGAGCGCTGCCGGGCCGGCTCCGATGTCCGCCCAGGCGGGCCCGGTCCCGGGGACGCAGCCCACCGTTGTGCCGCCGCTGCCCGCGCCGGTCACCGTGCGCTGAGGGCCTCAACTCGATGAGATTGCGAAGGGCGTGCCGTCGGCACGCCCTTTTCGTTTCAGGCCAGCTTCCGCGGCAGCTCGCCGCCTTTGGTGAAGGCGTCGATCGCCTCGACCATCTGGCCGTAATGGATGCGCAGACCATCCGTGGTGGCGTAGCCCAGATGCGGCGTCAGCACGAGATTGTCGAGCTTGCGGAAGGGATGGTCGACCGGCAGCGGCTCGACCGAGAACACGTCCAATCCTGCACCTGCGATCTTGCGCTGCTGCAAGGCGTCCAGCAGCGCCTGCTCATCCACGATCGGCCCGCGCGCGGTGTTGACCAGGAAGGCCGTCGGTTTCATCCGCGCAAGATCCGCGCGGCTGACGAGGCCACGCGAGCGCTCGCTCAGCACCACGTGGATGGTGACGATGTCGGCCTTGGCGAACAGCTCCTCCTTGGAGGCGTAGCCGACGCCAACAGAAGCGCACTTTTCCGGCGTCAGGTTCGGGCTCCAGGCGATCACGTTCATGCCGAACGCCTTCGCAATGCCCGCCATCTTGCTGCCGAGCTTGCCGAGCCCGACGACGCCGAGCGTCAGCCCTTCGATCTCGACTCCGGCAAATGTCTGCCAGGACTCGCCCGCATGCATGCGCGCGTTCTCTCGGCCGATGCCGCGGGTCAATTCCAGGATCAGGCCCATCGTGAGCGGCGCCGTCGGATCGCGGGAATATTGCGTGCCGCCGATGGCGATGCCGCGCGCTTTCGCGGCCTCGATGTCGATCGCAGCGTTGCGCATGCCCGAGGTCAGCAGCAGCTTAAGCTTCGGCAGGCGATCGAACAGGCTCTTGGGAAACGCCGTGCGCTCGCGCATCGCGCAGATGATTTCGAAGTCGGTGAGCGCACTGGCTGCGGCCTGCTCGGAGGCGAAGGGATGGCTGAACACGGTGACGTCGACGCGATCCGACAATTTCGGCCAATCGGCGACGTCGAGGGCGAGATTGAAATAGTCGTCGAGGATTGCGCAGCGCAGCCGGCTCATCAGCGTTCATCCATGGCGAGAGGTGAAGGCGCCAGGCGGGCGCCGTCATCGGAACCTGGCCATGGTTTGCGCGCAATCGCGCCGGCGCGCAAGCAGCCTGCGTCTTCAAAAGTCCGATAGGGATCGTCGCTCAGACGTCGCGGGGCTTCAGGCGGAACGGTGCATCCATGCCGTGCTTGGCGCGCCAGGCGGGGCCGGGGCCGCGCATGTAATGCAGTTCGGGCCGGTAGGGATTGAAGGCGGTGACGAAGAAGCGCTTCCAGAAGGCCTTGATCTCCGAGGCGAACCCGAAAGTGCGCCCGGCTCCTGCCGGAATGGGAAGCGAATTGGTCTCGATCAGAGCCATGATGCGGCCTCGCTGTGCTCCCCGTTCGTTCTGAGCGGGTGGCGCTGTTTCCGCGCGAAACCGAGCTTTGGCCTGATTTATTAAAAGATGGTTTCAATTGTCCGGATCGGTGGCCGGATGGTTTCCTGACCGTATTCATCCGTGGTGAACGGACGGAAAACATTGCCCTTTGGGGGCGGGATCGCTACATCGCTGGCGAAGCAAATTTCCTCAAATCGAAGGTTTCACGGGACCGATGGCGCGCCAGTTCATCTATTTCATGCAGGGCCTGACCAAGAGCTACCCGACCCGGAAGGTGCTCGATAACATCCATCTGAGCTTCTACCCGGACGCCAAGATCGGCGTGCTCGGCGTCAACGGCTCGGGTAAGTCGACCCTGCTCAAGATCATGGCCGGTCTCGACAAGGAATACACCGGCGAGGCCTGGGTCGCCGAGGGCGCCCGCGTCGGCTATCTCGAGCAGGAGCCGCAGCTCGATTCCAAGCTGACCGTGCGCGAAAACGTCATGCAGGGCGTCGCCAAGCAGAAGGCGATCCTGGACCGTTACAACGAGCTCGCGGTCAATTATTCCGACGAGACCGCCGACGAGATGACCAAGCTGCAGGACGAGATCGAGGCCCAGGGCCTGTGGGATCTCGACAGCAAGGTCGACCAGGCCATGGACGCGTTGCGCTGTCCGCCCGACGATGCCGACGTGACGAAACTCTCGGGCGGTGAGCGCCGCCGCGTCGCGCTGTGCCGCCTGCTGCTCGACCAGCCCGAGCTCTTGCTGCTGGACGAGCCGACCAACCATCTCGACGCGGAATCCGTGTCGTGGCTGGAAGGCCATTTGCGCAACTATCCCGGTGCGATCCTGATCGTCACCCACGACCGCTACTTCCTCGACAACGTCACGGGCTGGATCCTCGAGCTCGATCGCGGCCGCGGCATCCCGTACGAGGGCAATTACTCGTCCTGGCTGGTGCAGAAGCAGAAGCGTCTGGAGCAGGAGGGCCGCGAGGATGCGGCGCACCAGAAGACGCTCGCGCGCGAGCAGGAATGGGTGGCGTCCTCGCCCAAGGCACGCCAGGCCAAGTCGAAGGCGCGCTATCAGCGCTATGAGGAGCTGCTCAAGAAGGCGAGCGAGAAGCAGACCCAGACCGCGCAGATCATCATCCCGGTGGCCGAGCGGCTCGGCGCCAACGTGGTCGATTTCGAGGGGCTCAGCAAAGGCTTTGGCGATCGTCTCCTGATCGATGATCTCACCTTCAAGCTGCCGCCCGGCGGCATCGTCGGCGTGATCGGTCCCAACGGCGCCGGCAAGACCACGTTGTTCAGAATGATCACCGCTCAGGAGAAGCCGGACTCCGGCACGATCACGGTCGGCGAGACCGTGCATCTCGGTTACGTCGACCAGTCGCGCGACGCGCTCGACGGCAAGAAGACCGTGTGGGAGGAGATCTCTGGCGGCAACGAACTGATCCTGCTCGGCAAGAAGGAAGTCAACTCGCGCGGCTATTGCTCGTCGTTCAACTTCAAGGGCGCGGACCAGCAGAAGAAGGTCGGCGCGCTCTCGGGCGGTGAACGCAACCGCGTGCATCTGGCGAAAATGCTGAAGTCCGGCGCCAACGTCCTGCTGCTCGACGAGCCGACCAACGACCTCGACGTCGATACGCTGCGCGCGCTCGAAGAGGCGCTGGAGGATTTTGCCGGCTGCGCGGTCATCATCAGCCACGATCGCTGGTTCCTCGACCGCATCGCGACGCACATCCTCGCCTTCGAGGGCGATAGCCACGTCGAATGGTTCGAAGGCAATTTCCAGGACTACGAGAAGGACAAGATGCGCCGGCTCGGCCAGGACAGCATCATCCCGCACCGCGTGAAGTACAAGAAGCTGACGCGGTGATGGCGGCATGATGCGACGGGCGCTCATCGCTGCGGGGATCGTCATCGCCTGCAGCTGGTCGCCCGTCCGTGCTGCCGACGCCGCTTTCACCCAGTTCATCGCCTCGTTGTGGCCGGAGGCCCAACAGGCCGGCGTTTCGCGCGCAACGTTCGATGCGCAAACGCGCGGGCTGGAGCCCGATTACAAGCTGCCCGATCTGCTCTTGCCCGGGCGGCCGGCAACGGGTGCGCCGTCGCAGGCCGAGTTCGTGCAGGTGCCGGCCGACTACGTCAAGGAAGCCTCGATCGCGCGGCTTGCAGGCGAGGGGCAGCGGCTGCTCCAAAAGCATCGTACCTCGCTGAACGAGATCGAGAAGAAGTCCGGGGTGCCGGCGACCGTCATGCTCGCCATCTGGGGCCGCGAGACAGACTATGGCCGGCACACGTTGCCCTACGATCTGGTGCGCGTACTGGCGACGCAGGCCTATGTCGGACGCCGAAAGGATCAGTATCGCAACGAGTTCATTGCCGCGCTCAAGATCCTCGATGAAGGCGTCGTCACGCGCAAGGACATGCGCTCGTCCTGGGCCGGCGCGACCGGCCTCACCCAGTTCCTGCCGTCCGAATATTACAAGCATGGCGTCGATTTCGACGGCGACGGCCGCATCGACATCTGGCACTCGGTGCCGGATGCGCTGGCCTCGGCTGCGCAGCAGCTCGTCAACAAGGGCTGGCAGAGCGGCGTGCGCTGGGCTTACGAGGTGCAGGCGCCGGCGAAGGTCGATTGCACGACGGGCGTGCCGGAGGTGACGAAGCCGATCGGCCAATGGCTGCGCGAGGGTTTTGTCCCGGTACGCGGCCAAAAGCTCAGCGCCGCCGAGCAGGCGCAGCCGGCCTCGCTGCTCCAGCCCGAAGGCATCTACGGCCCGTCATTCCTGACCACGAAGAATTACTTCGTCATCAAGGAATACAATTTCTCCGATCTCTACGTGCTGTTCGTCGGCCATCTCAGCGACCGCATGACGAGCCCGCTGCCGTTCGCAACGCCCTGGTCCGCCTCGAAGCAATTGCGCACCAAGGACGTCGAGACCATGCAGCGCGAGCTGACGCGGATCGGGCTCTACAAGGACAAGATCGACGGCAAGGCCGGCATGCAGACCCGTGCGGCGCTTGGCGCCTATCAGAAGTCGGCGGGCCTCAAGGTCGATTGCTGGCCGAGCGAAGAGGTGCTGCGTTCGATCCAGGCGGCGCGATAGAGCATGATCCGGAAAAGTGTGAAGCGGTTTTCCGAAAAGATCATGCTCAAACAATAACCTAAAGCGCGATGACGCTTCATCCTAACCGCATCGCGCTTTAGCGTGCGCAAACAAAAAGCCCGGCCAATGCTCTCGGCCGGGCTTTCCGATCGCGGCGCGCATGCGCCAGGCAATCAGATCAGTAGCAAACGCGAACCGGACGGCTGACCCAGCCGTAGCCGTCCCAATAGCGCTCGCGGCGCCAGTAGCAGGGCGCGGGCGGCGGGGGCTCGGCGATGTAAACGGGGCCGCCATAGGCGGGACGGCTGGAGGCGATGGCGCCGCCGACGATGGCGCCACCGATCAGGCCGGCTGCGATACCGGCGCCGACGCCGTCATGGGCCTTCGCGGACGGAGCGGCGGTCACCAGCGAACCGGCGACCGTCGCGACCGTGAGCGCGGCAACTAAAGTCTTGTTCATGCTCTTGGCTCTCCTGGGAGATGGGTTCCTCCTGTTAGAGGCGCCCGGGTTTCAAAGGTTCACGCACACTCTGATGGAATTGGCCTTGCAGCTAGGAAGCGCGCAAATGGTCAATCCACGGTAAACGCACACGGAGCTGTGACGAGAAAAAGCGGTCTTTTTCAGGCCCTGAGATGAACGGCGCATCCGTAGTGAACCGGCTTGGCGCGCCTCAGCCGCAGACTCGGACGCGACGGACGCGCCAGGCATAGCCATCCCAGAAGCGCTGCTTCTGCCAGACGCAGCCGCCGTAATAGTCGTCGGCAACATAGCCTGGACCCGGGGCGTAGTAGCGCGGCGGGTAGTAGCCCGGCCCATAGTAGCCATAGCTAGGCCCGTAATAATACGGAGAAGCCAGCGCGCCGCCGACAATGGCGCCGCCGATGATCCCGGCGGCCACGCCTGCCGCGACACCGCGCTGGGCATGGGCCGGTGTTCCGGCCGTCAGGGCCAGAATGGCGACGGCAGCGACCGCCAGGAGCGACTTCTTCATTGCTTGACCTTTCAGACGAACACGCGGGAACCTTTGGGCCGCAAGGTTCCATATTCCGCTTGAATGATCAATGAACGGCACCTTTGCCGGAGACGACCAATTGGTATGGGTCCCACCGGGAGACGATGATGGGCAACGCGATGATTAATGCTTTGATTGCGGCCGGGATCGTTTTCGCGGTCGGCTACGGCTGGATCGCACATCTCCAGAACCGCGCACGGCGCTCCCGCGCTACCGCCGGCAGCCACGGAGGGAGTAGCGGGGAGAGCACCTATTCCGGGACGAATGACGGCTTCTCGCTGGGAAGCTGGTTTTCCGGCGGCAGTTCGGGGAGCTCTGGCGACGGCGCAAGCTGTTCCAGCAGCGATAGCAGCAGTAGCGGCGGCGACTGCGGAGGCGGTGGCGACGGCGGAGGAGGAGGCGGCGGTGGCGGCGACTAGTGGGCTACAATCTTGATCCAGCGCAAGAGCTTGATTTAGAGCCGTTCTAGGCTTTGATCAGGCCAGTTTGGAATAGCTTCAAATACCTGTTTTTCCTTTTGCATCCGGCCGGCCTGTTAAATATCGATGATGGCGCATCACCGAAGGGCCTGCCGCTTCCATGATCGTTTGTTCCTGTAATGTGCTGAGCGATGATGATATCCGCGCCGCCGTCGCCGAGTCCGACGACGCCGTGCGGCATGCCAAGCAGGTCTATGGCTGTCTCGGCTGCAGCGCCGAATGCGGGCGCTGCGCCCGGACGATCAAGAGTATCATCGACGAAGCGCTCGGCCCCTGTGCGCAGTCCTGCTGCGCCGGCTGCCCGCATAGCCACACCGTGGCCGCCAACGACGAGACCGCCGAACCCGCCGAGTTCGCCCTCGCGGCCTGTTGAAAACTTCCGCAACTCCGGCTGAGCTTTTCCCCGGCTGGGTTCCCGTAGCCGGTTGCTCTCGCTCGCAAAGTGATTTAGAAGCGTTCTAAACTCGGTTTGGGACCGATTTGGACTGCAAGAGCTGGAGTGAACCATGCAGGGCGACGCAAAAGTCATCGACTATCTCAACAAGGCGCTGCGTCATGAGCTGACTGCGATCAATCAGTACTGGCTGCATTACCGCTTCCTCGACAATTGGGGCCTGCTGGACATGGCCAAGGTCTGGCGCAAGGAATCCATCGAGGAGATGGAGCACGCCGACAAGCTCACCGAGCGGATCCTGTTCTTCGACGGCTTTCCGAACATGCAGGTGCTCGATCCCCTGCGCATCGGCCAGAACGTCAAGGAGATCATCGAGTGCGATCTCGCCGCCGAGATGAGCGCGCGGGCGCTCTATCAGGAAGCGGCGACCTACTGTCACAGCGCCAAGGACTATGTCACACGCGACCTGTTCGAGAAGCTGATGAGCGACGAGGAGCACCACATCGACTTCCTCGAGACCCAGCTCGATCTGATCGGCCGCATCGGCCTTGAGCTCTACACCCAGAAGCATGTCGGCGGGCTCGAGGGCGAGGGGCACTAAACTCGGGCCTGGCTCCCTCCATCGTCATGGCCGGGCTTGACCCCGGCCATCCACGTGTTGCCGCACGACGCTTCGTTTTGCGGAACGCTCTTGGCTACAGCTGCGTCTTGTAGAGCTCTTCCACGGCCTCCTGGCTCGCCGGTTCGCCGAGGCCGGTCTGCTCGTGAATGACCGTGACGATGCTCGGCATCACCGAGCGCTGCACCTTCTCCGACCCCCACAGCTTCGAGCGCATCAGCGCCTTGCCGCAATGGAAATAGACCTCGCTGACCGCGACGTTCAGCACCGCGCGCGGCGGCTTGCCGAATTCCACCATCGAGGCGAGCAGATCCGGGTCGGCCGACAGCGTGCCGCGGCCGCCGACGCGCAGCGTCTCCTCGATGCCCGGCACGAAGAACAGCAAATGCACGAAGCCTGAGCCTTCGACGACGTTGCGGAAACTGTCGATGCGGTTGTTGCCGGAGCGGTCGGGCATCAGCAGCTGGTTGGGGCCGGCGACGCGGACGAAGCCGATGCCGCCGCCGCGCGGCGAAGCGTCGACGCTGCCGTCCGCTCCCGATGTCGCGAGCACGCAGAATGGCGACATCTCGATGAATTTCTTCGCATGCGCATCGATCGCGGGCCGTGCCTTCGCGATCACGCGCGGGCTCGGCTTGGCATAGATGGTGGCGAGGTCTTCGGCGCTAAGATCGGTCAACGGCGTGCCTCCGCTTCAGCTGGGCTTCAAGCTACCCGATCGGGCCGTAGCCAGCCAATGGAAATCACCAAGGCGCGTTACACCGCATCCGCCGGCACGAAGCAGCTGATGATGATGGAGCCGCGGTGGTGGACGTACCACACCACGGCCTGGCCGATCGGATTGCCCTGGTCGCGGATGATGGCGCGTCCGGGCACCTCGATCCATTGTCCCTCGATCGGCACCCAATAAGCGCCATTGCGCACGTCATACTCGGTGCGATGGCCATCGGAGATGTCGCAGCAGGGAACCCCGTTCGGCGCGATCACGCTCTTGAACCAGGCGCGGATGTCGGGCGGAACGTGGTCGTATTGGCCATTGTCGCGCGCGAACGCAACGTTTGCCAGCGCTGTCGCCGCAACCAACCAAACGCACAGTGCGAGCCTGTGCATGCGATCCTCCTCGTCGCGTATCGTGCCATGGGCGCGCGATTGTCCTGCGCGTCTTTCCCTATCGTTGGCACGGATTAAGCCTGAGCCGTCACTGCAATGCATGCTCAAATAATATGCGATGCCGGCGCCCCGCTTATGATGCGCTGCGAGATCAGCTTGTGGCGATGCGCATCCACCAAGTTGGTCGCAGAAGCGAGAAGGCGGATGTAGGATTTCGGCTCGGACCTTCGTCTTAAGGAAAACGCCGGGAGAAAGTGCATGTGCCGCAACATCAAGACGCTGTTCAACTTCGAGCCGCCGGCGACGGAGGATGAGATCCACGCCAGCGCGCTGCAATTCGTGCGAAAGCTGTCGGGTTTCAACAAGCCGTCGCAGGCCAACGAGGCGGCGTTCGATCGTGCGGTGGCCGAGGTCTCCGAGGCGGCGCGAAAACTCCTGACCTCGCTGCATACGAACGCGCCGGCGCGCGACCGCGAGGTTGAGGCGGAGAAGGCGAAAGAGCGTTCGCGGCTGCGCTTCGGTACGTGAGGTCAGGCAGCGTGCTCCGTGATCTGGCTCACGGTATCTGCTGCCTCGGCTTGCGATGGTGGCGGCCGGGGTTTTGATCGCCCGGAGCACGACATGAGCCACCCCCTTCTTCCTTTGAAAGCAGGTGCCATCGTCTTCACGCTGCTGTGGACCGCGTGGATGATGTGGTGGAGCGGCTCGTTCTCGAGCGCGAACGTGATCATCCTCGCCCTGTGCGGCGCGGCGGTCGGCTATTTCTGGTATCGCGCCATGCGCTGGCAATTCGAGCGCATGGGCATGCTGCCGCGGCGCGAGGATCGGCCCGACTAGACCCGTCGGCTATCCTTGCCCTGCTTCTTCTTTTTCTTTTTCTTCCTGTGATCGTCGACGTCATCGCCCTCGTCATCGACGATTGCCTCGTCGGTCTCCTGGACGGCGGCTTCGAGCGCTTCGCGCTCGGCGGCTTCGCGCTCGCGTTGGCGGCGGCGTTCGTCCCAGGCATCGAAGAGCTGGTCGAGCCAGGGCAGCACCTGCTCGATCGACGGCAATTGGCCGGGCGGACCCGGCTCGCCGCGCGGGCCTTGCGGCCCCGCCGGTCCCTGCGGCCCGGCAGGTCCCGGTGCGCCGGCTGGCCCACGCGGACCGGCTTCGCCCTGTTTGCCTTGCGGACCGGGCTTGCCGGGCGGCCCGGCCTTTCCGACCGGGCCCGGCTTGCCCTGCGGCCCGGGCTTGCCGCGTGCGCCGTCGGGGCCGCGCCGGCCCGGATGCCCCTGTGGCCCCGGCCGTCCCGGCTCGCCTTGCCGCCCGCGAGGCCCCTGAGGCCCCGGCCGTCGTCCCTGGTCGTCTGCCACGCCACCGCTCCCTTCACCTGGAGCAAGCTACTTAGCGGCGTTTGACGACAGCAGCAATTCTGCCCGCGCATCGTGCCAGGCTTGATCAACATCAATCGGCGGCGCGAGCGGCCGCCTCATCGATCGCGCGGCTGCGCAGCGCGTCGTCGCTGGCCGATTGATGTCGTGCGCTAATCCTGACAGGCGGGCACGTCGATGCCGGAGGCGGCATAGAGCCTGATCTTGTTGCGCAGCGTGCGTACGGAAAGGCCGAGCACGCGCGAGGCGCGCGTGCGGTTGCCGTCACAGCGCGCCAGCGTCTGGATCACGAGCTCACGCTCGACCTCGTCGACGGTGGCACCGATCAGAAGCGGAACGATCTGGTTCGGGGCAAGGAATTGTGCGTCCGGCCCGGACGCGGCGACATGAACAGTGGTCATCAACACACCTCCCGATCAACGCCCGCTTCCACCGTCGGAAGCGGATCGAGAACCAACGACCCCCAAGCCGTGAATCTACGGTGGTCCGGTTTGGTTAATGAAAGGTTAATTGGAGGGGCTGCACCGAATTGATCTTGAGAATGCCCAGATGCCGCCGCGATTGGTGCGAGCCTCGCATCCCTCACACCGTGCGATAGCCGCCGTCCACCATCACGATGGTTCCGGTGACATAGGCCGACAGGTCGGAGGCGAGGAACACCGCGGGACCGACGATGTCCTCGGGCTTGCCGGTGCGCGCCAGCGGGGTGTGATCGATGAAAGCCTGCACCAGCGCCGGATTGGTCGCGCGCGCATTGGCGTTGAGGTTGGTCTCGATGAAGCCGGGGCCGATCGCATTGACGCGCACGCCTTCCTTGCCGAGCTCGACCGCGAGCGCCTTGGTGAAGCCGAGCACGCCGTGTTTCGAGGTGGTGTAGGCCGCCGAGCTCGGCGTGCGCAGATGCACGAAGGACTGGATCGAGCCGATGTTGACGATGCGGCCTTTGCTGGCGCGCAAGGGCGCGAGGAACGCCTGCGTCACGTTGAACACGCCGTTGAGGTTGAGCGAGATGATGTCGTTCCAGTCCTTCGCCACCGTCTCGGTCTCCGCGGTGAAGGCGTTGCGGCGGGTGATGCCGGCATTGTTGACGAGGATCGAGACCTGCCCGATTTTGTCCGCGATCTGCCTGGCGAGCGCGAAGCAATCCTCGCGCCTGACGACGTCGAGCGCAAAGCTCTCGGCCTTGCCGCCCGCTGTCCGGATCTCCTGCGCGGCCTCCGCCGCCGTCTCGGCGTTGACGTCGAGCAGCACGACCTGCGCGCCCTCGCGCGCATAGCCGGCGGCGATCGCCCGGCCGATTCCGGAACCGGCGCCGGTGACGACGGCAATGTGGTTTGCGAGCAGCGCCATGGCATATTCCTCCCGTTTTCGTTTCGAAGTTTCACGAAACGCTAACGCGAAATTAAGGGGTCGGAAACGGCGGCCTTGGCATACTGATCCTGATTGCTAAACGTTGCGCGCATGATGGAACGGCTCGAAACCTGGAAACTCGCTCTGGAACGCCTGCGGTCCGCGCAAGCGCCGGATTGGGCCGAGGCCGGCCGGCTGGTGGCCGAGATCGCGCGGATGAGCAGCGACGTCACGCTGCGCCAGGCTGCCGAGCAGGCGCTGCCGGTGCTGCGCCAGGCCGTCGACAACGACGATCACAGCGTGACGCTGGCGGCCCAGCGCCGTATCAGTGTGGTGCTCGAGGTCGTGCACGATCTGACCGCGCCGCGCTTCGGCCGCCGTAACGCCGCGCCGAAGAAGCTCTCCAGCGAGGACCGCGCGCGCAAGGTGCTCGGCCTGCCGCTCGCGGTGCAGCTCACTTGCGAGGACATCAACCAGGCCTATCGCCGCGCCGCCAAGGGCCTGCATCCCGACCAGGGCGGCAGCGCCGAAGCCTTCATCGACCTCGCCGCCGCGCGCGACATCCTGATCCATCCCGGCGCGTACAAGGACGCGTGAGCGTCTCAGGCCTTCGAAAAGCAAACCGGGCAAGGACGCCCTCGTCCTTGCCCGGTTCTTCGTCCGCCGATCGATTATCTTACCACTTGCAGCTGCCGCTCTTGAGCGCGGCGTCCTTGACCATGAGTGCATCGACGAAGGTCGGCACGCTGGCGCTGGCGCGGTGATAGCCGGCCGGCCACGGCGTGGTCGGGATGCTCTCGTCCCAGATCTGGCAGAAGCCGGTGTCCTGCCAGCGGATCAGATGATAGCTGGCTTCGGCCGGGCTCGCGGCGACGAACGCGGTGATGGCAAGACCGGCGGCAGCGCACAGCATGGAAATACGACGCATGATCAGCTCCTCAAATGAATGATGTGATGCGCCTCCCGACAATGACGGGGAGGGGTGGTGCGGGACGCGCTTGGCATGCGCCCCGGACAAGATGTGAGTAGTTCCACCCGCCGCCGAGGTTCAAAGAATGTGCGCGGGACAGGTCTGATGGCGGCCGGGAAACGCCTCAGGCCACGCAAAGCAAAAGGGCGGATCGCCCGCGCGACCCGCCCTTCAAGCGCTACTCTCGCGTCCGGCTCAGAGCGTGCACTTCCGCTCGGTGCGCATCTTGATCTGCAAGTCCGAGGCCTGCTGGAAGGTCGGGAACGGCTTGCTGACGACCTTGTAGGTAGAGACCCCGAACTGGAACGGCTTGTACTGCAGGTCCTCGTTCCAGACCTGGCAGATGCCGGTGTTGTCCCAGCGGATCACGTAATAGCCGACCTTCGCGGAGGCGGGCACGGCGAACACGGAACTAGCGATGCCGGCAACGGCACTGAGCGCGAGAAGGCGACGCATGAAGTATCTCCTGGTGGGACATGGGTGGTGGGACATGGGACCGAAAAAATTCGTGCGGTAAAAGCAGGTCCTTTGCAAGCCGGTGAGCCGCCATTCACGGACATGTCAGCCGTGCCATGAGCATTTGGTTTGGACGCGTGCCCGATAGGTCACACGCAGCTTAATCCGCTCCTACTTGGCCAGCGAAGCGACAGCCTCGATCTCGATCAGCATCTTCGGATCGGGCAGCGCCTGCACCACGCAGGTGGTGCGCGCCGGGTACGGCGGCGGGCCGAAGGCGCCGGCATAGAGCGCGTTCATCGCGGCGACGTCCGAGGCGCGGGTCAGGAGCACGTTGACCTTGACGAGATGCATGCCGGCGCCGGCCTCGCCCAGCACGCGCTTGATGTTGACGACGACATTGGCGAACTGCGTCTCGAAGCCGTCGGGCAGCGCACCATTGGCATCGAAGCCGGGAATGCCGGAGACGAACAGGAGGTCGCCAACCCGCGTCGCAAAGGACAGCGGCGGCGCCTTGACGTGCGGCGGGGGCGCGAAATGCTGGATCGGCATGGGATCACCTCAGGACGGGGGCGGACGCAGGAGCGTAGCGGCTGGCGCGGGGATGCTCAAAACAAAAGTGCGAAAACAACCCCATGCACAGTAGGCGCCGCACGGAAACCATTGATGTTTTCCAGAATTCGCCAAACGCGAAGCATCCGCTTGCTCCGTCGGGCAAAACAGGGGCATTATGGCACGATGGCGATGGTGGTCTTCGCCTCTCCCCGCGTGCGGCCTGCGCGTGGCGAGAGAGCAGGCCATTCACCCGTCATTGCGAGGAGCCCTTGCGACGAAGCAATCCAGACTGCCGCCGCGGAGCGATTCTGGATTGCTTCGCGGAGCCTGTCATCGGGCCGCGCTTCGCGCGGACCCGTTGGCTCGCAATGACGGAGCATGAGGACCTTCCGCGAGTCTCGCCGCCGCCTTGCTTGCGGAAACGCCCGCCGATCATGTTGCCGCCCCGATCGATCAGGTACATTCGCTCCGTCTGATTCGAACCCTCCTTTAAAAAAACAGCCCCCGGAGACCCCCATGAAGCTCGCATCCACCCTCCGCGCCGCGTGCGTCGCCATCGTCGCCCTGGCTGGCCTCTCGACGACCGCGCAGGCCGACAGCGGCTTCGTGACGCTGACGATCTACAAGGCGGGCTGGATCATCGGCGGCTCCGGCGGCTCGGGCGTGCTCAACTTCCGCGGCCGCTCGTACGGGCTCTCCACCGGCGGCCTCGACTACGGCCTGGTGTTCGGGGGATCCAAGACCGTGCTGCGCGGCCGCGTCTCCAACATCAACCGTCCCTCCGACGTTGCCGGCGTCTACGGCGCCGCCGGTGCCGGCATCGCCGTCGGCTCCGGCGCCCGCGCCATCGTGCTGACCAACCAGAAGGGCGCAGTGCTGGAGCTGTCGGGCACGCAGGTGGGGTTGATGGCGAATGCGGATCTCAGCGGGCTTGCGATCACGATGCGGTAGAAGGCGGTGCCGTAGGGTGGGTTAGCCCTGCGGATCCGCGCAGCGAATCCGCGGGGCGTAACCCACCTCTTTGGCGTCTCCGGAGACGAACAGTGGTGGGTTACGCTTCGGACAGCGCTTCGCGCCGCCCGAAGCTAACCCACCCTACGATTTCTCGACCCTCGCATGCACCCGCTCGCAATGTGCGACGAGGTTAGCGTGCGCATCGACGAAGGCCTTCAGCGGCGTCGGGATCGGAAAGTAATAGATGTTGGCGATGAAGCCGTAGATGCCGGCATCAACGCTCGTCGGCGCCGCGCCGTGTACGAAGCCTTGCGCCGGCGCGATGTCCGCCAGCACCTGCAAGTCAGCGAGCCCCCGCGCGTAGGCCTGCTCGGGCGTGTAGCGACCGATGCCCTGGAAGTGATAGCGCTGCGCGTTGTAGGCCTTGGCCTTCTCGAAGCCGGTAGGGTCGATCTGCGGATGCTGCGCGATGAAGGCGTCGCGGAACGCCGGATAGAAGCGCTCGTCCTTCCAGCGCGAATAGGACATCACCCAGTAGAGATCGTCCAGCATGCGCGTGACGAGATGGTCGGTGCGGCGCTGCTCCGCTGACAAGTCGGCGTCGATCGTGAGGCGGAATTTCTTAGTCGCGTGCGCGATGATAGCCTCGCTGTCGCCGATGATCTCGCCGTCGTCAACGATGTAAGGCAGCTGCCCGCGCGGCGCGGCCGAGGCATCGAAGACGTGCTCATGCACGAACGGCGCGCCCGCGAGCTTGAGAAACGCATAGACCTTGAGGCCGTAGCCGTTGTTGTCGGCGACACCGAAGAGTTCTGGGTAGGAGTAGAGGGTCAGCATGGGCGGGCGCCTCCGGGGTGGCGGAGGCCAGCATGCTAGGGAGTAGAAACGGATGCAATCCTCGTAGCCCGCATGAGCGCAGCGACATGCGGGAATGGGCTCCCCGGATATCGCTTGCGCTCATCCGGGCTACGTCAGAGCGCCATTTGCGAATTGCCTTTTGCGCAATAGGATGACCGCAATCCTCTGGTCCGGGAGATCACGATGGCCATCAACAAGGACAAGATCGACGATGTGAGACTTCGCCCATGACCCGCGACGAATTGGTCGCTGCCTATGCGGCGCCCGGCCGCCACTATCACAATCTCGCGCATATCGAGGATTGCCTGGCGGCGCTCGCGCGCGTCGAGGGTCTTTCGGCCGCCGAGCGCGAGACGCTGTCGGAAGCGATCTGGTGGCACGATGCGGTCTACGATCCGACGCGGACGGACAACGAGGAGCGCAGCGCGGAGCTTGCCGAGCAGCACGTTCGCGCCGAGCTTCGCCAGGAGGTCGGCCGCCTGATCCGTCTGACTAGAACGCACGACGTTCTCCCCGGCGATCGTCTCGGGGCGATCCTGATCTCGATCGACCTCAGCATTCTCGGCGCCGATCCCGCCCGCTACGACGCCTATGCCGCCGCGATCCGCCGGGAGTTCAGCCATGTCGCCGAGGAGGACTATCGCGCCGGCCGCGCCCGCGTGCTGCGCCGTTTCGCGGCACGCGAGGTCATCTTTCCCGACCCGGTCTTCGCCGCAACTTTCGATCGCCAAGCCCGCGCGAACCTCGCCCGCGAGCTGGCCCAGCTGAGCTGAAGCGGGCTGACCCGCCTACGAACCCGGCGCGGCCGTGAACACAGCCAGCTGCGCCTCGAACGCCCGCCTGAATGCCGGCCGCGCCTCGCCGCGGGCGACATAGGCGGCGATCTCAGGAAATTCATCGAGCAGGCCTGACGTATTCAGCCGCCGCAGCACCGTCACCATCATGAGATCGCCGGCGCTGAAGGCGCCATCGAGCCAGTCGGCTTTGCCAAGGCGGCGGGACAGTTCACTGAGCCTGATGCGCACGCGCTCCTGCAAGCTCGGCAGGCGCTCGGCGTGCCAGCTCCTGTCGCGCTCGAACAGCATGGCCATGGTGAGCTCGACGATCGGCGGCTCCATTGTGCTCAGCGCGGCGAACATCCATGCGATGGCGCGGCTGCGCGCGTTGGCATCCATTGGCAGCAAGCCATCATGGCGTTCGGCGATATGGAGCACGATCGCGCCGGATTCGAACAGGGCGAGGTCGCCATCCTCATAGGTCGGGATCTGTCCGAACGGATGCAGCGCGCGATGCGCCGGCTGTTTCATCGCGGCGAACGAGACGAGGCGGACGTCGTAGGGCTGCCCGACCTCTTCCAGCGCCCAGCGCACCCGCATGTCGCGCGCGTGGCCCTTGCCGCGGTCGGGGGAGGATTCGAAGGCGGTGATGGTGGGCATGGGGGGCTCCATGTGCGTCGCGCTTGGTCCGGAGGACGATTGGCGGAGACGGATTCCGACACTCGTCTTGTAGCAACCATTAAGTTGCGGCGGTATTTTCACGCCAGGGCGTACCTCGGGCAACAACGGTGTTGGCGTAGATAAGGAGCTTCCTGGCGCAAGCGATCAGGGCGACGCTGTGCGCTTTTCCTGCGGC